>NZ_AUXV01000032.1 GCF_001625575.1 Pseudoalteromonas luteoviolacea S2607
TTTTTTGCTTTTAAGTCCCTAGGCAGCAGCTAAACCGGCTCACTTCACCTTGCGCAAAAGAAGCGTACTCACTGCGTTTGTGGTGCTAAATCGCGCTTTAGCGCGATTTTAGCGCAAGGTGAAGCAAGCAACTTTCACAGGTTTATGTTTTATCGTATTACATAATTCCTTAGTGATAGCTTTGCTGTGCCTATTCATCCCTGAACCTGGGTCCCATCGCGCATCCATGCGCTCACTGTCGTTAACCCTTTGCACCTATTAACCCTTTTGCACGACTTTGTTAGGCTGGTAAGAAGTTGCCGTGGAAGCCCAATGGAATCGTGTAGGGGAGCCATGCTCGGCAGATTGGCCCTGCTGACACATCATCAGCATGCAGAACATTTAGACAAGTGCGTTTGCTGGGAATATGAAGCGCTGTTCCTAGCAAGTAACCACCTTGTTCCTTGTTACTTTGATTAACAAGTACATGCTCTTCGACTAGGTAGTCCTTGCCATAAGTATAAATATCTTGTTTCTCAGTATTGAGATCAATACGTCTAACGCTATCACTCCAAACATCACTTTGGACAGAAGACAGGGTAAATAGCCTACTATTTCTTTTCCCCGTTATATGATTATAAACTCTTGGAAATTCGCTAATACCGTCGATATGTTGCTTTTGAACTTTCCCATTTTTATATAGAGTAAACAACACAGTGTTTGCTGGAGACAGTGGAGCGTCTGTGTTTCCTTGCATTGTGAGTGTCATATGCTGTAACACCTCTCCATTGGGGTAGAGGCTGGCGTCAAAATGAATGTTACCCTGGTGATCTTCCCACGCATTCCCAAAATGAAAAATGAAGCCGGGATCTAGCTCATATCGTCTTACTGTTTTTAGACTTTGCTTGCTCACAATAAACACGTCCATTGGTTGCTGAGCGTTAAATTGAATCGATGAAAACTCCCCTGCTATAGTCCTATCTCGTTTTAGCGAAGGTAGAAGTAGAACGATATGATGTTGTGTTATAAGAAAGTCATGTAACATGCCACCTTTGAATCCCGTATTCACCATTCCGACATTTAGTAGCTGGCCACGACTATTTAGTTGGTATAAAACTACATGACCCGATTGTGCGTAACCAAAATTCCAGATAGTGCCATCTGCTTCTACTTTAGGGTGAGCAGAGAAAGGAAGCCCTTTAAGGCTACTAGCATGTGGTGTTTTGTCACCTAAATTGATCAGACCTTTGGTATCCAGCGTATTTTTGTCAATCGCGGTTGGGGATCCTGCTTCCCAAAGAGCCCACAACTCGCCATTAACTGGCAAAATATTGGTATTGGCTGTATTAATTGAGTCAGGAGAAGGGATTGCTAAGCTGTCAGTAAGCTTACTGTCTGGGCCTGAGAAAAGATATTTTCCAGCTCTTTCCTCTTGTACAAATTTGTTGGTACGAACAAATTTTGCGTGGTGGTGAATTTCTCCCTGAGCAATACTAAATTGGTTTACCATCCCATCACCTTCAAACAAATGAAGATAGCGTTCGCCTGATCTTTGGTGACGGCCTGGCCCATTGCGATAAAAGCTTCCATTTAAATCTGCCGGTAATTTCCCTTCAAGCGTTAACTTCTGAGGGCCAATGTCAGTCTCAGTACCTTTAAAGCCAACCAGCTCAGGGTGTTGCTTTAGTGCGGCTGAAAAGCGTTTATGGTTTAGTATTAATGATTCATTTGCCTTATTGTTTGCCGCTAAAGCTATGTTGGGTGAAACTGTATGTACAATTGGCGCTGCCACCATGCCTTTGAGAAATTGTCGACGTTTCATAATCATTTTCCTTAGTAAGTTAATGTCATTGATTCGACATTGCTGCCCTGTGTAATTGTGATTGTCATATCTTCGTATGAAGGAGGGCCAAATTGCATGGTGGCATGATTAGAAAAGCTAACCCCTTCTGTCGGAATACCAAATAAATTGGTATCTAGTTGGGCATTGTTATTTTCATCATGAAAAAGTCGAATGGTATAAGCCCCTGGCTCTAGGTTACTAAACTGGGTGGAGACGGTTCCTTTCTGTGCTCTAACGATGGCTGCGGTGTATGACTCCCCAGCTATATACTGTTTTTCTCCTTTAAACATCTCTATGTATATTTTGCCTGGTTTTGCATTTATATCGTTAATAGTAAGCTTAAGGTCTGCAGCGAATAAGGGGGCACTTATACATGCTAAAGTAGCTATCAATTTCTTCATTTGTTACTCCAATTTAGTTACGTTAAGTCTGCGTTGAATTGCGCTCTGTGGTAAAAAAGATAAAATGCTATGGCCGACAGAACAATGCACTTTTCGCGAAAGGGGATAAGACTTCGTGAAATGCACGAGTCTGTTTGGCGATTCGTGAAAATTAAAAAAATAACTATAAAATTCAAAGGTTAATTATGATGTTGCCAATAAGGAAAATTGTTTCTGACTGCATTGTCGTATTTGTATTTGCTGGCTTTTTAGCCTTTTTAAAGCCATTTGGTATGCACAATGTGAGCTATATATATGCATTTGGGTTTTGGTTGGTAATGTGCTTTATCGGCTATGCACTCTATGCGCCAGCTATTAGAGTAGGTGATAAAGCTTTTGCTGTGACTTTTGCTAACTTTAAGTACCGCCAGTGGCTGTCTCTTGCTTTTTCTACGTCAATGGCGAGCGTGTTGCTTGGGTTGCTAGCGCCTTTCATTATTGGTCTGTTTTTTGGTACGCAAAACGATTATTGGTCATCGGTGGGGTCGTCGGTTATTGCCAGTTTATTTATTGGTGGATTTATTACTTTTGTGAGCTTTATAAAAGATTATGTCAAAGCACAGCACGTGCTAATTTCTGAGCAACAACAAAAAATTACTGCTGGCGCAGCATCTGTTAAAAACGACAACGTGGTGAAGTTTATGAGCAAGCTGCCATTGGAAAAGCGTGGAAAACTATTGTGTTTACAAATGGATGACCACTACCTGAAAGTATTTACTGATAATGGTCAGCACCTTTTGTTGATGCGCTTTAAAGACGCTCTCTGTCAATTAGAGGGCTTTTCTGGATTTCAAACTCACCGATCTTGGTGGGTTGCGCAAGATGCGGTCCGTTCGACTAAGAAAGTGGGTAGAAAGCTTGTATTAATACTTGAAAATGATCTCGAGGTGCCCGTTTCACAAACGTATTTGTCATCTATCAAGCAAACATTAAACCTCGACTAAAGCGTGCCATTAAATACCAACTCTCCCAATTTATTTTCTACATTTTAGTGAAGTTTGCCTAAGGTTTAACAGTGTGCGACTTGTGTCGCAGTTTTCCGCGTGGTAAAGTGCGACATATGTCACAGATGGAGGTTGATATGAAACCGAATAGTACGGAATTAGAGATACTTAAGTTATTGTGGAAAAAAGAGCCAAGAACAGCTCGAGAGATCCATGACGCGATAGAGGCAGAGTTTGCATGGAGCTACTCTTCCACACGAAAAACATTGGAAAGAATGAGTGAGAAGGGTTTATTAAAACCGGGAGAGTTAGGCAACAAAAAAACGTTTACTGCTTTGGTGGGTAAGGTGCCGACTTTGGCTGCATATGCACAGGATTTTGCCAAGTCTGTTTTAGAGCTGGATGGGCCTCTACCTGTTGCCATGTTTGCGGACAGTCGTTTAATTGAAGCCGATGAGCTTGAAGAATTAGAGTCGTTGCTCGATGAGCTTAGTGACAAGGAATAGGGGAGTCATTTTATGGTATGGTCCACTCTACTTGGCCCTATTGTCGTGGCGCTATTCTGGTCTATCGTAAGCTGCATTTTGTTCTATTGTGCAAAACGCATGTCTTTCAAGCACCCGGCATCCACTCGTTTGTGGTGGAGCGTATTGATATTGAGTACGCTACCGATAGTGCCATTAGGTATAGATAGCACGACTGGGAGTGTACCCAAGATTTTGCTTGAGATGGGCGGTTACATAGAGCAAAAGCAAATGAAGTTAAGTGAGGCGTATGCCAGCTCGATGATAGTCGAGGTACAGGATATATTGACGCTAATGTTTGTGGTGGTATTTGGTGTCAGTCTATTCAGGCTAGCAAAGTTAACGATTAATTGGTACAAGCTTAAGAAGCATTTGTCTTCACTGAAACCACTATCTTTAGTTTGGACCGATACGCCCTGCATTGAGGTACCCAGCAACATCTCTCCATTTGTATTTGGTATTATCAAGCCCACTCTGATAATTCCCCATTATTTTTGGCGGTTAGATAAAGCGCAGCAGCAGGCGCTGATTTATCATGAGCTGGTTCACATTCGCAACAAAGATCATATAGCCCTCGTTATTTGGCGTATTTTAAGTTGTCTGTTCTGGTTTAATCCGTATATTCGAAAAATGGAGCAAGCATTTGTTGGTGCCATGGAGTGCCGTTGTGATCAAGGAACAGTGACAACCTTTCAGTTAAATAAGAAGGACTATGCGGCGACTTTATTAGCTATTTTAAAACGCTCTGTCGAGTCAAATAATGTAACTGGCGTAGCGCATTTTTCATCTGAAACGCTAACTTTGGATGATTATAAGGTTCGGTTGCGTCATATTGTAAAACCCCAACCAAAACAGCCTTTACTCTTAGCCTTTAGCCTTCTTTTAGTCAGTGTTTGTTTAGCGGTACTCAATATCAAGGCGGCTCCATTTGTACGCAATATGGATGCGGGTTGGCATAATCCTATGCGCGATTTTAATATCAGTTCTTTTTATGGACATGTTTCGCAATTCAGAAATATGAAGCATCATGGTGGCATTGACCTTGTTGCCCCTATTGGCAGCCAGATAATGGCGATAGCAGATGGTAAAGTATTAATCGCTGATGATAAATCGCTACCGCACCGATATGGCAAAGTGGTTCTATTACAACATAAAAATGGCTATCAGAGTTTATACGCCCATTTAGATAGTATCGATGTGGAAAAAGGACAAATGGTGACAGGGGGGCAATCTATTGGCACGTTAGGTGAAACTGGAAAGGTGACAGGCCCACATCTTCATTTGGAATTGATCCACAGAGAACAAAGAATCAACCCACTGGCTGTTTTAGACCTGAAGTAGTTATGAAACGACATCAAATTTTTTATGCCGCGTGTATTGTGGTAGGGGTGAGTTGTACCCCAATAAAAGAGCCAACGCCCCAACAACCTGTTAGCAAACCTCCTCCGAGTGACGTCAAAGAGGCTGAGGTATTGGCTGTTCAGCCAAGCGTTGGGCTATTGACTGAGTCTGAGCCAAAAACAGTCACTGAAATAGTGACCATCGAGGCAGGGCAGTCACTCATGGAGATACTGCGGGTTTACAACTTATCCCCTCGCCAAGTAATTACTTTAGTGTCGGCCACTCAAAGTTGGTTAGATCTGAACTCGATAACCGCAGGTACACGATTGCAACTTATGCTCGATCATCAGCGCCAATTGACTGCGGTGATGTTTCAAGTGGGGTTTGCAAAAATGTTGGTTGCACGATTATCAAAAGAAAAATGGCACGTGAGTGAATTGAACATAGCGACTGAGCAAGTTATCCGGTATGCCAAAGTTGAGGTAGGTAACAGTCTTTTCAACAATGCACTGGCCGCTGACATTCCCGCTGGCATAATCAATAAGTTGATTTTGGTTATGTCTCATCGCATTGATTTTCAAAGGGCGTTGCATAAATACGATGAGTTAGAGGTACTTTATGATGCTGAGGTGCTATGTACTCAAAGCCTTCTTGGGTCACAATCGATGCCAAGAGCATTACGCTATGTGAGCCTCTCGGTCGCAGGTAAGCGTCAGGTGCTATATCTTCATAAGGATGAAAATGGCAAAAGCGCTTATTATTTTGCAGATGGCAGAGTTGCACAAAGCTTTTTGCTTAAGACCCCTTTAAATGGCGCTCGCCTTTCTTCAACGTTTGGCAAAAGAAAGCACCCAATTTTAGGGTTTACGCGCATCCATAAAGGGCTCGATTTTGGTGCTCCAGTTGGTACACCCATTTTTGCAGCTGGAGACGGAACAGTGCTAAAGGCCAATTGGGGGGGAAGTTTTGGCAACCGCGTACTGATTCAACATCAACATGGGTACCGCACCCTTTATGCCCATTTGCAGGGATTTGCAAAAGGCATCAAAGCGGGGGCGCCGGTAAAGCAAGGGCAAGTAATAGGATTTTTAGGCAATACAGGGATGTCCCAAGCGCGCCACCTCCACTATGAGGTTCACAAAGATGGTCGAGCAATAAACCCGCTGCACCTCGACTCCAATCAAGTTTCGCATAACAAGATGACTGAGCAGCAGTTAGCTCAGCTTACTCGAACAATTGCTGAAATTGACGCTCGGTTATCAATTGCGCGCAGTGAGCATTTTGATCCACCACAGAAAATAGCATTAGTTGAAAAATAAAGGAGTTTATTTAGTGATGAATACAGTTTTACTTGGCTTAATGTGTATTCTGACGATGAGTAGTGCTTTTGCTACTAAAAAGTTTGAAATTGACAATACAGATACTATCCCGATTACATCTCGATTCAATCAACAAAGTTACGAATTGTATGTCCGCTTGCCTAAAGGCTATAACAAAAGTAATAAAGCCTATCCGTTAATTCTTATTAATGATACAAGTTACTCCATTGCAACGGTCAGCGGTATTTTGCATCTCATCGAAGGGCGAGATGTAGAGGAAGTTGTTGTAGTGGGAATATCATACTCTATAGGTACAGATAAGCTGTTCAGTCGAACACGTGATTACACACCAACCTACGCGCCTAAAGAAACGGGGGGACATTCTTTGGCTGCACAAAAGGTTTCTGGTCAGGCTGATGATTATGTGCAATTTATATCTAAACAGGTATTGCCTCTTGTTTTTGACCGATACCGCATCAACCAATATCGAAAAACCTTTGTCGGGCATTCATATGGTGGTCTCTTGGGGACTTATATTCTCTTAACAACACCGACATTATTTGAATCTTACATATTAGGCAGTCCATCCTATTGGTATGACGACGAAGTTATATTTAATATAGAGTCAAAATATGCCGAAAAGAATCAATCATTACCTGCAGAAGTATTTGTTTATGCGGGTGGTAATGAAGGCGTCATTCAAAGGGATTTACACAAGTTTGTCGAAGTACTGAAAAGTCGACAATACAAAAAATTTAAACTCTCAAGCAAAATCATCCCGAACACTTCTCACTTTAGTGTTTTTGCACTACTTCTCACTGATGGATTAATAGGCCTTTACGGCAAGTAGCCTTCTTTTAGATGTAAGGTGGGGTTGGTACCACCTTACCCTTATAGTTTTTCAACATATTGAATTCATTAATTATATTGTTTAATTAATGCCCTTTATACGAACTATCTACGTTTTCGTTGTGTATTTTGCATTTATTTGCCAGTGTAAACTTCGCTCGCAATGAGTTTCGATTATTCGTTATGTTATAACAATTGCTGTTTGGTTAAATAATTGTGTAATTTTATTGACACAATTGTTTGATCATTTTATATTCGCTCTGTATCCATTAGAAGAACAATAAAAAATGAAGAAACTTGCCTTTTTACTAATTTTGTCAGTTATTTCTATATCTTATTGGTTTTTTTATAAGCCTAGTCCCGAAATAGTTCATATTGATCATGTACCGAAAAGCGCATTGAAAGTTGAAAAAAATGTAAATGATTCGGTGGCGGTTACCGCACCGATTGCGCCTGTGAATGATGTTAAAGTTGTTTCTAGCACAATTAAAAAAGCAGTGCGGGAAAGAGATAGATTACCGTTAGATATTGGGGAAATTGCATTAATCTCTGAAGAAGCTAAAGGTGTACTCGTGGAAGCTGGGGTATTAGTTAGAGATATTAGTGAAGAAGCGTATGTGGAGTTTGACCTGTCAGCAATGCAGCAACTAGAAGTTGGAGATACTTTTGACCTGACTATTCCACAGACAACCGAAATGCATCGGGCGGAAGTAACTCAAGTCGATGTTTTTCCGAATGGCGATAAAAGCGTTTTTGCACAGGTTACGGGGTCAGATAACCGCTTTCATAACTCAGTGATGACGGTCGGTAGCAATGCTATCTATGGTCAGTTTACTGTATCTTCAGGGAACTACGTTTTTGAATCCCATGGCAAGCATGGCTGGATAGCGGCAAAGCGCGACCTATATAAGAATCATGTGGAGCACACGCCGTCAGAGCGTGCACCTACTGAAGGAGAAAAGGATCTCTTTTCTCCACCAATAATAAAAACACAGACAATAAGAAAGGAAAATTAACATGAAAAAAGCAATTCTAGCGACTGCGCTTACTGTTGCGTCGGGTCTCGCTCATGCAAACACCATTGATATCGCAATTTTGTATAGCGATGCTGCTGCTGCAAAGACATCTAATATCCAAACGAAAATTAATCAGTTGGTGTCTTTTTCAAATCAGGTTTACAGCCAAAACAACATCAACTTAAGGCTAAACCTTGTCGCATCAGATTCTATCGGCAGCGCGCAAGTAACGGCTGATGAAAACTGGCTTAACTCGCTGACTAATAGCGCTTCGATTGCACAGTACCGTAACACACATGGTGCTGATATGGTTGCTCTATTGGGCGTTGGTTCGTCTGCGGGCAGTAACTTGATTAGTTGTGGTATCGCTTGGGTTGGTCAAGGTAGTAATGGTAATTTATATCCATCACAGGTGGATAAAATGTACTCAATCACAGCAGTAGATTGTGGTGCTACAACATTCGTACATGAACTTGGGCATAACCAAGGTCTAACACATGCACGCAGACAGGGTGACACATCAGGTGGTGTATATACAGATGGTATGGGCCATGGCGTATATAATGTATTTACGAGTATTATGGCGTATCCACATGTATTTGGTAGTGCAACGCAATACGACTACTTCTCAAACCCTAACTGGACTGCACATGGTCACCCATATGGTGTAGAGGGTGAATCTTATGCGTGGAGAACTGTTAACGCGACAAAAGACGATATCGCTAACATGAAATAATAGTGAATTAACTATATTCACGCACATGTAAAGGTTTTTTGCAGCGCTCTTTTTGAGCGCTCTTTTTTATCCCTTCCAGCTATCATCACTCATCGCCTAGCCTTTGCAAACATGCCAACAACAAAACAGCCATAATTAATGAAAATTTAAAACTCAAATCAACGAATTTTTCTGTCGCTGAGTATAATGCCAATGTTCTTGTATGAGATTGGCTTGATAAGTAATACAATTAGGTTAATTCGAGCTTCTTAAACATCCTTTGATCTGTGTAGTTGATTGTCAATGTTGGTTTCAGTATGTTGACAATTGGTGCTATCAAGGGGAGTTAATGAACGATATTTTGGGTTTGTACTTTACGCTTTGTGAAAAAGTGTCAACGTAACTTTCTAAGATTTTGAAACAATTTAATGCGTTCCATTCATTAAAATCTTTTTTAAGTAGATGTTTAATAAGTACAAATTCATAAGTGCTCAGTTTGTAAAAAGATTTTTCATACTTGTAACTGTATATTTATTAAGGGGTTTCCCTGTTTTCCCTTAGCTAGCAGTGGTTGATGTGTTAAGGAATTCCTTGGTACACTTGGTGAGTGGTTTTTTTATGAATATTTACATATTTCGTATTATTCACTTAAGTTTCTTCATATCTGTTAATCAATTAAGTGACTGGTACAGTTTGCCGGGAATCGATATTTGCGAAAGGATATTATGCGGGCTTCGTTAGGGGAATTTGTTTTAGATCTTGAACAACGTTTGCTGTTCCTAAATGACGAAGAGATCGCAATAGAACCCAAAGTGATGGAGTTGCTCTTATACCTCCATCAGTGCCGTGGTCGATATGTCACTATCGAAGAATTACATGAGCAAGTATGGACAGACCGTATTGTGACAGACACGGCTGTGCGTGGCAGTGTGAAAAAGCTGCGTGTGATATTTAAAGATGATGATATCTCGTCACCAAGCTACATAAAATCGGTTCCTAAACGTGGTTATAAACTAATATGTGAGTCGTCCCCAATAGTAGAGGGAGCACCGGAATCGTTTACTGATTTAGAACCTGCACCACCAAGCACCACCCAATCAAGTCTCAAAAAAGAACAATATAAGTATAGAAAGCCACTGATTTATTTTGCTTTATTGGTGATGTTGCTCGTGGGAAGTGCCGTTTTCTTAACGCATCAAGGCTTACACTTTCCATCAGCCCAAGTCACTGTATCCAGTGTTGATAGCTTGACTGAATTTAAAGGGGAAAAAACGTCTATCGCGGTATCTCGTGATGGCCGGTACATAGCCTTTACTGGGCGAGCGGTTAAAAGTGAACATAGCCAAGTATATCTTTACGATAAACTTGAAAAGACGACGCGTCAGCTTACAACGCAAGAGCCACACGCTATGTTTGTTAGATTTGCGCAAAATGATAAAGCGTTGATATTCAGTAACACTCTCACAGGCAATTCTTCACTAAAACTATTGCCGTTAACCGTATCAGACCCCGAAAGTGCCATGGTGACATTACTTGAAGGGCGCTATTTAATTGGTGAAATCCAGTTAGGAAGAACCAGTTCCGAAATCATTGTGCAACTGGCTAATCAGCCACAATCCAAGCTCATGTTGTATGCGATTGACTTGGAAGGTTACCAAGAAACTCGCTTGGTTGCGGTAAGTCAGTCAGATGAGTTTATTGTCAGTGTTAGCACTTCGCCAGATCGCACCCGTTTAGTCACTTTGAATTTACAGGCAGGCCGAACTCAACTTGTGTTGCATGATTTAGCGACTAAACAAGAGACACGTTTGATAGATGACACAACGCCTTTGAAGAAGGTTGTGTGGCGAAACGATAACGAATTATTGTTGCTTAATAACAGCTCGATCCGGTTGTACAACCTTAAAACTCAAAAAGAGTATGAGGTGTATGATAATCGCGGCGCGTTAATTAAGACAATTGAAAGTGATCATCAAGGTGGGCTGGTGGTGATTAAAAAGTCTCAGGAAAGGGCCGAACGTTTGTATATAGAGCGCTCTTTTTCTGGTGCTGTTAGCAAGGTCATTGATACTCGGCCTGAGATTGCATCTATGATGTATGACTCTCAAGGCGATGAACTGAAATGGGTCAGAATACTTAAAGATGATCTCAATTCTCTTGGTAGTTTTAATGTGAAAACTAAGCATATAGATATCTACTACCAAAGTGAGAATCGGTTGGAGTTTTTGGATGTTTCCAAGGATCACAAATGGATGCTGTTTAAAGAGAATTACCGATTAGCTGTTTATTCAGTTGAACAGCAAAAGGTTCACTATTTAACTGCAAGTTTTAACTCAAGCAGTGATGGTGTGTTCTATCAAGATGATCAATATATCTTGTATGGCGTGCAAGTCGGCGGTAAATGGGAGATCCAGCGTTACAACTTATCTACTGAAATAAGTGAGGTTTTTTTAACTGGATATCGTTCAATCAGACCAGCCTCAAACGGGTATGTGGTTGCCGGGGAGAGTGGAGAGCTTGCGTATCTAGATTCACATTTAGGCGTTGCACAGGCGCTAAGTCACCGTATTGGGCTTGAACCCATTACGCGTTGGCATGTTAAAGATGACCGGATCGTATGGTCAACCTATGACCACTTGAAAAGTTATATACATCACTTTGACTTAAATAAACGGCATTATCATGTGACAGAAGACTTTTTCTTGAGCCTGTATCCTAGAATATCTGTAGACAGAAATGCAGCGCGTGTTGTGTATCTATCCGTTCAAATTAATGACGCCGCCTTGCAACAGGTTAGCTTTGAGTAATTTACTTACTATGTTTGATTTTTCCCCTAAACCATAAAGAATAAGATTATGAATATTACAAAAATACTGGCCTTTGCTGCGCTAAGTGTATCGCTATTTGGCCCCATCTCTAGTTCAGAAAGTTCCTTTCCTAAACCTGGACCAGAAAGTTGTCCACTTATAGGCAATTGTGAAGACCCGTCTTCTGGTCGCCACTAACAGCTAGTATCCAGCCAAAATTTTGCTGGGCACCTCTTTCAGATTTGCCCAGCATCAAAATTCTTATTTTCTCAATACCCACGCCATTCTTATTTTACATAAACAAAGCAAAGCGATTGCATTTTTATGTGTGTTAACTATATGAATTTTATGCTTATAAAATAAGTTATATAAAAGTAATGCAATGGTTGTTGGAGATTTTGCATTATTTTTATAGCTTAAGCGGCACAACGAAGTCAGGCCAATTAGTTGTTTAATTTTGCTTGATAAACGTGTGTAAAGAGAGAGTCAGCCAGGAAGCAGAAAT
>NZ_AUXV01000033.1 GCF_001625575.1 Pseudoalteromonas luteoviolacea S2607
TGATATAAGCTGGTTTATGCGCACGCTAAATGAAGATATCGCGCGCAAAGCAAATAGAGAAGATGGTTGTACGGGGCGATTCTGGGAAGGGCGTTTTAAATCACAAGCCTTGTTAGATGAAGCCGCGTTGGCAGCGTGTTTAGCGTATGTGGATTTGAATCCAGTAAGAGCCAAAATGGCAGAGACGCCAGAAGAGTCAGACCACACCAGTATTAAAACACGTATTGAAACAGCAAAAGCGAGTAAACAACCTAAGTCACTTATGCGCTTTGCAGGTAACCCAAGAAAACATATGCCAAAAGGGCTGCCATTTGAATTCAAATATTATGTAGAGCTTGTTGATTTGACAGGTCGATGTATACGTGAGGATAAACGAGGGTTTATCACAGACGC
>NZ_AUXV01000034.1 GCF_001625575.1 Pseudoalteromonas luteoviolacea S2607
GTTTAACTTTACCTTCACTTTGCTTTGCGTTTTTCGTTGCATCCCGCCGTGTCAGTGGGTGCGCATTATAGGGGGTTCTAAAATAGGATCAAGTGTTTTTTTATTAAAATTTTAAAAACATCTCCAAACGTTCAAAAACCCATCAAACATGGGCCTGGCACCGCATTAAGCTCAATAAAACGGCATAATTTTCTACAACATCTATATTTTATTATTGCGATGTTTAATTAAGTCGTTAAGATAGCACCTTTCTTTGTTAAATTAATGTGTATTCACTGTTTATTGGTAGATCGTTATGAATTCTTCAGATCGTAAAACAATACTTACTGTTCTTATACTCGCAATTTTGGGGTATGTGGTAGTAAGCTTTTTATTGGCAGATAGTCAGCTCGATACGTCGATAGTATTTGCCCTTGGGATTGTGATAGGTGGTCTGGCTATAATGACAATTAATAGAACAACTATTTCTCAGTCAGACAATGGTCAAGCAGTTCCAACCAAAACACTCTATGTAGGTAACTTACCTTACCGAGCAAATGAGCAAGCCGTAAGAGAGCTTTTTGAAGAAAAAGGTCAAGTTTTCTCTGTGCGCTTACTTAAGGATAAAAATACTGGAAAAAGAAGAGGCTTTGGTTTTGTCGAAATGTCTGAGGTAGATGCGAATAAAGCTATCAAAGACTTGAACGAAATGGAATTCCAACAACGTACTTTAAAAGTGCGCGAAGCAAAACAAAAACAGGAAGAGTCTGAGTCTAGCTCTCCAGCTTAAGTGGTTTAACACCCACTGCTGCTTCAAACCTATCCGAGGCTGTTGCATACCAATGCACTGGCCTCGCTTCTAAACCTTTGCACTCAACCAGTTTACTTGCCAACAAGTGTCTAACGCGACGCGCTATGGCTGCGCCAGAGTCAACTAGCTCTACTTTATAGGTGAAATAATCCTGAAGATGGCTTTTGATAATAGGAAAGTGCGTACAACCTAGAACAAGCCTATCCAACTCATGACATATATTGAGCCTCTCTAATTCAGCTTGTAAAAGTTCTACTTGCAACTCTTTATGCCAATAATAATGCTCCGCAATATTCACTAAAGCAGTTGAGTGATATATGTCTACTTGGCACTTACTTGCAAAAGTACTTATTAAATTTGCAGTGTATGTATTTTTCGAAGTAGCAGGTGTGGCAAGGAGTCCAATATGCTTTTTATGACTGGTCTCTGCAGCAGGCTTAATCGCGGGCACCACGCCAACAATAGGTATGTTCGTATGCTGCCTAGCCGTTTCTAAAGCATAAGTTGAAGCGGTATTACACGCAATCACTATAACATCCACTTGCTTGGCGCTTCGTTCAATCCAATTTAGTAATGCAGTCAAACGACTTTTTATGGTTTCTTGCGACTGTAGACCATAAGGCAAGAGATCGTTATCCATAACATAAGTGTATTGGACCATAGGCATGGATAATTGCAGATGTGAGAGTACACTGGTTCCACCAATACCTGAGTCGAAAACTAATACATGTGGCAAACTACACTTTCCTTTTACCTTTTTATGGGATGCGTAGTTTGCCACGGCGGATAGCTAAAATAAACAGACAGTCCCGTAATCTAACTGATTTGGTCGTTTTGTGACTCAGACTTGTCATTAAGTGCGCTAAAGTAGCTCTGCGCATAATCCAAGAATTGATTTAAACGTTGTTGTCCTTCGTTCATCCAAGCCATGATATCTGGTAATTGAGACTCAATACCCAAGGCTCTGCCTTCTTCATTAATCCCTTCAAGGCGTTTATCAAGTGGCGTGAAAGCTTCTTCTAACTCTTTCATTGGATTACTTTGCTGATATTGCGCAATGGCTGCAGAAGTCTTACTTTGCCTGAGATCCATCGTGAAGTTAGTGATCTGTTCGCTGTTGAGGCTCAACCCTTGTGCCAACTCAAAAGCCTCGTCATATTCACCAGCAAAGAAGGAATCACTTACATCTCGTATGTCTTCCATCATCGCATTAATCGCTTCTTGCTCCTCTTCATTGAGCTCGCCATTAACACTGATTGAGAAATTGACCTCTCTCTTCTGACTTTCTCCATAAGCAAAACCTTGGCCGTCACCATCTTGGTAGTAACTAGCAGCCCTACTTTTGCTGAATGCATCATTGAAAGAGATGACTACCTCATCACCTTCTGCAGTAGTAAATGCATACTCTGCTTTATTAGATAAGCTCGCAAATTGAGCGGCGCTCAGAGATACATGTTGCGGGCTTGGGTCAAAAAGCTCTTTTTCAAAGTCATCTAAGCCTTTAAATATCCCTTCTTTGGATTTTTCAATGCCATCTTTAATTTCATCATTAAATAGCCCTGACTCAGATAGCTCATCAGTCGCGTCATCTATGCCAGTTTGCACACCTTTACGAGCCTGCTCCAGCATGCTCTTGAGTGTATCGTCATCTTTACCATCGGCTTTGGCTTTATTGATGGCACCTTGGACAAACCCAAGTACATTTTTAACTATCTCTTCAAAGTCAAAAAGAGGCTTCTTCGGCTCCTCTTTTTTCTCTATACCTAACGCTTCAGCTAATTTATCATCAAGGATTTTGGCAGCAACTTGAGACTTGTTGCCTTGATACTGGTCAGTGTTTATAGATATATTTGGGATCGGCGATTTGGCTTGCGCCCCTTTATGCTGCATCGCTGGATTTAACAGCTGATTCAACTGTCCGATTTTCATGATTGCTCTCCGCTATACTCTATCAGTTAATTATCGGCCATCTGCGCAAAAGCTAAAGTTATTTTGTACAATAAAAGGGCAATTTTAGTAGCGAACACTGGACAAATGTTCTACGCCCCCTAAAATAGCGCCTCCTCGCAATATTTATAGGTAGTTTTAGCATGGCCGTGATCACCATTGATACCGCTCAGTACGAACAACAACTAGAAGAGAAGCAAAAGCGAATAAGCGCGCAGTTCGCCCGTTTCAATGCACCTACTCTTGAAGTATATGACTCAGAAAAGCAGCATTATCGACAGCGTTGTGAATTTCGCGTGTGGCACGATGGAGAAGATCTTTATCACATCATGTTTGACCAGCAAAGCAAAGAGAAGATTCGCGTCGATGAGTTTGGTCCAGGCGCACCTTTAGTTAACGAGCTTATGCAAGTGATGATGGAAAAGCTACGTCATAATGAATTATTGCGTCGCAAGTTATTTCAAATTGATTACTTGTCTACACTGAGCGGGGAAATCTTAATCAGCTTGCTTTACCACAAACCACTGGATGACAACTGGCAGGCAGAAATGGGGCAATTGAGGGCTGAATTGCAAAAAACCTATAAGATTGACTTTATCGGCCGTGCTCGAAAGCAAAAAGTCGTATTCGGCAACGATTATGTCACAGAAAGACTGACAGTAGACGGTAATGAGTATATCTACCAGCAAGTAGAAAATAGCTTCACTCAGCCTAATGCTAAGGTAAATGAAAAAATGCTTTCTTGGGCTAAGTCAATCTCTCGCGATTTATCCAACGATTTACTAGAGCTATACTGTGGCAATGGCAACTTCTCTATAGCACTCGCGGAACATTTTGACCGAGTGTTGGCAACAGAGATTTCAAAATCCTCAGTACATTCTGCACAATTCAATATCGCAGCGAATAATGTAGAGAACTTGGACATCATTCGTATGTCGAGTGAGGAATTTACTGATGCAATGCAAGGTAAGCGTCAATTTTCTCGACTGAATGGTATCGACTTAAAGTCCTATGATTGTCAAACCATTTTAGTTGATCCACCAAGAGCTGGTATGGATGAGCTAACCTGCCAACTAGTTAGTAACTACGACAACATTATCTACATTTCGTGTAATCCAGATACATTGGAAAGAGATTTAGACACACTTAGTACAACACATAACATCGCGCGTATCGCTATCTTTGATCAATTCCCCTATACCCATCATGTTGAATCGGGTGTATTTTTAACGCGTAAATAATTTACTGCAAAAACGAAAAAGCCCCGCACTATTGCGGGGCTTTCTTTTATCTATTTGCTTATTTACTCGCTAGATGGTTAATCAGCTTTGCAATGTCATCTGGATTAGTTACACCAGACTCTCTGCTAAGTATCAGCTTATATTTACCATTAACGATAAACGTTGGCACGCTCGACAACGCCCCTTTTTCTTGTAATTGCTTTTGCTGTCTCGCCATCTTTGAAGCTTTTGTGCGCACAGAGAAACTCTTGTACATTTTATCAAACTTTGCACCATCTACGCCTGCAGCCACAAATACATCTTTAACATCAGCTAGCTCATTAAACTTGGCACGCTTGGTATGAATATGTGTAAAAATAGCAGATATGATCGCATCTTTCTCTGGTAGCACACTGGCTGTCGCAAGCGCCGTTGCAATCATCTTTTGATGTTTAGGATCTCGGATACCAACAAAATCTACGTGGCTTTTTTTAAATTTTACACCATCGTCTAGTTTTGGTTTAAATTGATCGATTAGTCCTTCAAAGTTATTACAAGCAGGACAATAAAAAGAAAAGTACTCTGTCACTTCAGGCTTTTTGGTCCCACGTTCAGCAATCACCTCATAGTGCTTACCTTCTTCGAAGGTCATAGCACTTGCCGCTACAGGCAATACCAGGGCTATAAGTGCCGCTTTAATCATTTTTAACATGTTTATCTCCGTACTATTCTTTTTCTAATAGGTATTTTACTAGGTTATTAAAGTCAGCCTGACTAGAAAGTGAACTAATCTTAACAATGTACTTGTCATTAATAATAAAACTAGGCACGCCTTTTAATGCACCCGCTTCGCTAAATCGCTTTTGTTCATCTTGCATCGCTTTCTCTGCACTAATAATCGGCATACTCGCTAATGCTGCATCAAATTTTTCCGCAGATACACCATGAGCAGCGAGTAGCTTTTTAACATCGTCCATCGTTCTAAACTGACTTTGCTGAACATGGATTGTTTTGAAGATTTCATCAACCACTTGTGAGTCAACACCATGTTGCTTTGCAATTAGATAGCCATAGCTTAAGTAAGATTGTGCTTCTGGCGGCAACCCACGCATAAAATTCACGTGGCTTTTCACGAAAGGGACTTCAGCAGGTAGACTTGCTTCAAGCGCTCTTGCTGGCCCTTCAAATTTAAAGCAATGGGGACAATAGAAAGAAAAGAACTCCAAAACGCGTGGCGTTTTACTTTTTTCCACTGTTAACGTCTCGTAATGAACATTTTCCTTGTACTCTGCTGCCATAGCAGCAAGTGGCATACACAGTGCCAATATTGCTACTTTAATGGATTTTAACATGTGCTTCTCTCTTAATTTTTATGGATAAATACTTAGTGCTGGCTCATCAAGTGCAGCCAATTGTTCTTTTAGTGCTAAGATCTGCTGTTCCCAATATTTGTCTGTCGCGAACCATGAAAAGTTCCTTGGAAACGCGGGATCCTCCCAGCGTTTAGCTAACCAGCCCATATAGTGAACCATTCGCATTGCTCTCAACGGTTCTATCAATTGTAACTGACCTAAATCTAATTCACTGAACTCTTCATATCCGCCCAGTAAAGTGTCTAATTGCAGAGCTTGGTTCTGACGATCTCCGCTCAGCATCATCCACAAATCTTGGATCGCTGGACCTTGTCGGCAATCATCTAAATCAACAATCATTAATTGCTCTTGAGACCACAGAATATTGCCAGCATGACAATCTCCATGCAATCTGATCGTATCATTTACTCTAAACTTTTCTTTTGTTTTCGTAACAACTTGTTCTAAGACAGTTGAAAAAGCAAGTTCTAAAGAGTGCGGTAAACAGTCGCTCGCGAGTATGTCTTTGCTTGCTTGATCTAAGTAACTTTGTGTATCAACATTTGGACGATGTTTAAAATCATACTGTTTAGCGACACTATGAAGACGACCGATGTATCGCCCTAAAACTTCCAATTGTTCTAAATTGTCCATTTCAAATTGACGACCGCCAACACTTGGAAATAGCGCAAATCGATAGCCCTGATATTCAAACAAGCTTTCTCCATCGCGCTCTAATGGAGAAACAACGGGTACTTCTGCGTTAGCTAACTCGAAAGAAAACGCATGTTCTTCTTTAATCTGCGCGTTGAGCCAACGATTTGGTCGATAGAATTTTGCGACATAGCGTTTAGCATCGTCACTGCGGAATTGGTATACACGATTCTCGTAACTGTTCAGTGGCAGAAGCCCAGATTCAGGATAAATGCCGATACTCTCAATGGCATCCAAAATCAGATCTGGGGTGAGATTTTGATAACTAAAATCACTCATTACTGGTATCCATTTATATAACAGAGGTCTGACAACAACCTTTTCTGCCGTAAATTTTGACAGCCTAGGATAAATGGAACAACCCGCTGACGCAAAGGTTATTGTGATATTTAAGCTCGCAGCCACTGGTGTGGCTGCGGTGAGAGAAAGTTTCTTAGCGGCCTTTGAAGAAATTAGTAGGCTGCGAAATTTGCGCTTGTGCTCCTTCATTACTCGTTAGAACAAAATTAAACTCAGTTACCAGCTTCTGCAAATCATAGGGATCCATCGCAATTGATACGGGAACGTCAATTGTTGAGCCGGCAGAGACCGTTACGCTCTTTTTGCCTATTAATTGAAACTGCTCTAAACCATCAACAGAAATTGAAAAGGTCTGAGACACTTGTGCTTTATTGATAAGCTTGAGTGTATATGTATTTTCAACAAGGCCGTCATAGTTAACACGATACAACTGATTGCGATCTCGGATAATATCAAGCTCAAATGTTTTTCGCATTGCAATGTTTGCCACTAAAGCCCCACTCAAGATGAGTAAAATCAATACGTAGCCGATTAACTTTGCCCGTACAGGCTTCGTTGTTTTTTGAGCTGTCTCTAAGTTTCGCTCAGTGGTATATGAAATTAAGCCTCGCTGATAGTTCATCTTGTCCATCACACCATCACAAGCATCTATGCAGGCACCACAATTTATACATTCGTACTGTAGGCCATTGCGAATATCAATACCTGTCGGACATACTTGCACACATAGCTTGCAGTCAATGCAATCGCCAAGGCCAATCTCTCGTGGATTTTGTTTACGTCCGCGAGGCCCTCTGTTTTCACCACGCTTGCCATCATAACTAACCGTAAACGTATCTTTATCAAACATCGCTGATTGAAAGCGAGAGTATGGGCAAATATGCAGACACATAATCTCCCTCATCCAACCTGCGTTGCCATAAGTGCATACAGCAAATACGACAACACTCAGAGCCGCATACCCACTGGCAGAGAAGCTGAGTAAATCAGGTAACAAATTTTGAATTGGCGTAAAGTAACCGACAAACGTAATCGCGGTATACAAAGAAAATAGTACCCAACACAGATGTTTTGCACTTTTGCGCATCAGCTTGTCTACGTCCCAAGGCCTTTGATCGAGCTTTTTCCGCTGGTTTGCAGAGCCCTCACATTTTTCTTCAAACCAAATAAAGATAAATGTCCAAACCGTTTGTGGGCAGGTATAGCCACACCATACTCGACCGTAAAAAGTCGTCACTAGAAATAGCGCAAACGCAGCAATCATCAAAATGAAGGCTAGTATTGTTAGATCTTGTGGCCACAATGTCAGACCAAAGATATTGAATTTTTGTTCAAAGAGGTCAAACAAAACGGCTTGTTGCCCATTGTAGTTAAGCCAAGGAAGAGCCATAAACGCGAGCATACCTAAAAAACCAATTCGCTGGCGAAGGATTTGATGCATTCCCTTTACCGCCCTCACATAAATCCGATTACGTGGATTAAACCTGTCTGGCTGAAGGTTTTCTGGCTTTTGAATCTTTACATCGACGGGAATGTTTTTTACTTTGATTTTATTGTCCATAAAAGCTCCTTAAGCGCTTAGGACAGGTTACTTGCTACAGTGACCTTATATTTACTAAGGTTATTATATGCAACAGCGCGCTGTTAGCGAGCCGAAAATCGCACGACGAAGACAAAAACTACGAATATTTCCTGACCATTTCGCTTGCTTTTGATTCTTGCATTTTATTACACTGTCACTTTGATTGAGTCGAATAGATCAAATTAGCGAGCTTTATGAAAAAATATCTTTTATTAGTGTTAATAGTTCTGGCGCTATTCACCATAGATCACCCACTGATCAAAGAGCCCAGAGATAAACTTCTCCAACAGGGAGTAGAAACGCTAGGGGAAACCAGCGAGACCCAATATAGCTTGGCGGCGAAACAAGCACGTCAACTGATCAGCCAATCCATTCAGCTTTCTGAGTCAGAACGATCATACTTAAAAACAGCACTTGCGACAGACGAGAAGGTTAAAATCTTCCATTTGCGTTACTGCCAAGAGCATGAACTAAATATGTACTTTTATGGACCGAAGCTAAAAACAATTTGCGACGCAGCAGAAAAAGCCATTAAAAAGGCCGAAATGTAATGGATTTAGCTAAGTTTAATAAGTTGCGGGCGCGCTCATTCAATGACCAAAAATCACTGCTAAAAAAAATTGCAAAAGGGCAAACGGTTTTATGTTCTAAATGCAATCAAGCAATTGCGTTAAATGTCGCGGTAAAGGAAGGTGAAAAGGCATATGCAAAATGCCAAAAGGGTTGCACTTATATTGAACTGGATGTGGCTTAATCTAACGTTAGGTTAAGCCACCAATCTCACTGTGGCCTTACTCTTCATATAGCCCGCTAGCTATAGCGACCTGTTCTACCAGCTCAGCAAAAGCAGGTGCAACTTGTGTCGCAAGTTCATATTGCGCCTTACAAAACACATCTAGCTCAATACCCGTTGTTTTGCAGTAAGTTTCAACTTGCTCTTGTTCGAGACTAAAGAACCCCAATAGCTCTGTCGTGCTGATCAGGGCTTCCTTATGCTCTTCTGAGATTTCAGCTTGAGACAGCGTACTCAGATAGCCTTGACTGCCTCTTAAAAAACCAAGGCTCCATTGATGCATAACAACCCAAGGGGCACTTTCATCAAAAGGTAGCTCAAATCCACTGTTATAAACTTGCTCGCTGATGTGATGATGCAGCGCTAAAAACGCAAACACCACCTCTTCGGTAACATGTTCATCACCACAGGTCACCTCACTCAGCCACTGCTCCGGTTCAACCCCATCGGGACTGCACACGACAGCAAACAAAAAGCCCTGTACGCCCTCTAATGTCATTGCCTCAATGCCATTACTGCGTGAGCCTAGGTACTCACTTAATAGCACTTGCTGCTCTGGTCTAAAGTCAAACTCCATCATCGCTTACATGCTCACCGGGTAACGGCCTTCTGCATCAGGGCGCCCAAGAAACTTCACAGCATCATGAACTTCTTTAGGTAAAGAGGCATCAGGTTTTATATTGCCTGCAACACGGAACTGCATATTTGCGGCAAGCGTTGCATCCGCACGTAAACCCAATAAGTTTTCAGGTTCAACCATAATGGCAACATCACCCGATTTACAGCTAAGTGCGCCACTTAAGTCACCAATACTAAACCAACCAGACATACCTTTTACTTTGATTTCTGGGCTGCTGATATCACCCTCTAGTGACTCACAATATGGTTCGCCACTATTGTACTGAGCTACTTCAAGAATAACTCGGCCGCTTGCATCGACTGGCAAAGGCATATTTACTTGCTTCATTGCTTGTTCAACGCTAAACCGCAACTTAGCCTGATTTAGTTCAATGCTGTCGCCAAACAAAGAAATAGCAAAGTTGCTACGACCTGAAATCTCAGATGCGTCACGGGCATTACCAAAATTGACTTTGCCACTTAGTTGGCCTGACAACAAAGCCAAGCCATTAAGTTCCCACTTAACATTATGTAGTTGTAAATTCTGATAATTTACACCACTAAGTTGCCCTTGCCACAAAGAGCCAGAGACAGCGCCTAAACGAATATTATTGGGAATTTGAGATTGCACTAGCTGTAGTGCAACCGACGCTGGGATCGTTACCACGGTAAAAACAAGAAAAGAAAACAAAAAGACTAAGGTAATACTAACTGCATTTTTCATATTTAAATCTCTAACACCAATCGGCTGACGCGAACATATCCTTGCTGCTGCTCTTCACCTAAGTCTAAATTAGCTACTTTTACACCGTGTTGATTGGTCAATTCATCAATCCAACTAACTAGTTTATTGAATTCCACGTTATCGATATTTATACGCAGTGTATTGTCCCTTGGCTGCATCTTACTTATCTGAATACCATGTCTACCGCGTGTTCTGTTTACCAACTGAGTTAGGTTGCGATTTCCAGCAACCGCTTTGTTTCCGCCACTTGCTTTCAATTGTGCAACACTTTTAGAAACCCAAGTATGAAACTCTTTCTGCTTTTGTAAATCTTTTTGGGCATCTTCAACCCCTTTATTCAAAGGTTTAATTACGCCCATGACCAGTGCAAATATAACAAAAACGACGCCGGCAACAATCAAGAGTTTTTGTTCCTGCTCTTTCAATGATTGCCAATAGTTAATCATTTGCTGCTTCATGCTGCACCTCGAATTCTGATTTCGCCGATAACATAATCACCATCATTGTTAAGTGCACCCTGTTGTACTGTCATGCCACGCTGTTCTAGGATTGATTTAACCTGGCTAAATACCTGAAACCCTTTGGCTTTAGCGCGTACTCTAAGTTCATTGCGCTTTCTGTCATAACGGAATGTTTCAGGTGCAAAGTCACTGACTTGACCGTAAATTGCAACGAAATGATTCGTAAGCTCCAAAAAGCCGCTTTGCTCTGTACCAGATAAAGCTGCCAGCTCATTTTGGATTTGCTTGCGTAAAAGGTGGGGACGTACAACTTTGTTTGGAAATGCCTGTTTGTATACAGTCATCGCTTGTGATTTATATTGATCAGCTTCATTTTGAAGCATGACCATCTGTGCTGATTTAACAGAAACAAACGCCAGTAAAGCAATACTTGCAGCAATCACACCGGCTTTCCAATCACGCCACCACTGCGGTTGTTTCTTTTTCGCAGCAAAAGGCCCTTGGCGCAAGTTCAATGGCAAATCATTCAGGCCATTTGCAAAAATGGCGAGTGGCAATTCGTACTCAGCTTCTTTCGCTTGCAAGCTTTTAGTTGTTGCCAAATCGTGAGCTGGACTGTAGTGCGCTAGCTCAGATTCAGGCGCTAGCATTAAATAGTCAGAGACCCAATCGAGCTCAACCCCACTGATATGCCAACCAGCACTTTTAAACAACCACTGGTGCTGCAGCTGAATCGCACTTAAGACATTGTCTTCTGGACTTGGCAGCAACAAGGCATCTGGAACAATGACTGAAGGCTCAATATCAAAGTCTCCAAGTACTTCCATCCAATTTGTTAGCCACTGTAAATCACACAGCGCGATATTAATAAAGTGTTTATCATCAATAGTTGCAGGATCACCAATGGCAATAAATAGTTCGTCGATATCGCTCGCGACTTGCTCTTCCAGCATAAAAGGAAGAGCACGTTCTAATTTACGGCTCCACTTGGTGGGTAGCTCAACTTGCTTTAATTGCACACTAGATGCGGGTAGTAATAATGCAACGCTGCGTGAAGCTGCTTTTTCTGTCAGCTCGCCAATTAAACCACTATGCTCCAACTCACCACTGGCAATAATCTGAGAATCTGACTCAGACCATATCAACCAATTGACCGGTTCTTGTTGTGACTGACCTACCCGGATCAACAATTTTTCTGTCACTGAACGCCTCCAAATTTACGTGCCAATACAGTTGCTTTATTTTCTTTTATTTCGAGTATTGAAGTCATTTTAAACAACCGCTCATCAAACGAAGCCTTAGCACGCAACTTAAAATAATTACTTGTTATTGTGAATATTTTCTCAGCATCTTTGACATCCTGAGCACCTTGATTCTTCGCTTCGGTAATAAAGTCTTGCAGGTTATCAAACCCTTCTTCTGGACGGGCGGCAATCACCGCTTCCGCACCAGATAACTCCAACCCTTCGACAAGCGCACTAATTAACAGCGCCTGCTCAGGCAAAACTGTATTGACGTTAATCGACAATTCAGTGTTGCCAGGGATCACACATACGTATGGTAAGAGTTTTTCCATTACCAAAGGATTAAATCCCTTTATGACTCGAAGTTCACTCTCCGACGCCATTAAATTATTCGCGGTCATGTAAGGCATTTGTCGTGACATGTATTCATCTTCTTCCGCACCTGAGCGAAACGTAATGCTGTCTTCATCTAGCCAATCATACACGCTGTCTGCCATCGCTTCTTCACTTTCTTGTGACGGCAAATCCTCAATATTTTTCAATAGCTCAAGCAAGGCTCTATGCGCTGGATTTGTCGCAGTGGAGCTGCCCTTCGCCTGTTGATCCTTTGGCGCTCTGAGCGCATTCAAATTCAAGCAAGCTTGTAAGTCCGTTACTTTACCACTTAAAGTGCCATGATCTACTGGATATGGTACTTCATCAATCGCCCATGGTTGACCAAGGTGTACTTTATCAGGGTCGTCCTTACGACTTTCCAACAATACTTTCTTGACTAACTCCTCAGCACCATAGCTGTACCACTTTGCCTGCTGATGGGTCTGGATATTAGCGGCCTTCTGTACTTGCACCATTAAAGACGAGGACATTTCCGCAGCTAAACTGGCAGCAAGTGCAACAATAAACAATACAATAATTAACGCAGCGCCTTGTTGATTCCTCATGGTCTACCACCTCGCTGGCTGTTATTACCATTCCTGTTATTGCCATTTCTGTTATCGTTATTACCGTTTAGGCCATCGCTTGCGCTATCGAGTCCATTGTCACCGGGACTGTTTCTGCCACCACTTTGTCCCGTTTTAGCTTGCTCGACTTTGCCATCGCCTGGTGTCAAAAAAATGCGTCTCATAGGCTCAGAGTCTTCACGCTGAATGGTCACGGCAACAGCTAAAGGAAGCGCTTTAATTTGCCAGTTGTCTTGCCATTTTTGTTTGTCGTCAAGAAACTCAAATTTCAATTCTTCGACGTTCTCAAGTAAAACTTGTGCCCTTGGCTCTGAACCATCTAATTCATCGACATAAACGCGATAAACACGCTCAAGGTTATCGTCTTTTACTCGATAGCCCACGGCTTGTAACTCTGAGCGAGGTAATAAGCTCACAGGGTTGGTCCAACCATCCCGGATAAAAGCAATGCCGTCATATTGACTTTCTAGTGAGTATCGACCGTGAATAATGTACGTTGGGCTGAAATCGCCCGCCTCATTGCGTACTTCACGTTTGGTCATTTGGTTAAAATCTTGGTCCATCAAACGAAAAGTCGTTTGCAACCCTTCAAGCTCTGCGATTGTCTCATCAGATGCTTCTTTTGCTTTGATTGATGTATCCAAAATCTGGTGAGACGCAGTCACTATAAAGGCTAGAATCACCAGTGCGACCATCACTTCTATCAGTGTAAAACCTGTCTGAGAACGCTTGCCCTTGAACATTACTTTTTGCCCTTATGCAGAAAAGTAGTCAAGTCGTAAATAGAGTGCTCTCTGCGTTCATCTTCAAACACTTCAATGGTTAACTTAACGAACTGAGGATCTTCCGTTTTTTCGACTTGCTGGCTCCAATACCAAGTATGGCCTGCAAACTCCTCATCACCCTTGTCGGTATTTTTACCGCTCCATTTACCATCACTGGCTTTAGCTCGAGCCATAACCATTTGGTTTTCCGCAACCCAAGCCGCATAGGTCTGTTGCTCAATCGTGCTCATATGGTTGATATGTGCACCCGTTGCTTGTAAAGCAGCGATACCTGCTACGGCGCAGATCCCCATAGCGACCATCACCTCGAGTAAGGTAAATCCAGCTTGCCTTGATGTGCGCATCATTCAGGTTCCTGCCTTAGTTTCACCGGAGCCATAAACTCTCCCTCAATAAAATAGACGGGTTCAGGCTCCTCAGTAAGCTCTAGCGATATTTGAAAGGCGCTCACTTCACCAGAAGATAAGATGAGTACTTGTGGGATCTTCTTTTTTTTCAGCTCTAGCAAATTGTCTTCTTCACCAGAGCCCATAATTTCTTGCCAGTTGGATTGCTCTAGCAAATTATCTTGAGACCAAGAAAGATCGTCTAAATTCAGCTCGACTTTATACTCTTTTGGGTACTCAATCGGCTTATAAAGCTCTTCGGCTTCGAAAGTAGTCCATTGCTCACCGTCGAAGACCAAAAACTCTATCGTTTGTTTATCTAGATGAAGACCCAACTCAACCTGATTCAATACCGCAAACTCAGATGCTAAATTAATAATGCCATGTAATTTAAGCGCTTCTTTTTCTAGCAGCTGCTCATCACTCTCACCCACCGTGAATGTTACAAGTTGGATGGAAAATCCGATTATCAGAATAACAACCAAGATCTCAAGCAGGCTGAACCCGCGAGATCTTGATGTATTAATGGCTGGCGTCTTCACTGATAACTGCATTAGCGGTCTTCTTCGTCTCTCCAGTTACCGATGTCATCTTCGGTACCTACTTCACCATCAGGGCCCATTGAGAAAATATCAATTTTACCAATTTCTCCCGGGCTCACTAGCTGGTATGGGTTATCCCAAGGATCTAGTGGTAATTTATCCAAAAAGCCGCCATCAGGAAAACGTTTTGGTACCGGGTCAATCGTGGTTTTTTCTACAAGCGCTTCCAAGCCTTGCTCTGTCGTTGGGTAACGCTTATTTTGCAACTTGTAAATCTTCATGGCACTTTCAATCTGCGTGATATCAAGATTTGCTTTATCAATTGCGGCTTGTTCTTGGTTACCCATAATGTTTGGTGCCACGATAGACATGATCATACCGATAATCACCAGTACTACCATTACCTCTAGTAATGAAAAACCGGATTGTTTCTTCACAATTTATACCTCTATGCTGTTTGCACTGCACCGCGCTGTTTGCTTGGTGTTACATGCGTTTATCTTTAAATTATTGGACTACAGGCCAATCGCTTTGTTCATCGCCATAATAGGCTGAAGAATCGCCATTACGATGAACAATACAATAAGTGCCATACTGGCAATCATTGCTGGCTCTAGCAGTTTTAGTGAAACGTTAACCATACTTTCGAATTCCCTGTCTTGGTTATTGGCGGCTCTTTCAAGCATTTGTTCCAGTTCACCTGACTTTTCACCACTGGCAATCATGTGCAGCATCATGGGTGGGAATAGCTTGGTTTGATGTAATGCGGCTTTGAGGCTTGCACCTTCACTCACATGAGTAGCAGCTTCAGCTACTGCCGCTTTTATTTTCTCATTTTCAAGTACCTGCCCAGAGATTTTCATTCCCTCTAATAGCGGCACTGCACTTGAAGACAAAATACTTAATGTTCTAGCAAATCTTGCCGTATTGATACCACGACTGATTTTACCAACTCCCGGCATTTGCAATAGTTTTGTGTCATACCAAAAGCGTGCTTTAGGGCGCTTTAACGTTTGCTGAATAGCAACAATTGCCCCACCTAAAGCCACCGTCGCCTGCATCCAATAATCTTGTACAAAGTTACTGGCAGCCAATACCCATTCGGTCGTCCAGGGCAAAACCTGATTAGACTTTTCGAAGGTTTTTAGTATTTCAGGTACTACTGTACCCAGCAAAACAGCCACAATGGCAATTGCAAAAACAACCAAAATCGTTGGATAAACCATCGCCTGTGTAATCTGACTGCGCATATGTTGGCGTTGCTCTGTGTAATCGGCGAGACGATTAAGAACTTCGTCCAAGTGCCCTGACTTTTCACCTGCGGCAACCATTGAGCGATACAAGTTGTCAAATACATGAGGGAATTCGGACATGCCATCAGCCAAGGTATAACCCTCAACAACTTTTGAACGCACGGCCATTAACATTCGTTTCAAACGTGGTTTTTCACACTGTTCAGCGACGGCCATCACCGCGGCTTCTACAGGTAAAGAAGACTGTATTAATGTGGCTAACTGTCTGGTAATAAGTGCAATGTCACTGACCGAGGGCTTATAACCCCTTGATAGACTAAAGCCTCCACTGGCCTGAGATTTTTCTTTCTCAGCAGCAGGCTCTACATCCAATGGCATCATCGCTTTTTCACGGAGCATCTGTCTAACTTGCTTGGCCGTGTCCGCCTCCAGAATTCCTTTCTTTTCCTTACCCTTCGCGTCTAAGGCGCGATACTCAAATGCAGCCATTATCCTTCCTCACGCGTAACTCGCATGACTTCCTCAAGTGTTGTTTGCCCGTCTAATACACGTGCAATACCATCTTGGCGGATACTTGGGCTATGTTTGCGAATATACTTTTCAACCGCCTGCTCACCCTTACCATTGTGGATAAGCTCACGAATGTGCTCGTCAACCACTAATAACTCGTGGATACCAGTCCGGCCTTTGTAGCCATTGAAGTTACACTCTTCACAACCCACCGCGCGGAAAATGGTGGTTTTGGAACCTTTATCAACACCTAGCAGTTCACACTCACGCTCATCAGCTAGATGAGGTTCTTTACAACTAGGGCACAATGTACGTACTAGTCGCTGTGATAACACCCCAAGTAAAGATGAAGACAATAGGAAAGGCTCAACCCCCATATCTTCCATACGGGTAATCGCACCAGATGCAGTATTAGTGTGCAGTGTCGACATTACCAAGTGACCGGTGAGTGAAGCCTGTACAGCAATCTGACCCGTTTCTAAGTCTCGGATCTCACCAACCATTACCACATCAGGGTCTTGACGTAAGATAGCACGCAGACCCCTTGCAAAAGTCATATCAACCTTTGGGTTAACCTGTGTTTGACCAATGCCTGGGATTTCATATTCTATTGGATCTTCCACCGTAAGAATATTACGGTCTTTGGAATTAATCTGGGTCATCCCCGCATACAAAGTGGTACTTTTACCGGAACCTGTCGGTCCAGTTACCAAGATAATACCGTGCGGCTTTGCAATAATTTCCGAAAATAAATCTCGGTTGCGCTCTGTCATACCGAGATCTTCTAGGTTCAAGCGAGCGTTGTTTTTATCTAGCAAACGTAATACAACGCGCTCACCAAAGCTTGATGGCATTGTCGATACACGTACATCAACGGCACGACCTGCGATCCTCAAGCTAATACGACCGTCTTGCGGTACGCGTTTTTCGGCAATATCTAGCTTCGCCATTACCTTAATACGAGATACCAATAACGATGATAATTTACGATTAGGCTGTAGTACCTCTTTCAAGACACCATCAACCCTGAAGCGAATTACCAACTGTGTTTCAAACGTTTCAATGTGAATATCCGAAGCACCTTCTTTGATTGCTTCACTCAACATCGCGTTGATCAGTTTAATGATAGGTGCATCATCGTCTGCGGCAAGCAGGTCTTCTGTTTGTGGCATTTCTTCAGCCAACGAAAACAGATCCACCTCGTTACCAATATCTTCCATCATTTGCTGTGTTTCTGAGCTGTCTCGTTGATACGAAGCTTCTAACAGCAGTTCGAACTTTTCTTCATCGATGACTTCGATATTAAAGCCCGAACCCGCAACACGGCGAACTTCCAGTAATGCTTCGAGAGAAACATCCCCTTTATGGAATACTTTTAACCCCTTAGGGTCATCGCTTAGTAGCACCCCTTCGCGGCGAGCGAAAGAGAAAGGTAGCCTAAGCTGTGCCTGCTCATCATTGAGCGCTTCATCGGCAGCGGCTGTCACTTCACTTTCGACTGGTGCCTCTACAACACTCAAGCTGGCATCAGTCATCTTTCTTCTCGTTTTGTTGATGTAAGAATTCTTCATACGTTGGTGGTAGTACCATCGCATCGTTCCATTCAGGCAATACCGGCGCATCTTCAAATGGCATTAAATCGATACCATCATCATGCTTTTTAAGTTGCTCGTTACGGATGAACTTATACTTCGCGTGGCTTAACTCATTCATGCTGCGGCTATCACGTACAATTGTCGGACGAATGAAAACTAACAGGTTACGCTTACGCTTACTGGTATTTGTCGACTTAAACAAATGACCTAAGATAGGGATATCACCTAGCAATGGTACCTTTGATACACTTTCTTGTACGTCTTCATCAATAAGACCACCAAGAATTACCATGCCACCATCGTCAGCAATTACGGTTGTGTTAATCGCACGTTTGTTCACTGAAATATCAACAGAGGTAGCTCCACTGACACTAGAGACTTCTTGTTCAATCGTTAACTGAACCGCGGTACCATCATTGATCTGTGGTGTCACTTTCAGCTTAATACCAACTTCCTGACGGTCAACTGTCTGGAATGGGTTGGAGTTGTTATCACCCGCTGCAGAACCTGTGATAATCGGTACTTCTTGACCCACAATCATAGACGCTTCTTCGTTATCCATAGTTGTAACAGACGGAGTCGCTAGAATGTTTGAGTTCGTGTCCGTAGAAACCGCTTGAATAATTGCACCCCAGTCGTTTTTAACGACACCGGCTGCCAAGCCATTTACACCACCTAACAGCTGACCTAATGCATTTAAGTCACCTTCAACCGTTTCTTCAAAGTCATTTAGCTCTGCATTTTCGCCAGTAACGGTTCTTTTAATGGTTTTGTCACGGGCTTGCTCAGCAGCAACGGCCAAGGCACCAACTGGTACGGTTGTACCATTGTTAAACTGCAACATGCCACCTTGCTCAGTGATCCACTGTAAGCCAAAGTTGATGCCATCGCCTTCCAGTACTTCAACCACAATTGCCTCAACCAAAACCTGAGCACGACGTACGTCCAGCTTTTCAATCACGTTTGCCAATGAACGCATCGTGTCTGGTTGCGCAGTGATAACCAATGAATTTGAGTCTGCGTGCGCTTCAATACTGGTTTCATTGCGGTTACTACTGCGTGAACGCGTAGATTTACCACCGCCCTGCGCTTCTTCTTGCAGCGTTTTACTGACACCTTGAAGGACTTTCACCAAGTCTTCAGCTTTAGCGTAGTCGAGATAAAATACCTGAGTATTACCTTGATTCTCTAGTTCATCATCAAGGCGTCTAATCAGTTCAATCGCTTTGGTACGCGCTTGGCTCTCACCACTTACAACCACACTATTGGTACGACCATCGGCAACAATTTTAGGAATTAGGAACTCTGGTACTCGACCTTTACCCGTGTCTTTATAGATTTTTTCAACAACTTGAACGACATCATCCGCTGTTGCATGCTTTAATCTAACAATGTCTACACGTTGGTCACCCGCCTGATCCACTGACTGAATAATATTTACGAGACGGTTTACTGAGGCAGCGTGGCCTGTCAGCATCATGACGTTGGCAGAGTTAAAGTTTGTAACGTGACCACCATCTTTTTGGTCACTGAATTGACGGATCAGAGGGCCAAGCTCTTGTACCGATACATTTTTAACTTCCACAACACGTGTGATCATGACATCGCCATCACCTTCACTGTTGTCGTTGACCAAAGGTACATTCGATTTTTTAGCATCAGAGCTACGTACAACTTTCATGATGCCATTTGGCATTTCTACAACTGAGTAACCGTAAACCTCTAATACACTTAAGAAAAACTGATAATACAGCTCTTCATCCATCAGCTCGAAACTACGAACGTTGATGTTGCCGCGAACATTAGGGTCGATGATGATTGTTTTGTTGAGTGTTTTGCCTACGATGAGGATAAACTCATTTATATCGGTACCCTTGAAGTTAGCCGCATACTCAACAGCAGAAACAGACAATGACAAACCAGCCGCAAACAACAGAGCTGCATATTTAGCTAACCCTTTTCTGATTCTTGTGAGGTGTAGCTTTCTACCCATTATTCTTAAACTCCAAAATTAGTGTCTTTTACAGGCTAAATTGCACATCTAAGATGCGACCATCGCGTTCAATAGTTATGTTAGCATCAGTGCTCTCTCTGAGCTCGTTCATTGCCGTCATAGCCTGTTTCATATCCGTGAGTTGGTAACCATTAATAGCAATGGCTAGATCGTTATTTTTTAGTCCCATCTTTTTGAAAAGTTCAGGATCTTTGCCAGGGCGTAAACGGTAACCAACTAGCTGACCGTTGCGACGCTCTGGCGAAATTCTTATATAATCGAATAGTTTACCCGGCTCATTGAGTAACTCTTGGCGACGCTGTGCAAGCTCAGAGCGCGTGTCATCGCTAATTTTCCGCGTTTTCGGTTCTGAATTACGCTTAGGCGTTGTTGGCATCGCAACCTGCTGAGTAAAGTCTAAGCCATCCAACATCAGAGTTTCAAAACGACCACTGACATCTAAAATAACGCGATCCGGCAATACTTGCGCTAATTTTGCCCGCGTACCTTTTACCACATCCTGTACCAAGTAAGTTTCTTGTCTGCCCTGTGATTCAATAATAGCAAGGCCAGCTACATCATTCTGACTGATAGCGACAATGCCGGTCAGTCGCACATTAAGCTGGGTTTCTGGTGCATTAGATATTACCGGTTTAGGCTTACTCTCTTCTTTAGGTCTCTCGTTTGCTTTCCCAAATATATTTTGGGCCAAGATAGAGCTACTACTGACAGTCTGTTGCGCGCTTTGAGAGTGAATAGGACTTGTAGAAAGAAGTTTCGTTTCTGGCTTGGGCCAGAGCAGCCAAAACAGCTGTGAAAGAAGAAAAGCAATATATACAACAGCCAAAAATACCACCGCACGACTCAGTTTCGCATGGGGCAAGCCTTGTATTATTTTCTGTAACTGTTGTATCTGTAATTCCATATAAAATTTCTTTAATGAGACTTTTTCTTATTCTATTGAGCGCCTCAGTGTACCGTTTCAACCTCGATTCAACAAGCGCCCAAATATGAAACTTTAATTTAAATCGGTACAAGGTATGACACGATACAAATGAACACAACATTAACCGTTTGTTCAAACTTCTCTGAAGCGCCTTCCCTGCTTGCTCTAGTGCTATGCTTTTTTTGGCGGTCAAAATATGATAAATTTTACCGCTTAGCAATATGCCAACATAGTTAATGAATTGTGACAAAAGTCAACCCAGAAAACAACCAAGATGATATGAAAGTCAGATTGGACAAGTGGCTTTGGGCCGCGCGATTTTACAAGACGCGTACAATTGCCCGCGAAATGATCCAAGGTGGTAAAGTTAGATATAACGGCCAGCGGTGTAAACCGAGCCGCCATGTCGATGTTGGTGCCAAGATTGAACTGGCACAGGGTCACGATGAAAAACACATCACCGTTTTGAAGTTAATGGAAAAACGTCAAGCAGCGCCGATTGCTCAAACTCTTTATGAAGAATCAGCAGAGAGTATAGAGAAGCGCGCACAAAATGCCATTGCTAGGAAAAACAATAGTTTCTTTGCCCCACGTCCGGAGCATAAGCCAGATAAAAAGCAACGTCGAGAGTTGCTTAAACTGAAATCAAATTAGGGTCTCTTAGATGAAACAAGATTTACTTCATCGCTATATTTTTGATGATCTCGATGTACGAGGTGAACTAGTACAGATCGAGCACACACTGAAAGACATCGTTGCCGGCCACAATTACCCGGCAGAGGTTCAGACTTTACTTGGAGAGTTATTGGTCGCATCGAGCCTACTAACTGCAACACTAAAGTTTGAAGGTGATATCGCCGTTCAACTTCAAGGGGACGGGCCGGTAAAATATGCTGTTATCAATGGTAACCACCAACAAAATATGCGCGGTATCGCGCGCGTTGAGGGCCCAATTACGGGCTCTGGTATCAACGATCTAATCGGCAAAGGCCATATGATCATCACTATCTCACCAGAAAAAGGTGAGAGATACCAAGGCGTCGTGCCACTGACTTCCGACTCGCTTGCTAAGTGTTTAGAAGATTACTTTGTACAATCAGAGCAATTACAAACACGTTTGTGGTTTGCAACTGATATAAATGAAGAGTCAGTTAAAGCGGCCGGCTTATTCTTGCAAGTATTGCCAGTCAATAAAGAAAAGTCACAAAGCGACTTTGAACATTTGGAAGCGATCAGCGATACCATTAAAGACGAAGAGTTGCTTAATCTCGATGCTAAAACAGTTTTAACGCGCTTGTATCATGAAGACAACCCAAAGCTGTTTGAACCTCAAGCTGTCAACTTTGTGTGTGGGTGTAGCAGAGAAAAAACCATCAGTGCACTTGTGAATGTTGGTCAAGCAGCATTACTGGAAGATATTGAGCAACACGGAGAGGTTAAATTAAGTTGTCACTATTGCCTCACTGATTACCGCTTTTCTGAACAAGACATCAAGTCAATTTTTAATTAAATAAGGTACATCTTGTTTAATTAATCGAAGACCGCCAATTTGGCGGTTTTTTTATTGCAAAAATATGATACCGGTGTCATTTAAAAGTGACTTTTTATGACACCGGTATCATTGAAATTATTCACTTTTTTTGACAAAAAATTGCAATTTCACCCCCCTTTAGGGCTCGAATATCACAAATGCTTCTGTTAGTATGAAATCAAGCTTTAGGTACTAATTAACCAGAGCTATCCCGTTCAATTCTCACATTTAGGTAAAAACATGACTTCAAGCGCTACTCGTTTTGTCGATTTAACTGCAGCTGAACTTGTCGAACACGCCATTTCGCGTGGTGAAGGGACTTTAGCAGCTAATGGAGCTTTTGTAGCAAAAACAGGCCGCCGCACAGGTCGTTCACCAAACGACCGTTTTATCGTTAAAGAGCCAAGCACTGAAAATGATATCCAATGGGGCAACGTTAACCGCCCATTCGATGCAGAAAAGTTTGACGCGCTTTGGACACGTGTTGAAGCGCACGTGCACAGCAACGACCACTTTGTCTCTCACTTAGAAGTAGGTTCAGATCCAGAGCACTATCTACCAGTTGTCGTTACAACTGAAACTGCATGGCATCATATCTTTGCGAAGAACATGTTTATCGAACCTAGCAAGTATAATGCTGCTGATTTACCCCAATGGCAGGTAATGAATGTACCTTCATTTGTATGTGACCCTGAGCGTGATGGCACAAACAGTGATGGTACTGTTATTATCAACTTTGCAGAGCGCAAAGTGCTAATCGCAGGTATGCATTACGCCGGTGAAATGAAGAAATCAATGTTCTCTGTACAGAACTTCCTACTACCAGCTAAAGGCGTATTGCCAATGCACTGTAGTGCAAACGTTGGTGAAGAAGGCGATACAACATTATTCTTCGGCCTTTCAGGTACAGGTAAAACCACGCTTTCAGCTGACCCTAAACGTTTCCTTATTGGTGATGATGAGCACGGCTGGGCACCGGGCAGCGTATTTAATATTGAAGGTGGTTGTTACGCTAAATGTATCGACTTATCTCAGAAAAATGAGCCAGTTATCTGGAATGCAATTAAGTTTGGTACAATCTTAGAAAACGTTGTACTTGATGAAAACCGCGTACCTGACTTTGCAGATACAAGCCTAACGCAAAATACACGTGCAGCATATCCGCTTGAGCACGTTGAAAAGCGTAAAGTTGAGAACCGTGCAGGTGAGCCTCGTGCAGTCGTTTTCTTAACATGTGACGTAAGCGGTGTTTTACCTCCTGTTTCTATCTTGTCAGAAGAAGCTGCAGCTTATCACTTCCTAAGTGGTTACACTGCAAAAGTAGGTTCAACTGAAATTGGCTCAACGTCTGACATCGAGTCAACATTCTCAACATGTTTTGGCGCTCCGTTCTTCCCACGCCCTGCTGGCGTTTACGCAGAACTTCTAATGAAGCGTGTACGTGAGTTTGGTGCAAAAGTTTACCTTGTAAACACTGGTTGGACTGGTGGTCCTTATGGCGTAGGTAAACGTTTTGACATTCCTACTACTCGTGCTGTTATTGACGCTATCGTTAACGACACACTGGAAGGCGTAGAAACTCGACACATCGAAGCTCTTAACCTAGACGTACCAGTTGCTGTAGAAGGTGTTGATGAGAAGCTTCTTAACCCAATTAATACTTGGGAAGACAAAGAGAAGTACACAGAGTATGCTGCAAAACTAGCTGCGGACTTCAAAGCTAACTTCGAGAAATACGACGTATCTGACGCGATTAAGTCAGCTGGCCCTCGTGGTTAAAAGCTAAACCAATTCCTTTATCAAAAGCGCCCCTCGTTGGGCGTTTTTTTGTGCCTGCAAATTGCTAACTATATTTTGAATGTCGTTAAACAAATAGAAGCGTAGCTTCCGCTACACTTCACATAGTTTAATTAGCAAAGTCTCTGTGCTGATGCAAAACGACCTCTCAAACCGCGATACTCCTTATGAAGCTTAGTTTTTGAATAAGCTTCAATCCTAAAGTCGACAGGAATGATCGTGTTGTAGTCAATGTCATGATACACATAGGTGAGAATGCGGCATTTATTGGTTATATTCGCCACTTCATCCGTTCTTAAAATATAACGGAAGTATTTTTTGTACTCAGGAATAGACATACCAGCTGTGGTAAACTGATCCTCTAGTGAGAACACAATTTCTCCAAATTCACCCACTTGACTAAGTGGCTCAACTTCTTTTGAAACAGCATTAAAACTTAAGATACTGGCCGCCATCACAGCGATTGCAACTAATTTCTTTATAATATCTCCTTATGATTATTCAAGTTAAAGTAATTGCACGAACAATGTACCTTGAATAAAAACAAAGATCAAATAATAATCATTACCATTAAGAGGACTGTACTGACCCAAGTACAACATACCAAAAATGCTTTTGCTATATACACCACAGACTAGTGATCAGTAAGAAATAGATGATTTATTAATGATGGTTATATTGAATCAGCACTGTGAGTCACACAGTGCTGAGTAAACTAAGAAACAGATTTAGCTTTTTTTCGCGACTGGTAGTCGCACTTCAGCACACAACCCACCACCTTTACGGTTAGAAAGCGTCACTTGCCCCCCATGTGTTGTGACAATACGTTTTATGATTGCCAGACCTAAACCGCTGCCCTCAGAGCCCCTGGCTTGGTCCCCTTGTTTAAAAGGCTCAAACACAGATTCTAATTCCGATTCGGGTATACCAGGTCCTCTATCATTCACTTGAATAAGCACCCACTTATTATCAAGTAAACTCACCACTTCAATGTCTTCACTTGAATAGCGAATGGCATTTTCAATCATATTGGTGATAACACGCTTAAGCGCCACCGTATTCATCAAAATAGGCGGTAGATTTGGTGCCATTGTAAAGTTGATAACGCGCTTATGCTGCTGCTCAGCATGAACAACTTCTTCCACTAAGGCATTCACATCATCCAAATTCATTTCTCCGCTACTATGATGACGCAGGTACTCTATAAATTGGTCGATGATGGCATTCATATCTTCGATATCGTCGATAATCCCCTCTTTGAGGTAATCTTCTTCGTCCGACATCATTTCGGTCGCTAGCCTGATCCGAGTCAATGGCGTGCGCAGATCATGAGATACACCAGCCATGATAAGTCGCCTGTCACTTTCCAGCGCTGCGATGCCTTTCGACATTTGGTTGAATGCTCTGGTTACCTCAATTACTTCCGTCGAACCTTGTTCAACCAAGCGCATAGAGAAATCGCCGGCTCCAACTCGACTTGCGGCAGTTTGTAGTGCCCGTAAAGGCCGGTTTAAATGACGAGCAAAAAGCCAGCCCCCTAGCACACTCAAAAAGCCAATACTCGACAGGTAAAAAACCAAAAACTCGAGCTTTGTCTCAGAAAATCCAGATAGCGGCACTCTTACCCAGTAACCGGGGGCTTGAGGCGCTTCCACCCAATAAACCACAGGATCGCCTTGACTAATACGTACCCGAGCAGAGCCGTTTAACTGCTCCGACATGCTGCGAGACAATAGATTATATTCTCTCGCTTGTCCTAGGCCGTTGCGGTACGCCTCTTTTTGAGACATTACATCGATGCCAGTGATCTCGAAGAATTTTTTAGATAGCTCCGAGTCGACTTCAACCCCTTCTTCCCAATCAATAAACACCGTTTTGACCTGCTTGGCCAACATCAAGTTGACTTGTTCAAAGGTTGGTTTGAAGACATACAGCGTAACGGTGATATATGACACAATCTGGTTAATCAACAGCAACGCTGCAACAAAAAAGACCGTTTGCCCAAATGCACTACGTGGAAAAATGCCCATTACTTCTCGCCATCAGGCACAAATACATAACCCAAACCCCAAACAGTTTGAATATACCTTGGGTTAGAAGCGTCTTCTTCAATCATGCGGCGCAGTCGAGACACCTGCACATCGATGCTGCGCTCTAATGCACTATAGTCTCGCCCGCGTGCCAAGTTCATTAGTTTATCTCGGCTCAATGGCTCTCTGGGGTGACTAACCAGCGCTTTTAATACTGCAAACTCGCCACTGGTCAATGCAATGGTTTCATCTCCCTTTTGCATTTCTCGGGTCGCTAGGTTCAGGCGGAAGATACCAAACTCAACTTCATTCTCTTGAGTCGCAGGCGCACCTGGGACTTCTTTGGTTTTTCTTCTTAACACGGCCTTTATGCGTGCTAGCAATTCTCTTGGGTTAAATGGCTTAGGCAAGTAATCGTCCGCACCTAATTCAAGACCAATAATACGATCTACTTCATCGCCTTTTGCTGTGAGCATCACAATGGGGATTTCATTTTCTTTTTGACGTAGACGCCGACAAATAGATAAACCATCTTCACCTGGTAACATTAGATCTAGCACCATTAAGTGAAAGTTTTCGCGCTCTAATAGCCTATCCATTTGCTCTGCATTCGCAGCACTTCTTACAATAAAGCCCTGCTCAACGAGATAACGTTCTAACAAACTTCGCAATCTCATATCGTCATCAACTACGAGCACTTTAGTGGTTTCATTTCCCATATGATTCTTCTTTTTATCTCTATACTATTGCTTAAATATAATTGAAATTTAGCTGCTTAGACACCATAACATACACATTAGATTGTTACTGAAAGTTACAATTACTCGAAACATATGTACCCAAATAGGGTTTATAGATACAACACACTATGAAAACTAACTTGATCACGCCTGAAGGTTATCGAAAATTACAGCAAGAGCATGACCACCTCTGGTTCGAAAAGCGCCCTGAAATAACTAAAATAGTAAACTGGGCTGCAAGTCTTGGCGATCGCTCTGAGAATGCGGACTACACATTCAACAAACGATTATTAAGACAAATAGATAGACGTGTTAGATATTTACGCAAGCGCTTGCCCGACTTACAAGTCATTGAGTACAACCCCCAACAAGCTGGCAAAGTATACTTTGGTGCGTGGGTCGAAATAGAAAATGATGACGGTGAAACGAAGAATTTTAGGATTGTCGGTCCAGATGAAATATATGAGCGCAATGACTATATTTCTATAGACTCCCCCATGGCTAGAGCGTTATTAGGGAAAGCAGTTGACGACGATTTTACTGTAAAAGCACCTCAGGGCGAAGCCCAATGGTATATCAATCGAATTGAATATCAGGCCTGATCATACGTACTCAAATATGATATGATATCGGCCTAAAGCTTAATTGAATTTTTAGCGTAGCTAATTGAACATTATAAGGATTTTGCATGAGCAACATCTCAGCTCGTTTAGCCCAGGAGCTAAATGCCTCAGAGCAGCAAGTGCTGGCAGCCACCACATTGTTAGATGAGGGCGCAACTGTACCGTTTATCGCCCGATATCGTAAAGAAGTGACTGGTGGATTAGACGACTCGCAACTACGTTTGCTAGAACAGAGACTTTCTTATCTTCGCGAGTTAGAAGATCGACGCGCCTTCATCATCAAGACCATTGAAGAACAAGGTAAGCTCACTTCTCAGTTGGCCAATGATATCACCTCAGCATCAAGCAAAACTGAACTTGAAGATTTATATCTGCCATATAAGCCTAAGCGCCGTACGAAAGGCCAAATTGCAATCGAGGCAGGTCTTGAGCCACTGGCAGAACAGTTATTTGCAGACCCCAATTTATACCCCAATCAGCTAGCCGAAGATTTTATCAATGCTGATGCGGGTTTTGCTGATACCAAAAGTGTGTTGGAAGGCGCCAAGTTTATCCTAATGGAGCGCTTCGCTGAAGATGCAAAATTGCTCGCAAAATTTAGACGTCATATTACAGACAATGCACAGCTACAAAGTACAGTCATAGCTGGTCAAGAAGATAACGGCAGTAAATACAGGGATTACTTCGAACATAATGAATTGCTCAGTAAAGTACCTTCACACCGCGCATTGGCCATGCTTCGTGCACGCAATGAAGGCATTTTGCAGCTAACTATCAACCCTGAGCCAACAGCAGAAGACCACTCGCAGTTTTGCGCACAAATGATCGCGGACCATTACGGCTTATCAGTTTCAGGATCACCTGCCAGTGAATGGCTTATGACGGTTGTTCAATGGGCATGGAAAATTAAACTCTCTTTGCACCTAGAAAATGAATTTTTAGGCTCACTGAGAGAAAAAGCAGAGAATGGGGCCATTGACGTTTTTGCCAAAAATTTAAAAGACTTGCTCATGGCTGCACCTGCTGGGCCTAAAGTGACAATGGGGATTGATCCCGGTCTTAGAACAGGGTGTAAAATTGCAATTGTCGACGCAACAGGTAAATTGTTATCGACTACGACAATCTACCCTCATGCGCCACAAAACCATTGGGATAAATCAATTCGCACTATTGAGCAGTTAAGCCGTCAACATAAAGTGCAACTCATTGCCATTGGAAACGGCACAGCTTCTCGTGAAACCGATAAACTAGCAGCTGAAGTTCTAAAGTCAGCATCAGATCTTAGCCTGACAAAAATCATGGTAAGTGAAGCTGGCGCCTCGGTTTATTCAGCGTCTGAATTTGCAGCCAATGAATTTCCAGACCTTGACGTGTCGTTGCGCGGTGCAGTTTCAATCGCAAGACGTCTACAAGACCCTTTGGCTGAATTGGTAAAGATTGAGCCTAAATCAATTGGTGTTGGTCAATATCAGCATGATGTTTCACAAAGCCAACTTGGATTAGCACTCACCGCTGTTGTAGAGGATTGTGTAAACTCCGTAGGTGTTGACGTAAACACAGCGTCAGTCCCTCTGCTAACGCGCGTGTCGGGCTTAAACAAAACACTGGCAAGCAATATTGTTAAATATCGCGATAACAATGGCTCCTTTGCTAATCGTAAGCAACTGAAAAAAGTGGAGCGTTTAGGGCCAAAAGCTTTTGAGCAAGCTGCCGGTTTTTTGCGTATTCAAAATGGTGATGACCCACTAGATGCTTCAGCTGTTCACCCTGAGGCTTACCCAGTCGTAAAACAGATTTCTCAGTCGAAAGCGCTCGAAATTCAAAGCCTCATCGGCAATAGCGAAGTGCTAAAACAGCTGACTCCTAGCGACTTTGTTGATGACAAATTTGGTTTGCCGACAGTGACCGATATTATTGGTGAACTTGACAAGCCAGGTAGGGATCCTAGACCTGAGTTTAAAACAGCTCAGTTTAAGGCGGGCGTCGAAAAGATCTCAGACTTAAAAGTCGGAATGATATTAGAAGGCGTGGTATCAAATGTTGCAAACTTTGGCGCTTTTGTTGATGTCGGCGTACATCAAGATGGTTTGGTACATATTTCAGCTATCACAGATAAATTTATCTCAGACCCACGTGAAGTGGTTAAAGCCGGTGATATCGTTAAGGTAAAAGTCATTGAGGTGGATGTAAACAGAAAGCGTATTAGCTTCACCATGCGCTTAAATGATGCAACCCCATCGCACTCTGAGCAAAACTCTGGCTCCAAACCCCAAGCTAAAACGCCTAATAACCAAGGTCGAAAACAAGATCGCCGTGAAAACAAAGGCAATCGTCGCGATCAAGGAAATGCCGCTATGGGTAATGCGTTTGCCGAAGCATTTGCCAAATTGAAAAAGTAATGACGCTGATGTGAAAAAGGAAGGCTTGCCTTCCTTTTTAATTGCCTACGAATTAAACCGTCACAGACAGGTGTGCAGCGTTCGTAGGGGAGGCTACTTGATTATAAAAGCCTTCAACTCTTAATGCTCTGGACTCTACTTCGGGGTCTCTCTCAATCGGTAAAGCCACTGCGAATGGATCAGCTTCCTGCTGGAGGCGTTTTCGTTCTAATACTGGCTGCTCAGATTGTGCTGCGCCTTCTTCTGTTAAACGGCGGTTTTGAAATCCTTGCACGCGTCTTGGAGAATCACTATTTTCTCCATCACCACTAATAGATTGTTTCGCAAGTTCAGCTTGAGCAGTCGCTATTTTTGACGTGGCATCAGCAGCAATTGCACGATCTGCGCCTGAGGGCTCTGCTGGTGCTAAAGCCGCTGCTCTTACTGTTTGCATTTTTTCGATGGTTTTCTGTGGGTCCCCTTCAATGGGCGCCACATCAATCATTACCTGACCACCTACTGCGTAATTATTACCATCAGGCCCACGTTGGTAATCATAGCTCGGCGCGCCAGCATATTGCCCCCCGACCCTAGCGTGTGCTTGCTCGTGTAAACGCACCTCGCGATCCCTATCTTTGAGCTCCATAATTTGTTGCTCATCTTGTTCTTGCTGTGCTTGCTCACGCTCGTCAACGTCTTCTTCGTTGCGCTCTTGACTTTGCTGCTCAGCAGTCTCTTCCTCATTGCCCTCTTTTATGGTTTTGTTTTCTTTTAGCTGTCCTGATGCGTCATAGGTATCTTGGCTATCGTCTTGAGTGCCTCGAGTCTTGTCGTTATCTTGAAGGGATTTATTTTCTGTCGCTGAAGGCGCTACTGCCGCAGGTTTTGGGATAACCTCGCGCAGCTCGTTGTCGCGCCTAGCCGTTTCGGTATAGACGTTTGCAGTGTTTAAGTTTATCGCCGGTTGTGGCGTAACTATATTCATTACTACACTTTGATATCAACTAAAGTACCAAGCACTTCATCTGCCGTCTGAATAGTTTGCGCATTTGCTTTCGCGTTGAACTCTTCAACTTTCAAATTCACCAACGATTCGTCAATTCTAGGAGGTTGCGAAACGGGTGCTGTGACCGCTTCTTCAGGTCGCGCTGCCTGTAGCTGACGTTGCTGAGCTAATTGCTCATCGCTTTGTTGATCAACGGTGGCACGGTTAATATCAGCTGTGGCGCGCTCAATATTTTGTTGAGCTCGATTAAAGCCTTCAACGCCAGCGTTAAGAACGTCTCCAATAGGCATAACGTACTCCTAATTACAATTTCACTAAGCTAATTATTGCTCATAATATATCCAAAATAAAGTAAAGGCGGCAAAAAATTGCCGCCTTTATCATGATTAATTTTTAAAGGACTGATTTTAGGTAAGTAATAAATTCTTGGCGATGTGAAATAAAGGGCGCATGTGATGCTTTTGGCAGAATTTTATAATTGAACTCCCCATTTAATTTGCTCATTTCGTCCACAACTTGTATTGGTACAAGCGCATCCAAACGACCAAAAACCCCTGCTATTGGACAGGTTATACTGCTAAACTCGTCCCTTAAATCGGCGTTTTGCAAAATGTCTAGCCCTGCACTCAATGCAATATCTGAAGGCTCAGGCGCCTGTAATAGTAAGGTCTTAATTTGTTTAATATCGGCCTTGGCATGCTCACTGCCCATCGCTTGTATCGCCAAAAAGCGTTCAATTGTTTTACGACTATTTTTGGCTAGTTGCACTTTAAACTGTGCGAGCACATCAGGCTTGATGCCTGGCCACATACCCGACTCGCAAAACTGCACATTTGACGAGACCAGTACTAAGTTTGACACTTTTTCGGGTCTCTTAGCTGCCAATTTCGTCGCAACTAAGCCTCCTAAGGACCAACCAATTACAACACTGTTAGGCTGAATCAGTTTGTCGAGACTGTCTATCAAAGAGTCTAAGTCATATTGCGCTTCAGGTAGTGACTCCCCCCCAAACCCAGGGAGATTTAATGCGCGCACTGGTCGCTTCAACTTAACGGCAAGCTCCGCTTCTATTAATTGCCAAACCTGCTTGTTCATACCCCAACCGTGCAATAGCACAACTTCATTTTGCATATTTTTAAACCTAGAGCCAAAATTAGCGCTATGATAGCGATTCAAGGAATGAAAGCAATGTCACTACAACGCTCACTTAGAAATGGACTGTTTCCTACATATTGCCAATTGTGCCAAACGCCAATCAAACAAACAGGCTTGTGCCACATTTGTCATGCTGCTTTACCACTTTTTTCTAACTCAGAAGTTGACCTATTTGCGCGACCAGATATTGAGCGAATGTTTTATTTACCTCATTGCGATGGCTTATCTGCTTGTGGTTGGTATCAGGGGGCTTTAGCGCGTTGGCTGAAGCAAGTAAAATACAACAACAGTCGGGTAGCGATGAAAGTACTTCGTCAAATTATCACTGCTCATTGGCATCGCTTAAATCTTGAAAACCTAATTGATATAGATGCTTGCATACTCGTGCCCGTAGCGAAAACGCGACATATTTTTAGAGGCTACAATCAAGTCTACCAAACGTGGGCACCATTACTTAAACAAGTTAATTTACCGATTATCGATGTAATTGGAAAGCACAGCGCCCCATCACAAGTTACAATGCAAAAGTTAGCAAGAAAACAAAGTGCGCAACAGGCATACTTTCTCAAACGCGCGTTGACGCATAAGCGTATTCTTTTAATTGACGATGTGATCACAACAGGCGCAACCATCAATCACATCTCAGCTTTGTGCAAAGAAGCAGGTGCAACCCAAATCTGGGCATTTGCAACCTGCTTGACCGAAACTTAGCGTTACTTCAAAGCATCTGCAAAAAACAATGCGTTGTTAATCAACTTGCTTGTACCATACCAATACCCCCTAAATACGGGGTTGTCCGTCATTGCAATGGCAATGCCTTTACCGTATTCATCGGCAATTAACACGCTACTTGCAGCTATTTGCTTTACATTACGCTGATCTGCATAGCCCGATAATAAGGGGCTGCTAGTATACTTAAGCACACTGGTAAAAGGCGCACCATTTTGTTTCATCACCCAAGTGCTATTTTTGAAAACAGGCAGGATCTCATCATCCAGACCAAAAGCCAGTGGGTGTGATAAATCTGCTCGTGCATTGAATATAGCACCCGCTATACGTTGTTTAGCGGCCAATTCTTCGCGGGCTGAAAATGGCATATCTTGTGTATCAAATTGCGCGCGCATTTCCTTTTTGGAAATCGTTTCAACATTTAACAGCTGCTGGTCCACCAGCCATTGAGCCCCCCGCTTGTGGCCCCAAATAACACCTCCCTTTTTCACCCAAGATAAAATTGCCGCCTTGGCATGCTTATTCAAACCGCGATAATTTCCGTCTACCATGACTATATGGGTGTAGCGCGCCAAATTAGCTCTGGCTAAACGGCGTTGTTCAATAATGGTTGGCGCAATACCTAAATGTCTATCTAAGTGATACCACATTTCTCCCACTTCATACTGGCTGGTCCCCTCTCCTCCCACCAGTAGCACTTTTGGCTGCTTTAAAGGCACCATTAGTCTGGATCCTAAATCAATTCCCTGAGCAGTTAGGCCACTGCGAATAGCAAAAACTTCTATTGCATAACTTGCCAACGTCTCAGACAATATAGCTTGCCAACTCGCATTACTTTGTACGCCTGCTGGAATAACCACTGTACCCGGCGAAAAAGTCTGTTCGCTTTGATTAGTCCGAGCAGAGAACGACTGCAAGGCCACGCGCGCCTCGATACCCGCTGACAACAGTTGATTTAATAACTTGGGAGCAAAATAGTCATCCCAAGAAAAAGCATATGCATAAGCCCCTTCTTGAAGTACACCACTGCGCCCATTAGACTTTATTTTTCTTTGAGCTTCTGCAGTTTTTAACCCCCATCGACTTTTTATTGGCGCAAAGTTTAAGTCAAATGCGTGCGGTAATGTCCACCCCGACACGTCATAAAAAGTATTGTCTTCAAAGCTTGTTTGTGTTGAAAACACCGCCTTAACCAAACGATACTGCGGCTGTGCCAAAGGCACAAAAATATCACCGGGTTGATAAGTTCTTCCTGCGACTTTAATGGCTTTTGTTATATCGTAAGCATAAATTTGGTGGCGTTGTAATAACTTAATAAATGATTCAAAGCGAGATGAATCATTACCTTTGGCTACCACATACCCCTTAATATCTTCTTTATCCGCAAGTTTAAGGGCATCAAGATAAAAACCTTGTTGATAAGCTTGTAGAGTATCTTTGTGCTCTAGCACCCCCTGAAATGTTGATAAAGATGTCAACAGCTGGTTTTTAATCGTGCGATGAAAGTGCAAGTCTCCATTAATTGACTCTTGTACATGACCTCGGCTACTCGCTTGCTCAAACAAAATTCCTACGGCACCATTAATATCAGGGTATGTTGAACCTTTACCAACGTAAAAATCGTCAAAGCTCTCTTGTGTGAAATACAACTGCTTTTCTTTATCCAGCGCCTTAGCATGGTACTCTGCCAATTGATGCGTGAGCGTTTGATTTTGTGTTGGGGTGATTGGGTGAGTCCGACTAGGGATACCCGGCTGGAAGAAATAACTACTGTTCGTGCCCATTTCGTGAAAGTCGGTTAACACGGTTGGCTTCCAGCGGTGAAATTGCGCGACACGAGCTTTAGATTCGGGATGTTGGAGGAGCAACCAATCACGATTAAGATCAAACCAATAATGATTAGTACGCGACGATGGCCAAGCCTCAACATGCTCACGATGAGCAGGATCTGCTGAGAGAGTCTTACCTCTGTTGCTGTTTGCCCAGTGAGCGAACCTAGCTAACCCATCAGGGTTGAGTGCTGGGTCGAGTAGGATAACGTTGTTCTCCAATAACTGATTGATTTCGTCACCCTGCGCTGCGGCCAGGTAATACGCTAACAACAAAGCGGCATTGCTGCCCGAAGGTTCATTACCGTGCACACTGTAACCCATCCAAATAATATTGGGCGACGTGCTGCGATCCGTTTTTGTACTTAAGCTCGACAGGTGCGCTTGCCTTATTTGTTCTAACTTATCTTGGTTATTCGCGGTGGTAACAGCAAGCAAAAGTAAAGGTCGACGTTCATGGCTATGGCCAATTGTTGAAATGCGCATTCTTGGACTTTGCTTCGCAAGCAAAGTGAGATAATTCACCAACTGATCATGCCTAACATGCCACTCTCCCACTTCATACCCAAGTACTTCACTCGGTTTAGTGATGCTTTGATCAAATTCGATGTCCGCAGAAAAATAGTAACTTAGCGGTTTAGCTTGGCTTTGAAATATCAATAATCCAAGCAAGAACAAGGTGATTCTCATATCAACTCCGTCTTTTTAATCTTACCCTTAAGCTACCAAGTCGTAGCGTTTAGCAGCAAATTTTTACGCCCAACACTAGCTACAACAGGATGAGGGGGGTATCATAGGAAGTAACCGAGTAATTTAGTCAAGTATAGCCAGATTATGATCACAATTTCAGAATCCGCACAAACGCATTTTGCGAAACTTCTCAGCGATCAAGCTGAGGGAACCAGTATCCGAGTATTTGTCGTTAACCCAGGAACAGCACAAGCTGAGTGCGGCGTATCGTATTGCCCAGCAGATGCGGTTGAAGACACAGATCTTAGATTTAACTTTAATGGATTTGACGCCATTGTTGACGAAGAAAGCGCACCATTTCTCGATGAAGCTGAAATCGATTTTGTTACAGACAAAATGGGGAGTCAGCTAACTTTGAAGGCACCAAATGCCAAGGCGAAAAAACTTAAAGACGATGCTTCACTAGAAGAGCGTGTTGAACACATGCTAGTTACTGATGTAAATCCACAACTGGCAAACCACGGTGGTCAGGTAAGCCTTGTCGAAATCACCGATGAAGGCATCGCAGTACTACAGTTTGGTGGTGGTTGTAACGGTTGCTCGATGATCGACGTCACGCTAAAAGAAGGCATCGAAAAAGAAATGGTTGCCAAGTTTGAAGAGATTACTGGCGTACGTGATATCACCGAACACGCTCGTGGCGACCACTCTTATTACTAAGACTTTACGATGTTCACACAATTAGTATATCGCTTGGGCTCTAACCCCAAGCGCAGCCTGAAATTCTTTTTCACTGGTATTGGCCTTTTTGTATGTGCAATGGGGCTATTCGCGCTGAGCAATTACCATGACCCAGCTTGGTGGTTTGCCGGTTTGGCTGTATTATTTCCGGCATTAGGCATCGCTGGGTATGGTTACCTCGGTATCTTTGCCAATCGTTTTTCACAGGTTATTTCAGCAAGGCTTGCTGCCCGACGAGCCTTCGATAACGATAAATCAAAGTAATACCACGCAGCGCCATAAAACACGTCATGGATAACCACAACGCGTGATTACCAAGATCTTTCATGACAAAAAAGGGCAGGAAAAATCCGCAAACCGCTGAAACTATCATGCTATTGCGCATTTCTCTTGCTCTTGTCAATCCAACAAAAACGCCATCAAATAAAAAGCAACTCATCGCAATAATAGGCAATACCACGAGCCAAGGTAGATAGCCTGTAGCCGTGTTAATCACGCTCGGAATACTCGTCAATAATGTAATAATTGACTCTCCAAAGACTGCAAAAATAATGCAGTAAAGCAGCGCAAACACAGCTCCCCAAAACACACTGACGTTGACCCAAGCTTTTAGCTTAGTTTCATCCTGTTCGCCCTTGGCTTGTCCTACTTTTGCTTCTGCTGCATAAGCGATACCGTCTAAAGCGAAACTAACCAGCATTAAGAAATTGAGCAAGACAGCATTTGCAGCCAGAGTGTTGTCGCCCAGACGTGCACCATAAAAAGTCATAAAACTAAAGCACAGCTGCAAGACTAAAGAGCGAATAAAGATATCTTTATTCAGCGACAACAAGTGCATAATTTGCGCTCGATTGGGAATGCATAATGCGAATTGCCAGCCTTTTCGTTGCAACAATCGCAGGGTCAGTGCTGATGCCAAAACAAACGCACTATAGTCTGCTATCACGGATGCCCAGGCAGCTCCTGCAACCCCCCATTCAAACCCGATTACAAAGATTAAATCCAATGCAATGTTAATGAGGTTAGTAAATAAGACGACATAGAATGGCCCTTTGCCATATTGTAGTCCCAACATAAAGCCCAATAGCACAAGATTCATCATTGCGGCTGGCGCACTGTAGATTCGAATCGAAAAATAAATTTTCGCTTGTGCCATGACCTGAGGAGATGGGTTCGCTAACTGCTCTATGAGCTGCAACAGTATGGGAGATAAGGCGACTAAAGTTAATGCGAAAGTTAGAGCAAGAATGAGACTGGCTAGCAATGACTGCAATGCCCTTGTCTGATTTTTTTCACCATAAGCCTGTGCGATTTCACCCGTGGTACTCATGCGTAAAAAGCTCGCCAGCCAAAATAGCAGTGCAATACTTCCAGAGCCAAGCGCAATACCAGCCAGATAATGGGCGTGACTTAAATGCCCAATGACTGCAGTATCAACTAAACCTAACAGTGGAACCGAAATATTTGATAAAATCATCGGCGCTGCGAGAGTAAGTAGTGGAATATGATAAGGTGTACGCAGGTAATGAAAAAGCTTCATAATTTAGTTCTGTTAGTTGGATTTGTCAGCGCCACGGCGCAAAGTGCAACTATATTACAATATCATCACGTAAGTGAAAAACTTCCCCCGGTCACCAGCGTCAGCGCTGATACGTTTAAATCTCATTTAGAGTATTTAAAAACTGGCAACTATAATGTGATTGCACTGGATAAGTTTATAGGTCAATTACGTGCTGGCAAACCGCTACCAATTAATACGGTTGCCATCACATTTGATGATGGTTATGACAATAATATTGAGGCTGCCGCACCGCTTCTAGAAGCGTACAACTTTCCCTATACAATATTTGTAAACCCTCAGCTCATTGATGAAGGGCAAAGCTACGTCATGACATGGGATGAGCTTAGAGCATTATCAAAACGAGGGGCGCTCATTGCTAATCACAGTGCCAAGCATGACTATTTGCACCTTCGCAAAAGTGGAGAATCCGAAGCTCAATGGAAAGCAAGAGTTAAAAAAGACCTCACCTGGTCACAACAGCGCATTGCCACGGAAGTTGGACATGATTACCCCTATATCGCATATCCGTATGGTGAGTTTGATAATTCGGTGCAATCACTTGTCAAAGAACTGGGGTTAGTTGGTATTGGCCAGCATTCTGGTGCCGTAGGAGTCACTACAGATTTTACTCGCGTACCTCGCTTTCCTGCTTCTGGCATTTATAGCAACCTAAAAACACTACAAGTAAAAATTAAGTCTCTGCCATTTACAATTGATAAGTTAAGCTATGAAAATTCGGTGACATCTAATCGAACACCTTCATTTGCTATTTCATTCAAAGATATGGACTTTTATCAAAATCAACTGGCCTGTTTTGTATCGGGAGTCGGCAGAGCGAACTTAACTTGGAACAGTAAAACAACTGTACAGGTAACGTCACCAAAGGATTTACCCGAAGGACGCTCAAGGTACAACTGTACTGCGCCGTCAAAAACACACAAAGGGCACTTTTATTGGTTTTCACAACCTTGGGTAATTCAAGCTGGTAATTAAGTTAGCGACTTGCTGATTTAAGCAAGTTAGTAGCCATATTATCCAATGACACCACTTTGTTAGCAGCATTAAGCTCTACCGCTGCACGAGGCATCCCCCATACAACACACGATGCCTCGTCTTGTGCAAATGTATTGGCACCGCCTTCTTTTAATCTCAAAAGGCCCTGTGCACCATCGCTTCCCATGCCAGTCAACAATGCCGCATGCACTTGCTTTGCCACTGGCAACAATGAATCAAACAATACATCCACAGCGGGCTTGTGACGGTTGACTTTATCACCATCATTTAAATGACAAACTAATTTATTACCCTGCTGAGAAATAAGTAAATGCTTATCCCCCGGTGCGATAAACACTCTTCCTTCGCCAAGTACATCACCATCTTCGGCTTCTTTAACCGATACGGTGCAACACCGATCCATACGCTGTGCAAAAGAGGCACTAAAAACGGGGGGGATATGCTGGGTTATCACAACTGGCGGGCAATTGCTTGGCAATTTGGTGAGTACTTCTCTTAACGCTTCCGTGCCACCTGTCGAAGCGCCAATCGCAATAATATTGTTACTTCGGTATTTTATATCTCCACCGGCTGCTTTTTCAGCATTATCTCTATCTGGTTTAAATGCCCTGACTCGAGCACGACTCGCAGTACGGATCTTTTGATATAAAATATCCGCATATGCTTCTAACTGCTCAGCGACATTCGTCATGGGTTTTGCGATAAAGTCGACGGCACCGACCTCTAACGCTTCAAGTGTTTCTGGTGAGCCTTTTTGTGTGAGCGTAGAAAGCATTACTACCGGCATTGGCCTTAGTCGCATCAAGTTCTTCAAGAAGCTCAAGCCATTCATTTTAGGCATTTCAATGTCAAGTGTCAGCACATCAGGCTGGGTCGCTTTGATCATATCTCTAGCTTCATAGGGGTCTTTTGCTGCCCCTACAACTTGTATATCTCCCGCTTGCTCCAAAACAGCTTTGAGCACAGCTCTTAATAGAGGGGAGTCATCGACGATAAGTACCTTAATCATATGCCATTACTCTAAAATAATTCAATATCGGTTTGGGCATCTTGCATTTCGATATCATGAAGGTACTTAACTTCGCGTTTTTCAATCGTATCATTGTGCATTTGACGCAATTTTTTTACTTTTGCAGTACCAGATTGTGGATGAAATACCACTTTTCTAGGCCAAGGCCCACCTACATCATGAGATACTAAATTAAGATTCTCTTCTTCTACATAGGCATTGGCGAAACGGATGTTACCTACACCAATGTCTGTCATCGCGCTAATTATCTTCCCGCCACCAAATAACTTCACTTTAAGATTGTCTCTGCTCGCCCCGTTTTTTAGCACTTCGTTTATTAAGTATTCCATGGCCCAATTACCATAACGGCAATTAAAGTCATCCGAATGCACGTTTGTTATTTCCTTCATATTCTGAGCACCCGGTAACATAAAATGGTTCATACCACCAATACCGAGTTTCTCATCATAAACACATGCGGCAATACACGACCCTAAAACAGTAGAAATAAGCTCATCGTTTTTCGACACATAAAACTCGCCAGGTAATACCTTTGCAACCACTTTACTGCGGCCTGCATCCCAAAACCGTTTAACATGTTCAAAGCCCCGGATTACCGGTCTAAACTGATTCATGCCGCATCGATCCTCTTATACATTGTTTTGCCTAAATTCTTGAAATCAGTCCGCTCTTTACTCATTGTTTCAGAATGGCCGATAAAAAGGTGCCCATGTGTTTTGTCGAGTAGGTCGTGGTATCCCTTAAATAAGTTGTCTTTCGTTTCTTTATCAAAATAAATCAGCACATTTCTGCAAAATATCAGATCAAAAGGGCCACGCATTGGCCAAGGTTCTAGTAAATTAAGGCGCTTGAAGTAAATACACTCCTTTAATTTATCTTTAACCCGATATTGACTGCCATCACTACTCTTTAAAAACCACTTTCTTAAGTGGCTCTCATCTAACCCTGTTACCGATGTACTGTTGTACGTTCCTTGTGATGCTTTTTGTAACACGTTCGAATCTAGATCTGTCGCGAGCACCTTAACATCCCAATCACTCGGGAATTCATCCGCTATTGTCATGGCAATACTGTACGGCTCTTCACCGGTGGAGCAGCCTGCTGACCAGATCCTGACACGCTTCGACAATCGGTTATCCGCTTTAATGCGCTCTATCAAGCCAGTCTTTAAAAATTCAAAATGATGAGCTTCTCTAAAGAACGATGTAAGGTTGGTCGTAATAGCATTGATAAAATGACTAAACTCTTGATCGCCACATTTATCTAAATAGCTTAAATACTCTTCAAACGTGCGTAGACCATTAGCTCTTATCCGCCTAGCTAAGCGTGAATACACCATTTCTCTTTTGTGGGGCCCAAGTACAATGCCGCACGCGTTATATACTCTGTCAGAAATATTCTGAAAATCTCTATCCGTGAATGGAAACTCTTTCATACGAGCACACTTATTAAATAGTTCACTTTATAATCAGGAATTGACTACGAGTGCTTAACTGCAAAGTTATAGGGGAGTGAGACTCTCCCCTTCAACAACTTTAATGTGGACTCTAGAATTCTTCCCATTCGTCTGAATCATCAGCAAAGCGGTTGGCTGCTTCTGATTTACTGCGCCCCATATCCACAGTACCATTTGGCGCAGCACTTGGTAACTTAATGCTCGCAGTATTATTAGATGGTGATTGAGGTTTACTCAGTCTCTCTGTAGATATACTCGCTACTTCTGACAATCCATTACCACCACTTGACTCACCGACATTGAAGAAATTCAATAACCTTCTCATATCATTGGCTTGCTCAGCCATTGACTCGCCAGCAGCCGACGCTTCTTCAACTAATGCGGCATTCTGCTGAGTCATTTCATCCATTTGAGCTACCGCTTTATTCACTTGCTCAATACCTGAACTTTGCTCCTCCGATGCCTCTGCAATATCCGAGATCATCTCTGTTACACGCTTTACAGCTTCTACAATTTCTTTTAATGTCGAGCCAGACTCATTAACGAGTAATGTGCCATCTTCCACTTTGCCTACACTGTCTCTGATCAAGTCTTTGATTTCTTTTGCCGCCCCCGCTGAACGCTGCGCCAAATTACGTACTTCGCCTGCTACTACAGCAAAACCTCGACCTTGCTCTCCAGCTCTTGCGGCTTCCACAGCAGCATTGAGTGCCAGTAAGTTAGTTTGAAAGGCAATTTCATCAATAACACTGATAATATCGGCTATTTTCTTACTCGATTCATTGATCTCAGACATACTTGCAACAGCTCGATTGACGACTTCTCCCCCAGCCACAGCTTTTTCACTGGTCTCAGAAGCGAGTTCATTAGCAACTTTTGCGTTGTCTGCGTTTTGCCTCACCGTACTAGTCATCTCTTCCATACTCGATGCAGTTTCTTCGAGTGATGACGCTTGCTCTTCGGTTCTTTGGCTCAGATCCGCATTACCCTGAGAGATCTCTTCTGCACCACTGGCAACCATAGCCGCAGACGAGCTAATGCGGTTTAAGACTTCAGTTAACTTATCAGCTGTGGTGTTAGCATCTTGCTTGAGCTTATCAAATGCTCCTTTATAATCTGCACTAATACGCTGTGTTAAATCACCATTTGCTAGGGCGTCTAACATATTGACCGTATCTGATACAGCATCATCAACAATAGACACGAGACCATTTAAGCCTTGAGCAAGTCGTAAATAAAACCCGTCTTTATCGTTTTCATTCAATCTTGCCGATAAATTACCAGAACGAGCAGATTCAACTAGCTCATTCACCTCAGACTCAATTGCCACTTCGTCGGTTCTATCTTCCCACTCCACAACGGTGCCAATACGTTCACCATCCGCAGCCATGATAGGGTTGGCAACTAATCCAAAGGTACGGCCACCAACTTTAATTTCTGTTTTATAGGTATTGGTTAGGTTGGTCACCATATTGCGTTGGTGAGCAGGGTTTTTGTGGAACACATCAATGTTCGCTCCCATCAGCTTGCCACTGTCAAAGTTGGGCAAATCTTGACGAATATCTCGCTCAGCATTCTTCATCATCTCAACAACCGACTCATTCATATAAACAATATTAAAATGTGAGTCAGCAATCATGGTATTGGTTGCAACATTGTCTAATGCTCTGCGTACTCTGAGGTTTTCGTTGGCAACTGACTGCGCTTCGCGCTCTTGTGCCAACCGCTCTGTTTTATCCTCCCACTCAACCACAGTGCCTATACGACGACCTTCAGAGTCTTGCACTGGTGTGGCGATTAGTCCAAAAGTAAACCCTGCAACTTGGATATCGGTGTTGTACGTCCCCGTCATGCTGTTAAGTAAATTTCTTTGGTGGGCAGGGTTTGCATGGAATATATCGATATTTTGACCAATCAGGTCGTCCACATTAAAACGCGGTAGAGCCTCTTGCAGCTTAGCCTGATTTTTTCTGAGCATCTGAGTGACTGAGTCGTTTATATATACAATATTAAAATCATCATCAGCCAACATAACATTGGCTTGACACACATTAAGTGCACTAGAAATACGCGCATTCTTCGCGGCTTCGTCTTGTTGTTTTTTCTCAATCGCTAGCTGCTCTGTGAGATCTCCCCATTCAACTAGTGTTGCAATGCGATTATTATCTTCGTCGAAAACGGGGGTTGCTATTAAATCAAAGGTTAGTCCAGCTACTGTGATCTGTGTCTTATACACATCTCTTAGATTAGCCAACAAGTTACGTTGATGACTTGGGTTCGCGTGAAACATGTCGATGTTAGTACCAATTGCGGTTGCTACATTGAAACTGGGAAGCTCTTGACGAAGTTGGTGTTCGTTTTTACGCAGCATACTTGTCACGGAGTCATTCATATAAACAATATTATGCTCACTGTCCGCCACCATAATATTGGCCTGACACCCCTTTAACGCCAACAGCAAACTTTGAGTATGATCATCTTGATGAACTTCTTCGCTTTCACGGTTTGATAAAGCTCTAAACAGTTGCGGAAACCCCGAAAAGTCCACTTGGCCTAATTGCTCTTCGCTGCGAGCTTGAATAATGGGTAAAGCGCTATAAACCGTGGCTAATTGCAGAGTAAAAGCAGACAACCCCTGTTTCATAAATATCAATGCCGCCGCAATGCCTATCAAAGGCACAACATAAGACAGCATACGCATTTGTTCGGATTCAGCTTGTCCCAGCTGAGCACCAAGAATGACACTAACAACCAGTATGACCCCGGTAATTAAGATCTTGTTATTAATACTACTTTGGATACTCTGTTCACTCATTTCGACCCCCAATTAGCCTTTGAGCCCACTTTTATCACTCAAATCTAAAACCTTTTCTAGATTTAAAAGCACAACCATTTTTTGCCCTACATTGACTAGACCATGAACAAAGTATGCATTGTCTGAATCCTGAAAGTCGGGTACATCTTTCGCTTTCTCCTCGGCAATGCTATATACATCTGACACAGCATCCACGACTAGCCCCATTATTTTTTGCTGATCTTTTATCTGCACAGAAACCACAATCACGACAGTGAGTGGTCCATACTCAATCGCATCAATGCCAAACCTCATTCGCAAATCAATAATCGGCACTATGGTGCCACGTAAATTCATTGCTCCACGTACAAAATTAGGCGAATTGGGGATCGTAGTTACAGGCTCCCAGCCTCTTATTTCTTGTACGGCAAGTATGTCCATACCGTACTCTTCATCATGCATCATAAAAGTTAAGAACTGCTTTTCGTCCGACTCTCCATCGAACATCAACTGTTGATTTACGCCTACTTGATCAATCATGCAGGTTCAGCCTCCTCGCCCTTCAAGTCCACTAACAACTCAGTAGAACCTGGGCGGCGCAATCCACTCAATTTGATTAAGCCACTGATATCAATGATCAGAGAGACGGTACCGTCTCCCAAAATCGTAGCACCAGAAATACCATCTACTTTCTGATAATTTGCTTCTAAGCTCTTAATTACAACTTGTTGCTGTGCTAGTAGATCGTCAACCAGTAAGCCTATTTTGTAATTGTCACTTTCAACAACAACTAAAAGCGTTTTATCCAGTTCTTCCCGCGCACCTTGGTGGCTAAAAATGTCATAGAGCCGCAGAATTGGAATATACTCATCCCTAAGCCGTAAAACCTCTAGCCCCTTGCCTACTTTACTGACTTTCGAGATATCAATTTGCAGAGATTCAACAATGGAAATCAGTGGAATGATGTAAGTATGTGCAGCCACTTGAACCAATTGCCCGTCTAATATGGCAAGCGTCAGTGGCAAGCGAATAGTAAATGTGGAACCGACACCTTGCTTGGATGTCACTTCAACAGAGCCATTTAATGCTTGGATGTTGCGCCGTACCACATCCATTCCTACACCACGCCCTGAAATATCACTAACACTATCGGCAGTAGAAAACCCAGGCATAAAAATAAGTTCATTAATTTCTTCGACGCTAAGTTCATCAGACTCTTGTATCAAGCCATTTGCGATAGCTTTGTTACGAATTTTATCGGTATCTAATCCTTTACCGTCATCCATAATTTCTATGACAATATTCCCGCCCTGATGAAATGCATTGAGTGTCACTGTACCTACCGGATCTTTACCATTGGCGATTCTATCTTCTGGTGTTTCAAGTCCATGGTCGAGAGAGTTTCTAACTAAGTGCACCATAGGATCGGAGAGTTTTTCCATCACCGTTTTATCGAGTTCAGTTTGTTCTCCGACAAGTTTCAGTTCAACTTGCTTATTCAATTTTTGGGATGTATCTCTTACCAAACGGGGAAAGCGGCTAAATACAAAGCTAATTGGCAACATCCTAATCCGCATTACATTTTCTTGCAGATCTCGCGTGTTGTGCGCCAATTGGGTCAACCCTTCCTGTAGTGCTGCGATGCTGGACTCGGTGATGTCTTGGTCTCCAATTTGGCTCAGCATAGCCTGAGTAATGACCAACTCGCCCACCATATTAATCAAAGAGTCGACTTTATCTATTCCCACCCTTATCGATGTTGCGCCAGAGTCACTCGACTTTCTGCTCTCAGTCTTGGTATTTTTAACAGTTTCGACTTTTTGCTGAACGGCTGCGAGCGTTTGCTGCGCCTTTTCTGTTTCAACATCCGGTTTGACAGTCTCAACTGAACCTAAATTTTCAGCTGTTGGGTCACCCGAACTTTCACTAGGCGCAGTCACAGCATTTTGGCCAATTTGAGGAGCAGAAGACGTCTGTGCGGGTTCGTCATCAAATAAGCCGCCGCAGGCCTCTATTTTGATTTCAGCGTCATCTTCCACCCATTCAAATATTTCAGCGATTGCTTGCTCTTCTCGAGTGGTAGTTAAAAAGAAACGCCAATGTAGGAAACAGTCTTCTGGATCAAACTCTAAGAAGTCAGGAATTGCATCATGAAATGCACTCACTTCTAGCTCACCCAACTCAGCCAACTCCGAGAACATGTAGAGAGGCTCATTACCTGTTTTAAATAAATGCGGCTCAGGTTTAAATTCAATCTGATAGGTTGTGCTTTGTAAGGCCTCACTTTCAACAGCCGCTGTCACAGCTTCTTCAACTGGTGACTCTTCCCCACCTAAAATCGCTTCAAACCGTGCTTTAAGCTCATGTGACTCGCTTAGATCAGGTTCTTCTTCAGCTTGCAATGCGCTGAGCAAACCTCGAACACAGTCTACTGACTTCAGCAATAAATTAACGTGCTCAGCAGTTAAAACTCGCTGCCCATCACGAATTTGGTCAAGTAGCGTTTCCAGTACATGAGTAAAATCAGAAACAGATACAAACCCAAATGTCCCACTACCGCCTTTGATAGAGTGTGCTGCTCTAAATATGGTGTTAATGGTTTCAGAGTCTTCCTTACCTGGTTCAAGATTTAGAAGTTCTGCCTCCATGGCATCCAAGCCTTCAAAACTCTCTTCAAAGAACACATCAAAAAACTGACTTAAATCTATACTCATGCCTATACCTCTTTGGTACTAGCGGATGACTTTCTTCAATACAGCTAATAATTGATCCGGGTTGAAAGGCTTCACTATCCAACCAGTTGCACCAGCGGCTTTACCTTCACTTTTTTTATCAAGACCTGATTCAGTCGTTAACATAAGCAAAGGCGTAAATTTGTAGTTAGGTAGGTTACGCAGCTCCCTAATAAGGGTAATCCCATCCATCACAGGCATGTTTACATCTGAGATCACGGCGTCGAATCCTTGCTGTTTCGCAAGGTTTAGCGCTTCGCTACCGTCCTTTGCCTCTGTGACATCAAACCCTGCTTTTTTAAGAGTAAACCCAACCATTTGTCTCATCGAAGCAGAATCATCCACAGCTAAAATCTTTTTCATATTGACCTCTTAAATCTTACTGCTAAAGGATAAAATATCGGTTAAACCAAGTTGTTCAACAGATTCAAAAAGGACCGGACTTTCACCATGCCAAGTTATCTGTTGATCTGAATTCATTAAACGTTTTTGCAATGCGCATAGCATCTGAATTGTAGCTGTATCTACTTTACTAACATCATTAATGTCTATGCAGATTGGCTGCCCCGTTTCCAATTCTTGAACGAACTGCTGATGCAGTTCTTCAACTTTGTTGATAGCTAACTCTGAAGGAAGTTTAATCATGCGCTTGGCACATTCCCTGTAAAAGTTATAGATAAGAATAGATTAGTCGTTGATGATGAAATTGCCAAAAATCTTGGCAAAAGAAATAAAAAGATTATGTATTTAGAATAGGATCTTGCGTTTCTGTGTAATTATTTGCTTTGTGCTAAAATTATTCTAAAGTCTTGCACCATTTTTTCTGCGTTGATATTCGGTACTTGCCCCTGTTTAAACTCTGGTTTAAATATCGCTTCTAACTGCCCTAATGGATTAATTAATGCGATTGAGGCACTATGATCTACGTAATAGTCAGTCCCACCATCATCATTAATCGCGTAAATAAGCCCAATATCTCTGACAAACGGAAATAGCTGCTTATGTTGCTGGGTTGCAGCGATAAAACTCTTGTCAAAGTAACTTACATAAGCCTGACGTTTTGCGCTGGTATCTCGATTTGGATCAACGGATACAAACCATACTTGAGACTCAGCCAATTGACTGATTTTGGTATTTATATGGGTAAGTTTCGAGAGCGTCATTGGACAAATATCAGGACAGCTGGTGTAGCCGAGAAACAGTAAATTCCAGCGACCTAGCAAGTCTTTGTTGGAAACAGGTTCATTGTGCTGGTCGAGCAATTCAAACGGCTTTAGTACTTTCGGTTTGGGGTAATGGACTGTCAATTCAGAAACCGTCTCCTCATGCGTACAGGCAGATAATATACCGACGAGAATAAACAGTAATATCAAACGCATTACAAAACCAGCTTATCGATGAAGAATACAACAAAGAGTAACAATAAATACGTAATCGAAAAACGAAAAACGTGCATTGCAGACTCTGACTTTGATTCAAAATATAAACAGATTATTTTTTGCACAAAAACTACATTTAACAAACTGGATATAATCAAATAAAACCAGTCAGACATACCGATTAAAAATGGCAATAAACACACTAACATTAACAATACTGCGTAAATTAGCATGCACAACTTAGTAAACTTCACACCATGGGTAACCGGTAACATAGGAATGTGAGCTCGTTCGTAGTCTTTTTTTCTAGCTATCGCAAGCGCCCAAAAATGTGGCGGTGTCCATGTGAATATAATCATCACCAACAACCATGGCTCTGCGCTCATTGTGCCTGACTCACTTACCCAGCCCAGTAAAGGAGGCATTGCCCCTGCAAGCCCGCCAATCACAATATTTTGTGGTGTCATGTGTTTCAAAAAAACAGAATATACTACCGCATACCCAAATAGTGCGCTGACTGTCAAAACTGCACAAAGCCAATTACTAAATACTAACAATAGACCAACGCCGCTCAACCCTATGCATGCAGCAAAGGTATATGCTTGCTGCGAACTTAATTGTCGCTGCGCTAAGGGCCTATGGCGCGTTCGCGCCATTTTCTTATCTCGCTCTTTGTCCACTACATGGTTAATAGCTGCTGCCGCTGCTGATACAAGCCCAATGCCAAGTAAACTAAAAAATTGAGCCATTGCACTGCGTCCAACCTCTGGCGCTAATATGACCCCAACCCATGCCGTTAGCACCAACATCAACACTACTTTAAGTTTACATATACCAAGGTATGCTTCGGCACTTTTTGGAAAATCTGAGACGCGTGTTAGATATTTTTCACTGTGTAGACTCATATCATCACCTTTTTCGCTCGACTGAGAAAGTAACAAACTCGAACTAAGGCTAATAACAACAACGCTGCCATAAGATTGTGAAATAAAGTTAAAAGAATAGGGAATTGAAAGTGTACAATAATGGCGCCAATAGCCACTTGCATCAGTACCAACAACAATACCAAATTCGCTGCGCGGCGAATCATCGACTGCTGTATTTTTATATGCACCGCAAATGCAAGCATCACTATTGCTAATACTGTAACCGCAGCCCAAATACGATGTACCAGATGAATTGACAAACGCGTTTCAAAGGGCAGCACTCCATATTCATATGTGCTCGCCGATTCAGGTATTTTTAATAAGCTGCTCCACGAGAACAATTCACCATTTGAACACAGTGGTAAGCCAGTACAATGTGGCGCAGCATAATTTGCTGCAAGCCATCCCCCCAATGCAATTTGAAAAACCAACACACATAAACAGGCAACCCCTGCCTTTAAGCAAACCCGTGCATTACTTTCATAGTCAATATGTTTCCGCTCAGTTCTTAAGTAAATTAACGTGAGTAGGGACAATATAGTAAAGCCACCTAATAGATGCCCCATAACGACGAAGGGTTGCAAGTTTAACGTTACTGTCCACATGCCCAAGAGCGCTTGAAAGCAAATCATAACTAACAAACTTGCAGCCAGTAATTTTGGAGCTTGACGCTGGTTTGAGCGGACAATAACAATAAAAATAAACAACACAACGAGAGCTAAACCACCTGCAAAATAGCGATGGATCATTTCAATCCACGCTTTTCTTGGTTCAAGGTTGCTGCTTGGAAACTGTATCTGAGCGGCAGTTATCTCGTGCAATTCGTTTGGCACAGTTAAAAAGCCATAGCAACCCGGCCAATCTGGGCAGCCAAGCCCTGCATTACTCAACCGAGTATATGCTCCCAGAACCACAACACACATCGCCAATATGCAGGCAAATGTGATCGCGCGATGAAATACCTGCGACATACCCCCTCCTTATTTTGAACGTGCATAGTTGAGCAACTTTTTCATATCCTTTAGTAACCCTTTAAGTACCAAACGGTTTGACTCTGGGTCAGGTTGATAAAGATACTCAAGGACAACAAGACCATGTTTATCAACTAAGTAAAATGCAGCTGGAACCAGCTTAGACTGCTTGCTCCGAAGCCCGGACAACGTGGTTTCATCGTCAAAGAGAACAACGGATACTTTTTGACTGTGTTTACCTAGCGCAACTTTGAGTTGCTCCGCATTTTTACGCTGAACATCGCAAGATTTCTCGCAATGCTCTGGCAAGTTAAGAACAATACTCCACATTTTATCTTCGGACTTGATGGGGAGTACCACTTCTTGCTCCAAGAAGCGTCCATAATTGGTCGTTGAAGTGGGCGCTAAATCAAATTTCAATACAGCAATTGCAGCTGCTACAGGTAATAAAAAACATCCTATAAACAACCCTAATGTTTTATTCATTGTGACTAGCCCCCTGATTTTTATGTTTATATGCGAAAAGTGCGATCACCCCCGCGGAAATGCCAATGAGTAACCATTGCAGAGCATAAGCACGATGTTTATCAGGGCTCATTACAACAGCTTGATAATGAGGCCTTACTCCCGAGAACACAGCTTGCTTCGCAATCATCAGCAAAGGAGAAATCTGATACCCTGAATCTAGACTAAAAAAGGCGTGATCTAGATATTGCAATACATTGTCATGATACGCACTTTGATTAGGTGCTGTTGCTAACGTAAAGCCAGACCATTTACCGATTTTAAACTCTACGTCTACCGAGATTCTGTCAGTTGGCAACTCAACGAAAGGCAGCCTTTTTCGGTCTTGATCACCGGCAACAAATCCTAAGTTAAGTGCGTGATATTCGGTTCGCCCTTGAGGCAAGAAAAGTACAATTAGATCATAGCCAATTTGACCTTCAACAATTTGATTATCTAGCAACCACCACTGCGAAGTATCAATATGCCCGCTAATTGTCGCTGTTGCGCCCTGCAACAACTCTGGCTCCGACACAGCCTCCCACCACTGCTTATTATCACTGCGCATAGCAATTTGTGTTAAGTAACCTTGTTTTTCTTGCGCGCGCTGCCATTGCCAAAACGCCAACCTAAAACACACCGAAACAACAATTGTCACTGCCAAAATAGCCAGAACTGTACTAGTCTTTTTTTTAAATAGGCGGATGACAGAACCCTCATGCTAATAAAATGGATTATTACTGCACTACTTCTTATTATTCTCTACCACTTATTCAGAGCACTTTTCGCAATGCTTAAAGGCCAAGAAACCTCTAAAAACATGTCGAAAATGCTGGGCAAACGTGTTCTCTTTTCTCTAGCAGTTGTTTTATTCATCTCACTTTCAAGTCACTTTGGACTCATTAAACCCAACCGCTTTGACCCCTCTACAATACGTACACAAACACAAATAAGCACAACCAAACCACATCCACAAAATGCCAATACCAAGCGGCAGCCTGAAAAGCAAAGTGTTGATTAGAATCGAGGTGACCTTTAATAATTCGCAACCACACCACCAATAAAATTATCGCGCCAAGCGTCACATGCATGCCATGGAAGCCTGTGAGCATAAAAAATGTGTTGCCATAAATTCCTGAGCTGAGCTTGAGCCCGAGCTCCTGATAAGCATGGATATACTCTTCAACCTGCAAGCCAAGAAAGATGAATCCTAGTAAAATTGTTACACCCAAAAATACCGTGAGCTTAGTGCGTTCATCTCGCTCAATAGCAGTGTGTGCAAAGTGTAAGGTGACAGAAGAAGTAAGTAAGATGATGGTATTTATCAGCGGTAGACCGTGCCAAGGCATGGCTTGCGTCATATCCCCATTGGGCGTAACTAACAGAGGCCATACAGCCTCAAAGCTAGGCCACAAAACTTCATTTGTCATCAAATTGTTACTGCTACCGCCAAGCCAAGGTACCGCAAACATTCGAACATAAAACAGCGCACCAAAGAATGCTGCAAAAAACATCACTTCGGAAAAAATAAACCACCCCATGCCCTGCCTAAATGAACGGTCCATTTGTTCAGAGTACAAGCCACTCATAGACTCATCAATTACGTGCCGAAACCACCCCACAATCATAGCGATGAGTACCCCAATACCGGCAAACAATACCCAAGCACCGTAACTGGCATCACTGTTTAGCTGCATAACCGTAAGACCTGCCCCCACCGCAATAAGAAACATTGCGATGGCCCCTACAATTGGCCATGGGCTTTGCTCTGGCACATAATAAGTTTGATAACTCTTATCCATTTTCGTGACCTCGCAGGTAAACGTGTTCAGCCAAGCTCGCAAGCTGAACAGGTGTATTTTTTTGCTTTAGATTGGAAGTGGTCGTACTGTCTGTAATGTCATACAAAGTGTAAGACAACGTTAGCTCTTGTACGTCCGTCGGCAATTCTGTATCGACATAGAAACGCAATGTAAACTTCATCGTTTGATTCGCTTGTAAGCTTTGTTGATCGAAGCAGAAACAAGCTAATTTATGTAAATACTTTGCCGCTTGACCAGGAGAAACAGAGGGAATAGCTTGCATTATTCTAGCGCTATCACTTAGGTTACGGGCGACAAATTCTACTTCTGATAACTTACCGGGTTGCACAGTGACAGAGTACTGCTGAGCTTCAACGCTAAATGGTGCGCTACTCTTTGCGTGTGTTGTAAAACTTACATCAACGACTCTAGACTCATCGACTTTTTCACTTTGCTCAGCAACGACCAAATCGACTTTACCGTTTAGCCCTGTGATATCGCAAAACACGTCATACAACGGCACCAAAGCAAACGCAAAGGCGAACATACCAAGTACCGCTAAGATAAGTTTTTTAATTAATGGAGTATGCATTAGTCTACCTTAGGCGGCTTAGAAAATGTGTGATAAGGCGCAGGTGAAGCAACCTCCCACTCTAAACCTTCAGCGCCATCCCACACTTTATTGGGCACCGACTCGCCACCACGAATACATTTGAATACAACCGCCACGAATAGAAGTTGAGACAGTCCAAACACGAATCCACCAACGCTTATGATGGCGTTAAAATCCGCAAACTGCAGTGCATAATCTGGAATACGCCTTGGCATCCCAGCTAAGCCAACAAAGTGCATAGGAAAGAACAGCACGTTTACACTAATGAGTGACATCCAAAAGTGCCACTGCGCTAACGTTTCGCTGTACATATTACCCGTCCATTTTGGCAACCAATAATAAGCAGCTGCCATAATGGAAAACACCGCACCGGTCACCAGCACATAGTGAAAATGAGCGACAACAAAATAAGTATCGTGATATTGAAAATCAGCGGGCGTAATTGCCAACATTAATCCTGAAAAACCACCTAAAGTGAATAGAACAATAAATGCGATAGCAAACATCATAGGAATTTCAAAACTGATGGCGCCTCGCCACATTGTCGCAACCCAGTTGAAAACCTTTACCCCAGTAGGAACTGAAATAAGCATCGTGGCATACATAAAAAACAGCTCTCCCGCCAGCGGCATCCCAGTGGTAAACATATGGTGTGCCCAGACAACGAATGAAAGCAACGCAATTGACGACGTAGCGTAAACCATAGACGCATAGCCAAATAGCTTTTTACGAGAGAAAGTTGGAACAATCGTCGAGATAATGCCAAATGCAGGAAGAATCATGATGTACACTTCAGGGTGACCAAAAAACCAGAAAATGTGCTGAAACATCACGGGGTCGCCACCACCCGCGGCGTCAAAAAAGCTGGTGCCGAAATATTTGTCGGTTAAAACCATGGTCACTGCACCAGCCAGTACGGGCATAACCGCGATCAATAAAAATGCTGTGATTAGCCATGTCCACACAAAGAGCGGTAATTTCATCCAGGTCATACCTGGCGCACGCATATTTACTATGGTCACGATGACATTAATCGCCCCCATAATGGAACTAATACCCATAATATGTACGGCAAATACAAAAAGTGCGGTATTGTCGTTGCTGTAAGTTGTCGAAAGCGGAGCATAGAATGTCCATCCAAATGCAGGCCCGCCCCCTTCCATAAATAAAGACATCAATAAAATAGCGAAAGCAAATGGTAGAATCCAAAAGCTCCAGTTGTTCATTCTAGGCAGCGCCATATCAGGCGCTCCAATCATCATTGGGATCATCCAGTTTGCCAGACCAGTAAATGCTGGCATTACGGCCCCAAATACCATCACGAGGCCGTGAACGGTTGTCATCTGATTGAAGAAGTGCGGGTCGACCAATTGCATGCCGGGCTGAAATAACTCAGCACGAATCACCATTGCCATTGCTCCGCCGGTTAGGAACATCAACAATGAGAACAATAGATACAGTGACCCGATATCTTTGTGGTTTGTGGTATATAGCCAACGCTTTAAACCCGAAGGAGCGCCGTGAGAATGTTCGTGCGATGCTTGTTGTTCTTCTGCGGCAATAGACATTACTCTTTCTCCTTAGTCGCATCGATAAAGGCTTGAATTTGTCCTGGTTGAATGACTTCCCCAGTATCATTTCCCCAGCTATTTCTCTTATACGTAATAACACCAGCGATTTCTGTTAGCGTAAGCTGCTTACCAAATGCTTGCATGGCTGTACCTGGTCGGCCGTTCACTAAAATATCAATGTGGGCACTGACCTCACCATTGACAACAGGGCTCCCTTTCATCGCAGGAAAGACACCCGGTAACCCCATGCCCGTCGGCTGATGACACGCAGCGCAATAGGCCATATACACCCGTTCACCCTCCGCCATTAATTCATCTTTCGACAAGGTCGCACTCGCAGACGCAGCTTCAGCAGCCGCTGCTTGCTGTTTGGCCTGCTGCGCTTCGGCCAGCCAAAGTTCAAACGCCTCAGGTTTGCGTGCATCAACAACCACTGGCATAAACCCGTGATCTTTACCGCATAATTCGGCACATTGCCCCCGATAAATGCCCTCTTCGTTAACGCGTGTCCAAGCTTCATTTATGAAGCCTGGGTTCGCATCTTTTTTCACTGCAAAATCCGGTACCCACCAAGAGTGAATTACATCGTCGGACGTCAGTAAAAAGCGAACTTTGCGATCTGTGGGAATAACTAACGGCTTATCGACTTCCAATAAGTAATGTTCTTGCTTCGCTTCAAGATTTTCAATTTGCTCTCTGGGAGTTGAAAGTACAGAGAAAAAGTCAACGTCATGGCCCATGTACTCATAGTGCCATTTCCATTGCGAGCCGGTTACTTTAATGGTCAAGTCGGATTTACTGGTGTCTTCCATTGCAATCAGAGTTTTAGTCGCTGGAATAGCCATGACGACCAAAATGAGGAATGGCACTGCAGTCCAAAATATTTCCACTTTGGTGCTTTCATGAAATTGAGCGGGTTCGACCCCTTTAGATTTTCGGTGATGTATGAGTGCCCAAAACATCACCGAAAAGACAATGACCCCTATGACACAACAAATCAGAAATATGGTCATATGCAGTTCATACACTTCATGACTCACATCAGTCACACCCTGACGCAAGTTGTAATCACTGGCTACTGTGTTCGCGCTGAAAAACAATGAATAAACAAAAACTTGTAATTTAGAAAGATGCATGTGGCGTCTCCGCTTTCCTATCAAGCTGTGCTCAAAGGATTTTTATTATTGGGTGACTGTCAAAAGGCATAATTTATTGCCATTACCGCATGACTCCCTTAACAACTAGTCAAAAAACAACCAGCTTGCAAGTTTTCTGTCTGTAAATATGGCGTTTTATTTAGGTAAAATGTTCCGTTCCTATAGTTGAGTCTAGCGCGCTCTACTTTAGGCATGCGGAGTAAAGTTATGGCTTAGTGAGGTGATTACAGTATTGATTAATTTAAAGTATTTACTTCAACCATGGGTTTAGAAAGTTTAGTAACTTTTAAAATGAGAATTGGATAATGTCCATGCAAAAACGCAAACAAAAAACATTTTATTAACAATGTGCTTTAACACCGAAAAGCATATGTTTGTTCATGCATTTTGCGATACCTGTTGTAATTCATGTCATCGCGTTGCAACAAGAGGCTCTGCAAAAAGTCTACAGCGCCTCTGCGCATCGTTTACTTCCTATATGGCTTGCTAACGCGTGAACTTGTACCGTTAAGCACTATCAAATTAAGGCATCAGGTACTTTTTAATAACGCGACTAAATGCCAAGCTCAAAATGTACTTGAGTACGGTTGTTACATGCTAAATATGGGCAGTACGGTCTCAGCAATGACTTGCATCGTTTGATCATTTCTTTCATGCGCTGTCGTGACAACAATTAAATCAAGCTCATCAATCAGTACAATATATTGGCCTCCACCACCTTGAGCGGAGCGAGTCGAATAGTGCTTACTTCCTAGTTTCATATCCGCTTGCCACCAGTAGTATCCATAACTGGCATTTAGAACAGTGTCCCCTGTAAAGAAAATATCCCTATCTTTTTGCGTCACTATTTTTTGAGTGGCTTTTTCGACAAATGCTTCAGGGATCAATTGCACTCCTTGCCACTTTCCCTTATTCACTGTTAGTAAAGCAAACTTCAACATATCGCGAGAAAGCATGCTTGACGCATACGCCCCCATCGGTAGCCCGCTGATATCATCTCGCCAGTCAAAATTCACAATACCTAGTTTATGCAGTAATTCTGATTCAATAAATGCGCGAGCGCCACCAGGGACAACCGCATTCAGCACCTGCATCACCAAGATGGGATCTAAACTTTGATAATGAAATGTTCGCTGTTGATTGGTAATCGGTGCTGTCGTTTCAAAAAAAGCTTGAACTTGCTTTTGCCCTTGCAATTTGTTCGGGTTGCTTTTTAACGCAGTCATCTGCGCCTTGCTAATGCGCAAACCTGAACGCATTGTCATCGCTTGATGCAATGTAATATCAGCGGCACCAAGCGCAAACTTTTTTGGGTTCAGTTCCTTTAAGAAGCGCACAATGGGTTTATTTAAATCCGCCATACTCAAGTAACCTAGCTGTATAGCACGACCAATTGCATAGCTCAGATAGGCTTTCGTTGTCGACGCTTGGCTGTGAGGAAGATCTGCTCGCCCTCGCAAATAATATGATTCAAACACCAGCTTACCTTGGTGGGCAATCAACATACTGTCGTAACGACCCAGTGCTTGCTTTGCCAACCCTTTCACCAATTTATCTAGCTTCTTGAGATCACCACCACTTTTACTGAATTCACCAATAGCGATGAAATCGTTTTTGCTTTCGGGCGATAAATCGATAAATGGCTTTTTCAAATAAGGAAGCTCCCTAAATGGCATCGTTTTTTCAACCTCTGACGCACGGGGAGCATTGTCAGAGTCTACAACTAATCTAGAACTCGCATGTACACAAAAAGCCATGCTGCCTATGAGCAATATGATACTTCTCAAAACATAATTAATAGAAATTAACATCACACTTTCCTTAAATTGTCAGCGTTTATAGCTGTGATAGCCAAGCGACGCCGCGAGCAGCAGTCATTGGCACAGCTTGAGAATGATCTCCCTTCATAACTTCATGAGTGAGCGCTATATGACTTATTTGAAGTGATTTAAGCTTTTTCAAAAATGAGTCTACATGTTTACTTAAGCGGGCTTCGTTGTCGCCATATGAGATAAATACATTCGCATTGATGGGCTCCTTCTTATCTAAAAGCCCACTCAAATAATCAACACTGCCACCAATTGATGGGCTCCCTAAAATATAATTTTTGAAAGTGTCAGGCTGCTGTAGCAAGGCATACAAACCAAATTGCCCACCGAGAGAGTAACCAAAGTACGCTCGTTGCTGTGGTAGGGTGCGATAATGTGCCTCCACTAGCTTAAACACATCTTTGCGAATAAACGCCAAATGCTCATCTGCTTTGCCAAATTGATACTTAGCTTGACGCTTTGCGTCTTTTGATGGCGTCACAGTATAATCACGAAAACGACTCACATGCTGCCCTGATGCTTTTAGCATTTTTTCGTCGATATCTTTTTGCCAAGAAATCCCGACCAAAATGACGTCTTCCATTAGAAACGTGGTTGCTGCCGATAATAAATCAATCTGCCAAACGGCATCAGTATAATAAATCACTGGATAGTGCTGCTTGGGGTTATCGTTATACCCTTGTGGCAGTTTTACCAGTAACTCATACTGACCGCCATTCACAGAGCTTGTAATGGGTACTACCTCTGTTCTGGGCATTGAATAGGCCTCTAGGGTTTTCGCATGAAGCTTAAAAGCGCATAAGAGCGCCATAACTGTAATTACAATATATTTATTCATTGTTATTCCTCAATTAATAAAAGAACTGATTTGTGTTGTTTCAAATCACCTCTGAATAACATTAGCGATGAGAAGCCAGCCTGACATGACGTTGCTCTGATGTTTAAATGATTTGCCCTGATTTCATAAAAAAGCAATTAATTCATCACATTACAATTAAAATTTTGTTATCTAAAAGAGTGTGATAATCTCAAATTGCTCACTTTTGAGCGCATTTATCCACTAAGTTGACACTGAGTAAGAGGGAATATGACGCAACAATACTGGGTTGGAAATTTTTTTGTTGATATATCCCGCAATCAAATTACACACCAAGAGCAGACCCAAACGCTTGCTCCAAAAGCCATTTCAGTACTTACAGTCCTAGCTAAAAATCAAGGCAAGGTCGTAAGCCAAGATATGCTGTTAGATATCGTCTGGTCCAATACTGTTGTTTCACCAAATACCTTGCAGCGCAGTATTGCTCAACTGCGAAAAGCGCTAGGTGACGACGGAAAAGTTCAGGTCATCATTAAGACACATGCCAAGCAAGGCTATAGTTTAGAAAGTGAAGTGAGATGGCATGAGGAAGATGAAACAGATGCTCCTCCAAAAGCGGATATACCAATCGCCCAGCCGGCTAAACCCATACCAACTACCTTAGCACCGAATAAAAGCCCCATTCACAAACGTACTTTCGCAGTGATTGGCAGCATTATACTGACCGCATTAGGTTTGTTTTTATTGTCAGAACGCCCGCCTACAAAACTAGAAATAGCTAAACTAAATGCACTAACAGCCACAGATCATAGAGAAAATGCTGGAATTTATTCTCCTGATGGGGAGTATGTTGTGTTTCATCGTTATGAAGAGCGGTTTTGCATCAACAACATCTGGGCAAAGAGCACTAAAACACAAGAAGAGTTTCAGCTTACACAAGAACTTAACTCTCATGGTTCACATACTTTTTCAGGAGATGGGAAAACCCTCTACTTCATTCAAGAACAAGACTGCAGGCAGCCAATAACACAAAAACAGTGCTATAAATTGTTGGGGCTTGATTTCACTAAGTCCCTACACAGTGCACAATCGCCATCTACTTTGATGGAATGTAAAAATACGCGCATTAGTACCCCTATTTGGATGCAGGGCAATCAAATCGCGCTCCTACAGCAAAGTGAACAACGTTGGAAGCTCATTAGTTATTCGTTAGATGACCAACAAAGTCGCGACATATATGCACCAACCGAGGGAAGTGTTATAGATTATGATTACTCTCTCAAAAATGATCTAATCGCACTCACAAGTGTCAGCAGTGAAGGGGCTTATAACCTAACCATGCTCAAGCCAGACGGCACGGTGATAGCACAAAACCAAATAGAACGACCGCCTGAAATTGCACAACACCGCTTTATTTACCCTAACTTTTCACCTTTTAAAAATAGGCTGATGTTCAGTACTGGGCGACAACTGTTTACCCTGACATACGATGGGAAAATTGACAATATAGACCTTCCGGTTGATGTGCCAATGGGCTCGCCACGATTTCACCCAGATGGCTCTCGATTGTTAGTAATTAAAGGCTTTTATGATAGAGACATGGCAAGCTTTTCTATATCTGAACTAGCAGCACATTATGAAGAACAACTAAGAGATAAACATCAGCAGGTATATACCATTGAGGAGCGTTCAATTACCTCTGAGGGCGGAGCGACCTTTCAACCAAATGGTAGCTTATTGGCATTCTATACCTTCCGCTCAGGTATTCAGCAAGTATGGATAAAAGAGAATAGCAGAGTCAGACAACTTTCTAATTTTCCACTAGATTCCTTTATTTATGGGATGCGCTGGGCCAACGATGGACAAAGCCTGTTGGTCAATGTATCAAAAGAGCTACAGCAACTAACGCTGGCAGGTGAAAGCCAAACATTCTCATTTAATTACCCAATTGAACAGTTATTCCATTGGGATAGCCAAGCCCAAACCGCCTTGGCAAATATACGTATCAATGGCATCGTAAAATTCGCCGAACTGAATTTATCCCAACTAAGTCATACAATATTAACCAACCGACCAGCAAACTGGGCTCAAAAAGACAGTAAAGGTGGGCTCATTTATACGGATGGACTGGACAGGTTTTGGCGCTCCAATACCTTAGAAGACACCCTCATAGAAACGCTCAACGAGCAGGGCAGCAACCTACAATTCATCGTCGACAATGACGTCATTTATGGTATTAACGAACGTTTTCAGCTGTGGCGCTATTCGCTTGAAACACAGCAGTTTAAAGTCCTTGGAGACATGCCTAGAAACATTGATTACTTGAGTGATGTGCGTGGAGATCAGGCATTTATTTCTCTGCGCATTGAAGCCAAAAAAGAACTTGCCGAATTGGTGTTAAAAAATTAACCGCGTATCAAAATAAACTCCAAAATCAAACAAGCCCAAGCAATTGCTTGGGCTTGTTTGGTGATTAGCTTAAGCCGCAGATTAAATCCCGCAGCACTAGCTGGTTATTGAGCCGCATAATCTACTCGAATGACACCATATCTTACCCATGACTCACCAGTGAATGTCTCATGGTCACACGTTACAACGATAGTGTTATGTGGATGTCCATTACTGTAAGCATCCCAAGCCCCTAAATCTTCATAAACCCATACATCTATCATGCCATCGGTAGATAATGTCATTGGGTTGGTATTGGTTGCCGTACTGCCATATGCCGCGTTAATCACACCAATGCGACAAGATTTACTCGCCATCTCGTGCACTCGATGGTCGAAAACAACACGTTCAATAAACTTACCCGGATTAATTGGCAAGTTACATGTCATAATTTTCCCTTGAGATACTTCGTAGCTGCCCCTGTAAGCATGTGCTTTAGGTGTCAGCACAAAGTCTTCCATATTACAGTTTGTTGCTGCTGGATAAAATTGAGAGGTTGTATTAGGTTCAGGCTGCCATGAACTTGGTGGGTATGGATTAGCAAGTTTGTCTACTTCACTGTCTGACAACGCGCGATGGTATACTCTGATCTCGTCCATTTCGCCATTCAATGTATCACCCGAATGCGCGTTTACGCCATCTGTGCCAATTACAGCACCAATTAACATATATGTACTGGAGTTGTTTAGTGTTGCGCTGGCGTTTACATTAGTGTCTTCGACTAAGCCATTAACATACACTTTTGCCACACCATTACTACGTGATACAGTGACGTGATGCCACTGATCTGTGCTCAGCGTACTAGACGTTTTGAGACTGAATGCCCCAGCGGCATCAAAAGTTAATTTACCGCCATGAATGTACATTTCCCAAGCTCTATTGGAACCGCCACCCCACTGCCAATGACTCATAACCCGAGTGTACGACGAATCATAGGCACGCGGTTTAATCCAAAAACTGATTGTGAAGTCTTTATCTGCAAATGCCCATGCATCGCTATCCGCTACTTTAATATGTGAATCATTGCCATCAAAATTAAAGCCAAAATCAACCACCCCAGCTCTAATAGACATACCACCAACGAGTGCACCATGATGTGCATTCAATGATACATCACGTGCAGAACCCGGAATAATAGAACCGGACCAATGAGCCTGCAAAGCTTCTGAGCTCACATTGGCAATTGCATTGTTGGCAAACACCAAGGGTAAGCCGGTAAGTAGTAAGCTGATAATGCGTTTCATCGTTATTTCCTTATTAAATATTATTTTATTGATTATCAAAATAATGAGCGTTTCATTCAGTGCCATTAATCATTAAAAAGACACCTCTGCTGAAATCTCCATGCCAAAAAAAATCATTTTTGCGAGTAAAGATTAACAGGCCATTTATTTTATAAGCTCACTTCATCAATAACAAATTAAACAATTATTAACCAAAAATAACTTAGGCGTTTTTTTGAGCAACGCCCCTCTAGGAGGATTTGATATATGAAAAAAGACAAGGCAGGTGGCAATCAAATTGGGCTCTCTCTCTTGCATACCTTTTAAACACCTTTCTAAAAGGGAAGCCACTACTTTAATATGGACACTCAAAAGCAGGCAACAAAAAACCCTAACATCAAGATGCTAGGGTTTTTCTAAAAAGCGATTTAGGCTGATGTTTATTACATCATGCCGCCCATGCCGCCCATACCGCCCATGCCACCCATATCAGGTGCAGCAGCCGGCTCATCCTTTGGAATTTCAGCAACCATTGCTTCTGTTGTGATCATCAGACCAGCAACTGATGCTGCAAACTGTAGTGCAGAACGCGTTACTTTAGTTGGGTCAAGAATACCCATTTCGATCATGTCGTCGTACTGGCCGTTCGCAGCGTTATAACCGTAGTTACCTTCGCCCGCTTTAACCGCGTTAACAACAACTGATGCTTCGTCACCTGCATTAGAAACGATTTGACGAAGTGGCGCTTCCATCGCACGTAGTGCAACTTTAACACCGTGGTTTTGGTCTTCATTGTCACCCTCAAGACCTGCGATCTTGCTTGCAACACGTACTAGTGCAACACCACCACCTGGTACAACACCTTCTTCAACCGCTGCGCGAGTTGCATGTAATGCATCTTCAACACGGTCTTTTTTCTCTTTCATTTCAACTTCAGTTGCTGCGCCAACTTTGATTACTGCAACACCGCCGGCAAGTTTTGCCATGCGCTCTTGTAGTTTTTCTTTGTCGTAGTCAGACGTTGCTTCTTCGATCTGTGCTTTGATTTGTGAAACGCGACCGTCGATAGCAGCTTGCTCACCAACACCGTCGATGATAGTTGTATCGTCTTTAGTGATAACAACGCGCTTAGCAGTACCTAGATCTTCTAATGTTGCTTTCTCAAGCTCTAGACCGATTTCTTCAGAAATCACAGTACCACCCGTTAGGATAGCAATATCCTGTAGCATTGCTTTACGGCGGTCACCAAAACCTGGCGCTTTAACCGCTGCTACTTTAACGATACCACGCATGTTGTTTACAACAAGAGTTGCAAGTGCTTCACCTTCAAGGTCTTCTGCAATGATAAGTAGTGGCTTGCTTGTCTTAGCAACGCCCTCTAGTGTAGGAAGAAGTTCACGGATGTTAGATACTTTCTTGTCTACTAATAGAATGTGTGGGTTGTCTAGTTCAACTTGGCCTTTTTCAGCGTTGTTGATGAAGTATGGAGATAGGTAACCACGGTCAAACTGCATACCTTCTACAACATCTAATTCATTCTCTAGAGATTGACCTTCTTCAACCGTGATAACACCAGACTCACGACCTACTTTTTCCATTGCTTCAGCAATGATGTCACCAATTTCTTTGTCAGAGTTTGCAGAGATAGTACCTACCTGTGCAATTGCTTTAGTATCAGCACATGGAGCAGAAAGCGCTTTTAGTTCTTCAACCGCAGCAACAACTGCTTTGTCGATACCACGCTTAAGGTCCATTGGGTTCATGCCAGCTGCAACAGACTTAAGGCCTTCGTTTACGATTGATTGCGCCAATACTGTCGCGGTTGTTGTACCGTCACCCGCTGCATCATTTGCTTTTGACGCAACTTCTTTAACCATCTGTGCGCCCATATTCTCAAACTTGTCTTCAAGCTCGATCTCTTTTGCTACAGAAACACCATCTTTAGTGATAGTTGGCGCGCCGAAAGACTTATCTAATACTACGTTACGACCTTTAGGACCCAGTGTTACTTTTACTGCGTCTGCTAAAACGTTTACGCCCTGAAGCATTTTTGTGCGAGCGTCACCTGCAAAACGAACTTCTTTTGCTGCCATGTTTTTATTCCTCTAAATTCTTTTAGTTAAAAGCTACTTTGTTTTATTACAAGCGAGTGCTTACTCAACAATACCTAGAATATTGTCTTCACGCATGATCAGGTACTCTTGACCTTCGATCTTCTCAGTCTTCTCAACGTATGAGCCGAAAAGTACTGTGTCGCCTGCTTTTACTTCTAGCGCTCTTACTTCACCACTGTCCAACACGCGGCCGTTACCTACAGCAACAACTTCACCACGAGTTGATTTTTCAGCTGCTGAGCCAGTCAATACGATACCGCCAGCAGATTTAGTTTCTTCTTCTAGACGCTTAACAATAACGCGATCATGTAAAGGACGAATGTTCATTGATTTAGTTCTCCTAACTTTTCTGAACAAGGACAGAGTAATCTGTTTACTCAGAGTGAGTCGCGGCCCGACGGTGCGGCGCTCAACGCGACTCTCTGGATTAATTTGTAACTTGCAATTCTAGATGGGGGTGGATATTTAAAACCCAAGAGAAAAATTAAAAAATTTTAATCTTTTCTCTGATATTCACCTTCAATCGTCGTGTTTGACTGAGATTCAGATTGCGGGGCTTTGCGTTCAAAAGGATCAAACTTTTGCTCTTGAAACGGCGCTTGCGTATCTTGATGTGGTTGCTGTTGGCCAAAGCCTTGGCCAAACATGTTGCCTTGGGCCGAACTTTGCATTTTCACACTGGCTTGCTCAATTAAGGTTTTAGCAATTTTTTGTCTGATCACTGGGGTCAGTAACATAAAGCCCAACGCGTCTGTCATGATACCCGGCGTCATTAAAAACACGCCCGCGATGATCACACATAACCCGGTAAATAAATCTTGGCCGGGTAATTGGCCCGATGCCATTTGTCTTTGCACATTGGAATAGGCGCCAAGCCCTTGTTGCTTGACTAACTTAGCGCCTAGGATTGCCGTAGCAATAACCAGTGCAATCGTCGCAAATCCACCAATGACATCACTGACCTGGATCAGCAATGCTATTTCAACAATTGGTACAACAATAAAGAGTAGAAAAAGAACTTTAAACATAGATTCTCCAAATAAACTGAAATAGATGTATGGCTTCTCAGGTCTAATTTCAAGCTTATAGTCAGCATCCAATAACACTTTGGCTTTCTGTGGGGTGTTCGTCTGGACAACACTTTGTTGTTTAGAGCAAAACCAAGTAGGAAAGTTCAGAGTATATAAATGCAACTCAACGAGCACACCTTGGGATCCAAGTTGTCTTCCGATACTATATGGGCACAACGAAATAGTCGGCAATATACGATGAGTACTCCATACAGATTGGTCATGACGACTTGTGATAGCAAAGATAATGCAAAGCACATCGCTGCGCATTTAGTGTTAAATAAATTAGCAGCTTGTGTGAACATTTTGCCCCAATTAGAGTCAATCTACATGTGGCAAGGAGAAGTCACACAAAGTGACGAATTTAAATTACTGATCAAAACGAAATCCGCACTGGTTAATGAAGTCATTGAAGTGATCCAAACAGAGCATAGTTACGATGTGCCTGAAGTACAGGTCATAGAAATAACCGATGGTGCACAACAATACTTTAACTGGATGGAAGAGGTACTGAATTAATGCGACTGACGACGCTTATTTTTTCTTTTTTTATGCTGCTCTTTATAGGCAGTTTTCAGGCTCAGGCCAATAATAATGTGCTTGATAGCTTATTGGCACCAAAGCAACAAACATTTTTACCCGTCGATCAAGCCTTTCAGTTCGACTTTGACCAACAGGGCAATGTACTGTTTACTGGTTGGGACATTGCGCCAGGTTACTACATTTATAAGCATAAACTCGAGTTTGTAGGCAAAGGGGCAGAGATAAAAGTACCTGAACTTGCAAAAGGCAAAATGATCGAAGATGAGTTTTTTGGCCGCACAGAAGTGTATTTTGACGAACTTTCAGTGGTTTCTAAGTTGTCAAATGTCGGTCATGACGCCATGGTAAAGGTCCGTTTCCAGGGCTGTGCTGAAGCTGGGTTGTGTTACCCTCCTGAGATCATTGAAATTCCATTAACAGCATTTGGCGGCCCAAGTGATGATGCAACCGCATCAACACCAACTTCAGATACACCGCCGCAGAAAAAACAAATTTCAACGCCGACGGCGCAAAATGACGGCGAATTATCGTTTAATGAACGTTTAGCGCAACAGAGCTTTGCTGCAAACTTAGGTGCATTCTTCTTAGTGGGCGTGTTGTTGGCATTCACACCATGTGTGTTCCCAATGTTCCCTATTTTGTCTAGTTTGATTGCCGGCCAAAAGAACTTATCGACCAAAAAGGCCTTCTCTCTTTCTTTTGTCTATGTGCAAGGCATGGCGGTCACATACGCAGCTCTAGGTTTGGTGGTTGCCTATTTTGGTGGCCATATCCAAGGCTATATTCAACACCCTGCTGTACTAATTAGTTTCAGTATCTTATTCATTATTTTGGCCTTTGCTATGTTTGGCTGGTTCGAGCTGCGTTTACCGAGTGGCATGATGAGCAAACTCACAGAGATCAGCAATCAACAAAAAGGTGGAAATTATACCGGTGTATTTATGATGGGCGTGCTTTCAGGCCTTATTGCCAGCCCGTGTACAACTGCGCCACTGTCTGCCGCACTACTTTATGTAGCACAAAGTGGCGACTACCTTGTTGGTGGTTTAACTTTATATGCATTAAGTTTAGGTATGGGTCTACCGCTGCTATTACTCGGTACGTCTGGCGGCAAATTACTCCCCAAAGCAGGCGGTTGGATGGAGCAAGTTAAAACCTTATTCGGTTTCTTGATGCTCTTTGTCCCCCTTATTTTACTTGAGCGTATTTTAGACTTCGACATCATTGTGATTCTGGCGTCGGTGCTTGCCATTGCCACTGCGTTATATTTGCACTACTGGCAGAGTGGCCAACAACAAGGCAAAGGCAAAACAATTTTGTGGGCAATGTCCATGACGCTGTTTGTCACTGCCTTTTTAATGGCTCAGTCAGTCCTATTCAAACAGCCTATTTCTCAAACGACGGTGGTCAACACACAACTTGAAGAGAAGAAGTTTAGACTGATAGAAGGACTAGATGGTCTCAATACTGAGGTTGCAAAAGCCAACCAGCAGGGTCAGATTGCCGTTGTCGATCTTTATGCGGACTGGTGTGTCGCGTGTAAAGAATTTGAGAAATATACTTTCCCAGAAACTGAAGTACAAAAAGAGTTTCAACATTTTGAGTTATTAAAGCTGGATCTGACAGAAAGTAACGATACAACATTTGAGATCATGGACCATTTCACGGTCTTTGGTTTACCAAGTATGTTGTTCTTCGACAAACAAGGTAATGAAATCCCTGAACTTCGCGTAACTGGCTTTATGAACGCCGAAGACTTTGCCGAACACTTACGTAAAGTGCGCGATTACCAGTAAATTCCTCTCCCCTCCTCACGCCTACTTGAGTTTAACCATCAAGTAGGCGACACTTTATGTCTGATTAGACCAGTATTTTGCTGCTATTTACCTCGAACACTCTATAATAGTTCACGAACGTGAGAAATATTTGCTATTTATCGCGCAAGCGCTTAAGTTAGGCAAAGCAAAAGACGAAAAGTCGGTTTATTTCCCATTTAAAGGAATTTCACGCATTATGTCAGCAAATTTTAAGGTTTTAGTACTAAATGGCCCCAATTTGAATATGTTAGGGCGACGCGAGCCAGATAAATATGGCACACAAACCTTAGCTGAGATAATGCAGTCACTGGTAAAGTGCGCAGAACAACATGATGTGACGCTGACTCATTTTCAAAGCAACAGTGAAGCTGAGCTGATTAATACTATCCACGATCATTATGACAAAGTGGACTGCATTATTATTAACCCAGCTGCTTTCACGCACACGAGTATCGCAATGCGCGATGCGTTGCTCAGTATCAGCGTTCCATTTTACGAGGTGCATATTTCTAATGTGCACGCACGCGAGCCATTTCGTCACACATCATACTTTTCGGATGTGGCGAAAGGCGTAATATGTGGATTAGGTGCAACTGGCTATCAAGCCGCACTGCTGGCAGCTATTGACCAGTTGCGCAACCAAAATAACTCAAATTAACTAACAGGCGGGCCAAGTTATGGATATTCGCAAGATTAAAAAGCTAATCGAACTAGTAGAAGAATCAGGTATTGCAGAGCTAGAAATCACCGAAGGTGAAGAGTCAGTACGTATCAATCGTCACAGCAGCGCGCCTGTTGTAGCTCAACCTCAACAATTTGCTGTACCTGCGCCAATGGCGGCACCTGCTGCAGCGCCTGCGGCACCGGCTGCTGAAGCGCCTGCAGCTGAAGCGGCAACGCCAGCAGGTCACCAAGTTAAGTCTCCAATGGTTGGTACTTTCTACTCTGCATCTTCTCCAACTGCAGCGGCATACGTTGAAGTAGGCGCTAAAGTAAATGTTGGCGACACACTTTGTATCGTTGAAGCGATGAAGATGATGAACCAGATCGAGTCTGACAAGGCAGGTACTGTTAAAGCTATCCTAGTTGAAAACGGCGAGCCAGTTGAGTTTGATCAACCTCTATTCATCATCGAATAATCCCCAAGAAGGCAAACACTATGTTAGATAAAGTAGTCATTGCAAACCGAGGTGAGATTGCACTTCGCGTATTGCGTGCCTGCAAGGAGCTTGGGATTAAAACGGTTGCTGTGCACTCAACAGCTGACCGTGACCTTAAACACGTTCTACTTGCAGACGAAACAATTTGTATCGGTAAACCAGCAGCTGCTGAAAGTTACCTTGATATTCCTCGCATTATCGCTGCGGCAGAAGTAACTGACGCGGTTGCTATCCACCCAGGATACGGTTTCCTATCAGAAAACGCTGACTTTGCAGATCAAGTTGAGCAAAGCGGTTTTATCTTTATCGGTCCTAAAGGCGATACTATCCGCCTGATGGGTGACAAAGTTTCTGCAATCGAAGCGATGCGTAAAGCCGGCGTACCTTGTGTACCTGGTTCTGATGGTCCACTGACTGAAGATAACGAGCGCAACGTACAGATCGCAAAGCGTATCGGTTACCCAGTTATCATCAAGGCAGCAGGCGGCGGCGGTGGTCGTGGTATGCGTGTTGTTCGCTCTGAAGATGAGCTACTGGATTCAATCGCTCTTACCCAAACAGAAGCACAGCAGTTCTTTGGTAATGGCATGGTATACATGGAGAAATTCCTTGAAAACCCACGCCACATCGAAGTACAAGTACTTGCTGATGGTCAAGGTAATGCGATTCACTTAGGTGAGCGTGATTGTTCAATGCAGCGCCGCCACCAAAAAGTAGTGGAAGAAGCACCAGCACCAGGCATTACAGCAGAAATGCGTAAGTTCATCGGTGACCGTTGTACACGCGCATGTATCGAAATCGGTTATCGTGGTGCAGGTACATTCGAATTCCTATACGAAAATGGCGAATTCTACTTCATCGAAATGAACACGCGTATTCAGGTTGAGCACCCAGTAACAGAAATGGTAACTGGTGTAGATCTAATCAAAGAGCAATTAAAGATTGCCGCGGGTCAGCCTCTGTCAATCACACAAGATGACGTTGTAATCAAAGGCCACGCGATTGAGTGCCGTATTAACGCTGAAGATCCTGAGTCATTCATTCCGTCTCCGGGTAAAATCACGCGTTTCCACCCAGCAGGTGGTCTAGGTATTCGTTGGGACAGCCACATTTACGCTGACTACACGGTGCCACCGCACTACGATTCAATGATTGGTAAACTGATCACTTACGGTGAAAACCGTGATGTTGCGATTGCTCGTGCACGCAACGCGCTAAATGAGCTTGTGATTGACGGTATTAAGACAAATACGCCGTTACATCAAAAGATCCTAGCGGATGAAAACTTCCAAAATGGTGGCACAAACATCCACTATCTAGAGAAGAAGCTCGGTCTTTAAGACACAGTAGCTAAAAAAGCCGGTCACCCCGGCTTTTTCTTTATTCGGAACTTATCCGTTTGCCTTTTTATTAATCAATTGAACAAGATAAGCTAGATTTTTCGGCTTTAGCTAGTGACAAGTGTTTAAAAAGTTCATATACTGCCAGCGCTTCAAAAGATTGTTTTAACACAATCGAAAAAAATGGCCCTATAGCTCAGTTGGTTAGAGCACCCGACTCATAATCGGTAGGTCCCTGGTTCGAGTCCAGGTGGGGCCACCATTTTTCTCAATGATTCTCATACTTTACAATCCCTTTATCTGAGCCACTTAGTGTCAAATAACAAGATTTGCAGTGTCTAAACGCTTTGAACTATTGCAGCCAGTCAATATAAACAGGGCCAATACAATCAAAATGATACGAATTGACCCTAGTACTCTCTATTTTACTGTCACATGTGAATACCGTACTTAAGGCTCGATGCACCCGCTATAGTTCGGAAGTCCGTCAGCAGGCTTTTTCCCTTTGTGCGTACCTGAACCGCCGCGAACTTTATGCAAAGTTGCCCAATTCAGCGTATTCGCTTGAGTTAAAGTTGGTGCGTTAACTTGTTTTGACGCCACAGATAATTTTTGCAATAGCGATGTGGTTAGCGAGAATAGAACTTTCATAGACCCCCCTTTACGATGCCTTTTTAGTTTCTATTTTATTAATTCTACCTCTTTCATCTTACGCAAAAGATTGGATAAAGCCATACAAGGATACTGACCAATTGGCAAACGCGTCAGTTCCTTATGCGGCTTTATTTGTGGACACTTAAATCATCAAGTGCGTTAATTACTTTAAATACTCCATTGGCTCACCTGTTTGCTCTGATCTGTCCGAGAGTGTTTTATCTGGCTGGCGTAAATCTGGTTTTATCTTATGGCCAAACTTGTCCACGCTATTGAGGTACTCATCTTTTTCATCTACTTCAGACTTAAGCTCTCCTGGTTTGTGGGTCTCTTTAAAGCGGGCATTTTCGTGCGTGAGGCTACTTTCAGTATTGAGTATGAGCGGCAGACCATCTTTGCCGCTACCAATTACCACAACTTTCGCATTGTTTGACTTAGCAAGCTCTATGGTTGCTTCAATACCTCGCCATTTTAGGTAGGCTTCAGAAATGCCATCACTGACCATCTCTTGAAATAATGCGATCCCTTTAGCCTCTTCTTCTTTGCGCATGGCTTCTTTTTTCGCAACTTCGACACGCATTTTGTACTCTTCCAAAATGTAGTTTTGGTTCACTTTGGAAATGATCGCGCTGTGTACTTTATCTGGTAAATCAACACGCTTTATCAATACGTCGTCTAGGTTTACCAAATGATGGCCCGACATGGTTTTAGCTTCTTGGCGTAACATGGACTTTTCCTTGAGTTCTAGCTCATTGAGCACCTGCCCTAGCAGCTCTTCTTGCACCTCTTTACGTTGGTTGCCATAAACCTGTTCGGCATCATATTGAGACACGATCATACGCACCCCAGAGCTTACTTCGGGTAGAATTATTTCATCCACATAATTAGGACCAACCAATTTATGGAGGTATGGAATAAATTCTACTTCTGGGCGGTAACGTACAGTAATATCCAGCGTTATACGCAAACCTTCTTTGGTAATGGCATACACATTGGTATGCGCTGTTTGATAGCGACTAGAATAAATCGTTAAGGTGTCCCAAGGGAAAACAAGTACCGTCCCTTCTTGCAATGGCTCCTGTAAATAGGTACCACCCGCAAAACGCTTCCACAGCACCCCAACTTCGCCCGAGTCCACCTTAATAAATATGACGGGAATGAGCGCAATTACGATAAAAATACTAATCAATAGTGTAAGACCCGCGCGAAAACGCCAGGATAGTATCCGCCGTCTCAACTTAGGTTGGTAGCGCTTGAGCAAGCGCATCAATAAATTAGATAGAATAATCGCCAATAAGGCACTAATAATTATCGTCAGTGTAATATCTGAAGGGAGTATGACGTTCATGATGTTACTCCTTTACTCTCAACTTCATGGTGTTCCATTAACTGTCCTTCGACCATTTTTAAGTGCACGTCTGCAAGGTGAAAGTAGGCGTCATCGTGAGTGATGGCAATCACGGTGTTACCGCGCTCTTTTAACTTAGGTAGCACTTGTTCATAGAATTTACGTCTAAAAATAGGGTCTTGGTCGGCCGCCCATTCATCGAAAATGTAAATTGGTCTATTTTCTAATATGGTGCTCAATAGTGCCAAGCGTTTGCGCTGTCCAGTTGAAAGGTCAATACTGCTAAACTCACCATCCTTAACGCTTACTTTGGTATTCATTTCTAAAAATGCAAGCCAGTCATCTATCTCTTCTTGGCTGTTGTGATGGATCCCATAGAGTTGTTTAAATAAATGAAAGTCAGAGAAAACAGCAGTGAATAAACTGCGGTAGCCATCTCGTAAGCTCTCAGTAATAGGCTGCCCATCCAGCACAATTTGCCCTGCTTGCAATTCATACAGGCCCGTCAGCATACGAATAAATGTCGTTTTTCCGCTGCCATTGCCGCCTGTGATAAAGGTCACCTGTCCACGTTTAATACTGAGATCCACAGGACCAACAAAGAAGGGTCGATCGCCCCCTTTGTGTGCATGTTGATAATACGCGCCTTCGAATCGCAGTTCGTCAAAACCATGTACATGTGACACATGGTCATGCTCTAGGTTATGTTGCGACGTCGACGCTCGACGTAAATCGTCTTCCAATGTCAAAACATTTTGCGCCGCTTCAGTGGCTGTTGTGTAAATAGGGATCCCGCCAACAATACTGGTAATGGGGCCAATCAAGAAAAGCGAAGCTGTGGTGACCTTGATCACCACGTCGGTATAAACATGAGAGAGGCTTGGTACAATAAACACCATCGCCCCCGTTGCCGCAAAAAATGTGATTTGCGACAGCACAAAGTCCGTCGCAAATAAAGTCTGAGTTGTGGTTTTAGCACGCTTAGCACGGGCAGAGTCCATCACAAATTCATGCTCTAAGTCGTCCGCTCTTGGCACGCTCAGTTTGACCTCTTTAAAGCCATCAAGTAAGTCAGATAGACGCTGAATCAGCTTGTTTTCGCTTTCAAAGGATAATTGCATATTGCGCTGAATTTCATTCGCCCTTAAACGGTGAATACTCGCTCCCATTAAAATTAAAACGGAGATCACCAAAAATGCCACAAACGAGTGCCAAGCAATGTACAAAGAGGTAAAAAATACCAAGCTAATAGATTGGCCGATAATGACAAATAACTGAGCAGACTGCGAAATGGTTTGCAGCTCTTTACTGAGTGTATTGAAAATACGCTCTTTGCCTATTTTTTCTAGGGTTGATAGTTCGGTATGACGTACACATTCAAATATTTGTACGCGTAACCTATCAATGGCTTTTTCAACCATTTTGGCCGCTTTTGTCATTAAGCGCTGTTGCGTTAAACCATAAATAGAGATGGTCAAAATAAACAACACCAAATAATAAAGAATGTGGTTTTCTTTATGAATGTCCGAAATATTTTCAGAGACATTGTTAATCAAAGCAAGTACCAACGCATTTGCTAAGCCTGAAATACAGCCCAGCATTACGAAAGTCCTTTTCTTAATTTTTATATTCCGACTGATCAGATCGTATAATACCATTGTCGTTTTCTTATCATTGTTGTTATGAGCAACGTCGCATTAGGCAACCTTGCACGTTTAGCGCAGCCTGTTTTTGGCGGTGTTTAATCGTCCTCACTTTCCTGTTGAGGCTGGCGCATCTGCGCAAGTAATAAAATCAGTAAACTCACAATTGGTGTGAAAAACAACCCAATAAGAAAAAATCCAACAGGGCCTGCAAACGTGTTTCGCCCCCAATATCCCGACAAGATACATAGCACCAAATACAAAGCGATAATCATAATATGCTCCTCAAAAATCCTTATATTGCATAGATAAACCAACAGATAATCTGTTGGTTTATCTAGGATTAGCCACTACTATGGTGCAGTGGCTCCACTCGGCTGTGCGCTGGTATCACCTTTATCTTTACGATACTTAGCAGCAATGTCCGCAATATCTCCCTTAATACTTGCAAGATTAAGATCGATTAGCGTGCCACCATTTTCGAAATGACGTATAAAGGTGCTGCCCACTGCATGAGTAGACGCAGCAGAAACCACAGGCATAAATGCGATCGCACTTAAAGTTCCAATCACCGGCACCGCTTTTAAGAAGCTGCTTAAGCCAGCTCCACCAAGCGTTTGCGGGAATGATCCCCCGATCACAGCACTGACCGTACCACGCAGTTTATTGTCACTATATGATTGGCCATATACCTTGGCAATTTCACCAATCATCTTCATTTGAATACCCGTTAAAGCCACTAAATCGACGGCTGGGATAGGTATTAACCCAGAGCCAAATGACCACTTAGAGTACTTATCAACAATGATTTGCGCCACGGCAGCTCGGTCTTCTGCCTGCACTGCAGTGCTAGACTGTTCTGTTGCTGATGCGCTTGCAGATGCTGACGCAGTTGCTTCAGTTGCCTTGTCGTCCTTTGCTGTTTTTGTCGCTGTCATAATTCATCCTCTATGATGTAGATTTAAACAGTTGTTGAACCCACCAAATCAGCGCAATTTTACATACAACTTTAATTGCCACTAACTTGCCCTTATCGCTGCAGTTTCAAAAGAAAAAGCAGGAATTCGTGTTAAACATAGGCCGACAAAAGCACTGAACTTCAGTTATGCCCTACCACAGGCAGCCCGGTTAAAATTGCTCTTTAATTAATTGATTGCACCATCCAAAACTTCTTGGCATTGCTCTGTACGGTGGCGGTCGTTATAAAAAATAATGTTACGGAGCTCCTCTGCAATACAGTCAGACTCATAACCTGTTTTGTGATAATTACTAAACGCCATTACGGTTTGGTCTCGCTCCAACAAACGAGAAAAACTTGTTACCCATGAATAAGGGTAGCTACCTGAATACTGTAGAAATTTCTCATATTTGTTTAAATTAGTACTCGTCGGATCATCAGGACAATCTGCCACCTTGCCGTATTGATTAGGGTCGATAAAGGTCACAAACCAGCCGTAACCAAAGTACTCACATTCATCACTACTTTGCGTATTCTGATAGGGTGCAAACGCCATTTCTTTTTGCTCAGCATTTAAAATCGTGTCGCCGTACAATCCTTGATCCCACTTGTGCATGTCTTTTACCGTGGAATACATGTCACCTGCTGAATAGAGCACGAGTGGATTGCTGTATGGATTTTTGAAAATATGCTCATAAGGCGCAGGACCACCTGTTTCAGGGGGGCGGCCCGTTGTCAGTGGGAGATACTGGTTTTCATCAAACACATAGCCTGTGGTCATGTTTTCATAAATACCAATGGCATTAAATGCACCACTGTCTGTCATACTAAGCGGATCAAGAATTTGCTCTTTGACGATATTTCTAAAGTAGAAACTAGGATCTATCTGACCTTGTTTGCCGGCCGCGATTTGCTCGATGATATTACCAATAAGGTAGTAATTACAGTTGCTATAAGTGAACTTAGAACCTGGTGTAAAGCTTGGTTTATTGTCTTGTTCGGTGCACGTACAGAAACGGTTGCCAAACCCTTCAGGGCCATTTAAATCCAGCGTATCATCGTATAAATAAGGTCGCCACCCCCAGTCTAAATAAACATCTGGGTTGTCACTGTAGTTATCAATTCCAGAAGACATGCTCAACAAATTATGTAACGAGACATCCGCACACTGATTTTTGGGGTACCAAGGTAAATAATCTCCAACAGTCTCTGTTTTCAGATCCTTACCGGCGAGCATACGGAGTAAAATTGCAGCTGCAAACTCTTTGGTATTAGAACCAATACGGTATTTGGAGTCCGTAGTATTCGGCACATTATATTGAATGTTTTGTGGTCCACAGTTGGCCTCATACACCACGCTCTCACCCGAGGTCACATATATACTGCCAAAAAACACCATTTTGTCGCAGTAATCAGCCACAGTGACCTTAAACTTCTCTATCTGCTCTGCCGTGATGGTGTTATCTTTTGCCACGCTGTTTTTAAAACACGAAGTCAAAAGCAAACTCATACAACACAGGCATACGACCCTCAGTTGCTGTTGATAAAGCCCGTTCATTTTTTGTTTCCTTAGAGTTGTTAAGTTAATTTGCCAACTTCTCTACTACTAACAAAACTCATCTAGCTTCTATACCAAAGCACTAATATGCTGCTTTGGCCATTCCCACCAAGACCTTACGAGTCCCGGTATATGCTTCTCTGCCATGGGTATACAACATGTTGTCGAGTAGCATTATGTCATTGCGCTGCCATTGATAGGCAAAGGTTAGTGACTTATAGACCTCATTGATCGTCGCAATATCTTCCGCGCTTATCTCACTACCATCACCGAAGTAGGCATTGCGAGGTAACCTGTCTAGCCCAATGCTTTCACGCATCGACTCCGGCATCTGATTATCAATGCTGGAACAGTGAAACAAATGCGCTTGATTGAACCAAACCTTCTCTTTTGTTTGTGGATGGATTGCTACCGCAGGTCGAATTTGTTTGGTTTGTAAGTGATTGTCAGATTTCCACTCAAAAATAATGTCGTTCTTCCAGCAGTAAGCTTCCACTTCTTCCTTACTTTGGGTCTGAAACACTTCTTGCCACGGTAAGTCTATGTCTCCATAATTTCTGACATACATCACACCGAGCTTTTCGAACTTGTCACGCAAAGCAAGCGGTAGTTGCTTGTAAACTTCTCGGCTGTCAGCAAGTGGCGTGTTACCACCTGTTTTTGCTGGCACAACACAGAAAAACCCCATTCTCATCGGCCAGCAATTAGAGTACGCATTTTCATTGTGCTGCAAGATCACCTGATCGGCGTGATACTCTGTTGTGGTATAAACATTATTTCTCAGTGCAGTTCGCGGTGACGAACGATATACATATTGGCTTAACTGCTCACCAAAAATAGCTTCTAAAATACTGCTAAACTGGTTGGTGCTAACGATATTCAAACCACGAAGTAATGCCACACCATCCTTGTCTACCCATGCGTTGATCTCTTGTATATGACTCTTCACCCAAGCTAATCCACTTTGCTTGTGAGCCGATAGGTCATGAATAAACCTATCTCTTGCGGCCACGCTGGCCTCATTATCGAGCGCTAGTAACTGATCCATTCTATTCCCATCCTTAACTAGGTAAGATAAAATTACAACATAATATTTACATTTATTTGTGCAGTATGTAGTTACTTTCTATCTCTACCACGAGGTGATTTAACGCCTCTTGGTTTTGCAAAATTGAAAGGTGATCACCATCTATTTCCAATGCCTTGATGTCCTTAACCACACGCCGCCATCCCATATCTAATCCAATTTCTCGCCCTTCAAACACTGCAGTCTTCGACGCTTTAATTACGGTAATGGGTAATTTTGACAATGGCGCATTCACGTTTACTTTCGCGAGCAGCTGCGCTCTGTATGTCTGATAAAAGCGTTCGAGTTGTGCTTCAGAAAAATATATACCTGCTTGCTCTAACCACTCGGCTAAGATCGTTAACTTTGTCGATTCAGCCATTTGAATATAGTGGGCAATCTCATTTTGTCGCGGTGTTAAATGGAAAAATTCGCAAAGATTATCCAACATAAACTGACTGATTTGCGCTTCATCAACGCTGTGCATCGGCTGAGTTGGCAATGGTGTATCGATGACCGTCAGTGAGCGTATCTCACCTCGTGTCGCTTGCCGCGCCATTTCATAGCCAATAAAACTACCAAATGAGTGCCCAATTAAATGAACCGGCTGTATAGCCTGCATTGCCTGTAAATAGTGAGCAGCGGTACTTGCTACCGAACCAATAACGGCGGGCTCATCGGCTATTTCATCAGGTTGTAAACCATAAACAGGGATCCGTGAATCTAGCTCTTCCACTAAGCGCTGAAACGCCATCAACATCCCACCAGCCCCTGCAATCAGCACAACAGGTGTAAAGCCACTCTCTCCCTCTTGGAGGCACATCAAAGTACGCAATTGAGTTTCACTTTGTCGCTGTGCAGCTCTTTGCTCTTCTATATAGCTGGCAAGCGCCCCTACACTTGGGTTTTGTATCACTGTTGCCAAAGGCACCGAGATATTTAGGTGTAATTCAATTTCAGCAACTAAGCGCATCACTAATAATGAGTGACCACCAAGTAAAAAGAAATCATCATCAAGGCCAACCTGCTCGACCTTAAGCAGTGCCTCAAACTGCCTCGCCAAACTCTTTTGCAACACACTTGTTGGTGCCAAGTAGGTGGCTTGCTCTGCTCTCTGTTGCAACGCTTGCTGCGCTAGTGCTTTTCGGTCCAGTTTGCCATTTGTTGTTTGCGGTAAATGCTCAACCGAGACGATGAGATGCGGAACCATATAACTGGGTAGCTGCGTTTTAAGTTGTATCAGTAGCTCGTTTGTTGATACATGTTGGCCTGACAATTCTACAAAAGCCACCAGCTGGGTATGGTTGCTCGTATCTTGACGAACCACCACTGCACATTGACAAACGCCTTCTAATGCCAATAGCTGACGCTCTACCTCTGCAAGCTCTATACGATAGCCACGCACTTTCACTTGATTGTCTTTGCGACCGATATAAACAAGCTCGTGCTGACTATTGAGCCTGACTTTGTCACCCGTTTTGTATAGTCTCAGGCCGGTATCTGGATCTGTGATAAAAGCCCGCGCCGTCTTCTCGGCATCACCAAGATAGCCCCGAGCAAGGGCTTCACCGCTGACATACAACTCTCCTGTCACATAGTCAGGCAGCGGCTTGAGGTTTGAGTCAAGTATATGCAGTTTGACACCTTCAACCGCTCGACCAATGGCAATGTCATTGCCTTTAAAAGCGGTTACATCCTGTAACGTCGTTGATATTGTTGTCTCGGTGGGACCATAGGCATTGATCAATCGAATTCGCTCGCCTTGTTGATTTTGCCATGCACGTAAGGCCGATACTTGCATTTGCTCTCCACCCACAGTAATCACTCGTAGCTGAGGGTTTAATTTCAACGACGTCGCACTCAATTGATGCCAGTAAGCGGTTGGCAAGCTCATTAATGTCAAATCCGCCAGATAGCTCAGTGCACTCAACATCTGCACATCCAATAGCCGTGACTGTTCACTCATCACCAACGTTGCGCCATTTAATAAACTACAAAATACTTCTTCGGCGAATACATCGAAGCTAAAGCTAGCAAACTGCAGGTAGTTATCTCGGTTGGAAATCTTGTATTGTCGAGATAAAAAGCCTACATAGTTCAGCACACTTTTTTGCTCAACCATCACCCCTTTGGGCACGCCTGTCGTCCCTGAAGTGTAAATCACGTAACAGAGATCCGAAGGTGAAGATACCGCGTCCATACAGGTAAGTGCACTCTGTTGCCTGCTCTCTATGTCACTAAGCATGTAGGTTTCACAGCTAGCTTGCTCATTCTGCCAAATAGGTTTGTCTGCAAGGATCAACGCAGCATTTGCGTTATCAGCAATCAAGCGTTTTCTTGCTTCTGGTAATGAAGGAGTGATGGGCAGATAGGCACCGCCTGCTTTTAATACTGCTAGTATGCTAATGATTAGGTCTGCACTAGGTGCAATGCAAATTCCTACGATTGGCTGAGTCGATAAAGAGGCAAATTGCGCCGACAACCACATAGCCAGTTGGTCAGCTTTTTTATTGAGTGCGCCATAACTTAAGCGCTGTGTCGGAGCTTTAGCTGCCCCGTCGTAAAATACGACCGCATCATCATGTTCATATCGCGCTGCCACCTTTTCAAACACCTTAGCGATGGAACAATGCGTTGGCATAGAGCCCTCGGTTTTCTCACCCGAGACCTCTATTTTTGCTGCGGGGACTAACAGCGACTTATCAGCGCCTCGCTCGTTCGGCAATACATGGGGAAGCTGGTTTAACTTTTGCTGCGGCGCCTTGCAGACCTCTTCAAGTAATAGCGCTAGCATCGCCAAGAAATGTGTAGCACTTGCATCACTGAGTAAATGGCTCTGGTAACATGCGGTAAGGGACAATACCTCTTTGCCTGAAACCACCAATGTCAACGGGTAATGTGTTTGATCTTTTTCGTGACGATACGCCACTTCAAACGGCATTTGTGCCTGCTCACCTAATGGCGATTGCGGAAAGTTTTCAAATACATACAAAACATCAAATAAGTCTCGGCCGTTATCTATCTTGCTACAGTTTTGCACCTCACTCAGCGCGCTTTGGGTGAACCCAGTTAACGCTGCAAAGTTTTCTTTGCATGCCAGCAGGTAATCTTGCACAGCCATGTTTACATCAATGGGCACCAATACCGCTTGGGTATTGATATAAGCCCCCACGCGGCTTTCCATATTCTTTAACTCAGTCGGGCGGCCAGCAATAGTTTGCCCAAACAAAGCGTATTGGCTTTGACAACATACGCTCAGCCAGTATGCAAATACACTCTGAATCACATGGTTAGCCGTAAGCCCGAACTTTGCGCTACAGCGACTAATTTGATTGCACAGTGCTTGCGGCAACTGTAATGTTTGCTCTTTATACTCACCATCGTCCGCCATCGCATCAGCACTCAAATGTTCACTGAGCAAAGTTGGTTCATCAGCATTATGTAAATAAGATTGCCAAAACTGAATCGCGCTTTGAGGCGTCTCAGTATCCAAGCACGCAATAAAATCTGCATAGTTATCAAGCCCAATTGGAACATTTCTTCCTTCTAAACGCGCTCGATAGAAACGCAAGATCTCACTGAAAAGTACAGGTACCGACCAACCGTCCATGATCATATGATGGTAGGTCCATACAAACCCGCAGCTCTTTTGGCCCATGGGGAGTAAGCGTAATCGCATGCAGGGCGCACTCGTCAATGTAATACCCTGCTGATATTCTTGCTCTGCCACTGTATCAAGGTAATTCTTTTGTTCACTGTCAGGGATATCGAGGCTGTCATCAGTGCGCACCGGTAGTACGCCGCTTTCTAACACGATCTGAATCGGTTGGCCATCTAAGGTATTGAACGCACTACGTAAGATACTATGCTGTTCAATTGCTCGCTGCCAAGCATAGGCAAATGCCTCACAATCAAAATCACCTTTGAAAAGCATTCGGCTTTGTTCAAGATAAGGGGGGGTTGCCGACGTACTTAATTGACTTTGAAACCACATTCCTTGCTGTAAATGACTCAATGGATAGATATCCGCCACCCCAACATCACTGTACTTTTCGATCAACTGATTAAGCTGACGTTGGGAACAAGCGGGCAGCAGTGGAAAATCACTGGCCGTATAGCAGCGGCTTATCATCTCTTCACAGTGAGTTACTATCGCCTCTAATGCCTGCATTAGCGCACCTTTAAACGCTTCAGCTTGTGACATATTCAACTTGGTCGTATCGTAGTCCATGTTTATCGTCAGACTGCTACCATTAACCGCTGCGGTCAGTTGCATAGCATAATAACTGTGATTATTTGCACTGATCAGCGTACCACAGCTTTCCGTTGCATCACCGAGTAACCCATGTTGACTGAGCACGGTATCAAGCTGACCTAAATAGTTGAAAAATATCAGCTGCCTCGTATCTATTTGCAGCGCATCACGGCACATTTTATCTGGGTGCATGTAGCGCAGAATGCCGTACTCACTGGCTTTTGATTGGTACGAATTCAACGCTTCTTTGGTCGCGCAGATGACATCATCTAAACCATTGGAGTTCACAAATACGTGCAGCGGATATATCGCTGTCATCCAGCCAATGGTTTCACTGCCTTTACATGCATCTCGTAGCAACTCTCGACCATGCCCTTCCATCATTACCACTTGGGATTGCACTTGATACTGCTGCATCACAGCGAAGTGTAGCGCTGCCAACAACAGTGTCTGAATATCGGTGTTATAAGGACGATTGGCATGCGTTAGGAGCGACTGTGTTTGAGCGTAAGACAAGCTTAGCTGTAATTGCGCGATTTCCTTACCGGAGCTCGCTGTCGATTGGGCAAAAAAGTGTTGCTGATTTGCCGCCTTCACACAATTTAACCAAGTGTTGTTGCTGCCAAATTGTTCAGCATAGTGCTTGAAATGAGTCGCTATTTGCTGCAGATTCGCTTGTGCTGAGCGCTCTGGCAACGCTTGGTTATTTACACTCGCTTGCAAACATTGAAGGAGATCTTCTAATAACACCCGCCATGAAACACCATCAATAAGTAAATGGTGCGCAACAATCATCAAGCGATTAGACTGCTCACTGGTAGGGGTTTCAATGTGCAATACTCGCAACAGGGGACTGCCATCAAAGCGCAATGACTGCTGTACTAAATCGCACTGTATTTGTAACTCGGAATGCCAATTCGTAACATGGCTAATATCCACTGCGTCTGCGACTCGCTGTGGCTCTATGGTTGACTCAAACCGCAAAGCTCTCGACTGCCGATTGTCATCTATGACCAATCGCAAGCTGTCGTGAAGGCGCGTCAAACCAGCGACAGACTGATGTATATGCGCTAACCTGACCGTTTTATCTACTGATACCATGACTGCTTGGTTCCAGTGCTCCGGTACTGAAAATGCTTGCTCAAAAAACCATTGTTGAGCAGGTAGCGGCTCCAAAAAACCGCTACAAATTATTTGTTGAGTGTTTGGTTCAACAGGTTGCACTGTCGCCGCAAGATGTTCGCTGAGCTTTGCCACATTGGGATAATTGAATATATCCGAAACACTAAGTTCAACGCCCAAGCTACGCGCTCGGCTCACAAGCTGAATACTGAGAATTGAGTCACCACCAAACGCAAAAAAGTCGCATTGCGCTGTGAACTCAGCTCTGTTTAGTACATCTCGGTACAACGACAATAATTGGTCTTGTAAAGCAGTTGGAGGAGAATGCGCCACCGACGATACGGCTGTGGTTTGCGCTGCACTGTAACTTTCAAAAAGCGCCTGTAGCGCGCGTTTGTCTATTTTGCCATGGGCTGTCAACGGTAAAGCTGCCAGCGCTATATAGTGGCTTGGAAGCATATAATTAGGTAGCACTTTACCTAGCTGGTCTTGTGCATGCCGAGCACAAAACTGCTCTGGCGTGCCGTGTGACGGCACTATAAATGCCACTAATTGCTCGTTGTTGTTCGCATTTAAACACGTCAATACGGTGCACTTTTCTACTTCAGAAACAAGCTGCAATTGCGCTGTTATTTCGTCAAGTTCAATCCGATATCCTCGTAATTTCACTTGTTCGTCATTGCGTCCAAGATACGCTAAGCTACCATCTTTGCGTACTCGAACCAGGTCACCACTACGAAATGCCCGCATCACTTCACCGTCAGGGGCTCGCCAAGTTATAAAACGCTCATCGGTCAATTGCGTGCGATTAAGGTAGCCCAATGCCAACCCTGCCCCCGAAATATAGAGCTCTCCTATCGCTCCACGTGGTTGTAATTGGCCGTGCTTATCCAGAATGAATAACTGAGTATTATCAATCGGGCCTCCAATGTCAGGCATGGCGTCAAATGTGCCATGTACGATACCAGAAGTTGCAACCACAGCTGCTTCTGTAGGGCCGTAGTTATTGACGAGCTTAAAGTCAAAGCGACTAACATCAATGCTGCTGAGTTTGTCTCCTCCCACCAGTAGGTACGCTAAATCACGAGGGCAAAAAGCCTTATCAGACATCACCGCCATCGCAATGGGCGTTGCCAAAAAGCAATGTGTAACAGCAAACTCATTCATGCATTGGGTTAGCGCTTGAGCGTCACTGTATGTGGTTTGTGACACAAAGGTCAGCGTGGCGCCTGCACACAAATACGGCCATACTTCCCAAGTTGCGGCATCAAATGCCACACTGGCTGTCTGTGTTGCAACGCTGTCACTGTCGACTTTGAATACACGTTGATGCCATTGGCATAGGTTACTTAACCCTTGATGCGGCACCACAACACCTTTTGGTTTCCCCGTGGTTCCTGATGTATAAATTACATAGGCAGGGTGTGACTTTTCTATTTCTAACACTGGCAAGTTTGGCGTCACAGACTGTGATGCCACCGAGCCATCATCCAATAAAATAAGCTGTTGTGATGATCTAATACACGGCAATAAGGAACTTGAAAATGAAGCGTAAGTAATTACACACTTACACCCACTATCTTCAGCGATATGACGTATTCGTGCCTCTGGGTAATTCGGATCTAATGGAACATAACATCCGCCTATTCGCATCACCGCAAACATGGCAACAACCCAGTCAATACCAGAAGGTAAGCAAAGCAGCACTTTATCTTCTGTTCGCACACCTGACGTAAGTAACGTTTGTGCCAAATGTTGTGACGCCGTATCTAGCGCTTGATAACTCATTTCACGGCCATCAACATCAATCAATGCTGTCCGCTGCCAAATTGCCGCATCTGAGCGATGTCCAAGGATTTGGGTAACCACGCTCCCAGTTCCAAGCGCTTGTCTAGAACCTTGAATAACGGCCGTTTGCCACCGGCTTTGCTCTGTCATTGGCAACATGGATACTTTTTGGTCTGGCGTGGCTAAAACACTTTGTACCAGTGCATCAAATGCCTTTGCCAAGCACTCGATGGTGGCATGTTCAAACAATGCTTTGTTGTATACCCAATTGAGTTTTAACCCCGAGTCAGTTTCGCTGCAACTGAGGTCTAACTCAAACTTTGCATTTATCTGGTCTTTCACAGCGGGAGTAACCTTTAACCCAGCTAATTCCAGCATACTGTCGTCTTTTGGGTCAAAGGCAAAGCTTATCTGAAAAACTTGATGATGACTCAAATCGCGCGGCTGACGCAGCACATCTACGATTCTTTCAAACGGCATATCTTGGTTTTGGTGGACCGCCAAAATAGCTGATTTTTGTTGCGCGATTAATTCTTGCCACGTCATCTGCTCATCAAAGCGCATACGTATTGGCAACGTGTTAACAAAAAAACCAACCACATCATCTAGTTGATGTGTAGTTCGCCCTGAAAATGGCGAACCAACCACGACGTCTTGGCAATGGCTGAAACGCGCAACACATAGCGAAAATAAACTGTGTAGCCAGATAAAGGCGCTAACCCCCAAGCTTTGACATTGGGCCGTTATTTGGGCAGCCCGCTGCTCATTCAATAGGTGTATATACTGCCCACCGAGTTGCTCAACTTGCTTTTTGCGTGCTTTGTCGAGCGGCAACTGATGGACAACGGGCGCATCGGCTAACTGGGTTTGCCAAAACGCACATAACCTTTCATATGCTTGTCCCTGCAGGCTGGTTCTTTGCCAATTCGCATAATCGATATAACTTATTTTGCTTGTAGATGGGGCGCTAGCGCGAGCTGATTTACCCGCTAGTATGTCCGCATACGCTTGCGTTAGATCCTTCACAATCAGCCGTAACGAATGAGCATCACAGGCAATATGATGAATATTAATCAACAACTTATAATGAAGTGGAGAGGCTTTTAACAAATACACCCGAACCATGAGATCTTGGTCTAGTTCAAAACTCTTTTGGCTGTCATCTCTTTGCATTTTAAGCCAAGCCAACTCCACTTCTGAGGTACTTGCACCATTCATATCGAGTACATTTATGGGCATTTGCTGTATGGGGAGCACTTGCTGTACCACCTCTTTGTGTGCCGACTCTTTATAAACTGTACGTAAAACCTCATGGCGATTAACGACTTGAAGCCAAGCCCGCTCTAACGCCTGGCAATCGAGCCGCCCTTCGATTTCGAATAATAGTGGTACATGGTATAGCGCTGTATCTTGTTGTGGGGCTTTAATGGCATCCAAAGTCCAGAGCCGCTGCTGAGCATATGACAATTGCGCTCTTTGAGTGTCTGAAGATTTTGGAATCTCGACAGCTTCCACAACATCCGTTTGTAACTTGGCTTGTGCAATCCACTGTGCGAGCGACACGACACTAGGAAACTGGAAGATATCCTTCAATGAAACAGATACTTGTTCTTTCGACTGTAGAAAATTCATCAGTTCTACAGCTAATAAGGAGTGACCACCTAAACTAAAAAAGTCATCTTGTCGGCCCACCTGTTGGCACTTTAAAACCTGTTTAAATGCATTGGCGACAAGATACTCAAGGTCACTCTTTGGCGCTTCGAAGGTGGTGGTTAGCGAATCATACTCAACGAGTTTAAGTAATTGCTGTTTATCTACTTTACCGTTGCCTGTTAGCGGGATCTTTGCCACACGGGTTACGCTACGAGGAAGCATAAAATCAGGTAAAGTCGTTTTAAGAAATTGCTTTAACTCTTGTGTCATATTTTGAAATTGAGCGCTCTGCTGTTCTGTCACAAAAGCTTCGATCGTCGCGCCTTGTTGCGCTTTGGTGTTTAAAAGTACGACCGCTTCTTGTATCCAGTCATGTCGCCTCAGCTGATTTTCAATTTCGCCCAATTCAATACGATAGCCACGTACTTTAACTTGATCGTCGATGCGCCCAACGTAAGTCATTTCTCCATTGGGTAACATCCTCACTAAATCACCTGAGCGATATAGGCGTTCACAATGCTGAGCAGATAAACTTGCCTCAAAAAAACGAGTGCTATTTAGCTCTGGTCGCTGCCAGTAACCTCGCCCAACACCTTCACCGCCTACATAAAGCTCACCAATAGCCCCTTGAGGAAGCAACTGTTGGTTACTGTCCAAAACATAACAAGTGGTTGTTGGAATAGGCTGACCAATATTACTCGACCCCAATGCTAAATCTTTCTGGTTCAAGCGCTTGAATGTCACATGTACGGTGGTCTCAGTAATACCATACATATTGATCAGCTGACAATTAGGCAGCATTGCGTTCCACGGCTTAACTTTATTAGGTTGCAGTGCCTCACCGCCAAAAATGACATAGCGCACCGCTGGGGATATCGCGGATTGAGACTGCAAAGATTGTATACAAGACTGCAGCACGTAGAATGCGCTCGGGGTTTGATTTAAAACCGTTACTTGCTCAGATAATAACAACTGCGCAAATGCGGTCGTGTCTTTATATACGTCTTGCTTAACCATCACCAGCTTACCGCCAAACAATAAAGCGCCGTACATCTCCCAAACCGAGAAATCAAAACAAAATGAGTGAAACATGGTCCACACATCTTGCTCATTAAAGTCAAACAAACTGGGCTCGGGGTGCAATAAACGCACAACATGGCGGTGCTCGATTTGAACCCCTTTCGGCTTACCTGTGGTGCCGGATGTATAAATCATATAGGCAAGCTGCTGCGGGCGGATAGGGACTGGCTGAAAAAGCGGATGCGATGGCATTGAGAGCAAGCTTTCTACACTTACGCATGCCACTTCAAAGTGTGCAAATAAGTCCTGTGTATGCCTATCACATACCAATAATTCACTGCCAACATCACTGACAATATATTCTATCCGCTCAACCGGGTAATTGGGATCGATAGGCACATACGCGCCTCCCGCTTTAAGAATGGCCAATAAGGTCACGACCATGTCTACGCCACGAGATAAGCTCACTGGCACCAATTGCTCAGGCATTAAGCCATGCGCTTGCAGCCCACCAGCTAATTTATCAACCCGTTGACTGAGCTGTGCATAACTCAATGTCGATTCTGTATCCGTGAGTGCAATTCTATTTGAAAATTTATCTACCTGCTGCTCGAACAGTGACACAATGCTCGCCTGCTGGGGCCAGTGTGCTTGTTGGGAGTGAGCCCGCACTAACATCGCTTGTTTTTGTACTTCATTGAGCAATGGAAGCTGACCAACAGAAGTATGCGGCGCAGCCACAATGCCGCTTAACATAACTTCAAAACTCTGAGCCCAATGTGCAATGGTCTCTCGCTCATATAAATTGCGGTCATATTTCCAGTTCAACACTAACTCGTCATCTTGATGTTGAACATGTAACTCTAAGTCACATTTTACCGCGATGGGATCAGTATCTTTTGATGATGACTCGACAACCTCTAAACCCGGTAAACACAACTTTGTCTCTTGTCCTTGGGTCAGGGAAAACAAAATTTGGACAACGGGGTGATGGCTTAAATCACGGCTATCCGACGCCAGTTCAACCACTCTATCAAATGGTAAACTGCGATATTCTAACGCCTCTAGAATGCGGGCTTGTTGAGCGGATTGCCACTGGGAAAACGCTTGTTGCGGGTCTATCTTGGCCTCGATAATCAGCGTATTGACAAACAAACCTATCAGCTGTTCAAGTTGTGGATGATCTCGCCCCAAAACAGGCGTACCGATAAGCACTCTAGATTGCTGATTAATACGGCCAATAAACAACATAAATGCACTCATAAACCACATAAACAGAGAGTTTTGTTGTGATGCCGAAAGTGATATTAGCGCGCGGCTTAGCGATACCGATAATACTTGCGTAAAACGAGCCCCTTGTTCAGTTTGAAGTGCGGCTCTGGGCTTATCTGTAGGTAGCGATTGTAAGGGTGATTTGTCTTCTAAAATACGTTTAAAATAATCGATATGGCGTTCGAAATAAGCCTCATTGAAATGCGCTTTTTGCCACTGTGCATAATCACTAAACTGACAAGCTAGTGGCGGTAAAGACACTGCTTCTTGGTGAACTAACGCACCATAAAAATGGGCAACTTCTTTGACCAAATTCGCCATAGAGGCACCATCTGACACAATGTGGTGCATGTTAAAAGCCAACCAGTGCTGATCATTATCTGAAACCAATAAAACACGGATTAAAACGTCTTTTGACAAATCAAATGCTAACGCTTGAAAGTGCTCTAACCGTGCGCGAATGTCTGCACTTTTCTCATCGCCTAAATGACCAGCATCAAAGAACTCAAACGGTGTTTCAAACTCGGACTGCACTTTTATGTACGGGCGGCCTTGAGAACCGCTGTCTGCATGAAATGTACTGCGTAAACTCTCATGACGCGCTATCACCAAACGCACAGCTTGTCTAAATGCACTGACATCGATCAGGCCACGTAAATGAAACTCAGCAGGCATGTAATACTGGCGACTGCCTTGCAATTGTTCAATGAACCACAGTCCTTCTTGTGCATAGCTAAGCGGTAAATACTTTGTCGCTGTCGCTTTAGGTATATCAACCAATGTTGCGTTGCTTCCTTCGCGGCTTTGCAGCGCAAAGTAGCGAAGCAGTTGTGGCTTTTTCGCCACAACACGTTGTTTTAATGACGCCGGAAACTCGTTTTTTTGCCGAAACGCCAAACGTCCGTCTTTTGCGTATAGAGTGACGCCTGCATCCAGAGCTTCGGCAATGAGCGACTCAATTTCTTGCAATTCAACACTGTTCACAGAAACATCTCCTCTGAAGAATCGTTCGAAGAATCGCTCGAGGAGCCGCTCGAAGAGTCGGAAGAACGCGCTTCTTCAGTCACCGATTCAAGAGAGGCATGAATACGCATCCATTTCGCCAGCGCTGCAACACTCGGCCGTTCAAACAATATCCGCATTGGCATCGTGACACCCAGTTGCTCTTGAATCAGGCCAACACACTGAACAGCCAGTAAAGAGTGCCCGCCCATCACAAAGAAACTATCTGTCACGCCACACTGAGGTACATCAAGAACCTGCATGAAAATGGTGAGTAATGAGTGTTCTAGTTCCGTTTGCGGTGTCACCACCTCACGCTGTGCACATATGTTGTGCGCCACACTCCGTAGCTTCTGCGTATCTACTTTACCGTTGACTGTCAGGGGGATACTTGCCACTTGAATTATTCGATGAGGCAACATATAAGCAGGCAATTGCGTCGCGAGTTGCGCTTGTAATTGCGCTAGCTCTGCTTCACTAAGCAACTTCGCGCAAGTGCCCTCCAACTCAACATTATTGCTCACAATAAACCCTTCAAGGTTGTCCTGCTTTTCATTGAGCAATACACAGGCATCAGCAACCTCAGTGAACTGCTTTAAGTAATGCTCAATTTCATGAAGTTCAATGCGATAACCCCGCAGTTTTATTTGTTCATCCGTTCGCCCTTCAAAACTTAACTGAAGTTTTTTCGAAATGGGATCAACAATCCACCGTGCTTTGTCGCCAGTGCGATAATATCGCAAGCTGTCTTTTTGCACTCCGAAGGTCAAATTTACAAATTTTTCTTGATATTGCGGTAGGTCTGTCATGTAACCAGGCGTAACTCCCTCTCCACAAATATATAACTCACCACTGACGCCCTGTGGCACCAGTTGCTGCTCAGCATCTAGCACCACACACTGGCTGTGGGGCAGTGGTATGCCAATGGGGACTTGCCGTATATGGGCGTTATTTAACATCCGTAGTGTATCCCGGTTACAATGGTAAACGCAGGTACCTACCGTAGTCTCGGTAGGGCCGTACTCATTGATCCACAGAGCTTTGGGTATAAACTTACTGAGGTTGTTTAGGACTTCGCAAGTCAGCGCCTCTCCCCCTATCACCACTTGATGCTTAGCGTTAAATGTGCGTTGCAAGGACATCTGTTTCGCAATTTCGTAAGCGCCTTGTAAATGTGCTGGCGTCACTTTAAATAGCTTGGCATTATCCGAAAACAAGTGTTTCGCAAGTTGCGGTAACATTTGCTCGCTATCATCTAAAAATTCAATGCCCATACCGGCTAACAGCCCACCCCACAATGAGGTCACCGTCGCATCAAATGCGAGAGGCGTACTCACAACACTGCTCACCAAATCGCAATTGGTATAATCTCTGACAACGTAGGACAAATAGTGATATAAATTGTGATGTGTGATTTTTACCCCCTTTGGTTGACCCGTCGTGCCCGAGGTATAAATCATGTAAGCCACATCACTCACTTTCGACTTTGGTAAATCCCCTTCACTATTTTGCCAAGCGTCCACTTCATCGATGCAAAACAAAGTCAGCGGTGTTTGTTCTATAGAGTCAGAGAGATTGGCTAATGTTTGTTTTAGTTCATTTCGAGTGATAAGTCCTGTCGCAAGGCTATCTTGCAAAATAAACTGGATACGCTGAGAAGGTAATTTGGGATCTATGGGCACATACGCACACCCTGACCGTAAAATCGCTAACAAGGAAATGGCCATATCCGCAGAAGGTGAGAGGCACACCGCTACCCGCTGACCTGCCTTCACACCTTGTTGTAATAAGTGACTTGCCAGTTCACCTGAGCGTTGCCAAAGTTCACCATAACTTAGGCTTGCCCCTTTGCTATCGCTCACCGCTTGTTTATTTTTTTGCAGGTAAGCAATGTTTTCAAACCTGTCATGTAGGCATAATGGTGCGTGTTCATGCGCTTTTGCCATCGCCCCAGCATGAACCATCGCTGTTTGCTGAGCATCGCTGAGAATCGGTAATTGGCTCACAAGCAAGTCGGGGGTTTGCAATGCCGACTCAATCAACTGGGTAAATGCTTGCGCAAAACCAGCAATTGTTTGCTTGCTGAAAAGCGCACTACTGAAATTCCACTCAAGCTCAATACCATCTCCTCGCTCAATGGCATTCACTTCAAGGTCAAATTTCATGCTTGGAGCTTCAGCAGGCTCCATTTCAATATGTAGATGGGGCAGAGCAAAATCTGCAGTTTCATTGTTTTGCAACGCAAATAATATTTGAAATAGTGGCTGATGACTCAAACTCCGTTGGGGTGTTAGTGCCTCGACCAGCTGCTCAAACGGCAATGCCTGATGCTTGAATGCACCTAGAATAATATCCTTCTGTTGTGCTAACCATGCGTTGAATGTCAGTGCCTTATCCACTTTACCGCGGATCACTAAAGTGTTTACAAAAAAACCAATTAAATCATTTAAAGCCTGCTGCTCTCTGCCCGCAACAGGTGAGCCAATCGTCACATCATTGACCCCACTTAATCGCATGACTAATAACGTAAAGGCGCTGTGCAACCACATAAACAGAGTCACCCCTTGTGCCTGACAGTGCGCTCGAATAGCGGCTGTAGTGGTGGCATCCAATGCCATGTTATGACGTAGCCCCGTCAACAACTGTACTTTAGGGCGTGCATAATCTAGCGGTAATTGGTGTAGTACAGGACAGTCATCAAGGACCTGTTTCCAGTATTCAAGTGCAGCAGTTTGCGTTTGTGTTACGGCTTCTTGGCGCTGCCAGTGGGCAAAGTCGGCATATTGTATCGCGAGCGGTTTAGCTAGGTGACTAGGTAGCGGGAAGTTTTTCTCGTCACTATGATAGCGATAAAAAGCAATTAACTCGCGTACTAAAATCGCCATTGACCAACCATCGCTGGCAATATGGTGCATATTAAAATGCACCCAGTATTTTTGCTCCTCTCGCTTAATGACGGTGACACGCAACATGACGTCCTGGCTCAAATCAAATGGCTTATTGCAAACTTGTGTGACCAACTGATTTTCCTTTTGAGCTTGTTCACTGGCGGGCAACATCGAGAGGTCTTCATATACTAGTGGCGTCTCAACCTGCTTGCGCGGTAATTGCTCTGGGGCCTCTTTGCTGGCTCCTGGGAGGATGATAGAGCGCAATACTTCATGCCTATCGATCACACTGGCTAACGCCGCACTAAAGGCACAGAGGTCAAATTCTCCTGTGAATATAAAGCTTGCAGGCATATGGTATTGCGCGCTGCCTGTTTGCAGTTGGTCAATTAACCACAACCTTTGTTGAGCAAATGACAGAGGTAGTGTGTCAGACCTGGACGCTACGGTAATTTCTTGCTCTTTTGTTAGCTTTTCAAACTGTGGTAAAACAGCAGCTAAAGCACTAATACTGGGTGTTTTAAATAACTGTGGCAATGTAATATCAATTTGTTTTTCTTGCCTAATTTGGCTGATTAGGCGAATGGCCAGCAAAGAGTGTCCACCTAACTCAAAAAAGCTATCATCGAGTCCAATTTGACCCGTTAGCAGTACTTCACTATATAAATTCAGTAAATACTGCTCCACGTCAGTCAACGCCTCTGGATGCGTACAAGGCTTATTAATACTGCGTATTAAATTGTCACGCTGCACATCGATCAAAGCTTGTTTATCGACTTTTCCGTTGCGTGTCAGAGGAATAACATCAACAGAGTGATACACCGCCGGCAACATGTACGGTGGCAACTCGTTAGCAAGCTGTTGACGCACAGCTCGTTCACCAAGCTGGGCTCCAGATTTAAATACGATATGTGCGACAATGGCCTGCTGTTTGTCGTCAATAGTGAGCGCGCAGTCGCCCACCTCTGGAATTGCCCGAATACAATGTAAAACAGCGTCTAAATCTACTCGGTAGCCACGCAATTTAACTTGCTCATCCGCTCGGCCAAGATAACGCAGGTGCTGGGGCCATCCGTTATCATCTAGATGCCACTTCACGACATCCCCTGATCGGTAACAATGTTGCTCGTGCATTTGGGCCACCTTACGCACGCCAAATTTTTGCGCTGTTAACTCAGGCTGATTGATATAACCTGCACTCACCACCTTGCCCGCTATCAGTAACTCTCCGGGCATATTACGGACCACAGGCTGATCAAACTCGTCAACAACCAACATATTAACGCCCTCAATAGGCAGACCAATGGGCACGTCTTTAGTGGCCCGCAATTGCTCAGGGGACATCTCATTTGTAACTTCAAAAACACTGACGCCAACAGTGGTTTCGGTAGGCCCGTATTCATTTATCCAACGACAATGAGGTAACTTCATTCGCAGTGCAGCAATCAAGTCACTTTCAAGCATTTCTCCACCCACAACCACCGTGTGTGGTGTCAGGCACTCACTGGACTCGCTAGAGAGCGCCAAAACAGCGCGTAAATGTGCGGGAGTTAACTTAAATAGACGCGCTTCATCTTGCCACAACAGCTGAATGATCTCGGGGATCAATTCGGCACCTTGATGCACAATAGTCAGTGACGTGCCTGACATTAAAGCTGGCATAATCGCCGTAATTGTCGCATCAAATGCCACAGGCGTGCTCATTACCGCACCTGCTAACTGTAGCTGTGCTCCTAAATATTGACGTTGTGCATGTTGCAAATACCCTTGTAGATTACCCTGTGAAATAGGCACTCCTTTTGGCGTACCCGTAGAACCTGAGGTATAAATGATATAACTGAGTCTTTCCGCTTCGGGCAATGCACAGACTGCTAATTCATCAGCACTGGGCAAGTGAGATGGATAAGCACTAAGCAAAGAGTCTTCTTCAAGTGCATCATCCAATAATAAAAAGTCAGTACCTGCTTCAATTAGCTTTTCGGCTTCTTCACTCATAGCCAATGTCAGCATCACCTCGGCATCTTCTACAATATGCGCCAATACTTTTGTTGGTGTATCACCATGCAGCGGTACATAAACATGACCCGCTTTGGCAATACCTAGCATCGCAATGGGTATAAGTGGCCCAGATTCCAAAAGCAAAGCTATGCGGCTTTGTGCAGGAAACGCCATTTCCAGTAAGCAGTGCGCAAGCTGGTTAGAGATCTGCTCTAAAGCGTGGTAGGTGAATTTTGTATCACCAAAATACAGCGCATCGCGATCGGGGTAGCGAGTCGCTGCATCTGAAACCTGATTTGCCCAAGATCGAGGCTCTGAATGCACAAACTCTATCGATTGAGACTTGGTAATAAACAATTGCTGAGCCTGTAATGACCACAATTGCAACTGCGATAGCACCACCTCTGGATCAGCCAAACACTGCTGTAACACCAGCTGATATTGCTCACTAAACGCCACGATACTTTGCTCATCCCAAAGTGCTGTATCGTACAGCCACTCAATCACGCAATGCGCCTCACTATCAATGACCGAGACCTCTAAGTCCAACTTTGCATTGCGTGTGGTTTGCGTATGTAGTGCCACGTCAAGACCATCGAGCTGCAGCGCTTCGTTTACTTCATTATTCACCCTAAACACTATTTGCGACAAAGGGTGCAACGCCAAACTACGTGCTACTTTCAACTCGTCAACTAACGTATCAAAGGGAATATCTTGGTGCTGTTGCACTGTTGCCAATTGTGCTTGCGTCTGGCTCAGTGCAGTCAAAAAGTCGATATTATCTGTGTGTCGGTCTCTTAAAATTAACGTATTGATAAAATTACCAATCAGCGGTTCAAATGCTTGCATTGAACGGCCTGATACCGGTGTGGCAATGACCACTTCACGCCGCTGCTGTGCACGGCTTAGCCAAAGGCTAAACACCGTTTTTAAAACCTGAAATAGGGTGTAACCAGATTCATGGCAAAATGCCTTGAGTGATTGTCGCAAGGCCTTTGGCAATTCAATACAAAGTAAACCGCCTCCTTGAATTACCTGATTTGGCCTATCTCTATCGGTAGGTAATGCATGCTCAAGCGGCAACGCATCTAACTCTTTTTGCCAAAATGCTAAGCTGGATTGCCATTTTTCCGACTGTGCAACCCGCAGTTGCCAGTCTATGTAGTCCATGTATGAATATTGCAGAGCTTTGGGGGCATGGGCCAACCCTGACAGTAAGCGGCCATACGCTTCACCTATCGCTTGTGCCAATAAACCAATGGACCACCCATCTGATACTATGTGGTGCATAGTGATAAGCAGCACATGCTCTTGCTCAGCCAGCTTTTGCACTTTCGCCCGCAGCAGTAGCTCAGTAGACAAATTAAAAGACAGCTCAGCATCATGCGCGACTGTTTGGGCGACTTGATGTGATTGAGCTCGTGAGGGCATTGCACTTAAATCTTCAAAGCCCAGCTCAAACGTGAGCGCTGAATTGTGGGTTTGATATACATTCCCACCTGCGTCTTGATGATAGTTAAAGGTCAGTATCTTTTGTGTCTCAATAACCTGAATAAATGCCTGCTCTAAACACCTTAAGTTCAAAGGGCCCTTCAAAGTGTAAACGCCTTGCAGGTTATATTGATGGCTGTGACCCTGAATATGGTCTACGAACCATATGCGTTGCTGTGCGAATGACAAGGGATATTGCGATGTTTCAGCCACATTACGCAGTTCAACCTGTGCAGTACCCACTTCATACGCTTTTATGCATTCAGCTAAATCGGCAACACTGGGGTTTGCAAAAATCTCTTTTAAACTCAATGTCACTGAAAATGTTTCTGTTATTTCATTCAACAGGCGCATGGCCAACAAAGAATGGCCCCCGACACTGAAAAAACTGTGCGTAATGCCAATGCCGGTACATCCTGTAATAGACTCAAACAGGGCAATTAATTGTCGTTGCAATGGCGTTTGTGGTGCCTGACTTTCGTCATTCAAAGACAATGTTAGCTGTTGTAAATGCGCACGATCTATTTTGCCATTTGCCAATTTGGGCAGACTGTTCAGTCTGATGAGGTAAGTCGGAATTAAATGCGCAGGCAATAACTGTTTTAGCTGGTGGCGGATATACGACGAGTCGAGATTATTGTCGCTGGCAATAAAATATCCCAGCAGAGTTTCCGTGCCTGATACCTCACGATGGATCACGGCAGCAGAGCTCACCTCTGGCAGCGACGACAGTTTTGCTTCAATATCAGCCAAGTCGACTCTAAAGCCATTGATTTTAGGCTGCTTGTCCAAACGATTCAAAAATTCAATTTGATTCTCAAAATTGCACTTCACTCGATCACCAGTGCGATAATAGCGCTGTGACTGACCATCACTCCCAACAAGGTGCACAAAGCTCTTAGCTGTTTGCGTTTCATCATTCACATAGCCCAGTGCCACACTTGATCCACCAATAAAAAGCTCACCCGGTGTGCCGCGTGGCACCGGTTGTAGCCCAGCATCTAATATTGCAAATGAGGCATGTGAAAACGGCTGCCCTATGGGCACACTATACTTGTTAAACCCTTTTGGTACTTCAAAGGCGCAGACACCAATGCACGTCTCAGTCGGACCATAGTGATTAAGTATGCGCTCTGTACTTGGTAATGAATATAAATCAGTCACCAACTGCGTACTCAAGGACTCTCCGCCTAAAACCCACTGCGTTATCTTGAGTCCATCAACGGACATAAGCCAAGGCAACAACTCTTTGGTGAAAGAAGGTGTGAGTTTTACAAAATTGACACCGTGTTTAACTAGCGAGTCCACTAAAATAGCGGGCTCATGAGTATTGCTTAAAACGACGCTGCCGCCACCTGCAAGCACAGGGAATATACCTGTTAAGCCGAGATCTGTTGCAAGCCCAGTGACTACACCCGCGCAAGTGTCATTGCCAAACTCGGCGTACTCAGACACGCCAGCGACATACTGCGCAAGCGCTTCATGGCTAAGCTCAGCCCCCTTTGGCTTGCCAGTACTACCTGAGGTAAACATGATATAGGCGATATCACCTGCATTAGGGAACGCAATAACTGTGCTATCAGCTTGCACATTGCCAAGCAAATTAGGACTGAGGACTTTTATACTATGCGATTCTAACTCCCGCAGCCCTTCCCTATGAGCGTCAGGTGCTAACAACCAATCACTGTTTGCTTGGCTCATTATCTCTAAAATACGCGCAACAGGCGTTGTGCTATCAATTGGCAAGTAAGTGATGCCAGCGCGCATAGCACTCAGCATCCAAATAACACTGTCCACTTCTTTGCTTACCAACAAAGTTAGTGGGGCTCCCCTCCCCTCAATTTCGCCCAGTAAAAGGCCTGCCAACACATCCACTTGTGCGCAAAGTGTGCTATAGGTCAAAGCTTTAGCAACATGCGATGCATCTGTGCTTGCCTGAATTAAAGCTGTGTTATTGGGGTGTGCTTGTGCACCTTGATAAATGGCTTCAATCACCGTTGTTGGCGCATCAACCCCAGCAGCGGAAAATGCCGATATGCTGTCTATCATGTGAGTTGACAACAGCTTAATTTGACTGAGTGGCACATCCCCTTTGTTATTTAAAACGTCGTTAATGATAGCCTTATAATCATTGGCAAATTGCGCAACAAACTGTCTATCAAACAAGGTACTTGCATAGTCAAAACACAGTTCTGTACCACGCTGAACATCGTTGATACTCAATGTTAAATCATATTTTGCAGTGCGATTATCCAACGCTTGCAAAGCGCCAGTCAAAGTACCACTAGATAGGGACTGTTTGGCTACCCCGTTGTAATTGAATAAGATTTGAAATAGTGCAGAATGTGAGGTGGACTTTGCCAGATCCATCGCATCAATAATATCTTCAACCGCAACCGCTTGATTCGCCAAGCTTTCAACAGACTGAGCTTGTGTTTGCTTAAGAAACTCGTGCAGTGATAATTCGCCCGAGACGTTAATCCGCATAGGTAACGTGTTGATAAAACACCCAATTATAGACTCAAAATCGTGATGTTCACGATTCAGTACCGGTACACCCACTGTAATGTCTTCGCTTTGGCTATAGCGATAAAGTAAAGCGTAAAAGATCCCGAGATAGCCTGCAAAAGAGGTGATCCCGAGTGCTTGGCAGTGGTGACTAAACTGTAAAGATTCATCATCGCTCAATAATAAACTGAGCTGAGCGCCTTGATAATGCTTATAAACGCCACGTGGCGTGCTAGTTGGCAACTCAAACACCGTAAAATCTGCCAAAGAAGATTGCCAATATGCAAGCTGTGATTGGTACTCAGCCGTTTGTTGATACTGACTTTCCCAATGGACAAAATCCAAATACTGCAATGCTGGAGCTTGGTGCTGAGCGCCAGCTAGTTCATCCAACAGAGCTTGCGTAAAGAGTTTGATCGACCAACCATCTGCCACAATGTGATGCATGCACAGGTATAACCACTCTCCGCGGCCTTGATGGGTGATTAAGCTTGCTTGCACTAATAGATCGGATGCCAGATCAAAACGGTGTTGAAGTTGCTCTTGAATTAGCGCAGTCGCCACCTCGTTGTCAACGTCCACTGTGGCCAAAATCTCACTGACATGCAATACAGCCTCTTGATCAACGACCTGTTTAACGACTTCACCATCTTGACGAAATCGACTACGGAGTACGTCATGTTGCTGCAACACTGTATTTATCGCCAGCTCAACTTGTGCTTTGGAAAACGGCTGAGACAATTTCAACAGGCCAGCCATATTATATGCACTGAGCTCATTTTCATACTTATCTAAAAACCAAATACGTTGCTGAGCCCGTGATAACCTACCTATCTTTTGATGGTGCCTTTGCATGTAGGTGATTAACTCAGATTTGTGGGCACGTATCAGCGCTAACTTTTCTGCGGGAATATCGCTATTGCGACTCCTGAGCTTAAGACGCCCGTCTTGTAAATACACAAATATCCCTTGGCCATCTAACTCGGCCAACAAAGTTTCTATCGCTGAATTTTCCATTCTTACAAGTCCATCTCTGTCATGGATTGATCATCAAAAGCGGCGCTGATATCACGGCCACTAACTATGTCACTAACAATTTCCACTTGCGCTTTGCCAGACACCTCAGTGTCACCACACGTACTTATTCGTCTGGCCAAAGCTTGAATACTCGGGTGCGCAAATACATCCGCCACTGTGCACCTTACTGAAAAGTATCTATTCACTCTGGATATCAACTGCATAGCCAATACCGAATTTCCGCCACAGTTAAAAAAGCTAATGTCTGTGCTTAATGTCTGTACTGGGAGCAACTCGATAAAAAAGGTCTGAAGTTGATGTTCGATAGGCGTACTAGGTGCATGGAATATCTCACTTGAGGTAGCTTCTACCTGCGGTAACACCAACGCTTTTAGGTCTAATTTGCCGTTGGGGGTCAATGGCCACTCTGGTAGCCAACTCACATATTCGGGCACCATATAGCTTGGTAACTTCATCAATAAGTGTTGACGAATTGCACTATAGCTCCACTGCACCTTGAGCTCACCATGCGCTAAGCAATATGCGCAGAGAGATTCCTTACCCGTACTGTCACGCTTGACCAATACACGTACATCGTCATTATCGAGCAATTTTCTTATCTGATGTTCCACTTCAGCCAGCTCGATACGGTGCCCATGCAATTTGACCTGATTATCTAAGCGCCCTTGCAGCTCAAAGCGTCCATCGGGCAAGCGCCGCGCTCTATCACCGCTTTTGTACAGCCTTGTTGATGTGCCTAATAAGTCAAAATTGATGAAACTACGCTGAGTCAGATCCGAGCGGTTTAGATAGCCTTTTGCTAATCCCGCTCCCCCTATCCAAAGCTCTCCCCATACGCCGATAGGTAATGGCAAACTGTCGCTCTGCGCATGCTCTGGCATCACCAATAACGCCGTGTTATCTATGCCTTCGCCAATACAAATATCACTGGCATCCGAGATGTGTTCAACGCTTGACCAAATCGTCGTTTCGGTTGGGCCATACATATTAAATAACTGCCCACCGCGATGCAGTATGGTGCTTGCGAGACTTTGCTCCAGAGGTTCGCCACCACTCAATACTTTTAATTCCCTAATACAATTCGGCGACGCCTGAATCAGTACTTTCCACAAGGTTGGTGTTGCCTGCATCATGCTGATCTGCTCACGCTCTAGTAATTCAGCGATTGCTAGAGGGTCACTACACGCAACTTCATCGGCTATATATACAAATGCCCCGCACATAAGCGGTAAATACAATTCCAAAGCGGCAATATCAAATGCAATAGTCGTCACCGCGAGTAAGCGATCAGCGGCTTGCATACCCGGCACTTTGCCCATCGAATAGAGAAAATTTGCCAATGCATCATGCCCAATTTCAACGCCTTTTGGCCGACCACTTGAGCCTGAGGTATAAATAACATACGCCCGTTGATGAGGCTCTATACTGCGACTTGGTTCAATTGTGTTGCATGCCCAAACAGACTCAGATTCCCGATCGAGATTGACGCAGTGGCAACAACTCTCAAGCATGCTCTGTATGTCACTACACTGTTCATCGCATAAAACGAGGTGAGTTTGCGAGTCCGTAAGAATGTCTCTGACTCGCGCTTGAGGAAATGTTAAATCTAGTGGTAAATAAGCGGCACCCGTTTTTAATACCGCTAGTAATGTCACCAGTAACTCGCAACTGCGTGTCATTGCGACTGCCACTAGGCACTGCCTATCAATGCCCTGTTGAATTAAATAATGCGCTAATTGATTCGAGCGCTTGTCTAGCGCTTCATAAGACAGCTGCGCTTTAGCATCTCGCACAGCGATGCGATTTGGCATCATGGCGACTTGCTCTGCAAACCCCTCTAGCAACAAGGTAGCTGGTTGACCCTGTTGTACCTTAGCAATTTGTTCTGACACTAATACCTTTTGCTCAGCATCGCTGAGCATGGCACAGGCCTTATCTGACAAGGTTATATGCGGCGTCATTGTCGCCAGTAACCTCACCCACGCTTGTCCATATGATTGCATCATGGCGGCATCATATTTCTGACAATTAAAGTCCAGCTCGAGTAACCAGCTATCATGCACATTTAAGATATTACAGTTCAAATCAAAGTGACCGAAGCGCACCTCATTATTCACCATGCTCACCGTTGACTCTGCAAACTGGGGAAGTTGGGACATGCGGTCTAAGTTGAACACCGTACTGGGTAAAATAACATCTTGCTCAGTCAATGCTGAATATGGGTAATTTGCGTGATCTAGCCCGTTTAACATTTGCGATTGAACTTGCTTCACCACGTCGGCAAACGTACTTTGCGCTGACAAAGAAACTACGACTGCAATCATATTCGTACAATAGCCAACCAACTGTTGATCTAACAACTCGGCATCAAATTGCTTCGCCAATAACTGACGTGCAGATACCGGCACATTGACCGCGATAACAGATTGCTGACTCAGCTTATGCAGCCACACCACATACCCCGCCAATAAAGTTGCAAATAACCCACAGCCTTGTGCTTTCGCCAATGCCATTACGTTTTCTATCGCTGCACCAGAAATAGGTAACTTCAATTGTTGTACTTCAAAGCTTTGCTGTTGGATAGGTGATTGCCGCATGGGCAAACAGAGCGCATCGCAGTGAGCTAAATTCTCTAGCCAGTAGTGCTCATCTTTACGATATTGCTCAGACTGCCGATACTGCTCAAGTGCTGCTACGTAGTCGGAATATTGGGGGGAACGCTCAAAGCGTCGAGCATCCTCATTATAATGCGCTGCTATACGCTCAATAATGAGCTGCAGTGAAATTCCATCGCACACAATATGATGGGCCACAATGCTCAGGTAATGTGCTTCATCAGTACATAACAATACAAAACGGCATAAGGTATCTTGCTCAAAATTAAAAGGCCGATAACGCCACTCTGCCAGCTCCTTATTCGGGTCAACCAAGCCTGATGTGGATGTCACCTCCAACGTTTGCACTGTTAACTGTGGTGCTTTGCGCTGTATGTGTGTTAACGCATCAATATCAACACCCATACTCAATATCGAATACTCGCCGACCACTTCGTCAATGGCGTGATGAAGCTTATCCAATTGCACCTTACCATTGAGCTGAATACTGGCTTGTAAATGATAAGCGAGCGCGCCCTGTGGTGATCGCAATGCCAGCGCTAATAATTGCTGCTGGGCTTGTGTGAGTGAAAATGAGGTTCCAATAGGGGAAGTTCCACACTCATTAACCTGCTCCTGTGAAAAATAGCCAGCATCTTTAAGCGCAAGCGCACTAGCTTGCACCGCATCAATAATGGTTTTGATGTCTTTCTGACTATGGGCGGCACTTATAAAGCAATTGCGCCCCTCCCAAATGAATATCCCGCGATTAAGTAATTCATAAAAGAATACATCTAGGTTTTGCGCGAATGTAAATCGAAACAGTGACGAGAATGCTTCAATCCGCATTGGAATGCCATTGCGTTCAAAAAACGCATTTAAAGTGCTTTGCAGATAACTGGTTTTTTGTGAAAGCTGTTCCTGTAACTGGGGCCCTTGGCGCTTGATTTCTCTTAGTACGGCAGCTGCACTCACCATGCTCAGTGGGTGCTTGCAGAACGTACCCGCAAAGAATGTTGTATCAGCTTGAGGGTATGAGTTATCACCATATTGCCAATCACCACCATCAATGCCATCAAGATACTCAGCACTGCCCGCAACCACGCCAATAGGTAAGCCGCCACCCACGATTTTCCCGTACGTGGCCATGTCAGCTTGGATCCCCAGCAATGCTTGCACACCGCCAGGATGAGCACGAAACCCGGTGATCATCTCATCAAAGATAAGTGCTATACCCAACTCTTTCGTCAATGCCCGTAACTGTTTCAAAAACTCAAACGGTTGCAGTGCAGGATGACGACTTTGTACAGGCTCTACCAATACAGCAGCAATGGTATCTGCATGCTCGTGGATCTGATTTAGAGCAGACTGCTCGCCATACTCTAGCACCAAGTTTCGGTTAATTGCACCAGATTGAATACCCGAGCACATCGCTTCAACACCCGTGCCATCAGGCGTTGGAGTAGCTAATGTACCGTCATAGTGGCCGTGATAAGCACCAGAAAACTGTACAATGCGATCTCGCTTAGTCTTGTTTCTTGCCAGACGTACAGCCGTCATCACGGCTTCTGTACCTGAGTTGCAAAAAGTAACACGCGCCAATCCAGTCAATTCAGACACAAGCTCAGCCACTTCACACGCTACTGGACTCGCTAGTCCCAATTGCATGCCATTGTCCAATTGATCAATCAAAGCGGCGTTGACAAATTCAGGCTTGTGGCCAAACAAGTTAACGCCAAAATCCATAGTGATATCTATATATTCATTGTCATCAATGTCCCAGATCCGCGCTCCTTCACAGCGTTTTGCAAAAATGGGATAGAGCATTTCTTTGCTCGACAAACGAAACCCTGCTGAGGCTCGGCAATCAGCAAGATGAGTGCGATGTGCCGCCACCAGCTGCTTAGAACTCGCTGTTTTTTGGCAATATGCTTCACCTAGGCTAACGGCATGCGCTTGAACCTGTGGGGAGCTTGCAACAGGTTTGAGTTGCTTTTGTCCAAATCCAGGTAGAATAGTTTGAGCGGGCTGGCTAGCAACCGCAGGGGGATCCGCTAACGGTTTTAGCTGCTGAGGAAGACTTTCCTCATCGAGGCTTGCAGTGTCGGCGTTTAACCAACGTAACTGCTGCGCCGTGACCGCTTCAACGCTTTGCTTAGCAATTTCATGAGTAATTGACGCAGCTGCTTGCAACTGGGCTTGGCAGATTGACGCGATCAATGCGTGTTTATCACCCACTGGCGCATGTGGTTCTGTAATGGCTGTGTCGTCGAAATCTTTTACGTCTTCTGGTGAGGGCGCAGTAGGTGCATTTTTGAGGTAATCACTGTGTAAAATTACGTGCTCGACAAGCAAGTCAACACAGCTCAACTCCTCATAGAATTGTCGCACGCTAAACTCAAGGTGAAACTGCTTTTCATAAGTGCGAACTGCGCGCATGATCATCAATGAGTCAACGCCCATTTCGAGCAGTGGCAAACTTGTATCTATCTGCGCTGCGGGCATCGCCAATTCACTGGCCAACGTGTTAAGTACAAACTCCCGAATCGCTGCGCTTCTTTGCACATCATCCACTTGTTCATTGGAGAGGGCAACAGGTGCCGGTGCAAGTTGTGACGCCTTCGACGTGGTGATCCAGTGTCGAGTCGGCTCAAATGGATACGGTGGTAGCGCTACTTTAGGCAATACCGTGTTTTGTAATGCCGGATAGATTTGTGACCATTGTAGTTTGCGCCCTGCTTCACAAATACTCGCTACGTCAGCAGCTAACCTTTCACAATCATTACCAATTGAGTTAAATACACTTAAGTACTCTGCGTCCGCACGAGGCAAATTCTCCTGAATGAGGGTGCTGAGGACAGGTTTTGGCCCTACTTCTAGGGCAATAAAGCGCGTCAATTTACCAAGTTCATCAATACAAGCATCAAATTTCACTGGTTGCACAATTTGCTCAACCCAATAATTGGGCTGAGTTAATGCAGCGCTTTCAGCCACACCCGTTTGGGAGGAAATGAAAGTGTATTTTGGCGCTTTAAATGTCGTGTTCTGTGCGGCTTTTGAAAACTGAGACAACACAGGTTTCATGAGCGGTGAGTGGAACGCTCGGGCCGTATTTAGCGCTTTAAAACGAATGTCTTTTTGTTCAAGCTTTTGGCCTATTTCAGCCATCGCATCGTCACTACCAGAAAAAACAACCCCCGCCTCTCCGTGATATGCAGAAACCGCGGCTTCATTGCTATGTGGAGTAACAAGCTCCTGAGCCAGTTCACGCGAGCATCGTGCCGCAATCATTTTCCCGTGTGCGGGTAATTGCTGCATCAACTCAGCACGTGCACCAAGCAGTTTAAGGCAATCAGGCAATGACATTACGCCAGCAATACATGCAGCAGCATACTCACCCACACTGTGACTGACCAACATATCTGGTTCGAGACCAAAACTTATCCATAGCTTAGCCATTGCGTATTCTACAGCAAACACGCAAAGCTGCGCCCATCGCGCTTGATTGATCAAGTCCCCTTCTGGGTCTTGATATAACACGTTAAGTAAACGCGCTTCAAAGTGCGTACTTAGCAATGCATCACATTCATCCACAGCCGCTTTAAACACTGGCTGCGTTTCATAAAGCGCTCGTCCCATATCAGGGTATTGAGCGCCTTGACCGGTGAATAAAAAGACCACTCTATTGGCTGTCTTTTCTTGATTGTTTGGCGCGTGTTGCGCCAGCTTGGCCGGATCATGCAATGAATACAAATGCTGGATCAGGTCTTCTTTACATGCGCCATAGAAGGTTTGCTTTACACCTTTGAGAGAAGGGCTTTCAACACTTTGATAAACCAGCGTGTTAAATTCTTGCGGATTTGCAGCTGCTAATCGATCGCCGTAACGTCTCGCCAATTTTGCCAATGAGTATGGAGACTTTGCACTGAGTGGCAAAACATAAAAAGGAGGATCTTGGTGAAGCTTTGTAGGCTGGTTTGCTGAACTAGGTGCGGATGCACATATTACATGGGCATTTGTTCCGCCAAAGCCAAATGAGCTGAGCCCTGCAAGTGCGGTGTCAGTCGATGATGTTGGCCATGCCTCCAGTGCATCCGGCACTTTAATCGAAAATTTATCCCATGCAATATGGGGATTGAGTTTGTCAATATAGCGCTGAGGTGGTATTTGCTGATGTGAAAAGCACAGTAGCGTTTTTATTAACCCTGCGAGCCCCGCTGCTGATTCTAGGTGACCAATATTTGCTTTCACCGAACCAACTTTCAGCGCCTCTCCTTCACGCTTATCTCCATACACCTGCTGTAGTGCCGATACTTCAATGGGGTCCCCAAGCTCAGTGCCGGTGCCATGTGCTTCTACGTATTGCACTTGATGAGGTGAGACACCTGCGTTGTCCAATGCCGCACGGATAACATCTTGTTGCGCTCGGCCATTTGGTGCCGTAATGCCATTACTCCGACCATCCTGATTTACAGCGCTGCCTTTCAACACCCCGTAAATAACGTCATTATCTTGCAAGGCTTGCGACAATGGTTTTAATAACACACATCCTACGCCTTCACTCCTGACATAGCCATTCGCATCAGCCGAAAAGGTTTTACATCGCCCGTCTCGCGCCAGCATCTGCGCATTGTTACAGGCTGCGCTAACATCATCACTTAAGATCAGATTAACACCACTCACCATCGCCAAAGGTATTTGCTCAGCCCGAATCGCTTGCATCGCGTGATGCAAAGCAACCAATGACGAAGAGCAAGCCGTATCAATGGCCAAGCTGGGACCTGTAAAGTTATAAAAATAAGAGAGTCGATTTGCCGCGATACTGAGCGCAGTGCCTGTACCTAGATAAGCATGACTTTTTTCAGTTTCTTGGCAAAGTGAAAAGTAATCGCTCTGAGAGATCCCCACATAAACGCCGATGCGTTGCCCTGCCAGCATAGCTGGTGTATAACCCGCCGACTGAATTGCATGGTAGCTATTTTCCAGCAGTAACCTCTGCTGCGGATCGATGTGGTTTGCCTCGCTAGGTGCGACTCCAAAAAGTGCATGATCAAATTGATCAATATCGGTTAAATAGCCACCAAGTCTTTCACCATTGATGCCTCGGCCCAATGACTTTCGCGCATCACTTGGCAAGGAGATCGCATCACCACCTGAGCGCAATAACTGCCATAACGCCTCTGTATTCTCCGCTTCTGGGTAACGGCATGCCATACCAATTACTGCAATGTCTTCGCCTCTTGAGTTCGCAACCCTCTGAGATAAAACATCTGTTTTAGCTTGGTCTTCTTCGCACGTATTGCGCTGCGAATGTACACGGCTTTGCGGCCGTTCTAATTTATCTAGGGCCTGACACACTTCATCAAATTGGCATAAATACTCAGCTAACTGAGTGATGCTTGGGTATTCATAAAGTACGGTGGACTCGAGCTCAATACCGTGTAATTCCATCAGCTCACCCGAAATGCGCACCGCTTTCATGGAGTCAACACCCAATGATAGGAAAGATGCGTCTAAATCCAATGCGCTCGCGTCAACACCCACTTCTAGCGCGATAATCTGTTGCAGTAACTGGCTTACCTCTATCACCGGTGCTTGCTGTGCACTCGTCACAGCCGAAGTTTGGCTAGCGTCGATACCACCGCTAGGGCGATATTTAGCTAATGGCTCAAATTGCGCTGCTAAATATTGCCGCCTATTTTCTTGGCGTTGGATTTTTCCACTTGAGGTCTTGCATACTCGGCCGGGTTTAATTAACAAAATGTCGTGTGGTGTAATACCATGCTGTGCCACCACCGCAGCCGTGATATTTGCGAAGACTGCATCAGCATTGAGTTTTCGCACCGAAGTGCGCTTAACTTGTTGCACGATGACCAAACGTTCTTCATCATCGACCGTTATTGAAAATGCCGCGCCTCCATTCGCGTCAAGCGCTTCATCCGCTTCACTGACGGACAATTCGATATCTTGCGGATAATAATTTTTACCTCGAAATATCAGCACATCTTTTGAACGCCCAGTTACAAACAGCTCCTGCTGATACAAAAACCCGAGATCGCCCGTGCGTAAATAAGGCCCATCGTGATCATCATGAATATGTGCCTCAAAAATATTTTTACTCAGTTCAGGTTTATTCCAATACCCCTTTGCAACGCTCGCACCTTTAATCCAAATTTCTCCAATTTCGCCGTCTAAACAACGTTGTTTGGTGTCTGGGTTAACAATCGAAACGGTATGATTGTGCCAACTGTGGCCACTTGAGACTGCATAATAATGAGTTTCATCATTTATAAATTTGGTATGCGCTGGCGGCGCTTTCACCTCGGCGCGATTTTGTAGCATCACTTTACTGTCGAGGCACAATACGGTTGGCGATTCGAGCACATTACCACCTGTGGCAAACAGCGTGGTTTCAGCCATGCCATAGCAAGGCGCAAGGTTTTCATGTCGAAAGCCGCAGCGGTGAAACTTTTGATAAAACCGCTCAAGAGTGCTTGCCCTTACAGGCTCAGCACCATTTAATGCCGATCGCCAATGCGATAAATCTAAATCCGCTAATTGCTCTTCCGTGACAGAGTAAACGCATAAGTCATAAGCAAAATTAGGGGCACTGGAAGTCACTCCTTTAAACTCACTTAATAATTTGAGCCAACGTAGCGGCTTTTGTAAAAAGTAAGTTGGGTTCATTAAACAAGCTGGAGCACCAATATAAACAGGCTGCAAAATACCGAAAATAAGGCCCATATCATGGAAGTGAGGTAGCCAACTAACAATGGGCGTTGATTCATCATGCCCAAACGCAACCTTCATCATCTCTTCATTGTCGATAATATTGCCGTGGCTCACCATGACACCTTTTGGGTCGCCAGTGGAACCAGAAGTGTATTGTAAAAAAGCCAACTCATGCGCTTGTGGCTGAGCGACCTGCCAACTTGTTGGGATCTCTTCTTTAATTGTATCTGTTGCAAACAGCGCCAAGTTATTAAGACTTGCTTCAGCTTCAAACAAAGGCCTCGCTATGGCGTTTACCTTTTCACTGGTTAACACACCTTTAGCACCAGCATCAAAAATAATACTCCTCAGTCGGGCGATATTTTGATTTTTCTTAGGAGGGTAAACTGGCACGGCGACCACACCAGCATACAAACAGGCAAAAAATGCTTCTACAAACTCAAAACCAGAGTTGTACAGCAATAGGGCTCTATCACCTTTATCAAAATGAAGACTGAGCTGTGCACCTATTTGTCGCGCTCGATAATCTAATTGTTGATAAGAAAGGGTTTTACTAGGGTGGTCGTCAGAGAAGAAGTAATGAAAAGCGGTATCGTCGCTACGCGTATTTGCCAATGTAACTAAAGCAGTCACCAAGTCTGTTTTCATGCCATGCCCGCAAAAAAGAGTGATTAAGTGATCTCTCAGTTATGAGCTAGGTCGACGTACTAAGTTGGAGATTTACGCAATTAGGTACTCTATCGCAATCCTAGCTATAACCATAAAATTGAATAAATATAATCAATTCAAAATTCACAACGAACACACCGGTAAAGGCACGGCCTCATTAAGCCACCATTACATAGGTTATCGTCGTAAATTAACATGGCTGACTAACCAACCCTTTGCTTAAAAGGTCATTAGCCAACTGCGCCAAAGCTAACAAAAAGAACTGTTAAACAATAACTTATTGAAAGCTTATTAAAAGAAAATGCTACTCACGCAGGCACGACAGCTAGACTACTAAATACAATACCTAGAATACTGAATATTCTTTTTTTAAAAAAATACTGTGTCTATGATGCTAACACACAAAACAAAAAAATAAATCAAAATTACTTAAAATTAACATTGACTTAATTTTTCGAGCCGAATAATTCCTAAGAATTCTCGTGTTTTCTAAATGAACACTACCTAATTCACTAATAAGGGTAAATTACTCCACATTACATATATTTAAATAAACGGGAACACGCCCATTGGGCAATAATCATTGCACGCTATTAAACAATGACTATACAGGGGCCGTGTTAAGGCTTTTTTAAACCTTGCCGCTATATCAAAGATTCATACTTTTTAAGTAATAAGCGGACGTTTCTCGGTAACGTCACATAGTAAAACATCCCTCAATTATACTTTTTCGCTCTTGAAACAGGCGCCCAATATTGTAATTACTTATCTGTAAACGAGAGAAATTCTGTCATTCAAATCTTTCGAATTAAACTATACTTAGCTCGAAGGTGGCCAGCAAAAGTCAGCATAGACCACTCCTGATATACATTTGACTGGCGTTGTTTTTCCAACAGGAGTAAATACGCACTATTCGCTGTAGCGAACTAAAGGACTAAGGACTGAGCGGTAATTACACATTCCGCCATTCACGAACTGGGTGCTGAAGGACTAATAATGGATAAAGCGCGTTCAATAAACCTAAAATTATGGCTGACCTTAATTTCGACTGTCTGCGCAACAATATTCGCGCTGTCCTTAATCATATTTAGCTTTCAAGTTAAAAAGGACTTTTTACTAGAAGACACGCGTGCCTACTTATCCGATACTTTGATTCACACTATGGGCAGCCTTGAAGCCGCCCATTCAGACGTGCTCATCAACGAAACCATCAATGCAACTTTGTTTGATAAGCACTTCTCATATATCCTCATCACCGACAAACAACTCAAAGTACTGTATAGCTCGGCAGCGAATCAAGTGGGGGAAAATGCACTGGCGTTGGTCCCTCAGTTATCTCATATCGTTGTTGGGCTATCGAAGGAAACACCGCTTACTCAACGTTTTGACTCACAGCAGCAGGTCTATACGAGTTATGGAAAAATCACTCACGCTGGCCACTCAAACAGTCTGCCAAATACCGTACCATTTCTGATCGTGACGAAATACTCACTCGCAGAAAAAGTAAGCAGCCTTTACACGCACTACAACCGTAATGTTTGGATAGTGATCGCTTCGGTTTTGCTCATTTCATTGCTTGCTATCGCAATCAGTTACTACTTCATTCACAAGCCCATTGCGGTACTGGTGGAACTTAGCGATAAATTGGGCGATTTCAAGTTTAATCACAACACCAATATTGCAGGTAGTGGCGAGCTGAAGCGCCTAGCCAATAATTTGCACAATGCCTCCAGAACATTGCAACAAGGCTTCGAGCAAAAGAATCAAGCACAACAAAGTGCAATAGAAAAACAAAGCGTGCTCGAAGGTATTTTTTCAGCCCTCCCTGATATCTTTTTCATTGTTGATAAAGCAGGCAAAGTTTTAGAGTGTCATTATGGGAGCAATGGCACAATGCACATTCCAGAAGCCCCATTTTTAGGGCAAAAACTGGTTGACGTTTTGCCTACACATGCGGCAAAACACTTCACCAAAGCGATATCAGCGACGGAACAAAGTGGCCAGCTTACACAGATTGAATACCGTATCGACGGTGAGACAGCAGGCAAGCACTTCGAAGCACGATTGAGTGCGATCCCTGACTCAAACAAGTTGGTCGTTGCAGTGCGAGACATTACCGACAAAAAACGCCAAGAGGAGGTGATATTACATCATGCGTTTTACGATACCTTAACCAAGTTGCCCAATCGGTTCTTAGCGCTGGATAGGCTGCAACAGATGATCCATGAAGCCAAGCGAAACCAACAACTCATCGCCGTTGGGTTTATCGATTTAGACGACTTCAAAAAAGTAAATGACTCTATGGGTCATGAAGTTGGCGACAAACTATTAGTACATTCGGCCAAAATATTGAAAAACGCATTGCGCAAGCAGGACACCGTAGCGCGACTCGGTGGTGATGAGTTTATCGTCTTGCTTGGAGATATCGCTGATCAACACCACATTGCTGCAATTGCAACGAAATTAGTGCACTTGTTTCGTTCTCCATTTGAAATCGATGACCGCTCCTTTACGATTTCGTTAAGTTTGGGTCTTGCGGTGTTTCCAAATGATGCAACCACACCTAATGAGCTACTGAGAAAGGCTGACTCAGCAATGTACAGCGCCAAGCAACTGGGCCGCAATACGTTTTCATTTTTTACAGAGAGCATGAGTCAAGATTTAGACCGACGCCTCATGCTGGAAGAAAAAATGCGTTTGGCGCTCGCTAATGATGAATTCGAAGTCTATTTTCAACCACAATATGATTTGTCTAGCCAGTACGTTGTAGGTGCAGAAGCGCTATTACGCTGGCACGACTCCGAACTTGGCTGGATTTCTCCTGGAGAATTTATACCTCTGGCAGAGCAAACAGGATACATCATTGAACTCGGGCAATTTGTATTAGAGACAGCGATAAAGCAAATCAATAGTTTACAAAATACGCTCAGTAACCCATTTCGAATTGCAGTCAATTTATCGCCTCGGCAATTTAAAGACCCCAACCTCGTAAATACGGTGAGTCATTTAATCAATCAATTTAAAATAGACACACAATTACTAGAACTAGAAATCACCGAAGGGGTGTTACTCAGCGGAGATGAACTAGTGAGAGATGCACTATTTGAGTTTCACCAACTGGGCATTCTGGTTTCGATGGATGACTTTGGGACTGGCTACTCATCGCTTAACTACTTGAGGCAATACCCATTTGACGTTTTAAAAATTGATCAGAGCTTTATTTTTGATATGAATACAAGCGAACAGGTGAAACAACTCGTCAATGCTATCATTGTTATGTCTCATAATTTAGGTATAAAAGTGATCGCCGAAGGTATCGAAACCCAGCTACAATTAGACACTTTGGCAGCCATGAATTGTGATTTAGGTCAAGGATACTTTTTGGGTAAACCGATGTCAAAAATTGATTTTGAAGCGTGGTTGACGCAATATGCTCTCCAACCATTGAATATTGAGAATAAATCCTTGTCGATACAAGACTATTAAAATGAATATGTTAGTATTGGGAAGTAGTGTAAGGATTTAGAACATGAATATAGAACTACTTGTTAGTAAAGCGAAACAGGTCTGCGATAACCGCGGAGCCCGGTTTACGCCGATTAGAGAAAAAGTATTTCGATTGCTCGCGACGAAACAAGGTGGCGTAGGTGCTTATGACCTGTTAGAAGAATTAAAATTAACAGAGACCAGTGCTAAACCAGCGACTGTATATCGTGCGCTAGATTTTTTGGCTGAGCTTGGCTTCATCCACAAAATTGAAAGCACTAACTCGTTTATGCTGTGTCACCACTTTGACCATATCCATCCAGTTCAGTTGCTGATCTGTGATAGCTGTGGACACGTGCAAGAACTGCATTCTGGTGCAATTTCTCATGAATTGAATAACTTATCAGCAGAAAAAGGCTTTAAAGTTAAAGCACAAACTATCGAAGCTCATGGGCTTTGTGAAAAGTGTCAACAGTAGTGCAGCTGGTAAAAAAGCCACTACACTTAGATAATGACTGCAACAATGAATAAAACAAGGGAACAATAATATGAATGTTGAGTTCATCAACCCTTTTTTATCTTCACTAATAAATGTATTAGCTACGATGGCACAAACTGAGCTAACGCCTGGTAAGCCAAAGATAAAAAAAGATGAAGTCGCCAGAGGAGACGTGTCGGGACTAATCGGTATGGTTGGCCCACAAACCAAAGGATCTTTTTCCATCACTTTTGATGAAAGTTTAGCTTTAGCCATTATGGAAAGAATGCTAGGCGAAAGGCCTGAGAGTATCAATGAAGAAGTTACTGACATGGTCGGCGAAATCACCAATATGGTCACCGGTGGTGCTAAAAACCTATTAGGTGAAAAAGGTTATGACTTTGACATGGCAACCCCATTAGTTGTTTCTGGACCAGGACACACAATTACACACAAATGTGAAGGCGCTAAGATTATTATGCCGTTCACATCTGATGATGGTAACGCAAATATAGAGGTCAGCTTCGACAAGCTATGAGTTGGCACCAAACTGTTATTACATTAAAGCCTCGTTCTCGAGGCTTTCATTTAATCGATGACGAGTTACTTACGCATCTTACTCAATTAAGCTACTACAAGGTGGGGCTACTCCACTTGTTTATTCAGCATACTTCGGCAAGCCTCACAATCAATGAGAATGCAGATCCCACAGTGCGAATGGATATGGAAAGCCACTTCAATCACTTTGTCCCTCAAAACCAGCATTATTATCGACATGATTATGAAGGCGACGATGATATGCCTGCACATATCAAGTCCAGCACGCTGGGTTGTGAAGTGACGATACCTATCTATCAAGGCACTTTAAAGTTAGGAACTTGGCAAGGTATCTATCTTGGTGAACATCGAGATCACGGTGGACCTCGTCAAATTGTAGCTACGATGCAAGGACAGATGCTCGAGTGATGAACTTAACTTCGCAAACAGCGTCTAGTTTAGCCAGTTAAGTAGTCATAACTCACCCGCGGGGTGATGTTGCATAACAGCTCGTAAGGGATAGTGTCTGCGCAGTTTGCAATTTCCTCAACAGGTAAGTTGGGTCCCCACATTTCAACCTCATCACCCACCCTGATTTTGTCACTATCACAGCCAATATCAACGCTTATCATATCCATTGAAATACTACCCACGATGCCATATCGCTGGCCTTTGATGACCACAGGGGTTCCCTCTTTCGCATGACGCGGATAGCCATCCCCATAACCCATAGCGACCACAGCAAGTGTGGTGTCTTTCTCACAGGTCCACCTGCCACCATAACCAATGCGGTCACCGCACACCACATGTTTAATAGCAATAACACGTGTTTTTAAGCGCATCACAGGTTTGAGTGCATGATCTACGCCTGTGCAATTCAGCATAGGTGACACACCATATAACATCAGTCCAGATCGAACCCAATCAAAATGGGCATCTGGCCAGCCAATAATACCGGCAGAATTGGCAAGACATAGGGCCTCACCTTGCCCTTTGACAAGATCCGTAAACGCAGCTATTTGCTGCGTAGTGAAGTCATTATTAAGATCATCTGCACAGGGGAAGTGCGTCATTAACTTTGTATCAGCTTTCACATTTGGCGACCGTTTTAGGCGCGCGTAAAATTGTTCAAATTGATGAGGTTCAATACCCAGTCGATGCATTCCCGTATCAATTTTCAACCACACTGATATCGGTGCCTCCAACTGGCAAGCTTCAATCGCTGCCAGTTGGTTTTCGTCGTGTACGACTGTTTCAAAGTTGTTAGCTAATAAAATGGGTAAATCACTGGGTGCAAAAAAACCTTCAAGCAGAATAATTGGTTTAGTTAACCCGCCAGCACGTAAAGCTAACGCTTCATCAATGCGCGCTACCGCAAATGCGTCGGCTCCCTCTAAACACTGCGCAATTTTGACTAAACCATGGCCATAAGCATTGGCCTTAAGTACAGCCATGACCTTTGCACTTGGTGCCATTTTTTTCACAATGGCCAAGTTATGCCTCAGCGCATCAATATCAATTTCGGCTGTTGCTAAACGCATTTTTAGGTACCCTTATTTATTTGGGCTTAATACTCATCATCTAGTGCAGGCCCAGCGTAATTGTCAAAACGTGAGTATTGACCTTGGAAGGTTAACCTCACCTTACCAATTGGACCGTTACGCTGTTTACCTATAATAATTTCTGCGGTGCCCTTGTCGGGGGTATCATCGTTGTATACTTCATCTCGATAAATAAACATGATCAAATCGGCATCCTGCTCGATTGAACCGGATTCCCTCAAGTCAGAGTTTACTGGTCGCTTATCAGCACGTTGCTCTAGCGTACGGTTTAGCTGGGACAACGCAATAACAGGACACTCAAGCTCTTTTGCTAGGGCTTTCAATGAACGTGATATTTCCGCAATTTCTAAGGTACGGTTATCCGATAGACTTGGCACTCGCATGAGCTGCAAATAGTCCACCATGATCATACTAATACCACCATGGTCTCGCGCAATACGACGTGCTCTCGAGCGCACATCTGTTGGCGTTAGGCCTGATGCATCATCAATATACATCTGGCCTTTCTCCATCAATAACCCCATAGTGGATGAAAGCCTTGCCCAATCATCATCATCCAATTGGCCAGTTCTCACTTTGGTCTGGTTGATGCGACCCAAAGATGCCAACATCCTCATCATAATCTGTTCCGAGGGCATCTCTAATGAGTAAATGAGTACAGGCTTGTCTTGTGTCATCGCCGCATGCTCTGCCAAGTTCATCGCAAACGTGGTTTTACCCATTGAAGGACGCGCAGCAACGATTATGAGATCCGAAGGCTGCAAGCCCGCCGTCATTTTGTCCAAATCTGAATAACCCGAACTCACCCCAGTCACTCCATCCTGCGGAGACTGATAAAGCTCTTCAATTTTATCAATGGTTTTTTCCAAAATACTGTGAATATTTTGAGGACCTTCGGTGCTTTTACTGCGCTGTTCAGCAATCTTAAATACTTTACTCTCTGCTAAATCTAACAAATCGTGACTGGTGCGCCCCTCAGGATTAAAACCAGCCTCTGCGATTTCATTGGCAACAGAGATCATCTCTCTTACTACCGCCCTTTCACGCACAATACTTGCGTAGGCGTCAATGTTTGCGGCGCTGGGGGTATTTTTTGCTATCTCAGCTAAGTAGGCAAAACCACCGATTGAATCCAGTTGATTGTTCTTTTCAAGGTTCTCTGAAATAGTTATCAGATCGATTGGTTGACCAAGCTCAACGAGTTTAGTCATGGCCTCAAAAATCAGCTTATGTGTACGGGTGTAAAAGTCTTGAGCAACCACCAGCTCAGCAACACGGTCAAATGCTTGATTATCGAGCATTAAACCACCCAAAACAGACTGCTCTGCTTCGATTGAATGTGGAGGAACTTTTAGTGTATCGACTTGTTGATCAGGTTTGGCCATATTACGACAAAAACAAATGAGTGGATTTGTTATTGTAACCCTAAATCAAAAAAAACTGAATGCTGTTTGAGTGACAAGCTTTAAACAAAGAAAAGCAACAGCTCGGTTATTCGAGCTGTTGCTTAATTCTAATTCTTTTTCAGAGTAATACGACCGCTGACAGTATCAATCTCAATATCCGCATCACCACCCGCAACATTAAACTCCAGCTCGCGCGATGGGCCATACTTGGCTTTTTTCACTTCGTCACTGCTTAATTCATTGATAATTTTTCCGCCAGCATGGGCATCAATATCAAAACGCGCCGAAATATCACTCGGAAAGTATAAATCGACATCACCGCTGACAGACTCAAGATTGAGTCTCGCCCCTGGTAGTAATTTTTTTGTGCGGACTTCTATTTCACCATTAACCGTGTTGAGTCGCAGCTCTTGAAGTGCGGCAATATCAAATTCAACTTCACCATTCACGTTCTCCAAGCGAATCTCTTGAGCTAGAGTCTTACTTTCTATAGAGCCATTCACAGCATTGAAGCGTAATTTTCCGGCTGAGCCCACATCTTCTATGTCACCATTGACTGTTTCATAGCGAACACGCCCACTTAAATCGGTACCATCAATGTCACCATTGACCGTTTCTAGTCTCACTTTGCCATCGATCTGGCTGGCCTTAATGTCGCCATTAACCGTTTTAATAGACGCGCCAGCGAATAACTGAGAAGCCTCTACATCAACCTGAACGCCTTCAAAGACAAGTTCACTCTGCTTAGGCATAAATATAGTTAATTCAGAGCCTTCATGCTGGCGACCCCACCCTTTAACTCGAGAGGGCATCTCAACAATGAATTCTGTTTTGCTTCCTTTGCTAGCAAGCTTATACCCTTTTGCAGCATCGTCGAGTTCACCTTCAACTTTAAACTTGGCTTGATCCCAAGTTTTAATCACAACGCGCCCACGTTGGTTTTCAATAAAAACTTTACCATCTTTTGGAATGTCGATTTCTTTATCTATTTTTTCTCCAGCGAGTACCATGGCTGGCAGCATTGCCAAACTCAATACGATTGGGCTCAATACGCTTGCTTTCATCCTACTTCTCCTAAATCTGTTGCCAACGGGGTTGGTGTACCCGGTTAATTAAATCTAATTGCTGTTGATAAACCTGTGCGAGCATTTGCAACAATGCGGCATTTTCTGGGTCATTCTCAAGGGCTGTTTTAATGGCTTGTTCCGCTTGTTCAAGCTCTTGCAGCTGTACTTGCCAATCATTTGTCAATGCAGGCTGTGAGCCATATTGCACGAGTAAGGTTTGCTTTTGCTGCTCGAAATAGTTACTCATTTGCATCACAGGGCTCTGCGTAGCAGGCTGTATGCTAAAATACACGGCACACATGCCCACAATGGTTGATGCGGCAATCGCCGTTGCTTGGCGCCATACACTCATTCTATGCTGTTGACTCGCCGGTGAGGCATTTGCAGGTGGCTCTGAGTTTATTGCCCGCTCTACTCCGGACCAGAGCTCCTTTTGAGGCTGAGGCATATGCTCTGGACTGTCACTTTGCTCTATGTTTTTTGCTAAAAACTCATCAAAACTTGGTTTAGTCATTTTCATACCACTCCTGTAACAGCTTTTTTGCTCTGTGATACTGAGATTTACTCGACCCTACCGCCATGCCTAACATAGTGGCAATTTCTTCGTGTCGATACCCTTCTACCGCATGTAGCACGAATACGAGTCGCGCCCGCTCTGGCAATTTCAAGATCAGCTTATCCAGACCATTTAAGTCCCCACATAGCGATATGCTCGCTTCATCCATACCGCTGCTCTCAAAACTCACAACTTTAGTCAGCCAATTTTTTTGCTTTCGTAAATAACTAATAGCGATATTTGACGTCACACTGTGCAGCCAAGTGGTAAACTTTGATTGTCCATTAAATTGCGATACCTTATGCCACAATTGTACGAATACCTCTTGGCAAGCATCTTCAGCATGTGCTTGATCAGCAAGTAACCTTAAACACAGCGCGTATACTCGCTGGTGGCACTGTTCATATAACGCAGCAAAGGCAACTTGATCCCCTTGTTTAGTGCGCTGTACTAGCTCATCAAGTGCATCGTCTGTAAATGCGTCTCGTGCATCAACTAACATAATTAAATTCCTTTACTGCAAGGCAAAGATGATGACACATCTCTTTCAGAAAAAAAGCAATAACCAAATAAAATCAACGTTTAATCTAGTCGCTTTTTTAATATTAGGTCGAGTATTTACTCGCCCGTACAGTGTTTTATTTAATGATTAAGACGCAGGGACTGCAAAAAAGGTTTAAAGGAGGTTAGTTAATTTTTTATGAGTACAAATAATGGGAGTTGGGCAAACTGCAAACATGAATTCCGTCAAACGCAAAGCCAGTTTTACTGAGTATCACCCGCTCCTTCGTTGTCAGTGTCACTAAACGCTTCAGGGTGCTTATAACGCCAACCATCAAAAACTAACTTAGCTGGGGTCTTTACTGTGCCGCCACTACCTATTTTTAAGTCTTTAAGCGCTTCATCAAAATGTACACCACTGCCACCATGCGCTTCGATCGTCGCACCACGAACAGTACCAAAAAACTGCCCGCTCCCTGTCATTGAAATTGAAGTCATGGGCGCATAAATCACGGCATAGAGTGAAGAGGTACCACTCACCTTAACACCGGGTTTGTTTCTTTGACTCGGATCATTGGGGTCTGCTCGGTATGAAGAAAAGATACTAAATGTTCCCCAACCACTTTTTGTGATCCCTGGTTTCTCAGTAACAACCTGTGCACTGGCTCCTAAATTAACTTTACCCGTGACAAAAATGGTTAAGCTAGACTTGTCTTTGATATTCAGTCGGCTGTTTCCGCCCATGGTAAAATCGCCATCGATAAGCCAAATAACATCGCCACCATTAATGCCCCCATCAATATTCACAACACCATCGCTGCCAATATTGACATTCTTCATACCAAAGGCATATTCGGTGTCTTCGTTATTGGTTCTGCCATGATTTTGCTTATTGATATCAAATAAATAGATATTAGTTTCCGTTGAGTTGAGCTCCTTGCCCTGACCTTGTGTAAATTCACCTACATGAGGTGTAAAGTCGAACACTTGCTGAGCCCCGACTTTAAAATCCGAGTAATTGTTATTTTCATCAATAACATTTGGCATGTTCGCAGGCAGTGCGAGTGGGTCACACTCCTTATCCGGATTTGCGGGGTCATAATCTGGCGAGTTTGGATCGTACACTCTTACCGCTTCAACATTCGGGTTCACATTAAACTTTTCTGCGGAATAGTAAATACCATCTTGTGAGTGCTCAGTCGCCACTTCAAATTTACCGGTTCCACCATATTGAATATCAAGCGCCTCTTTCTGCTCATTTAATATATCAGCACCCCATAGCATTTCTACATTGCCGTTGGCACGCACAACTCCTGATATGTCACCACCACGATGAATCACAAAGCCCTGTGTCAACACATTGCCTTTCACACGCAACCCACCGCCATGTGAAATGTCTATCCCTGTATTAGATTGCACATCCCCTATCACTGGTGACGATCCTTTGAGATATAAAATACCGGATGCTTTAACGTCCCCTTCAATTGGTGAATGACCCGACAGCACAACATCCGCGTCACCAATCACAGTATTTACATCACCATTGCTAGATTTTGTTTGTTCATAAGTGCCTTCTCTAGAGTCGTAGCTGTCCACGAGGCCACTCCCAGACAAGTTAACACCTTTACAGCCCGTCACCGCATTTTTAAAAATGGGTTCGTAAACGGCTTCTGTATATTTGAACATAGCAACCATATTATTGGCTGCATCCAGCCCATATTTTTGGCCGAGGCTTGCTACTTCTATACTTACAGTGCCATCTGCATTGGTAACTTTTGAATGTTGAGTTGCGTACTGACCGTCAGCATGTGTGCCATGGTTTAACCCCGGCTTCGCTATAAGCAGTTGGTCTGGAGTCGCTCCAGTATTGGCATTGACGTAGTCATTGAGGTCATCCGCGCTGGCAAACACGCCTTTTTCAGCTTGCAATCGCGAATTGAGATCCTTTTGAAAATTGCCACTAAGGCGCTCTTGCACAAGCGTATCTTTCATTGACGTAAATACCACGACACTCGCCATAGTGCTTAACAACATGACTTTAACAAGGGTAAAACCTGATTGTCGTACAGAACTCGTCATAGCATATCCGCCCTAGGTTGGCTTTCGCCACATGGCTTTATCAAGTACCAAGCGACTTGCCGCAATATCAATCTGAATCTTACCGTCAAATTGTTTTGGTAAGTTATCAGGAGTTACAAAGATACTGATCAAGATCCCTGAATTATCAAATGTCAGCGCCTGTAACCCACGCAACAGTTGCACCGGTCCATTACCAATATCACAAGTTAAAAACCCATTCGTTAAAGTATATGTCTCCCAATACTCCACGGTGGGAATACTGCCATCGCAGGCTAATAACCCCGCCTGTTGATGAACGCGTAAAACTGATTTTTCGTTTATCACTTCTGGTAACTTGCTTGTTTGTTTTATGCTTCGCGTCATAGTTTGACTGGTATAGCGCACCACTTCTTGTGCGTGAGAAAGCTCTTTACTTGCCACCACGGTGCTTTTAATTGCGGTGTATGACATGGCTACGCCGGACAATAAAAACAGACCAGCCGCCATAGCAACAAGGAGCTCAATTAAGGTATAGCCACTTACTCTACGGCATATTGTGAGCACATTTACCTGTTGTTTGATCTGGAGCTGGAACATATACATAACTTGCTACTAAAGTAATTTGGTTTAAAGCACTATTGTTGCTGACACGACTGTCTTGCCAACTCACTTCAAATTTTACATCTCGTCTTTCTGAAGTTAGTTGCGTAAAATTTTTATCATTGTATCTGTCAGGCTGTATTTTCAACGTAAAGCGCGTATCTGTCGGCTGTAAATGAGCTACTCGAGGGTTGTCTTTCAATAACAGACTTTGATTGGTGTGCTCAAAATAGCAGAGCTCATTCCACATTCGTTCAATGGCATTTTGGCCGTTTACCAATGCAACAGTGTAATAGAAACTATTATTAGCAAATTGCAGTGATTTCAATTGTGCACCCGCCAAGCCCAATAGCGCAACGCCGGCAATCACAATAGACACCATCACCTCAATCAGTGAAAACCCCTTCACTATGCGCAATTTTCAGCAGCCTCACTTACCCAACTTTGCCCACTGCGCAAAATGCACAATCGATAGTCTTGCGTACTACTGTCATTGTCTCCCACCAATATATTGCTCATTAGATTTAATTCGCCGGTAGATCTTACCTCACGATCGACCAAGTCGACATGGACAGATTGGTGTTCAATTGTAAACGTACGTAAAACAGTTTCTTGTCCAGCAATGAGCGTTGTAACATGCCAGTTGGAGTTTTCCTTTACTAACCTAACCGTTTGCTCTCTTTTTACCGCTTCACTGCGCGCGTACTGATATACGCTGTTAAGCTGATGAACGTTAGAATCTACCCTATCTTGTTTAATGTAGGTGATCACAGAAGGCATTGCCAAACTTGCCAAAACGGCAACCAAGGCTACGCATATTAATAATTCAATCAGTGTAACGCCCTGTTCTTTAGACTTACCAACAATCATTATTTTGCCCCTGTGAAGACTCTTTGCTCTGCTCATCGAGCGTTAATACACCACATACATCTGAAGCTTGGGTTGAATTAGCTACTGGTGTAGCAGTTATCTCAAATCCTAAATTTCTGTAATTTCCCGCCGCGCCATCTGGCTTTTTACGCGGAATATAGGCCAATGTGTAATAACTCGATTTTTGTGTCGGAGTATGTGTATCTGGGTAGCCACCATTTCTTGAGTAGATACGCTCAAGGACAACTGCCTCTTGATACATTAGCTGTTGAACATCAGCTCGATTTCCCTTGCGTAGATATTCCATATAATTTGGCAGTGCAAGGCTTGCAAGAATGGCAACCAAAGCTACAACCATTAATACTTCAATCAATGTGAATCCACGCACAAAACGATTATTAAACATTCTTCTCCTAATCTAAATGATAACGCTGTCATCACTTACAAATAACACTGTATGATAATTAGACAGCAAAAAAAAGTACCTAGTACAAAAGAGTTAACTAAATTATCACAAATAAAACTTATATAAAATGGGTACACTATTACAAGTGATGGCTAGAGTATATATCCATCTAAAATATAAAACGGTTAACTGCCCAGTTTTGTGATTTAGATTAATTTTCCAACTTGTGTGATGAATCTTCCGTGAGCAACCGTGCTAAAAACCGATTTTCTACTCTGAAAGTTTGTGTCGTTGTTATTTTTCAGGGGAGGGATAAAACCGCACACTGAGTGTGCGGTTTAGGCTTAATAAATTAAGCTTCTGCGATAACGATAACTTTGATAGTTGCCGTTACGTCAGAGTGAACTTGAATAGCTACGTCGAATTCACCAGTCTCACGGATAGTACCTAGAGGTAGGCGAACTTCAGCTTTAGCTACTTCAACACCAACTGCAGAAATCGCGTCAGCGATGTCACGAGTGCCGATAGAGCCGAATAGCTTACCTTCGTCACCTGCTTTAGAAACTAGAGTAACTTCAGCTAGTGCTTCAAGTTTTTCAGCACGCGCTTGAGAAGCTGCTAGCTCTTCTGCGATTTTTGCTTCAAGCTCAGCACGGCGAGCTTCGAAAGTTTCGATGTTAGCTTTGTTTGCAGGTACTGCTTTACCCTTAGGGAATAAGAAGTTACGTGCGAAGCCAGATTTTACAGAAACCTGGTCACCTAGGTTACCTAGGTTAGCGATCTTGTCTAGTAGAATAACTTGCATGTCTCTACACCTTTTAAAAACTATTAATCAGCCGGCTTACTTATGTAAGTCAGTGTACGGAAGAAGGGCTAGGTAGCGAGCACGCTTGATAGCTGCTGCTAGCTGACGCTGGTACTTAGCGCTTGTACCTGTGATACGGCTAGGTACGATTTTGCCACTTTCAGTTACATAGTTTTTAAGAGTAGCTAGATCTTTGTAATCGATTTGTTGTACGCCTTCTGCTTTAAAACGGCAGAACTTACGACGTCTGAAATAACGTGCCATGAGTAATTTCCTCAATTAATTCTTTCAATATGTTGTGCGTGAAGTACAAGTTGACTCAAACCATTTCGGCTTTCGTGACGATTTAAAAAACCGCGTACTTGTAACCCTTGCCCAACGTATAAATGCTCTAGTTGAGTTCGGAATTTGTCTCCGCTGGCAACCACCTGAATACGAACATAGCTGTTACGATTTAGGTCGGCTTCTATTTGCATCGATTTGTGCTCTAAAACAAAAATACAATGCGTGATCCCAGCTGGACTTTGACTATATTTCGGTGTTTTACAAACAACCCCAGACAAAACAAATTGATTTGTATACAGGTCTGTTTGAGTTTGCACCATAACCTCTAAAGGTGAGTCAAATCCGAATCAATAACGATTAAGCAGATGCTGCTTCTTTTTTCTCTTCTTTTGCAAGAGGAGAAGCTTCAGTTACAGCGTTCTTAGTACGCATAACTAGGTTACGTAGCACTGCATCGTTGTAGCGGAAAGAAGTTTCAAGCTCGTTGATTACTTCAGTTGGCGCTTCAACGTTCAAAAGAACATAGTGTGCTTTGTGAAGCTTTTCGATTGGGTAAGCCAGTTGACGACGACCCCAGTCTTCTAAACGGTGGATAGTACCGCCAGCTTCAGTGATAGAACCAGTATAACGCTCGATCATACCTGGAACTTGCTCACTTTGGTCTGGGTGAACCATGAATACGATTTCGTAATGACGCATGGATATTCCTTACGGTTAGTATAGCCTTGTCCCGTTTCGGCCGGCCGGGTTAAGGCAAGGAACGACTAATATGGCCGAAAGAGCGCGTATTTTACGCATAGCGCTAAAAATAAGCAATGTTTTTATGCGATAATTCAGGATTAATAGAGAAAACAGTTATAAAGAATTGATATAAGGAAATTTTAGGAAAGAAAGATTGGAGCGGCACACGAGGTTCGAACTCGTGACCTCGACCTTGGCAAGGTCGCGCTCTACCAGCTGAGCTAGTGCCGCTTCATAGGTTTGCTCTACTTTGTCCGCTGGAGCGCGACAGGTCGCGTCTAACGTTTTAGCAGCTGAGCTAACGCCGCTTCATAGGTTTATTCGTTATTTTATCAGTTGAATAAAACTGAAAGTTGGAGCGGCACACGAGGTTCGAACTCGTGACCTCGACCTTGGCAAGGTCGCGCTCTACCAGCTGAGCTAGTGCCGCTTCATAGGTTTATTCGTTATTTTGTCAGTTGAATAAAACTGAAAATTTGGAGCGGCACACGAGGTTCGAACTCGTGACCTCGACCTTGGCAAGGTCGCGCTCTACCAGCTGAGCTAGTGCCGCTTCATAGGTTTATTCGTTATTTTGTCAGTTGAATAAAACTGAAATTTGGAGCGGCACACGAGGTTCGAACTCGTGACCTCGACCTTGGCAAGGTCGCGCTCTACCAGCTGAGCTAGTGCCGCTTCATAGGTTTGCTCTAATTTGTCCGCTGGGCGCGACAGGTCGCGTCTAACGTTTTAGCAGCTGAGCTAGTGCCGCTTCATAGGTTTGCTCTAATTTGTCCGCTGGGCGCGACAGGTCGCGTCTAACGTTACAGAGCTATTCGTTATTTTGTCAGTTGAATAAAACTGAAAGTTTGGAGCGGCACACGAGGTTCGAACTCGTGACCTCGACCTTGGCAAGGTCGCGCTCTACCAGCTGAGCTAGTGCCGCTTCATAGGTTGCTCTAATTTTTCCGCTGAAGCGCGACAGGTCGCGTCTAACGTTTTAACAGCTGAGCATGTGCTGCTTACACCCGCTTAAAAACTCGCTCAATAGCAACTGAGCTTGTCCTTTCAAGCGGGGCAGGATTCTACAAGATACGAAAAGCTTTGCAAGTACTTTTTTTAAATTTTGAAGAATTTTTGCTGATACACCTTCAATTCCATAATGGAATCTTTGATATCATCCAACGCCAAATGTGAGCTTTTCTTTTGAATATCATTCAAAAGCTCAGGCCTCCAACGTCGCGCCAATTCTTTTATCGTACTTACATCTAAGTTTCGGTAATGGAAGTAGGCTTCTAATTCAGGCATATACTTGTGTAAAAAGCGGCGGTCTTGACCAATTGAGTTGCCACACATAGGAGATTTACCAGGTGGGACCCATTGTTTCAAGAAGTCGAGCGTTTCTTTAACGGCATACTCTTCATCAAAAGAGCTTGCTTTACATCGCGCAGTTAAACCAGAACGACCATGTTGGTTTGTACACCATTCGTCCATATTGTCTAGCAGATCATCACTCTGATGGATAGCTATTACAGGGCCTTCCGCCAACACATTGAGATCAACATCGGTGATCACGGTCGCGATTTCGAGTATTTTATCTGTTTTAGGTTCTAGCCCTGTCATCTCTAGGTCGAGCCATACCAAATTTGATTCATGAAAAGACATACACTACCTTAGCGGTACTTTCCTTTAGATCCAATGCAATTAGATATATCATATTAGCTTCATCACTCGACCAAAAGCTTTTTTTTACAAAGCGGGGCAATTTTATTGAGTTATAGCCTATGAATGGCTTATACACCAATCATTCGCAATAATTCGTCTCGTGAGTTTATTGATATGGCAAAACGTAAAAAACTCAGTCATGGCCAATCCCGTAGGATTAAGGCCAACCAACAAAAGCGTTTGGCTAAAGCCAAACACAATGAAAGCCCTGAATTGCAATGGCAATCGGACAACTTAGGCCCGACAGAAAATGCGACTGTAGTTAGTCGCTTTGGTCAACATGCGGACGTTGAAACCCAAGAAGGCGAAGTCTTACGCTGTAATATTAGACGTACTGTCAGCAGCCTAGTCTGTGGCGATAATGTTATATTTCGCCGTGCCAAAGTAAGTGAAGGCGATCTAGCAGGCGTAATTGAAGTAGTAGAAGAGCGTCGCTCGCAACTAACTCGTCCTGATTTTTATGACGGAGTCAAAGTTGTCGCTGCCAATATAGATCAGATCTTGATGGTTTCCGCGGTAGTACCTGAATTCACTCCACAAATCATTGACAGATACCTAGTCGCTTGCGAAGACATGGGCATCGAACCGATCCTAATCCTTAACAAAATAGACCTATTGGATGAAGAAGGCTTAGAGTACGTGAATGACGTCCTCGATATTTATCGTGATCTCGGTTATCAAGTCTTACTCGTCAGTAATAAGTCGGGCGAAGGAATCGAAGAGCTAAAATCCCTGTTGGTCGATAAAAACAATATCTTTGTTGGTCAATCAGGAGTAGGAAAATCAACACTCGTTAATACTGTACTGCCAGATGCGGGCATTTTAACGCAGGAAGTATCTGAAAACAGCGGCCTCGGGCAACACACTACAACAGTTTCTAAGCTCCATCACTTACCTACTGGAGGCAACCTGATTGATAGCCCAGGGATCCGTGAATTTGGACTCTGGCACTTAGAAGTAGAACGCGTAACCTGGTGCTTTAAAGAATTTCGAGAATTTATTGGTGGTTGCCGATTTAGAGACTGCAAACATTTAAATGATCCTGGCTGCTTAATTTTAGAAGCGGTTGAAGAAGGTAAAATTAGTGAACTGCGCTTTGATAGCTATCATCGCATTTTAGAATCTATGGCCGATGGCCGTGCAGGTGCACGGGCACCGAGAGTTTGATACTATTCTTTACCGGTTTTAGATAATTACGATTAAAATAAGCCAAACATTGTCATTTCAATGTTCGGCACATATAACTCAGGAAAATAATGTGAACTTGGATAAAATCAAAATTGCATTGCAATATGCGCTCCCAAAACATGCTGTTTCACGTTTGGTTGGTAAGTTAGCAGCTGCACAAGCGGGTGCCCTAACCACGCAGTTGATTAAGCTGTTTATCAAGCAATATAAGATTGATATGAGCGAAGCACTGTATGAAGATCCCGCGCATTACAAAACCTTTAATGAGTTCTTCACTCGCCCACTAAAACCTGGGATCCGTCCACTCGCAAGCGAAGAGCATATTTTGGCTCATCCTGTAGATGGTGCTATCAGCCAACTTGGTGATGTTGTTGATGGACAAATCATTCAAGCCAAAGGGCATGACTACAGCTTACAAACTCTGCTTGGCGGTAATGAGCAGGACGTGTCGCCTTACCTTGGTGGTAAATTTGCTACCATCTATCTGGCGCCGAAAGACTATCACCGCATCCATATGCCTGTAGACGGTGTCCTGAGAAAAATGATCTATGTACCTGGTGACTTATTTTCAGTTAACCCACTCACTGCACAAAACGTACCTAACCTTTTTGCTCGCAATGAACGCGTAGTTGCTATTTTTGATACTGATATTGGCCCTCTCTCGATGGTTTTAGTGGGCGCAACGATCGTAGCAAGCATCGAGACCATCTGGGCAGGCACAGTGACACCTCCAGCAGGTAAAGACATCTTTACTTGGCACTATCCAGCGGATGGTGACAATGCCATCAAGCTTAAAAAAGGTGACGAAATGGGTCGCTTTAAACTAGGCTCAACTGTCATCTTGGCATGGGGTGCTGATAAAGCTGACTTTTTGGCAGATCAACAACCAGAAACAGTTACAAGAATGGGAACGCCGTTTGCGACAATCGCAAAATAATATTTTCAATTTAAAAGGGGCCCATATGGGCCCCTTTTAAATTTTATCCATTGCACACAGAACAGCTTGGATCTTTAGTCAACTGAAAACGCCTCTGTGCCAGCGACAGAGCATCAATCGTTACAAAAAAGCTCTCCCCTTGTTGTAGTCCCAAAATACCATTACATACAGCCTGAGCCTGCATTGAGCCAACAATACCAAGCAGCGGACTCATAACCCCAGCATTTTGACAATTCAGTACAGAGCTACTTTGCAAGTTTTCTGGGAACAAACAAGCGTAACACGCGCTTGTCTCACGATAATCAAAAAAGCCAAACTGACCATTCGTACCTTGTGCCGCGCCAGATATCAAGACCTTTTGATTGCGGTAGCAATACGCGTTGAGCAAGTAACGGGTTGCGAAGTTGTCACTACAATCGACAACCCAGAGCACGTCAGACAGCATTGCTGCGATATTGTCAGCACTCAATCTCACGTTATTTGGCACAAGCTCGATATCGTTATTCAGACTCGCAAGCACCTTTTTTGCAGCATGGCTTTTTTCCTGCCCTAGGTGATTCACTTTGTACAAGATCTGCCGCTGTAGATTAGAAAGCTCGACTTTATCATCATCAAAAAAAGACAGCTTGCCGACCCCACTCGCTGCTAAATAAAATAGCACGGGGCTGCCCAAGCCACCGCAACCGATTACAGCAACATGGGCGGATTTAAGTTGTTTCTGACCCGTTTCTGACACTTTATCCAACAATAGGTGGCGACTGTATCTCAATCGCTCTCTATCACTTAGTTCATTGTTCATTGATAGCCTGTTTTAGTTCAATGATGGCTTGTTCAGGAGAACTAGCTTCAGTAATCGCGCGAACGACTGCAACACTCCCTACTCCGGTTTGCGCCACTTCACCAGCGCGTGACAAATCAATGCCCCCTATGGCAACAGTTGGGTAATGTGCATTCATCAAAGGCACAAAGTGTCTTAATTTTTCTAGTCCTTGAATCTGTCCTGTCATATCTTTTGTTGTTGTCGGATAAATAGCGCCGAATGCAAGATAACTAGGGCGATAGTTATGAGCTCGCAGCATTTCATAAAAGCCATGTGTAGATAAACCCAAGCGAAGTCCTGCTTTTTGAATAGCAGTCAAATCAGCCACATTCAAATCTTCTTGGCCCAAATGTACGCCATACGCCCCATGCTTGATAGCTAATTCCCAGTGGTCATTGATAAACACACGGCCTTCAAATTGTTTACCCAGTAGAACCGCTTTTTCAATATCTTGCTCTAATGTAGGCGATTGAGCATCCTTAACCCTAAGCTGTACGGTCTTAACACCATTTTTTAGGCATTGCTCCACCCACTCTATGGTGTCGACAACCGCATATAGGCCCAAGTCATCTTCAATAGGTGCAAACCCAGCTGCGTAGTTGTACTCGTCAGGTACCATAAAATCGAGTTCATCACCCAACCAACTACCAGCCTCAATCACTTGTGGGTAATCTTCTAGCTGGTGAGGAAATGCAGTATGAGCAACAGGACCAATCCCTTCACCAAAGCGGACCGCTGCTTTTAGCCCCTTGTTGATGTAGGCCTTACCCAAAATAAAGGCATCTTTTAATGGGTAGCCTTTAGACAAACAGGCCGCGATAACAGATGATAAGCTACAGCCGGTACCGTGCGAATGCGGGGTATTGATGGCTTCATTACCAAGCCAATACTCTTCATCGTCATGCCAGCAATAGTCGATGCAATAGCCTTTCGGGTAATCCCAATGACCACCCTTTATAACAACCGACTTGGCACCAAATGCGCGTAATTTTTGCCCGGCTTCTTTCACCGCGTCTGGGCCAATTAAATATACACCCGTCAGAATTTGCGTTTCGTGTGTGTTGGGCGTAATCACATCCACCAGCGGTAGCAAATGTGTCTTGATCGCATCAACCGTGTCTTCCTCAGTCAAAGCATCGCCACTGGTTGCAATTGCAACTGGGTCATACACGATTTTGGGTGGCATTTCCCAATGACTTTTGTATCGTGTGATATGCTCCGCTACTAGCTGGATCTGCTGCACGTTGGCAAGCATGCCAATTTTTATTACCGATGCTTTCATGTCTGCTTCTAAAGCCTGAAGTTGAGATTCAATTACCTCAGTCGACACAGCATTGATTGCCTCTACACCCAAGCTATTTTGCGCGGTTAAAGCTGTAACAGCCGTACAAGCATGTACACCAAAGCTTTGCATCGCTTTTAAATCTGCCTGTATACCCGCGCCACCGCCTGAGTCGGAACCGGCAATACTCCATACAACGTTAGACACATTGACTCCTAAAATTTTTTAATTCTGATGCCAAAAAGGCATCCCCATAGTGGGGGTAGATGGTGCTGCGACGTCTTTTTCTGGCATCGCTTGTGCCTGATAGCTCATTCGCCCAGCAGTCACCGCATGTGCGAAAGCACTTGCCATCGCAACCGGGTCACCCGCCCCCGCTACTGCACTATTTAGCAAAACGGCATCATAACCTAACTCCAAAGCCTGACAAGCGTGAGAGGGTAACCCCAATCCAGCATCGACTATCAAAGTTTGTTCAGGTAACCGCTCTCTAATCGTTTTTAAATTGTATGGATTAATGAGACCTTTGCCAGTGCCTATTGGTGCGCCCCATGGCATCAACACTTCACAGCCAAGTTCGGCTAAGCGCTGACATAACACGAGGTCATCAGTGCAATACGGGAGTACTTTAAAACCGTCTTTCAATAAAATCTCTGTGGCTTCTAACAAGCCAATCGGATCAGGCTGCAAATTATATTCATCACCGATCAATTCCAGCTTTATCCAGTCCGTTTGAAAAACTTCACGGCACATTTGTGCCAGTGTGACAACTTCTTTCACACTGTGACATCCCGCTGTATTTGGCAAAACTCTTAGGCCAGTGTCTTTGATCAATTGCCAAAAATCTTCACCAGCTGCAACCGAGTTTTGGCGCCGTAATGACACGGTCACAATATCAGCACCGGAGCTGTTAATCGCGTCTTGCATGATCTGTGGTGATGGATACAGAGCAGAACCGATAAGTAACCGGCTGTCAAAACGCTCACCGTAAATTGTCAGCTTATCCATTTAACCCCCTTGGATTGGAGACAAAACTTCGACGCTATCCCCATTCTTAGGTTTGGTTTCGGGCAATAGCCCCGCTGGCACAAATTGCCCATTCAGGGCGACAGCAAACGGTGGAATAGCCCCTTTGCTAACGATGATTTGCTGTAATGATAAATGGCCATCCACTTGGATGTCTTCACCGTTGTATATTAAATTCATAATAGACCCTCACAAAGTGCTTGCTGGACTACAACAGGCGCTAGCAGGTAGCCATGCCTATATAACCCATTAATTGCAATCACGTTGTCTTTTTTCTCAATACGTGGGTGGTTATCAACAAAAGCGGGACGCAGTCCAGCATTTAAGGACAATACCCGACCTTCTGCAAACCCGCTATGTACCGTGTAAGCAGCTGACAGTAACTCTAATGTTGAACGTACGGTAATAGTGGCATCGTCTTGAGATTCAATTTCAGTTGCACCGATAACAAATTGGTGATTTGGTTTAGGTGCAATATAGATGGGGTATCTAGGATGCATCAATCTTACAGGGCGCTGTAGAGCAACTTCAGGTGCGTAAATACGCGCTACTTCGCCTCGCACACCACGCAACTGAGGGTTATCGGCTTTAGCCCCTACGCCTCTGCAATCAATAATCCAGTCATAGGCCTGTTCATTAACACATCCTTTAGCGATAACCGCCTCACAACCATAGTTAAACTTCACACCACGGCGTTGCAACGTATGATAACTGGCTTTAAAAAAGCCCAAATTATCAAGCTGTCCTTCACAGGGTAAAAATAAACCATGGGTAAAGCGCCCCCCAAGTTCTGGCTCTAACTCGGTGAGCATGCGCTGATCTGCAGAAAACGGGTGATGACCATCAAGCGGTTTTAATCGCTGGGCAAAGCTTTGTAAGTCTCCTCTGTCTTGTTGATGTGCAACAATAAGACTACCCGCTTGTTGAAAAAACACCTCAGAGTCTAGTTTTGCCAATATTTTTGGCCACATCGCTATAGACTCTAGTCCTTGCTCTGCCAAAGCTTTTGAGCAAATCACAGACTCAGCCAGTGGTGCTAACATCGCAGCCGCCAGCGTCCCAGCACCCGTTTGCGCATCTTGTCGGTCTTTTTCAAAGACCGTGATGTCATAGTGCTCCATTAACTCTAACGCAGCGATCCGACCAATTAAGCCAAATCCGACAATCGCCACGCGAGGCTTTTTACCAAGTTCTGACATAAGATACCCTAAAAAACACACCATTTGCCTTAGCAAATGGTGTGAGCTGGATTAAATAGCTTTGTGATAAATCTCTGAGCCGCTACTTTTAAACTCTTCTGACTTGGCTTTCATTTCAGCTTCAACATCGATCATTTTGATCTCGATAGCATCGCCCACGTTATTCGGATCAATACCACGTGCTTCAAGCTCTTTAGCATAGTCCCTAACGTCTTGAGTGATTTTCATTGAGCAGAACTTAGGACCACACATAGAGCAGAAGTGAGCCACTTTACCTGACTCTTGTGGTAGCGTCTCATCATGGTATGAAAGCGCCCTTTCTGGATCTAGGCTCAAGTTGAACTGATCATGCCAGCGGAATTCAAAACGCGCCTTAGACAAGGCATTGTCTCGGATCTGCGCGCCGCGATGACCCTTTGCAAGGTCAGCTGCATGGGCTGCAATTTTGTAAGTAATTAGACCTTCTTTAACGTCTTCCTTGTTCGGTAGACCTAAGTGTTCTTTCGGTGTCACATAACATAGCATGGCTGTTCCATACCAAGCGATTTGCGCAGCACCAATGCCCGATGTAAAGTGATCATAGCCAGGTGCAATATCAGTTGTTAATGGACCCAGTGTATAAAAAGGTGCTTCATGACAATGCTTAAGCTGCTCGTCCATATTTTCTTTGATCATATGCATTGGCACGTGACCTGGGCCTTCAATAAAGACCTGAACATCATGTTCCCATGCAATCTTAGTCAACTCACCCAAGGTACGCAGCTCTGATAATTGCGCGTCATCATTCGCGTCTGCAATTGAACCTGGGCGTAGACCATCACCTAATGAGAAACAAACATCATATTGCTTCATGATCTCACAGATATCTTCAAAGTGTGTATAAAGGAAGTTTTCTTTATGATGCGCAAGACACCACTTCGCCATAATCGACCCACCACGAGATACAATGCCCGTAACGCGCTTTGCAGTCATTGGCACATACCTCAACAGTACACCCGCGTGGATTGTAAAGTAGTCCACACCTTGTTCTGCCTGTTCAATAAGTGTATCGCGGAAGATTTCCCAAGTTAGGTCTTCTGCAACACCATTTACTTTTTCAAGTGCCTGATAAATTGGTACTGTACCGATTGGTACTGGAGAGTTACGTACAACCCACTCTCGAGTTTCATGGATATAGCGACCCGTAGATAAATCCATTACGGTATCCGCACCCCAACGAGTAGACCATACAAGTTTTTCAACCTCTTCCTCAATAGAAGATGTGACCGATGAATTGCCGATATTAGCATTGACCTTAACTAAAAAGTTACGGCCAACAATCATAGGCTCAGATTCTGGGTGATTGATGTTATTAGGAATAATTGCTCGACCACGAGCAACTTCGGAGCGGACAAACTCAGGCGTAATAAAATCAGGGATTTCAGCCCCAAAAGATTGGCCTTCATGTTGTTGTGCTAACAACTCTTCACGGATCTTTGCACGTCCCATATTTTCGCGGATCGCAACAAACTCCATTTCAGGCGTTACGATGCCATGGCGAGCATAGTGCATTTGCGTGACATTTTTGCCTGGTTTCGCGCGGCGAATCTTGGGTAAGTTCTCAAAACGAATGTGGTCTAAGCCTTCATCAGCCATACGCTGTTGAGAGAATTGAGACGTTACCGAGTTTAATAACTCTGTGTCATCACGGTCAACAATCCAGTTCTCTCTGTACTTTGGTAAGCCTTCACGCACATTTAACGTGAATTCAGGATCAGTATAAGGGCCTGACGTATCATAGACTCTGACCGGCTCGTTCTTTTCAAAAACAGGCTCTTCTTCTGTGCCACCCACGAAAGAGTCGCTCAATGAGATCTCTCTCATTCCTACACGAACACCTTCTTGCTCACCATCTACATAAATCTTTTTAGAATTAGGGAATGGTTGGCCCTTTAGGTTATAAATAAATTCCGAAGCCGCTTCGCGTGACTCGCGACGTGACAACTTGCTACTGTTATTTGACATGACGTGCCTCATTTTTAGTTAAGGTGTCTTGTCAGAATTCCGAAAAGGAAGAGATTGGGTTCATACACGTTCTCGCCATTGATCAAACCAATAACGATATTAAGTGCAGATGTTGGTGGATAACTTATTAGCACGACGCTAATAAATTGCAGCTTAGGTACTCATTTGGTGATGCACACTAAGCAGCTTGTTCCCTACGCAGGCATTAACCTGATCAGGTCCACGGATCCCGCAATACAGCGATCTCAGCCCAAAAGGGCACTCCGACAAGTAACGAATTGAGACAAAGTCTACTGAATGTCAGCGAATTAGTCAAAGCGCCTTTCAACTGGTCCGAAATGCCAGTTTGCATCACCTCGCAATACTAATTCATCTGCTGTCTGCTCTATCGGGGCTCCGATTTGTAGCATATTCAAAAATGCCTGCTCCTTTGCATTCGCCTCCGGCTCACAGAGTTTGCGCGTCATGCCAATATTCGACACGAATAGTTGCCCATTTCTGATCTCACCTTGACCAAAAAAGCGATTACATCCAGCGTATCCATTTACTCTGAATGCATCTAAAAACTCTATTGTAATGGCGTCCTGCGCTGCTACTTCAGCTGGCGCTTTTAACTGCCAACTAGAATATTTGAGCGAATGAGCGTTTACCGTCCCTGTACTTTTACAGCCAATAAGCACCAAGCTCATTAGACAAAATAAAAAGGTCTTTTTCATTGGTAAACCAAACGTTTAAAAATTAAATTTAATTATAACGCTTGGTCGCACAGAATAGGCAGTAAAAATGTGTAATAAATTACCTTTTTGTACAAAAATTAAGAAAATAGCAGTTCAATTTCCTGAGGTAGGAACGGACGACCTCGTTCATTGACCGACGTCCCAGTCACAATTGCATCTAACATTAATTTTTGATCATGCTTTCTTATTACCTTTTGATGGAAAGCAAATTTTAACTTACTGACTTTTTGCGCTTCAACTTCAACATAAAACTCGTCAGCCGGTTTCAATGAATCTTTGTAGTTCATTTCTGAACGGATCACTACCAGATTGATTTTTTGTTCAGCCAAAGCGGCAAAATCAATGCCTTTATAAGCTAAAAATTCATGTCGTGCATGTTCTAAATAATTAAAGTACACACTATTGTTAACGATCCCCTGTAGATCGCACTCATAATCTCTTACTTTAAAGTCAACTTTAAACGTCATAGTTCGTCCTCTGATTAGAATGCGAAAGTTTATATCATAAATATTCAGTTATGTGGTCGGGCTTTTGCTAAACTAGAGCGCAACTAACACGGGACTATAAATAACAAATGAAGCTAAAACTCTCATTGCTCGCTACCAGTTTATTAGTAGCACTTTCAAATACAGCGATTGCTGAACAAACACCTTCAAACCAAGACATCGAAACGATTCAAGTGACGGGAGACTTTCAACAAGAGTCAATACTTACATTAAGTGCCAGCGCATCCGTTTTCGATGAATCAGAAATCCAAACTCGTGGTGCCAGCTATTTAGATGAAATCTTAAACAGCGCAGCCAATGTTAACTTTACAGCTGGCGCGTCACGCGGCCGTTTCGTGCAGATCCGCGGAGTCGGATTGCGCTCCCAATTTGTCGATCCGATAACACCGAGCGTGGGTGTTTTAATAGACAATATTAACTATTCTGGCTTGGGCGGAAGTGCATTGTTATTTGATGCGGACCACGTGGCCATTTACCGCGGCCCTCAGGGCACTAAATTTGGTGCAGACGCTATGGGTGGGATCATAGACATTCACTCAAATTCACCAACTCAATCGCCCAGTGTTAACCTCAAGCTGGGTGCGGCCAATTACGGAACGCATGAAGCAGGAGTTGCCGTTGGAGCTGGGTTAACAGATGCTATTGCTGCGCGCGCGAGTATTTATCAAAAGCAATCTGATGGTTTTGTCGATAACGTCTATTTAAATGAGGATACTCAGGACTTAGATGAAAGTGTTGCAAGGTTTAAACTTAGCTATGCCGCCAACGATGACTTAAATCTTGGCTTTGTATATCACCATATCGATATTGACAATGGCTACGATGGTTTTACCTTAGACAATACCCGCCAAAGTGTTGCCAGCCAACCGGGTAAAGACACTCAAGAAAGTGACGCATTCTCCCTGACAGCAGACTACACAGGTATGTCGTCTGTCGATATTGAAATACTCGCAAGTGGCCTGCAGGCAGATACCGAGTACAGCTATGACGAAGACTGGGTCTGTGCCGATACTGCCCAACCAGTGCTATGTGAGGCAGGTCTACACCCAGATCATATCGCTTATTATGGGCAATACTTTGATGCCTACGTACGAGACCATGAAAGGGGCTCAGCTGAAGTAAGAGTTAAAAGTAAAGATAAGTCTTGGGTCATTGGCGCTTTTAGCCGCAGACACGATGTCATCCTAGACCGCCAAAGAGGTAAGCATGGCGACCTGCCTGCTCAGTTCAAATCCAACTTTGAAACACAAAACCATGCGCTATTTGCACATAAAGTCACTCAGGTAAAAGAAGACGTTAAATTAATCACTGGTATACGTATTGAGTCCTATTCGAGTGACTACTTAGATAGTAATGCATTTGACCTAGACACTGATGACACTATGGTGGGAGGTAAGATCGCGCTTGAATACCAAGTAGTGCCCCAGACGATGATTTACACAAGCTTAAATCGTGGTTACAAAGTGGGTGGTGTCAACGGCGAAGCACTGGCAAAAGCCAAAGATGATGGTATCACCATTCCGCAATCAGGCTTCACATTCGACCCTGAGTACCTTTGGAACCTTGAGTTTGGTGTCAAAGGCCAATCGAGAGATAAGCGTCATACTTTACACCTCACTGCATTTTATATGCACAGAGAAGACATGCAATTAAAGCAATGGCAATTAGAAGGCGTGCAATTTGCTGGCTTTATTAGTAATGCGGGTAAAGGAAGAAATTATGGCCTTGAAATAGAGGGTACCAGCCAAATACTCAATGCACTCTCATTGCAATACAGTTTAGGGTACCTAGATACTAAGATTGAGGACTTTGTTACCGTCAATGGTGATGATTTCGATGGTCGTGAACAAGCACAATCGCCTAAATACCAATATGCATTTACATTTGTCTATGACGTCACTGACAACATCAGTGCGCAATTAGGATTCGAAGGCAAAGATGACTATTTTTTCTCTGATAGTCATCACGCTCAAGCACCAAATCAGAATCTCATCAATGCCAGTGTTTCATACTTCAGCGATAGCTGGAGTCTAACAGCATGGGGCAGAAACTTAGCAGACACAGATGTGCCTGTACGTGGCTTCCAATTTGGCAATGATCCAAGAAATGGCTGGGCAACCGATACCTATGTGCAATATGCAGAGCCTAGAGTATACGGCTTAACGTTTAACTATACACTTTAATTAAAAACGGCGCCTAGAGCGCCGTTTTACTTCTACCAAAAAGCTTATTCCGGATCTGGCAAATTTCTGCCGTAAAACACTTCTTGGATTTCACGATTTAGCTTATTACGGATTTCTTCTTCTTCTTCGTCAGTGAGTTCATCCGTCGTAATACCGAATAGATACGTATTTAAATCGGTTTCCTTCAGCATCATCTTCGTGTGAAACAAGTTTTCCTGATAAACATTCACATCTACCATTTGATAGGCGTCTTTAGTGTCGTCCGTCATAAAGTTTTGGATAGAGTGAATTGGATGATCAATATAGTGTTTTACGCCATTCACATCACGTGTAAATCCACGCACACGATAATCTATTGTCACCACATCAGACTCTAGAGAGTGAATTAAAAAGTTCAGCGCTTTGAGTGGTGAAATGATACCACACGTTGATACTTCAATGTCTGCACGGAAAGTACAGATACCATCATGCGGGTGCGCTTCAGGGTATGTATGCACACAAATATGGCTTTTATCTAAGTGCGCAACCACTGAATCAGGTAATGGGCCTGGTGTTTCTTGGCTGTGTGGCACGGTGCCTTCAACAGGTTCTTCGGAAACCAAAATCGTTACACTGGCACCTTGCGGATCATAATCCTGGCGAGCGATGTTCAAGACATTTGCACCGATGATATCGACAACTTCTTTTAAAATATCAGTTAGACGATCTGCACTGTACTGCTCATCAATATATTCAATGTACTCTTTTCGCTGTTGCTCAGTTTTAGCGTAGCAAATATCGTAGATACTAAAGCTTAAACTCTTTGTTAAGTTGTTAAAGCCATGGAGTTTAATTTTATTAAAGGGCTTGTTCACGATAGACCCACCTTAAAACAAGAAAATCTGCGCTGCAGAACTAAAAGTTCGCGGATTTTATACGAAAAATAGCCGCCGAAAAAGCGTTATTTTTCTTCGCTTTGTACAACCTCATGGGTATGTGTAATTTCCACTGCTTTTTCAAGCATTAAGGCCACTGAGCAATACTTTTCCGCAGACAAATTAACAGCTCGAGCAAGGTGCTTTTCAGACACGTTATCACCCGTAACTACAAAGTGTAGATTGATTTTGGTAAATACTCTAGGCGCTGACTCTGCACGCTCAGCAGAAAGCTTTACTTCTACATCATGCACGATTTGTTTGGCCTTTTTCAAAATACTCACTACATCCACAGACGCACAAGCACCGGCGGACATTAATACCATTTCCATAGGACTGGGCGCTGCACTGTCACTACCGGCATCAAATACCACGTTATGACCCGAGTTAGAACGTCCTAAAAACGTATCACCTTCAACCCACTTTACACTTGCTTGCATATATTACCTTCTCAAAACGAATAACACCGCCATTGGGCGGTGTTAGCTTCTTAAAATCTTTTTCTCAACTCACTGAATAGCTGAATCAAATAAGTTTTTGACTAAACCAGCAAACTCTTCGATAAACTCTTGTTGTTCTTCAGTTACGCGTTGATCAACAACGCTAGATAACACTTCCTGTAGGTCATACACAATGCCATCGACTTCTCTAACAATCAAGCTACGCTGCTCAGTCGACAACCCTGTATGCTGCTCACACAAACGGATCACATGTTCAGCAATGACATCTTCAATTAATTCAACAACCTTAGGTGCATTAGGCTTTACTACACCCGGCTTTTCAAACAAGGCTAAATTTTGTGTCAGATACATGACTAACTCATCATATCCTTGTTTATCTAAAACCATATATTGCCCACCTGAGTTTACCAACGACATCTCCTATTGATTTAAGCAGAAACTTGATCTGATTGCTACTTTTCAGCGCCCCAGAAAAATAAAAAAGCAGCGAATGCTGCTTTTTTAAGAATAAAGCGTGAGATAAATTCAGTGCAAAATAATATTGCGTCACGCGTTATTATAAATTACCTATTGGAGGTAATTTTAATCTAATGATAGGCCCGGACTCAAGCTTCCTGGTAATGTAACTTTTTCAAGTTCAACAGATGCCACTGGGTATGCACAGTAATCCGCCGCGTAGTAAGCACTCGCGCGATGGTTACCTGATGCACCAATACCACCGAATGGTGCAGCACTTGAAGCACCTGTGATTGGACGGTTCCAGTTAACAATACCTGCACGGATGCGACGTAGGAAGTGATCGTAATCCGCTTCATTGTCACTCAATAGACCAGCTGACAGACCAAAACTCGTGTCGTTTGCAAGTTCAATTGCTGCATCAAAGTCTGTATAACGGAACACTTTTAATAGTGGACCAAAATGCTCATCATCTGGGAAATCGGTTACGTTAGTACATTCAATAATCCCCGGCGTTACAAAGCCAGTACCTTGAGTATGCGTCAGTTCTAACAGACTCTCGCCGCCTAACTCAACAAGCTGTTGCTGTGCAGCAACCATACCCGCCGCCGCAGCTTCTGAGATCATCGAACCCATAAATGGTTGGTCTTCATCATCAAAGTTACCAATCTTGATAGCTTTAGTCGCACGCAATAATTGCGCAAGGATGGCATCACCCTGCTCACCTTGCGGTAAAAATAACTTACGAGCACAAGTACAACGCTGACCACTTGAGATAAATGCTGACTGGATAATGTCATGCACAACCGCTTTTGTGTCTGTAACGTCTTTCACGATCAGTGGATTGTTACCACCCATCTCTAATGCCAAGATTTTACCAGGCTGACCCGCAAACTGCTCATGTAGGAAGTGACCTGTACGAGAAGATCCTGTGAAGAATAAGCCGTCAATACCTTTGTGTGAAGCGAGTGCTTTACCAGTCTCGACTTCACCTTGAACTAGGTTGATCACGCCTGCTGGTAAGCCCGCTTTTTCCCATAGTTGTAAAGTTAACTCTGCAACATATGGCGTCATTTCTGAAGGCTTAAATACAACAGTGTTACCAGCAAGCAGTGCTGGAACAATGTGACCATTTGGCAGGTGACCTGGGAAATTGTAAGGACCAAATACTGCAACTACACCATGTGCTTTATGGCGGATCACAGCACGGCCTACAGGCATCGCATTTTCTACTACACCGGTACGTTCGTGGTATGCTTTTTCAGAGATAGCAATTTTACCCACCATTGCACCTGCTTCAGTACGAGTTTCCCAAAGTGGCTTACCCGTTTCTTTTGCAATTGCAATTGCAAGCTCTTCGCTATGCTCTTTTAATACTTCTGCAAAGCGCTTGACGATGTCTAAGCGCGCTTCAAAAGTTAGGTCACTCCACAGATAGTACGCTTCACGTGCAGATTTTACTGCACTGTCTACTTGTTCTGCGGTCGCAGCATTTGCCGACCAGATTTGTTCATTATTTGCTGGGTTCACAGACGCAAATTCTGCACCTTCACCAGCTAACCATTTACCATTGATAAATTGTGCTGCATGTGTTGTCATAATTCTTTCCCAATTAAAGAGTTGCGATACTAACGGTGTCGCCATCAGTTACCAGAAGCGCACTTGCAAGTTCTGCCGAAATAGCGATTTCATCGCCTTGAGGCATCTCTAGCTCAATTGCCGTCGCACGATAACCTGCTAGTTTATCATTTGCAATAAGTACTGGGGAACCACCAGTTTGCGACTTCGCTGCCGCATCAATACGTACTTTAAAAAACTCTGTCGCGCGAATTGTACGGATATTGTCCACTTTAGCTTCAACAGTCGGACCAGCATCGAAAATATCGACGTAACCATTGAATGTAAAGCCTTCGCTTTTCAGTAGTTCTATAGCAGGACGTGTATTATCGTGTACTTCGCCAACAACAGCTTGCGCTTCTTCACTCAATAAATTGACGTAAATTGGGTATTTAGGCATAAGTTCAGCAATAAATACCTTTTGACCAATGCCTGTTAGGTAATCGGCCGTTGGAAAGTCCATTGAGAAAAAGTGCTCTTCTAGCCACTGCCAAAATGGGCTGCTACCATTCTCGTCTGATACACCACGCATTTCTGCAATCACAGTTTCAGCAAAACGCGTTCTATGTTGGTTAATAAACATAAAACGAGACTTTGACAATAACTTGCCATTTAAGCCTTTGCGATACTTATCTTTTAAGAACAGAGTACAAAGTTCTGTTGCACCAGTGTAATCGTTACATAGCGTAAGAATATCCACTGCTTTGTAAACATTCAGAGTGCGAGACGAATGGATAACTTTACTTAAATGATAGTGATAAAACGCGTCATCAAGTCCTACAGCAGCTTCAATTGCGCTGGTCCCAACAACTTCTCCCGTCTCTGTATCCTCTAGCACAAACAAATACCCTTCATCGAATGGGACATCCGTTTCTTTGCCAAAAGACGTCATAGAACGTTCAATCTTGTTTTGTAACAACTCTTCATTTAGAGGCAATGAAGTAAAACCATGCCCCGACTCTTGGGCAATGTTCAAAAGCGCTGGATAATCGCTTTTTTGGATTGGGCGAAGGATCATCATGAGCCCGCTTACTCCTCAATAAACCTTTAGACAGGCGGTGCACATAAAGCGCACCGCATTGGTTATAACACTTAAATTAGTGTGATAACTTAAGCGTTGTTTTCAACAACGCGCGCAACTGCTTTTTCAAAGCGTGCTAGACCTTCACGGATATCCGCTTCAGGAATCACCAAAGATGGTGTAAAACGAACCACGTTTGCACCAGCAACCAGTGACATCACACCTTCTTTAACACCTTCAACTAAGAATTCTTTTGCTTTACCAGCGTACTTCTCAGTTACCACACCACCAAGAAGGAGACCTTTACCACGGATTTCAGTGAATACGTCGTACTTGTCATTAATTGCAGTTAATAGTTCACGGAATAGTGCTTCTTTCTCTTTCACACCTGAAAGAACTTCTGGCGTATTCACTGTGTCGAATGCTGCTTCTGCAACCGCACACGCTAGCGGGTTACCACCGTATGTAGAACCGTGAGTACCAATCTTTAAATGCTGAGCAATTTCAGCTGTTGTGATCATACCGCCGATTGGGAAACCGCCGCCAAGCGCTTTTGCCGTTGTTAAGATGTCTGGTGTGACATCAAGACCTTGATAAGCATAAAGCTCACCAGTACGACCAACACCCGTTTGTACTTCATCAAAGATAAGTAACGCGTTGTGCTTGTCACACAATTCGCGTACACCTTTAACAAAATCAGCTTCAGGAGAAACGATACCACCTTCACCTTGAAGTGGCTCCATCATAACTGCACACGTGTTATCAGAGATTAGCGCTTCAAAAGCAGCAAGGTCATTGTAATCACAATGAACGATGTCGCCTGGTTTTGGACCAAAACCGTCAGAGTAAGCCGCTTGACCACCAACAGTTACGGTGAAGAATGTACGACCGTGGAAGCCTTTATTGAATGCAATGATCTGAGACTTTTCTGCACCGAATTTATCAAGAGCCCAACGACGTGCTAGCTTCAATGCTGCTTCATTCGCTTCTGCACCTGAGTTAGCAAAGTAAACTTTATCAGCAAACGTTGCATCAGTAAGCTTCTTCGCTAGTCTTAGTGCTGGTTCATTGGTCATGACATTGGATAAGTGCCAGATTTTTTCGCCTTGTTCTTTTAAAGCAGATACGAGTGCTGGGTGACAATGACCCAAACAGTTTACAGCGATACCACCAGCAAAATCGATGTATTCGCGACCTTCTTGGTCCCAAACTCGAGAGCCTTCACCTTTAACAGGAATAACAGCAGAAGGTGAATAGTTAGGTACCATTACTTGATCGAATAATTCACGATTAATAGTCATTTTAAATCCTCATTTTAGCGAGTTCAGCACTGAAAATTGAGCGCTCGGCTTTAACAACAATTACCTTCAACCGTCATGTAAAAGATCCGAATTTACCCAAATCGGTGCAAATTTCATACGCACATTATTCCAAAAAATTACCTTAATGTCTCATAGAAAGCATTCCTGCAGGCCTTAATATTCAAGGCGTTAGTATAATTTTTCAAGAACAGTGAATAACTATCAGCGATTGGTTTGGATACGCCCCCACCATATAAGGATTTTAGTCGATCTCTGGCGGTGGGGCGAATGAATGAATAAGCGAGAAAAAATTTCCAGTTTTTTTACAAAATTGTGAGTTGCAGGCTCTGTAGAGAGGTTTTTGACAATAAATCTTGCTCTTGTTTTGTCAATTCAAGGTGAGCGAACCAGTACTTTGCCTCTTCGTCTTCTATTAGGTGGCTGTCTTTTAACAATTGATATTGAGCGTAGCCATATGCTTTTTTTATCACCTGAGTTAAGGGCAATAATTCTTCTAGATTTTTATTCATATTTGGCAGATAACTTTGCGCAACCTCTGTTACAGCAGCATTGAACGGTAGATACTTAAATGCCATTTGCTCAATCAAGCGCTGAGAAACGGTGGGCGCATGCTCTAAAAGTAGGTTTCGTAAAAATAACGGATCAGGCCCTAACTCTAACAAAGCGGTATGTAGATCTTTTTGGTTTTTATCTCGGGCTATTTTAATTTTTCCCTGCCATACACGATCAAAAGTTCTTAAATAGAGACGCGTTAGTGCAATCTTGCCAAGATCAGCTAACATCCCCAGCGTGAATGCATGTTGCTCTTTAACATCATATAAAGGCGCAATCGCTTTAGCAGCAATGGCGGTTGCCATGCTGATATCACGCAACTTTCTTTTTAGTAGTGGAAATGGCTCAGTTGAGTGCGGCATCCAGTGACGCACAGCAAAAGTAGGAATGACCATTTGCAAGTTTTCAAGCCCAAGGTAACGCAATGCCAGTGCTGGTGTATCCACTTTCACCGAAGTGCCCTTGCTATTTACTTTGCGGTATTGGGGCAAGTTAACCAGTGACACTAAGTCGCGGCCTAACCAAGATAGATCATTTACAAGCGGCTCCAACCGGCTCACTGAGGCCGATTTTACACCAAGAATATCCAAAATCGTTGGTACAGCGTCCTGAATACCGACGACCTCAGAGTAGATAGAATCCAAATCGCTTAATTGCATTTCAATGCCTGATTCAATCACTTGATGTAAGTGATTGCTGGCCTTAGCAATATACTTATGATGACTTGTACTTTTTTCTTGTCGTTTGGCTGCGGCTGCTAATTCTACTTCTAGCATCGTTCTCTGCGGAACTGACTCGCCAAAGTTCATATCAAATGTATGAATATAACCAATTTGCTGCTGTGCAAAGTTGTGGCTAATTAGAACGTCATGCGCACGTTGTGCAATTGCCTGTGCAATATGTGACTGCCTAATGTCTTGTGTCATCAATTATAATCTTTTTTGGTATATTAGAAATTGCTCTTTAAAGGTTAGAAGCGAGCAATAAAGTTATCAAGTAGTCTTAACCCATACTCCGTTAAGATGGCCTCTGGATGGAATTGTACCCCTTCTAGCGCGCGCTCAGTATGACATAAACCCATCACTTCATCTAGCTCCCCAGATGTACTCTCAGTCCAAGCTGTAAGCGCTAATTCAGGGGGGAGCGTCGTAATATCTACTGCTAAAGAATGATATCTGCACACGTTAAAGCTGCTGGGCAGCCCATTAAATACGCCCTTATTATTATGATGCAGTTTTGAAACTTTGCCATGCATAACTTGCTTAGCACGCCCCACTCGCGCCCCTAAAACTTGCGCAATGGTTTGATGCCCAAGACAAACCCCCAGTATTGGAAAGTCGCCTTGCAATTGTTCCACTACTTGCAAAGAAATACCCGCCTCGTTTGGCGTACAAGGGCCTGGAGAGATGACTATATGTTCAGGGTTGAGTTGCTTGATTTGCGCGATGGTAAGTTCATCATTGCGCTTTACCAAGACCTCTATGTCTAACTTTTGAAAATATTGGACGAGGTTAAACGTGAAAGAATCGTAATTATCGATCATTAATAACATTCAATCTTTACCTCAAAACTATTACGACTTGCCATACTTACTACCACAGCACAAAACCAAAAACCTTCACATCCGAAACTCGCCGACCGAGTAATATGTTGAACATAGCTAGAGGCGGCATACTACCACACTTATCCCTTGAACTAACATCAGCGCCAAAAAGTATACGACTTGTCAGTGCACTTGACGTTGGAAATATATTCTTACAGACGATTAGTCGTCAGCGAACCGAATATAGGTAAAGATGATTACCGCACTATTGATAAATGTTAAGGAAAAATATGAAACTCACAATGAAGAAGAAAAGCATCAAAAAACTAACAGCCACACCGTCACTCAATGTAGATAAAACCATTCACATCGCAGCGGGTGCCGCGCCTGTCATATTTAAAGACTTCTCGAGTGGCCCTTACACATGTAAGACACAATAGTAAAAAACGATAGGGTCATCATTAAGATGACCCTAATTGATGTCTTTTCTATTGGAAAACAACGTTTTCGCTGCCCGGTAACGCTTTAAATTCACTTAAAAGCTTGTCACAGTCTTTTAATATCTGCGACTCCAAACGCTCTTCAGCACGCCAACGCTTTGTATCCATTTTGAAAATTTCTTTCTTTGAATACTTTTTACGCGCATCATGCGTAGGCATCTCTTTGACTTCATCATACATCTCGTAGACACCTGGATAAGCCGTTTCAAGAGACACTTCTTCATCAAAGCTATACTGAGAAATAAGCACCCAAACTCGTAAACATCCCTCTGAATATTCACACTGCTTTTGCTTCATCGCCTTAGCAATTAAATTAATGCTATCAGCTAGTTTGCCATTACGCTCTTGCCTCGACTTTTCTAACTTTTCAGTTTGCTCAGCCTGCAGCTTTGCAATGGTTTCTTTTTGCACTTTAAGTTGCCATAACAACTTACCAGCATAAAAAGCGAGACCTGCAACTATCAACGCGCCAACCAACAGCGCAATGATCCACAATGTACTCATTTATCGTCCTCGTCATCACTTAACCACTCGTCTGCTAAGTCATTACTGACAAAGTCAGCCAATGGATCAGCATCAATCATGTCTTCTTCTTCGAACTCATCGTCAATACCTAGCAATTCACATAGCTCCTGATGGCGGGCAATGGCGCGATTGAAGAATTTCGCGTCCTTACCAGTCAATAACTCGCCACGCTCATGTAATTCAAGCAACTTCATTAAACGCTCATCGTTTTCTAATTGCTGAAGTTCTTCTTCCAATGTTAACTCCGGCTCATGCGCTTTCGTTAAACTTGCCTGAGGTTTCAAATGACGATTCATTTGTGGTGCCTTGGGCTGCAGATTTTGCTCTGGGGTCAGAGCTATTTTTTTCTTACTGCCAGCACGAGGGTCTGTTGTTGTCCCCGAATTTGTCGAAAGCTCCACTTTAGCTTCTTGCGCATTACGAGTACCAGCTTTATTGCCCTTTTTCTTTTTCACGCGCTGCTCTTTCATTGCGCGCAATTCTCTTAACTTCTCTTTGCTCAATCGAGGTGAACCATTTTCACCAAGCTTGCGTGATTTCTTCTTTCTCGTCATGTTTCTCTACCACTTACCTATGCCGAATCAACGTTTAGTGAGAATGATCACATCATTGCCAATAAACTCAATGTCGGTGTTGAATTGCTCTGCTATATATTCAAATGTTTCGCGACTAAAAAATGAAATATGTGTTTGATCATTTTTATAATGCCAAGACGCAAAACGCGCTTTATCTATTACCAGCTTCGTCATCATCGCCAATGGCGACCCCGGCTTTAACATTGCCATTAATCGAGTTAATATCTCGCCCGGCTGCGCCAAATGTTCAATCACTTCTGTACACGTGATGAAATCATACTCGCAATCAAGCACTGACGTATCATTGGCATAATATAGATCATAGATCGCCATCTTATGCCCTACTTCAGAAAACATTTTTGCGAGTAAAGGTCCCGGCCCACAGCCAAAGTCTAAACCACGCTTGGTTCCATCTAAACGCGTAGTCACAGGCTCAAATACACGCGATAAAAAACGCCTGTAACCTTGGTCATTGAGATCATTGTCATGACTATCGTAAATGGCTTTTTCTGCTTGGGGTGAAAGTCTATGCCACTTCGCCACACTTACCAACTTGCAACGCTGACACTGCCAGTAGTCACGAAATTTATCTTGATGGTAATGCTCGAGTTGCTCTCCGCCACAGAGGCCACACTGAAGTGTTTGAGGATTTTGCAAAGATGATGAACCAAACGTACTGAAAAGGGGGTATTGTACCAGCAATTAAAAAGTGTACAAATAAAAAGACGGCAGAGATTACTCTCTACCGCCTGCTAATCTGAGCGTCACAATTCGGACACTTCTCCCTTCGACTTTTTAGTCTTTTATTATTTTTCTTATTTATCTTCCGTTTTGTTTTTATTTTACTTCCGTGGGTCTTTCCATATTGTTATTGTTATCAAACTTCCATTGCTTTTTTTATTTTCGGTCTTCCTAACACTTTATTATTCATCCATTTATGTGGTATCCAAATGAATACCTAAATCCTGTCGCCTCAGCTTCCTACCGAATTGTCCCTGTTTTTGTATTGTCTTGACGACACGGATTAATCTACGCTGATTTTAAACAGTTACAACTAATCAATAACAAAATTATTACCTCTGCAACAGAGAAAAAAACAAAATACAAATAAATACATAAACTTATAAATTTAATAAAATTCATTTTGCGTTAATGCTTACATTTTTATTTAGCTATACTCTTACAAAGACTTTGAGACATATCTCACAAGCAACAGATCAAAAAAAGGCAACTATTAAGCTGCCTTTTTATATACTTTGAGTTTACTCTAGGTCGATTAAAGTTACATACAACTTTAGTGTAATCCACCTAAATACTTTGACAATATTTCAATGTCTTTGTCCGTTAATTTGGTGGCAATATCTCTCATCATACCATTTGCATCATTCTCACGCGCACCATCACGAAACTTTTCGAGTTGAGCCTTGATATATTCAGGGTGCTGGAATGATATCTTCGGAAATTTAGCCAAAGACGTCCCATTACCACGAGGCCCGTGACATGCCATACATGAGGGTATTCCGCGCTCAGCATCACCTGCACGATATAGCTTCTGACCGGCAGCAATCACATCTTCAGGTGTTGTCCCCGAACTCATTGGCATAGCTGCAAAGTACGCAGATAAGTCTTTCATATCTTGATCTGAAAGCGGCATTGCCATACCACTCATCACAGGATCCATGCGGCCTTCTTTACCACCTGAGGTCATCCCAAGTTTAAATTCTTTTAGTTGCTTATAAATATAGTCTGCATGCTGCCCCGCTATTTTGGGGTACATAGTCACAGGGGCGTTGCCATTTGGTCCATGACATGCAGCACAAGTTGCCGCTTTTGCCTTTCCAGCCTCTGCGTCGCCATCGAATGCTGCAACGTTGTTAATTGACAACGTACCTAGCAGCATAGTTAAAGATAATGCTATTTTTTTCATGGTAAATTCTCTGTTTCGACCCTGTAACTCTCAACCCAAACGAAATACGCTAATTTTCGCAATACTGGGTAGAGACTAATCATATGCATATTGACTTAATTGCTTAAGTGACGCTCAATATACCCACGCTTTACGCTGCAATTTTTACATAGTACACGATAAAAAATTCTGCGATATATTTTCTACTCAGATTAAACCTATAATTTATATGGCTTTGACATAGATTAAACTTAGTCCAGAAATTCTTTTGGCGCCGCTAAAATTTGTAGACTTTCTTTGCTTTTGCAAAGCGGGCCAGATGTAATAAAATACGATAAAATCAAAGAATCAGATTTCGGAATCATACAATCCGCTTAGGAGTAAGAGTGTTAAAATCTCGTATGCCATATAACCGCGCCACTTTCGTGACCAGCGCACCTGATATTTCCCGCCTTCCCGCAGACAGTGGCATAGAGGTGGCTTTTGCTGGACGCTCTAACGCTGGCAAATCGAGTGCTTTAAATGCACTTACAGATCAAAAACTTGCACGAACCAGTAAAACACCTGGTCGTACTCAATTGATCAATACTTTCGCATTGGATGACGATAAAAGACTTATCGACTTACCAGGTTACGGCTTTGCTAAAGTACCAATTGAGATGAAGAAAAAGTGGCAAAAGTCTCTGGGTGAGTATTTACAAAAACGTCAAAGTTTAAAGGGCATTGTTGTTTTAATGGACATCCGCCACCCATTGAAAGATCTCGATATGGATTTAATCAATTGGGCAGTAGGGAGTGACATTCCAGTCTTGGCGCTACTTACAAAAGCCGACAAATTAAAACAAGGCAAGCGTAAAGCAGAAGTTTTACAAGTGCGTAAAGCTTTATCTGAGCTTGACGGTGACATCACGGTGCACGCGTTTTCTTCGCTTAAAGGGCTTGGACTAAAAGAGCTTGCGTGGCAGTTAGATGATTGGTTTTTAGGCCCTTATGTAAAAGAAGAAGCCGAACCTGAAGAAGGTTAATTCAGGATAAAAACCTCACCTGCAGAGTGTAGTAACATTGCTTCTTCAACGTCGCTGTACTCTGCCAGCTCCACCCACTGGTAAAATACATTACGCTCAATACGTGCACATAAACCATAATTTAGCTTTAGATGGGGTATGCTCTGGCCTTTATACATTGCCATATAAAGTGGAAACTGCCCACAAACTGGCCAATATCGACCCAAATTGTCTTCACAAATAATCACTTTTTCAAACCCGTATTGCATTGCATCTGGACATATGTGCCACGCAACAATCACCAAAGGTGTCGCTTCGACAGAGACCGTGCATGTTTCACCTGGCGTTTTGAGGAGATACCGTTTGCCATCATAGCTCAGAACGCTGGCAAACAAGCGTGCCAGCGGCAAGCGCTTGATTTCATCACCTTGATGAAACCAGCGCCCATTGCAATCAATACGGAAATCTCCCACACCACACTCACCCGCCTGCCAATGTTCCGTTGGCGCATGATGCGAGAGGTACTCCTGCAGTAACAGGGATAATTTATCAGTCATTGAACACTAAATTAAAAGTAACAGGTACACTCTGAGAAATACTGTCTAACCCAGCTATTTTTCGCAGTGATTCAATACCATCTTGCAAACCAAAATCACGGCTATTAATCAATACCGCACGCTGTGTTGTCACCTGCAATACCTTACTCGCCTTATTAACAACCAAGTCTAAATTAAGTACAACACTTTTACCGTGCAGGTTTAGCGTGACTGGCAACGCTTTAACTACTTGTACACCTTCGCTTAGCTGACCCAGCCATGGTTTCAAATCTGCTGTTACAGTCGCCGTACCGTATTTTTCAACATTGAACAGCATCTTCTTCATGCGCTCATTACGAATTGGAATCAGTGACTCAATGCTCGTTAAGTCTAGTTCTAGACGCAATTGACCAGATTTTGAAATCTCACCCGAGAGTTTTTCAAAGTGATGATTCTCTGCGATGCTATTTAGCTTCACGGAAGTAAAGCTTAAATCACTCAAATCATTATCTAACTGCCAAGCGGAAACAAGCTGTGACGTGAAACATAAAGTACCTAATAGTAGGGGCTTAAGCATGACGTATTCCTTTTTAAATATTTCTGGCATTTTATCAAAAAAGCAGCGCTAAAGTCAGCCGATGAGCTAGGTATAAACATGAGTTAATCAAAGTGACATAATCAAACCGCAAAAACAGAATAATCAAAGAATGAGATACGCTGGAAGAGAAAAATCGGCTCGTATAAACCTTTTACGAGCCGTTATAGCAATCTGGGGAGAAGCTATCAATACACAGTATCCTCTTACGAGAGATACATCATCAACAGGATGTCCTACAGGATGAGGACGGCGCGAACTGTACCAAATAGCCATCTAGAAATAAACAGCGCAAAGCAAATAATGCGCCAATTTGATATTTTGTACACAAAAAGATTAATGTTTTTACCGTAGATTTACAGAATGCAAGGTAAATCGGGCCAACAGACGAGGCTCAGGGGGAAACCTGAAAAGCCAGTTCCCCTTACTTTTCAGGTTGCGGAAATACACGGTTAGTGCGCTTGTTCCCAGTTTTCGCCGTAATCAGCTTCAACCAGTAGCGGCACATCCAGCTCAGCCGCTTCACTCATCAGCGCGCAAATATGCTCACGGAAGGCCTCTGCTTTATCAGCTTTAACTTCAAACACCAATTCATCGTGTACTTGCATGAGCAATTTCACATCATCCGTACTTTGCTGTACTAGCCATTGATGCACTTTGATCATTGCTTTTTTGATTATATCAGCAGCGGTCCCTTGCATCGGAGCATTGATTGCAGCACGCTCAGCAGCTTTACGACGAGCGCCATTACGCGCTTTAATATCTGGTAAATATAGACGACGCCCGAATAGAGTTTCTACATACCCTTGCTCAGCGGCCTTCTCTCGTGTGCTTTCCATATACTCTAAGACACCAGGAAAACGCTCAAAGTATTTATCCATATAGTGCTGGGCTTCATTTCTAGGGATGTCTAGCTGACGTGACAGGCCAAATGCACTCATGCCATAAATTAACCCAAAGTTGACCGCTTTTGCTTTACGACGCATATCTGAGGTCACATCATCCAGCGGCACGGAAAATACTTCTGATGCAGTCGCACTGTGTACATCTTTGCCTTCAGCAAAGGCACTCAGCAATCCTTTGTCTTGAGAAAGATGCGCCATGATACGTAATTCGATTTGGCTGTAATCCGCAGCTAAGATCACATGATCTGTATCTGCTAAAAAAGCTTGGCGGATACGACGCCCGGCTTCATTACGAATTGGAATATTCTGTAAATTAGGATCGCTCGAGCTCAAACGCCCAGTTGCAGTCACGGCTTGATGATAAGAAGTATGAACACGCTGTGTTTCTTCATTTACCAATTTAGGTAATTTATCTGTATACGTCGACTTTAGCTTTGCTAAACCTCGGTGCTCAATGATCAGCTTAGGAAGCGGATAATCATGCGCCAGCTCTTGTAGCACCTCTTCCGCTGTAGACGGCGCTCCTTTTGGTGTTTTTTTCAAAATCGGTAATTCGAGCTTTTCAAACAAGATAGCTTGGAGTTGCTTAGTAGAACTCAGATTAAACTCTTCTCCTGCTAGGTCAAAAGCTTCTTGCTCAAGTTCGGCCAAGCGCTTTTCAATCTCAAGGCTCTGCTCTGCGAGCATCCCACCATCTATTCTGACACCTGTTCGCTCAATGTCTGATAACACGTTGACCAATGGCAACTCAATTTCATTGAACACATTCAGCAATGAGGGCTCTTTTTCAAGTAATGGCCATAAATGCAGATGAAGTCGTAATGTGATATCAGCATCTTCTGCGGCATAAGGTGCAGCTTTGTCTAACTCAATTTGGTTAAAAGTTAGTTGCTTTTTGCCTTTGCCCGCAATGTCTTCGAAGCTAATCGCTTTGTGTCCAAGGTATTTCAGTGCCAATGAATCCATATCATGGCGAGTACCCACACTGTTAAATACATAAGACTCTAACATGGTATCAAAAGCAATGCCGTTCAATGTAATGCCAGCGCGCGCCAAAACACTCTTATCATACTTGAGGTTTTGACCTACTTTCTTAATGGTGTCATCCTCAAGAATCGGTTTCATGTGTGAAAACACCAACTCTTTATCTAACTGCTCAGGTGCACCTAAATAGTCATGCGTCAACGGTAAATATGCAGCCTCTCCCGCCTCAACAGCGAAACTCATCCCCACTAAATCAGCCTGCATATAATCAAGGCTCGTAGTTTCAGTATCAAAGGCAACGACTTCTGCCGTTTTTAGCTTTTCAACCCAAGCCATTAATTGTGATTCTGTTAGGATAGTTTCGTAGTTACCTTCCACCGCAGCCGGTGCACTCACTTCTACTGCATTTTGCTTGTCAGCACTTGAAGCCTTGCCATCTAGTAGCTCAGCCAACCAACGTTTAAACTCACACTGGCCATAAAGTTCAACCAAGCGATCTTTATCCATCGGTTGGATCTTAAAGGTTTCTAAATCTTGTTCGACTTCACAATCAAGCTTGATCGTCGCCAGCTCATAAGAAAGCGTTAACTGTTCTTTATGCTCTTCTAGCTTTTTCGCCATCCCCTTTGAGCCTCTAAACCCAAGCGGCGCAATTTGGTCTAAGTTTTCATATAGCGATTCTATCGAGCCTAGACCTTGCAACATTGCCAGTGCCGTTTTTTCCCCAACGCCAGGTACGCCGGGGATATTGTCGACTTTGTCACCCATCAGAGCTAAGAAATCAATGATTAGCTCAGGTCCAACCCCAAACTTTTCAACTACACCAGCGGGGTCAAGTACGGTGTCTGTCATTGTATTAATCAGTGTGACATGCTCGTTGACCAGCTGTGCCATGTCTTTATCGCCAGTACTAATCAAAACATGTCGTTGCTGCTGGGCGGCAATACGAGAAAAAGTACCAATAACATCATCAGCTTCAACGCCACTAATGCTCACCAAAGGAAGTCCCATCGCCTTGATGATATTGTGTATAGGCTCAATTTGAGTCCTTAAATCATCAGGCATTGGGGGTCTGTTCGCCTTATATTCAGAATACATATCATTTCTAAATGTCGGCCCTTTCGCGTCAAAGACAACGACCATGTGACTAGGATCAAATTGCTTTAACAAGCTTTTTAGCATGTTAATAACGCCATATATTGCGCCTGTCGCCTCTCCTTGAGAATTAGTTAAATGCGGTGGCGCATGGTATGCACGAAACAAGTAGGAAGAACCGTCCACCAAAATTAAGGGGTTTTCTGGGATCTGAGGCATAATATTTGGGATCCTAATTATAAATATTTAAAAACTCGCTAAGAATGCCACAAGGCTTAGCATAAAACGAGAGGAGTGCAACGTTACTTATCGAGGAAAAACTGTGGATAACTCTGTAGATAAACATAAGGATGCCGTGAGCCAAATATGCTAAGCCCCTAAAATTTTACAGCAAGTTATTGAAAAACAATAAAAAACTAAAGATAGATATTTTTTATTTTTAATTAGACATTTGTGGAAATGTCGTTCCTAATGTATTTTTCTCACAATTATAGTGGTGAGAAAACAACCTGATTTTTTCAGGCGGAGGCGTATACTAACACAAACGATCAAAGATCAAAGCAGATCCTTTATATTTTTTTTCACACTCAACATTATTACTTTGAATATAGCAGGCATAACAAGCCTCAGGAGACAAAACATGAAACAAGTTGCGATCATTTTTAGTGGTTGTGGCGTTTTTGATGGCGCTGAAATTCACGAATCTGTACTGACGATGTTGCATTTAGAACGCCATGGCATCACGTACAAGTGTTTTGCACCAAATATAGAGCAACATCACGTTATCAATCACCTGACTGGTGAAGAGCAAAATGAAACTCGCAATGTGCTTACTGAAGCTGCAAGAATTGCTCGCGGTGATATCAAAGATTTAACTCAGTTAAACCCTGAAGACTTCTCGGCTTTAGTCATCCCGGGTGGGTTTGGCGTCGCTAAAAACCTATCGGACTTTGCGTTCAAAGGTGCTGAGTCGCAGGTAATCGAAACCCTTAAAGATACGTGTCAGCAATTTAATCAGCAACAAAAACCAATCGTATACCTCTGTATTGCACCAGCACTTATTGGCCATATTCACCAACAAGGTACATTGGCAACGATAGGGACAGATCCAGATACAGCCGCCGCTGTAACTGCGATTGGCGCTGAGCATGTGAACTGTGAAGTAACTGACATTGTTGTAGATGAACAACAGCTAGTGATCAGCACACCAGCATACATGCTCGCGACAAATATTAGCGAGGCGTCTGCTGGTATCGAAAAAGCAATTGCCCGCTTAGCCAAATTTATAAACTAATTTCGATTAAAAATTACTTGGTTTTAAGCACAAAATGCCAAATCTTTGCCCTAACGCAATAAAAGTTGTTTTTTATACGCTTAAGATCAAGGTTACATTTTTGATTAATTAGTTGGTGACGTTATACTCAATTTGGAACCGTCATCCGTCGTGCTTCGTGATCGAAGACATTAAATTTGAAGTGAGCAAGGTAAATGAAGAAACTGTCAGCAGCACTCTTAATGCTATCCACGGCCGCCGTCGCACAGCCGTATGATAATTCTCTAACCGAAGAAGCCATTAAAAAGCGCTTAGAACCTATTGGTTCTGTGTATTTAGCTGGCGCAGAAGATACAGCAGCTGCCGCACCTACAGGACCACGTTCTGGCGAGCAAGTATATCAAGCTTCTTGTTTTGCATGTCACGGTACCGGGGCGCTGGGTGCACCGAAAACGGCTGATGATTGGGCTGCAAGACTGACAAAAGGTTCTGATGTGTTACTTGATCACGCAATCAATGGCTTTAATGCGATGCCACCAAAAGGCACCTGCATGGACTGTAGTGATGAGGAAATTGCTGCCGCAATTGAGTTTATGATCAAATAAATTTTGTACAGATAAGCGAGACAAGCGCTCGCTTATTTCTTTTAGATCAGGCAAAATATTGGACTCGAAACTTTATTAATATTTTACACTTGACCCTCCATGTCAAAAATGAAAATATAAAGTTTAATAAATAAACAATAATAGCCTTTGGTTTAATCATTGGAAGATCAAAACGACGTTGCAATTCGCAAGTTAACTCGAAAGAATCGCCGCTTAGAGTCCTTGTTGAAAAAATACAAACAAAACTATCACTTGCAACATGCCCTGATCCAGCTCTCTGAACAGGCGAGTACTGTTGCCGAGCTAACTCTCCTATACCCTGCAATCCACAGCATTTTAGAACAACATTTGCCTAGTAAAAGCTTTTATGTGGTACTGCAAAATCAATTCACACAAACTCTAGAGCTTTCTTATTTTGTCGATGAAAAAGATGGTATATCGGTTCCTTTGCACGAATCTCACCATTTTGATCAAGGGGTTACGGGCTACGTTTTTGAAAATAAAAAAGTGTTGTATTTAACAAAAAAACAAATGCAACAAATGATCAATGAAGAAAAATTTAAAGCGCTGGGCAGCCCTGCTGAGCACTGGGTTGGCGTTCCCATCTTCAGAGATGACAACATCATTGGCGTCATGGTGTCACAAAGCTATCAAGCAGAACAAGCGTATAGCGAACATCAAATAGAGCTACTTGAAGTGATGTCTCTCTATTTGGCAACGGCAATTGAACGTGTGAAAAAGCGTGAATTACTCGAGTCAGAAGTAAAGATCCGTACACGCGCACTAATGCAAAGTAATGATGCACTAAATAAAGAGATTGAACAGCGCAAGCGCGCGCTCGAGAGACAGCAAATCCTGTTTAAAATCTCCGAGTTGGCAACGCAATTTAGTGATATTGATGACGTGTATAAACAAGTACACAAAATTATTCGCTCTATCACGTTTGCCAACAATCTATATATTGCACTCCATGACAAAAGCTCAAACTGGCTCAGCTTTCCTTATTGTGTCGATGAAGTGACGGAGTACCGACCTAGGCCTTTTGCGAAAGGGTATAGCGAACTTGTTATTACCACAGAGCGCAGCCAGCTTATAGATACCAAACGAGCAGGTGTATTGATAGAAGGTGGCGTTGTTAAACGACCGCCAGACTATAATCATTTAGAAACGGCCACCAGCTGGCTTGGTGCGCCATTAAAAACGGCTCAAGGTGTAATTGGTTTAATTGCTTGCCAAGCATACAACCATGAATATGAATATAACCATGATGACGTGGAACTCATTTCATTTGTCTCTAATCAAATCGCATCCGTATTACAGACTCACCTCGCAAACCAAGCATTAAAAGCCAGTAACCAAGAACTAGAGCACCGTGTTGCCGAAAAAACCAAAGCGCTGAGACAAACAAACCTGCATTTGCAGATGCAGATTGAAGAACGGAAAAAAATTGAGCAACAGCTTTATCATGACGCACACCATGATCCTTTAACCAGTTTGCCAAACCGAAGTTTGTTTTTGACTCAGCTCGAAAAAACACTGCAAAAGTATCAACGCTACCCAGAGCATAACTTTGCTGTTTTATTTATCGACTTAGATAAGTTTAAAGTCATCAATGACGAGCTAGGTCATCAAGCTGGCGACCAGTTTTTAATTTGGGTAAGTAAGGCATTTTCTGAGTGTATTCGCGAACATGATTTACTTGCTCGTTTGGCTGGTGATGAATTTGTGATCTTATTAGATCATTTAACAGATAAACAGCAAGCTGAAGATGTTGCTAAGCGACTTATTAGAGTCATGCAACAACCTTTTTGTATGAAAGGTGTGTGCATGCAAAGCGGTGCCAGTATTGGTATCACCTATAGCAATAAAAATTATATAAACACTGATGAAATCATTCGCGATGCAGATGCAGCAATGTACTACGCAAAAAATGCAGGCCGGGGGCGCTATGAGTTTTACCACCCATTACTCACAGCTTCAACAAGCAGTACAAATAAACAGACAGAACGTCATCATTTAACCGCGTTGCCAACACACTTTAGAAGTACGGAAATTGTCGATTTTAGTAATCACTCTCAGCAAATTGTCACTCTTGAAGCTTTTGGTGAGCACCCAGTATTAGGTAGCACCAGCTTTGATATTTTGAAGAAGTTTGCTGCCGCACAAGACGAACACTTAGACATTGAGCTTGATCTATTAAGCAAAGCACAAGAGATTGCAGCTAATTATCAGCAAGATGTACTTTTTGCCTGCTCAACTATCATACTTGAGTCCTCCGCATTTAATATGCTCAAACAACGTCTAAACCAGCGCAATTCGCAACTGTGTTTGGTCTTTGATGAAAATGAAGTGCGTTACGCATCCAGCGTTCAAATTGAAAACCTTAAAGAGCTGGCACAGCTAGGCGTGAATATTGGGCTAAATGACTTTGCAAAAGATCGTTGTGACTTGGCTTTTTTAAGTAGTATCGACTTCAAATACGTGTTGTTAAGCTCGGTATTCAGTAAGCGTGTTTTACAGCAAAATAGTTATGACATTCAGCTCCAAGGTATCTTAGCAATCACTCATTTAAAGTCCATTCAAGTGATTGCCAAAGGTCCCGCGATTCTAAACTTCAGAAGCTTGCTTGAGAAGCATGGGTTACAGCTGTTTTTTGGTAAACAGCAAAACCTCAAAAGCACGCTAAAGAGTGACAACAAAGCCGATACGACTCAAGAAACATTAACGTTTTAGCATTGCGCGAAGGTTGGCAACTCTAGCCTGACCTTTTTCCATTCGTTCTGATTGTGAAACAACGGCTTTTTTGCCTTCAAATTCTAAGTCGTCTTGGGGGAGCTCTTGCACAAAGCGACTTAGCTCAGGTGTAATTTGTTCACCAAATTGACGGCGACTTTTCGCATAGGTCAAAGTCAGCGTCTGTTGAGCGCGCGTGATCCCGACATAAGCAAGACGTCGCTCTTCTTCTACATTGTCTTCATCAATACTGGTTTGGTGAGGCAATAATCCCTCTTCCATGCCTACCATAAACACGTGAGGATACTCCAAGCCTTTTGAAGCATGTAATGTCAGTAGCTGCACAGCGTCACTTTCATCTTCTTCTTCGTTGCGCTCCATCATATCTCTGAGCGTTAACTTGGTGACTACCTCTGCCAAAGTCATCGGTGGGTTATCCGCATCACCAGTCAACATGTCGCTTATCCAACGATATAGTTCTGAGACATTTTTCATCCGCATTTCCGCAGCTTTGGCACTGGTAGAAGACTCATAAAGATAGGTTTCGTAGTTGATCTCCCTGATCATATCCTTCACAGCTTCTAATGTGTCACCGCGGGTCGCTCTATCACTCAGCTCTACCACCCAACGACCAAAACCAGCCAATGCATTAAACCCTTTACCCGTTAAACGTTGTGTTAAATCAGGGTCAAAACAAGCTTCAAATAAACTAATATGCTTGTCATTCGCAAGACTGCCCAGCTTTTCCAATGTTACTGGTCCAATTTCGCGTCTCGGCGTATTCACGATACGAATAAATGCATTGTCATCATCTTGGTTAACCAACAACCGTAAGTAAGCCATGATGTCCTTAATTTCGCTTCGAGCAAAAAACGACATGCCGCCGCTAATTTTATAGGGAATACGGTTCGCCATCAGTGACTTTTCAAACACACGCGCTTGGTGATTGCCGCGATAGAGAATTGCATAATCTTTATAGCTAGTGCGCTTCATAAACTTATGAGAGATGATCTCTGCAACCACGCGCTCTGACTCATGTTCTTCATCCCGAGTTGCAATAACTCTCAACGGGTCACCATAACCCAGTTCACTGAATAACTTCTTATCAAACTCATGAGGGTTATTGGCAATTAATATATTGGCCGATTTTAGAATTCGACCCGCGCTTCGGTAGTTCTGTTCTAGCTTGATTAACCTAAGTCCCGGAAAGTCCTTACTCAGAAGCACTAGGTTTTGAGGTTTTGCGCCACGCCAAGAGTAGATAGACTGATCATCGTCACCTACTACAGTAAAGCGCGCTCGCTCTCCGACCAAAAGCTTTACGAGCTGATATTGACTGGTATTGGTATCTTGATACTCATCTACCAGTAAATATCTAAACTGATTCTGCCAACGTTCTCGCACATCTGCTGAACTTCCCAGCAATAGCGTCGGGATCATTATCAAGTCGTCAAAGTCTAGTGCATTGTACGCTCGAAGCTGGGTTTGATAACGCGCGTATAGCTGCGCAAAAAGGGCTTTTTGCGGCTCTCTCGCTTCTCTAATTGCACGTTCTGGCAAAATCAGATCATTCTTCCAATTGCCAATTTGCATTTTTAACAGGTTGAGTAAATCTTTGTCTCTTTCGAGCTCTTTTTCCGTCAGTTCAGCCAGCAACTGACCAGTGTCTTGATCATCAAACAGCGAAAAACCGGGTTTGTAGCCCAGTGTTTTCACCTCTTTTTTTATGATGTTTAAACCCAGCGTATGGAATGTAGAGATCCATAACCCCTTCGCATCTTGTTTACCAAGGGTCTGTGAAACACGTTCACGCATTTCTTTTGCCGCTTTGTTGGTGAAGGTCACGGCCGCAATATTACGTGCTTTGTATTCACAGTGCTGGACCAGATAAGCTATCTTGTTTGTAATTACACGCGTTTTACCTGAGCCTGCGCCTGCCAATACGAGGCAAGGGCCGCTAATATATTTAACCGCTTCATCTTGCTTGGGATTAAGTTTCATAAAAAGGTGTGCACTCTGACTAACTGAGCCGCTTAGTTTATCGTATAAAGTCCGTAATACCAATTGCGATGAAGAGGCCATTTATTATCGGTGTTACATTGTGAAATTGCGGCCTACAGTTCATGAAAAGGCGTTTAATGGTTAATGACTTTGCGGTAAGATACAGACTATCAACTAGCTACGAGGCCCACTCATGATAAACCCTGCAAAAATAGAAGAGATTGCGAAACAAATCTCAAGCAATATGCCGCAAGGCGTACGCAATTTAGCAGAAACGTTCGAAACAAGAACCAAGCAAGCCATTCAAGCAAAGCTGACGGAAATGGATTTTGTAAGTCGTGAAGAGTTTGATATCCAGAGTAAAGTGTTGATCAGAACACGTGAAAAAATGACGGAGCTTGAAGCAAAAGTCGCTGAGTTGGAAGCGAAATTAGCAAAGCAAAGCGATTCTGAAGAGTAACATTTCCTGACGAGGCAAAGCGCATTACAACGAGCAAGCTAAATCTCAGTCCCTCAGCTTGCTCAGTGCTTTCTGGTGCTTACTTAATGCGTTGTTCACTGCGCGTAAGCAATGACAACATGGCTTGTTCATACTTTGAAGATAACTCGTCTTCAGAACCAACAGCTTGAATCAATTCATGTAGTAAGCCATCCGCCAGTCCATAAACCCACCCATGTACTTTCAGCGTTTGCTCTCTATCCCATGCATCTTGGACGATTGCAGTTCGACACACATTGCGAACTTGTTCAATGACATTTAACTCACACAATACGTCACTGCGCTGTGATTCCATGACTTCACGTAGAACTGCTTGATGCTTTTCTTTTATATCAACCACATGCCTTAGCCAGTTGTCGATTAGACCAAACTTGGCACCGTCCAGTGCTGCCTTAACACCACCACACCCGTAATGACCCACAACCATAATATGCTTGACCTTGAGTACCTCAACTGCATATTGCATCACAGACAAGCAGTTGTGATCAGTATGAACTACCACGTTTGCAACATTTCGGTGTACAAATAACTCTCCGGGTAGTAAGTCCACTATCTCATTGGCAGGTACTCGGGAATCGGAGCAGCCAATCCATAAATAATCTGGATTTTGTTGCCTAGATAAAGTTTTAAAAAACTCAGGATCACGAGCCTGCGTGCGCTGTGCCCATTGTCGATTATTATTGAACAGGTGTTCTAAGTGACTTTTTTCCTGTTGGCACATTGCTCTCTCCCATTATGTGTTAGCGCTTTACAGCTTGGATCAACAAGTTCCTTGGTGTTAGAGATTTTTCACAGAACTGCTTAAGAGTCACATCATACCCAGCAGTCTGCAAATATAAAACCCTGTCTAATACTAACCACATTTCGATTGCACGTCTAAATGCATGGCGCACAAGCTCTATACGTTCTGTGATTTGTTGTCTTTGTCCCGCTGAATCTAGATATGTCGCATAGTCGATTTGCTTTGGTAAGTTAATCCCTTTTTGCTGTGCTGCCCATTGGCAAAACTCATCAAACTCTCCAGAAAATATCGCCTTGTTGACTGAAGGCACACTGACATATTCATCACTGCCGGTAACATCACGACGCAGAGCATCAAATGCTAAACGCCAAAGTACTTCTTTCTTACGCACCTTTGCAACACGTGAAGGGGCTGTAACGGTCTCTTGCAATGCTAATTTCATATCGTTGTGCGTGAGGGTTATTAAGCTTTGCTTCGCTACATCACTCATCGGCTCATACTGTGTAGGCGTGAACAGGTGATAACAGCAAGGAGACAAACTAATTTTTTCACACCCAGCTTTTGACGCTTCACTCATGAAATTTTGATGTAACTTACCGCATGCATGCAGTGCAACAGCATGTTGCTTTGGCTTAAAATAGTGGGCAACAGGATCTTGTAGTACATCCGCGCAGTGAAAGGTCATAGCTAAATCTTGTTGCTGGGCATTCTTTGCCCCCTGCGCGCATAAATGCGCTTGCAGCTCGACGCTATCGACATGCGGCACACCCGTGAATGCCATAAGACGTCCTAAATGCCCCTTACCGGCACACCACTCCAATACTGGTAGATGATGTTCGTCTAGCGCGCCAACAAAATCTTGCAGTTGGTTTACCTTTCGACCCTTAATGCCATTACTTAACCAAAAAGGTAATACAGGCCTTTGAGGTTGTAGCTCATCCACTTCGACCAACTTCGCAATTTCGCTCAGTTGTGGGATATAGTTTGCAAGTGTTCGCTGAAGTGCACTTTGATCCATATCTAACGCACTTAAATTTAAGTCACTCAACTGGGATAAGTAGTCGTCTAATTCTGGCCACGGCGTACTGAGATGATCAAAGGCCAATAACTGCCAGTATTGGCGGGTTTCATAAAGTAATTGGTCTAGGACCTGAAAGTGAGAAACAAAATTAGAAGTCATAAGTCAGAAGCGTTACTACATTTAGACACACATTGTAATTCATTCATTTGTTATTGGAAAACTTCACCCAGACCTTTACCGCTATTGTCTCGACTCTAGTTGATCATAAAGCGCTTTTTCTTGAACAAGACGAGGTGAATATACATTGGAATGCACAACAGGCTGAGGGCAACGGCCAAAGAAAGCATCCAAGACCAACTCAACTCTCCTTCACTGTCATCAGAGTATAGAAAGACGTTTTTATGCTCATGAAAACCCGCCACATCTAGGTGATATAGTTGAGCGATCCACTGCCATCGCGCCACAGACATATTGCCAAGCGGAATACCTGGAGCCTTAATAAAGGGCAGTAATTTGTCAGCTTCATTAGCCAACTCTTCAAAGCTTTTTTCTGTTGCAAAATATTTGGTTACTTGCAACGCTTCATCTAGATTGGCCAGTGCATAGCGCCAACCCCTTAAACTGGCGCTGCGGAACTTTGCCACCATTTCTGGCCGATATTTATAGACATCTTCTGATGTAAATAAAATGTCTGCATAAACATTGATGCCGTAATGCTTTGGGCAGATCTGCCGGGTTGCCACCCCTTGTTGAGACATTTTGTAAGGCTCGTTAGAAACATAGACCTGCAAAGCATCAAATTTGCCTGCCTTAAAATCAGTTAAAGGCTCAAGCCCCGAGTAAATTGGTAGTTTTTCAATATCAATACCTGCTCGCTCTAGCATTAACACTAACTCGGCCCCCTCACTACGTCCAAGGTGGCTAATTCGTTTGTTTTGAAAGTCTTTTGGCAGATAAATATCACTGTCAGCATTTACCATCCAGCAATAGGGAGATGATTGAAATATGGCCGCCAAAGCCACTAAAGGCTTACCCTGTAGTCGTTGTTCTAAAATACCGGAATGGGTAACACCAAATTGTGCTTGCCCCGAAAGCACCTTAAACTGTTCATCTGGATTATGTTTTTGTGCTGGTACAATGTTCACATCTAGCCCAGCTTCTCGATAAAAGCCTTTTTGTTTCGCAAGGTAATACCCCGCAAACTGAAATTGGTGTACCCACTTTAATTGTAAAGTAACAGGTTCGAGTGCATAGGCATTCGCACTTAGAAAAATGAACACAACAAATGGAAGGAAACGGTGTTTCATAGGCAGTCCCTTGAATACATAACCACACTATAGAAGTCGAAACACCGATTGAAAAGTAGGCTTACCCTACTTTACGGGTATATTCCTCATTAGACTGTAAATACTGAGAGAAACAGGGGTTGTTTGTCTCATCTTGATAGTAATACCCCAATCGTTCGAGGTGCTCTTCAAATTTAGCATATTCTTGTGGCCCAAGTTCAAACCCCGCCAAAACCTGACCCTTTGCCGCACCATGATTACGGTAATGGAACAAAGTAATATTCCACTCGCAACCTAAGGTTTCAAGAAACTTTAATAAGGCACCTGGGTACTCTGGAAACTCAAAACGCAGCAACCGTTCTTCTATCGCAACAGGGGGCTTACCGCCAACCATATAGCGTATGTGAAGCTTAGCGAGTTCATTGTCGGACAAATCGGTGAACATATACCCATTTTCAGAGAGGGTATTTTGTAATTCACACAATTCAGCTTCTCCATCGCGCAACCCGACCCCAACAAATATTTGAGCTTCCCTACCACCTGCATAGCGATAGTTAAATTCCGTAATGGAGCGACCGCCTAAAGTTTGGCAAAACTGTTTAAAACTGCCTTTTTGCTCATCGATCGTCACTCCAAATAGTGCTTCGCTTTTGGCACCTAGCGCCGTTCGTTCGGCAATATAGCGTAATCTATCAAAGTTTAGATTTGCACCAGACAAAACCGCTGCCAAAGACAAACCTTGTGCAGTATGAGTCTCGCACCATCGCTTCAGGCCAGCCAAGGCAACCGCACCAGATGGTTCAGCTATTGCGCGAGTCTCTACAAAGATATCTTGCACGGCTGCGCAGATCTCATCGGTCGAGACCACCACTACCTCGTCACAGTATGTCTGAGCCAAACGAAAGGTCTCTTCACCAATTTTTTTAACTGCAATACCATCTGCAAAACTACCCACTTGCTCAAGCGCTACAGGTTTCCCTTTCTCCATCGCAGCATGTAAGCAGGCACTTTCTGTCGCTTCTACCCCTATGACTCGAATATCTGGGCGCAATGATTTGATGTAAACAGCCATTCCAGCCAACAACCCCCCACCCCCAACAGGAATGAATACAGCATCAAGCTTATCAAGCTGTTGCATCATTTCTCGCGCTACAGTCCCTTGCCCCACAATCACATCTTTGTCATCAAAGGGCGGTACAAACACGCCATTTTCGCGCTCACACAGTTCTTTTGCATGACTATTTGCAGCATCAAAGTGATGGCCGTGCAAAACCACATGTCCACCCAGATTACGTACTGCATTTACTTTAATTTCGGGCGTAGTCACCGGCATCACTATCGTGGCTTTGTGGCCAAGGTGTGCGGCACTCAGCGCAACACCTTGTGCATGGTTGCCAGCTGAAGCTGTCACAACATGCGAATGCTTTGGCAATTTACTCAGCTTGTTAAATGCGCCACGCAATTTGAACGAGTATACAGGTTGCTGATCTTCTCGCTTAAGCCAAATTTGGTTTGCTAATCTTTTAGACAGTCCAGTTAAACTACTTACTTCCGTATGTCTTACCAAAGGTGCCATATTCGCTTGGATTATGGCTCTAAAATAGTCTAGCTCCTGTGCCACCATAGCTAACTGAGCTCCTCTAATTTTGCGAGATCGCGAACAGCGCCTTTGTCTGCGCTCGTTGCAAGAAGTGCATAGGCTTTTAAAGCAGAAGAAACAACACGCTCCCGATCGAGTGGTTTAAACGCGTCTTTGCCTCTTGCCAATTGTTTTTCTTTACGCAGATTTAATTCAGTTTCATCCAGCAGTACATCAATTGAACGCGCGTGGATATCTATCGCAACCAAATCACCATTTTCAATCAATGCTAACGTGCCGCCACTTGCCGCTTCTGGAGAAGCGTGGCCGATTGACAAACCTGACGTACCACCCGAAAAACGCCCATCGGTCAGCAGTGCACAGTCTTTATCTAGCCCCATTGATTTTAAGTAACTGGTCGGATAGAGCATCTCTTGCATACCAGGTCCGCCTTTCGGCCCCTCATAGCGGATGATAACAACATCACCTTTTTTGACTTCGCCGCCTAAGATACCTTCCACGGCATCATCCTGTGATTCATATACCACCGCAGGGCCAGTGAATTGTAACATTTCATCTACCACGCCAGCACTCTTTACAATACAACCATCAGGAGCTAGGTTGCCTGTCAGAACTGCCAACCCACCATCTTGACGAAAAGCGTGCTCAACACTGCGAATACATCCACCTTCACGATCCAAATCTAGTTCATCCCAGCGGCACTCTTGGCTCATCGCTTGGGTTGTGCGAATACCCGCAGGACCTGCTCGATAAAAAGTTTGTGCGCGCTGATTATTGCTATCAGACGCGTCCCATCGGCTGATCACCTCTCCCAATGTGCCACCGGCAACATGACCGACACTCAAATCAAGTTTATCGGCCTTAGCCAATTCATTAAGAATTGCCATGATACCGCCTGCACGGTGAACGTCCTCTATGTGGTATTGTTGGGTAGCAGGCGCCACCTTACACAAGAAAGGCGTTTGACGAGACAATTGGTCGATGTCGTCCATATCAAAATCAACCCCTGCCTCTTGAGCCGCAGCGAGTATATGCAATACGGTGTTAGATGACCCACCCATCGCAATGTCGAGCGTCATAGCATTGGTAAACGCTGCTTTATTGGCAATATTGCGTGGCAACACAGCATCATTGTCTTTACGATAATATTCATCGCACAACGCCATGATACGCTTAGCTGCACCATCATATAACTGACGACGGTCTTTGTGCGTCGCCAAAGTTGTACCATTTCCAGGCAACGCCAACCCTAATGATTCTAATAAGCAATTCATTGAATTCGCTGTGAACATGCCCGAGCAAGAACCACATGTCGGGCATGCCGAACGCTCTACTTGGTCTGAGTCTTCATCACTTACTGTAGGATCGGCACCTTTAACCATGGCATCAACCAAGTCTAATTTCAGTTCTATGTCGGCAAGGCGTGTTTTACCCGCTTCCATAGGGCCACCCGAAACGAAAATAGCCGGAATATTAAGTCGCAGCGCAGCTAAAAGCATCCCTGGGGTGATTTTGTCACAGTTTGAAATACACACCATCGCATCAGCGCAATGGGCATTGACCATGTATTCTGTCGAGTCAGCAATCAGGTCTCGAGAAGGCAACGAGTACAACATGCCTCCGTGGCCCATTGCAATCCCATCATCGATGGCTATGGTATTAAACTCTCTTGGTACACCGCCGGCTTCACTAATTGCTTCAGCCATCAGTTCGCTTAACTGGTTAAGGTGAACATGGCCTGGTACAAACTGTGTGTATGAATTCACGACTGCAATAATCGGCTTATGAAAGTCCTCGTCTGTCATTCCCGTTGCACGCCATAACGCACGTGCCCCTGCACGTTGACGACCTTCTGTTGTAGTTTTACTGCGTAACTTAGCCATGTTGACCCCTTAACCTGTTTTTAGCCGCTAACCGGCATTACCTCATTCCCAAAAATATCGATACCGTGTGTGCTGATTATTCGTTGACGAAAGCTAACCAGCCATTAGGATCATCAGCTTGACCCTTTACTAAATCAAAATAGGCTTGCTGAAGTTCTGTTGTAATTGGTCCTCGCTTGCCTTCGCCAACCTGGATTTGATCAACACTGCGAACGGGCACAACTTCAGCGGCTGTACCTACCATAAAGAATTCATCAGCCAGGTACAGTGCTTCTCTCGCGATTGGCTCTTCACGCACTTCATAGCCACGCTCTTTGGCTAGATGAATAATTGTGTCGCGCGTTAAGCCTGGTAAAATGCACGCTGTTGTCGGTGGCGTGTATAGCACACCTTTTCTAACAACAAACAAGTTCTCTCCAGCCCCTTCACTGAGGTAACCATTGACGTCAAGTGCAATCCCTTCAACATAGCCGTTGCGTTTTGCTTCACCAGAAATTAGTTGAGAAGATAAGTAATTTCCACCAGCTTTCGCAGCCGTTGGCATAGTATTCGGCGCTAATCGACTCCAAGAAGAGACACATACGTCAACGCCTTGTGCTAGGCTTTCATCCCCTAAATATGCCCCCCATTCCATCGCAGCTACAGTGACATCAGCCAGATGTGATTTCGGATTGAGACCAAGCCCAACATGACCTAAAAATGCAAACGGACGTAAATAAGCGTTTGTGAAACCATTTTCTTTTACCGCCTGCTTACACGCCGCCATGATCTCTTCTTTAGAGTAAGGAATTTCCATACGGTAAATTTTGGCTGAATCGAATAGTCGCTGAATATGGTCATCCAATCTAAATATAGCTGGTCCATTTGGCGTATCGTAAGCACGGATCCCTTCAAAGACTGAGCTACCATAATGTAAAGCATGACTTAATACGTGTGTCGTAGCCTGTTGGTAAGGGATCATTTCACCGTTGTGCCAAATAAATTCTGAAGTTTGTGTCATTATTTTAAAACCTTAATATTGTTATATTGCCTGCTGCTGTAATGTGTGCAAATCAACCGATTGCACATCCACTAGCTTATTTAATTGTGATGTTAATAGATAGATCGGCTTGTCACTGTCCACTGTCATTTTGACGTGAAACAATTCATCTTGCCCTTCCAGTTGCAAATGCATAAGACGAAACCCTCTATGACGTGCCACACGTAGAAAACGCTCTACAGCGACGCTCTGATTTTTTACAGCCACAGTTAATTGATGTTTCATTGTGTGTTCTCCGTTATCATTTCATCATTTGCCGCACCTGGCGGGACTAGAGGCCAAACATTTTCTTTATCATCAATACAGGCATGTAAAATGTAAGGTCCTTCGCTGGATACTAAATTATCAATTGCCTCATCGACTTCTGAAGCATGTGTAATCGTCTGACCTGGGATCCCAAACACTGCGGCTAGTTGCACAAAGTCTGGGTTGTCAGATAAATTTGTCTCGCTATATCGTCCGGCAAAAAATAGCTCTTGCCACTGTCTAACCATGCCTAATCTTTGGTTGTCTAAAATGACAATTTTGATCGGTAAGTTATTTCGGCGAATTGTTGCCAGCTCTTGGATATTCATCATGATAGAGCCGTCACCTGAGACCGTGATCACTGTATCTTGTGGCCGCGCAATTTGAGCACCAATGGCCGCCGGCAAACCAAAGCCCATAGTGCCTGCTCCACCACTACTTAAGTGGTTACTTGGGTGGTCAAATTTCATGTGCTGTGCAACCCACATCTGATGCTGGCCCACATCACAACATACGACGGTTTGCTTGGGCATGTCGCGGCTTAATTTGTTTAATAGGTAAGGCGCAAAGACCTTTTCTCCTGGGTAGTCATAACGCCACGCATAATCACGCTTCATTTGACTCACATGTTCGCGCCATTCTTCAGCGGTTAAGCTGCCTTCAAGTTGTGGTAAGGACACTTTTAGATCTGCGATAAGCGATGCCGCAGCAGGTTTGCGCTTGCCCACTTCCGCTGCGTCTATATCTAGGTGGATCACTTGGGCTTTGGCGGCAAACTTTGCTAAATTACCAGTCACCCTGTCGTCAAACCTTGCGCCAATGCAAACCAATAAGTCACATTCTTGCACAGCTAAATTGGCAGCTTTGGTACCATGCATACCCAACATACCCAACTCATATTCATACTCAGGTAATACGCTGCCAAGTGCTTTAAGTGTTGACACCGCCGGCATTTGAGTTCGAGCGAGAAATGCCATTAGCTCGTCTTGCGCATCGGCACTTTGAACACCTCCCCCTACGTAGGCTATAGGCCTTTTAGCATTGTTTAAAAGGGTATTTGCAGCGTCTAACTCTTGCATTGAGCAGACGTCACAATCTTGCGTATCTGCAAGCCAAGGCGTATACGGCACTTGCCCTTGCTGGATATCCTTGGGGATATCAACAAGGACAGGACCTGGCCTACCAGATGTCGCTAAATGCATCGCTTGTTGCAATACCTCGGCTAAGTCCTCTACGCGCTCTACCATAAAACTGTGTTTGGTGCAGGAGAGAGACATACCTAATACATCAACTTCTTGAAATGCATCAGAACCGATAGCGGCCGTTGGAACTTGTCCAGTGATAGCCAAAAGGGGAACTGAGTCCATCATGGCATCAGCCAATGAAGTCACTAAATTTGTTGCTCCGGGCCCTGAGGTTGCAAAACACACGCCCAATTTGCCTGTGCTACGTGCATAGCCGACAGCTGCAAATCCAGCACCTTGCTCATGGCGTGTCAAATAGTGTTTGAGTGGCGCACCGTACAACGCATCGTAAATCGGCATAATCGCGCCACCGGGATACCCGAATACGTCTGTAACACCTTGTTTTACAAGAATGTCTATTACCATTTGTGCGCCTGTCATTGTTTTGCTCATTGCCCTTTGCTCTGTTTTTTAGCCCTAAAACGAAAGAGCCCCCCGAACTTTTCAGTGCGGGGGGCTCTTAGCTGTTATTTTCTTACAGCACTAACCAGCCCCCGCGGTAATAATAATCACCACGTTGATAATCACGACTAGTAGAGTTGCTGTATGTAACATAAATTCTTTAACCTAATTTCTGGTTTGTACTGCTAAACAATTTTTGGGCGTAAAAACCTGTCTGCCCGTTCTTTATTCTATTAGTAACCCGCGTGTGCCACCAAGTCAACTATAAAATCTATGCTTTATTGAATCACCAAACCCAAACAAAAGAATCAAAAATCCCAAAATAACAACATTAAAGAAATATATTTCCAAATTGAATTAAAAAGTATGTCCTTATGTCAATTCGGTACTGAATAAAAAACAACTTTATGCGTGGCATTTTTGATTATTAAATTTTTGTGATTTACATCCTCCTGTGACTATGATGTTCATTCAGAACTCGATAAGGAACCTAGTGTGAAACTAAAAATAGCCATTGTGCAGAGTTTATTTCTCTTCTTAGCACTCTTTCTCAGTACATTAAGCCAAGCCACGCCAGCTCTGTGGAGTGCAGAAAAAAACGGGGTGACCTCTTATTTATTCGGTACCGTGCATGTAGGTGATGCAAGTATGAATGGCCTACCACATAAGGTGAAAAGTGCGATTAATCGTTCAAAATACACTGTCGTTGAACTGGATATGAGTACCTTGTCGCCTTTAGATATACAACGTAAACTGGCTAGCTTTGTTGCTAGCACAGAGGTTAAACCACTCCAAGAAGCGCTTTCCCCGCCAGTATACAATCAACTAAAAAGCTACTTTGCTAAACGAGACATCAACATTGAATTGTTTCGTGGACAACCCGTTTGGATGGTTATGCTTACGATTATTCAACTGGAATATCAAAAAGCAGGTTACAGTGAAGCCTTTGGCATCGATAAACAAGTGATTGCCCACGCTAAGCAACTTAATAAGCCCATAAAACCACTTGAAACATTTGAACAGCAGCTAGCTATGTTTAGCAATATCGCCCAAATGGGCGATGAAATGATGGGGCAGACTTTATCGCAAATGGAGGATGTAAAAACCTTTATTCATGACATGATCTCGGCATGGAAAACTGGTGACGAAGCACGTTTAAATAGTTATTACCACTTGAGTTTTGATGAAACCAAGTACGCCCAACTGGCAGAGCAAACCTTATTAATAGAGCGCAACCATGCGTGGATTGAAAGCCTTGCGCCTGCCATGACTAAGGAGCCACACTTCATTGCAGTTGGAGCATTACATTTACCGCTTGAACATGGTCTAATCACCCTCTTAAAAGCACAGGGGTTCACAGTAAAACGGTTATGACTCCCGCGCTAGACGCGTTTTTCTAGCGCGTCTTTGCCTTCTCCTTGCCAATACCGACTTTCTTTTTTTAAACCTTTTTAGCGCGCACTGCGACCAATAAATATATCAACAAATGAATGGAAACTATTATGAAAAGATTATATTGGTTGCCCCTATCTTTGAGTGTTATGTGGCAAGCACATGCAGCTCAATCTCACACAATTAAGCAGCAGTTTTCGACCACATCAAGTCAAGCTTTGGAAATTACTTTTCCTATTGGCAAACTAAATATTGAAACTTACCAAGGGGATTCGGTTCAAGTGAATATTGAATTGGTGGAAAAAGAACAGAGTTGGTTAGGTAAGACCGACTTAAGTACCATTAAGCTTGAACAAAGGCAGCATGGTAATGAAATCTACCTCACTATCGACGAAGACACAGTAGAGCAGATTTGGCATGTTAAAGTCCCGTTATCCTTGGTTTTAGAAGCTGAAGTTGGTGTGGGGAATGTCAGTATTAACGCGCTAGAAAACAGTGCTGAAATTGAAGTCGGGGTGGGGAATGTCAAAATTCAAAGCGCACTAAAAGATTATCAAAGGGTCGATTTAGAGTCTGGCGTTGGAAAAACAAAACTCAAAAACTTTTCAGGCCAATCCAATCACGAAAAATCGATGGTTGGATCAACAACGCAGTATCGCGGTCACGGCAAATACCAATTAGAGGTCGATGTAGGCGTTGGCAACATCAAAGTTATTCACTAAGTGCCGTAGGAATAAGCAGCGCTTCGACCTTTTCTTGAAGTGCTGTAAAGTCTACGGGTTTAAAGAGGTGTGTACTTGCACCTAACTCATAAACTCGTGCGATAGACTGCTCTGAGGTATTTGCTGTGAGTACCAGTATCGGTAACTCCAACCCCAATGACTGTCGAATGAGTTTGATAGCTAAAAAGCCATCCATAATTGGCATATTCAGATCCATGATCACCAAAGAAAACTCTTCACTTTGTAATGCATTAATTGCTTCTTGTCCGTTTATGGTATGAACCACACTGAGCCGGAGCTTTTCAAGCATAGAAATGACGATCCTTGCATTCAATAGGTTGTCTTCCACTAAAAGTACTTTTTGTGTTGCCCCCTCTCGATGTTGAGCTGTATTGTTTTGCAAGGTCAATTTAATGGGTAGCTCCAACCTTACCTTAGTGCCGCGGGGCTTACATTCGCTAAACACCAATTGACCCCCCATCATACTTATTAACAAACGAGCTCGCGCTAGCCCCAACTGCATACCTTGGTAGTTTTTTGTCTCATCATCATTACTTTTAATGCCTGTCATACCAGGGCCCGTATCTGAAATTTCACACACCAGATTCGCCTGCTCATGTGCACCAAACACACCAAATGCCAGTATGCTCACTTCACCGTGTTCGGTAAACTTAATGGCATTACCTAACAACTCCCCAACTAGCCAAGCTACGCGATTGTGATCGCACTCCACCACCTGTTTCAATTCATCCCCTACCTCCGCTTGAAACTGCAGTTGCTTGTTGCGTGCCACACCTTCATGAAGTGAGATAGGCAAATCTAATGTATCTGATAGGCGTGCCACTTTAGTCTCTAACTTTATATTTTTTTGTTCAGATAACGCGTTGTAATCATCAATAGATGACAACAATACATGCAATTGCTGCGCACTTCGATTGACAATATCCAAGTGACTTTGTTTTTTGGTTTCTTGGTATAGATGTAAGTAGCCCAATATGGCTTGCAGCGGTGTCCGCATTTCGTGACTGGCTCTAGCTAGAAACTCTCCTTTGCTATGTTTTAATCGATTGGACTCTTGCCGCATACGTTGCAAGTGGTTGATTTTATCCCTGATACTAATTTCCATTGGGTAAAATATCCACCGTACCTCAATGGCTAAAATAATCAATCCTAATAGCCAGATCAGCAGCTCTGCATTTTGAATCTTAGCCACTTTCTCGTTAGCAAACTCTTCATGTAATGTGACTGCTTTATCTAAAACAACTAATATTTGCTGCGATCTGGCGTTAACTTGTTCCAACTTTTCAATACTTAGTTGATCGCTGAGCGCTAGTCTATGCGAGTCCAATAACATAATCAGATAGCTTTTTAATTGTGCCTCCAAAGCAAGCGGCTCTTGAAAATAAAGGCGCTCTAGCTCAGGAGATAGGTGTACATACCCTTGCGCATTTTTTTCTAATAAGAACGCATGATTAGCACGCATCATTTCCAGAGTTTCTAAAAATGCTTGTTCGTTAACGAACTTATGCTGTTGCTCTTTGATATATTCATTGCCAAGTAACAAAGCCGCTTTTTGCGATAGCATCCTTTGCATCCCGGCAGTATTAATTACATTTGCGCTGATTGACTGCTGGGACAATAACACTTGCATGGTGACCATGGCAGTCGTGATCAAGATCGCCATAATAGAGATCGCTAGGATATATCTCAGCCTAAAATTTTTCAGGATTTTCAACAACCGAAGGTCTCCTTCTTGGCCTCAGCGCCGCAAAATAAACTCTCTCTTCAACTCTCTCAGTCTAGCTTATTTTTCATCTTTTACCTTTCGAAGCTTGACACCTAGACGGCCAAAATGTTTCAATCCCCCTGACCCTATTATCGCAAAATGGCCATTGTTGCTGTTTTGAGGGCTGGAAGAGGTGCGTTATTCAGGTAGCTGAGTCGAGGAGAGCAAACTCCAAAGACGCTTAGTGAGGGGAATTAACGCCGAGAAAAAACCGTTTTTGCTGAGCGGTTTTTTCGGGCGCTTGGGCTGAATCCCAACGACTGTCACCAACATATTTGGTGGAGAGCTTCTGGTCTTAGAAAGATAAGGCCTGCCTTATTCTATTTTAAGTCCATTGCTCTTCGAATTTTAATTGTTCGAGAGATGGGCAAGCTTCAAAGCTCCTAACTATCGAACAGCTTTTAAGTTCGGTAGAGATGAAATCTAATTATACCTTATCTAACTACCCATTGTGGACGGCCTTAGTTACGCCGTTTGATGACAATAACCAAGTTGATTTTGCAACCCTAGAGGCGTTAGTACGTGCCCAACAGGCTGCAGGCAATGGGATATTGCTACTAGGCAGTACAGGAGAAGGCCTAGCGCTTTCTCAGCAAGAACAACGTGCTATCGTGAATTTTGTGTGTGACTTAAACCCAACAGTACCACTGATGGTTGCCGTTGGAGGTTGTGATCTTGCGCTGCAACTTGAATGGGTTAAATTTTGCAATGCTAAGCCTATTGACGCATTTTTACTAGGTTCTCCACTTTATGCAAAACCGGGGAATGTTGGCCTCACACACTGGTTTAAAACACTGTTAGATGCAAGTGATTTCCCTTGTATGCTTTACAATGTCCCCGGTCGCAGCGCCGTGTCGATTAGCCCTAATGTGATAGAGAATCTCTCTTCTCACCCAAACCTTTGGGCACTCAAAGAAGCCAGTGGTGACATTGCTACATTCGAATCTTTCCGTAAGGCATCTCCTACACTTGCCATTTTCAGCGGCGATGATGGGCTTATGCCTTATTTTGCGCAAGCTGGTGCCGCGGGTCTAGTTTCCGTTGCAGCCAATGCTTGGCCACAACAAACCGCCGAGTTTGTCAGTCGCTCCTTGGCTGGTACCTTTCCAAATTTATTTACCACTTGGACCGACGCCGTTAATAGCTTATTTAGTGTCGCAAACCCAATTCCAGTCAAAGTACTAATGCACTTGCAGGGCCAGCTTTCAACACCGCGATTGCGACCCCCACTGACCCATTTAGAACTGACAGACACCACTTTTATTAAAACAGCAAACTCAACAATTTTATCTTGGACTTAAGGAAGTATACATGAGCTGGTTATCCCTATTAAACAACCTTGAAAACGGTACTGTTCGCGCTGCAACACAGGATGAACAAGGCAATTGGCATGCAAATGTCGAGGTAAAACAAGGTATTTTAGAAGCATTTAGGAACGGAACAAACATTGAGTTCCCTGGTGGGTTTGTCGACAAAGATAATTTAGCACCGCAAGGGTTTGCTGCAGAAGCAGGGGTGAGAATGGTTCCCGGTGGCAGTAGCGTTCGTCGCGGCGCCTATGTGGCAGCTGGCACGATAATCATGCCTCCAGCTTATGTCAACATTGGTGCATATATCGATGAAGGTACAATGGTAGATAGCCATGCCTTAGTGGGCTCTTGTGCTCAAATTGGTAAGAATGTACACCTGAGTGCCGCCGTTCAGGTTGGGGGGGTCCTTGAGCCAATCGGTGCGAGTCCCGTAGTCGTTGAAGACAACGCGTTTATCGGCGCTGGTTGTGTTTTAGTTGAAGGCGTCGTTGTTAAAAAAGGCGCTGTTTTAGCACCAGGCGTGCGCTTATCTGCAAGTATTCCAGTTTACGACTGTGTAAATGAACGTGTATTAGAAAAAGGGGAAGCCATCCCTGAAAATGCCATCGTGATCCCGGGTTCAAGACCTGCGAAAGGCGACTGGGCCCAACAACAGGGGCTGAGCTTGTCATGTGCACTGATTGTTAAGTACCGCGATGAACAAAGCGATGCTGCACTTGAATTAGAAGAGGTGCTTCGATAATGCAACCCTTGAGTACGCCTGTTACAGCAGCGATAACCGAGCTAGCGGCCCAGCAACATGAGCCATTTTACCTGTATGACTTAGAGCAGTTGTCTAAGCACTTAAAAGAGGTAAATGATCAATCCGTTGTAAAACTGTGGTACGCCGTCAAAGCAAACCCCCTATCTAGCGTCATTCAAACTTTAGATCAAGCTGGGTTTGATTTTGACGTCGCCAGTAGTGGGGAGTTAAAACAAGTATTGTCTCAAGGTATCGACGCTAAACGCGTACTCAACACTGGACCTGCTAAGTCTAAGCATCAAATAGAAGAGTTTTTATCGCTCGGGGTTACAACCTTTGTTGCAGAAAGCATCAATCAAGTTACTTGGCTACAAGAAGCGGCACAGAGGCACAATACTCAACTGCGTATTTTATTGCGGGTGCAACTGCGCTGGCCAAACAACGAGAAGAACCCACTTGGCGGTGATAGCTTAACGCCGTTTGGTCTGGGCACCGAAGAGTGGACAAAGATAAGCTTAGGTGATTATCCAAACTTAGACTTTGCAGGTTTACATATTTTTCAGTGGGGCAACATGCTTGATGCAAATCAACTCGCTTCACTGTGGCAGCAAATGATCACGCCGCTTGTTGCTTTGTCAGAAAGGCTTGAGATGAACTTACGCATTCTAGATCTAGGTGGCGGTTTAGGTATTCCGTACAGCAGTGAAGATTCGTCTATTGATTGGCAAGCAATTCTAGCGAGCTTAGCCCAATTCAAAGCCGATGCTCGAGTTGAAGAGTTATGGATGGAATTGGGCCGCTATGCGGTAGGTGAATGTGGCTATTACGTCAACCCAATCATAGAGCAAAAGCAAAACTATGGCGCTAACCAATTGATTCTAGCTGGCGGTATTAACCACCTACTTCGCCCAGCGGTTACTGGACAAGCTTTTCCAGCCAAGCTACTACGAGAAAGTCAAACAACAGCCGTGCCTTTTACATTGCATGGCCCTTTATGCACCGCCTTAGATAATTTAGGTGAGCATCTACTACCGGCCGATATCCATGAAGATGACTGGCTCGTATTCAGCCAATGTGGTGCCTATGGTTTTACAGAGAGCATGCCTTATTTTCTGTGCCATACACTGCCTGCTGAATTCATTTATCAAGCTGGAGAGGTCCGTTGTGTTCGAGCCCCTCTGTCACCACAAGAGTACCTGAGGTAATTATGAATAAGATCACTCAACAAACCATTCAAGTTGGTGAGCTTGCCAATGGCCAAGCATTGACGATCCCTGTGTTTACTGTAGGTGACACACAAGCCGGTCCAAATGTATATATTCAGGCAAATATGCATGGGGCTGAAGTGCAAGGTAACGCTGTGATTTACGCTTTACTTGAAAAATTAAAATCAGCACAGCTCGCGGGATCCATTACTTTAGTACCTTATGCCAACCCGATTGGTTGCAATCAAAAATCAGGTGAGTTTACGCTTGGCCGTTTTGACCCCATTACAGGTGAAAACTGGAACAGGCTCTATCATGATCACAGTCACCTAATTGCAGAGTTTGTGACACGCTTTAAAGATGAGCCTGAATCAACCATTCGCGCGGAATTTAAAAAATTGTTGGTTGAGCAAACTGAAAATATGCTCTGCGGGCCACAGCACCAGCTGAAGACCGGCAAGCGTATTGCCTTACACTTACAACATTTGGCACACCAAGCAGACTTTGTCCTAGATTTACACACTGGCCCAGTTTCTGCTAAACATCTCTACTGTCCTGAATATGCCAAAAACAGCGCAAAACATTTTGATATCCCGCACACCTTGCTGATCCCCAATGAATTTGATGGCGCCATGGATGAAGCCTGCTTCTGTCCTTGGTGGCAACTCAGCGAGTCTTTTGCAGCTCAGGGGCGGGCACTCTCTACTTTAGTTGAGGCCTTTACCGTAGAGCTAGGGTCACAAGAACACATTGACCTCAAAGAAGCAGAGCATGATGCCAATAGCATTCTCAGCTATCTCACGCATAAAGAGGTGGTGCTGGAATCTGGTTATCAACCACGCTCTATTACTCGCTATGCCTGTTATTTAAAAGATTACGTTGCCGTTTACGCACCTATGGGTGGCATGGTTGATTACCAAGCTGCATTAGGTACCCATGTAAAATCTGGAGACTCACTGGCAACAGTGTTGCGAATGGATAAATATTGCGATGGAGAAGCACTGCAACAAGTTACCTTTGCGCAAGAGGGTATTGCAATATTGCATTTTGCTTCAGCCAGTGTGAACCAAGGTACTGAATTATATAAGTTGTTCACCAACTACTTCGAATTATAAGACCAACCCTAATAGGTTTGGTACAACACATTGCGTGAGAGTAGGTAGGTCTGAGACTTACTTGCTAAGGTGTGGTGACTCTGTCACCACCCTTTTTTCTTTTCCTGAATCATACGTTAATACCTTTCAAAATTCACAGTTTCAACTCATACCAGATATCATGCTGCAAAAATAAAAAAGCCAAAGCATGCAATTGCTTTGGCTTATAGGATCAGAAAAATACGTGACTACTATGGACGAGGGATGAAACCTACCGCGTCATAGACGGCCTTTAACGTTTTCTCTGCGCGTTCACTCGCCTTTTCGGCGCCATTGCGCATGATATTTTCAAGCAACGTCTTATCGGCTCTGATCTCATGGAAACGAGACTGAATAGGCTCAAGCATTTCAACAACCGCTGCCGCCGTATCTTTTTTCAAATGCCCATACATTTTGTCTTCGTATTCAGGCACAAGTGCCTCAACCGAACGACCCGTTGCCACAGACAGTAAAGTAAGCAAGTTAGATACACCTGGCTTTTCTTGGCGATCAAAATAAATTCGAGCTTGCTCGTCAGAGTCAGTGACTGCTTTTTTAAGTTTCTTCTCGATTTTTTTCGGCTCATCCAACAACAATACAAACCCATTCGGATTTTCATCTGACTTCGACATTTTTTTCGTTGGATCTTGAAGACTCATTACGCGCGCGCCCAACTCAGGAATATATGGCTCAGGTACTTTAAATACATCGCCGTAAATATTATTAAATCGGGTTGCAATATCACGCGTCAGTTCTAAATGCTGCTTTTGATCTTCCCCAACTGGGACCTGATCCGCTTGATATAGTAATATATCTGCTGCTTGCAACACCGGGTAAGAGAACAAGCCAACATTTACATTGTTTGCATGCTTTGACGATTTATCTTTAAACTGAGTCATGCGATTCAGTTCACCCATTTGAGCGTAACAGTTAAGTACCCAACCTAATTGCGCATGCTCTGGCACATGTGATTGTACAAATAAGGCTGATTTTTCTGGGTCAATACCACACGCTGTGTACATGGCAATACCATCTAACACGCGCTCACGTAAAGCGGCTGGATCTTGGCGCACGGTAATGGCATGAAGATCAACAAGCATAAAGAAACAGTCGTGATCTTCTTGTAGCTTAAGCCACTGGTTTATGGCACCTACGTAATTGCCTATTGTCATACCACCGGTTGGCTGAATGCCACTTAATACTACTGGTTTAGTCATCTTGTTCCTTTATTTGTTTCAAGTCTGAATTATTTAAGATGGGGATTATATCTAAGAACCTATCGCAGAGGTACTCTGGATTCAACTGCTTTAAATCAAGGCCCTGATTGTATCCATAAGTTAACGCTATCACCGGCATACCCGCATTTTGTGCTGCCAAAATATCGCTTTTGGAATCGCCAATCATTATCGCTTCTTGCACGGTTACACCTAACTCTTTACAAGCAGCATGTAGAGGCTCAGGATCAGGCTTTTTGTTTCCATCATCACCACATACAATAACATCAAAATATGTGTCAATGTTAAGTTTTTGCAACAACTGCAAAGTAAATGCTCTATTTTTATTGGTGACGATCGCTTTTGGTATAGCGGATAACTCTCTCAATACGCTCTCAACATCTTGATAAAGCTGAGCATATTCACCAATGAGCGTATGGTAGTGGTGCTTGAACTGCTCTGTAGCTTGCCGTATTAGCACTTCCGATAAGTCTGGATTCACTTCAAAGTTGCAGCTGAGGCCCCGCATCACTAACTTATCAATGCCATTACCGACCCAGTCTCTGACCTGAGTTTCCGATACAACAGGAAAAGCCACATCAGATAGCGCTAAGTTTAATGACCAGTGCATATCTTGCACACTGTCAACTAAGGTCCCATCTAAATCAAATATGATGCCCTTCAAACTCATTGGCGTACCTTTGCCAATTCTTGACGCATAGCATCAATAACCGTCTTATAGTCAGGTTGATTAAATATTGCAGAACCCGCCACAAACATATCAGCGCCAGCAGCCGCAATTTCGGCAATATTCTCTACCTTCACACCACCATCAACTTCTAAACGGATTTTTCGGCCAGACGCATCTATACGCTCTCTGACTTGTTTCAATTTATCCAACGTGCTTGGAATAAAGCTTTGGCCACCAAACCCTGGATTTACAGACATCAATAAAATTTGATCAACTTTGTCCATTACATAATCAAGATAATGCAGCGGAGTAGCAGGGTTAAGTACCAAGCCGGCTTCACAACCATGCTCTTTAATTAATGCCAGACTGCGATCAACATGTTCGCTCGCTTCTGGATGAAATGTGATGATATCGGCACCCGCTTTAGCAAAGCTCGGGATAAGCGAATCAACTGGTTTTATCATGAGGTGTACATCGATGGGGGCAGTAATGCCATAGCCTCTTAATGCTTCACAGATCATTGGACCAAAAGTAAGATTCGGCACGTAATGGTTATCCATAACATCAAAGTGCACAACATCAGCTCCGGCATTAAGAACTCGCTCCACATCGCTGCCCAAGCGCGCAAAGTCTGCCGATAAAATAGATGGCGCAATTAAAAAATCTGGCTGTGAACTGGCTAAAGACATGGGACCCCCTTAAAGTAAAATGTCGACGCTACTTTAACCCAAATTGTGCTTAATTACACGGCTAACACCTGTGCAATTTGCGAGTAAATGACAGTAATCGTAGATAAAGCGATTGTTTAATAAACATCCATAGTGTACTATTTATAGATAGCTCATCGCTGAGGGGATAGTTATGGCAACATGGCTTAAAACACGGACGGTATTGTTTGCAGCAGCTGCTGTAGTTTCAGTAGGTGTATTCTCAATTGGAAACGAAGAGATTGTGGTTACAAAGTACGAGCAATGTCAGTGCACCAATTCTAACTATAATAATTACAATGTTCCGTACTGCAAACGTGAAGCACACACAAGCTGGTTTGCTTGGTTAACCGGTGGTAGTAGTAATGCCCAATTCCACTACCTCGACTTGTTAGAACTGTTGATCGGTTCTGATGAAAAGCAAGACACTTCGTCGATTTCACAATTCTAATGCTAAATGTAGCTTGGACGCAAAATAATGACTTTTATTAATCTCATTCAAAGCGTCCTTGCTGCTATGTTTGGCGTGCAAAGCGACAAAAAATACCAATTTGATTTTCAGCAGGGTCGCTTCTGGCCATATGCAGTGGCCGGCACAATATTTGTTGTACTTTTTGTGGTATTTCTCATCACACTCGTAAATGGCATAATTGCGCTCAGTGCTTAGCCCCTGAACGCTTGTCGGTATTATAGAGCGCCATCAACTCATTTACTTTGTTTCGACCATTCCCCTTTGGGCTAATCGTTCTTTTTACTTGGATCACATCTAAATTAGCTTGGCTGTAAATTTTTCTGGTCCAAACCGTGTCATGATTTGAAATCAACACAGGCTTATTGCTTTTAAAAGCCGCGGTTTCAGCAAGGTTTGCAAGTTCAGCCTGATCGTCCAAGTTAAAACCGCCTTTCGCATAACTTGTAAAAGATGCCGTTTTACTCAAAGGCACATAAGGGGGATCACAGTATATCACTGAGTTATTTGGAAGCTTGTCAAATACCTGCTCATAGCTTAAGCAAGTAAAAGTAGCATTTTGTGCTTTTTCAGCAAAGTAATAGAGTTCATTTTCTGGGAAATAGGGGCGCTTATATTTACCAAACGGCACGTTAAAAATGCCTTTTAAATTATACCTGCAAAGGCCATTATAACCGTGACGATTCATGTATAGGAACAAGATTGCGCGCTCATAAACGTCTACACATTCATTGAATTGCTTGCGATATTCATAGTAAGCATCTGCACAGTTATTTTGTTCGACAAACAACTTTTTTGCGTCACTAATAAACTCTTCTGGTGCCCGCTGCAATTCTTTGTATAAGTTGATCAAATCAGCATTGATATCATTCAAGATATAGCGTTTAAAGTTGCTATTCAGAAATACAGAGCCAGCACCCACAAATGGCTCCACTAACGTGTCAGCCTCAGGGTTAGCACTACGTAATCGCCTAGTGATCTCTTCTACTAAGCTATATTTTCCGCCTGCCCATTTTAAAAAGGCTCTGGTCTTTTTCTGCATGATCGATCTAATTACTCAAAAGTAGCGCGATTTTACACTATTTTTCTTATTGTGACTGTTGGATTTGCTGCTTTATTTGAGAGATACGTTTAAAAAATGGCTTTGCAGCTAACAAATCTCCAGATAGGTTTGCACGCGCCGTTTTCGCATCCTCTAATTGACTAAATGGTGCCAAAGTAACAAACCACCAAGTTTTACCATTGCGTATTACTTCAGCTACTTTCAAGTTCTCCTCGCTATGTCTCGCAAGAAAATCATCCACCACTTTTCTGTCTGTAACTGCTAATAATTGAATACTCCACTCACTGTCAGGTCGAGTAGCAAACCAAGCATTATCATTGCCCAAATAAGTTTGTGCTGGCGTCGCGACAAGCGGCTGCGTATTTATGGCCGTATCTATCTGCGGCTGTGCCGGGAAGTTACGGTTAGGGTCAGGTGTTACCGGCTTCGTACTTAATGACTCAATCGGTACAGTCTCGTCAGCCACAGCGACATCAACAGAAGAGGCTATATCCAGTTTTTTAGGCTCTTCTACAGTACTGGGCGTCGTCAAAATCGCCCCGAGTACCGCTGAGACTTGGGAGGGCTCAACCTGTTTCTCATTGATAATGGATGCCGAAACGTCATTACTGAGACTTTCGTCAGAGATATTACTCAATACCTGTTCGGCTTCTAATACCGTAGGCTCAGACACGACATGACTGCTTTGCAGCTCTGCAGTTTGACGCTGTTCAAATAAGTTCATTAACTGTTTGTTATAAAGCGCGGCCACCAAACACAATGCCAAGACAATCGAAAACGCCGCAATGAAATAGTGTTTTTGCTTACTCTTCGCTACCGGTGGCTGCCTAAGATCTAAGCTTTGACTTTGTTTTGTCCACCCAAGTAAAACACTGGGGTTACCATGCGCTTCTGTCACAAATGTGCTAAATATCGGATCATCTTCTGGTGGCAGCTCTTTAAAAAACATTTTCATAAGTTGTTTCGACTCTGAAAATGTCAATGGCTCTAAATGTATATCAAGCGCTCCTGGCAACATACCTGGACCTTGCGCTGTGACCAAGATATATAAAGTACTGGGAGCCCTTGTTGCCAAGCTCTGTAGTTCAGCAATTAATTCATCACTAAGATGACGAGCACCATCGAGCACCCATAAGCACGGCTCCGCGGGTTGTTCACTCTGTAATACAAAAAAATTTTCAGATAATGAGAGTTTTTGATCAACGATAGGCGAACGGAATGTATGCTCCATTAATTGCCTAATTACGTCTATGTCTTTGCTTTGAGCTGAGAGTTGAATAAACGCTTTTGAAAAGTCTTCGTACTTATCAGTTATAAAGCTTTCAGCTAAATAACTTTTGCCTAAACCCGAGTTACCAACCAAGCATATCAAGCTTTGGCCGTACTCGAATTGCATCGCAACTCGGTCTACCAAAGCAGCTCGGCTTGGTAATATTTGAGACTGCATTACTGCCCTATTAAATTACCTACACTTTCATCTGAAACGTCATCCACCAAAGCGCATACTCCAACAGCGGTAGGTACGATAAAGCGTATTTTGCCGCGTTTATTCTTTTTATCTTTACGCATATGATGGATAAACTGTTCAGATGTCATGTCGCTTGGTGGAGCAATAGGCAGATTATACTGAGATAGAAGTAAACGCACACGTTCAACTTCCTGTTCAGTGATATCGCCGCGCTGCTGACCAAGCTCCATCGCTAATACAATCCCAGCAGCAACTGCTTCACCATGTAACCAATTGCCATAACCCATTTGTGCTTCGATAGCGTGGCCAAACGTATGACCTAAGTTGAGCAAAGCCCTCAGTCCAGCTTCTTTCTCATCTTTCGCGACAATTTCTGCTTTAATCTCACAACAACGGTAAATGACTTGATTTAAGGCCTGTGTTTCCAGTGCTGTCAGTTGCTTAGATGTATTTTCTAATAAAGCTAAGAACTCAGCGTCATATATAAGCCCATACTTAATCACCTCAGCCATACCAGCTGCAAATTCACGAGCAGGCAATGAACGCAAAGTGTTAGTATCAATAAAAACCGCTTTTGGTTGGTAGAATGCCCCAATCATATTCTTACCAAGAGGATGGTTGACCGCTGTCTTACCGCCCACTGAAGAATCAACCTGAGAAAGTAATGTTGTTGGGATTTGGATAAAAGGCACACCACGTTGATACGCGGAAGCCACAAATCCTGTTAAATCACCAATAACCCCTCCACCTAAGGCGATGAGGCAAGTATCACGACCACAATTGTGCTCCAATAGAAAACCACAGATTTTTTCAAACCATTCAAGGGTTTTAAATTGCTCACCATCAGGAATAATAAAGTGAAGTGGAGAAAGATCATTTAACTGTTCTTGTAACGCAGTTAAATAAAGAGGCGCAATTGTTTCATTGCTAATTATTACAGGACGACTACTACCTATATGCTCTCGAAGTCGCCCATGATCGGACAATAGATCCTGACCAATATAGATGGGATAGCTACGCTCGTTCAAATCCACATTTAATTCAAGCATCACCACTCCCTCCTTTTTTATTGGTTATTAGAAATCTAGTTTGTCGATAATTTGATTCGCAACCACTTTAGCGCTTTGCTCATCAGTGCGTACAACGATATCTGCAACTTCGCTATACAGATGATTACGCTTCTCTGCCAAATCTTCTAAAATTTTTCTTGAGTCTTCACCTGTTTGCAACAGAGGTCGGCGCTTATCTCGCTGTGTTCGAGCCACTTGTTTTTCAATTGGCGTTTCTAAATACACGACTATCCCACGAGCTGACAGTTTATTGCGCACTTCTTTGCTGATTACAGAACCACCGCCTGTTGCCAGAACAATGCCCTGCTTTTCAGTTAGATCTGAAATCACAGTTTCTTCACGCTTACGGAATCCTTCTTCGCCTTCAATATCGAATACCCAAGCAATATCAGCACCAGTGCGGCGCTCAATCTCTTGATCCGAGTCGAAAAACTCAAGGTGTAATTGATCGGCAATGTGACGACCAATTGTGCTTTTACCAGCCCCCATAGGGCCTACTAGAAATATATTACGTTTCTCAGCCATATCTTTTTAGTACAAACGAACTCTAAAATTTGAAATAAAACCCCGCCTAACGACCTGGCCCCAAAATTAAGGAGGGGATTATCTCAGTATTTCATTCAAAATTTCAAGTCAAAAGGCGCAAATTCCACCTTTATTTGTTAATTTCTCGCCATTACAAATTATCATTCATAATTCTGGGTGTGACAAAAATCAATAACTCTCTCTTTTCATTGATTTCTTTCGTGTTTCTAAAAAACATGCCTAAATAAGGCACGTCACCCAACAATGGAACTTTACTTACTGCATTAGTTGTTTCTTGCTGATAAATACCACCAAGTACAACCGTTTGCCCATTATCGACTAATACTTGTGTCTGTATTTGTTGAGTGTTTATTGCCACCGCAGGGCCACTTGCGGTTTGTACTGTATCACCTCGTGTATCTTGGGTGATAATTAAATCCAAAATTATTTTGTTATCCGGCGTAATTTGAGGTGTCACCTCTAGACTCAAAACCGCTTTTTTAAATTCAACCGACGCCGCGCCGCTCGAAGTTGCTTCAACAAATGGTATCTCTGTGCCTTGCTCTATACGCGCAGTTTTTTGGTTTGCAGTCGTAATACTAGGCGTCGCGATAATTTCGCCTTTATTTTCTTGCTCTAGCGCAGTCAACTCAAGATCAATTAATGTCCCGTCAGAGAGCTTTGCGATATGCATACCAATACTGGCTGCTGTACCTTGCACTGGCAAGTTGACATTTAACCTGTCAGACAGCTGCGGAATCGTGCCATTCGATAACAGCTCAGTCGCGGTTAAATTACCAGAAATCGCATCAGTCCCTTGCTGATCACTAAAACCCCAACGGATCCCTAGATCTTCTTGTACATTATCTGTCACTGTTACCATACGAGACTCGATACGCACTTGTTTAACTGGTACGTCAAGTTTTTCTACCATACGTCGCACATTTTCAATACTGCGCGCGGTATCCTTAATCAATAACGTATTGGTACGGACATCGACAGACACACTACCACGTAAGCTAATGATAGAATTAACATCCGTTTTCAACAAATCTGAAAACTCTTGAGCTTTTGCGTAGTTGAGCTGGATATACTCAGTATAGAGTGGCTCTAACTCTTCCACTTGCTTTCTCGCTTGCAGCTCTTTTGCTTCACGCGCGCTAAGCTCTTCTGAAGGCGCTACCATTAGAATAGAGCCTTCCATTCTTTTATCCAGTCCTTTGACTCTTAAAACAACATCTAATGCCTGATCCCACGGCACACCGTCTAGACGCAGGGTGATATTACCCGACACAGAATCACTCGTAACCAAGTTAAAGTTATTGGTATCTGCGATTATCTGCAATACCGAGCGCACTGGAATGTCTTGGAAGTTTAGCGTAATTGGCTGCCCCTGATATGACTTATCACCACCAAAGCTGAATTCGTTTGTGTCTTTTTCAACCGTCAGGGTAAAAATGTTTTCTAACTGCTGATAGTTAAACTTAAATGCTGCGTTCGGTTCGATAACAATACGGGTTTTATTATCTTCTCTAAATGTTTCAATTTTACTAACAATAGTCCCAAAATCTGTGACATCCAACTCATATAAATGATCATCAGCAATGCTGATATGATGAAAGTCAGCAATAATTTTGTCGCCAACTTGCTGAACATCAATGGCGCTTTGAGACGTGTTCAAAAAAGCAAGGATTTGTGCTGCGCCCTTATCTGTTCTTTTAAAGTCGATACTTTGAATACCGTTGATATATTGATTGGTTGCATTTGGAGCGGCGGGATCAGGAATCGGTTGGTCAGAAACCTGAAGATAAACTAAGTTATTTTTGACCGTTGTTTTGTATAACTTTAGTGCCTCCAGAGAAATGCTTATCTTAAAGCCCCCCTCTTCCATATAACTATTTATTGATTTAATGCCCGCTTTATTAATAGCCAATTGTTTCAGGCTCTCTTCAAATTCGGCGTCAGAAAAAAATAATTCCAATCTGGCAGGATCGCTGAGCACTTGTACTTTAGGTTCAATATCAAGCTGCTCATCAAATACCAATTGCAGTTCAGTCTCCCCTGAAGGAACTGGATTGTATCGAATATCGTACAGCATAGGGATTGCGTGTGAGAGCATTGAAGCTCCTAGCAGTGCTCCACCGATAAGCGTTTTCGCAAAGCTATTCGCTAGATTGCGCGTCATAGTCATTTCACCTTTTTATTATTCGCTCGCGCCAATTTCATCAGCTTCTGGCATTTCTATCGTAGTTAGACGCTCTTTCCAACAGCCTGAGCCATCAGGAATAAGCTCCATCAACTCAACTCTATCGGAAAAGACACCGACAACTTCTCCGTGATAAAGCCCCATATATTGTCCTTCTTTAATCCTGTAAAGGCCTTGATCCGCAGCTTTAATCAAAGCCCATGTCGACGCATTTGTGGCAATAATTCCCTTCATCACTAGGTTATCCAATGGGAACTTTTCCAGTGGATCTCTGGTTCTTTCTGGATCAGGGTGCAAACAGTTTTTTATTTGTACCAACCGACTTTCTATGACCTCAGGCTCGGGCGCAACAAATGGGCTACGCAATTCGGAAGCCTGATATGCAAAGTGTTCAAAATTCATCATTTCAGGAATAGGTTCAATGTAAGGCGTCGCACTGGCCTGAACTTTGTCGATGTATTCTTTTTGTTCAGCGGTGTCGTCATTACACCCTGCCAATAATACTAACATGAATACAGGCGTCAGCCATTTCATTGGCTTTCCCCTTGTTCATATCGGTAGGTTTTTGCAACCACGCCAAAAACCAATGAGTTGTTACCTGCATTTTCGATCCTAAAGTCATGCAAACTCACTATTCGTGGAAGCTGCGCCACTTTACTCACAAATTCGCCAAACTCATGATAACTGCCTACAACTTCAAGGTTTATAGGTAACTCAGTGTAGAACTCTTTTTTGACTTCGGGAAGCCAGCCAATTTTAAGAAATGTCAGCCCGCTCGATGTACCAACATACGTTAAATCATCAAGTAACCCCGGAGTTTCATTCGATGTCGGTAACTTGCGTAGCAACTGAGAAAATTGCTCTTCCATATCGGCCATTTGTTGCCGATACAACTCTAAGTTATTCGAGCGCCCATACTTAATACGATAGCTTTTGCGTAATTCTTGCTCTTTTCGTACCGCCCCTTCGTACCTATCAATGGAAGCAGAGACCAGCATAGTGTAGCCTACGATCAGCATGATGAGCACAACCATAGCGCAGCATAAAGCTTTAACTGGTAACGGCCACTCACCGATGTTATCTAACTCAATCTCGTTCCAATCTATCTCTTGTAAAGCTTTTACATCCAATTTCATGTAGCAGGTACTCCAGACTGCGTGCCATCTCCTTCTTGACGTTCTTGTTCCATCTGTTCGAATGATTTAACGTAAAAATGCATCATAAAATCACTCAACAACCTATCGTCATTGCTCCCTGCAACTATACCTTGGATCACAGGCCGCTCAAGTAAATAGGATGATTCAACCGCTCTCAACATCTGTGACAAACGGTTATTAGACTCACTTCGACCTATCACCTTAATCATGTCGCCTGTACGCTCTAAGCTAGTTAGATACACACCAGCTGGCACAACGCGGGCCACTTCATCAATAATTTGCGTGCCCAAATTGCGATTGCTTTGCAATACTTCGATTAGACGAATACGTCTTTGTAGATTTTCTTTTTGTTTATTCAAGCCTTCGATCTCGCCAATACGCTTGTCTAACTTTACAATCTCGCCTTGCAAATATCGATTTTTTATCTCCTGCCCTTGTCGCAACCCATCATAAAATGTTCCCATTAGGTACATAAGTGCCAAACTGCTCGCAACAATTACTGCCAAGATGGTTAGGAACTTTTGCTGAGATGCTTGACGCTGCTGCTCACGCCAAGGCAGTAGATTTATATGTGGCATGTTGAAAAGCTCCTCAAAGCCAATCCGGTTGCTATTGAAAATTGAGAGCGATGTCTATTCAGTACACTCCTATCCACTTTCGGTGCTACTTCCATATTTGCGAATGGGTCTCCAATGATACTGTGCACGCCCAATTCATCGACTAGCAATCGATCAAGCCCTTCAACCAACGCAGTGCCCCCTGTCAAAATGATATAATCAACCTGATCATGGCCACTGGTAGTCATAAACATCTGCAATGCTCTCCTTATTTGCTGCAACAGAGAGGTCTGAAACGGCGCCAAAACTTCAAACGTGTAGTTTGGCGGTAAGTCACCCGTTGTTTTAGCAAGTTCGGCTTCATCAAAAGTTTTATTGTAGTACGCTACGATACTATTCGTGTACTGTTCACCACCAAATACTTGATCTCGCGTATAAAGAGTCTTACCAGACTGCACCACACTGATCAGGGTAACGACTGCACCAATATCAATAATAGCAACAACTTTATCGTATGCATCGGATGGCAATTGTTCATATAGCACGTCTACTGAGCGTGCCAGTGCATAGCTTTCAACATCAACAACTTTGGCTTTAAGTCCCGATTCCTCTAACGCTCCTACTCTTGCTTGAACACTTTCAGTACGCGCAGCTGACAATAGTACATTCACTTTTGATGGATCGGCTTCGTTGACAGACAGTTTCTCGAAATCTAGGCTGACTTCGTCTAATGGGTAAGGTATTAAGCTATCAGCTTCAATTGCTATCTGAGACTCCAATTCAGCATCTGTTAAAGATACATCCATAAAAATCATTTTTGTGATAACTGTTTGCCCTGATACGGCGACGGACGCATACTGCGTTCCTTTTGGTAAGCGCTTTTTAAGCTTTGAAATTACGCGCCCAATTGCTTCAATATCTTGAACAGCACGCTCTTTCATAGCCCCTTTCGGCAAGGGTTCGATTGCAACAGCTTCAACTCGGAAACCCGCGCTGGATTCCGCTAGCAGCACAGCTTTTATACAGTGTGAACCGATGTCGATGCCAACCATGAGCGGCGCGTGCTTTTTAAATATTTGATCAAACATGCAATTAACCCAAATATCTTATTTAGTAGTTATCTCGGCGTCATTCGTCAAGAGTTAACATTTGATACGCCTTAAGTATTATGCATTATACTTACCAAACAACTTCGGTGCATCTTTTAACACCTGTCCGGGCAGAAGAATTTACGTAAAAGTTATTAATCGCTTTTTAATCAGGATATACTATCAGTGTCCAATAGCAATTGGGAGTCTCAGTAGGGATAAATTCGTGAATTTATTAAAAAGATTATTACAGACTGTTTTCGTTTTTGGCCTTTTTGGCGTATTGATTCTAATCGGCTTGTACTTCTACGTAAAATCCGACATCCCTAGCGTCAAGGTATTAAAAGACGTGCAGTTACAAACCCCAATGCAGGTGTTTACACGTGACGGAAAACTCATTAATCAGTTTGGCGAAAAGCGCAGGATCCCAGTACAAATTGCGGATGTACCTGAGCCGCTGTTAAATGCCTTCCTAGCGACTGAAGACAACCGATTCTATGAACACTTTGGTATCGACCCCATCGGTATTGTGCGCTCCTTTATTGTGCTCGTAAGCACAGGGCAAAAAAAGCAAGGGGCCAGTACTATCACGATGCAGCTGGCGAGAAATTTCTTTTTAACAAGAGAAAAAGCTTATATCCGAAAGGTAAAAGAAATATTCATCGCTTTACATATTGAAAGATTATTGAGTAAAGACGAAATATTTGAGCTCTATCTAAATAAAATAGAGCTCGGCCATCGTTCATTTGGCATTGGCGCTGCGGCACAGGTCTATTATGGCAAAGAGTTGCACCAGTTGACATTGCCACAGATGGCCATGATAGCGGGATTGCCAAAAGCGCCCTCAGCACTAAACCCAATCCGTAACCCAACCAGAGCTAAAGCGAGAAGAAATGTAGTATTGGGTCGAATGTTGGCCGAAAAATACATTTCTAGAGCTGAGTATGATGAAGCGGTCAAAGCGCCTATCACGGCCAAACGTCATGGTGCAGAAATAGAACTTTACGCACCGTATATTTCCGAAATGGTCCGTGCATATATGGTCGATAAGTACGGTACAGATACAGCCTATAATTCGGGTTTCAGAGTCTACACTACGGTCGATTCTGCTACACAATCAGCTGCTCAGCAGGCGCTCATCGATAACTTACATGCCTACGACAGACGGCATGGTTTTCGTGGTCCGACCGCAACTTATTGGCAAGAAGATGAAGCACCTTGGAGCACAGAACAAATCACAGCGCGCTTAAAAAAGGTTAAAGCAATAGCACCATTGCAAGCAGGCGTTGTCACTGCGATTGAAGAGCAGTCTGCTTTAATCGTATTGCCTTCTGGTCAATCGATTACATTAGACTGGCCAGCAATGAGCTGGGCAAGAGCTTATATCAACGAAAAGCGCCAAGGTCGCGCTCCCAAAACAGCTGCTGATATCCTAAAGCCAGGGATGCAAGTGTGGGTTAGAAATATCGACGACGAGTGGCGATTAAGCCAATTACCTCAACCCGCCAGTGCACTGGTTTCTCTAGACCCTCAAAGTGGCCAAATAAAGGCTCTGGTCGGTGGATATAGTTTTAAACAGAGCCAATATAACCGTGCCGTTCAGGCAAAACGGCAAGTGGGCTCTAACATCAAACCATTTATTTACTCAGCGGCATTAGAGTCAAATTACACACTCGCAACCATTATCAATGATGCGCCAATTAATCATTGGGATAAGAGTTTAGGTGTTGCGTGGCGCCCAAAGAACAGCCCTGATGTTTATAGCGGCCCGATTCGTATTCGCAGAGCACTCGCGCAATCTAAAAACGTTGTTTCAGTGCGATTAATGCGCGGTGTTGGGTTAAATAATACCGCTGATCATATCCTTAAATTTGGTTTCAATGATGAAGATTTAGTTCGCAGTGAATCTCTCGCGTTGGGGAGTGCGGCTTTAACCCCCTTAGAAATGGCCAGAGGCATGAGTGCATTTGCCAATGGTGGGCATTTAATCGAACCTTACTTTATCGACCGAATGACTGACTCATTTGGTAAAGAACTAGGGACTGCCAGCCCATTAAGAGTATGTGATGAAATTGAACTAGAAACCGACCCTTATGTGTGTGCACCGAGAATCATTTCAGAGCGAAATGCCTTTTTAGTTGCTGATGCATTGAAAAGTGCTATTTGGGGCGGCGGAAGTTGGCGTCATAAAACAGGTTGGACAGGTACCGGTTGGCGAGCTCAGGCGCTAAAACGTAAGGATTTAGCCGGTAAAACAGGCACCACAAACAATGCCGTAGATACATGGTTCACTGGCTTCAACCGCAATTTACTCACCACGGTTTGGGTCGGCTTTGATGATGCGAGTAAACCGCTAGGACGTGCAACATACAATAGTAACTTAGGTAAGCAACAAATCGTTGGTGGTGAGGCCGGAGCAACTGCAGCGCAGCCTGCTTGGGTTCAATATACGCGTCATGCGCTAAAAGACGAACCACTTGCTCCTATCGACCCTCCGCCAGGCCTTGTCTCAGTGCGTATTGACTTAAAAACGGGCTTGCTAAGTGAGAAAAACGACTTTACAAGTCGCTTTGAATATTTTGAAAGGGGCACTGCGCCAACTAAATACGTGTTAGATTCTGGCGGCAGCACGCCCTTTGAGGACGCCTTACCTGCAACCGAAGAGCTGTTTTAAGCCGTAAGAAAAGGGCCACGCAATACGTGGCCCTTTTTATTAGGCAAATTTAAAGTTTAAAATACTGTTTAACGTTTGCGTTATCTCATCGTTATTTTAAGTTTTGTGTTAACCAATAGAGGTCCGAGTGAATGCCTGCGGCCGTCACTTCTTTACCCGCGCCTGGCCCTTGAATAACCAGCGGGTTTGCCTCATACCAGTGACTCGTAATCACAAAAATATTGTCTCCAGGCGTTAAATTGGCAATGGCACTGCCATTATCAACATAGGCGATACCAACTTTTGCTGAGACCTTACCGTGCTCATCAATATCTAACGCACCAGTGTAACGCAGCGCTTTTCCTTCACGCTCAGCTTGCTCTGCACGAGTTGCATAAAACGAATCCAAGTCTTGTTTGTTGGCTAAAAACTCGCTCCAATCTCCCTCGGCTAAGCGTGTCGGCATTAGTGGCTCTAGGGCTATATCATCAACATCAAGTTCGAGCCCTAAGTCCCTGGCCAATATCAGTAGCTTGCGCTGCATATCACGACCAGATAAATCTTCTCTTGGATCTGGCTCTGTATAGCCCATTTGCTGCGCCGCTAACACGAGATCTGAAAATGGCTTAGAACCGTCAAAACTGCTACATAACCAAGATAAAGTACCAGAAAAAACGCCCTCGATACGTGTTATCTTATCGCCGCTATTTTGTAGGTCCGCCAATGCAAAATTAATTGGCAAACCAGCACCAACACTGGTGTTATAACGCCACAATAGATTCCGCTCATGTAGTTGTTCAAGCAACTGTGAGTACCATTTACGCGGTGCTGTACCGGCATACTTGTTGGCACTGATGAGATGACAATCTTGCTCCACAAAACGCGGATATAATTCACTAAACGCGTCGCTGGCCGTAATATCAATGACCACCTTATGCTCATAATCCAACTCGCTAATACGCTCCAACAAGTCAGACTGTGTGTAACTTTGAGCTTCACTGCGCCATTGCTGCTGCCAATTGCCAATACTGATACCACTTGGGCAAAACAACATGTCTTTTGAACGTAAAAGTGCAACCACTTTCAAATCAAAAGATGCCTGCAACTTCGCAATTTGTGTCTGGCACTGATCCACGAATACTTCACCCACATTCCCCAAGCCAGCAATGATAACGGCTAGTTCACGCCCTTTATTGACTAATTTATCGTGTAGAATCGCCAACACATCACTGTCGATAGACTGATCGGTTAGAAACAGCGCGTAGTTACTATCACCATGAGTAAACCGCACCACAACATCTTGTTGCTCCAACACAACCTCAGCTTGTTGTGTAAGTTGCGCCACTTCACACTCAGGTGCAACCAGTGCCATCCCTCTCAAGTGCGTCTCGATAATATTTCCACGACCTTGCAAATGCGTTGCAACTGCGTGTGTATCATTACTCGGCACCAGCAGGTAATCATCACCTCCTTTGCTAAAGTGATGAATACTGTGTTGAATAAGTTGACTCAAAGCACGTACTTCACCATGCACAAGTTCTTCAACTCGAATTAAATCCAATTCATCAAACGTTGTGATAAAGCGCTTCTCTTTGCTGTAGCCTTGTTTAACGATTTCTGTCCCTAATATTTCTGGCTCGTAGCTGCTGCGCACTTGCAGCTTAATATTCGTATCTTTTAATGGCGATAAAGTCTTAGCATGCAGCACAGGGTTGCCCAGCCTAGCCAATAAGTTTGCTTGTACTCGGCATACTTTAGGGTATTTCAGGGCCGTCGCCACTTTACGGGGATCCGTACTAAACACCCCTTGCGTATCGGTCCACACAGAGACAGACTCTGCATCAATGTAATTGGCTAACAAAGTTGCACTGTAATCACTGCCATTGCGTCCTAGCGTAATCGTATTACCGTCACAGTCGGCAGCAATAAAGCCTGTCACTACATTAATCTTGGTAGTATCTATTTGTGATACACATGCCTGCTTGTTTTGCGCATGCAAAAGCTGGCCTTGATGCTGCGTAAATAAAATACGTGCATCGACATCGGTAGCAGCTACGTTCAAGGTATTTAAAAGGTGCGCTAACAATCTGGCAGACCACACTTCTCCATGAGCAAGCAAAGTCGCTTCATGCAGCGTGCGAGCATTCGCGGATTGAGCAATTGCCACCAGCTCATCCTGTAGCTTATCTTGCAATGCCTGAGCATTTTGTTCTGAAAATAACTCACTAAGTAATTGACGTTGATGATTTTCAACTTGCAAAAGAATATCATTAAACGCTTTGTCGTCTTGCTGTGCGAAACTCTGCCAAAGTTTAACTAGCGTATTGGTTGTTTTGCCAGCAGCGGAGACCACGACACAATCTCCTGCTTGGCACTGACCAAGCACAATATTTGCTACTGCTTTATACCTTGTGGCCGAGCTTAAACTTGAGCCGCCAAACTTATGTACTACTTTTGTCATATTTTTTACCACAATACCGTATGTGCAGGAGACAGCTTAAAATCTTTTGCGCTGTCAGGGGCACTGTGAGTGCCAGGCTTGATGCGCTGAAAAGCTTGTTCTATATCTGCGAGTAAGTCCTCTACTTCTTCAATTCCCACAGAAATTCGAATTAAAGTATCACCTACACCCGCTTCCAATCTCGCTTCTGGGTCCATGCCCGCATGAGTCATTGTCGCTGGGTGACAAATTAAGCTCTCTACGCCGCCCAATGATTCAGCGAGTGAAAATTGCTTTAACGAGGTTAGGAATGCTGCGGAGTCTTCCAACCCGCCTTTGATATCAAAACTCACCATACCGCCAAAACCATGTTGCTGTTTTTTAGCTAGCTCATGCTGCGGGTGTGAAGCTAAGCCTGGGTAGTAAACTTGTTTCACAAAAGGCGAGGCTTCCAAATATTTTGCGATTTCTAATGCATTTTGCTCATGTTGCTTTAGGCGCACTTTAAGCGTTCTCAATCCACGCAGTGTTAAGTAACTGTCAAATGGTGAACCCGTGATACCGATATTGTTCGCCCACCACGCCAGTTCTTCACCTAACTCTTTGGTACGTGCAATCACAGCACCACCGACAACATCAGAATGTCCATTTATAAATTTGGTTGTCGAATGCACAACAATATCAACACCAAATGCAATTGGGTTTTGTAATGCAGGAGATAAGAAAGTGTTGTCTGCAGCAACCAGTGCACCGCAGTTGTGCGCTGCTTTTACAACAGCTTCAATGTCCGTCAATCTCAGGATTGGATTACTTGGCGTTTCTATCCAAACGACTTTCGGCGCGATCTCTGCGATTTGCTCTAGGCTTTCCGGCTTAGTCAAATCCAACACCACGACGTTTAACAGCCCACGTTTTTCTAGTGACGTAAATAGACGATAGCTGCCACCATAACAATCATGAGGGATCACCAAGGTATCATCATGGTTAAGTAACTGAGTAACTAGGTGCACAGCCGCCATACCAGTCGCCGTGATCATGCCTTTCTCGCCGCCTTCTAGCTGAGTCAGTGTATCAGCGAGTATGTCTCTATTTGGGTTGCCACTGCGCCCGTAATCGTAATCACGCTTCTTATCAAAGTCTGCAAACGAGTAGGTTGTAGAGAGATAAAGAGGCGGCACAACTGCGCCATGGTGCTTGTCGGCATCAATGCCATTTCTAACTGCGATAGTTGACTTGTTGCTTTGGCTCATAGGTCACCTAGATACTTGGATGTTTAGACGTCTAAAAGGTTAGATGAACAAATCAAAGAAGTCAAAACATTTATACTTCTACATGGCTAAATAACTAGTATTTGACTATCTTATTCAAACCGATAAAATTTCGCCACAAAGCGATCTCGTATGTAAATAAGACTGAGTCTTTGACCAAATATGGCAAAAGACGTGTTGTTCTGCCACTTATGCATAAAGTACCATTTTCTTAAATTGGACCACTTTAGTTATACCGTCAGCAGTAAACCTCACGAGCAAAAACACAGTCTTATTTGCATCCCAAGTAAACACTGAGGCAAGTACAGAATTATGGCTAAATGGAACGGTGAATATGTTCACCCTTATGCAGAACATGGTAAAAAATCTGAGCAAGTGAAAAAAATCACAGTCTCAATTCCTCTGAATGTACTCAAAGTACTAACAGATGAAAGGACTCGTCGCCAAGTAAATAACTTGCGCCATGCGACAAACAGTGAACTATTATGTGAAGCATTCTTACATGCCTTTACAGGACAGCCTTTACCTAATGATGAAGACTTAAGAAAAGATAATCCGGAAAAAATTCCTGCTGAAGTACGCAATATTATGGAAAAGATGGGATTGGAAATTCCGGAAATCAACGAAGAATAATCGAACTCTTCGTCATAAAACGAAAAAAGCCTCACATTGTGAGGCTTTTTTGTCGCATGCGATTAAGCCATATAATTTTCTGGCATATCGATTTGTGCGACACCTGAATCAATCGCTGCCTGCGCTACCGCTTTTGCGATACGCGGTAGTAAGCGCGGATCCATCGGCTTAGGAATAATATACTCCGAGCCAAACTCTAAGCTATCAACTTCAGCTGCAACCAGCACTTCTTGTGGTACAGGCTCTTTGGCAATACTGCGAATAGCTTCCACAGCAGCAATCTTCATTTCGTCATTGATGGCTGTTGCACGCACATCTAATGCGCCACGGAAGATGAATGGGAAACACAGTACATTATTGACTTGGTTTGGATAGTCAGAACGACCCGTTGCCATAATCAAATCATCACGCGCGCCATGAGCCACTTCAGGGCTAATTTCTGGATCTGGATTTGAACAAGCAAAAACAACAGGTTTATTAGCCATTAGTTTAAGATCTTCTGGGGATAATAAATCTGGGCCTGAAACACCTACAAACACATCTGCTTCGGCAATCACATCTTGTAGCGTACGCTTGTCAGTATTGTTGGCAAATAGCGTTTTATATTCATTCAGGTCATCGCGACGTGTATGGATAACGCCTTTACGGTCAAGCATGTAAATATGTTCACGCTGCGCGCCGCACTTGATCAGTAGCTCCATACAAGCAATAGCTGCTGCACCTGCACCTAAACATACGATAATAGCTTCTTTGATGTCTTTGCCTTGAATTTCTAACGCATTCAACATACCTGCCGCGGTTACAATCGCAGTACCATGTTGATCATCGTGAAAGACCGGCACATCACAACGTTCGATGAGCGCTTTTTCAATTTCAAAACACTCAGGTGCTTTGATATCTTCTAGATTGATACCGCCAAACGTATCTGCAATGTTTGCAACTGTATTGATGAAATCTTCTGTAGTGCGGTGCTTTACTTCGATGTCAATTGAGTCTAAACCTGCAAAACGCTTAAACAAAAGCGCCTTACCTTCCATAACGGGTTTAGATGCCAATGGGCCTAAGTTACCTAAGCCTAAAATAGCTGTACCATTACTGATCACAGCAACCATATTGCCTTTACCTGTATAACGGTATGCATTAGCAGGATCGGCTGCAATTTCACGTACAGGTTCTGCAACACCAGGACTATAGGCAAGCGCTAAATCTTTTACAGACTCTGCTGGCTTAGTAAGCTCAACACTGATTTTACCTGGGACGGGGTGAGCGTGGTAATGTAATGCTTTTTCACGTAAATCTGACATGACGCGATTTTTTCCTACGAGAAGTTAAAAGTGAGAGTGAGATAAAAATTCGCTAACTGTCTTCACAATACCCTTTTTGAAAATTAATTCAAGCACTATCAGGTCCATCCTGTTTATGGGGATTTTTTAGAATTTAGCGACTTTTACATGACTTTTCATCCAATTTTTCTGCTGTAATACGACTCACAACTCGCTTCTAAAAAGCAATTATGAGTAATTATTATGCAAAAGTTAACTCAATTACAACTCATTGAAAATTAAACTGCATATCAATGCTCTTTACCTAAACTTAACTACATTTAGTGACATTTAAATGAATTTAACTCACAAAAAAGTGAATCACTTAAGCATAAATATTCAAAACAAGAAAAAATTTAAACACTGAACAACACTTGTTTAGCAGAAAAAGACCAATGACCAAGTGTCTAATCACACAAATGTTATAAAACAAATATGGCAACTTTTTAATACAATACCAAATTGCGCGACTTTTTAATCGAGGGAGCGGGAAGGACTAGATATTTTTGATAAAAAAGGATTTACATACTTTAGAACTAAAAAAGCACCCGTAGGTGCTTTTCTATCATACCAAGCTGTTGATTAACGCTTAGCTGAAAGCGCACCGAAACGCTTGTTGAAGCGATCAACACGACCACCTGTGTCAAGGATCTTCTGCTTACCAGTGTAGAACGGGTGACAAGAAGAACATACATCTAGGTGAATGTCTTTACAAAGTGTTGAACGAGTCTCGAATTTGTTACCACAAGAGCACGTAGCTGAGATCGTCTCGTACTTAGGGTGAATACCTTCTTTCATAGGAAACCTCTAATTAAGGCCGTATCGCTCTCCAAACCCGAAGTTTGGCACCATACGTCGTTATACATATAAATTGGACGCGTATTTTAGAGTTTATATGCTCAAACTACAAGCAATAATTGAGACTAAATTGAGATTTTTCTGTTTCTCCCTCTTATACCAATAAATTGCGCGTACAAGCAATGAGGGATAAGGTATACTCACTGTCGCTTTTTCTTCATTTTTCAAGAGCAATAGGCTTAGCTACTGGAGACACAATGCCATTTGCAGCTGTCGCAATCAAAGTACCCTTACACAAAACATTTGACTACGCTTATGACCCCGTGGATTCACCGTGTATCGGTGGTCGAGTTTGGGTAAAATTTGCCAATCGCCGATGCGTTGCCGTGGTAACTGAGTTAAAAGAACACAGTGACGTGCCAAAGGACAAAGTCAAAGCAATTGAATCTGTCATAGATCATACCCCGGTACTATCGCACTCTCACTTGGACTTTTTGCGTTTTGCTAGCCAGTACTATTGCTACCCTTTCGGTGATACTTTATTTACCGCTTTGCCGGGGGCGCTAAGAGATGGGCAAGATACGGATAAAACACAAACCCCTATCATCACACTGACGGAATCAGGACGCGCAACAACACAACTGCGAGCTAAAAAACAATTGGCATTACTCACACAATTACGCAGTGCAGGTGATGCGACTGGTACAGAGTTGAAAACACTCGGCTTCAGTCAAGCACAAATTAAAGCTTTGCTGGAAAAACAGCTTATCCGTGAAGAAGTTCGCCAAGATACCTCTTGGCAAACCACACCATTACAAATTGGCAGTAAGCCAACCCTTAATGCCGAACAAGCTACCGCATGTAGTGCAGTTAACCATAATCAAGGGTTTCGCACTTTCCTACTGGAAGGAGTAACCGGTAGTGGTAAAACCGAAGTTTATTTACAGTGTCTTGAAAAGGTACTCTCAGCAGGTAAACAAGCATTGGTGTTAGTGCCAGAAATTGGCCTTACGCCACAAACTGTAAATCGATTTAAACGTCGATTTCCAGGGCTGCCCATCGACTTGTGGCACTCAAACCTGACCGACAACGAACGGCTGCATACATGGCGACGAGCACAACAAGCAACGACAGCATTGGTTATTGGTACGCGTTCCAGCATTTTCTTACCCTTTAAATCTCTTGCTATGATAATTGTAGACGAGGAACACGATCATTCATTTAAGCAGCAAGATAGCTTGCGCTACCATGCAAGAGATTTAGCAGCATATCGCGCTCATCAAGCACAGATCCCTCTCCTGTTGGGGACTGCAACACCCGCCTTAGAGACATTGAAAAAAGCGCTGGATAATAAATATCAATTAATTACGCTGAGTAAACGCGCCCAAACCAGTCAAGACAACAGCTTCCATATCATTGATATGAAAGCCCAACAGACTCAATCTGGCTTTGCTAGCAGCAGTTTGCAGGCCATTAAACACACTTTGGCAATCGGTAAGCAAGCGATGATTTTTTTGAATCGTCGCGGCTTTGCCCCAACATTAATATGCCACGAATGCGGTTGGCTTAGTAACTGTGAACGATGCAGTACCAGCGCAACTTATCATAAAAACATGCAGCGCTTGGTCTGCCACCATTGTGGTGAGCAACAATTTGTACCGCATCAATGCCCGGATTGTGGCAGTACTCAAATTATGCCAACAGGTTTAGGGACTGAGCAGCTTGAAGAATTTTTAACGGCTGAGTTTCCAGATACACCCGTCAGTCGCATTGACCGAGATTCGACACGCCGAAAAGGGAGTTTAGAAAGTGCGCTTGAACAAATTCATCAAGGTGGCGCGCAAATATTAATTGGCACGCAAATGCTCGCTAAAGGGCACCATTTTCCAGATGTCGCACTGGTGATAATATTAGATGTCGACAGCGGCCTTTACTCATGTGACTTTCGAGCGACGGAGCATATGGCGCAGTTGGTGACGCAAGTGGCTGGACGCGCAGGTAGAAGCGGTGAGCCAGGTTCAGTGCTATTACAGACACATTTTCCAGAGCACCCATTGTTACAAGACTTAGTGAATAATGGCTATCAAGATTTCGCGCGCTATGCACTGACCGAACGAGAAGAAGTGCTATTGCCGCCCTACTCTCACCTGGCCATCATCCGAGCCGAAGCGACATCGTCACATTTAGTTATGACATTTTTGTCTGATCTGGTTCCTGCTCAGCCATTCTCTGGTATACAATTGCTGGGACCAATTCCTGCCCCAATGGAGCGTTTGGCAGGAAAATATCGCTATCAACTACACATACAGGCAACACAACGTAATATTTTGCATCAATATCTAGTGCAACTTAAGGATTATATTAGCAATCATAAGCTAGCAACGAAGGTGCGTTGGAATATTGATGTGGATCCTATGGATACCTTTTAAACTGTTATGGCACAACACGATTATATAAATAAAACTCCAAAAAAGGGCCAAAAGAAGAAGCAACCAGCTGCTCAAAAGCCTTTTCCAACAATTCTTGCGGTTTTCGCGCTCCTCTTAATTGGTGGGTTTGCGTATGGACTCTGGTATATCAAACAACATGCCGATCCAGTAAAAGTACAACAAGCGCAGCAACCAGCCAAAATTGAAGCCCCCGTTGAAGAAAAGAAAGCGCTGCCAAGGCCGCCTCCCTTTATCAAAGATATGGAGCAAGCAACCGTCGATGCCGAAGTAAAAGAAATAAAGTCTAAAGGACCTTTTCAAATGCAATGTGGTTCATTCAGAACCTATGAACAAGCTGAAAAGCGCAAAGCGCGCATTGCGTTTGCTGGACTACTTTCGGAGATCCGTAGAACAGAAGGTAAAAACGGCGTTTGGTATCGCGTACGCCTTGGCCCTTACGAAAAGAAACGTACGGCAGAAAGTGATAAAAACCGTCTAAAGCGTATCAAAATTGTCGATTGTGGAATTTGGGGCTGGACTTGAAATTAGCACAGCTGCCCTCATCTATGCATTTATTGATATAATTATCTGAGGCACAGGCCTCCTATTAAGGAATACTATGACTACTATCGTAAGCGTTCGTCGTGGTGACAAAGTTGTTATCGGTGGCGACGGTCAAGTTTCTCTTGGCAATACGGTGATGAAAGGCAATGCCAAAAAAGTGCGCCGCCTTTATAACGGAAAAGTACTCGCTGGATTTGCTGGCGGGACTGCGGATGCGTTTACACTGTTTGAGCGTTTCGAAACTAAATTAGAAATGCACCAAGGACACCTCACTCGCGCAGCTGTCGAAATGGCCAAAGATTGGCGAACAGATCGCGCACTCAGGAAACTTGAGGCTTTGCTTGCTGTAGCCGATGAAACCGCATCATTGATTATCACTGGTAACGGTGATGTTGTGCAACCAGAGCATGACCTGATCGCGATAGGTAGCGGCGGTAACTTCGCCCAAGCTGCCGCCACAGCACTTTTAGAAAATACCGACCTCGGTGCCCGTGAAATTGTAGAGAAAAGTTTAAAGATTGCAGGTGATATCTGTGTGTTTACAAACAATTTCCAGACCATCGAAGAATTGTAATAGGAAAATCAATGACTGCAATGACACCTAGAGAAATCGTTCATGAATTAGACCAACATATCATTGGTCAAGACAAAGCCAAAAAGGCGGTTGCAATCGCGCTTAGAAACCGCTGGCGACGCATGCAACTAAACGATGACTTACGTGCTGAGGTAACACCAAAAAATATCCTAATGATAGGACCAACTGGTGTAGGTAAAACTGAGATCGCACGTCGACTGGCAAAGCTGGCTAACGCACCATTTATCAAAGTTGAAGCAACTAAATTTACTGAAGTAGGCTATGTCGGTAAAGAAGTTGAGACCATTATTCGCGACTTGGTTGAAGTCTCTTTTAAAATGACGCGCGAACAGCAAACGAAGAAACATAAGCATCGTGCTGAAGAGGCGGCTGAAGAGCGTATTTTAGACGCTTTACTACCACCAGCAAAAGATGCTTGGGGCGAATCCCAACCTGCTGAAAATAACTCTACACGTCAAGTTTTCCGTAAAAAGCTACGTGAAGGCCAGCTAGACGATAAAGAAATCGATATTGATATCGCTGAAACATCACCGCAAGTTGAAATCATGGCGCCTCCAGGTATGGAAGAGATGACGAACCAACTTCAGGGCATGTTCCAAAACCTTTCTGGCGACAAAAAGAAAAACCGTAAGCTGAAAATTAAAGAAGCGTTTAAGCTTCTTGTAGAAGAAGAAGCTGCGAAGTTAGTCAACCCAGAAGAACTTAAAGAACAGGCCATCTTTGCTGTTGAGCAAAACGGTATCGTATTTGTCGACGAAATCGACAAAATCTGCAAACGCGGTGAAGCATCAGGCCCAGATGTGAGTCGTGAAGGTGTACAGCGTGACTTGCTACCTTTAATTGAAGGTTCGACTGTCAGCACTAAACACGGCATGGTGAAAACGGACCATATCTTATTTATTGCCTCGGGTGCTTTCCAGATGGCTAAGCCATCAGATCTAATCCCTGAGTTACAAGGTCGCTTACCCATTCGCGTTGAATTAGAAGCGCTGACGGCAAAAGACTTCAAACGCATTTTAACTGAGCCTCATGCGTCTTTGACAGAACAGCAGCAAGCTTTGCTTAAAACTGAGCAAGTGGCGATTGAATTTACCGATGACGCAATAGAGCGTATCGCTGAAGCGGCATGGCAGGTGAATGAAAAAACCGAAAATATCGGTGCGCGCCGTCTGCACACGGTAATGGAAAAGCTGATGGAAGAGATCTCATTTGATGCTTCTGACAAAGCAGGTCAGTCACTGACTATCGATGCTAAGTATGTTGAGCAGCATTTAGAAATGCTAGTACAAGATGAAGACCTCAGTCGCTTCATTCTTTAAGTGAGGACAGGGCCAGCATAAGCTGGCCTTACTTTTATGTATCAAGTCACTAAATTACATTATCATCGTGCCAGTAAGTTACTCGATATCCAATTTGATGATGGCTTAACGGTTACATTGAGCTGCGAGTTTTTACGCACTCACTCTCCTTCAGCTGAAGTACAAGGACATGGTCCTTCACAGCAACAGCTGGTCTTGAATAAACACAGTGTGCAAATCTCTCAGTTCGAACCCGTTGGTCATTATGCGGTTCGACTTTGTTTTGATGATGGCCACAATTCGGGGTTGTTCAGTTGGCAGTACCTGCGAAAACTCTGTACAGAGCACGAATCCCTTTGGCAGGCCTATCAACAGCGCGTTGAAGCACACCAACAAAGCAAAGACAGCGTTCCCATTAAATTTATGCCTTAAGATACGCGTTTAGCGTTGCTCATTGAAGCATGGTGTAGGTTTAGAGGAAAACACAGAAGAGTAATTACCGAAGCATCTAGTTAAGTGCCTAAAACTGATATTTTAGGCACTTATAAGCGCATTAAATAGTGTATTAAACCTTATACTTATCAATCGCGATATGCAGTGCTCGAGCCTGTTCAGAAAGCTCTTCACTGCTTTGAGCATTTGACGCTGCATGCTCTGAAGCATTTTGCGCAATGTCTCTGATTTTCACAACATTCTTGTTCACTTCAGAAGCAACTTGATTTTGTTCATCAATCGCTGTAGCAATATGCGTACTCATGTCCATGATGTTTTGTACATCTTCGGTGATCAGACCCAGTAGCTCTCCCGCTCTTTCTGCTTGCTCAACACTCTCGTTACTTTGTCCACGGCATTCTTCCATGATGCTTACAACGTCTTGAGTACGTTGCTGTAACGTCGAAATAATACTTTCAATTTCTTGAGTAGAGTCTTGAGTACGCTGTGCCAATGAACGCACTTCGTCTGCAACTACCGCGAAACCTCGCCCTTGTTCACCCGCTCGCGCAGCCTCAATTGCCGCATTCAGTGCCAGTAAGTTTGTCTGTTCAGCAATCCCTCGTATAACATCTAAGACCGAACCTATTGTTTCACCATCACGCTCTAACTGGCCAACCACTTCAGACGCACCACTTAGTGAGTGTGACAACGCCATAATATGATCTATGGTAGAAGTTACTTCACTGCGACCTTGCTGCGCATTATTGTTCGTCGACTCGGCCTTTTGCGCGGCCGCTTCAGTATTGTGAGATATATCCTGAATGGTCGCCTGCATTTCTGTTGCCGCGGTGGCCACCATATCGGCTTCATGCAGCTGCTCATTCATGCCAGAACTCGTTTGTGCAGTTGTCTGCGATAAATGTTCTGTCGCATCGTTAATGGTCACAAGCGCACGATTAACATCAGAGATTAGCTCTTTAAAATCACCGATCAGGCTATTGAAATCTCGCGTCATATCGGTAATTTCATCATTGCCCGTCTGCTCGATGAAAATGCCGAGATTATTTTCTCTGCGGATCCGCTCTATAGTTTGGTATACACGCTCAACTGGGCGGATAATCGAACGGCTAGTTGACCAAACTAAAAACATCACAATCACAGCCGCAACGATGAAGATCACAATGGCCACAGTCTTGGCAAACTCCGCATTATTGTGAATTTCCTTTTTCGTCTGCAACACAATGGCTGCAACTACGGCGTCACTCTTTTGCACCGTGCGCTTCATCTCACCCAAGGCTCCACTGTTAAGATCAACGCCAAGTGTCACTTGCGCATCTATCAAGCCTTTAAACTTGGTTTGATAGACATTCAGCAATCTGATCAGATCTTGTTGATAGCTACTACTGTGATTAGAGTCACGGATTTGTGCTTCAAACGTTTCGATGTGTTTATTGAATTTTCCAAGATACTTGGTATCTAAGCGCAACATAAAGTCTTTTTCTGCCCGTCTAAGCTGCAGCATTGTCGTCAGCAGCTTATAGTCTTCTTTTTGTTTAAGCAGCGTTTCAACGCCATGTACAGCTTTTCGTAATTCGCCGTATAAAGCGTCTTTTGGGTGCAAGCCAATTGTTCTTTGCAATGCCACAACGTTATTAAACGATTGATGGTACTGCTTGACTAACTGATCAAACTCCTGAAGCTGAGATCTATCTATATCAAACTCAATAAAAATCTCGTTTAGCAGCGCTTTCTTTTCTTGCAGCTGACGATATTCATTTTCAAATTTGTCTAGCGCATCGACATCTTTGTAGAACAAAAAGTTCTTCTCGTACTTTCGCATCGCTAGTTCGTGAACATCCAGTTCTTCCGCGTATTGAATTGTTTCATTCAAACGGCGCATTGTATTGGCTTCGGTGATTATCACCGCCAACATCACAAGCAATGCTACACCGACAACCACAGCGTTTAATTGCAAACGCCTTTTAATGGTGAGATTTTCAAGTAGAGCCATACAGTTACCTAATTATTACAGAACCTGCAATACAGTATAGCCAAACTCACCTTGCGTCGGAATTCAATCTACAACTTTATGCAATTTTTTTTCAAATTACTCACCTGTTATGCAACTTTGTTCCTATTTTGTAGGACTGGATACCATAAACTATCGTGAAGTGCGCCGTAATCTTGCCACTGTCCCTTTGCCAACCAGTCGGCTAACGGAGTTGCATCTGATGGAAAATCGATCACTTGTCCCTCTGGATACTCCAACCATTCGGCCAGTGCTTCGGAATTGAGGTAATTCATAACGTTTGCCAACCCCAAGGACTCAAGAGTCATCGCATTACTGAGTTGTTCAAATTGCCCTTGTAATGGTTTAAGCAGTAACTTTTTACCATATTTCAGGGCTTCACTAGACAACTCAAAGCCAGCATTCGCAACAACACCCGATGCGCTGGCAAGATCTTCTAAAAACCCGTGACGTGAAGGCGCACGCAAATGAATATGATTGATAGATTGATTGGTCGCATCTGGGTGATAGCAATAAAACTCTCTGTCAGGAAAGTCTCCCAACAGCTCGACAATGCTATTTAGCTCTTCAAAAGGAAGATAAACCAAGACTTTATTTGGAATAGACGCTTTGTGCGTGCCATGATAGGCAATAAATGGCGGCACAATATTTTTCGCAAAAGGTTGCCAATGCACACCTAAGTAAACATCTGCAGGGGCAAACCAGCGGATCAAGGCTCTTTGCATAGCGCCCGCACCAAACAAAGGTACCTCTGGTGACAAAAAAGCGGCTTGGTGGCTCATGGCAACTACGGGGACTTTGGCTAATTTCGCTGCCCACGCGGATATTGGTTCAAAATCATTGAACACCATATCGTAGCGTTTAATATTTAAGCCCTTAACATCTCGTGCAAAAGTACCAAACTTGAGCTGTTTAGCTGTCTCTCGATAATTCAAACGGCCACTTTTCGTAATAAAGCTCATACCAGTTCGCGTTTGATATTCACCGAATATATCCATGTCGAAATACTGATCAGCTTGTCGACCAGAGAAGAGGTAATCCACTTCAATATTCATGCTCTTGAAACACTCTGCCATCACGCGTGCACGCGTTATGTGACCGTTTCCCGTTCCCTGGATACCATATAATATTTTCATAACTCTCCTAAAATCCCGATTGCCAAGACGGCACAGCCGCTTCCCATCAACGCACCTATAATCACATCGGCTGGATAATGAACACCAACGAGTACACGTGATAGCGAAACACCCATTGCCCAAACGACCAACGGGATCGTCAGGATTGGATAGACTTCCATTAAACAGGTTGCATATAACCAAGCGCCCGCACTGTGTCCTGATGGCAAACTAAACTTATCACTCGGCGTCAGCATGGCCTTCACCGCCAAACAATCACAGGGCCTAACTCTGGCAAAATGTTTTTTCAATAAGAAATACAAAGGCCGTTCTATTGCAAATGCCACCAGTACTGTTTGAAAGAAAGTGACACCGACTTTACCCATAAAATAGCCATTGAGTAACGCGAGAATCACGTATAGTCCGCCGTTGCCGCTTTTGGACAACATCAACATTAACCACTTAAACCATGGTCCGCGCTTAGGCTTGTAAAGTGCAAAGTAAAGCGCCGTATCCAGCTTGATTATTTGTGCTTTCATCATAGTTGCTTACATTTGTTCACAAATTCAGCATAGAAGAGCTTAATAACAATCACACGACATTTTTGTTACACAATTATGTAAGTTGATTCAAAGCATTGCGCCGAATAGGAATGGGAGTATACTGACAACAGTTTAGCCATTCCCTGAGGATACTATGATGGATTACAGCACTTCTGATCTGTGCGATCACTTCGCAGATGCCATTGACGTACTTGAGCCAATGTTCATCAACTTTGGCGGTCAAAGCGCCTTTAGTGGCCGCATAAAAACCGTTAAATGCTTCGAAAACAATGAAGTGATTGCTGAAGTACTACAACAAGATGGTACAGGCAGAGTCCTACTTGTCGATGGCGGCGGTTCAACCAGACGTGCACTTATTGATATCGACCTCGCAGAATTGGCTACAGATAACAACTGGCAAGGCATCGTTGTATATGGAGCAGTCCGCCATGTAGAAGAGCTAGAAGAATGTGAATTGGGTATTCAAGCCATTGCGTCAATTCCTGTGGCCGCAGATAGTGAAGGGGCTGGTGTACAAGGTATTCCAGTGAACTTTGCTGGCGTCTCTTTCTTTGACGATGATTTTTTATATGCCGACTCGACAGGCATCATTATTTCTGCTGAAGAGCTCCTACTAGAGATAGATGACGAAGCATCTGAAGATTAATTTAAAACAGATCCAGAGCTGAGACACTCGGTGTACTCAGTTCTGCTATCTTCAAAGTACCACCTGCATTAAATAACACCTGAGCACCATGACCGTAAATAATTGGATTAAGATTTATAACGAATCGAATATCAACGAGTACACTTCTACCCGTGAAAATGAAACCCGCTTTTGGCAGTCACTTTCTTTTTTACAAGTACAAAATGAATTTTCTCAAGCATTAAAAGATGCTGCGCAGTTTGGCATCAAGTATGTACTCGTTGCCATTAATGAAGATATTGGCCCACGTGGTAACTGTGGCAATGGTGGCGCAACAGATGGCTGGTTTGCATTTTTAAAGCGCTTTTTAAATTTACCTTGTAACCAGTTTTTAAAACCTGACAACGTGCTACTTCTTGGTGAAATTATCACGGTCGATCTTCAAGCAAAAAGTGAACATATAGACAATCGCACTGCAGACGGCTTAGAGCAGCTTCGTACCTTGTGTGAAGAGCTGGATCAACGTGTTAGCGGTGTTTTACAGGCAATATTTGATGCCGGTCTTGAACCTATCGTTATTGGCGGAGGGCACAATAACAGCTATGGATTGCTTAAAGCCCTATCACAAAGCCAAAAGGTCCCTTGCCAAGCGATAAACTTTGACCCACATGCAGACTTCAGGGCTTTAGAAGGACGTCATTCCGGTAACGGTTTTAGCTATGCACACAATGAAGGTTTTCTCGACAATTATCATGTAGTAGGCATGCATGAACAAAAAAATAATGACACCATTGTGAGTGCTTTAACTCAAGCAGGGTTCACTTACACAAGCTATCAAGATATTTTGGTTTCACGTCAAGTGAGCTTGACCGAGGCCATTAAACCCGCACTAAAACGCTTTGACCAATCTCGTCCACTAGGCGTTGAGGTCGACGTAGATGCTATATCTGGTATGCCAGTCAGTGCATATACCAACTGTGGCTTCAGCGTGAACGATGCTGAGCACTTTGTCTATCAAAGCGCACTCCAACCCAATGCAAAATACCTTCATTTGTGTGAAGCCGCCCCTGCTAACCACCCGCAAGGTAAGCAGCAAGGTGTCATTGAAGCAGGCCAAGTTCTCTCTGGCTTGGTATGCAGCTACCTCAGAGCAAAGCAAAGTTAGTCAATATCAGTCGCACTCGATGGGTTTTCTATCGGGTGCTCCCAACGCCATTGTTTAAGCCAGCTTATCATTCCTACACTGCTCAACGGTCTGGTAAATAAATAGCCCTGAGCTGCGAATGCATTCAGGTTTTGTGCGAACTGTAACTGCTCTTGAGATTCGACGCCCTCACAGATCACTTTACACTCTTGGACATTTTGCATCTCTACAATACCACGCACTACCGCTTTAAAGTTGCCTTGATTTTGATTTGGGGTCGTCAGGGAGCGGCCAAGTTTTACGTAATCTACTTCTAATTTGGGTAATTTGGCGAGTAATAATGGCGACTCTCCAAAGCCATCAACACACAATCTCACGCCCATAGTACGAAGTCTCGCTACCATAGCGATGCCCTGCGGATCGAGTGTGGTAAACATTTGGGAAGGACACTCAATGATGATATCTTGCGGCAATAATTGATGTTCAACTAACACCCGGTCGACAAACTCGATAAATTCTTCATGAAGCATTTCCGGACCGAATAAGTTAATACCCAGCGGCATCTGGATCCCTTCGACCCTCAGAGCTAAGGCGATTTCTGCAGCACGTTCAATAACGTATTGCGCCAATGGCAACGCAAGACCTGCAATTCGGATATCGTCTATAAACTTACTGGCGGCAAGAATCCCTTGCTTTGGATGCTGCCAACGTAATAGTAATTCGACATATTCAATGTCGCCATCACTATTGCGTACAATGGGTTGAAAATACAACTCAAGTTCATTTTTAAAATCTATATGTGCCAGCTCAGCCAACCGCGCTTGCTGCTCTAAACGATCGACCTGCATCTTTTGCTCATATGGAGAAATGACTTTGTCAGGCGAACTATCCAGTGCTAAAAACGCGCAAGTTAATAAGTCATCAAACTGCCCGAGTTCCTCATCACAATTAACAAAACTGGCGCGCGCACTCACTTCAATGATGCAATTCCCCACATTAAATGGCTTGAGTGTGCTTTCGATTATCTCTGCGCAGAGGTGCTCATGAAGATGCTTTTGATTCGCTAAGCTGCATACAAATACAAAGTGCAAGCCACCTAAATGCGCAAGCCGAGCCACCTCGTTACCTAACGCAATAGGCATAACATCATGACTTTGCAAATACTGCTTCATCCTATTTGCAGACTGCGCAAGCAATAAGTCACCAAATTCACGCCCGAGATGAAAGTTAACCTGCTGGAAGCCCTCAAGTCGGATCATCACTAGCATAGCCGTGCCAGGTTCTCTGGCCCGATATTCGTTAAAAGCTTCTCTCACACCCGCGCGGTCGGGTAAACCTAGTATGTCGCTGTTGGGCATTTGTTGAGGTTCGACTACAGCAGGGGAATCAGCATTGGGAGAAGGTAAAAACAGTTCACTTACAAAGATAGGTAAAATGGCGATAACGACATAAATTTCAGGCCAATACCACCAAAAATGAGACAGTATCAATAAGGTTGCACTGACTGAGCACAAGGCTGCAGCTACAATGTGCCACCCTTGCCCAAGCCGATCGCTTTGCCAAATATGCAAAAGAAGTAGCACAACCAAACTATACAGAGCCAAATCACCCATGGCGGCCAGGACGGCCAAGCACCCCGCCCCCAATAAAGCATGTATAATTCGGTTAACAGCAAAATGAGAGCGAGCAATTGCAACTAAACTTAGACTCATTACAGTGCCAGCAAAGAACGCATTCATGAGTCCAGGTTGCCAAGCGTCGGCAAACGATAGCTTTGTCAAAGCGGTACTGGCCCATACCGGTAAAATCATACACGCCATACATAACGCACAGATCCACTTTGCAGACATCATTCTTGCCATTACTCAATCACTTTTTTACTTCATAATTATTGAATAAGTCTACCCGATATCCACAGATTTAACAGATCGTTTACGCCAAATTGGTAACTTAATTCAGCAGGATGCTGAATCTGCCACATCGCAATGTCTGCTTTGCTGCCTACTTTCAGAACACCGCGGTCCTGAAGTCCAAGTGCTTGAGCTGCATGCCTTGTTGCACCAAGTAAAGCTTCTTCAGGAGTCATTTTAAATAAAGTACACGCCATATTAAGCATCAAACGCAAAGAACATAGTGGCGCAGTGCCAGGGTTAAAATCACTGGCGATGGCAATCGGTACACCATGTTTACGCAACAATTCAATTGGTGGATATTGTGTTTCTCTCAAGAAATAAAATGCACCAGGTAAAATAACGGCTACAGTGCCAGATTTTGCCATTGCCACCACGCCGCGCTCATCTAAATATTCAATATGATCGGCAGAGAGGCCGTTAAATTCCGCAACAAGCTCACTGCCATGCTGGTTAGATAATTGCTCGGCATGGCACTTCACTTTAAGTTCAAGCTCAGTTGCGCGTTCAAATACGCGTTTAGTCTGTGCATGACTAAAGCCTACATTTTCACAAAATACATCCACAGCATCCGCTAAATTACGCTCCGCAACCAAAGGCAGCATTTCGTCACATACTAAATCGATGTAACCATCACTATCGCCTTTGTATTCAGGTGGTAAGGCATGCGCACCAAGAAATGTACTTTGGATTTGAATAGGGTGATGTTCATCTAATATTTGGTTTACTTCTAGTAACTTAAGTTCAGTTTCCGTATCTAAACCATACCCTGATTTACTTTCAACAGTAGTCACACCCTCACGCAACAATGCGTTTAAGCGCTCTTTCGCAGCAACAAACAAGGTTTCCTTCGATGCCAGGCGCGTCGCTTTTACGGTGGTAGCAATGCCCCCGCCTTGCTCTGCTATTTCTTGGTATGACACGCCATTTAAGCGCTTTTCAAATTCCTCAGCGCGAGAGCCTGCAAACAAGATATGTGTGTGACAATCTATTAAGCCAGGTGTTAACCACGCACCTTTAGCGGAGGTCACAGGGGTAGACAGCGCGTCAAACTCAGGCAAGTCAGATTCTTTCCCAAGCCAAACTATGGTGTCGCCCTTAATCATTACCGCGCCATTTTCAATCACACCGTATGCACCTTCGATTTGCGCATCCATTGTCGCAATATTTGCATTAGTTATCACTAAATCTACATTGATCACTGTCTATACTCAGTTGGATAAAATTAATACGAGTTTAGCAAGAATACTTGTATATACAAGATAAGTGTGCCACCTTTATGAGTAACCTTTGTATTGGTGGCTGCGACGTGTGACTGAACAACCTAAATTTGCACAGATAAAACAATATATTATCGAGAACATTCGTGCTGGCGCTTGGCAAGAGCATCAACGGGTTCCCTCTGAAAATGAGTTATCTGATCAGTTTCAGGTAAGTAGAATGACAGCTAGGCGTGCGCTAAGTGAACTGACCGAAAGTGGCGTGCTCACTCGAAGTCAGGGGCTAGGTACATTTGTAGCGAGCTTCAAATCTCAGTCGTCACTGCTGGAGATCCGCAATATCGCTGATGAGGTGAAAGAGCGGGGCGGCGACTATACCTGTATTGTGCTATCGTTGGAGTCGATTGCAGCGATTGCGCCGATTGCCATTGCGCTAGGCGTTGAGATGGACAGCTTAATTTACCGCAGTGTTATCGTTCACAATGAAAATGATGCTCCGCTGCAAGTAGAAGAGCGCTTTGTGAACCCTGCACTGGCACCTCAATATCTACAACAAGACTATAGCAACACGACACCCCATGAATATCTGACACAAGTTGCACCATTGACAGAAGCAAGACATACCGTCGAAGCCATTATGCCAAACGAAGAAATTTGCCAATGGTTAGGCATGTTTAATGAAGAGCCATGTCTTCAAGTGATCCGAAGAACATGGTCATCGCAGGGGATTGTCAGCTTTGCTCGATTGATTTCACCGGGCAGTAAATATCGTTTAGGCGGCCACTTAACCTTTAAGAAGTAGCTTTATAAAAGGTGTAAAGTTCACCGCCAGTTCAACCAACTCACTAAATTTCATTATCATAATTGAAGCCTAGCTGGCACACCGCAGAGCCATCAATAATGCGCTCAGATTTAACCTCGCTACTAAAGGTCGGTGGTATACTTCCATGGGTTGTGCAATGCTTTTGATAGTAGTCATGCTTAGTTGGATGGGCAGGATGGCATAAGTTGTAAATGTCTTGCGCATTTGACCAATTTTCTACAATGCACATTAGGCCATTCACCGCATCTTGTTGATGCAGCATATTGACGCTGGCTTGAGAGGAGCTCGATAAGTGTTTACCAGATATAAACCGTCCTGGTTCTCTTTCTGGCCCGACTAAGCCTGCTAAACGCACAATTTTTCCACCAGCATTTCGCACCAAATCTTCAGCGCCTTGCAAAACTTGTTGTCGCTTCGAGTCTCTTTCAGATAATGTGGATTGTTCTTTGTATACACCGTCCGCGGTATCATAAACTGCGGTCGAAGAGCACAGAATAAAGCCTTTACATGCCATGTTTTGAGCCGTTGTCAGCGCGTGTTGTAAAGTCTCTAAGTAATTACTGTCTGCTTGGCGCATGCGTGGGGGGATCGCACATACCCAATATGCATCGGTCAAAGTGAGCGTATGGTGAAGCCCTGAGTCGGTCAGACAAAAGGCGCTTATCTGCGTTTGTTTATCAGCGGTTCTGCGTGTCGCTTCAACTTGCCACCCGGCTGATTTCGCCTCTTGTGCGAGTGCATTTCCCAGCCAACCGGCACCTAAAACGACCAACTTATTACTCATAATATTTTCTTATTTTTACCCAAAGTAGGTCACAATGTTAGTACAGAAACCATTAAATTTCTATCCGCGCTTTCTCAGCTTTAGGTTATAAATATGATGCAGTAATTTGATGATTCTGTACTATTTTTTTATTCAACAAGTGAAGATATGATGATTGTACATGATCTCACACTGGCTGAACCTTAACCATTTGTGGTAGCCAATTAAGATGAGATATGGTTTTATTATGCTAGTTGCTGTCCCAATAAAAAGAATATGTCATGTTTGAAAACTTATCTCTTCGTAAAAAAATTCTCATTTTAATCGGCGGTACAATATCGGTACTTCTGATTCTTGCTTCCACTTACTTTGTTAATCATATAGCAACAATCTCTCGCCAAGGTATTGAACGCGAAGCTCAGAGCTATTTGTATTCTGAAAAACTCTCAATGGAGTCTTTCTTTGCTCAATACGGTAAGGTTGTAGAGACCTTTGTTACGAATCCACACAATATCAATTGGTTCGATAATTACAGTGAACGTGAAAGAGATTTGACCAATGATAAGGGCTATGACGAGGTCAATGAAGACTTCATCCGTATCAGTAAAAGTGATGAAAATATTCTCTCAGCCTTTATGGCATCAGCGCGAACAGGCGAATATTTTAAAGAGAATGAGCGTACTTCAAACTTCGCTGATGGCCGTCCTTATCATGCTTACAAACGTCCATGGTGGCAGGATGCATTAAGCCACGGAAAGCTTTATGTTGGTGCATTATCTGTTGATATCAATACCGGTGATGTATCTGCCGTTGTACAGCAGCCAATCTATAACAAACAGGGCGAACTGGTTGCAGTTGGCGGCGTCGATTTACAGATTAACCGTATTAGTGCCATGGTCGAAGAGATTCAATTTGACGGCGAAGGCTACGGGTTCTTACTTGACCATGACCTGAAGGTCGTCCATCTTTCAAAGCGCACTGGTCACTCTTTATCAACAACAGACTCAGGGCCAAAGGGTAAAGAAGGGCTAGCAGGCTTAGAGCAACAGTTTCAGGATACTTCTGGCTTTAGCGAATTAACCCGCTCCATCAGCAATCAAGACTCAGGTACCGCAGTAGTCACACTTAAAGGCCAGGATTACTACGTTGTATTCAATAGCGTTAAATTAGATACCCCAGTGCTTGATTGGCATGTGGGTATTTTAATCCCTGTAAGCTTAATTGATGAACCCGTAGACAATGCTGTGACGAGCACCGTAACTGCCGTGATCATTATCTTGACTATTATTGTTGCCATGATTCTTATTGCAGCTCAGATGATCACCCGTCCTATCATCACACTAACAGACACAATGCGCGACATTGCTACCGGTGAAGGAGATCTCACTCGACGCATTAACATCGATAGTACAGATGAAGTCGGTCAGCTCGCTATGCACATGAATACCTTTATTGATAAGTTACGTGCCATGATGATAGATACGGCAGCACAGGCTGAACAATTAAGTGGTGCATCAGCGCAATTGCGCGATGTTTCGAACAATACCAATACTGAGATCCAGCAAGAGAAAGAGCAAGTTGACAGTGTCTCTGCGGCAGTTACAGAAATGGCAGCAACCGTCACCGAAATATCACGTAATGCACACGAGACTAACCGCGCCTCAGACTTAGTGCAAAGCATGACAAACGATGGGGCTGAGCGCTCTAGTCAAGCACAAGAAGTGATGACTGAGCTAGCATGTCACATTGGTGAAGCCGCAAGGGTTGTTGAAGGCCTGGAGCAAGAAACCAGTAATATTGGTGCAGTCATAGACGTCATCAATGGCATTGCTGAGCAGACAAACCTACTTGCACTCAACGCCGCTATTGAAGCAGCTAGAGCAGGTGAACAAGGCCGAGGCTTTGCTGTTGTAGCCGATGAAGTGAGAAGCCTAGCCAGTCGTACCCAAGAATCGACCGATGATATTCGCAATATGATTTCTAAGTTACAGCAAATAGCACAACAAGCTTCAACGATGATGCAACAGGGTCAAGAAAGAGCACAAAGTTCTGTTGAGCAAACACAAGAAGTACTCGATGCACTGCGCAATATCACTGAGTCCGTCAATACAGTTCAAGATCAAAGCCATCAAATCGCGACCTCGACCGAAGAGCAAACGGTTGTTGCAGAAGACATCAATAACAGCTTAAACGCAATTAACGACTTGGTGAACAGCACTGCCAATCATGCCCACCTACTAGCAGATGAGGCACGAGATCTAAACGATTTGGCCAAGGCGCTAAACGCAACCGTTAATCAATTTAAGCTTTAACAATTTCGGCGTGCAGGTTAACTGCGCGCCTCCACTCTCCCCCCGAAACATCCCCCAATCAAATAAACTTCAATTTAGCCTCAAACAAAGCGCACAATAATCCATCACTGCTGTGTATTCACTTTCCAGGTTAGCTAAAAAACATCTTTATTATCAGACGCTAAACGAAAAGTAAAAACTCTTGATTGGAGTCAAATAATTTCACCTTGATTTCGCCAATTGGGTATTTTTTTTCACTCGATAAATAATATGATCCTATTGCAATATTTACACTAAACTATTCATAGGAAAGCCTATCTTTCCAGTCACTTTTCATCAACAGTTTAACTTAAACATAAGGCTTTTAAATGGTTAAAAACTGGCGGCTAAACCAACAGCTTAATAGCGCTTTCGGCGTGATGATTTTTATGATGTTAATCCTCTCTATTGTTGCATATTGGGGTTTAAGTTCTGGGTACACAAACTTTGTCGAGTACCGTACTAAAGCAAGAGACAACACCCTCGCAGGGCGTATTCAAGCAAACTTGCTGGAAGTAAGGTTACAAGCGGGTAAATATTTAAAGCACCAAAGCCCAGCGGCTATCGACCAGTTTAATCAGCGCTTAGCATTGTTAGAGCAATTAATGGCTGAAGCGAACACCCAATTTCAAGACCCTGCACAATTACAAGTGATTGAGCGTAGCCAACAACAGGTGGAACGTTACAAAAAAAGCTTTGACAAAATCGTGGCATTATTTGAACGTCGTCACCAACTCGTTAATGACGTCTTAAATGTCCGTGGCCCACAACTAGATAACTTGCTGAGTGACATGATACGCGACTCGCAATCACTGCCAGACATACGAAACTTCAGTTCACTTCGTGGTCTACTGCAACAAGGCCGCTTATCGACAAACAAGTTTTTGGTTACCAACGCACAAAAAGATTTTCAGGTAGCCAAACAGAGCTTTGATACCTTAAAGGCCCAATATCAAAAAACCTTAGGGCAGAGCACGGCGCGAGCGAGTGTAGAATTTGGACAAGCACTGAAAGCCTACCAAGATGGGCAAGAAGCGGTTTACCAAGTAATCACGGAGCGCAACCAACAAATCTCACAAGTGTTAGACACCATAGGTCCAAAGGTCGCAACCCAATTAGAGAACATAAAGCTGGACATCAAAGCAGTACAAGATCAATTGGGTCCCATTGTGCAATCAGCCAGTGCGAATTCTAAATTTACGGTGGTTGCTTTTGCCAGCTTGATTATCTTACTCGGTATATTTTTTAGCTGGTACATCAGCAAAATTATCAAACTACCAATTGGTGGCGAACCTCGAGAAATAGAGGCGATAGCTAGAAAGATTGCCGCTGGCGATTTAACCGTACAGTTTAGCCACCAAACAAATAGCACCGGTATTTATCAAGCCATGGCCAATATGGTGCAGAATTTACGAGAATTTATTGAACAAATCCACCAATCAACCGACACCCTTGCCGACACCTCTCAAACGATGAGCGCTATTACTACACAGGCTAAGCACGGTGCAGAGCAACAAATGGCACAACTTGAGTATACAGACAGGGCCATGGACGAAATGACAGAAACCGTTTCAGAAATTACCCGTAGTACACAGTCAGCAGCTGACACAGCGACCTCGACAGAACAAACGTCACAACAAGGGTTACAAGCAGTTTCAGAAACGCGCAGCGCAATTTCAACACTCAAAGAAGACATCAATAATGTCAGCCTAACTATCTCTAGTTTGGCTGATGAGACTCAGTCGGTGGGGTCAATTTTAGATGTCATTAGAGGCATTGCCGATCAGACCAACTTGCTTGCCCTTAACGCCGCAATTGAGGCGGCTCGAGCTGGTGAGCAAGGCCGTGGTTTTGCAGTTGTTGCTGATGAAGTACGCAGTCTCGCAAGTCGTACGCAACAAAGTACTGAAGAAATTCAGGCCATGATTTCGCGATTACAGCAAGAAGCCCAGCGCTCTGTTGAATTAATGAGTAATAACGTTAATAACGCCGAAATCACAGCTCAGCGTGTACATGAAACAGGTCAAGCATTGGAGCATGTATCTGATTCGGTCGTCTCAATTCGCGATATGAGCATTCAAATAGCCAGCGCAACTGAGCAACAAAATGCCGTTACTCTGCAAATTTCTGAGGGCGTCAGGGAAGTGACCAATACCGCCAAAGAAACAGCCCAAGGTGCTGAGAAGTCCTCTAGAGATGCTGAGCAACTCGCAAAATTAGCTGAACAGCTAGCTACAACAGCCAAGCGCTATCAACTTTAAAATATGTAACAAATGTAAGGCTAATCGCCTTACATTTGTCTACTAATCGCCCACTTGAGTCAGATCAAACTTTACTTTAGCCCGCGCAATTATAATTCATGGTGTGTCATTTAATTTGAGTGCGATCGTGATTAAACTACCTTTTTGGGAAGACTCCCTTATCAAAAAATACAATATTTCTGGCCCTAGATACACATCTTATCCAACAGCCTTATCACTAACATCTGGGTATGATCAACAAGCATTATCGGAGGCTGTCAAAAGCTCCACAAGTCGAGCATTGTCTCTCTATATACACATTCCGTTTTGTCATCAGCTTTGTTATTACTGTGGCTGCAACAAGATCATTACCCGCCATCAATCTAAAGCGGATGTGTATTTAGATCACTTGTGTGCAGAAATTGAATCACAAGCTGCCCTTTTCAAGGCATATCGCGTGGAACAGCTCCACCTCGGAGGCGGCACCCCAACATTTCTCACAGAAGCGCAAATGACGCGTTTAATCAATACGATAGAGCAGCATTTCACGATTTCTGATCAGGCGCAGCGTAGTATTGAAATTGACCCTAGATCGCTGGCAGACAATATGTTGGTTACGCTGAGAGATTTACGCTTCAACAGGGTTTCGTTTGGCGTACAAGATTTTAATGATCAAGTTCAAGCTGCTGTGAATCGCCCACAGCAAATAGACGAAGTACTCAATATATTACATCAGGCTCGTACCCTAGGGTTTAAATCCATTAATATGGATATGATTTATGGCCTGCCACACCAATCACCCGAAAGCTATCGAGAAACCATCGCGCAACTTATCAATCTATCTCCTGATAGAGTCTCTCTGTTTAACTACGCCCATTTACCAGACAGGTTTGCGGCTCAACGTAAATTGAAAGAGCAAGATATGCCCTCTGCAGAACAAAAGCTACAAATATTCAAAAATGCATTGGCGCAAATGACAGAGGCTGGCTACCAGTATATTGGTATGGATCATTTTGCAAAACACGATGATGAACTTGCCATCGCGCAGCGTGAGAACCAATTGCACCGTAACTTTCAAGGTTATACCACACATGGAAATTGTGATTTATTAGGGCTCGGTGTTTCTTCTATCTCACAAATAGGCAATGCAATACTGCAAAATGAAAAAGATTTAAAAACCTATTACGCTACTATCACCGACCAGCGAAGCGCCATATGTAAAGGTGTCACACTTACGCAGGACGATGTGTTAAGAGCACATGTTATTAAACAATTAATTTGTCATTTTGAGTTAGACAAGCTTGCCATTAGCAGTGCATTTAATATTGACTTTGATGCCTACTTCGCAGATTCATTGCAGTCGTTACAGCCACTGATTGATGATGGGCTCGTGGTAAGTGACAATAACACCATCGCGGTTACAGCTCGCGGGACTTTATTTATCCGCATTATATGTATGAGCTTTGATGCATACCTACAACAACAGATCAAAAATACACGCTTCTCTCGTGTTATTTAAATTGGTTGCCGCAAATTGCTCAGCTTATTTGCGGTCAACCCCCTCCCCCACATACAAGCGACATACTCCTTACCCATATCACAGTTCTTGAAAGCAAAGTACGTACGCTCTTGCGCTACTCTATAAAATAATTTTCATTTACAAAATCGCTATGAACCTAATAAATTCATTTTAATAAATCTAACAAATGTTTTTAATTCATCAAATTCACAGCCATAGAAGACTGAAGTTAAAAGATATATTACTATCAACAATAATACTTCAATGACAAAAATATAATGATATACAACGTTATTATTAATAAGTTTAAAACAACACAAGGTCACAAAAAATAAACAGTATTGACACATTAACACAACTTAAAATAAAGTGCTTTTGTTCAATTTACGAACACAGGAATAACATTCCTAATTTTGAAAATAACAAAAAGGATTTATTATGAAAAAACTAGCTGCAATTGCATTCGCACTCTGTACTCTTGGCAGTAATGTATCAAATGCAAACGAAGGTATAACAATTCAAAGTGAAGATTACGGAGTGAGCGGTTACTTCGAAACAACCCTAAATGCGAGTTCACTAAAGAATACAATATCTAACAAAGATAATACTGTTAAATTTAACCTCTCTGATGACCTTAATAACCAAATAAGCAGTTCTATTACTTTTAATGGGAACACTTTCAACTTAAAACTAGATAATGTAAATAAAACGGTCGACATTTCTGGTTTTGACATTAATAACAAAAAGTTGATTAATAGCGAAAAGCTAAAAAGTTCATTAACCCGTATTTTTCGTGATTCTCAAAATCATGTCGAAGATATTTTAAATGCTCAAACTAAACTGGACAAAGAATCAAAAATCGTTCTATTCAAGTTTTTTGAGTTTCTTTCTACTTATCCAGTAGGTATGCCTCTAGAGCAAACGATTGAGCAAGACTTCTCGGCTCAAGGATGGACAGATCTTTGTCCTTATATGGGCAAGTACAAAACCGCTATTTGGGATGTTACCTATGTTGGTGTTAAAACCCAGCGCTATAAAGTAGGTGGTCACGGCTTCTGTGCGGCTCGCTGCGGCGCTGGCTGTCCTATGTTTGGCGACGGCCAATATACACAAGATTGCTTGAATCATGATGCCTGTGCCGACGTGGAAGGCGAGCAATTAGGTGTCTGTGGCGATGAGTGGACGTCCGCATCTGATGATTTCTGGTTCTCACCAGACTGTACTACACCACCTTCAAGCTAAGTGATTCACTAAAGGGGAGTGAGCGCTCCCCACCTCTTTCTCATTCAACCTTAGACACTCTACAGGTTGACTTGATCTCTCTTGGTCCCTATCAGACAATGGGTGCATAAAACGAACAAGGATGGAATTTATGTTTAGCCAAAGACGGCTTTTAGCCTTATCTATTATTATGGCATGTATTGCCATCGCCCCATTAGTTGCCCTTTTACTAGCTGAAATTATATCTAGCCAGTTAAACTGCATTGTCAATGAGCGCAGTGATATCCCCTGTGAGTTGTTAGGCACTGACATAACCATGTTACTCGTCAGCTTTTATGTGAGTGGATGGGCAAGCTTTATCACACTGCCTCTAGCTGGCGGTATCGCAGCATTACTGTATTTAAAGTATCTAGATCTGAAACTAATAAATCGTGAACCATAACCACAGCGCTTTCTGCCTGTTCACTTTAAGGCATGTACTTATAAAGGATCTAAACGCAACAGCATTGCCTCTGTATTTATAAGGACCATTTTAGGTTCACTGGCAGTATATAACTATTATTCAGGGACAAAGAATGAGCATAGTGAATGCGTGGTGGTAAAGGGGCGAAATACCGAGTGCTGACTTTACCTTCGGTAAATAAGAGCAGTTGTCATCTTATGAAACGGCCACTTTTAAAACCAATACCAAGATAGTGGCGTACATAAAGTAAAGCCCCGAGTATCAGCCGGGGCTTAACGCTAATTTTGCCGACTTCTCGGCGCAATTTCTATACGATGTCTATTTTACGTAATAATACAGCGTGTCTTGCTCTGCGCCGCTATACGCTCCGCTGCTATATGGCCATTGATCGAACTTCACATTATGTTGATACAACGCCGCACCGATACGTGTATACCCATCACCTCGGCTCGTTGATTTTGTACTTAAGCTGATGAACGAGTAGTCTAGCCCCGAAGCACTGCATCCAGAGCCTTCTTGCAACCAAATCATACCAATGTCATACGGTACCGGTGGCTGACTGAGGTCGGTAGTTTGTGATAAAGCGACACAGTTTGCACTCTCGAGCTTATCTTTATTTAACTGAGAAACTTTGCCATGTTCATCCACAAACATCATACCTGTGGTCATGTTTTTCTGTATTGCTTGCCATTGCTCGCTGGGAAGAACACCTAGTTCATTTAGGCTCAGTGGCAAACTTACGGCAATATTATCCAAGCCATCTTTGTGGTGCGCGACTAAGGTCCAGCCTCCACCATTAGCGGTCATTTCACAGTGCGCATAAAATGGGGCAACGCCGCCCTCTCCATCTGGGTCAATCTCATACATGCCTGAGCTTGCTGTTGGATCTTGCTGTTTAATAGACGCACACGTAGTACCCAATGATGGTTCTGGCTCTGTTGGTGGAGTGACATCATCACCCGAGTTTACAAAGCCACCAAAGTACTCTAACTCTCCTATGACACGATAACTGTGACCTTGTGTATTGTGTATCTTCAGTCGAACAAACTTACCAACCGCAGGTTGCGATAGTTCAATCGTTTGATCTAGACTTTTCACCAACGAGAATGACTCATGGTCAACAAAGTTAACATTGTCGTTCGAAACTTGCAGTGTGACATCTTTAACGCCCATACCTGGATTGGAAGCGGCAGAGTACAACATCACTCTGAACGCCGTGATATAGGCAGAAGAATTAAAGCTCACTTGCAGCCAATGCTCTTGGGCAAGCGTAGTCAACCAAATACCACGTTTGATTTTAGCCGCTGCATCAGCGTTAATCTTGGTGGAGGAGTTATACCCATCAAACGCGCCCGAAGCACTGTCAGCTGCATAATTGTGACTTGAGCTGTACGATGATTCCGTTAAACCATTTGTGCCTATGAGTGCGATGTTGCCGTATTGTCCACTGGTCTCCCCCGGTACCACTGTAAATGTGTCCGAAGTTGATAAACGCAGAGACATGGTGTCTTTACCATAATGGGTATTATCTTGGGCAAACAGATTGTTTTTCATTGACAAAATGCTGACCATCTCTAGCAAATGACTGGTCTCTGAGTCTCTTGATTGCTCTTCTTGCAGCAACAACTTGCCCTGTAACTTCTGAAACCCCGCTTCGTTAATCGCTTCTTGGGTCAGGTTAAATGGCGTCCCATCATTTGTCGTGCCGCTATTTACCTTGTTGTACACAGCTAAATAGCCAATAGACTCCTCAACATGTGCATTACCAGCTTCTTGTTCATTGAGACTAATGCCAAATGTTTGTTGAGAAGTACTCGATACTCTAAGTGAGTATGCATCAGGGTCATTTTGGGTTTGGCCACTGACAAAAACATGAGGCGCATGGGCAAAGCTCTCACTAAAGAACTGGTGTTTCGAGCCAGTACCAAGCGTCAGCTCTCCAGCCTCCCACACACTGCCATCTTCTAAGTGGTGGCGTCCCTTTTCAACCACTAAAAACGACACATATTCTTCACCGTGAATCCCGTCTAAGTATGACCACTCTTTAAATTGAACGTCAAAGCTACTCGCAGTCACGTTAGAAATAGAAACAACACCAGGCTCCTTATCGTTAAAAGTGGGCACAGACGGAATGATAATTGGGTCATGATAACCATTAATAGGAATGGTGATTGTCTGGTCCGTAATGGAGACATTTTCAATTAACGTAAAAGCCTGCGCGACAGGCGTCATAGCAGTTAACAGGGATGCTAAGCCAATTGATTTAAGCATAACTAGATCCTTTATAGATGAGAGTAGAGGCGTGGGCAACATAGATGAATATCACTTCATGGCATTGCCCGTTTCGTTGAACTTATTATGTTGGAACTATTGAATAACCCAATCTAACTAGAAGCTACCAAATCCGCATATAAATGTATTTATATGCATGACTAGGGCGTCAACAAATAGAATATTAACATGACTGAAATCATAAAAAATAATGAAATATTATTAAGTTAGAAAGGTTTTGAGTATTTTTAAGATAAGGTGTGGAAGGTAAAAAGCTTAATATCGGGATTATTTTAAAACCATTAAAAAACAAAAACCCCAGCCGAAGCTGGGGTTTTTATAAGTAAACTTAATTAAAAATTAAGCTTTCTTAGGACGTTCAATCACGTCAACTAGCGTCCAAGATTTTTTCTTAGAGATTGGCGCACATTCGCGAATAGTCACGACGTCACCTGCTAGTGCTGTGTTGTTTTCATCGTGTGCGTGCAACTTAGTTGTACGCTTGATGAATTTACCGTAGATCGGGTGTTTAACCTGACGCTCGATAGCAACAACGATTGACTTATCCATTTTGTCGCTAACTACACGACCTTGAAGAGTACGGATTTTATCGCTCATTATGCACCTGCCTTCTGGTTGATAACCGTTTTAACACGCGCAATACTGCGACGTACTTTTTTCAGCTCGTGAGTTTGAGCTAGCTGACCAGTGCTCGCTTGCATGCGCAGGTTGAACTGCTCACGAAGAAGCTCTAGAAGTTCAGCTTTAAGCTCTTCTACGCTTTTGTCTTTCAATTCGCTAGCTTTCATTACATTACCGTCCGAGTTACAAATGTTGTTTTGAAAGGTAATTTACGAGCAGCTAGGTCGAATGCTTCACGAGCAAGCTCTTCTGAAACACCTTCCATCTCGTAAAGTACTTTACCAGGCTGAATTTCAGCAACCCAGTATTCAACAGAACCTTTACCTTTACCCATACGAACTTCAAGCGGTTTCTCTGTAATCGGCTTATCTGGGAATACACGAATCCAGATTTTACCTTGACGCTTGATGTGACGCGTCATAGCACGACGAGCTGCTTCGATTTGACGAGCAGTCATACGGCCACGGCCAGTCGCTTTCAAGCCGAAAGAACCGAAGCTAACTTTGTTACCGCTAGTAGCAAGACCACGGTTGCGGCCTTTGTGTACCTTGCGGAATTTTGTACGTTTTGGCTGTAACATTAGTCGCTACCTCTTACTTAGCACTTTTCTTAGCTTTCTTCGGTGCACGTTTAGCTGGCTTCTCTTGCTCTTGTTTCAGTGGAAGACCACCGATAACTTCGCCTTTGAAGATCCAAACTTTAACACCGATGATGCCGTAAGTAGTCAAAGCTTCTGAAGTAGCGTAATCGATATCAGCACGTAGAGTGTGTAGAGGTACACGACCTTCACGGTACCACTCAGAACGTGCGATTTCAGCGCCGCCTAGACGACCGCTAACTTCAACCTTGATACCTTTAGCACCTAGACGCATTGCATTTTGAACTGCGCGCTTCATAGCACGACGGAACATAACACGACGCTCTAGCTGTGAAGAGATACCGTCAGCAACTAATTGTGCATCTAGCTCTGGCTTACGTACTTCTGCAATGTTGATTTGTGCAGGTACACCAGCAAGCTTAGTTACAGCTTGGCGAAGCTTTTCAACGTCTTCACCTTTTTTACCGATAACAACACCAGGACGAGCTGTGTGAATTGTTACACGGATAGATTTAGCTGGACGCTCAATAACGATTTTAGACACAGAAGCGTTTTTCAATTCCTTAGTAAGGTATTGACGCACTTTGTGATCGCCAAAAAGCTGCTCAGAGAAATCTTTTGTATTCGCGTACCAAGTAGATACCCAAGGCTTTGAGATACCTAGGCGAATACCAGTAGGATGAACTTTTTGTCCCATTACTTATATCTCCTAGCTATCTGAAACCACAACAGTGATGTGGCTTGAACGCTTAAGGATGCGGTCTGCGCGTCCTTTAGCACGTGGCATAATACGTTTCATTGTAGGACCTTCGTCTACAAATACTTTAGCCACTTTAAGCTCATCAATGTCAGCACCTTCGTTGTGCTCCGCGTTAGCGATAGCAGACTCAAGTACTTTTTTAACCAATACAGCCGCTTTCTTCGGGCTATACGCTAGGATTTCTAGCGCGCGATCAACCGGAAGTCCGCGGATCTGATCAGCAACTAGACGTGCTTTTTGCGCCGAACCAGAGGCGAATTTGTGTTTAGCTAATGCTTCCATCATACCCTCCGATTAACGCTTTTTAGCTTTCTTATCCGCAGCGTGACCGCGGTAAGTACGTGTAGGTGCAAATTCACCTAGTTTGTGACCGATCATTTCGTCTGTAACGAATACAGGTACGTGCTGACGACCATTATGGACAGCGATGGTCAATCCGATCATGTTAGGGATGATCATTGAACGACGGCTCCAAGTCTTGATAGGCTTCTTGTCACCGCTTTCCAACGCCTTCTCTACCTTCTTCAGCAAGTGTAGGTCAATGAATGGACCCTTCTTGAGAGAACGTGGCATGGCAATTCCTCAACTATTACTTAGTACGACGACGTACGATAAATTTATCAGTACGCTTGTTCTTACGTGTCTTAGCACCTTTAGTAGGCTTACCCCATGGAGACACAGGGTGACGACCACCAGATGTACGACCTTCACCACCACCGTGTGGGTGGTCAATCGGGTTCATGGCAACACCACGAACTGTAGGACGGATACCACGCCAACGGTTAGCACCAGCTTTACCTAGTGAACGTAGCATGTGTTCAGCGTTACCTACTTCACCGATAGTTGCGCGACAATCCGCTTCAACTTTACGCATTTCACCTGAACGTAGACGTAGAGTCACGTACTGGCCTTCACGCGCTAGGATCTGTACATATGCACCAGCAGAACGTGCAATCTGAGCACCTTTACCAGGCTTAAGCTCAACATTGTGTACTGTAGTACCTACTGGGATGTTACGCATTGGTAATGTGTTACCAGCTTTGATTGGTGCATCAACACCAGACTGGATTGCATCACCTGCTTTAACACCTTTAGGTGCGATGATGTAACGACGCTCACCGTCTGCATATAATACAAGAGCGATGTTTGCGCTACGGTTTGGATCATACTCTAGACGCTCAACAACAGCTGGAATGCCATCTTTAGTGCGTTTAAAGTCGATTACACGATAGTGATGCTTGTGACCACCACCGATGTGACGAACCGTGATACGACCGTTGTTGTTACGACCACCTGATTTAGAGTTCTTCTCTAGTAGCGGAGCGTATGGCTTACCCTTGTGTAGATCAGGGTTAACCACTTTAACGACGTGACGACGACCCGCAGAAGTTGGTTTACACTTTTGAAGTGCCATAATTCTAACTCCCCTTATTACTCGGCGCCGCCGACAAAGTCTAGCTCGCTGCCTTCTTTAAGAGTAACGTAGGCTTTCTTCCAGTCTGAACGACGGCCGAAACGCATGCCTGTACGCTTTGTTTTACCCTTAACATTTAGAGTGCGAACACCAGTTACTTCTACTTCAAAAAGCTTTTCAACAGCTGCTTTAACTTCAGCTTTGTTTGCATCTTTTGCTACTTTGAACACGATAGTGTTGTTCGCTTCAGCAGAGATAGTGCTTTTCTCAGAGATGTGTGGAGCAAGAATTACTTTTAAAAGACGTTCTTCACTGATCATGCTAATGACTCCTCAAGTTGCTTCACAGCACCAGCAGTAATTAGAACCTTATCGAAAGCGATTAGGCTTACTGGGTCGATGCCAGCTACGTCACGAGTATCAACCTTGTACAGGTTACGAGATGAAAGGAATAGATTCTCATCTACTTCTTCAGTCACGATTAATACGTCTTTTAGCTCAAGCTCTTTAAGCTTAGCTACTAGTTCTTTTGTCTTAGGTGCTTCTAAACCGAAGTTTTCAACAACAACAAGACGCTCTTGACGAACTAGTTCAGATAAGATGCTCTTGATCGCACCGCGATACATCTTACGGTTAACTTTTTGGCTGTGATCTTGCGGCTTAGCTGCAAAGCTCACACCACCGCTGCGCCAGATTGGGCTGCGGATTGTACCAGCACGTGCACGGCCAGTACCTTTTTGGCGGAATGGTTTCTTACCACCACCACGTACTTCAGAACGCGTCTTCTGAGCTTTAGTACCTTGACGAGCACCTGCTGCGTAAGCAACAACTACTTGGTGTACTAATGCTTCGTTAAACTCACGTCCAAAAGTAGCTTCGGAAACTTCAAGCGCACCAGCGCCTTTAATTGCTAATTCCATCACTAAATCTCCAGGACTTATGCTTTAACAGCAGGTTTAACGATAACGTCGCCGCCGATAGCGCCAGGTACTGCACCTTTAACTAAAAGCAGGTTACGCTCAGCGTCAACACGAACTAGTTCAAGGTTCTGTGTCGTAGAACGAACATTACCCATTTGACCGGCCATTTTCTTACCTTTGAAAACTTTACCAGGAGACTGGTTTTGACCGATTGAACCAGGAGCACGGTGAGATAGAGAGTTACCGTGTGTAGCGTCTTGCATGCTGAAGTTCCAGCGCTTAACACCACCTTGGAAACCTTTACCTTTTGAAGTACCAGTAACGTCTACTTTTTTCACTTCAGTGAAAAGTTCAACAGTTAGTTCTGAACCTACTTCAAACTCACCTTCTCCGCCGTTAAGACGGAATTCCCACAGGCCACGACCCGCTTCAACGCCAGCTTTAGCGAAGTGACCCGCTGCTGGTTTGTTTACACGGCTTGCTTTTTTCTCGCCTGCAGTAACTTGAAGCGCGTTATAACCGTCTGTAGCGTCAGATTTAATCTGAGTTACACGGTTAGGCGTCGCTTCGATAACTGTCACAGGGATAGATACACCATCTTCAGTGAAGATACGTGTCATACCCACTTTACGACCGACTAGACCTAATGCCATTTTCCTAAAACCTCTCTAATCTTTCGATTAACCCAGGCTGATTTGAACATCAACACCAGCAGCAAGGTCTAGGCGCATTAGAGCGTCTACAGTCTTGTCAGTTGGTTCTACGATGTCGATCAGACGTTTATGGGTGCGGATTTCATACTGATCACGCGCGTCTTTGTTTACGTGCGGAGAGATCAATACAGTGAAACGCTCAAAACGTGTAGGTAGTGGGATTGGACCACGTACCTGAGCACCAGTGCGCTTCGCAGTTTCCACGATTTCCGCCGTTGATTGGTCAATCAAACGGTGGTCAAAAGCTTTTAGGCGAATACGAATGCGTTGATTTGACATTCTTAAACCTCAATTAAAAGAGCATTTAAAAAGAGCATAAAAAAACCGCCGAAACTATCTTAAAATACCTAAGAAGTCGGTTGTTCTTTTATTTCTACCATCGAACTCCAAATCGGAGTTCCTGTTTAATAGTCTGAAATCCAGACTTTTCATTTAACTTTCAGCGGCCAAAAGCCGAGAAAGTTCGCACATTATAAGGATACTGGTGATAAATGCAACAACTAAATGCAATAATTTTTTCGCATAGCCACCACTTAACCGTCAATGCTAAAAACACCGCTGACAAAATAAATTATCTGCTTATTTTAGCGTCATACTTACTCAGCGTGTTCAACCTCGTACTATACTTATCGACAGAGTTTAAGGCGAAACACCAACATAAATAACATAAACGTGGGGCCTCAGCGCATTATCTAGGCTCTGCATGAACCCTCTGGACAATGGTCAGTCCAGTTAATCCCTGATATTCTATTGCAAAAATTAATACTTGGTACTGCGTATGCGCTTATTATCACAAAGCCTCAATGTGCTCGCTCGGTGGACAAATTGGCTCCTAGTTAAAAGTAAACTGTTACCGGAAGACCCCGTTTCACAGTTTAGTCTCGATCCTAGTCTGCCCACTTTTTACGTGACGCGATTAAATTCTCATGCAGATCTCGCAGCGTTGGACCGTATGTGTAAACAGCTTGGTCTGCCAAGCCCTATGCAAAAGCAAACAATCGGCAGTGCCGAAGTGCCGCGATTTATTGCAATGCAAAACCCAACGCCACTATTTTCCAAAACCGCTAAACCCAGCAATGCTTTGCAGCTGAGTAAAGAAATCTTTCACGCATTGAAAGCAAACCCAACTATCAAAGCACAGATCCTGCCGGTTTCGGTTTTTTGGGGCAGAGACCCAGGTAAGGAAAAGCCGGGACTTGCCACCTTATTAGGCCACTCGCTCACCCCGAGCTGGCTTAGGAAAAGTTTTGTCTTGTTATTTTCCGGACGTGATAATTTAGTTCGCTTCTCGGCTCCGATTGCAGTGGAGCAATTAATGAATGACAAGGCTGATGTTGAAGAACTCCCTCAAAAATTATTGCGTGTAGCCCGTGTGCACTTTCGTCGCCAACAACTCGCAGCCACGGGGCCAAAGTTGCCTTCTAGAGAAGCGTTGTTTAACTCAATCTTAGCCGCGCCAAGCATCAAGAAAGCCATTGCAGAGGAGGCCAAAGCAAAAGGTTTGAGCCACCACGAAGCTCGCCTCAACGCCCAAGAATTACTAGATGAAATTGCTGCCAATTATTCAGATGCCATGGTCAGAGTGGCCGACCGTGTTTTAACTTGGCTATGGAATAAACTCTACAATGGTATTGAGGTAAAAAATGCCGATGAGGTGCGTGCTTTAGCTGATAAAGGCCATGAAATAATCTATGTCCCGTGTCACCGCAGCCACATGGATTACTTACTTTTGACCTACGTAATTTACCATCAAGGGTTGGTGCCACCTCATATCGCAGCGGGGGTAAATCTTAATTTCTTCCCTGCGGGTGGAATTTTTAGACGCTCAGGCGCATTCTTCATACGTCGCTCTTTTGCCGGTAATAAACTTTACTCAACGGTATTCAAAGAATACCTTAGCCAGCTGTTTATCAAAGGTTACTCAGTGAAATTCTATACTGAGGGCGGTCGTAGCCGCACAGGTAGACTGTTACCACCTAAAACCGGTATGCTCGCCATGACAATGCAATCAATGCTGCGCGGTATCGATCGGCCTATTTCCATTGTGCCTGTCTATATCGGCTATGAGCATGTGATGGAAATAAATACCTACCTCAAAGAACTGGCAGGAAATACGAAGAAAAATGAGTCCGTACTCGGCGTATTTAAGGCAATAAAAAACCTAAGAAATTATGGACGAGGCTACTTAAACTTTGGCCAACCCATACACCTTAACCAGTACTTAAATGAGCATCAACCAGATTGGCGTCAGTCAATCTCTGCTGATGAAGCCCCCAAACCTCAGTGGCTCAACGGTCAAGTGGCCAATGTAGCGGATCAGATCATGACGAATATCAATGCCAGTGCCGCGTTGAATGTGATTAATTTGGTCGCAACTATCTTGCTCAGCAATGAACAATTTGCGCTTAGTAGACAGAAGCTCATTGAACAACTGCGCTTTTATATGGCTTTGCAAAAGCAAGCAAAGTACAGTGATTACGTCACACAGCCTAGTGAAGATGCGGAAGCCTTGCTTGAGCATGCGCTTAGACTAGAAAAGCTCGAAGTGCTACAAGATGGTTTAGGCGACATCATTACGATAAAAGAACAGGAACGTACACTATTCAACTACTATCGTAATAATATTTTGCATTTATTCGCAGTCCCAAGCGTGATTGCACAAATGCTCTTTAATCGCTACGAGGTAACACTTGAAGCGTGCGAAGAAAAGCTCGCGGCACTGTATCCGCTTTTTGCGAAAGAATGGTTTTTGACGCCTATGCGCGAAGGTTATATCAAAGACATACTCAATAGTTTTGCTGAGCACAACTTAATTACTTTTGATGGCTTTCAAGCTATCACCAACAAAGACAACAGTGCACTTACTAAGCTAGAAATGCTAGGTAAAGTGTGTCACCTAACGCTAGAGCGCTATGCCATCACCAGTAGTTTGATCTTAAAACATCAGGATATAAAGCGAACTGAGTTGGAAAGTGAAAGTGAAATATTAGCCAATCGCTTAGGCACACTGCACGGTATCAAAAGCCCTGAATTCTTCGATAAAAAGGTACTGAGCAACTTTATCAACACCTTGAAAGAGCAAGAGTATATTGCCATCTCCGAACAACAAACTATCAGTGCAGCAGCTCCATTGAACTTGTTGCAGCAACATCTGAATGATTTATTGCCAGCACGGATCTGGCAATCTATTCACGATACACTTTAACAATAATGCGTCAGTGCCTAGCGCTGGCGCATTACACCCTCTTGAATGGTCGACGCGACTAACTCGCCCTTGCGGTTGAAAAACTGTCCGCGAACCAAACCTCTACCGTTGCTGGCACTTGGACTGTCCACACTATAAAGCATCCAATCATCCAACCTAAATGGACGATGGAACCACATCGCATGATCTATGGTCGCCACTTGCATATTTGGCTGCATAAAAGAGAGCCCATGTGGCTGTAATGCCGTTGGTAAAAACTCAAAGTCCGAGGCATATGCCAAAAGATAATTATGAATACGTCTTTCATCTGGCATTTTACCATTGGCTTTGAACCACACATGGCGTATAGCCGGTGCTTTTTGCGGCTGAAATGGGTTTTGGAAATTGACCGGTCGCATATCTAATGGCATTTCCTGTGTAAACTTAGGTCTTAGAGACTCTGGGATCAGCTCCGCGTTATCCTGGTAAAACTGCAATGCAGACTTGAGCGTTTCTGGCTCAGGCACTGTCGGCATCTCGCTCTGGTGAGACATCCCAGGTTCATCACCTTGGAATGAGGCAGTCATATAGAAGATTGGTTTACCGTACTGAATTGCACTCACTCTGCGCGTGCTGAAGCTGCGGCCATCGCGGATATTTTCAACATCATAGACAATAGGCTTACTTGCATCGCCTGGGCGTAAGAAATAAGAATGCAATGAATTAACATAACGTCCTTCTGGAAGCGTATATTTCGCCGCGGATAGCGCTTGCCCCATGACTTGACCACCAAATACTTGAGGAAAACCAAGATCTTGACTCTGACCGCGATAGATACCCTGCTCGATTTCTTCCAAACTTAATAAATCAAGTAAGTCCTGTAGCACTTGACTCATTGCCCACCTCATCATTGTAGTTACTGCAATTACTGATAATAATACACTAATCTACTTTTAAATGAGTATTTATAATGGCTTATTGGTTATTCAAAACTGAACCGGACGCATATTCTCTCGACGACTTAAAAAATGCGCCGCAACAAAGTACATTTTGGGAAGGTATAAGAAACTACCAAGCTCGTAATTTTATGCGCGACAGTATGCAAGAGGACGACCTCGTCTTTATTTATCACTCTAGTTGCAAAGTACCTAGCGTGGTCGGTATCGCTAAAGTTACTAAAGCAGCTGAAGTTGACCCATACCAGTTTGATGCCTCAAGTGACTACTACGATCCCAAGTCCAACCCAGACAATCCCCGCTGGATTGGTGTTACGGTGCAATATGTTGAACAGCTCACCAATCCGGTGACATTAAAAGCGATCAAAGCGAATGAAGACATTGTCGATCTGGCTTTGAAAAAAGCGGGTCGCCTATCCATCATGCCAGTCACCGAAGCTGAATGGCAATACATCATCGCCATGTCACAACCGTGATCAACTGTGCTTTTTGCTGCGGCGAGTTTTGACTCGCCCTTCTTTTGGAATAATGGTGATGTAAAGGAGCAGCGCAATCCAAGAAAAAAACAGTGTACCTATTAACCAACCATTTTTTTCGTGCCCTTTAGAGCGTTTACTGCCTGCCACTAGACCAATTGGCACGATATATAAGCATACTGCAAACACCAGTAACATCAGCTCATTCATATCTGCTCCCAAGCTACCTCATTTACTAATACCCGTTGTGGTGCAATGTAGTGAACAATATCCCCGGCTTTAATGTCATAATCTAACGGGGGATTTAAATCCATGTTTTGACCACTACGATCATGCGCGATGCCCAACAAAGTCGCGTTATGATGTTCTTTAAAGAACATAAACAGCTGCCCAAAATGGCAGGCTTTCACGGACGAGGGCAGTTGCAAGCTAAACTGGGTATCGCCGTGCAATGTTGAAAGTAACTCTTCCTGTATTCTACTTGAGCCAGGATCCTGCATAGAACGCACCAAAATTTCAGCAGACATGGCCGAAGAGCATTCCACGTTTGAACAATGCAAGCGTAATAATCGTGCTTTCGTCTCGTCTGTAAAATGCGCGCTGATATGTGCGCCAGACTTTACCATGGGACTAAGTTTCAATGCCGTCGTAAATGTATGATCATCGTCTTTACCATCTACAATGACCTTATCCGCATACTCTACCGCCGCACGCTTCAATTGTTCGTCATCGGTAAAACTCACTAATCGCACAAAATCAACCTGTGCAAAACGCAGTAGTGGATGTTCCATATCTTCATGCACGGCCAGTACAATGCGCCTATCCACCCGCTTGTTATCCGCGAGAATAAATTCAATCATCTTCTCTGTGCGGGTGGGATGCCAACCAAAAATAATAATGTGATCTTTGAGGTGTGAGAAATTCTTTTCGCCTTTCATAGCCCTTTTTACCCATAATGTAATCTCTTGCCCGACTTTACCCAGCAACACGCCAAACAGCGCCAAGCCAAAGGGGATTTGAAATAAAGCGACAACCCACCGCCCTAGCTCTGTCGAAGCACTGAAGTCACCATACCCAACTGTTGATGTAGTTACGACGTAGTAATAGACGTATGTATCGAGTGGCAATAATGCTTGCTCTTTTGACGTCCAAAGTAGTATCCAAGTTAGCAACATATGGCAAAACGTTGCCAGTAATAGAATTTCCCAGCTCGCTCTGTTTATGTGCGATTGAATTTGTACCAGTATGCGCTTCAATACGATTGGCATTAATTACCTTAGTTTTGTGTGTTGCTCCTTGATTGACATCATCTTATAGTGGCAGAGCAAGTCAATGCTTTAACGTTAAAAAGTTGCTTTTTTCAGCATATTTCTGTGAGCCTTACTCTCACTCAAATCAAGTAAAGAACTCGTAATTTTTGTATTTATATGTGTATACTTTGGAAAGCAGCAATAGTATGAGGTGAAAATATGGCGGGCGTATTAGCTTCAGTCGACCAACGCACACAGTTGGTGGGTGAAAATCGATTAGAATTGTTGCTATTTCATTTACACAGTAGACACTTATTTGCACTCAACGTATTTAAGGTCAAAGAAGTCGTCAAGTTACCACATCTCAATAAGATGCCTAACGCCCACCCAAAAATTGCGGGGGTTACTAATATTCGCGGTGAGTCCATTCCTGTTATTGATCTGAGACAAGCTATTTGCATGCCCGATACAGAATACGACAGTGACAGCAACTTAGTGATCACCGAATACAATCGTACTGTTCAAGCATTTTTAGTCGGAAAAGTTGATCATATCGTCAATACAACGTGGTCAGATATTATGCCCACACCAAAATCTGTCGGACGTAATCACTACTTAACGGCTTTAACAAAAATTCAGCGTGATGGCACTGAACATATTGTTGAGATCATAGATGTTGAAAAAGTACTGGCTGAGATTATCGATTACGACGTTGAGATCCCTGAAGGTGTACTAGACGAAAGTATCTTAGCACAGTTTCAAGGGCGCAAAATCCTCCATGCTGATGACTCGGCGACTGCCCGTCGCCAAGTCTCAGATACGCTTGCGCAAATTGGCATTGAAATCATCCCAGCTACAGATGGGCAAGAAGCGCTTAATCTGCTAAAACACTGGGCTGATGAAGGCATAGATGTGAACAATGAATTGATGGCGGTGATCACGGACGCTGAAATGCCAGTGATGGATGGCTATAGACTCACATATGAAATACGCAATGATGAGCGCCTCAAAGATCTGTACGTTATATTGAATACTTCCTTAAGTGGCAGTTTTAACCAAGCGATGGTAGAAAAAGTCGGCTGTAATGCATTTCTATCTAAGTTTCAGCCAGATCTGCTAGTACAAGAAATGCAAAAGCGACTCAAACAGATTTTGGGCTAATGGACTGTATAAAAAGACAGTAACCAATAAAATAAATATACTTTATTTTCAACACACTAGCTTTTTAACATACTGAAAATCTCTCCAAAAACTGGGCTTTAAATGCCACGCTAGGTATACTTTGCCCTCACTTTTCGAAATAGGCGCAAAGATGGACGTATCTGAATTACTTGACGGCTTGAATGACAAGCAGAGAGAAGCGGTTGCTGCACCGCTTAGTAACATGCTCATTCTCGCGGGCGCGGGCTCTGGTAAAACTCGAGTGTTAGTACACCGTATTGCTTGGTTGATGCAAGTGGAGCACGCTTCCCCCTATAGTATCTTTGCTGTGACCTTTACGAACAAAGCCGCCAAAGAGATGCGTTCACGTGTTGAAGAAACATTACAAAGTCCTGTTGGAGGCATGTGGATAGGCACTTTCCATGGGTTATCACACCGTATATTACGCGCCCACCACAGAGAAGCAAAATTGCCTGAGTCTTTCCAAATCCTAGATTCTGACGACCAACAGCGCATGATCAGACGCCTACTCAAAGCAATGAACATTGATGAAAAGAAATGGCCTACCAAGCAGCTCAGCTGGTATATCAGTGCACGTAAAGACGAAGGGTTACGCCCTAAAGATATCCAAGCGTATGACGCCACTGAGCAACTGATGCTTAACGTCTATACTGCGTATCAAGAAGCCTGTGACCGAGCCGGTCTAGTCGACTTTGCAGAAATATTACTTCGTTGCTACGAATTGTTGCAACAGCAGCCCGCTTTACTCCGTCATTATCAACAGCGTTTTAGACATATGTTGGTAGACGAATTTCAGGATACTAACAGCATCCAATATCAGTGGTTGCGATTGCTCGCAGGCGGCGAAAACAACATTATGATTGTTGGCGATGATGACCAAAGTATTTATGGTTGGCGTGGTGCAAAAATTGAAAACATTAAACGTTTCTTACAAGACTTTGATGCCGATACAATTCGCCTAGAACAAAACTACCGTTCAACCGCAACGATTTTGAAAGCGTCTAACGCCTTAATCCAAAACAACTCTGAACGTATGGGTAAGAGCCTTTGGACCGAAGGTAACCAAGGTGAGCCTATTTCCATCTATGCAGCTTTCAATGAGTTAGATGAGGCACGTTTTACCGTCGATAAAATTAAATCTTGGTTGCAAGATGGCAATGCTCTGACTGATTGTGCGATCTTATATCGCAATAATGCGCAGTCTCGTGTTTTGGAAGAAGCCTTACTACAAGAAGGACTTAAGTACCGCATCTATGGCGGCATGCGCTTCTTCGAGCGTCAAGAAATTAAAGACGCGCTCTCTTACTTGCGCCTCATAAGTAACCGTAATGATGACGCCGCATTTGAGCGGGTGATTAATACCCCTACACGTGGTATTGGCGACAAAACTCTCAGCCATATACGAGACTGTGCTCGTAATGAGTCTTTGCCATTGTGGTATGCAGCAAAAGCAGTCATCGAACAGCAACACTTAGCAGGTCGCGCAGCGACAGCTGTTACACGCTTTATTGAATTAATCGAGCAGCTAGATGAAAAGCTCGTAGAACTCGAACTTGCTGAACAAGCCAAAACCACCATAGAACACTCTGGCCTATTAGCCATGTATCAAGCTGAAAAAGGTGAAAAAGGCCGTGCCCGAGTAGAGAACTTAGAAGAATTAATCAATGCCTGTGGCCAATTTGAGCTGCCGGTAGAAGAAGAGTTTACCTCACCCTTGCAAGGTTTCTTAGCCTATACCTCTTTAGAAGCAGGTGAGGGACAAGCTGACGAGCACGAAGATGCCGTGCAAATGATGACATTACACTCGGCAAAAGGGTTAGAGTTTCCGCTCGTGTTTATGGTCGGTGTAGAGGAAGGCATGTTCCCATCTCAGCAGAGTCATGAAGAGTCAGGCCGACTAGAAGAGGAGCGTCGCCTTTGCTATGTTGGCATGACACGCGCGATGCAAAAATTATATATCAGCCATGCAGAGAGTCGCCGCTTGTATGGCCAAGAAAAGTATCATAGCCCGTCACGCTTTTTGCGAGAACTGCCAGAAGAGTGTACTGAAGAGATCCGAATCAAAACACAGGTATCTCGACCTGCGAGTACAAACCGTTTCAGCGCATCCGTGAGCCATGCAGCTTTTGAGGACAGCGGTTTCAATTTGGGGCAACGCGTATTGCACGCTAAATTTGGCGCAGGTACGGTACTGAACTATGAAGGCAATGGCGCTCAATCTCGTATCCAAGTAAATTTTGATGATGTCGGCACTAAGTGGCTGGTCACGGCTTATGCAAGACTCCAAGCTATCTAATTTACCTGCGCTGCTTAACGAGCTAAAACAAGCGAGACATCGTCAGATATTGCTACTGTGCGGTAGCCGCCAATGGGGTATCGCACAATACAAAGCAATCATCAACGAAAACAATGCGCTCGCTTTGAGTAATGATGATCAATTTGAGCACGCAATTTGGCCCCAACATTTACATCAAATACTTGGCCAAGAGTTTCAATTTGTCTGCTATGACGGCTACAGTGGCATTGTCCCCAATAAGCTTACTGCCGTAGCGGGGACGGTGCAAGCCGGCGGATTGCTCATCTTACTAGTCCCAGAACTAGATATACTAAAGCAATGGTGCGACCCCGCTCTAGAAAAATGGCTATCCGAAGGAGAAACATCGTCTTCTAGCCCTTTCTTGCTACGATTTGCCAAATTTATAAAACAACACTCTATTTGGCTCATCAGTGAGCAATCAAACAATCACTTACCTAAACATTATACCGCGCCAGCCACTTATCTAAACTTAGCGCCACAATCGAACTCACTGGCGAGTATAATCCAGTGGCTATCAAAAAAAACAGCGGCACCTGTATTACTCAGTGCCGACCGGGGTCGCGGAAAATCAACAGTACTTGGGCTTATTGCAGCCCATTATAAAAAACAAAATATCGTGATCTGTGCGCAACAACGACGCGCCGTACAAAACAGTTTTAAACACTTAGCCATTGAGCTCGGTATACAGGAACCCAGCGTGCAACAAAATAGCCTGCACAACTTAACCTATATGCCACCTGACGTATTACTGGCTTCTCGACCTGACATCGACATACTGCTGATTGATGAGGCTGCTGCTATCCCAGTTCCAATGTTAAAGCAGCTTTTGACGTGCTGCCCTAAAGTGGTCTTTGCCAGTACCTTGGTGGGATACGAGGGCAATGGCCGAGGTTATACATTGCGCTTTCAAAGCCACTTACAAAAACATTACCCTCATTACTTATCGCTTCAATTAGAGGAACCTATTCGTTACGCGAATAATGACCCACTAGAGCGCCAACTGCGCGTATTGTTTGCTCTTGATAGCGACTATGACGCACCATCTACAATACAACCGGCTTCTATTCAATATCAGTCTATCTCGCGCGCTGATTTACTCAATGACGAAACACTACTAAGGCAAGTTTTCGCGTTGCTGGTGTTAGCCCACTATCAAACCTCCGTGAATGATTTAAGGCAACTATTAGACAGCCCAAGTAATCGCCTGTTTATTGCTACACAAGCAGAGCTCTTGATTGGCGTATGCTTAGTAAATATTGAAGGCAATTTAGATGCAACATTGGCTGCGCAAATAACATTAGGCACGCGTCGTCCAGCTGGCCACATGATGGCGCAACAATTGGCTCAATTACAGGGAGATACCGATTTTATAACCCGTAAAGGAGCACGTATTGTGCGTATCGCAGTTGCACCAACAGCACAACAACAGGGTGTCGGCCAAGCGCTTATTGGTTTTACGATGCAACAACTGCGCGAGCTGGTAAGCTACTTCGGCAGCAGTTTTGGTGCCCAAGCAAAGCTACTACGCTTTTGGCAAAAGCTAGGCTTTGAAGCAGTGAAGTTGGGCTTCAAGCAGGATAAATCAAGCGGGGAGTTTGCCGTTCTGGTGGTGCATCAAGATACCCCACTCAATATATCTGCTATTCGGACGCAGTTTAAAAGCCAATTATTTTTTGACCTGCCAACTCTGTACCAAGATCTGCCTTGGCAACTCGTTTACGAGCTATGTCATTCGTTACCTTCTGGTGAACTCAAGACAACTACGCAGAGTCAATTGACTTACCTTGCTAGTAAGCCGGCCACACAACAACAAATTGCGCCATTTCTTTACGACGCAATCATGACACAACCTAACATACTTTCAGCGCTTACAAACATTTCCCAAATGCGTTTGATTCTACTATTATTACAGCGCCATCAGCCAAAAGAATTAGTCTCAGAACTAAAAATAGAGTCAAAGAAACAATTACAGCTTGTTTTTCAACAGCTGTTATCGGAAGTTTATGCTGAAATCACGACTAAAAAGCGCCCTAATTAGCGGATTATTTTTATTAAGCTCAGTAATATATGCGCAAACACCTGAGCGCATCAAGCTCGGAATGAGTGTCGCGTTAAGTGGACCAGCCAGCCACATAGGCATGCAGTTAAAGGGAGGCCATCAACTTTACTTTGAGTATGCGAATGAACATGTACTTGATGAAAAGGCTCAATTGGACCTTTTGGTTCTCGATGATGGCTATGAGCCCAATCGAACCGTCGACAATATCCATTACTTAATACAGCACCACAAAATTCACGCCCTCATTGGCAACATGGGCACACCTACGGCCCACGCGATAAAAGACATTTTAAAACGCCACCAGCTCCCTTTTCTTATGCCTTACACAGGCGCCAATTTTTTATACAATAATCCACAATTTCCGACCTACACGCTAAGACCCAGCTACTTAGAAGAAGCTCAAGAGCAAATCAAATACCTCGTCGATGAGTTAGGACATAAAAAAATAGCGTTGTTTATTCAAGCCGATGAATTTGGCCTCACGTTAGAACAAAGCCATAGGCAGGCCCTGCGAGATAAAAATATCGAACCCGTGGTGATTGCTCGATTTCGCCGTAATACTAACGCTGTCGCGCGCGCGCTTACCCAAATCTTATTAACTGATACCACGGCTATCGCCATGATAGGCACATATGAACCGTTAGCAGCATTTATCAATCAAGCATATCGCGCTGGATTTAGAGGCACGTATACGAGCGTGTCATTTGTCTCTTCTGGCGCCCTATTTGACAATATTATTGCGCCTGCTCAAGTCATGGTCACAGAAGTACTGCCAAATCCTAACACTTGCAAAGGTCAAGTATGCGCACTGTATCGCAGGCTCAGCGCAGACAAAAAAGGCGCAATTAGTTATCAAAGCTTTGAGGGATTTGTAAACGCCTTTGTCTTTGTTGAAGCACTAAAGCATTGTGATGTAGAAACATTCTCAAAGTGTATTGTGCCTGCAATAAAAAAAGAGCGCAGTACCAATCCTGCAATTCAAGCGCTATTCAAACAACAAAAAAGCCGTGCAGAGCACCCCGTCTATAGGTCTTATTTGAAATATTGATCTATGCTTAGTACAAGCAAATAATGTTTGAGGCTAGCATGGATCTGATCAACTTTAGAGTAGGAAAAAAAACAATATCACTCAAGATTTTAGATATTTTGCTCACGGAGCGGTATGAAGGAAATTTAACCTCTTTGCCCAATGAAAACCCAAGCTTTCTCGGCGTCAAAGACTACATGGGTACACCAACCCCAATATTTGATTTAGGACTGATTTTAAACAACCAGTCTTCATACGAAACCAATCAATCTCTCGTTGAGTTGTTACAGCTCAGAGAGCAAGATCACAAAGCATGGCTTGCTGAGCTTGAACTAAGCGTACATAACGATGTGCCTTTTACCAAATCGAGAGATCCCAAGCAGACAGATTTTGGCAAGTGGTTTTACAACTTCAAAACCGATAATGAAGACCTGAAAGCCATTTTGAGCCGCTTTGAGGGGCCTCACGATAGATTGCATAGCATCGCCGATGAAGTGCTCAACCTCTGTAGTAAAGGTAAAAAAGATCAAGCATTAGAAACCTTAGAAAAAGAAAAACTCACCACGTTTACTAAACTGATTCGACTGTTCGAATCTGCTCGCGACCAAATCATCTTAGACCATAAGCCCATCATTGTGTTTACCACAGAAGATGGGCAACAACCGCACATTGGGCTGTTGGTAGACAGAGTAGAAGATAACATTCACTGTGATGAATCGGATATTAAGCCACTTCACGAGATGACCAATGTCGGCTTCGATATTGATCCGCAAACTAAAAAAATGATGAAAGGACTAATTAAACAAGGTGATAATCACAGCCTTGTGCTAGATCCTAGCGCCATATTTAGACCTGAGCACCTAAAGGGTTATGAACCCGTTGAAACTGAAGAATATGGATTATTTTAGACAAACAAAAACGCCGCGATAATCGCGGCGCTTTTAAATGGTATTGGCAATTAGCCTTTAGCTTGACGGCTTGCGCGCTTACGCTCACTCTCAGTCAATAGCTTCTTACGAATACGAATGCTCTCAGGCGTTACTTCTACTAGCTCATCATCATCAATGAACTCAAGTGCTTGCTCAAGCGTCATGACGATAGGTGGCACAAGGTTTTGCGCTTCATCTGTACCAGATGCACGAACGTTAGTTAGCTGCTTACCTTTAAGCGCGTTAACTGTTAGGTCGTTATCACGTGCGTGAATACCGATGATCATACCTTCGTATACTTCAACGCCGTGACCGATGAATAGCTTACCACGGTCTTGTAGATTGAATAGTGCGTTAGTTAGTGCTTTACCTGCCGCGTTTGCGATAAGTACACCATTCTTACGTTGACCAATGTTACCGCCTTTGTGTGGGCCGTAGTGATCAAACGTGTGGTACATTAGACCTGAGCCAGACGTCAGCGTCATAAAGTCAGTTTGGAAACCGATAAGACCACGTGAAGGCATCATGAAGTCCATGCGGATACGACCTTTGCCATCTGGAGCCATGTCAGTCATTTCAGCTTTACGCAGACCAAGTTGCTCCATGATAGAACCTTGGTGCTCTTCTTCAACGTCAACAGTAACTGTTTCGTATGGTTCTTCTAATTGGCCGTCTACTTCACGAAGAATTACTTCAGGGCGAGATACTGCTAGCTCGTAACCTTCACGACGCATATTTTCGATTAGGATACCTAGGTGAAGTTCACCACGACCTGATACGCGGAAGCTATCTGGGTTATCTGTTTCTTCAACGCGAAGTGCTACGTTGTGTACAAGCTCAGCTTGAAGACGCTCAAGGATGTTACGTGATGTCACGAACTTACCTTCTTGGCCTGAGAACGGAGATGTGTTTACAGAGAATGTCATTGTTACTGTTGGCTCATCAACAGAAAGTGCAGGTAGTGCTTCAACCGCGTTTACATCACATACTGTATCTGAGATTTTAAGCTCACCAAGACCTGTGATTGCAATGATGTCACCCGCTTGCGCTTCTTGCGCTTCGTGGCGATCAAGGCCTAAATAAGTCAGAACCTGACCAACTTTACCGTTACGCGTGCTGCCATCAGCGCCTACAATTGTAACCTGCTGATTGACTTTAACAGTACCACGCTTGATACGACCAACACCGATTACACCGATGTAAGAGTTGTAGTCTAGCTGAGAGATCTGCATTTGGAAGTCGCCAGCTGGATCAGCGTCTGGCTGTTCTACTTGCTCAACAATCGCTTCAAACATCGGCTGCATGTTGTCTGACGGCTCGTCTAAGTCTAGCGTTGCCCAACCGTTGATTGCTGACGCGTAGATAACTTGGAAATCAAGCTGCTCATCTGTTGCACCTAAGTTGTCGAATAGGTCGAATACTTGGTCCATTACCCAATCAGGGCGTGCGCCTGGCTTATCGATCTTGTTGATAACAACGATAGGCTTAAGGCCAAGAGCAAATGCTTTTTGCGTTACGAAACGCGTCTGAGGCATTGGGCCTTCTTGTGCATCTACTAGTAGAAGTACAGAATCAACCATTGATAGTACACGTTCTACTTCACCACCAAAGTCGGCGTGTCCCGGGGTGTCTACGATATTGATGTGGTAGTCGTTCCACTCAATGGCGGTATTTTTCGCCAAGATTGTGATACCACGCTCTTTTTCAATATCATTTGAATCCATTACACGCTCTTCGTTGCCACCGCGTGTCTCTAATGTGCCAGATTGTTCTAGCAACTTATCGACTAGGGTAGTTTTACCATGGTCAACGTGTGCGATAATCGCAATATTTCTTAACTTTTCAATGCTCATTACTGTTACTCAGAGAAGTTGGCCTTCAGTGATCCTAGTCGATCCACGCAATTTTGCGCGTCTAAGATACCGTTCCACTATTAAAGGTCGCGTATTATCCCCTAATAATGTGACAGATGAAAGTTTATCCAGTGATTTTTTGTCGATTTACCCTTTTTTCTCTCCATTTGACACCGAATAAAAGACGCTTAATCCGTTATAGTCTGTTCCTTATAATAAGACTAAATTCCACATAAATAGCTGGTACAAACGAATACCAATATGTTAACCCCTGACGAAAATGGCATGGGGGGTTACTTGGATACTTACTCGGTCGCTACGCAAAGCGTGCCTCTTTGTCTCTTTTAATATGGCAGCAATCTCTGAAAGCCCCTTGGAAATTTCGCACTAAAACTCGCTTATTTGGTGATACAGACTAAGCTTGATGTGACTTTTAGCGTAACGCACCAAGATGGTGCACCCCTCACAAATTTGGTGCACTATTTTAGTTCAACATCACAGTTACGGACGTTTAGAAATAAAATAAACCAACAATAACAACAACTTAATAAATTGGCACAGATCACGCTTAAAAGAGCGCAGTTAAGCAAATTACTGCAGCAAAAATAACCCATCGAGTCGGAGGACACATGTCACAATCGGTTTTAGATTTTATTAAAGAGAATGAAGTAAAGTTTGTAGATTTACGCTTCACGGACACTAAAGGTAAAGAGCAACACGTTTCCATTCCACATCATCAAGCCGATGAAGACTTCTTTGAAGATGGCAAAATGTTCGATGGCTCATCAATTGCTGGTTGGAAAGGCATTAATGAATCTGACATGGTATTAATGCCAGATGCAAGCACAGTTAAGCTTGACCCATTTGCTGAAGAAACAACCATGATCGTGCGTTGTGACGTACTTGAACCTTCTACAATGCAAGGCTATGAGCGTGACCCGCGTTCTGTAGCGAAGCGCGCTGAAGATTACATGCGCTCTACTGGCATCGCAGACACAGTACTATTTGGTCCAGAGCCAGAGTTTTTCCTTTTTGACGACGTTAAGTACAAAACTGACATGTCAGGCTCAATGTACTCAATCGATGCAGAAGAAGCATCTTGGAACTCTGATAAGAGCTACGACGAAGGCAACACAGGTCACCGCCCTGGCGTGAAAGGTGGTTACTTCCCAGTAGCACCAGTTGACTCTTCACAAGACTGGAGAAGTGCAACGTGTCTAGTGCTTGAAGAGTTTGGTCAAGTTGTTGAAGCGCATCACCATGAAGTTGCAACAGCAGGTCAAAACGAGATTGCAACTCGCTTCAATACAATGGTTATTAAAGCGGACGAAATCCAAGAGATGAAGTACGTTATCCACAATATGGCTCATCATTACGGTAAAACGGCAACATTTATGCCTAAGCCTGTTGTTGGTGATAACGGTTCTGGTATGCACTGTCACCAGTCACTAGGTAAAGACGGTCAAAACATCTTTGCAGGTGATAAGTATGGTGGTCTATCAGAAGATGCACTTTACTACATCGGCGGTATTATCAAGCACGCTAAAGCAATCAATGCATTTGCAAACGCGTCTACTAACTCATACAAGCGTCTAGTACCTGGCTTCGAAGCACCAGTTATGCTTGCTTACTCTGCACGTAACCGTTCAGCTTCAATCCGTATTCCAGTTGTACCTTCTGAGAAAGCGCGTCGTATCGAAGTACGTTTCCCTGACCCAACAGCTAACCCTTACCTTGCTTTCTCTGCAATGCTAATGGCGGGCCTTGACGGTATCAAAAACAAAATCCACCCTGGCGATGCAATGGATAAAGATCTTTACGATCTACCTGCTGAAGAAGCAGCTGAAATCCCAACTGTTGCAGCATCACTTGAAGAAGCATTGGCATCACTTGATGCTGACCGCGAATTCTTGACTCAGGGCGGTGTATTTACTGATGACTTGATCGATGCATACATTGCACTTAAGTCTCAAGAAGTTGAGAAATTAAACATGACAACTCACCCTGTTGAGTTTGAAATGTACTACAGCGTTTAATCGCTCATAAATACCAGCAGTAAGCAAAGGTAGGCAGCTACCAAGCGCAGTGTTTACTGCTATTTAAGTGTATTCTGCGCTCTTAAATCATATGTGTTCTCAAGCCCGCTTAATGCGGGCTTTTTTATGGCAAAACAGTGCTAAACACACTACAGTTAGTGAGTGGATGTTAGTAGTTGCACTGTTGTGAAAATTACATAATGATGGTGCTATTTGACACTTTTAAAACTTACTTAGTGAGGTTGCCGTGGCTCGCCTTTGGTTATTGATAGCTTTGTGTTTGATCTGCTTTGATACGTATGCAGATAAAAAGGTATATCGTTGGAAAGATCAAAACGGTAATTGGGTCTATTCTGACACGCCAAGAAAAGGAGCCAAAGAAGTTAAAATTAACACCAACTTTTTAACTATGCCTGCAACCGACACATCGGTTTTAACCACTTCACAACCTGCATCTGGACAAGCTTATAAAGCAGCGATTATAGCCCCTAATCATAAGCAAACTTTGCGGGATAACACTGGCAGCGTCTATGTCAGTGGTCAAATTACACCAAGGTTTGCCAAGGACTTTACCGTACAGCTGTATTTGGATGGTAAACCAACTGGCCCCAAACAACATACCGTTACCTTCGCATTGCGAAATGTGCCTCGCGGCGAGCATTCACTACAACTGATGGTATTCAATGGTAAGAATGAAGTCGTCACTAAAAGTAATGAAACGATTTTTTACTTGCACAAGGCTTCTGTAAATAATTAGTCCACCCAAACGTTTAGTTGTATCAATTGCACAGTACAACGAACAAAAGAACGACTTTATAACAATATGAACATTTGGCACAGGATTGTGTTACATTAACATGCACCAACTTGGTGCAAGGCGACCCATTATGGAACAAGCATCTCCTTCTATACTACAAGAACTTTGGCAAAATCTATCAACTTCCGTCATTTTGCTAGATGAAGATTTACGGATCCACTATGCCAATAATAGCGCCAGTGAGCTGCTGGGCCTTGGCCAGAAGCGGCTGATTGCTCAACCGTTTGAAAGTATTTTTCACCATCACTTAATCGACCTTAAACGCCTTAAACGCTATGTGTTAGATGATGGTATAGATTGCCAGCAGCACAAGGCAGACGTGGTATTTATTGATAATAGGGCCAGCACAATTAGCCTATTTGCGCGTAAGCTCAGCTTTGACAATCAAAATTATATTCAGCTTGAGTGTCGACGCATTGATGAAGAGCTGCGCTTTGACAAAGCCTTCAACCAAGCCCATCAATACCAAGCAGCTCGTAATCTTATTCGTGGATTAGCTCACGAAATTAAAAACCCATTGGGCGGGATCAGAGGAGCGGCGCAATTATTGCAGTATGAGGTTGATCAGCAAGAGCGCGATGAATGTGCACAGCTCATTATTGCTCAAGCCGATCGCCTAAGGGAGCTCGTGGACAGGCTTTTAGGTCCCAATGAATTACCTAAAAAAACGTACTGTAATATTCACAAAGTACTGGAGTCGATCTTAAAGCTCAGTGCATTGGAATCTGATCAATCCGTATTGCTAAGAAAGGACTATGATCCGAGCATCCCTGATATTTGTCTTGATGAAGCCAAGATACAACAAGTCGTACTCAACATAGTGCGCAATGCGCAACAGGCGCTAAATGGGCAAGGTGAAATCCGGGTAACAACGCGAATATGTCATCGTGTAAGACGTGGCAAACTCATGTTAAGAAAAGCCTTGCTCATAAAAATTGCAGACAACGGGCCGGGGATAGACGAGTCACTCAAAGCGACACTCTTTTACCCTATGGTCACAAATAAAGAGGGAGGTTCAGGCCTTGGACTGTCTATCGCGCAAACTTTAGTAGAGCAACATCGTGGCTTTATTGAATGTGACAGTTGGCCTGGACATACAGAATTTTGTATTTACTTACCCTTTGAAGACGAGCTAGGGAGCAAATAATGAAGAGTGTTTGGTTAGTTGATGATGATGCGTCAATTCGCTTTGTACTAGAAAAAGCCTTATCTAGAGCTGGGTTCGCAACGGAAAGCTTTGCAAATGGCCAAGACGTATTGACAGCGCTCGAGTACGACCAACCCTCTGTGTTAATGTCGGATGTCCGTATGCCAGGCATTGATGGCATGGCGTTGCTCGAAGAAGTAAATCAACTCTACCCTGCTTTACCCGTCATTATCATGACAGCACATTCTGATTTAGACTCCGCAGTTAATGCTTTTCAAAAAGGCGCATTTGAGTACCTTGCCAAACCTTTTGACTTGGATGAGGCAACTTCGCTTGCCGACAGAGCCTATCGTGCCGCACAGCAAAATGTCAAAACCAAGCAGGTCGATGCAATCTCTAACAGCCCTGATATCATTGGCGAAGCGCCAGCAATGCAAGAAGTATTCAGAGCCATTGGTAAGCTGTCAGCTTCAAGTATGAGTGTATTAATCAATGGTGAGTCTGGCACTGGTAAAGAACTGGTTGCAGGTGCCTTACATAATCACAGCCCCCGTAAAGACAATACTTTTATCGCCTTGAATATGGCTGCTATCCCTAAAGATCTGGTTGAATCTGAATTGTTTGGCCACGAGAAAGGGGCGTTTACAGGCGCCGATAGTGTCAGACGAGGTCGCTTTGAACAAGCCAATGGTGGCACATTATTCCTTGACGAAATTGGAGACATGCCCCTCGATGTGCAAACGCGTTTGCTAAGAGTATTGGCTGATGGCGAGTTTTATCGTGTTGGGGGACATCAAAGTATCAAAGTTGATGTGCGGATCTTAGCTGCTACACACCAAGATTTAGAGCAACTGGTCCGCGAAGGAAAATTTCGTGAAGACTTGTTTCATCGCCTCAATGTTGTCCGATTGCGCATTCCCCCACTTAGAGAGCGCAGTGTTGATATTGCCAAACTAGCACAATATTTTTTAGCTAAAAGCGCCAAAGAACTCAAAGTACCGAGTAAAGTTCTCACCGAAGCTGCACTCACTCAACTGTGTGCATTTGGCTGGCCGGGTAATGTCAGGCAGCTTGAGAATACCTGTCGCTGGTTAACAGTTATGGCGCCGGGTGACATGGTGGGCCCTCAAGACCTTCCACCAGAGCTCTCTCAACCTTCAGAGATAGCCGATACTGCAACAGGCCATGATTGGCTTGACGCATTTCAACAATGGCTTGACCAGCAACTGCGCCAAGGTGAAGAACACATTTGGCCACAAGTACAAGCGCAACTCGAAACACGCTTAATCAAGTCTGCTCTTGCAGCATGCCATGGACATAAACAGGATGCTGCGCTAAAAATAGGTTGGGGGCGTAATACATTGACCCGCAAACTGAAAGAGCGCAATATGCTAGAAAATGACTGAATATTTGGCTGACCATGAAGCTGTTAGAAAATATTACCACTATTAAACAATTGGAAATCATTAATCGGCTCGACTTTTTTAAAGAGTTCTCTCTTGCCGAACGGCAAGTATTATTAGAATCTTTTAGTCACCTTTATTTGATTGGCCAAGGTAAGCATGCATTTAAAAGATTTGAACAAGACAATCGCCTATATATCATTTTAAGTGGTGAGTTGCGTATCTTTTCTGAAAAGAGTCATGTTGATATCGGTCATGTAGGACCGGGGGAGTTTGTTGGTGAAGGCGCATTTATATGCCATCGAGAGCGCAGTACTAGCGCGCAAGCCGTGTCGGATACCATCGTATTAGCAATTACCTCAGAAGCTCTGACTAAATTACCTGCTGTTATTAGAGAAAAAATCAAAGATAAAATCATTGCAGGCATGAGTGAGCGTATTCATAAACTCAATCATTATATCGAAGAGCAGTTTTAGGCAGCTTAAAGACTACAGAGCACCTAGTTGCACTGTAGTCTACCAACCGCTTAGCAGTTATACATAGACATACACGTAATGCCTTTGTAAGAGATACAACCTGGTACGTGAGGCGAGCTCGCGTACATACCACCAGCAACTTGTGGTGTTTGGTCATGATTTAGCGTTTTATTGTTAGTGGTTAATTGCTTAACTGAACGTTTCTTAAGTGCGACTTTCATCGTGATTTCCTTTTTATGTTGATCTATTTCACACAGGTTGACTATTGCAACCTGTTTAATAAATAACCATCAACACGCTTGAAAATCAATGCTTTGTGTCTGTACATTATTTCAATACAAACATCCATAGTTCTATGAGATAGTAAAATGTTTGACTGTACAAAAATCAGACAGCTCGAGTGGGATCAAAAGGGTGCGAACGCACCCTTTTGTTAGTTTAGCAATTCGCTAAATAAATCAAACAGCCTATCGAGTTCTTCGATGGTGTTATAGTGCATACAGCCAATGCGAACGACACCGCCCTTATCCATAACGCCCAGCTGTTCGCATAGGCCTTGCGCATAAAAGTTACCGTCCCAAACACACACATGTTGCTTGCCTAAAAACTCAGATACTTTACGCGGTTCAAGGCCATCAAAAGTCAACGCAAACGTCGGCGTACGCTCAGAAACTCTTGCCACATCAGCGATGCCATACAGTTTAATTTGAGGAAACTGAGCCAACTTAGTTAAAAAGTGCTGACTGAGTGACATTTCATGTGCCTTTGAATTTGCAAACGCTTGCTCAAGGCGCACTCTGAGAGGTTCCGATTTTGGTAATTCGCTCAAAGAAGCAATGTAATCAATTGCAGCGATGACACCTGCAAGTCCTTCAAAGCTTTGTGTGCCGGTTTCCCAACGTCCTGGGATCACATCTTTCGCGGGCTCGACTTTGTATGGCATAAAACCTTCAAGGTGCGCACGCTTTCCATAAACAATACCCACATGCGGACCAAAGAACTTATAGGCAGAGCAAGCTAAAAAGTCGCAATCTAACGCTTGTACATCAATCAACTCATGCGGTGCAAAATGCACTGCATCTACATAGACGAGTGCACCTACTTGATGTGCCATTTCGACAATTTTCTTGATGTTATTGATAGATCCTGTGGTATTAGAAGCGTACGTTACAGCAACTAACTTTGTATTGCTGTTAAGTAACTCAGCATAGTGCTCTAAGTCTAAAGTACAGTCAGCTTCATTGACACGCACAGCGTGCACACTCGCACCTTTGTCTTGTGCAGCTTGACGCCACGATGATACGTTTGAGTAATGATCGGCATTGGTCACGATGACTTCATCTGTAGGCTGCCAATCTCGAGAAATTGCACGGCTAAAGCTAAAAGTCAGGCTCGTCATATTAGCACCAAATACGATTTGATCGCTGCTTGGCGCATTGAGCAGCTGTGCCACTGATTCTCTAGCTTGACCCATTAACTCTACCGTTTTATCGCTAGAGAAGAATGCGCCACCTAAGTTAGAATTAAAGTAACCTAGGTACGCTGACATTGCACTTAGCACTGACTGAGGGACTTGTGAACCACCTGGGCCATCTAAAAACATCGGTGCCTGTCCGGAGATTTCTTGCATCAATGCAGGAAATTGGCGGCGAATTTGAGATAAGTTCATAGCGACCTCATTAAGCCGTAAATACGAAACAGTCTAAGTAGCCCACTTGCTCAGCGTCTAACTTATTCATCGGTGTTGCGTTGTGCCAAACTTCACGGTCATTTACAAGTGCAAATAACCCATCTTTAATTTCCATTTTGAAACAAGGCTCTGCTTCTTTATGTTCATACACAAGTAACTCGCCACCGGCAATATTCTCGTGTGAAACACCACATACACACACGTGATCAAAGCCATCTTGGTGCACACCTTCAGGCGCCGGAGGTGTATCACTTTCAATGGCCAACATACGGAACTGATGTACTTCGATATCACTGTCGTCTGCGATACCTGTCATTGCTTTGAATTCAGACAGCAAGTGTTTGAAACCTTCGCTTTGTAGCAACTCGGTTTCTAGATTTTCGTACACACGTTCTACATTGCCCTGAAAATTGTTGATGGAATCATCTTGTACAAATGCTTTTGTTGGCTGAATAGACACCGTATTTTCTTGAAACTTTAATACTGAATAACGACGCTTACGAAAAGCGCCATCGGCATACGGGTTGTCGGGTAAACGTGAAAAAAATGGCTTTACCGAATCAATATGAGATTGTTGAATAAAACGAAGTTGAAGCAAATTCTGGTTGTTTACTGCTGTCATTTTTGCTCTCGCCTTTTGATGAGAAATTGGCAGAGATCTTAATCTATTTCGCAGGAAATTTTGATTTTGAATAACTTGTTTTTAGCAAAAAACAAGAATAAATATACCCAATAAAAACATAAGTTAGATTAAAAATACCATTTGTTTTAATTTTGGTAACTTAGAACGATAGCGCCAGAAATACTCATCATAAAGGCTCATTAGTCATTTCAGCGCTATTCAGTGTACTAAATAAATGCAATTAGTAAGATAAACACTTCACCATTGCATTGTTCATAAGTAACGATGCATTAAAGCGGCATATCACAGCTTGTCTTTGACCGCTTGCAGTTGGTTGCTAAAACTAAGGTGACGTAAATCACCCAATCCAGCTTTTTCAGTCAATTCGAGTAGCTGGTTTTCTAGTGTCAGCAGCTGAGCTTCTACTTGCTCTTCATCTAGTGCTTGCTTGCGTGCTAGATGTTCTGCAAACAAATGCTCTAGTCTTAATATCTGTAATTTTGCAGAGTGGACTTTGACTTCTATATTCGTGTAATCGCGTACGTTCAGGTTTATAAATTGCTGCGCATATTCTGCAGTATTTCTCACATCAGCGTAAACGCTCGGTAGTACCTGCACCTTTTTTGATGCACTAATCATCTTTAGGTCTGCATTTATTTGCCCTAAACAGTGGAAACTCACTGCATCCTTTTCCAAGTGCGTTAACTGTGCTTGAAAACTAGGTAACAGTGCTTCTACATCAGGCAGCTTGCCATCCACTAACATGGCTTTGAGCTTGTTATGATGCTTATGTAACTTTCGGTAGCGAGTCGGAAACTGTTGCTGAGTATCAAATTTGGCTAACACCGCAAAGTGTGAACGAATTGGTTCTAATACGGCTAAAATCAGTTTCTTTGCTGCTTGTGCGCCGCCAACCAGTGCCAAAATTTCTTGGCTCATTTCGATAATTTCAGCACTGACTGTTTGAGATGAAAAAAATGAAGCACTGTCCAAAGCTTCATGTGGCTTAGCTTATAATTCCGAAAACTGCTCTTTTAAGCCTTGCCACTCTTTTCTCGCTTTATCCATCCTGTTTAGATCATACTCATCGAGCAACTCCACATTGGCCAAATGCATTGCTTGCTGAGCTTCAGAATAAGCTGTTTCAGCTCTGCTATATGCAGCTTGTATTTGCTCCGCCGAGGGCGACGTACCGCCCAACGTGTTTTGTACCGAGTCCAGAGTTTTACATCCTGTTATACCAATAAGCATTGCACCAAAAACAATGCCAAACTTCATTTGCATCAATAACTCCATTGTAATCCAGCGGTCAGAGATACATTAGTATACTCTATTTCAGGTACGCGCAAACGCCGTCCATTCACCTCTTCCGTTACCGTATCCCGCTCTTTGTAATATGCATCGACACCTAACATCACAGCAATATGCTCAACAAGTTGATATCTAACCCCAGCTCTCGCCATCACGCCCCACCCATTAAAATTCTCGGTTAACGTTGTTGTCTCAAATTGAGTATTTTGAATACGGCTATAAACTGGCGTGCTCAACTCTCCTTCAACATACCAACTTACTTTTTCATTCGGCTGCATCAACTTGCTATCGTATCGCGCCCCAACAGTTGCCAATAGTCCCATTTGATCTTCGGTCACTGAGATAACTGGGACTAAAGATGCAGGGTTATTTTGCAGCACATCATCGCCATCCTTTGCTTGCCCGGGTAAATCAAAACGTGGGACTGGGTCCCCTTCATCTCTGGGTAATGCTTTTAATGCATTATCAAAATCTGTAGCGCCAGGATTTACAAATTGGAAGTTAGAGCGCGTAAAACTTGATGTGAAGATCTTCATACCAAAGGTCAGCTGTATGGCTCTTTGATAGTTGTAAGCGGCTGTAAAGGCCAATTCATTGGCTTTGACCTTAAAGTCATTCTGCTGGATAGCACCAAAGTTTCTGAGTGACCAAGTCTCTGTGTCAATTTCTGTTGAAATAGTTGCAGCACTGCCGATGTAGAAACCCCAATCCTCATCCACTCCGGTATAAGAGAGTTGCCTAACCGCTGGGTTGGTCACAGAGATCGACTGTGACAACTGACCAAAGCCGGCAACATCTTGCAAAGATTCATTGTAATCTATGGTTTCAAAGCCAAGACGTATTTCACTAAAAGACGGTAATGGCGCAGCTGATGCACTAAAACTACCCATAATCCCTAACAAAGCGAGCGTGTATTTCATTGCCTTTCCCCGATAACATGGTGATTGTGTATCGCAAGGCACTGCATACTCCCCCTTGCTTTAAAGCCTAATTGGTTACTTTGGTAAGCCTATATAAACTTACTTGGAGTAGGCACAACCACCCCATGGTATAAGATCAGCAGATAGCGCCATACAAGCTTTACAAAGCAGTCCAGCAACTCATTCGGTTGTTTTATAAACAGTAGTACAGACCTCTTTATAGTCAAGGACATAGAATGAGCGCAAGGCGAATAATGTATAGTGGTTTTCTTTATTAATAGACTGAACTAAAACAGCTAATGTGGATAAAAAAGCCAGTACAAGACTGGCTTTACTCTATAGCACGTTAGACGGCTTGCTGAATAATGACGCTTTCAGCCTTTTTTGTATATTGAGGCATATGATGGAAATTCAGATACCGGTATGTGTCAGCCGCTGTCGCATTGATCTTGGTGGCATACTCTTGATATTCATCTGGTGAAGGCAGACGCCCCGTAATCGCAGCAACTGCCGCAAGCTCAGCAGATGCTAAAAACACGTTTGCGCCCGTACCGAGACGATTAGGGAAGTTTCGTGTCGAAGTTGACACAACCGTGGCACGATCTGCCACACGGGCTTGGTTACCCATACAGAGCGAACACCCCGGTGTTTCAATACGCGCACCTACGCGACCATAAATACCATAATATCCTTCATCGATTAATTGGTCTCGATCCATTTTTGTTGGTGGTGCTATCCACATACGCGTGGGTAATTGACCTTTAAACCCATCTAACAGCTTACCAGCAGCTCTAAAGTGCCCAATATTAGTCATACAGGAGCCGATAAATACTTCATTGATCGCTTCGCCCTGCACCGTTGAAAGTAGTCGAGCATCATCTGGGTCGTTTGGTGCACATAGGATGGGCTCCTTGATCTCACTTAGATCAATATCAATGATATGAGCATATTCTGCACTCTTGTCGGCTTCCATCAATTCTGGATTTGCCAACCAAGCCTCCATTTTAGAAATTCGACGCTCTATTGTCCGTACATCACCATACCCCTCAGAAATCATCCACTTGAGCATCACAATATTTGAGTTTAAATATTCCTCTATTGAAGACTGTGACAACTTCACGGTACAGCCTGCTGCCGAGCGTTCTGCCGATGCATCTGAGAGCTCAAACGCTTGTTCTACCGTTAGATGTTCAACCCCTTCTATCTCTAAGATACGGCCAGAAAACTCATTTACTTTGCCTTTCTTTTCAACAGTTAGAAGGCCCTGCTGAATGGCGTAGTAAGGGATTGCATGTACTAAATCTCGCAATGTGATCCCCGGCTGCATATCCCCCTTAAAGCGAACTAAAATGGACTCAGGCATATCGAGCGGCATCACCCCCGTTGCCGCAGCAAAAGCAACAGCGCCTGATCCAGCTGGAAATGAAATCCCTAGAGGAAAACGTGTATGTGAGTCTCCACCAGTACCTACAGTATCCGGCAACAGCATTCGGTTTAACCAAGAGTGGATAACACCATCTCCTGGTCGTAAAGATACGCCACCGCGATTCATCATAAAATCCGGGAGTGTGTGATGGGTATTAACATCGATTGGCTTTGGATAAGCTGATGTGTGGCAGAATGACTGCATGGTCAAATCCGCCGAAAAGCCCAAACATGCCAGATCTTTAAGTTCATCACGAGTCATCGGTCCGGTTGTATCTTGCGAGCCCACCGTCGTCATCTTAGGCTCACAATACTGGCCAGGGCGCACGCCTTCTACTCCACACGCTTTACCAACCATCTTCTGCGCAAGTGTAAAGCCTTTCCCTGTATCGTTTGCTTGAATAGGCTTACGGAAAATAGCCTCCTGTTCCAGACCTAAAGAGGCACGTGCTTTATCTGTTAGCCCGCGACCGATGATCAGTGGGATGCGCCCGCCCGCCTGTACCTCATCCAAAATCACTTCAGACTTAAAGGTAAACTCAGAAACCACCTCTTCTGTACCATGGCGTTTAACCACTCCTTCATAAGGATAAATGTCTATTTGGTCGCCCATCGCTAGTTGCTCGACTGGTAATTCGATGGGTAAAGCGCCAGAGTCTTCCATTGTATTAAAGAATATCGGTGCTATTTTACCACCTAAGCACACACCACCAACACGCTTATTGGGCACATAAGGAATGTCATCTCCCATAAACCAAAGTACCGAATTGGTTGCGGATTTACGCGATGAACCAGTACCAACAACATCACCTACGTAAGCAAGCGGCAGACCTTGCTTTTTAAGAGATGCGAGTTGAGATATTGGCCCAATCTCACCGTGTTTTTCCGGCTTAATGCCGTCTCTTTCGTTTTTTAACATCGCAAGGGCATGCAATGGAATATCAGGGCGTGACCAGGCATCAGGTGCTGGAGAGAGGTCATCAGTATTGGTTTCACCAGTTACTTTAAATACAGTGACTGAAATTTTTTCAGGTACTGCAGGTTTTTCGGTAAACCATTCGGCATTTGCCCAAGAAGTTATTACCTGCCTCGCAAACTGATTACCATTGTGTGCCTTTTCTTCAACGTCATAAAAAGCATCAAACATTAAGAGTGTGTGCGACAACCCTTTCGCCACAATGGGTGCTAGCTGTTCGTCATCTAGTAATTCGATCATAGGTGCAATGTTGTAGCCACCTAACATAGTGCCTAACAACTCTGCAGCATACGCTTTCGAGATCAGTGGTGAAGTGGTCTCCCCTTTCGCAACAGCAGCTAGGAAACTAGCCTTGACGTAGGCTGCGTCATCAACTCCAGGTGGTACCCTGTTGACCAACAGATCTAATATAAACTCTCCTTCTCCTGCTGGAGGCGTCTTTACAAGCTCAATTAACTCCGCTGTTTGTTGTGCGTCTAGCGGTTTGGGGACTATTCCTTGAACCGCGCGCTCTTCTACATGGTTACGATACTCTTGAAGCACAATAAAATCCTCTTGGTGACGTGTTTTAATAAGCATTTTAGTATTTAGATTTATAACTGCTTATCTTTTAATCTGACAATTTGATTATAAGGACTTTATTTTTAGATGAAAATCTTGCAAGTTGGATTGGAGAGAATATCCACTATAAGCTGTATGAATACAAACAATAGATATTTTAGAGGTTTACGAACAGTTATTATTATTTGTGCATTTGTTGCCGAGCCCACTTTATGGGCTCGGCCTGCAATCGAAGATTAGCGTTTAACTTTAACTCGCTCCACTGAAATAACTTTTGCCTCTACTCGGCGATTAGCAGTATGCGCTTCTTGCGTATTACGGCTATCCAATAAACGCTCTTCACCGTAACCCACGGTCGAAATGCGAGAAGCATTAATCCCCTGTTCAATCAGCTGCTTAGCTACAGAGTCTGCACGCTTTTTCGAAAGCCACATGTTGTAATCGGCTTTACCTAAGCTAGATGTGTGACCTTCTAACACAACAGTTGTTTCTGGGTGCGCATTTAAGAATTCAACAACCGCACTGATATCATTTAGGTATTGCTGAGATACTTGTGAGTTGTTATTCGGGAACCTAACCAACAAACTAACAGTTACTTCTTTGTCTTCATATAGACTACAGCCCATTGAATCAACCGCATCACTCATAGGCGTATTAGCACAACGGTCATTCTTGTCTAAAACACCATCTTTATCGCTGTCTTTAGGTGCTGTAACTACAGCGGGCTGCGGCGCAGGTTGTGGCGCAGGCTCAACTTTCTTAGGACTACTTTTAGACCCTCCAAACATGTAATTAATGCCCAGTTTGGCGCCTACATCCGTATAGCCTCGCTCGAGACCCTGATAGATGGCAGTTTCAAAGTTAGCTGCAAAATTTTCTGTGAAATGATGGCGGTAACCAACACCAGCATTGGCAAATAAATTGCTATCAAATACGTCAATAGATTTTAAACCCGCTAGCGCATAGAATGGGCCACCGTCAAAATGGTATAGACCATCAATACCCAGACGATCGCCATCGACAGAACCAGTTCCCGCGCCTTCAAGGTCAAAGTCTAGATCGGCATACTCAATACGCGCGCTCCAATACTTGTTGAAACGGTAGCCCAGCTCCGCACCCCAGCCAGTAGAGTTATCGATGCCAACACCACCATTGCCAACACCTCTAATGTTTTCCCAGCTTGCATCGTAGTAATCACCGAATACGCCTAAGTAAACACCTTCTTCAATTTCACTCGCTTGCAACGAAGATACCGTAGCCATCGCTACAACTATGCTTAGCATCTTAAGTTTCATGTTTATTCCCTCTAAATTTCAGACTTTTCTAGTTTGATGCCCACATAATAGTAGTCGATGACTTAATAATTACTTAACACAAGATAAGTATTTTTAATTATATTTCTACCCTTGGTGGCCGAATAATACTTGATACAAACCATCTTCTTCTACTAAAGTCCTATGATCTCCAGATTGAGTAACCCTGCCATCATCTAGTACATAGATAATATCTGCTTGTCGAATCGCACTGAGGCGATGTGCAATTATTAACGTAGTTCGACCCTGTAAAAACTGATTGAGGTTCTTGTGTATGCGTGCTTCAGTCTCTACATCTAATGCTGAAGTCGCTTCGTCTAAAATCACCACCTTAGGGTTTGCAGCAACCATTCTTGCAATTGCAAGGCGTTGTTTTTGACCGCCTGACAACCTTACCCCATTACGACCTACCACAGCTTCTAACTGCCCTTCCATGTCTTTCACATTACTCGCTAACTCGGCAATTTCTAACGCATGCCATAACTGCTCGTCTGTGCAATCACGGCCAAGGCTTAAGTTTTCTCGTATCGTCGCGTTAAAAAGTATGGGTTGCTGTAAGACGGTCACCACATGTTCTCGAATATGGTTATAACCGATGTCATCAACTGACACCCCATTAACCAAAATATTGCCTTGCGACTTCTGATATAAGCCCAATAGCAGTTGAACTAATGTAGATTTTCCACCACCCGATACAGCAACTAACGCAACTTTTTTACCCTCAGGAATAGACATACTGACATTACTTAGAATCTGCTGACCATCGTTGTAGGAAAAACTCACATTTTCAAATTCAATACCGACTTGGGGGGCCTCAAATACGTGCATTTTTGATTGTCGGCTATGAGGCTCAGTTTCATAATCCAATACTTGATTGAGACGCTGTAGTGCACCGGATGCACTATAATAAGAGTATTGGATACTTAAAATCTCTTGCACGGGTCCCATCATAAACCAGAGGTAGCCAAAAACAGCAAATATTTGTCCTACGGTCACTCCAGAAAATATCACCATTAACATTGCTATGGCCCGAAAGACTTCAAACCCCAGAAGGAATACGGTTAAGCTCAATCTATTTACAGCATCAGTTTTCCATTGAGATTGCACTGAGTAATATCGAAGATCTTTGGCTGCGCCCATGACATTTTCGAAATAGCCATGCTCCCTACGCATGGCTTTTAATTGCGCGATTGCATCTAATGTCTCAACCAGCGCCGTCTGAAATGCCTCAAAAGCGCTGTTTTTCTTTTTGGTGAGATGTTTAACCTGCTTCCCAAATTGTCGAGAGAAATAGATCACAGCAGGATTAAGTGTAAGAATAATTAGACCGAGAGTTAGATCTATCCAAAGCAGTACAATTGCTGTGCCAATAATAGTTAATAGTCCGATCAAGAATCGAGACATGGTTTGGCTAATAAAACTATCCAAAGTCTCAATATCGGTGACACATCTAGAACTAATAGCAGCCCCTCCCTGTGTCTCAAATTCTTTCAATTGCACTCGAGACAAGTGATTTAGTAGGCGCTCTCGAATCTGTAGTGATACATCTTTACCAATAATCGTAAATTGCCTAGATTGGGCAACCCCAAGCAACAGCGCGCCTATACGCATGAGCATTACAGCAATTAATATTGCGAGGATATACCCTGTTGGACCATGCCAATCAGAAGGCAACAACTGATTCATGAACTCTACAGCAATGCCCGGCTTTTCTAGTAACACTTCATCGACCAGCAGTGGCATCATTAAAGGGATAGGCACACTGACTAGTGCGGCAAGCAGTGCAATAATATGCGCCAGAATCAATGGCTTTCTATGCGCTAATACCTGCCTTTGTATTTCCTTCCAAGTTAATGGTCCTGTCATATATTCTCTCAAAAATTAAGTACCACAGAATGTTTGATAATGTGTTGTGTCAGACTGAGGTGTTAGCCACTTTTGTGGCAAACTACGATAATCATAAGGTGATTTTAGTGCGATAAGCCAATCCCTTAATTGCTCACTTTTGCCGTCACGGTAAAAATCGGCGATGACTTCTTCGACTAACTCATTGCGGGGGATCAATGCCGGATTCACCATTTTCATGGTATTAATCATGATATCTTTAGAATATTGCTCTGTGCGCGCTGACCATTTACTTAACCAATTACCTAGTTCATTGGCCAATGGGTATTGATCTCGCAGTGTATTCATTGTGTGGGCAGTAAGCCCTGCAAATGTATTTGTATAATCTAGTTTGTGCGTTGTCATTAACTCTAGCAATTCATTAATCAAACTTTGATCTTCATCATTCCAGTCCAGTAGACCAAGTTTGTCTTGCCATAATTGACGATATCCTTGGTTAAACGCTTCGGAAAAATCGGCCAAGCTTTTTGAAAATCGCTCAATCGCCTCTTCTTCACTTTCACAGAGCAGAAGCAGTGACTCAGCTAATCGCGCACAATTCCAACTCGCTATATTTGGCTGTTGACCAAACGCGTATCGCCCTTGTGAATCAATAGAACTAAAAACGCGAGAGAAAGAAAAACCTTCCATCATCGCACATGGGCCATAATCAATTGTCTCGCCATTGACCAGCGTGTTATCGGTATTCATGACACCATGTATAAAGCCAACTTGTAACCACTTCAGCATCAGCGAACATTGCGCTTGGCAAACTCGATTAAAAAAAGCATAAACACGCTCTTCGCCTTGCGAAGTTATGTCTTCAAAGCTGTCACGGATACATAATTCAAGAAGTTCACTCATCGCCGTCTTGTCTTGCTTCAGTGCCAACAGTTGAAAAGAACCGACTCTTACATGATTACGTGCCATACGTGCCACAACAGCGCCTGGAACATGTCCTTGTCGATATACTGTTTGCCCCGTAGATAACACAGCTAAACAATGGGTCGTTGGGACACCTAAGCTAAGCATAGCTTGGCTCATTATAAACTCTCGAATGGCAGGCCCTAACGCACATAGACCATCTCCCCCCCGAGAAAAGGAAGTCGCGCCTGAACCCTTTAATTGGATATCGTACTCAACCCCTTCTGTTCCAGTAAATGTGCCTATCAAGTGAGCCCGCCCGTCACCCAGTAATGGGTTAAAATGACCGAATTGATGCCCTGAGTAAGCCAAACTCACACTCTCACAGTCAGGTAAAGAAGCTTGTCCTGATAAGTATTGCAACACTTCTTCAGATTGCCATTTGAGCCCAGTGCATTCGTTAAGCTGCTCGTTAATTAATAGCACCTCTGACTGCGTAAATATATTTGGTTCTGCTAAAACAGCGAACTCTTCACCTAATTCTTTATAACGAGAATAAAACATACTTTAAACACTCTGAATTGCGTTATCACCAACACTAAATGCGATTATCTGGCTAATAGCAGCCATCGATAGTCCGCTTGATTCTTGCAACTCGTTGAAGTGTGCTTGAGCGGCTTTTAATGACTTTAAACTTTGCAAACCACCATCGATCAGCTTATTAGCCCGTAGGTAAGTTTCAACATCTTTGGTCAATAAAAATGTGTCTTTACCCAAGGCCCTTAATGCAAATGGTCCCGTATTGCCCCCCAACCGGTTGCCTTTCTTTTTAAGCATAAGCCATAAATCAATGATTTTGCTACTTGGCCAGCGCGCAACTAACTCACTGAATGATCCATGCTCTTGCTGGATTTCATAAATCATATGGCAATTTATCGCAATACTTTGTACTTTTTTGAAATTGCGAATGATGCGTTCATCTTTCGATCTCTGTTCATACATATCGGGGGACATATAAAGCAGTTTTTCTATAGAGAAATCCCAAAATACTTCTCTAAATCCATCCCATTTAGCATTAACGACAGACCAATAAAAACCGGACTGGAAAATTTTCCGCGTGAACTCTTCTAACCAAACATCGTCGCTATAACTCGCCAAAACCGCTTCATTCTGGGGTTTATTTAACAAAATACGTAAATTAGCTTCACCACCTTTACGCTCACATGCTCTCTCATATATTTCGTTAAACCGATTCACTTAGCCCCCTAAGATTGTTTGTAAATACACCTTGTACGTACAATAGTCTCATATAAATTCCCGATGGAACACATAATGGTAGTAGGGGTATTGCCATTGATATCGTGCAAAGGGTTAACGACAGCGAACGCAGTGAGTACGTTTCCTTTGCGCAAGATAGGTGTAAAAGGTTAGCGATAGCGAACGCAGTGAGTGCGCTCTTTTTGCGCAAGGTGAAATAAGCTATTTTAATAACTGATGAGGGATTCGTGACCCAACCATTTCAATTATGAACGAATAAAAATAATGCCGAAAGAGT
>NZ_AUXV01000035.1 GCF_001625575.1 Pseudoalteromonas luteoviolacea S2607
CTATCTGACTATCTGACTATCAAGGATAGTTTCTCACCCCTTAATTTAGTCAAATCGTCTCTTTGAAGACCAGACAATATTTAGAAGCCTCAAATCGTAGACTATGAAATTAGCTAACTCACTTCCATAACCCTATTATCTAATACCACGACACTCAAGGCCCTACTATGACGTGCAAAGAAACCCAAGACTCAAAAACCGGATCCGAGTTAGATAGAACAATGGTTGATTGACTCGGTGACCCTAATGGCTGCAGATGCATTATTTTCAGGCTGTCATGATAACGAACATTAATCTATGAATATGCAAAAGCTTTACATCACCTTACTTAACAAATTAGCCAAGCTCAAACCATATACCGGTGTTTTATTGTGACAACCTAAAATAGCAAGAAAAGGTGAGACGGATGCTTTAGTGATTAAATACCATGACTGCTCAAGAGGAGGTTTGTGTAATGACTTGGTCACAGCGAATGAATTGGGCAATTGAATATATAGAAAGCAACTTAGATAGCGATCTCAGTATTGAAAATGTAGCTAAGGTGGCATGTTGTTCGAAATACCACTTTCATCGCATGTTCTTAGCTAATTTTAAGATTACTTGTACCGAATATATCAGGAGGCGAAAACTAACCTTAGCAGCCGTTGAGTTGTTGAATACAAGTGAAAGTATTGTCGATATCGCGCTCAAATTCGGTTACAAATCCCCGAATGCTTTTACTCGTGCGTTTAGAAATATACATGGAATAAATCCGAGTAATGCTCGTATAGGAGGTAATTCGCTTTCTTCATATAAGAGAGTTTGCCCCCCTGAAGACAATAAAGCAGGTGAATGCATGAATTACAAAATAATTGAGGTGCCCGAATTCAATTTAATAGGTAAAAGCAAAAGCTTTGAGTTCGAAAGCTTTGTAAAGAATGGACCTAAATTCTGGAAAGAGTATGTAGGTTCAAAAGACTATGAAAAGCTTATTCAACTAAATAATGGTAGGCCATGCCCAATCACAAACTCCCCTTTACTCACAGCTTATTTTCCAAAAGAAAATGAGGGGCAGGATGAGTTTTTGGATGTTCTAGGTGTTGAGACATCAAGTCAAGACAGATTAAAAGGATTTGAAACTTATACAGTCCCTTCCTCTACTTACGCGGAGTTTAATTGTACATATAAAACCTCAATGAAAACCAACCGATATATATATGGCTCATGGTTTTCATCAACTGGTTTTGAAAGAGACGATAACAAGCCTGACATAGTCGCATATTTCCCTATACCATTTCGGCCAATAAATGAGATGTGTGTTCGTTGGTGGATACCTGTTATACGCAAGTAATCAATCAAACGGCTTATAGAGACTGCGAACATCATGCAAAGGATTAACGACTGCGAACGTCGTGAGTGCATTTCCTTTGCGCAAGTATGGTGTAAAAGATTAGCGACAGTGAGCGAAGCGAATTCGCTCTTTTTACGCAAGGTGAAGTGAGCCGGTTTAGCTGTTTCCGAGGGACTCAAACGCAAAAAAACCGTCGCATTGCTGCAAAGGGTTTCTCTAATTGCCCGGGGCAACCTTTGCTGGCGATGGTCCGGCTGACGGCCAGAGGCCTCGCGTTCAGTCGGTGGAAAGTGAAACTATTCACTTTCCTAACCCCGCCTTCCTAGTGCAAAGGGTTAACGACAGCGAACGCAGTGAGCGCATGGATGCGCGATGGGACCCTGGTTCAGGGATGAATAGGCACAG
>NZ_AUXV01000036.1 GCF_001625575.1 Pseudoalteromonas luteoviolacea S2607
TTCCAAATTTTTAAAGAGCAAGAGAATAACTTCTCAGAGTTAAAAACTCTCAGTTTATTTAAGAAGTAAACTAAGTAAGAGTGCTTATCTTTAAGAAGTGGTAGTAAAGTGGTGGAGCTAAGCAGGATCGAACTGCTGACCTCCTGCGTGCAAGGCAGGCGCTCTCCCAGCTGAGCTATAGCCCCACATTACTAGGAATACATTGTTTGTTCGCACTTCTTTTTGAGGTAAGGCATAAAGCGAAGAAGTTTAGTTATCCTAAACGACGAGCTTTATAACGCAGCATCGAGAAGAAGTGGTGGGTCTGAGTAGACTTGAACTACCGACCTCACGCTTATCAGGCGTGCGCTCTAACCAGCTGAGCTACAGACCCAAACAATGTTGTGTTCTCTAATTCTAATCAACAATCATCTGTGTGGACAC
>NZ_AUXV01000037.1 GCF_001625575.1 Pseudoalteromonas luteoviolacea S2607
GTCGGAGTGTGTATTTATTGAGGTAGGACCTAGTCAATCTCTTTCCACACTTGCTGCAATGCACAATATTGAGTCGAAAGCCATTATATCGTCAATGCCAAAGGTGACGCAAAGTGAGCGTGAGAGTCATGTGATGACTCTTGCTCTGGGCCAAGCTTGGCAAAGTGGAATTGATGTCGATTGGCAGGCATATTATGAGGCGGAGCAGCGCCAACGAGTC
>NZ_AUXV01000038.1 GCF_001625575.1 Pseudoalteromonas luteoviolacea S2607
GTCGGAGTGTGTATTTATTGAAGTAGGACCCGGGAATGTGCTCTGTCAGTTGGCTAAGAAACATATTTTATTACCTAGCTTAATCATACATAGTACTGGATTCTCAGCGGCAGTAGACCAAGATGAAAAGTCGATAGCATCCGCACTTGGACGAGTTTGGCAAAGTGGAATTGATGTCGATTGGCAGGCATATTATGAAGCGGAGCAGCGCCAACGAGTC
>NZ_AUXV01000039.1 GCF_001625575.1 Pseudoalteromonas luteoviolacea S2607
CACCTGTCCACTGTCTATCAAGTCATGTAAACGAGAGCTTTTATCCACATCAGCTCTGCGACTCGTAACAATCACCTTCGCACCTTGCTTCGCGATATGAGCCGCTAACACTTCCCCTATTTTGCCTAATCCACCAGTGATCAGGTAGACACCCTCAGCTTTAAAGTGGCTGGCACTAGGCGCGCTCAGTTGCAGAGGCACATGCTGCCCTTGCCAACGCTGCTTCCCTCTAAATGCGATTTCATGGTTATGCCAATCACTTAACAACTCCTGTGTAAGTAAATCCGCATAGAGCGCAGCTTCTGCACCTAGGCCTCCTAAATCTAAGTACCTGCTGCGAATACCGCTCAATTCCTGGCTTATTACTTTGCTCGCCGAGAGGAGCATTGCTTTGTTTGGTTGGAGTGTTTCTTCACCATCAATGCGATAAACGCCATTTCCAACGAAATGAATGGCTGCTTTATGCCCCTCCTCCGACAACCCCTGGGCAAGGTATACCGCGCTACAAAAAGCCCCTGTTTCATGGTGTTCAACATCATCGACATCCCACAAACTGACTACTTGTAATTCACTATCTCTTTGCAAAGCAGCCGCCAAACTGACGTAGTCCTGCTTGTTTAATCTATTTAAACTAAATTCTGTTGCCTGAGCGTTTCCAGAGAATGTTGCGTTTTGTAAAACGCGGATCACACGTTGATTGTGCGCTTCTAATCTGCTTGCTAACGCATTGCCTAGGCCATTGCCGTCCATCAGTAACAGCCATACGCGCTCTGTCGATGCAGATACCGCTTGTACATTAGGTTGACGATGCCATTGCTGACTATAGAACCACTTATCGATTGGTGCTTGTGCTTGTTGTGGAGCATGCGCTGCCTGCCCTACACTTGCTCCTTTGGCATCTATCCAATAACGCTGGCGCTCAAATGGGTAGCCTGGCAGAGAGACTCGTTGGCGCTGCTCCGC
>NZ_AUXV01000040.1 GCF_001625575.1 Pseudoalteromonas luteoviolacea S2607
CCATTTCTAAGGAGCGCTCCACACACAAGCCCACCAGAGTATCTGGTTTTACCCCGTGCATTTCTCTTAAATAGTGCGCCAATTGGTTGGCCTTGTCGTTCAACTGCTGGTAAGTCAGCTGCTCTCCTTCAAATACCACCGCCACGTTATTTGGCGACTGCGCAACTTGCTGCTCAAACAGCGTATGAATACAGGTATCCTGTGGGTACGCTGTCGCGGTATTGTTCAGTTCATACACCAGATGCTGAGTTTCCGCATCCGATAACATCGGTAATGAGTGGGGAGACTGCGATGGCTGCGCACGCCCTAACCCTTCAAGTAACCGGCATAAATGGTCGTTCAATTGCGTAATATGTGCCTCGCTGAATAAACTCACATCGTACAACCAGTGTAAGTCCACACCCGCTGCGCTGATATTGAGCCCCACTTGGAGGTCAAACTTCGCTTGAATAAAATCGGATTGGTACGTCTGAATGCCCACACCGGGTAACGTCATTGCCGATGCGTCATCACCCGAATGCAGCCCAAAATCTGTATTGGTCGTCAACATGATTTGAAACAGCGGGCTGTGCGCCGTACTTCTTGGCACCTTTAACCGCTCTACCAGCTGCTCAAAAGGCACATCTTGATTGGACTGGGCTGCCAAATGCACCTGCCTAATATGTGCAAGGTAATCTGATAATGAGTCGTGCTGCGTATCAGCCCTGAGCACTAAGGTGTTCACAAAAAAGCCTATGAGCGGCTCAAGTTCGGCTTGCAAACGGTTTGCAACCGGCGTTCCAATCACCACATCGTTGCTGTTACTGTGTCTCGATAACAACAGCGACAACGCTCCGTGCAATAACATAAACGGCGTCAGCTGATGTTGCTGGGCCACAGCCTGCAATTGCTCAGCTACCGCGCCAGGCAACTGGCCTGTCACCACGGCCCCCCGATGTTGTTTCACATCCGGGCGGGGATAATCCAATACTAAGCCATGTAGTGCCGGCAGCTCATCGAGTTGTTTCTCCCAGTAACTTAATTGCGACTCCAGAACTTCCCCAGTAAGATGTGTGCGTTGCCAATGAGCATAGTCCGCATACTGGATTGGTAAATCTGGTAACGGGTTCGACATGCCTTGACTGTAGGCTTCATACAGGGTGAAGAACTCTTTGGTCAACACCTCCATAGACCAACCATCGGATGCAATGTGGTGCATGTTCAGTATCATTACCCCACTGTTTACGGCGCGCTTCACATAGCTGGCTCGTAACATCACATCTTCAGCTAGGTTAAATGGGGTGGTGATGTCCTGTTCCACGAGGGCGTTTATTTGTGCCGTTAATACATCTCCCTCAAGGTGTGATAAGTCTGTGACTTGTATGTCGAAATCACACTCTGACATGCTGCGAATACGCTGTCGTGTTTCACCCTGCTCGCTCACATAAAG
>NZ_AUXV01000041.1 GCF_001625575.1 Pseudoalteromonas luteoviolacea S2607
TTTTGATTTAGGTGGCCACTCGTTATTTGCGACAAAATTGACCACCAGAGTAAATGCTTCATTTAATGTGTCATTACCATTGAAGTGTGTATTTTCAGCTCAAACGCTACAAGAGCTGGCAAAAGAAATACAACATTTGGATAGAAATAGTGAGATGCCTACCATTCAGCCTATGAATACAGAGCAAGGCATATTATCTTATGGCCAATTAAGGCTATGGTTCTTAGATCAACTCGATAGCAACAGTACACAATACAATATGGCAGTAGCCTTTAAGGTGTCTGGGGCTTTGCAGTATGCTGAGATGAATAAAGCATTTAACAGCATTTTGAATCGCCACGGTGTATTGCGTACCGTCTTTAAAAGAGAAGAAGAGGCTGAGCCAGTTCAAGTATTGCAATCACCGCAGGATTACATGGTCGAATTGAACGATGTATCTGAGTTTGCACGAGAGCAGAAAACGCAGGCGGTTACCTCATGGTTAGAAGCTGGCTTGTCTTATACCTTTGATTTAGAAAAAGATCTGATGCTAAAAGCCCGAGTCTTAAAAGTAGCGGAAGATGAACACATATTACAAGTACTTCTTCATCACATAGCCTCCGATGGCTGGTCTATGAGTATCTTGGTGAAGGAATTTACAGCTCTATACAGTGCCTATGTGGACAACAAAGAAAGCCCATTGCCAGCATTGGAAATTCAATATACGGATTATGCGCACTGGCAAAGA
>NZ_AUXV01000042.1 GCF_001625575.1 Pseudoalteromonas luteoviolacea S2607
TGTTTGGTCTGCCTTTGTAGCAAGCTGCGTGTTAACCGTCGCCGTATCTGCTTTGGCTGCCAATGCAGTATCTACCGCTGTTTGGTCTGCCTTTGCAGCAAGCTGCGTGTTAACCGTCGCCGTATCTGCTTTGGCTGCCAATGCAGTATCTACCGCTGTTTGTTCTGCCTTTGCAGCAAGCTGTGTGTTAACCGTTGCCGTATCTGCTTTGGCTGCCAACGCAGTATCTACTGCGGCTTGGTCTGCTTTCGCTGTAAGCTGTGTATTAACGATCGCCGTATCTGCTTTGGCTGCCAACGCAGTATCTACTGCGGCTTGATCTGCTTTCGCTGCAAGCTGTGTGTTAACGGTCGCCGTATCTGCTTTAGCTGCCAACGCAGTATCTACCGCTGCTTGGTCTGCTTTCGCTGCAAGCTGTGTGTTAACGGTCGCCGTATCTGCTTTAAGCTCTAATGCGCTGTCGAATGTCGCTTGCTCGACTTTTTTCGCAAGTAGTCCGGTAACCGTAATACTATCGGCTTTTGCTGCTAGATCAGTGTTCAGGTCAGCTCGTGTTACATACACAGTGAAATCAGGTAAGTCAGCTTTTAGCGCAAATTTAGACTCATCATAACTTGCTCCTTTCGCTAACATTTGCCACGGCTGTTGAACATTTCCTTGAGGATCTGTCGGCGGCACGCCCACAGTGGTTTGTGTTGCTATATATGCACTGCCAAGATATGTTATGACATCACCTGACTTAAATTCTGTGACTAGATTATAGCCCTCAGACACAAACTGAATGCCAGTCTCACCTTTTGCAACCAAAACACCCCATTGAGATGCAGTATCTTTTGGCGAACCATTTACAGGCTCTCCTTCTACTGATGCTGGAATAGCAACTTTTGCGATATATGCACTTCCTTCATGGGTAACAACGTCATCAACTGAGTATGCTAGCGTCGAAGACCACACACCAACGACTTGCAGCCCCTTATCACCTTTTGCACCGGGTTCGCCTTTTTCGCCTGGCTCGCCTTTAGCGCCATCTTTTCCATCAACGCCATCTTTACCATTAATGCCCGGAGCACCATCTATACCATTAATACCCGGAGCGCCGTCTTTTCCGTCAATACCATTGGTGCCGTCTTTGCCATCAACGCCATTGATACCGTCTTTGCCGTCTTTTCCATCCTTACCGTCAAGACCGTCTTTTCCGGCTAAACCCGAGCCTACTCCATTAAACAATAGTAACCAGCTGTTGTTAGTTTGTGATGGAGGCAAATTAAGTTCATCGCCCTCTACAACAGCGGTAATGGTAGCTCTAGCAATATATGCGTTGTTTTCGTACACAACAACATCATCGATATTATATGCTGCTTCAGCGCTCCAATTGCCTTTGATTACTAGACCGCGGTCGCCTTTATCGCCTTTATCACCTTTTTCACCCTTGGCGCCATCTTTCCCGTCGATACCATTGCGGCCGTCTTTTCCATCAATACCATCAACGCCTGGGGCACCGTCTTTGCCATTGAGGCCATCTTTACCGTTTAACCCGTCTTTACCATTAAGACCATCTTTGCCGTTTAAACCATCAATGCCATCTCGGCCGTCTTTTCCGTTTAAACCGTCTTTTCCGTCAATACCATCGCGACCATCAATACCGTCTTTTCCGTTTTGACCATCTTGTCCATTAATACCATCTTTACCAGGGGCGCCATCTATTCCGTTAATACCATCTCGACCGTCTTTACCCGGTGCGCCATCTAGGCCATCTTTACCGGCAAGGCCTGAACCAACACCGTTAAACAATAGCAACCAGCTATCATTGGTATTTGAAGGCGGTAAATTAGGCTCATTACCTTCGATGACTTCTGAAACAGCCATGCGTGCAACATAGGCGTTGTTTTCAAAGACGACCACATCGTCTTGATTGTAGCCTTCTGTCGCGCTCCAATTACCTTTAATGATTAAGCCACGATCACCTTTGTCACCTTTATCGCCTTTCTCACCCTTTTCACCCTTCTCACCGGCATCACCCTTGTCTCCTTGGTCTCCCTTATCACCTTTCGCACCTTGTTGTCCTCGAGCGCCCTCTTTGCCATCTTTACCGTCTTTACCATCAGCGCCATCTAGACCATCACGCCCTGGTTTTCCATCTACACCATCTTTGCCATCAGTACCGTCTTTGCCATCCAGCCCATTTTTACCATCGACGCCATCTTTGCCGTTAATGCCGTCTCTACCATTGGTGCCATCTTTACCGTTAACACCGTCTTTGCCGTCGGCTCCGTCCTTGCCATCAACACCATCTTTGCCATTGATACCATCTTTACCATCAACACCATCTTTACCATCAACACCGTCTGTACCATTGGTGCCATCTTTGCCATCTACACCATCAGCTCCAGCTTGCCCTTGCTCTCCTTTTGCAACTAAGAGAGTCCATATCTCTGACGCAACGATTGGCGTAGCATTACTTTGGCCTTCTGCCGCTGCACTGATTTCACCAGTCGCAATATAAATGCTGCCTTCAAATGACACCACATCATCTACCACATAGGCCGCTACTTCACTCCAAGCGCCGCGCACCTGTAAACCTTTATCACCTTTATCACCTTTTTCGCCTTGGGCTCCCGCCTCACCTTTTTCGCCTTGGTTGCCCTGCTCTCCTTTTTCACCCTTTTCGCCTTGATCTCCCTTATCACCTTTCGCGCCATCTTGACCGTCAACACCATCTTTACCGTCTTGACCAGGATCGCCTTTCTCACCCTTAGCACCATCTTGACCATCGATACCATCTCGACCATCAGCGCCCCTCAAGCCTGTTGGAGATCCTAACCATTCACCATTTTCATTGATGATGATACTACCACCTACAGATACTTGGGTTGCTTCTACATCCCCCTCTACCTTACTAGCCACATCTGCATGATATGCGCTAGGGGCTGTATCTATACTCAATCGAGGCGACATCTCCGAGTCGTCACCGACGGTTATGCCTAACTCTAGATCTTTATTCTTAAAAATTGTCGCGTCAATGTCGTTACTTTCACCCAAGCGTACAGCGTAAGCACCATCAACCACTTCAATATCTCTAACCTCTTCCCACATAACTTGGCCTTGTGAATACAACTTGAAGGTCATTGTGACCGTTTCATTCACAGCTTCTTGGGTATTTGAATTAGTTAACGTCCCTTGATGGTTCAACTGAGCCGCAACTGCTGGCATTGAAATAGCACTGGCTGCAGCGATAACTGCTGCGATCGCATTTTTAGTAAACATATATTCCCTTTTAATATTTATATTTTTAATTTATTTAGTTTGCTGCGGCATTTGAGAGGCTAAAGTTCTCAGAGCTTGCTTTGTTATTGATCACTGTGACTGTGGCTGCTAAGTCGTGCGCACCAGATGTCGACTTTTGTATCCGGCTTCCGCCTAGGTTTGACTGTTTGACCGAGTGATTTGCTTCTTTTTTATCCGGGTTTGGAGGCGTCGGTTTTGGATCTGGTTTAGTTATCGGAGCTTTGTCGACATCAACATTTACTTTGTCATCACTTCCTCCACAGCCTGCTAGACTGATGCTAAAAGCAATAAGCAAAGTAGTGCTTAGGTGGGTATGTATTTTCATTGTATTCCTTAGTTAATATCACGTTCATCACTGAACTTTGACTGTCTTTAGTCGATGAAAGGAAGGCTACTCGTTTTAAGTATCTCGCTTCACCTAACGGGCCAAACCTAAGTGCTTGATCCGTTCATTATTTGGGTATATTTCTAATACCTTGTCTTTGTAATATTCAGATTTCTCATTCAACTCCAGTTTAAGCGCAATTGAAGATGCTTTAATCAGCATATCTACATTATATGGATAAATACTTAGTACATATTCCACTCTATTTAGGGCTTCTCGTTGGTCTCTCTCTTTATATAAGTACAGCTCCACAAGCCTCATGGCTGCAATGTAATTATAAGGGTTAATATCGAGCGCTTTTTCAACCTTTTGCGTATCTCCTAATTTGTAGCCTGAGTTCGTTAAGTAACTAGACGTAGACTTAATAACACTTAATATAACAGTTAAAGTGATGAGAGAAAGGCATAATCCAACCACGGAATGCCTTGGTATTAAAAAAATATGCTTAATTGACTTCGCTCTAGAAATAACCACCGAAAATAACAGTAGTGAGAAAAACAAACTGACAGGCGTTAAAAATACAGAACTAAACATCGCATGGAATAAAACTGAAAAAACAGCCATAAAAACCCAAGTATCTACAACTGTTCCTTTTAAAAAGCTCATAAAGGATTGAATGAAAAACCAAGATAACAACACTAAAAACACGCTGCCACCAAGCAAACCTAATTCGCTGGTTAACTTTAATATAATGTTATAGGGAGAAGGTAATATGCTGTAGTTTGATACATAAGGTGAAGACTCTGGGGTCCCCATTTTGGCGTACTTCTGATGAATATATTCAAAATTATTTACACCTACGCCAGCTGGGTTTTGCGCAATCATGTCTAGCGTATTTCTAAACACCATCTCTCTACCAGAGTTGAGTTCCTTTATTGTCAACACTTGATGCTGCAACTTACTGAAACCGTTGCTTTGCGCTATGCTAAACGTCACCGCAGCTGCACCAAACATCGCAGAGATTGCGATGTACTTTAATGGGAAACGTTTGTTCTTAACCAGTAGTACTAGTAGCACTATCAATTCTGCACCGAGTAGCCCTAAAACTGTTCCTCTGGTGTTTGACTCGATAAGAAGGTGCATGAGCACAAGCAAGCTAATGCCTCCAATCACGACCTTAATCACGGAGTGTCGATTTTTATATATTGCTAGTACAAGTATGGGGATCCATATATTTAAAACTTGTCCTAAATAATTTACAAACCCTATAGGAGAGAAGTTAACATCACTATAAGGGGCACCTTGCCAATACCTTTGATATAAAACTGCAAAACAAAAAAATACCGAAGAGTAATATACGCAATCAATTAGTAAATTTAACATTTGCTCGCGCGTTAACAAATTTGCAAAGGTATATATTGCCATAATAAAAACAAAAAACCTTAAAGCGAAAAGCATTGCTTCAAATTTATTAGGGGACCAAGCTATGGTAATCAGCATATTTAATAACAACAAGGCGATTAAAACACCAACCACAGTAACCTTTACGCTTCGAGTCGAGTAAATTAAAAAGAATAATATGACAATTGAGAAAACGTCAAAAACCAGCCATTTGGGTGTATTGTACTGATAATAAAAAACATCAGTACTCACGACCACTATGAGGCACGATAGAGAAATGGTTAAAACCTTTAGTAAATTAAAATAGGAAGGCATACCACTCCTAAATACTAAAGACTCAATATTGTACTGCATTAAATCCCTTTTTATTTTTACGCTTCCATATAAAACATGCGATTTATACACGCATGAAAATTTAAAATCAATAAAAATAAAAATTATGACAAAAGTATATTAAAAATTTCATTAGCTATAAAATATCTAATGAAACACAACTTGAGGCTAGAAATCTGACTTGATGAATTAATTAATCTAGTAATGATAGAGAGAGGGAAGATCGGGAAAAAGTTGCAAGCTAAAATGTAACTTCATTGGTGGAGTCTATGCACTCGAAACAATAAAATTGAGCTTGCACTTGTTACAACATGCAAGCTCACATGTAGACTCTAAAACTTCAAACTCAGAGACAAAGAAAGTTCATTTACATTATTTTCACTGATATCAAAGTGCTTATATTGTAGCCCAACTTCCAAAGAGCTACTCAACTGGTAACCCAACTCTGTACCAATAAATGCATTTGTTTCAGACGCTTCATAGCTTTTTAAAAAACGGCCATCTCTGGTACTGTCAATGCGATAGTCCCAGTCAAATGCACCAAGGAACACTTCACCAGTAAAGCTTTGCCAGCTGAATACATCATAATTTAATTGCAGCGTAAACCCTTCAGGTAACACTGGTGAAACACGAGACAACTGTTGATGAACTTCATCCGGCGTTAAAGTTTCACCTGAAAAGTCAACACTGCCCTGCCCGAGATCAACATACCCGATACCTACGTGCCAATTGGGCAGTAACTCATAATAACCACTGACGGACCACGATGAACTGGAGTCATCAATAGTGCCTAGCTGTAACCCGCTGTTATTTGATATTCGCTCTTGAGCCTGAGCTTCTCCTATAGTGCCTTTCAAAGTCCATGATTCTGCATATGCAGAAAGCGGCAATAAGCAAGCCATTGAGGCCAGTGTAAAGCTTGGTAATAAGGCTTTTCTTCTTCGTAAAATGAGTGCTGAAAGCATCACGATTAGTGTTCCTCCTAAACTTCCTGAAGATTTATTTTCAATGTTAACTGCTTTATATGCAGTTACAGTAATACGGGCCACGCCCTGCGATACCCCGCCTTTAGAGTCCATTATGATGTAAGAGATAATATCGACGCCTTCAAATCCCTGCTTAGCGGTATAACTTATCGTGCTGTCTGCGTTAATTTCCACAGTGCCATGCTGCGCAGACACTTCAATGAGCGAGATTAGATCCCCTTCAGCATCAAAGTCGTTAGCAAGCACGTCCAATATTATGCTCGCTTTGTCATTAGTCGACGCCTCATCAAGCTTAGCTGTAGGCGGTGTATTCACCGCCAAGTTAACCGTTACCGTACTATTTGCCGTTCCACCTTGGCCATCAGTAATACTATATTGAATTGTTGCAGTACCGACGAAGGTGGTGGGTGGTATATACGTTAGTTTATTGTCTTCTACCGTAACAACACCAAAATCTACGCTGGCACTGGTGACTATTAATGGATCACTATCGGCGTCTGAATCATTCGCCAGTACATCTATTACTATTGACTGGCCAGCGCCAATGGTCAATTCGTCAGCTTGTGCAACAGGCTGTATATTATCTGTCTTAACAACTGCCACACCACCTGGGTCAATAATGCTGCCGTTTGCAATGCCATCGTCATCATTTGGTCCCCCATCTACAATTTGCAACTTGACGCACCAGTCTCCCTCTTGAAGCCCTTCTTGCCAAGTGTCACTGCCCGGTGGAGCACAATAGCCAGGTTCTCCAAGAGACGAATAAATCTTATTGTTTTCGTCGATAGTAAAATCAAGCCACTGACCATTTTTCAGTTTCCTATATACTGCATTGATGGGTATAGGTTTACGTTGCGGTATTACAATGCTGTATGTGTCACCAGCTTGAGGCAAGCCCGTCGCGATAAAATCAAATAGACCGCCAATATTGATAGCGCTCTCATCTGCTTCTAACTCCTCAGGTAGCAGCTGCACACCTCCGGTGCTGTTTTGTGCAATGGTTACGCCTTTGCGAATACACACGCCAGGCTCACCTTCAATCAAAAATTGATTCGCTTCCTGCACTTGCTCTTGCATAACATTACAATCGGAAATGGCATCCTGAAAATCTGGGATACCATCGTTATCTGAATCACTGTGCCCTTCTTGGTCATCAGGGATCAAATCCCCATCGGTATCTAGACTAGTCAATACCGCCAATGAGGGCACCACTTCCAAATAAATTTGTGAAGTGGCGGATAAACTGGGCTGTCCATTATCGGATGCGGTAACCTCAAGGCCATAAACACCTGTGGCAAGAGATTGTGGAGAAAATACAAACTCGTTGTCTGCGGTGCTCAGATTTTGCAGCGCGGGATCGAGCCCAGTCCATTGCAATGCAATGGTGTCGCCAACATTTGCGTCACTGGCAAATGCTTGAACGGTGACCAACTGATCATTTGCGGTTACTATAGTCCGCTGCTCGTTGTCTTGTTTCGCTATTAATGTGATCTCGGGGGCAACATTATTTTCTACGATGGTAATTTGTGTTGAGAACTTAGCACCACGATTCAGAGTATCTTCTAGCGTAATGACTATTGTTTCATTGCCCTCTACAATACCATCCTCTAACACATCAAATGAAATTACTCCTTCAGTACCCGAGTTAATTTGAATAGTTCCGCCCGATAGAGTGTGATCTGCAGAAGACGCACTACCCGAAACCGTATAAGGCACGAGAACGGGGTATTGCGGAGATTCCCCATTGAGGTACACGCCAAGGCTAAAACTTTGTCCCTCTGAAAGCTGTACATCTTTCGCCAATGAAATTAGTGGGTTAACAAATATATTCTGTGTAGCAAATGCACTCAGATTATTATTATCTGTTGCGCGCCATGTGGCTAAGTGACGCCCCGCAGGGAACAGAGTATTGTTATCAACCAACGACACACCAATCACATTGCCATTGCTGTCTGTTGCAATAGCGTTACCTAACTCTACTTTCGTATAAAGCGCCGTGGCATTTACTGTCACATCTGATGGTGTTGTAATGGTAGGTGGCACCCCAACACTGTCGTTTCTGTTTATCGTCAATTCAGCGGTTGCGCGGCTAATTGCGCCCGCAGCATCTTTGACAACATATTCGATGATGACCACCCCACTAAAAGTATCTTCGGGTGTGTAAACGAGTAATTGCCCTTGTATCTCAACACTGCCCACCGAAGGCATCGCACTTAATATTGTTAACGCGTCTCCTTCATCAACATCTGTGTCATTACTCAGAACAGCCAGTCTATAAGTGCCAGTTTGAGCATCAAATGTTTCTTCTGAATATTGATCATCCGTAGCGATGGGGGCATCATTTATATTCTCAATAGTCATCGTCACTGTTGCGGTGTTGGATACAGCGCCCGAGGTATCTCTGAATGCATAGCTAAACGAATCGTTACCCACTTCGTTCGTATTGGCGGTATAAACGATACGGCCTAAAGAATCTATCGCAACTTGGCCTTTATCAGGGATAGAAACAATAAATACCGTCTCGCTATCTATTTCGTTGTTACCATCCACATCAATATCGTTGCCCAGTACATTGACAGCAAATGAACCTTCTTCTTCAAGTGCTGCAATGTCATCATTCGCAATAGGAGCATCGTTTATGGGCGCTACGTTTAACGTGACCGTGGCGGGCAAAGAGCTCAACCCTTCACTATCCGTTAATACATAAGTAAATGTAAAAACACCATTTTGATCTTGTAATGGGTCTATTTGTAACCGTCCATCGGTCAAAATAGCCACGGTAGCAAAGTCAAAATTGCCAGCATTTTGCAGGGTAATGTTTGCACCATTGAATCCGTTATCTTCTACGTCTGAGTCATTGCTCAGAATGGCCACAATAATTTGTGTATCTTCTTCAGTAGAGACCGAATCATCTATTGCCACAGGTGCATCATTCACTTGGCCAATGGTAATTGAGATCGTCGCTGGGTCGGAGTCCGCGCCAGCGCTATCCGCAATCGTATAGGTGAAGCTATCGCTGCCTTGCTCATTTTCACGTGGCGTATAGTTAATCACGCCCAATTCGCTGCTCGCTTCTACGCTTCCTCTTTGCGGCTGGCTATTTACCGTAATTTGACCTGTGGGTATACCATCTTCAACGTCTGTTGCAAAAGCCCTCACATTGATAGGCGTAGCGACTGAGTCCTCTTCAACATTCGCAGTTAAAGCTTGCGCCAGCGGCGCATCGTTTACGGGCAATATTACGATTGATACCGTCGCTTTCTCCGAGTTATTTGAGTCTTGATCGGCTACGATATACGTAAAGGTGTCATCACCATTGATATCTTGATTTGGGGAGTAAATAGCAACGCCATTACTAACGGACACTGAGCCAAAGCTTGGGGAATCAATGATGACAGTAGACGAAGCTACCATATCTCCCTCAGGATCAGAGTCATTTGCAAGTAAATTGATGGTTACTTCTGTATCTTCATTTGTTTGCGCACTGTCATTTACGACAATGGGGGCTTCAGAAACTGGCGTGATATCTATGCTCACAGTGTAAGTATCTGAGAGTGAGCCAGATGTGTCTTTTATACGGAAGGTAAAGCTGTCACCTTGCGTTTCGGAGTTGTCATGTGTGTATGAGAAACTGCCATCATCGTTAACATTGAGTGTGCCGAATGATGGTTGACTAAATTCAGCGATGGATAGTACGTCACCGCTATCTAAGTCATCGTCGGATACGAAATTGGGGTTTAGTAGTCCAGCGGACGCGTCTTGAGTTAGGTTGCCTCCTTCGCTTATCTCAAAGCCGCGATTGCTACCCACGGGAGCATCATTGGTATTAACCACTTCGATATTAAAGGTGTCGAGCTGAACTGAAAACTGCCCGTCAGACGCAGAAATGACGATATCGGCGTATGTCCCTACATGGCTGTCATCAGGTGTACCTGTCAGCGCCCCTGTAGAAGCATTAAAAAGAGCCCAAGCTGGCTGGTTTTGTATACTAAACGTCAAGGCATCACCGTCTATATCGGTCGATGAAGGTACAAAGCTATAACTGCTGTCTTCGTCCACGCTTGAGGCTGGTGTACCACCTATTGTTGGAACATCGTTGACGTTGTTAACCGTAATACTGAAAGCACTGAGTGACGCACTCTGCTGGCCATCAGATACCGTAATCTCAATATTATTATATGATCCAACATGGGTGTTATCTGGAGTACCAAATAATTTACCTGTTGCACTATCAAATTGGGCCCAGGCAGGCATATTGACAATGCTAAAGGTTAGCTCGTCACCATCTATATCTGATGCTACAGGCATGAAGGAATATAGGCTATCTTCATCGATAGAAGAGGGCGGTGTACCTGAAATAACTGGTACATCATTTGTGTTAGAAACGGTGATGGAGAAAGCCGCCAATGAGGCCGATAATGTACCATCAGATACGCTGATTACAATGTTCTCAAATTGCCCTACATCGGCGTTTTTCGGCACACCGGTGAGCTCTCCAGAGTGCATGTTGAATGTCGTCCAACTCGGTTTGTTTGCTATGCTCAAAGTGAGCGTATCACCGTCTCTATCTTCAAATGTAGGCACAAATGTATAGCTGCTGTCTTCATTCACTTGAGCACTGGGTACGCCAGAAACCGTAGGTGCATCATTTACATTAGCGACTGCGATATTCACAGTTTCAGTATCTGAATCAACCAGCCCATCATTCACTTTAAAGGTAAAGCTATCTGAACCGAAAAAGTCGACATGAGAAGTATAAACGACACTATTACCATTTTGGGTGTAAGTGCCATTACTTGGCGCATTCACTATCGAGTAAGTTAAGCTATCGTTATCTAAATCTGCTCCTGATAACGTAATAGTCAAAGAGGCTTCTTCATCTACATTGACAGACTGCCCAGACACGGTTGGTTGATCGTTAACGGCAACAACGGTCAAATTGACAGTACCAAATTGCGAGTCCAGTGCACCATCACTGGCCACAAAAGTAAATGTATCACTGCCATTAAAGTGCTCAGCAGGTGTATATAGCCAACTGGTGTCAGACTGAGCGACAAGCGTACCATTTGAAACCGTAGAGACAATACGGTAACTCAATACATCTGATTCTTGATCTGTTGCTGATAGCGTAACCAGTAAACTACTATCCTCATTCAGATCCAATGCTTGATTTTGCGCAACCGGCGCGTCATTTACCGGAGTAACCGTCATAGTGACTGTCGCTTTATTGGAGGTTGCGCCTGCGGAATCTTGCACTGTGTAGGTAAAAATATCATCACCAAAGTAATGTGTATTTGGCGTATAAACAATGGCCCCTTGGGCATTCACAACCGCCTGACCAAATTGCGGCTGATCAACCACCGTAACACTCGCTAGATTAAAGCTATCATTGTCATCAACATCTGTATCGTTGCCGAGTACATTAACTTCAAAGGATCCCTCTTCTTGCAAGCTCGCAGTATTGTCATTGGCAATTGGCGCGTCATTGACAGGCGTTAAAGTAACGGTCACTGTCGCAGGGTCAGAGACAAGCCCTTCACTGTCCGTTATTGTATAATTAAAAGTAAAGACTCCATTTTGATTTGCTTCGGGCACAATACTGAGTTGTCCATCAGCGCCGATTGTCACCCTAGCTTTCGCATAATTGCCAGTACCATTTCCTTGATCCTCTAGCGTGATGTTCGCCCCGTTAAAGCCTTGATCTTCAACATCACTGTCGTTTGCCAAAATCGCGACCAGTACACCCTCATCTTCATTTGTGGTTACCGCGTCATTAGTCGCAATGGGTTTGTCATTCACCGCACCGATGTTTACTGATACTGTCATGGGTGCAGAAACATCACCTGCGCTGTCTTTGATGGTATATGTGAAGCTATCTGTGCCGCTCTGATTAGCTGCCGGCTTATAAACAAATGTGCCAAGCTGCTGGTTTATTTCAACTACACCTTTTGAGGGCTGAGTCGCCAACGCTAAATCTCCGGTAGGAATACCATCTTCAACATCGGTTGTTTGAGCACGCACTTGTAACGCTGCGGAGTCCGTATCTTCGGACGTGTTGATCATCAACTCTTTGGCTACAGGTAAATCATTTTCAGCAGTGATAGTCACTGACACAGTGGCGGTGTTTGATGTGTTTTGTTGTGCATCCTTGACGTTATAGCTGAAGCTATCTGCACCCACCGCATTATCGTTGGGCGTATACGTCGCAACACCATTAAGAATGGTCACGCTGCCTTTAGTTGGTTGACCAATAATGACAGCCGAAGATGCGACCATATCTTGTTCAGGGTCACTATCATTTGCTAATAGGTTTATGGTGCCGGCTGTGTCTTCTGTAACGGTCAAAATATCATTGTTGGCGGTCGGTGCGTCTGCGACTGCGGTGATGGTCAGTGTGGCTGTATACGTCGCTGATGCTGCATTTGAAGCATCTTTGACTCGATAGGTAAATTGATCGGTGTGGTTTTCGCTACCATCATGTTGATAAGAGAAACTGCCATCTTGATTCAAGGTTAGCTGCCCATAAGTGGGGGCCGAAACTTGTTCCACCGTTAAGCTATCCCCCTTGTCAGAATCTGGATCGGTTGCTGTACTTAACAATCCCGCCGCTGCATTGACAACGAGCAAACCAGCTTCAGCTGTCGTGAAGGTAAATGCAGTGCCGCTAGGCGCATCATTGACATTGGTTACTTCTATATTGAAGCTTTCTAATGAAGCCGAATCGGTCCCATCGCTGACTGATATTTGAATGCCATTATAGTTACCGACATCTGCATCTGTTGGCGCACCTGACAGTAATCCCGAGCTCTGATTGAACGCAGCCCAGCTTGGCTGATTCGTTATGCTATAGGTGTGTGTATCTTGATCATCGGGATCAACCAAGGTGGGTGTAAAATTATATGTTTGATCTTGGGCAACACTCGTAGCCGGCTGCCCACTGAGAGCTGGGGCAACATTATATTTTTTAGTCACTGTATCCGCAATCGCATCACTGCGATTTCCCGCAGTATCCACAATGGTTACAGAAAGTGTCAGTGTCCCTTCAGCCAGATTACTGACATTGATGCCCGTTACCTGGGTTGAAACGGCTGAAATATTACCATTACCAATCACCGACTGGTTATTTGCATCTGTAATGCTGTACTCGAACGACCCTGAGCCCTCCAAACCGGTTAAAGAGAAGCTAAGTGCTGATTCATTGTCTCGGTTTATAAGGGCTTGATCTATGCTCACCGCTTGCCCACTCGGGGCCTTTGTATCCACACTCAACGTTAATTGATTTGCCGCAGTATTCGGGTTACCCGCACTATCCGTAAATTTCGCTGCATTTATATCAAGTGTTGCTGCGGACTCAACGTTTTCAGTAGGCGTAAACAGTGCGGTATATTGCGTATTTGAAGTTGCGGAAAAATTACTTAGACTACCTCCTGTCACGCTAATGTCATCAACCGTAAAATCATTACTCGCTTCACTGAGCACAATGTTAATCGTCGCTGTTTCACCGGTTTTGAGATTAGTATCAGTAGCAGAAAGTGTATTTATTGTTGGACTTGTTGTGTCTAATTCACTTGTAGAAGTCACTGGTGTCGCCACATTGCCTGCGGTATCCGTTAAAATGGCTGATAGCGTCAAGGTGCCATCATTCAGGGCACTGAGATCTAAATTAGCCAGCTGCTGGCCAGCAGACGTGACTGTACCGTTGCCCGTAACACTGGTCCCACCATTGCTGCTCGAAATGGTATAGCTGTAGGTTGCCCCCACTTCTGCGCTACTAAAGGAAAAAGACGCTGCGCCTTTTTCCGTGTTTGAATACAAGGTATCGCC
>NZ_AUXV01000043.1 GCF_001625575.1 Pseudoalteromonas luteoviolacea S2607
CCCAACTGAGCTAACAACCCGGGATTGTGTAATTTGGTGGGTGATACTGGACTTGAACCAGTGACCCTCGCCTTGTAAGGGCGATGCTCTCCCAACTGAGCTAATCACCCAAATTACATTTTCTATATTGGTGGGTTGTACTGGACTTGAACCAGTGACCCTCGCCTTGTAAGGGCGATGCTCTCCCAACTGAGCTAACAACCCAATATAGAATTTAGATATGTGGTGGGTTGTACTGGACTT
>NZ_AUXV01000044.1 GCF_001625575.1 Pseudoalteromonas luteoviolacea S2607
GACGAAGGGGACACAAGTATGATTTTAAATATTCGAAATCTAAAACCAGACAATGTCACTAGGACTTTTTCAACGAAATTTGGTGGAGCTAGACGGGATCGAACCGTCGACCTCCTCGCTGCCAGCGAGGCGCTCTCCCAGCTGAGCTATAGCCCCAAACTGCCAATGTCATTTAAGACGTGCATCGCTGAGTGCGGGGCGCATTCTATGCAGGCAGGAAAATAAAGTCAACAATTTTTAGTGAAGTTTTTTCTAACTGCTTTAAAAAACGCCCAAGAGGACACAATATATACAAACCGACTTAAAACTTCAATCAAAGCACTTGTTTTAGTTCGATTTTCAACCATCTCGCTGGCGAAATTTACCCTTTACTCATTAATAATATATTGGCACCCAAAAAAACGCAGGGAGCACGACCTCATTCTTTCAAAATAAACAACAGCTAAGCCAGCATCCCTTCCCCCACACTATCGTAGAGTGAGTACCTGTAACTCTAATCACTTCCTCTGTTTTAAGTTCCTTTATAATGAAGGGTTATTGAATTTCAATTGTTTTGATTATAATTAAAGCAACTGAACGAAATTTTCATTCTAACTATTGACTCCTTTGTTGTTACACCTATAATAGCGCCCCACAACGACGCAGCGTTATACACATTGTGTTGTTAGCAAATTAGATATGGGTTGTTAGCTCAGTTGGG
>NZ_AUXV01000045.1 GCF_001625575.1 Pseudoalteromonas luteoviolacea S2607
GGAGAGATGGCTGAGTGGTTGAAAGCACCGGTCTTGAAAACCGGCATACGTTAATAGCGTATCTAGGGTTCAAATCCCTATCTCTCCGCCATATTAAGGCCCAAGTTAGTTTCTAGCTTGGGCTTTTTTACGTGTTTTACCTACCAAGCCAATGAGCTATAAACCCCTTCGAAAATATGTAAAAGTAATGACAGACCAAAAGTGAGCTACTTTAATTGTAACTAGCGCGAGACTAAAGTCGCATTGACCCAAACGTACTTTACTCAAAAACTAAATCGAGACTTAATTTTGTAAGGTATTTGAAATGAAAAATGTGGCGACAGCAATTGCTGTATCATTCCTTTCTCCGGTAATAATAGGAACAATGTTAGGGACCTACTTTTTCATTGGTTATGGAGAAGTCGAGTTGTTTTGGCAGTTATTTACAACGGCCATCGCAAATGCACACATAGTTGGTATTTCAATGGCAGTTTGTGTATTGCCTACATATCACCTCCTTTACAAGCGCGACAAGGTTAGTTACTCGGCAGTGATGACTGCTGCCATGCTGGGAGGGGCGGCATTAACCTACGTGTTTTCTGTTGATGGAGGGCCTATTCTTATCGCAAATTCAGTTATGTGCAGTCTCGCTGCGGCATTGTTTTTGTACAGTTTAAGAAGGCGTAACGTAGCTTGCTGAGCGTTAATTGAACAGATAGTTAGAGATTGATCGCAATTTCTTACTTTTTCTTAGTAAAAGGTTTCATTTGTTAGCGCGAAAGAGTACCTTTACTCCTTATATGTAAGAATGTTCAGTATTGAAAATGCAAAAGCAAAAATTTTATGATCTGTTAAACCAACAAGCTCAAGGGTTGATTGGTGGCGAAAATAACTTTATCGCTAATATGGCAAATCTAAGCGCACTTTTATTCACAAACATGGAAGACATCAATTGGGCTGGCTTTTATCTGATGGACTCAGAGCAAGAGCTGGTGTTAGGTCCATTCCAAGGCAATCCTGCTTGTATACGTATCCCTGTTGGAAAAGGCGTTTGCGGTACAGCTGTTTCTGAATTAAAAACGCAACTTATCAAAGACGTTCATGCTTTCGAAGGGCATATTGCTTGTGATGCAGCATCAAATTCAGAGATCGTAATTCCCGTTTATCGACAAGGTAAAATATTTGCTGTTCTGGATATTGATAGCCCAAGTTTGGCAAGGTTTGATGAACAAGATAAACTGGGGCTGGAAGCCATTGTAAAAAGCTTCGAGGAAACACTTTAAATGAAAGATATGCTTAATGTACAAGATTACCTGTTCTCAACTTTTGATGTGGGAGACTGGGAAGGTGATGAAGAGCAAGTTGCTGAAACGCTTAATGAGTTAATCCATTTTGCGTGGGAAAAATTGCCGGATGATCTTGGAACTGAGCAAATCGACCACATTATAAATGGTATTTGGGAACATTTACGCGGTGATATGGCACTCATAGATACCGAGTTAGATGAGCTCTTAGACTGGGTTACACACTACATTAATTCATCGTTAGATGAGAGTATTTAAATAGGTTTAGACATGGAAACCACAAACAAGCTAAAAGATATTAATGAGGTTCTAGAGTTTTTATACTCTGAGTTTCCTCAGTGTTTTAAACAAAAGGACGGTATAAAGCCTCTTAAAGTCGGGATCTTTAAAGATATTGCTGAAAAGATCGAAGGCTCAGAGAAGGTAAGTAAGACACAAGTAAGGCAAGCGTTAAGAAAATACACTTCAAGCTGGCGTTACTTAGAAGCTGTAACTAAAAATGAATTCCGCGTGGATTTAGAAGGTGCTCAAGCTGAGAAAGTAGAACAAGAACACGTTGAGCATGCTCAAAAAGCTCTTGAAGAAAGTCGTGCAAAAATGGCTAAGCGTAAGAAGCCGCAGAGACCACGCAATGACGGTGACACAAAATCTTACAAATCAAAAGGCCAAGGTCACCCTCGTCACGCAAATAAAAAGGCTAAAGTTAATAATAAGAAACCTGCGCCTCAGCAACAAAGAAGAAGTTCAGGAAAAGTTGAACCTCTTCCAGCAAATGAGGTCAAGGTAAATAACAAAGTTAAAGTTAAGCTTGGCCAAGCGCTAGTAAATGCAACGATTACTGAAGTAAATAAAGACGAAGTACACGTTGAGCTTGTTACTGGTATGCAGGTTAAGACAAAGGCCGAGAGCCTGTTTATTTTATAAGGAGTAGTGTATGAGTAAAAATTTACCACTCATAGGGGCAGTTGCACTGTTTGTTTCCAGCGCTTGTTTGGCATCAAATGGAGCCGTAACAGAAAAAGATATACCAGTGCTTAAACCTGAATTACAGCACGCGACCGCTACGAAAAGAGTGACCAGTAAATTTACTCGTGAACACTACAAGCGCTTTAAACTCAATGAGGCACTATCTGAGCAGATCTTTGATCGCTTTGTTGAGAATATTGACTATAACAAGTCGCTATTCTTACAGTCCGAAATTGATGCATTTGCGCAACATAAAGCAAAGTTTGATGAAGCACTGGTAAGTGGCAAATTGAACTTTGCTTTTGAAATGTTTAATGAAAGCATGAAACGTCGCTTTGAACGTTTTGAGTATGCGATTTCATTATTAGAAACAGAGATGAAGTTCGACAAACCGGACGAATTTTATTTTGATCGTGAAGAAGCCAATTTTGCTAAGAATCAAGCTGAATTAGACGAGTTTTGGCGTCAACGAGTTAAGTCTGACGCGCTCAGATTGAAATTGACTGGCAAAGATTGGGAAGGAATCAAGGAAGTTTTGACCAAGCGCTATAAAAACGCGCAGAAAAGATTGGTCCAAACAAATAACGAAGATGCGTTTCAAATCGTCATGAATGCGTTTGCACGTAGCATCGAAGCCCATACATCGTATTTGTCACCTCGCAGAGCTGAACAATTTAAGATGGATATGGAACTTGAACTAGAAGGCATCGGTGCAGTGCTTGGCTATGAAGAAGATTACACTGTTATTCGTAGTCTAGTTCCGGGTGGCCCAGCTGATAAGTCAGAAAAGATTAAAGCTGATGACAAAATTATTGGTGTTGCACAAGATGGCGAAGATTTTGTTGACGTTATTGGCTGGCGATTAGACGATGTAGTCGATCTAATTAAAGGTCCAAAAGGCACGAAAGTGCGCCTGCAATACCTTAAAGGCAGCGATTCACACGGCACGCCAAAAGTCGTCGAAATTACACGTGATAAAATTAGACTTGAAGACAGAGCCGCAAAATCTTCGGTATTTGAGGCAAGCTACTCGACTTTAACAAGTAAAATTGGTGTGATTGAAATCCCAAGTTTTTACAATAATTTGTCAAAGGATGTACTTAAGGAGCTGACGAAGTTAAAGGCTGAAAAAGTTGATGGCATTATTGTTGACCTTCGCCAAAATGGCGGTGGTTCATTAAATGAAGCAAGAAACCTGACAGGTTTATTTATTGATAAAGGGCCGGTAGTTCAGATCCACACCGCAAATAATCGCGTTGATATTCTTAAAGATTTGGATGGCGTTACACACTATGACGGGCCGCTCACTATTTTGGTTGACCGTTACAGTGCCTCCGCATCCGAAATATTCGCCGCAGCAATGCAAGACTATGGGCGTGGTGTAGTTATTGGTGAGCAAACCTTCGGCAAAGGTACAGTGCAGCAACATAGGGGCTTGCGTAAAACATATGACCTTTTTGAGAATCCATTAGGTAGCATTACTTATACCATTGCCAAGTTTTATCGTATCGATGGGGGCAGTACACAAAATAAAGGTGTGATACCAGATATTTTGCTCCCGTCATATATTGATCCAGAAGAGTGGGGTGAAAGTCAGGAAGATAACGCCTTACCTTGGGATAGTATTGTAAAGGCTAAGTACCGTACCTTAGAAGACTTAGCGCCAAAGATTAATTACTTAAATGACATGCACCAGAAGCGTATAAAATCAGAACCTGAATTCTCTTACGTCATCAGCGATATTGCGCGTTACAAAGAGCAAGAGAATGAAGAGTCTATCTCACTCGTAGAAGCTGAGCGTAAAAAAGATCGTGAAGAGAGGGATGCGCGTGCGCTAGCCAGAACTAATGAGCGCCTAACACGCTTAGGACTAGAAAAAGTAGAATCACTAGATGATATTCCAGATGTGATTTCAGATTTGGACCCATATTTAGAAGAAGCAGCTCTAATCACACAAGATGTTATTAACTACGGTAGATTGGTCAAAAATAATATCAAGTAATAAAGACGTTTTTTGTGATATGAAAAAGGGCGCTTAAGCGCCTTTTTTCGTTACTAGTCTTGTCAAATTTGTTATCATCGCCAGTCGCAACAAGACAACATTGGCTAGTTTTACCAATCCGTATTAATAATTAAAGCCAAAATTTAGAGCCTGTAAGTAAACCACTCGGGTTTTCGTGTTCGAATAGAGGTTAAAGGCAATCAAGTATTGTTAAACCGGATTGGTATAGGAAGCGTGTTCTGCACCTAGCTGAATAATAATACGCACCATGACGAGTGCGAGGGGTACAGTAATTTGAAACAACCTAAAGCCGCATCCTCTTGGGATGCTTTCATACCAATAATAGTATTAGTAAGTTTACTTGGCGCAGCAGTGTATCTATATGGCGATAACTCGTCTTCGGGTCCAAACCAGATAGCGCTATTATTTGCCACATTTACCGCCGCGCTCATCGGTCTCAAAAACGGTTTTACATGGAAAACGCTTGAAGAGGCGATGATTAAAGGTATCACAATTTCTTTAGGTGCAATCTTGATCTTACTCATGGTTGGAGCACTTATAGGCACTTGGTTGCTATCGGGCACGGTACCAACGCTGATTTATTATGGACTACAAATTATCAATCCAGCTTGGTTTTATGCCGCAAGCTGTTTGATATGTGGCATAGTTGCGATGAGTATCGGTAGCTCTTGGACAACAGCGGCAACCATTGGTGTTGCTTTACTCGGGGTTGCCAATGGATTAGGTCTAGATCCAGTAGTTACGGCAGGCGCTGTGATTTCAGGCGCTTATTTTGGTGATAAGTTGAGTCCATTGTCAGAAACAACCAACTTAGCTCCAGCTGTTGCGGGCAGTGACTTATTTGACCACATACAGCATATGCTTTGGACAACGGTCCCCAGCTTTGTGATTGCTTTAATCATTTTTATAGTGATGGGTTTTAACGCAGATGTTGCAAGTGATGCTGGCAAGATTGATGCGATAAGTTCCATTTTACAAGAAAACTTTAATATCAATATCCTGATGTTAGTTCCGCTAGTAATTTTGTTAGGGTTAGCTATCAAGAAAATGCCAGCTTTCCCGGCTATCTCAATAGGTGCGGTTGTTGGCGCTGTTTGGGCGCTGTTGTTCCAAGGTGATTTGATAGCAAGTCAATTGGATGCCAGTCAAGGGCCGCTTGTCGGACAATTTAAGCTCATATGGGCAACATTTTTTGACGGTTTCAGTGTGCAAACTGGTGATGCAAAAATGGATGATCTGCTTAGTGGTGGCGGAATGTCCAGCATGTTGACTACAACCTGGCTGATTATGACGGCGTTGATGTTTGGTGCAATTATGGAGAAGACAGGCTTATTAGAAGTCTTCGTCCGTAGCATTTTAAAAATTGCAAAGAGTACAGGTTCGCTAATTGCTTCCACAATTGCGACTTGTTTTGGTACTAATTTGGTAGCGGCAGACCAGTATATCGCTATCGTGGTGCCAGGTAGAATGTTTAAAGAGGAGTACAAAAAGCGAGGCCTTCAAAGCGTAAACCTATCTCGCACACTTGAAGATGGAGGAACGATTACGAGCCCACTTATTCCTTGGAACACGTGCGGTGCCTACATGCAAAGTGTCCTGTTAATTAACCCTCTAGATTATGCTGTTTACGCATTTTTCAATTTAATAAACCCACTTCTAGCAATAGTTTATGGTTACCTTGGCGTCAAAGTTCTAAGGCTAAAACCAAGAGCGCAAGAATAAAGCAAAAAGCCCCACTGAGTTGGGGCATTTTTATAGTTTAAACCGAGACTTAACTGGTCTAAACTTGTTTACATGCTACTCGAGCCTAATTTAAAATTATTAAATCTTGTCCAATAATATAACTGAGTCGAGAAATCTGGTTTCAGGGTTTACATTACTCACGCGAAAAGCCGAATCAATAAATCGCGTTTGAGTATGCTTATGTTATGAAGGAATTTAAATGACGCATAAACCACAAGCAAAATATTTAAAAGACTACCAACCGCCTAGTCATCTAGTTGAACATATTGATTTAACTTTTGATCTGTCACCTAAAAAAACGGTCGTGACGGCAAAGTATCATTTAGAAGCAAACAAGCAGTCGAGTTCAGTTGAACTAGATGGTGTGGACCTTAAGCTTACTTCTTTAAAGGTGAACGGGTTACCACATGAAAAATACGAGTTAACTGATTCAAAGCTAATAATTGATGGCGTACCAAGTGCATTTGACTTAGAAATTGAGACTGTCATTGCGCCAGAATTAAATACATCACTGGAAGGGTTGTATTTATCTGACGGAGCATACTGTACGCAATGTGAAGCTGAAGGCTTTAGGAAAATTACGTATTTCTTTGATCGACCTGATGTGCTAGCAACCTATACTGTCACTGTGATCGGTGACAGCGGGTTTCCATATTTACTGTCCAATGGTAATAAAGTCGAAGAAGGTAGCCTTGAAAATGGAAAGCACTACGTAAAATGGGAAGATCCTTTTAAAAAACCTTCCTATTTATTTGCGTTGGTTGCGGGAGAGTTTGACTTACTGGAAGACACTTTTAAAACTAAAAGTGGAAGAGATGTAAAACTGCAAATATTTGTCGATAAAGGTAATTTATCCAAAGCACCGCATGCCATGGAGTCGCTAAAAAAATCCATGAAGTGGGATGAAGAGCGCTTTAATTTAGAGTATGACCTTGATATCTATATGATTGTTGCTGTCGATTTCTTTAATATGGGCGCAATGGAAAATAAAGGTCTGAATGTGTTTAACAGCGCATGCGTATTGGCAAATCAAGAAACTGCGACTGATAGAGATTACCATGTTATCGAGTCCATCGTTGGCCATGAGTATTTCCACAACTGGACGGGTAACCGAGTCACTTGCCGAGATTGGTTTCAGCTAAGTTTAAAAGAAGGTCTAACAGTATTTCGAGATCAGGAGTTTAGCAGTGACTTGGGGTCAAGAGCGCTTAACCGTATTGACGCAGTAAACGCGATGCGAACGCATCAATTTGCGGAAGATGCAGGGCCTATGGCACACCCGATTCGTCCTGAAAAAGTCATTGAAATGAATAATTTCTATACTGTCACTGTGTATAACAAGGGCGCAGAAGTCATTCGTATGATGCATACTTTATTGGGCGAACTAGGCTTCCAAAAGGGCATGAAACTGTACTTTGAACGCCATGATGGACAGGCTGTTACGTGTGATGATTTTGTCAACTCAATGGCCGATGCAACAGGAACAGATTTAACCCAGTTCAAATTATGGTACAGCCAGTTTGGCACACCAAAGTTAAAGGTACGTACTCAGTACAACAAAACACACGGAGAGTATCAAATCGACATTGAGCAGGTTCATGCTGCACAAGATCCGGTTCAAGAACCACTGCATATCCCTGTAGCAATCGAATTGTTAGACAATCAGGGGGCTAGAATAATTTTAGAGCATCCAGAAGTGCGCCAAGGTCGAGTTATTGAGCTAAAAGCTGCAAAACAGACCTTCACATTTGAAGGTATATCTGAAGAACCTACATTGGTCTTACTCGAAGATTTTTCAGCGCCGTGCTTATTGGAGTACGACTACACAGTTGATCAACTTTGCCATATAGCGAAGTTTGCATCGAGTGATTATGCACGATGGGAAGCTCTACAACAGTTGTATACTCAGCAAATAAGAGAGTATGTTGATGGGCATACAGTGGACTTTATGCTGTCTAAAGCGCTATCTGCGGTCCTCTTGAGCTTATTTGACAATAAACCAAGAGACCTCGCTATCCTTGCAGAATATATCACGATCCCTAATTTCGATACTTTGTCAGCTGGTTATGAACAGGTGCCAGTAGAAGCGCTGTGTAACGCTATTGATGAGCTAGAAAGTCAGATAGCACATTTATTAAAAGATGTACTTACGCAGTTTTATATTGGTACCCAAGAGAGCGGCAGCTTGAGTGCTGAGGATGTTGCTATTAGAGCACTTAAAAATAGAAGCTTGTACTATCTGGCACTAACAGATGTGGACGTTTCAACATCTCTGAGCTCACAAGCTTCATCTACAAACATGACCAATAAACTCGGTGCACTGCGCAGCGCTGTTAACGCCAATCATAACCTGCAAAATGAGTTGATGGCGCATTTTGATAAACAATGGAACCATGACCTGTTGGTCATGGACAAATGGTTTGCATTACAAGCTGCAAACAAAGCTGATGCGTGTATTGACAATATTTTGTCTTTATACGAGCACCCTTGTTTTGATAAATCCAATCCGAATCGCGTACGAGCACTTGTTGGTACGTTTGCTAGGACTAACCCAAAACAGTTCCACAGAGAGGACGGTGCCGGCTATAAACTCTTGGCAGATCTTATCTGTGAACTTAATCAGCTCAACCCTCAAAACGCTTCACGAATCATCACGCCACTATTGTCGTTTAAGCGATTCGATGAAAAGCGTCAAGGCCTCATGAAAGCGCAGTTAGAGCGGCTTTCAAGCATTGATAATTTGAGCGACGATCTGTTTGAGAAGATAGACAAAGCACTGAATTGATAAATGCAAGAGTATTACTTTTATTTAAAGCTAACACATGAACAGTGTTTAGCTTACTACGAAGGTGAAGTAGAGCACATACAAGTCATTGAAGACGGTGGAAAGCGCATTCGCTTTCCTGCTCAGCATATTCGTAGGTTTGTATCAACTATCGGAGTAAGTGGCCGTTTTAGACTGCAATTGGACGATAATAACCGTTTCATTGCGTTAGAAAAGGTCAATTAGCATACATATTGTCATAACGAGATAAACTATTTTTGTTAATTCGGTTTGTTTTAAACTTAAATTACGTGTTATAACTATTCTGGTAAGACGTCTTACCAAGGTTAAAAGACGGCCTAAAAAGTTAAAAATGCACCGAACGAACGCGTAAAATTTGTAATTTTCAATTTTCGCTTCTATCGTTACGACAACAAAAAACAATAACTTGATTAGATTTACCCGCCACAAGGGGGAGAAATAATGATAAAAAAAGCGCGCTTTACAAAGAACAAGATTATGCTTGGGCTTGGAGCAGCCATTTTTGGAACTGTTGGTTTGCCAGTGCACGCTGCCAACTTTCAGGTCGGTGATTTTGAAATAACATTCGACTCAACGTTTTCATATGGTCAAAGCATTCGTGTAGAAGATAGAGACTTTGGCATTATTGGTAAAAGTAACCATCCTAGATTTGATTGGACTGGCTATAACGCTTCGACCGGCAATACACTGTACTCTTCTTCTCAAGTTTGGAGTCAGCCAGGCGCGTATTCAAACAACGGCGATGCTGGTAACCTAAACTTTGATTCTGGCGACACCTTTTCACAATTGCTAAAAGGTACGCATGAATTTGCAATCACAAAAGATAACTACGGCTTCTTCTCGCGCTTCATGTATTTCTATGACTTTGCCATGGAAGACGGTGATTTCGCATATCGTAATCCGGTTTCTGGTCAGTCTGTAGATCCATGTGACGATGATGAAACTAAAGAGCAGGTGTGTTCAGATTTGCGCCTACTTGACGCATTTGTGTGGGCGGATTTTGATCTAAACGGCGGTAACAACCCACTTTCAATTCGTTTAGGCCAACAAGTTATTAACTGGGGTGAAAGTACGTTAATTTCACACGGTATCAACGTGAACCCTGTTGATATCGACAGACTTAGAGCGCCCGGCTCAGAACTGAAAGAAGCGTTCATTCCTGTAGGCATGCTTTGGGCATCATTGGGTATTACTGAGAACATTACGCTAGAAGCATTTTATCAATATGAATGGCAGGAAACTCGCTTACCTCCAGCAGGCAGTTATTTCTCAACGAATGATTTCGCCTCTTCAAATGGTTATGGGCAAAATGTACAGTTAGGATTCACGTCTAACCCAGATATTGATTTGCACCATTTAACAGATGCTTTAAATGGTTTGCAGGCTAATTGGTTAGGCGCATTGTCAGCTCAGGGGCTAGATGTTACGGATCAAAATGTTCTACAAAGTGCTGAAGCAAGGCAAATGCTCTCTTCAATGTACTTGGCATACCCTACGAGAGTCGCGTTAAAGGGTAAAGGCGATGCAGGTAAAACCGATGCAGATGACGGTGGTCAGTTTGGTATTAGACTTGGGGTATTTGTTCCAGAACTAAACGACACTGAAATTGCGTTGTACCATATCAATTATCATAGCCGTAGGCCGCTTATTTCTGGTAAAGCGTCAGACTTTACACAACAAGCCATCCAAGAAGATTTGCAGTTGATTACGACGCAAGGGGTCACAGCAGACAACATCACAAGTTTGAATGCTTTTACACAAGCTGTGTTAGTGTATCCTGAAGATATCAAACTATATGGTTTAAGCTTTAATACTGCGATTGGTGAAACCGCGTTTTCCGGTGAATTTGCATACCGTCAGGACGAGCCGTTACAAATAGATGATGTTGAGTTGCTATATGCAGGTATGGTAGAGCAATTAGCTGCCGCTGGCATTCGTGATGATTTTGCTGGATTCTCTCAACTTAGTCAGGGCAATGACGTTGCTTTTGTTAAACCAGGACAAGTAGCGCAAGGTTTCGTTTTAAAAGATACATTACAAGCTCAATTTACGGCAACACATTTGTTTGGCCCATCTTTGGGTGCAGATAGCTGGGCTGTAGTGGGTGAAGTTGGCGCAGTTACAATCAAAGATATGCCAACTTATGACGAGTTGCGTTTAAACGTAGCTGGTACAGGACGAAGCGGCACCATTGAAGGGATCGAAGGCCGTAACTACGACCTTATCCATCAAGCAGTTTCAAATGGTCCAGAAACTAATCCTTTTCCTACGGCATCATCTTGGGGTTATCGTTTAATCGCAAAAGGGGAATACAACAACTTATTCTCTGGTGTTAACTTTTCACCGCGTATCGTATTTTCTCACGATGTGAACGGCACAACGCCTGATCCGATGTATTTATTCGTTGAAGATCGCAAATCAATGGGTGTAACACTTAACTTCAGTTATCAAAATGCTTGGTCATTTGACTTAGGTTATAACACTTTCTGGGGTGGCGGCGCGACGAACACATTCTCTGATCGTGATTTTGTATCGTTTAATATTAAGTATTCAATTTAAGGGCTTTCGTTATGTTTAGAAAACCTACTATATTAGCAGCTTCAATAATGACAATAATGGCTGCACCAATTGCTGTCGCAAAAATGACAGCAGAAGAAGTGGCGCGTTTAGGCAAAGATTTGTCTCCAATTGGCGCAGAGGTTGCGGGTAACGCAGATGGTTCTATTCCGGCTTGGACTGGCGGGATCACTAAGCCACCAGCAGGCTTTAAGCCAGGCATGCACCACCCTGATCCATTTGCAGACGACAAGATTCTTTTTACTATCGATAAAAGCAATTTAGACAAGTACAAAGATCAATTAAGTCCTGGACAAATTGCGCTGTTCGAAACGTATCCTGATACGTTTAAAATGAATGTATACCCAACACGTCGAAGTGCAGCTTACCCACAGTTTGTATATGACGCGACTAAGCAATATGCATCGACAGCAGAGCTAATTGAAGGCGGTAATGGGATTAAAAATACAGCCATTGGTATTCCTTTCCCGATTCCAAAGAATGGCCTTGAAGCTATCTGGAACCATCTATTAAGGTATCGTGGCCTGTCAATTGCGCGTAATGGTGGTCAAGCCATGCCTACAGCTTCTGGTTCATACAACATTATTGGTTTCGACGAGAAGCTATTAGTGAAATACTCAGATCCAAACGCGACACCTGAAGAGCTACAAAAATCGAACGTACTTTTCAAGTTTAAGCAAAAGGTGACTGAGCCAGCTCGTCTTGCAGGTACTGCATTGCTTGTACACGAAACAATGGACCAGATCTTAACGCCTCGTCAGGCTTGGACGTACAACACAGGCCAGCGTCGTGTTCGCCGTGCTCCTAACGTTGCATATGATGCACCGGGAACTGCGTCTGATAGCCTACGCACGACAGATGACTTTGATATGTTTAACGGCTCACCAAACCGTTACAACTGGACGTTAAAAGGCAAGAAAGAGCTGTATATCCCTTACAACAGCTATAAGCTACACAGTGACTCGCTTAAATATGATGATATTTTGAAAGCCGGTCATATAAACCCGGAGCATGTTCGTTACGAAAAACACCGTGTTTGGGTTGTTGAAGCGAACTTGAAAGAGGGCACACGCCATATCTATAAAAAGCGTGTCTTCTTCATTGACGAAGATAGCTGGCAAATTCATGTTGCGGACTTGTATGACAACAGAGATCAAATGTATCGCGTAGCGATGGCACATGGTATTAACTATTATGACGTACCGACACACTGGAGTACGCTTGATGTTTACCATGACTTGAATTCTCGTCGTTACTTAGCAATTGGATTAGACAACGAAGAAGAAATGTACGATTTCACACAGTCATTCCAAGACAATGAGTTTACTCAAAGTGCACTGCGCCGCGAGGGAAGACGTTAATCAACGTCTTTCAGGATCAAGTAATTTGATCTATCAAATTATTACCACTAAGGCTGGGTATATGTGTACCCAGCCTTATCCCACCAAGTCATTCACGACTTTTTTATTTGAGAATTCATAATGATTAAGAAGTTAATTGCAACCTCCCTTGCAGTTTTCGTTATGCAAACTGAAGCCGTTAGTGGCGAATCAGCTGCGCTTATGGTGGCGCACCCTGAAACGACTCTACTTACAGATATCACCTACAGTGGCGAAAACCTTGTTGCTGTCGGAAAGCATGGCACAATTGTACTGAGTAAGGATGGAAATCATTGGCAACAAGCCAGGGTGCCAATTCAGTCTCTTTTAACCGCTGTAGATTTTACTTCACCACAGCATGGGTGGGCGTGCGGGCACGATGCATCAATATTAAATACAACTGACGGTGGTAAATCGTGGTCAATTCAACAACATTTACCAAATGTTGAAAAGCCGTGCCTAGATATTGAGTTCATAGACGAAAATAACGGATTTGCGATTGGCGCGTATGGCATGATGTACCAAACCACAGACGGTGGTTCAACGTGGAATAAACGCTTTTTAAATGAGTTTGTGCACCCAGACGATGTCGATTACCTTGAAGAATTAAAGCAGAACGACCCGCAAGCCTACGAAGAAGAAACACAGTTTATCTTGCCACATTTTAATCGCATGGCGATACACGGTCGCACAATTTATCTAGCCGGTGAGATGGGGTTGTTTGCGGTGAGTAAAGATCTCGGTGCAACTTGGCAACGATTTGACGAATTTTACTCTGGTTCATTTTTCGCAATAAGCAAGCAAAAAGAGCAACTCTTAGTAGCTGGTCTAAGAGGGAACACCTTTCAAAAAAGCACAAAAAACAACGACTTTTTCCCTTTAAAAGTGGATAAGTCAGCAACGATAAACAGCATTGTTCGATATAAAAACAAACAAATTATGCTAGCAAACAGTGGCTTTATGTTCACAGTCGAAGATGACAAGGTGACGACAACTCAGTTACAAAATGGTAAATCCATCATGGCTGGCGCAATTCATGATAATAAATTAGTGCTCGCAACTGAGCAGGGTATTCAAATAATTGAGGTTGAGCGCTAATGCAGTCAATACTAAATCAACTGGTTTACGTTGTTTTTCGCCATCGCTTTATGATGATCGCGTTGTTTGCGTTGACAACTGTATTTTTGGGGTTTAAATCTACCCAGATCCAGCTAGATGCGTCATTTAACAAAAATATCCCGCTAAACCATGACTATATGAAAGTTTATTTGAAGCATGAGAAACAGTTTGGCGGTGCAAACAGTATATTAATTTCGGTGTGTGATGCTGACGGAAATATTTTTAATCCGGAGTTCTTTACTCAACTCAAAGCAGTCCATGACCAACTATATTTTATTCCGGGTGTGAACAGACCCTTGGTAAACTCTATTTTCGCACCAAGCGCACGTTTTGTTGAAGTTGTGGAAGATGGTTTTGCCGGTGGCCCAATCATTCCAGCAAACTTTACCGCTGATGAAGCGGGTCTTGCTGTTGTTAAGCAAAATATCGAGAAAGCTAAAGTAGTAGGGCGGATGATTGCAAGCGACTACTCGTGTGCGATGGTATCAGCTCAATTGATGGAGACAGACCCTCAAACTCAGGAAAAGCTCGATACATTGGCATTTGCTAAAAAGCTCGAGTCAGAGATACGTGATCCATTGAGCACAGATAAAGTTTCTATTCATATCATTGGTTTTGCGAAAATGGCTGGTGATATCGCTGATGGTGCAAAAGATGTCGTGTTGTTTTTCGCAATCGCGATTTTATTTACGTTTATTATGGTGTGGCTATTTTGCAAGAGTTTTAAGCTTACGCTATTACCTATCGTTTGCTCATTAATCGCCGTGGTTTGGCAATTGGGTTTACTGTCTGTGTTAGGCTTTGGCCTTGACCCAATGTCAATTTTGGTACCATTTTTAGTATTTGCAATTGGTGTGAGCCATGGTGTGCAAATGATTAATGCCATAGGCAAGAAAGTCTCTGAAGGTGTTAGCAGTAAAGTAGCGGCAGAAGCGAGCTTTAAGGCGTTATTGATTCCAGGTGGCATCGCGTTGCTTTCTGACACCATTGGTTTTATGACGTTACTTGCTATAGACATCGGTATTATTCGAGAGCTTGCTATTACAGCAAGTTTGGGTGTGGCGGTTATTATCTTCACCAACCTAATCTTGCTTCCGGTTTTGGCCTCTTACTATAAGTCGTCAAAAATGAGTCGAGTTGATGATGGTGACTCATCAGCAAACAGCATTTTTACAAACCTCAGAGAGAGCTTGGTCCTTGCGACAGACAAGCGCTATGCTGCTTTAATTTTGGTGACCTCTGCGGCATTGTTTGCTTTTGGCTATTGGCAATCAAAGGACATGCGAATAGGGGACTTACATGCAGGTGCACCAGCACTTCATCAAGATGCAAGATATAACTTAGACACTTTCCTGATTTCAGATCGGTACGAAATTTCGTCCGATATTTTGAAAGTACTTGTTGAAGCGTACCCGGCTGCTTGTACTGAACACGATACAATGGACCGTATCAGCCGCTTTCAATGGCGAGTTGAAAACTTAACTGGTGTGCAATCCGCAGTGTCGTTGAGCTCTGTAGCACAAGCCGTTAACGCAGGGTACAACGAAGGCAATTTAAAGTGGCAGACCTTACCTCGAAATGGGGCGTCATTGGTCCAGGCCACATCTCGAGTAGAAACAAGTACAGGTCTGTTAAATGGCGATTGCTCGGTCATGCCTATTATTATCTTTATGGATGACCACAAAGCAGAAACAATCGATCATGTTGTAGAACAAATTAAGCTCTTTGCCACAGAAGAGGGCACTGATCGTGTTAGCTTCAAACTTGCTTCAGGGCCAATTGGCGTGATGGCTGCGACGAATGAGTCGGTAGCTGCTGCACAATTGCCAATGATGATCTATGTTTATGGTGCAGTGATAATTTTATGTTTAATAAGCTTTAGAAGCGTCCGTGCAACAATCGCAGTGGTGTTGCCACTATACATTGTGTCGACGCTGGCTCAGGCTTTGATGGTTAAATTAGAAATTGGCTTAACAGTATCTACTCTGCCAGTAATTGCATTAGGTGTGGGTATTGGTGTGGATTATGGTATTTATATCTTGTCTTCGATGATGAATCAGTTAAAGCAAGGTGTGCCGTTAAGCCATGCGTATCGCAACGCTTTAGCTGAGCGCGGAAGTGCGGTTCTATTTACTGGGATCACATTGGCAATTGGCGTTAGTACTTGGATTTTCTCTGCATTAAAGTTCCAAGTTGATATGGGGATATTACTGACCTTCATGTTCCTAGTGAATATGTTGGGGGCAGTCCTGCTATTACCTGCTATAGGGACTTTTATCTGGCCAGACCAGAAAAAAAAGTGTGAATAATTGTGCTCTTAAATGGCCTTAATTGGCCATTTATATCTACAATTTGTGAATATATGACCAACTGGCTGAAAAGCCTCAAATGTTTTTGTCAAAAAAGCTTTTTATTAGCGCCAGAAAGGTTAAAATCCTCTGGACTCCACGCTAATAATTGGCTGTACAAATAATCTACCGTTCAAAGGTGGTATAGATTAAGGAACACATAATGACACAAAGTGAAGGTCCAGCATCGGTTATCCTTGATAACGTTTGCAAGTTGATCCATAAAAAAGTTCATGCCGATAACGTGTCGCTCGTTGAAACATTTGCCAAAGCCTTGTACAGCAACATGTCTAAAGAGGACTTGGCACATCGTAACGACAGTGACCTCTACGGTGCTGCTTTAAGTTTGTGGAATTCTCTAGAAAAGAATACCTCAGACAATGCAGTAATCCGTGTATTCAACCCTGAAGTTGCAAAAGATGGCTGGCAATCGTCTCATACGATTGTTGAAATCATTTCAAATGATATGCCGTTTTTGGTTGATTCAGTGCGTATGGCACTTAGCCGTAAGAATATTGCATCGCATTTGCTTTTACACTGCCCTCTCAAAATCAACCGTGACAAACAAGACAAAATTTCTGCCGTTTCAGGTTTGAAGACCGAACAAGAATCTTCATCTACTAAAACTGTTTTCTTTATTGAGATTGACCGTCAGACTGACGAGTCGGTCATTGCTGACTTTAAACAAGAGTTAGAGTCAGTGTTAAAAGATGTATCAGTAGCGGTTGAGGACTGGTTACTAATTAGAGATAAACTAGTATCAGTTGGCGAAGATATTCCTAGCCGTAAGCATAACGCTTCAAAAGAAGAACTAAACGAAGCCGTTGAATTCTTAGATTGGCTAGCACGTGATAACTTCACGTTCATGGGCTATCGTCAATACGATTTAGTACCAGTGCAAGGTGATTATGAGTTGAAACCAGTGGCTGGTTCAAGTTTAGGTTTAATGAAAAACTCTACTGAAAGCAGTAGATTACTATCAGAATTACCTGAGGTTGCGCGTCTTGAAGCTCGTAGTAAAAACTTGCTTATTTTAACAAAGACCAATTCTCAATCTCGAGTACATCGCCCAGCACATATCGATTATGTTGGCATTAAGCGTTTTGACAAAGAAGGCAATGTAATCGGAGAAGACCGCTTTATTGGTTTGTTCTCATCAAGTTTTTACAATAACAGCGCAGCTGACGTTCCTGTTCTAAAAAGCAAAATTGCTCGCATAATGGAGCAGTGTGATTTTGCAAAAGGCACCCATGCATATAAAGCCGTACTCAACATCTTAGAAACATACCCTCGTGACGAGCTAGTGCAGGCTCGTGAATCTGAGTTGTTAGACGTTGCCACCGGAGTTTTACAAACTCAAGAACGTGACATGTGTCGCCTATTCATTCGTAGAGATGTATACGGAAGATTCTTCTCATGTATGGTTTATGTACCGCGTGAACGCTATAACACAGCGCTTCGCCGTGAAACTCAAAAGTTGTTAGGTAATGCTTTCGGTTCTAACGAAAAAGTTGAGTTCACCACATTTTTCTCAGAGTCTACACTGGCAAGAACGCATTACATTGTTCGTGTAGCTGACAACAACATTAAGTATAACGTGAAAGAAATCGAAAATAACTTGGTAGAAGCTGCCCGCACATGGGAAGACAAACTACAAACTGCTTTACTAGCTAGCGATGGTGAAGCGCGCGGAAACGATCTTAATCGTAAATATGCAACAGCTTTCCCACGTGCATATAAAGATGAAGTATTACCAAGTGCTGCTGTTGTAGACATCGAAAAACTTGAAAAGCTGAGCGATGAGAACAAACTAGAAATGTTGTTCTACCGTCCGCAAGAAGAAGCTAACTCGCAAATTGTACGTCTGAGCTTATTCCATAAAGATGAGCCAATTCATTTATCAGATGTCATGCCAATGCTAGAAAACTTTGGCCTAAGAGTTATTGGTGAAACACCATATGCAGTTAAAACCAGTGATGGCCAAGTTAACTGGATCATGGATTTCTCAATGCTTCTTGATAGCAAAGGTCTGGCTGACTTTGATAAAGTGTCGGCGCGTTTCCGTGCTGCACTGATTAATGTATGGAACAACCGCTTAGAAAATGATGGTTTCAACCGTCTAGTGTTAAAAGCTGGCTCAACGGGTCGTGAGGCGTCAATCCTACGTGCATATGCTAAATATATGCGCCAAATTGGTGTGACATTCTCACAATCATATATTGAGAACACATTTGAACACTATCCTCACATTGCTAACCAATTGGTTGAATTGTTTGAGAAGAAGTTCTGCCCGCAAAAGAAAGTTGCACAAAAATCGCTTGATAAGCTAGTGGAGAAAATCTATCACGAGCTAGAGAGCGTTGCTAACCTTGATGACGACCGTATTATTCGTTTATATGTTGCCATGATTGACGCGACATTACGTACTAACTTCTATCAAAAAGAAGCGGATGGTACCAACAAGTCTTACGTGTCATTCAAGATCCAGCCAAGTGCAATCCCTGAAATGCCGTTACCACTTCCTGCGTTTGAGATCTTTGTTTATTCTCCACGCATTGAAGGTGTTCATTTACGTGGTGGTAAAGTTGCACGTGGTGGTTTACGTTGGTCAGACCGTCGAGAGGATTTCCGAACAGAAGTATTAGGCTTGGTGAAAGCTCAGCAGGTTAAGAATACGGTAATCGTTCCCGTTGGCTCTAAAGGTGGTTTTGTATGTAAACAGTTACCAAATGATCGCGAAGGCTTCTTCCGCGAAGGTCAAGAGTGCTACAAAATCTTTATCCGTGGTCTACTAGATATCACTGATAACATCATCCATGGTGAGATTGTTCCTCCTGTTGCCGTAGTGCGTCATGATGAAGATGACCCGTACCTAGTTGTTGCTGCAGACAAAGGTACTGCAACGTTCTCAGACATCGCCAATGGAATTGCTGATGAATACAACTTCTGGCTAGGCGACGCGTTTGCTTCTGGTGGTTCAATTGGTTACGACCACAAGAAAATGGGTATTACTGCTAAAGGTGCTTGGGAGTCAGTTAAGCGTCACTTCCGTGAAATGGACATTGATTGTCAAACAACCGACTTCACTGCTGTTGCGATCGGTGACATGGCAGGGGATGTATTTGGTAATGGTATGTTGCTATCTGAGCACACTCGCTTGGTTGCAGCATTTAACCACATGCACATCTTTATCGATCCAAACCCAGATGCAGCAAGCTCATACAAAGAGCGTGCGCGCATGTTTGAGCTACCGCGTTCTTCTTGGGAAGACTATGATGCAAATCTAATTTCAGAAGGTGGTGGTATTTTCTCTCGTGCAGCTAAGTCAATTAGCTTAACACCTGAGATTAAGAAAATGCTTGGTACCAAGAAAGCCAGCATGACGCCAACTGAGCTTATCAAAGCTCTATTGATGATGCCTGTTGACCTACTGTGGAACGGCGGTATCGGCACATACATTAAAGCAGCTAGCGAAAGCGATGCAGATGTAGGTGATAGAGCAAACGATGCACTGCGTATCAACGGCTCGCAACTAGGAGCTAAAATCTTTGGTGAAGGTGGTAACTTAGGTGCAACGCAACTTGGTCGTATCGAGTTTGCAGCGAAAGGTGGCCGCATCAACACTGACTTCATTGATAACGTAGGTGGTGTTGCGTGTTCGGATAACGAAGTAAACATCAAGATTCTACTTAATGGCCTTGTAGCAGAAGGTGATTTAACGAAGAAACAACGTGACGAGTTGCTATACGCGATGACTGACGAAGTATCTGAGTTAGTATTAGCTGACTGTTATCGTCAAACTCATACGTTGTCGGTAACGAAGTCGAAAGGTCCTGCGACGCTAAAAGAGAAGATTCGCTTTATTCATGCCCTTGAAAAAGATGGCAAGTTGGATAGAAGCATCGAGTTCTTGCCAAGTGACGAAGAGCTAGCAGAGCGCGCAGCAGCTGGGCTTGATCTGACTCGTCCTGAGCTTTCAGTGCTTGTTTCTTACTCTAAAATGGTATTGAAAGAAACACTGGTTGTTGACGAAATTACTGAGAACCCGTATTACCGTCAGCTACTTGTAAATTCTTTCCCAGTACCTCTACGCGAGCGTTTTAACGCTGCGATGGATGAGCACCCACTACGCAAAGAAATTATTGCAACTAAATTGGCTAACAACATTGTCAATGACATGGGTCTTAACTTCATGGTTCGTATGCATGAAGAGACTGGTGCGACAGAAGCTGAGATAGCACTTTGCTATTCAATTGCGAGCGCTACGTTCCAGATGTCAGAGACTTGGACAGCGATTTCAGATCTTGATAACAAGATCCCAGCTGCGGTTCAAACTGAGATGCTATATCAATTGCGTCGCACAGTTCGCCGTGCTACACGTTGGTTCTTGCGCCACCGCAATAAAGCACTGACAATCGAGCAAACGATAGAGTTCTTTGCGCCGACATTCGCTGACTTAAGTGCAAACCTTGATAACTACATGGTTGCAGATGAAAGTGCACGTCTAGCTGAGAAAGCAGAAGTGTTAACTTCAGACGGTGTACCTGCTGAACTTGCACATCGTATTGTTACTTTGTCTAGCTTGTTCTCAGTGATGGATCTAGCTGAAGTTGCAAATAACGCGAAACGTGATATCTCAGTCGTGTCTAACACTTACTTCAAGCTTGGCGCTAATATGGGACTACACTGGTTCCTAGACCAGATCACAGCGCAGCCAGTAGCAAACCATTGGCAAGCACTAGCACGTGCTTCTTATCGTGAAGAGCTTGATTGGCAGCAGCGTGCTTTATCTGAAGTGGTATTAAACAGCTTTGAAGGTAACGATGATGATGTTGATACACTGATTGATCAGTGGATGGAAAACCAAGCTTCATTGCTTCACCGTTGGCAACAGATGCTTGCTGAGTTCAAAACATCTCAGAACCACGACTTTGCGAAGTTCTCTGTAGCACTAAGGGAGTTAATGTTACTGAGTCACAACTGTGACACTTCCAAATAAAAATTAAAGCGTTACAATACCCCGGCAATTGCTGGGGTATTTTTTTGCCTCAAACTGTTACCAGGAACTTAAGGAGTCACGATGTTTTACGATTTAGCACGTCGTTATATGTTTAATAAAGATGCGGAGTGGGCGCACGACTTTGCATTAGGCAATCTACGCCGCTTCAAAAATACCCCGTTAAGTCTCGCATGGTCACAGTCACTCCCTAAGAAGCCAGTTAATTTCTTAGGACTAGAGTTTGATAACCCAGTTGGTTTAGCAGCTGGTTTGGACAAAAATGCAGAATGTATTGATGCATTTGGTCAAATGGGTTTTGGGTTTATTGAGGTGGGTACCGTTACACCAAGACCGCAGGTTGGTAATGACAAGCCACGTATATTTCGTCTTCCAGAAGCGCATGCTGTAATTAATAGAATGGGCTTTAATAACAAGGGTGTGGATAATCTTGTCGCAAATGTAAAAGCGTCGAATTATACAGGGATCCTTGGGATCAACATTGGTAAAAATAAAGACACACCGAATGAGCAGGGTAAAGATGATTACATTCATTGTATGCGTAAAGTGTTTGAACATGCTTCGTATATCACTGTAAATATTTCATCACCGAATACTCCAGGGCTTCGAGATTTACAATATGGCGAAGCGTTAGATGATTTACTACAAAGCCTTAAAAACGAGCAAGTAGATTTAATCGCGAAACACAATAAATCGGTACCAATGCTTGTAAAAATTGCGCCAGATGTAGATGCTGTTCAATTAACACAAATCTCCGAATCTCTTGTAAATAATCGCATTGACGGGGTCATTGCGACGAACACAACACTCGCGAGAGAGGCTGTTGAAGGGCTTGAGTTCGCTAATGAAGCTGGTGGCCTTTCAGGCAGACCTGTACGTGAAAAGTCCACTCACGTTGTCAGTGAATTAAAGCGTTTAACTGACGGGAAATTGCCAATTATCGGAGTGGGTGGAATTGATAGCGCAGAAGCTGCGCAAGAAAAGTTAAATGCAGGTGCTGATTTAGTTCAAGTATATACAGGATTTATATACGAAGGCCCGCAATTGATCAAAAGGATCGTAAATTCTTTATAAGGATCAGGCATATTACGAAATGATCCTAAATAAAAAGTTATTATAAATATTTTTACACTTGCAAAAATCGCGATATACTACGAGTTACTGTTAGTTTGGAGAAGTAGTAATTCGGAGGCGATTTTGCAAGCATCAAAAGAGTGGCGTTGGTTACAGTGTCACACACAGAATCGGTTGCTTGTTGACCTCGGAGACGAGCTACAGTTGTGTACCCCTTTTAGGTTGCGTCAACTAACAGCCGATTCTATATCCAGCCCAACTTTTAGCGTTGAAGAAGCCGAATTTTACCAGAATGTGTTCGATTACTTGTGCACTTATGGTGTTTGGTCTGAAGCGCAGTGCTGTCAAATATCACTGAATGCTACCGCTACAAAATTCCATTTACTTCCCATGCAAGCCAAAAGCTGGTTTTTCAGTCCTTATACAGGTTCTGATGTGTTGTGTAATGCGGTAATCTCACTAGAGTCGAAAGAAATGACTGGTGAGTGTTTAATCGTAGACCACGACAGCGAAGCCAGTCTGTGTGTTAATCTCACTGCTAATTTCAAGCTCGATGAAAATATTGTGCTCGAACAATTTCAAGCAATTAAAGTGCTTAACAATCGTATCCACCCTCTATTAGTCAGTAATAAACTCGTCAGAAGAGCGTAATCCAATCCCAGTCTGTAAACAGCTGTGTTATACTCGCGTCAATTGAAATTATAGGGTTATCACATTGCAGTTTATTGCACTTACGTCGATTGGTATCGAGAATTTATTAGTTGAAGAGCTTCAATCTTTCGAAATTAAAGTAACTAAGCAAAGTATTGGTTCAGTACGTTTTGATGCTGATAATTTAACAGCACAGAAATTCTGTATGATGACACGCTATTCAACACGCGTAATGTTGCTGATTGATGAGCACGAAGATATTAAAAATAAAGATGACCTATATAAATTTGCGCGTTTTCAGGGCTGGCAGGAATGGTTTGGTCCAAAACAAACATTTGCTGTTGAGTTTAATGGTACCAACAAAGAGCTGAAAAACAGTCAGTTTTCTGGACTTGTGATTAAAGATGCAGTTGTAGATTATTTCCAAGATCTTTATGAACAACGTCCTTCTGTTGATAAGCAAGATGCTAACGTTCGCATTATTGCAAAATTAAATAAACAGAAGCTCGCTTTATACCTCGATTACTCAGGCCCAAGGTTGTCAGACCGTGGTTATCGAACTAAGCAAGGTAAAGCACCTATTCGTGAGCATTTAGCGGCTGCACTAGTGACTCGTAGTGGTTGGTTAAATGACACTTCTAAACCACTTTTTGATCCTTGCTGTGGCTCAGGTACATTGTTAATTGAAGCGGCGAGTATGGCATTGAAATTGCCGACTAACCTAAATAAAGCCTTTGCTTTTAAAAGACTTCCTAGTTTTAGAGAAGCAAAATTTAAAGAGCTGCAACAAACACTTAAAGCTGAAAAAAATGATTCTAAACTGTGGTTAATTGGGCATGATATTGATGCGAAAGTCATCGAAACTGCACAATCGAATGCTAATCGAGCTGGTTTAGGCGAGCAAATTCAATTTAACGTTGCTGATGCAGGCAAACTTCAATCCGTCGCTAAGCGCCCTGGAACTGTTTTAAGTAACTTGCCTTACGGTGAGCGTTTAGGATCTATGGCTGAACTCATTAGTTTATACCGTAATATGGGGGCGAGCTTTAAGAAATACTTCCAAGATTGGAATGCCGCTCTTTTAGGGACTGACGATGAGTTGTTCAGGCTGCTCAAACTTGCATCTAAAAAGCGATATAAGTTTAAAAATGGCCCGATTGATGTGACGTTGTATCTTTATGAGTTAAATGAGAAACAAGTTGCGCAAAATCAGCAAGCGTCTGAACTGCACTACGAGCAATCTCGTGCTTTTGCAAATCGATTAAAGAAGAATAAACAAGGCCTTAAAAATTGGCTTAAAAAAGAATCGGTACAGGCTTACAGGTTATATGACGCAGATATTCCTGAATACAATGTTGCCGTTGATGTGTACGGTGACAACGCGGTTATTTTCGAATATGCAGCGCCTAAAGAAATCAATGCAGAAGTTGCCGACAAACGTTTACAGGATGTGATTTCCTTAACAGCTGAAACATTGCAGATTTCTCCAAGTAATCTCGCTGTTAAAGTTCGTAAGAAACAACGTGGTGATGAACAATATACCTCGTATGAAAAGCAAAATCGCTTACAAGTTATCGAAGAATTTGGAGCGAAATTTAAAGTTAACTTGTATGACTATCTCGACACAGGTTTGTTTTTAGATCATCGACTAGCACGTCGCTTTATTCAGCAAAATTCAAAGGATAAGCGGGTACTGAACTTGTTTGCGTACACAGGCACAGCGTCAGTACATGCGGCACTTGGTGGCGCGAAAGCTGTGACAACAGTAGATATGTCCAAGACTTATTTAAAGTGGGCGGAAGAAAACTTTGCTTTGAATAACCTTAAAAATCCTCGTTTTAGATTTGAACAAGCTGATTGCCTCAAATGGTTAGAACATGCGAAAGGTCAATATGATTTGATCTTTTTAGATCCCCCAACGTTCTCTAATTCTAAGCGAATGAAAGATGCGTTTGACGTGCAAAGAGATCACATCCAGCTATTAACTTGGGTAAAGAATATCCTGAGTCCAGACGGTGTGCTGTTGTTCTCTAATAACAAACGCGGTTTTAAGATGGACGAAGTTGCGCTAATAGGCTTAGGCTTGAAAGCAGAGAATATTTCTGCGCAAACGTTGTCGCCAGATTTCAAGCGTAATAAGCAGATCCACAACAGCTGGTTAATTACTCATGGCTAAAGTGACCTTGTATTACACACAGGGGTGTCATTTATGTGAAGAAGCGCTCTCGTTAGCGCTTTGTTGCGTTCGTGAAGGTGATATTCTTCACCAAGATATTTTGGAAAGTGAGGCTTTGGTTGAAAAATATCAAACCTCAATTCCTGTTTTAGAAAGTATAACTACTGGTAAATTGCTATATTGGCCGTTTACCCAACAACAAATTCAAGAGTTAGTACAAGAAGATGGATTTAATAAGAATAGCTAAAGCGCAACTTGCTTTCGGCTCTCATCCGTTATTAGACAATGCTGATGCTCTCATCGAAGCCGGTGAGCGAGTGTGTATTGTTGGTAGAAATGGTGCAGGCAAGTCAACCTTACTAAAAGTATTAGACGGCCAAGTCGTACTTGATGATGGTGAAATAAATAGATTAACTGGCTTAAAAGTTTCTCGATTAGAACAAGATCCACCTAAGGGCGCTGAAGGGAGCGTGTTTGATTATGTCGCCAATGGGTTACCGGAGGTTGCTAGTTTACTTATTGAATATAATCATGTTAGTGAAGCGCTTCAAACCGATCAATCTAACTCTTTGTTAAATCGACTAGAGCGTCTATCAGCTGAAATTGAGGCGGCTGATGCTTGGCGGTTTGAAAGTAGAATTAACCTAGTACTTAGCCAATTGCAGCTCACAGCGCAAATGCGTTTGGAAAAGCTATCGGGTGGTTGGTTAAGAAAGGTGGCACTGGCAAAAGCGCTTGTGGGAGACCCAGATTTACTATTGCTTGATGAACCTACTAACCATTTAGACATGGCGAGTGTTGAGTGGCTGGAATCATTTTTAAAGGACTTTAAAGGCGGCATTGTATTTATTTCTCACGACCGTGCTTTTATTCGTGCTGTCGCTACACGTATTCTAGATTTAGATCGAGGTAAGTTAATATCTTACCCTGGAAATTACGCTAAGTACCTAGAGCAAAAAGCGCATGACTTAAAAGTTGAAGAAACACAGAATGCGCTTTTCGATAAGAAGTTAGCAGAAGAAGAAGCATGGATACGTCAAGGCATTAAGGCGCGTAGAACGCGAAATGAAGGGCGAGTTAGAGCTCTAAAAGCCTTGCGTGTTGAACGTAAGCAACGAGTCGAGCAAGTGGGCAAAGCTGATTTTAACATTGAGTCGGCAGAGCGTTCAGGGAAGTTGGTTTTTGAAGCTAACTTCGTTAACCATGCATTTAAAGATAAACCTATCGTTAAAGATTTTTCGACACTGGTTATGCGTGGCGACAGAGTGGGCTTAGTTGGCCCAAATGGGATAGGTAAAACAACATTGCTAAAGCTATTATTCGGCAAGCTTTCTGCTGACAGTGGCAAAATTAAACAGGGTGTCAATCTGGAAGTTGCCTACTTTGACCAGTATAGAGAGAAGCTGGATGAAGAGATGACGGTACAAGACAACGTTGCTGAAGGAAAACAAGAAGTTTCTATTGGTGGACGTAGCAGACATGTGTTGGGTTACTTACAAGACTTCTTATTTCCACCAGCAAGAGCAAGAACACCTGTTAAAGCACTGTCAGGTGGTGAGAAGAACCGTTTATTACTAGCAAAACTGTTTTTGAAGCCTTCGAATGTACTTGTGCTCGATGAGCCAACCAATGATTTGGATATCGAGACCTTAGAGTTATTAGAAGAAATAATCACACAGTATAAAGGTACAATTTTAATCGTAAGCCATGACCGTGAATTTATCGATAACACCTGTAATAGTGTGTGGGCATTCGAAGGGGATGGTGTTGTCACTGAAATCGTCGGTGGCTACAGTGACTTTGAAGCTTACCGAGAAAACAAGCTCGCTCAGCAAAAAGCACTAGAGAAACTAGACAAAGAGAAGAAAGCTGCACCAGCGGCTAAGAAAGAGACAAACAAGAACAAATCAAGCAAGTTAAGTTACAAATTAAAACTTGAATTAGAAAGCTTGCCAAGTAAAGTAGAGGAACTTGAGGCAGCTCTAGAGAGCCAGCAAGAATTAGTTAACTCTCCAGAGTTCTTTAAACAAGACTCCGAAGTAACACAGCAAGCGTTGAACCAATTAGCAGAACTAGAGTCAAAGCTCGAAACCGCGTTTGAACGCTGGGAAGAATTAGAAGCTTTACAGAATCAGCAGTAAGGATTGAGATGAAATATTCACTTTTAGCCGCCAGTATCGGTTTGTGCTTTTCAGGGCAGCTGTTTGCTGTCACTTATGATTTAACAGAATTACCAACGAATGAAAAAACAAAGCATACCTATATTATGGATGCAAATGAGTCTGGCGCGATAGTTGGCCGCTCAACAGAATTGTTCAATCTGCCTATCGATGTGAGTTACATTGATATTGAAGACAGCGGCATCAAGAGCGCATATGACTCTTGGAAGCGAAACCTAGAACTTCGTGATGAAACTATCGACTTTACACTTGAACAGATCAAAAATGAAAATGCGGCTGCGACAAACGCAGATGCTAATTTATTCATGCGTAACTTCCTCTCTTCACGCGCTGGGAATGCGGAGTTCCAAAAATTAAACTCAGGTATAGCCTCAATTTTTTCAGCTACGACCGCTGAAGAGAAAGTGTTATTTGATGCTAATCGTAGTTATACAAATAATGAACTATCTCGCTCTACAATTCAGTTGCTCACTGCGGTTGCATCTGATGGTACCGCTGTTGGTTGGGGTACTGCACCTTACGACCAAATTCAATTTAGGAAGAAAGATGAAAATGAAGACACTACTTTTTTCCAAAGAGCACACACATCACGCGCTATATTGGTAAAGCCAAGCGGCGAAGTTATGGAATTACCTGCTAAGTTTACGGACGATTATGGTAGTTACAGTATTGCGACAGATATTAAAAAATTAAATGACGGTTCTTACCTAGTTGTCGGTCAAAGTGCTGTGAGTGTTGAAAAAGACTCCCAAGACCGATTTAACGATAATTGTAAAAATGAAGATGAGCCAACCGCAGTTTGTGCATGGGAATTGCAAAATGCAGGCTACTACGATCTTCGTGCCTATCAATGGAAACTGGATGCTAACTTTAACATCATTGCAGCTGATACAGACGAATTGGGTATTGGTTTAACTCGAAACGATGATGAAGAGCGCATTCACATTAGTTCTGCACTAGCCGTAAACAGTGCGGGTATTGCTGTCGGTAATTCCAATACACGTGAAGGAGATGACTTCATCGTTAGACAGCGAGCGGGCTATTATCAGGGCGGCGCTTTTAAACCTGTGGTTGATCACGACAAAGGTTATGAGTCTAGTAGAGCAGTTGCCATAAATGATAATAACATTGTTGTTGGTTATCGTATGGACGAATTTTCTACTGGTAATAATTCTAACGTGAAAGGTTATTACTATGAGATTGATAACGCGAAGTACGTAGAAATCGAATCCTTCTACGAAGGTTCGGATATGTATGTTAGAGATATCAACAATGCTGGGCAAATTATTGGTCAAGCAGAGGTTGAAAAGAACGTTGCATCTCCGCGTAGAGAAGCGTTTCTGTTTGATAAAGCGACAGGCAAGCTAAACAACATTAATGATCTACTGCCATGTAAAAGTGCTGAATTCCCATATGATGTTTCTGAAGCGATTAAAATTACTGAAAATGGAAACATTTACGCAATCGCAACTAAGACAGTAAACAGAAAAGATGCGCTCGGCAATAATATGAAAGACAGTAATGGCAATGACGAATTCGAGTCTGTGGCTATCCCTGTTCTTTTGACCAGAAACAATAGTGGTGAACCGGCACAGTGTGCGCCGGATGAAGCAGAAACTTACGAACGTGGCTCAGCATCATTTGGCATGCTCAGCTTACTGGCTGCACCTCTGGTGATGTTAAGAAGACGCAGAAAAGCAAAATAATTAAGAAGGCCCTCACTGTAGGGCCTTTTTTAATTCCGTTACATTAGCCGTAGTAGAACAGGGTGAAAAAGGCGAGATGACGTATAAACAGGCGCAGAGCGTTATGCGTTCAACATCGTTCAACTTTCTTAGTTTGGCTTCGAAAGCATGGTCGTCCTTGGGGGTAATCGATAACGAAAGTGTGTTGCTTGTTGGGTATATCAAGGCCTGCTCATAAATCACGCTGGCAGAGTGTGCAATATTGCTCAGTAGAGTATCAATAGTTTCAACAGAAATACAATGTCAGTTGTTCAAAGACAGACGGGTATAATTGCTCTCATAATGCACTAGCAGAACGCGTTTATGGCATCTTTAAAGGCGAGTGTTTTTTGTACAAATGAATGGCTTAAATGAAGCTAAGAAAATGATTGAAGAGTTGATAGACATTTATCTTTTAAAAACAAAACGCCCGACGGCATACATTGGGCGTTTTGACTGAAAAAGCTGTTATCCAATATCAGGACTAGTCACGCAAATGACTTTAAACCACAAGTAGTTCAATCCACCTGATTACGAGCTTCCCACGCTTTATTGACCGAGCGTCTCCACAAATAATCAATGCCAAAAAAACCAATTACAGCTGCAATACAAGCGCAGATGAGTGAGCCAACCATAAATGCAGGCCCAATCGTGGAGATACTTTCGCTTAACCATGCCCATGTAGGCTCGAAATGAAATGGCTGTAACTCTTGACCAAGCGCAAAAACGCCGACAAGATAAGAGCAATAAAAAATAGGTGGCATTGTCAGTGGGTTAGTTATCCAAACAAGTGCTATCGACAGGGGTAAGTTAACTCTGAACGGTATGGCAAGGGCTGCCGCAAGTACCATTTGAAAAGGAACAGGGATGAACGCAAAAAATAGTCCAACTGAAAAGGCACCTCTGGCTGAACGTCTGTTTAAATGCCAAAGGTTCGCATCATGCAATAAATTTCCAAATATCTTTAACGATTTTTGTTCTTTGATCTTATTGTGATCAGGTAAAAAGCGTTGGATCGTTTTCTTCGCCATATAGAGCAACCATCTACTTCACTATTGATTTGCTTTGGCATCATTTTTGGGTGCCTAATATCCGTGTTTTATCTGGATTCTTGGCAGTTACCCAGCAGTATTGCCATGCTTGTTTTTGTTAGTAGCTATTTTAAGCCTTTTTCGAATGTTTTGGCAGGTTTTATTTTAGGTATTTTTGTTACACTTTCTCACTACCATCTTTTCTACCATTTGGATTGGGAAAGGGAGGTCGTGAATAAGCCGGTTGAGATACATGGCAAGGTATCAAAAATACTAAACCGTGGTAGCTACTCATACATCAAGTTAGATGTATCCGTGCTCGATAAGTTTCATGTGCCACCATTTAAAACGGTTTATGCGAATTTGGCGGTTGTAAATGGACCAGATAGCTTAGCGCGTGGAGATGAGATTGCTGGTCATGGAAACGTGCGGCTTTTTCGCTCTCGTAAAAACTTTGACGTGTTCGACGCTGAGTTATATGCATTTCGTAATCATATTCACTTTAAAGGGAAGGTGGAGATAGAGTCAATTTCAGCTGCCAAAATTGGTTGGCAGGAAGCATACCGAGCGTTTATTTTCAAAGTATTTAGTAACTACGAGTTAGGTTGGTTGTACTACGTGTTACTTAGTGGAGATAAGTCTCATATCGCATCACAGGACAAAGAGAATTTTAGAAAGCTGGGCTTAAGCCATATTATGGCAATTTCGGGTTTACATATTGGTATCTTGTTTACTTTGAGTTTTGCGATCTTAAAAGCGGTTGTGTTCATATTACCAAATAAGTTAAATCAAGGAATTAACATTAATATCGGCTGCTTAATCGGTGCGCTTTGCTTGGCTGGAATATATGTTATTTTAAGCGGTATGCAGGTGTCTGCCCAACGAGCTTGGTTGATGGCTGCACTCGGGGTTTTGTGTTATTTCTTAGGACTGCGATTAAGCTTTACAAGGACTATAGTTTATGCGCTTGTACTCATCGTGCTTTTTACACCGTTTTCTTTGTTAAACATAGGTCTTTATTTTTCATTTAGCGCAGTGATTGCAATTCTCTGGTTATTGTCGCTGCAAACAAACATCCTGTACCAAAAACAAGGCGGCTTGTTTAAACTTAAATGGTTGGTTTTGTTACAGGTCGTCATTTTTTTATTCTTACTGCCATGGAGTTTGTTTACCTTTCAAGGAGTGAGTGTTTCTGGCCTGTTTATAAACCTAGTTATGATCCCTTTTTTGGGAGTGGTTCTTTTTCCTGCAATAGTGGCACAATGCTTTGCGTCACTGCTATTTGATCTACACCTCTTAGGTGGACTGGATAGCCTACTTTCCACGTCTTATGATGTTATACAACATTGGCAATACAACTGGTTGTCGGTGGGTAGCATTGCGTTTCAAGAGTTGGGATTGACGTTACTCTGTATTTTGCTTTTACTTAATAGAGACACAGCGCGTTACGCTTGTATACCTGCTTTGATCTTAATTGCAAGATGGCTAACACTGCCATCACCGCATTGGCAAGTAGACTTTTTCGACGTAGGTCACGGGAGTGCGGTACTCATATCTCGCGACGATGAAGCAATTCTTTACGACCTTGGGGCCAATTACTTTGGCACATACTCTATTTTTGAAAATGTCATTTTGCCGTTTGTACGTGCTAATAATCTATCTCTTATTCATACTATAGTGAGCCATGATGATGGCGATCATGCCGGCGGGCTAGCTGATCTGATAAAAAATGGATATGGGGAAAGTTTACACACATTTCATGGTCACAAATATCAACAGCCCTGCGTTAACGGAACCGTTCGATTTGGGGAATTAACGGTCACAACAATCTGGCCAAAAGAGAAGCAAAATAACGATAACAACAGTTCATGTGTTGTACGTATTAGTGATGGTAAGCACAGTTTGCTGTTACCTGGAGATATCGAGTCGAGCACAGAAAATAAGCTAATAAAAATGAGCGAAAAATTGCTTCCTTCGACATTTCTGTTGGCACCCCATCACGGTAGTAAGACCTCATCGGGTATTGATTTTGTTCGTTCGGTTAGTGGTGAAGTCGTTGTTTTTTCGAGAGGGTTCCACTCTCCGTGGGCATTGCCGCATCAGGAAATCGTAGCGAGATATGGTCAGGCTGGATATAAGATGTTTGATACGGCCTTAGATGGACATATTCAAATTCGTATATTTTCTAATCACTATGAGGTTTTATTGGCCCGAGAAGCGAAAAATCTATGGTTTTTAAGATAATGCATTCAGTTTTCGCGTTATGGCGGATACAATACAAGGGTTTTGAAGTTTTAGAGTAACGCTATGCAACAGTCTGGAAAGCAAATTTATAAAAGGCTTTTGACTTACACTTATGAATTTAAACTTGCGGCATTTTTTGCTGTGTTTGGCATGCTTGGTTATGCAGCGATGGATGCGCTTTTTATCCAGTTAATGAAACCATTTATGGACGATGGATTAACACAGGGTAATCAAGATGTATTGGCAATGGCCCCAATTGTGGTTATTTTACTGGTGATGGGCAGAGGTATTTTTAACTATATGTCCTCGTACTGTTTGAGTTATGTGGGTTCTCAAGTTGTTCGTAAATTGCGTCAACAGCTGTACGAGCATATGTTATTTATGCCTGTTTCATTCCATGACAAACACTCTAATGGTGAATTAGTCTCGAAAATAACGTTTGATACCGAGCAGGTTCAACAGGCGGTTACGCGAGCTTTGCAAGTTGCAATCCGAGAAGGGGCATTTGTGGTGTTCTTACTTTGGGGTATGTTCGCGATTAGCTGGAAATTGTCTCTTCTCTTTTTGGTGATAGTTCCGTTTGTTGCGATTGTTGTGAGTGTTGTTTCTAAACGATTCAGAAAAATCTCGAAAAAAATACAAGACGCGATGGGCGCAGTGACAAGAGGCTCAGAGCAAATGCTTTCGGGCCACAAAGAAATTCACGGATTTGGTGGCCAAGAAAAAGAGATTAAACACTTCGCGATGGTGAATAATCACAATAGACAACAACGCGTGAAAATGGATGCAACTCGCGCATTGAGTGTGTCCGTTATTCAGCTGATTGCAGCAAGTGCAATGGCGGTAGTACTCGCAATTATTGCAATGCCTGATGTACATGAGTCGTTGACGCCAGGTGTGGTCGCGTCACTTATCACTGCGATGGTCATGATGTTAAGACCTCTAAAGCAATTGGCGAATGTAAATAGTGATTTTCAACGTGGTATTGCAGCCGCAAAGAGCATTTTTGAAGTACTAGACCAAGACAAAGAGAAAGACACAGGATCGTACGAAGCTAAGGCTGTCCGCGGTGAGATTAGTGTTGAGAATGTGACATTTACTTACCCAACTAAAGATGAACCTGTAATCGAAAATTTATCACTGCATGTAGAAGCTGGTAAAAGTATTGCGTTGGTCGGGCGAAGTGGCTCTGGGAAGTCGACACTCTCTAATTTACTACCTAGGTTTTACGAGCTTGATGCAGGAAAAGTAACACTTGATGGCGTTGAGTTGACTGATTACTCGCTGGCATCTCTTCGTAAGCAATTTGCTTTGGTGTCTCAGCATGTAACCCTATTTAATGACACAATTGCTAATAACATCATGTATGGGCTAGAAACGTCCCTGACTAATGAAGAATTAGTAAAAGTAGCTAAGCAAGCGCATGTTTGGGAGTTTGTAAAAGACTTACCTGACGGGTTGGATACGGAAGTGGGAGAAAATGGCGTTATGTTATCTGGTGGACAGAGACAACGTATCGCCATTGCCAGAGCAATCGTCAAAGATGCACCTGTACTTATATTAGATGAAGCGACTTCAGCGCTGGATACCGAATCTGAGCGTTTGATCCAAGAAGAGTTAGAGCAGCTGATGAGTAATAAAACATCTATTGTGATAGCTCACCGCTTATCTACGATAGAGAAATCTGATCAAATTTATGTACTAGACAAAGGGAAAGTGTTGGAGCAGGGCAAGCATGAGGAATTGTTAGCAAAAGACGGCGCGTATGCCGCGCTATGTAAAATGCAATATGGTGAGTAACAGTGAGCAAAATAGAAAAAAGCTGGTATCGACCAATGGGCGTTTTAAATATTGCTCTATTGCCGTTAAGTGCTTTGTTTTGGTTAGTGAGTAGTGTGCGCAGGGGGTTGTTTAAGCTTGGTATTAAGTCCTCGTATAAAGCAACTGTGCCTGTTTTAATTGTTGGTAATATCGGTATTGGCGGCAACGGTAAGACACCATTTGTATTGTGGTTAGTGCCTTATTTAAAGTCACTTGGACTAAAAGTGGCTGTTATAAGCAGAGGCTATGGTGCTAAGCCGCCTCATACACCTTATCAGATCAATCAACAAAGCGCGCCAGAGCAAGCTGGTGATGAACCGCTACTGATTTTTAATCGTCTAGGCTGCGATGTCGTGATTGGCGGCGACAGAAAAGCAAGCATTGAGTACCTGATAGAACATAATGAGCCGGATATTATTATTAGTGACGATGGGCTTCAGCATTACCAGCTTGCGCGAGACATTGAAGTCTGTATTGTGGACAATGAACGCCGGTTTGGTAACGGGTTACTGCTTCCAGCAGGCCCGTTACGAGAACTTCCGGGGCGCCTAAAGTCAGTAGACTTAGCTGTGTACAATGGTTCTATAAAAGAAGATGGCTATTCACTATGCACCACTGGAATATACAGTGTAAAGACAGGTGAAAAGCTCAAAGCACATGCTACACAAGGGGTAGCAATAAGTGCGATAGGCAACCCATCTCGATTTGAAAAATCATTGCGAGCAAACGGGATAACCATTACGCAAACAAAACACTTTGCAGATCATCACTTATACGGTGAACAAGATTTCGAACCATATATAAATCAACCGGTGTTTATGACAGAAAAAGATGCAGTTAAGTGCCAAAAATTTGCAAAAGAAAATTGGTACTTCTTGCGTGTAGACGCCGTTCCATCAGATGCACTTATAGAAAAGTTACATCGTTTATTAGAAAAGAAGGGGATTATTGGTCATGGCATTTGATACAAAACTATTGGAAATCATCGCTTGTCCTGTATGTAAAGGCAAGTTGGCATATGACAAAGAAAACAAAGAGCTTATTAGTACCGCGGCTAAGTTAGCGTACCCGATTAAAGATGACATTCCGGTATTGCTTGAAAATGAGGCGCGTGAATTGAGTCAGGAAGAGGTTGAGAAGTGGAATTCATAGTTGTCATTCCTGCACGCTACGCTTCAACGCGTTTACCAGGTAAGCCACTTGTAGATATCTGCGGCAAAACCATGATCCAACGTGTTTTTGAGCAAGCTGAAAAATCTGGAGCCAAGGCAGTTTACGTTGCGACTGATCATCAAAAGGTGTTTGATGAAGTTAAGACATTTACTGATAACGTGTTGATGACTAGAGAAGATCATCAGTCTGGTACCGAGCGTTTGGCAGAAGTAGTGGATATTCTAGGTTTAGACGATGAAACATTGATTGTGAATGTCCAAGGTGATGAACCTTTACTGGAGCCAGAAAATATAACGCAAGTAGCTCAGCTGCTTTTTGCATCTTCTGCACCAATGGCAACTTTGAGCGTTGATATTGAAAGTGTCGAAGAAGTTTTGAATCCAAATGCCGTCAAAGTCGTTAGTGATGCAAACCACAACGCGTTGTATTTCTCTCGTGCATCTATTCCATTTCAGCGAGACAGCATGATGGAGTTGGATGAGGCAAACATCCCTCTTGAGCATTTTAAGCGCCATGTGGGTATATATGCTTATCGCGCAGGATTTATTAAAACTTATTTAGCGCTTAGCGTTTCGCCGCTTGAAGTTCAAGAATCGTTGGAGCAGCTAAGGGTTTTGTATCATGGCTACCCTATAAAAGTGACGAAGGCTGTAAAGCCCGTTCACGCAGGTGTTGATACGCCAGAAGATTTGGCCCGTGTCATAGAGTTTCTTAATGGCTAAATTTGACATTATCGCCCATCACGCAGATTTTGTTGTCGCTTATAAGCCGAGTGGGGTGAGTTTTCACAGTGAAAATGAAGCGGGCTTTGTCGCATTGCTTGAAAAACAGCTCGATATTAGTCTTTACCCTGTACATCGTTTAGATAAGGTCACCTCCGGTTTACTTGTCTTAGCAACTTCCAGCGATGCAGCACGTGAGCTAACTTTGCTTTTTACCGAACGGTTGGTCAATAAGTTTTATCTAGCGCTGATAACCGATAAACCTAAGAAAAAGCAAGGTTGGATAAAAGGGGATATGGCTAAGTCTCGCAGGGGGACTTTTAAGTTATTAAAAACGCAAGAGAACCCTGCAATTACAAGGTTTTATTCGGCTAGTGTGCGGGCAGGACTTCGAGCTTGCTTGATGAAACCTTTTAGCGGCAAGACACACCAATTACGTGTCGCGCTGAAAAGTTTGTCTGCGCCTATACTAGGTGATGAAAGCTACGGTGGAAGTAGCTCTGATAGAGTATACCTTCACGCTTTTTACCTTGCTTTTGATTGGCATGGTGAGCACATGAGTTACAGTGCTGTACCAAAAGAAGGTGAACATTTCATGCATTTGATTAAGCATGATGTATTTAATTCGTGGCAACAGCCCGAGCAGTTAGAGTGGTAATATGACAGAGCAAGATACGTCACTACGATTTGGTGGTATTGGTAGGCTATATGGGAATGAACAGCTACTTTGGTTGAATGAAGCCAATTTTTGTGTAATTGGGATTGGTGGAGTAGGTAGTTGGGCAGCTGAAGCGCTAGCCAGAACGGGTATCGGACATATCACGTTGATCGATTTAGATGATATTTGTGTAACCAATATTAACCGTCAATTGCACGCTGTCACAGATACTGTGGGTGAAATCAAAGCAGAAGCAATGAAAGCTCGTTTAGAAAACATTAACCCAGCTTGTAGAGTTACTGTAATCGATGATTTCATTACGCTTGAAAATATTAAAGAGCACATTCAAGGCTTTGACTACGTCATCGACTGCATTGATGCTGTAAAAGAAAAAGCAGCTTTAATTGCCCACTGCAAACGCAATAAAATTCCCGTAATAACAACGGGTGGGGCGGGTGGCCAAACGGATCCGAGCCAAATTTGTTTTGGTGATGTTGCTAAAACAACGCATGATCCATTGCTAGCTAAAGTACGTTACTTATTACGAAAGCAGTATAATTTCACCTCCAATCCGAAACGAAAATTTGCTGTCGACTGTGTTTACTCGACAGAACAACTTGTTTACCCAACTGACGACGGTAATGTGTGTAAAGCTAAGCAACAAGCTGATGGCAGTAAAAATATGGACTGTGCAACAGGGTTTGGCTCTGCAACCATGGTAACCGGTAGTTTTGGTTTTTTCGCAGCGGCGAAATCTGTGCGTAAATATTTAGATAAGCGCGAGAGAAATCGTTAACATTAGGCGCATTTCAGTTGCTTTACTGAAATGCGCTCACTTGCGTTTTTATACGCTCGATGATGGCTTTTACGCCATTGCCTCGAGATGGGCTTAAATGTTTTATCAGCCCCATTTGTTCGAATAATTCATATGCGTCGATTTCTTTTGCTTCGTGCGGCAGTCGATTATTGTAGGTTGCCAGTATTATGGCGAGAAGTCCCTTTACGATACGTGTATCAGAGTCACCAATGATCACTAATCGCTCTTGATTTTCGTCTAAGTCTAAATGTAGCCAAACATTACTCTCACAACCCTGAACGAGGGCATCAGGAGTCTTTAGTGCTTCAGGTAAAGCTGGTAATTTTTTCCCAAGCATCATAATTTCTCGGTACTTGGCTTGCCATCCGCTTAAACTGTTTAGACGATTTTGAATTTGAGTGATGTCCATGATTATTCTTCCAACATATCAATAGTATCTTTTAACGCATCGATAAATGTATCGATGTCTTGGTATGAATTATAAAATGCCAAGCTTACTCGGACCGTGCCCGTCAATGATAAGTGCTCCATTAAAGGTTGCGTGCAATGATGGCCACTTCTGACCGCAACACCATACGTATTTAAAAAGGTCGCGATATCGAAGTGGTGCTCGTCCTTATATGTAAAACTGACCACACCTATGTTTTGTTTAGTGTCCCCCCAAATCGTAATCCCGTCTATATCGTGAAGTGCATCAACTAAATAGCGATATAGAGATTGCTCATAGTGAGCAAGCGCAGAAGCATCAATTGCATTTAAGTAATCGAGGGCAGCACCGAACCCAATAACTCCGCTGATATTCGGTGTACCGGGTTCAAACTTGCCTGGGGCAGCTCTAAACGTAGTGCCTGAAAAGCTCACGCGTTCTATCATTTCTCCGCCGGTTTGATAAACCGGCATGTCGTTTAGTAACTCATAACGACCAAAAAGGCCGCCGACGCCGGTTGGTCCAAGGGCTTTATGAGCTGAGAAGACGAAAAAATCGCAGCCTAAAGCTGTCAGATCTGGCCTTAGATGCAAAAAGGACTGCGCGCCATCTATAACCGTGATGGTCCCACATTGATTTGCTACATCAATTAAAAAAGCTACGTCATGAATGTTCCCCAGTGCATTAGATGCGTGACACACGCTAAGAATTTTGGGCCGTAGCGTTTTAATTAATTGCTTTGAAGCCTCTAAATCTAAAATGCCTTGAGGGCTAACTGGCAGCGTTTCGATTCTGGCTCCTGTTCTTTGCGCAGCTTGTTGCCATGGAACAATATTGGCATGATGCTCAAGCGGAGAAATTAGGATTACATTGTCTTTATTGAGCTTGTCAGAGAGACCATAAGCAATGAGGTTGAGGGAGTCTGTTGCACCTTTAGTCCATACCACTTCTTTTGCAGTGACATTCAGAAAGTCGGCAAGCTTTGTTCTGACAGCTTCATACTGCGTTGTTGCGGCGGCACTAAGGGTGTGTGCGCCACGATGTACATTCGCATTTTCTTGCTGGTAAAATTTATTCACTGCATCAATTACACTCTGCGGCTTTTGTGTTGTCGCAGCGGAGTCGAAGTAACATAGTGGTTGTTCATCAACTTGAGTGTGTAACAATGGAAAATCTTTACGAAGTTGCTCGATCAATGTGTGTACTCTGCAAGGACTATAAACGGCAGAATTCTACCTAAATGTAAGGGCCTTGCAACCCTGTACTAAAAATTACATAAAGCAAATGCAAAAAAGACAGCCACAGCTGCCTTTTTACGCTTATTAGAGTTTAATGTTGGGGCTTTGGAGGGAAGTTTGCCAAAATATCTTTCACGGTATTATTGACCGACTCAGTACGTTTTTCTGGAGATTGGTTTTTTCTTAATCGACCTTCTTTGGCACCTCGCCAAACAAGCTGATTTGAAACGCGGTCGACGATGTCTATGACTAATGTGCCAACTTCATACTCTCTCGCTTGAGTTTGAGTATGCCAGCCAACGCCCCAGTAATTCCATCTTGCTGTGTAACTTGTATTAAAGGTATCAACATCGAGTTTTGTGTCTACAGAGGCATGAAAGTTAACCATGACATCTGCTTGCTGAGCATCAACTAGCTTGAAGCCATGTTGGCTCATTTCAGATTTAATTGCGTTACGAACTCGCTTCTCCATTAATTCGCTGATTTGATAATTTTCGGCACCATTATCAAAGTCAGTGTCCGGTGACCAAGCAAACGTTTTATAGTTTGCGAATTTAACAGATTTATCGTAATCCCAATCGGGTGTGTTAGTGCATGCGGTTAATACAAATAAACTCAAAGCTACAAGCAAGTTGCGAGTCATTTTTTACTCCTTAACTAAGGCGTAACGCCTTTTTAAACAAATTGGGGTCTAAATTTATTAAATGTAATCACTCATTTATCAATAAATAGACCCTAACTCTAAGACCAGAATTTATTATGAATGTTCCACTTCAATCCAATCTTTTTCGTCCACCCAGTTTTGGCTACCTTGATTAACACTGCGTATCGGAACTAGATAGTCGCAACTGATCTGCGGCTTAACCGACGCAAAGATTGGTACAAACCCAAAACTTAATGCGGTTTCAATTATCGCTTTTTGGTTCTGAGGGTCAATATCCGCAGCTTCATCAATATAAATGGGTATACGGTACAGAGCTTGCTCCTGATCAGAAAGTAAGTATCTGATGAACAGCATGCCACATAACAACTTGATTGTAATACGTGTACCATTTGAGCCAGCCGAGTCAATTTTATCGAAATGCTCTGTTTCTCCAGCGCGATTCACGACTTCAAAGCGTATATCAAACAAATCAGTCAGTGTTAGACCCGCTTTTTCACTGGCAAGTTTAATAATATGATCTTTGGCTTCATTAACTGCTTTTTCATCTGCTGGTGCGTCACTCAAAAGGTCGAAGCTTTCACCTTGCTCATATTGTTCTGATGTGCTGATGATAGTATCAATACTTTCAACCAACATCTTTCTCGGAATAACATTAATTTTAAATGCCTTTAAATTGGAGATGCGGTGCTGGCTAATGCCGCGGTTGAAGCTATTCATTTCGCGGCGCAGTCGGTCTAAATCTTCACGCAACCCTTTAATGGTTGCTGCAACTTCTGTTAAGGCGACACGTGCTTGACGCTCTACGGCATCTCTCTCATTATCAATGTTATGATATGCACTGATGAGTTTAGCGTATTTAGTTGATTCGTCGGTCTCGTTGTCAAACTTGGTAATACCTGCGTTGTATATATGCAGGTAAGTGTTACGTACATTAACGTCTAGATTTCGTAACTCTTGGCAGTCTTTGTTGAATTGGTGAACAATTTCAGACAAGTTATCAAAGTCTATGGTCACATCGATAGGATAGGGAGTCTGTTTCCCCTCATAAATGGATAAAGTGTGATCGATACGTTCAGACTTAACCTGCTTTAGCCTATCACTCTGTCTTACAATCAGATCTTGTTTGCTCTTAATGATCGAGCGACGATCTGAAATTGATCCGGCGTTTCGCTGAACATCTTGCAAGTAATCATCTACTTGCTCTCGCTCTGCACCCAATTGGTCTTTAAGTGCTGTTTGCGCATCGACAGATTGCTGCATTGTTTGAAACTGCTCAAATCGTTTCAACGCTTCTTCGGTTGCCATCAACTCTTGATACAAGCTGTCTCGCTCTTGTTGCTTGTCTGCAACGTTAGCGGCAACTTCGCGTTGCTGCTTCAACTCATTCAGGGAGCGTTGCAATGCGTCTAATTGGGCTTGCAATTGTGATTTATTTTCGCCGCTTTGCATCTGCACTGGCGCTAGTTTCTTAAGTTTTATTGTCGCCCCAGGTAGCTGTAGCTCCCCTCCTTTTACAGCGGCTGAAAGAGAAGAGAGAAAATCGGCAAACGCATCTTCATCGTGTATATTTACTTCCCCTTGTGACGTGGTTGCAAACGACAATAGATCGGGGTTAAGGATCCTAGAGATCTCTTCCACTTCTTTCAGGGATAAATCTTCGCGCATACGAGTAAACAAATTGAACTCAAGGTTCTTAAGCTGAAGTTTCAAGCTCTTAATTTGTTTTTGTGTTTCGCCAATTCGGTAATCAAGCGTATGTAAGCTTTGGCCTTGCGCGCTATTTATTGAAAATGACAGCTGCTCGTACTCTTTCTTAAGAAGAGTGAGGTTTGTTTTGAGCGTAGCATGATTGGTCAGTTCAAATTCTGATTTAAGCGCACTATAGTCTGTAAACCACTGCTCAATCTGAGTTTGTTTTCGCTCAATATCTCTAGATTGTTGAACAAACAGTTGTTGCTTTTGCTCAAATTCGCGCTTTTCTTGCTCGATGTTTTCTAGTTGTTCATTGAGCTCATCAATCTGAGATGTCTGATATTCGTCAAACGCAATAATGGCTTGATCGATTTTAGGTGCGTAAGCTGCTAATTTTCCCTTTATGGTGGCTTCACTTTCAATCATTTGTTCAAGTGCACCAATGGGTTCCTGCATTGATTCAAGCGCACTTAGTTCACGTTTTGAGCGGTTAACCTTGTCAAATGCCCGTCGCCAAACTTCGTAAAAGTCTACCTTAGAGTTAGACATATGGCGTTCAAATACACGAAGCATAAAGCGCTTAACATCGTGTGCACCAAGCTTATGTAAGTTTAAGATTCGTCTAAATATTTCTTTGTAAATAGCGGCATCTTGAACATTGTTCAAAGGGATCATTTTAAGGTTTATGTCGCCATCATAAGGCGTTGCACCACCAGTCAAAAGTGCATTGAGCTCAGCAGCTTTCAATTCAATGGCTTTATAGCCTTTGCTATCCAGATGCTTAAATAGCTTGGTGTACTTGATGATGCTTTTACCTTCGGTAAAGTCATCGAGATTCAGTTTACCGTTATAGCAAAAAAACTGATGTGCATAACCTGCTATTTTACCAAGGCCTGCCACGCCAATGACTACATCACCATGCGGGAGGTTGGCCTCAAGCAATATATATGATTGGTCACTTGAGAAGTAAAACTTGCGCGTTTCTTCCAAGTCATGACCATCCCACTCAGTAAGACGCAGATCATTAACTAAAGGAAATTGCAAAGCATTGATGACTGAGCTTTTACCTGTGTTATTTGGAGCACAGATTGAGGCGCTTTTATCTAGTGGTATAACGCATTTTGCATAACCAGCCGTGTTTAACAATGCCAGCTTACTTAAACCATACAATTCGCTCATACTTCTTCCTCTAGCGCATCAAAATTGTCTTCATTTACTTCCATCAAAGCATCGATGTATCGGTATATAGGGGCAAGTAACAAAAAACCTTGTTCGGCTTCTTTACACAGACCTAAGCGCAACATGCGTAAAAATACATCTTTACGTAGGTCAGACCCTGAAAATATCTCTAGCTGGTCAAAAAGGTGCTTGTTCAATTGAATGAGAGTTTGCATTAGCTCTAAATCAATGTGCTCATCGAATAGGGCTCTGAGAGGGTCTTTGCCTTGGTTAGCGTAATACTCGATTAGGATGAAAACAGTAAGCGCAATCGCACGGCTGATTTTACCCATATTTGGGGTACTCTCGTCACTTGCAAGGTAATAAAACCCTCGTCCATCATGCTGTAAATCGTGACCTAAGGCTGCAAATAATGCCTGATATGATTCAATGTGTTGATCGAGTTCTTGCCATAGCGTCGTATCTTGCTCGCTAATGTGATAGCCACTGGCAAGCTTCTTATTGATAGCTTGCAGTTGTGTGAGTTCATTAAGGTTAATATTCGTCATGTATTTCGTGCTTATTCTTTAGGTTGTTCAGCGTCGCTTACTTTGTTGTTAGTGGCGCTAAACGGATAAAGTTTAATTCTTGCGTTAGCCAGTTGCATTGTTTCTTGAGAATCAGATTGAGCGACGTTTAATTCGGGGTCACTAATCAGCTTCTGGTAAAGAAACAGCATTTCATCAGCCTCTAGGTTTGGATATGCATCGCTCAAAAAGCCGAGTAGTGCAGTGCGTTTTTTACCACTCGAAGAAAACGACTTTCTGACGTCGTTATAGTCTGGGATATTTGGACTTTGGTATGCTGGCACATCTTGATGATCCGGTAATTGGTACTCTTCGTGTTCAAACTCCGCAAGACTCGCCATATATGCAACCATGTGGCGCTTTTGTCCCAAATTGAAACGCTGTATATCAGATACAAATTCTGGCTGAACAGGGCTGAGCATTCGGTCTACACCGTTTTTACGGATGAGGCCTAGCACCTTAGCGGCTTGCCTTGTAATTAGCGTGTTGCGCCTTAATTCTTCTCGCAGCGGCATGAGCATGTCAGCACTTTTACCCAAACTCTCACGGCCTATTAAGTGCATATCGAGAATACGTGTTCTCAATTGTTCCAGCATACGCTTGTCTTGTGCGCCCCGACCAAGTTGCTCTATTTGGTCTATTTGTTCACTGATAGAGGCTTCAATTTGTGTAAAACAGGCATGAAACGGGCCGTGAATATCGACCATTTCAAGCATAGGTTCGATATACTCATCGAATGCCTCAATAACGGCTTGATAACGGCGTTTGAGTGATAAATTGCTGTGATCAGACTTTGCTTGCTCAACAAGGTTGAGGATTGCACTTTCATTGTGTTGATAAAGCTTTACAATTTTTCTGACCCGCTCGTCCATGATTCGGCTAAATCTTCTTAGCTCGCTGTGGTCTCCTTCATTACCGGCTTCTGTTAGCCTTTCACCTAACCGTTGCAAATCTTTAACTAATACTGTGATTTCTTCGGCTAAACCCAAGTGTTCTTCTTGCAACAAAAAGCTCGCAAAATCAGCAACAGCGCGGTTGATTTCAAGCTGAGACGACTTTGCTAGAGGAATAATTATTTCCTGATTTAACAATCGATTTGTTTCTCTAAAAACGCGCTCACTTGACCAGTTAGGGTTTTTAAGTTTTATGATGTTTTGTACATCTTTTATACTGAAATCAGCCATTTTAAAGCGCTTAAATAACAGCTCTAAAACGCTCCAGTGCTCATTTAGCGTACTCAGTACTTTTTTAGCTGGGATCATAACTTTCCAGTTTGTATCATTTTTGTGACAGGCTGCCATCACAATTTTGTCATAAAGTGTAATTACTGATAGCAGTCACTCGCTCATAGTGTTAGACTCCGCGCCGATTTACATCACCCTTTACAAAAATTACATTTTATTACAGGTTGTTTACGCGTATGGTCACTTCCATAATCCTAACCCTAATAGCGTTAGCGTTTGTGCTTATCGTTATAGAGGATATTATCCATGTAAACAAGGCCAAAACGACCCTTTTTTTTGGCACTTTATGTTGGATTATCGCTTTTATATCTCCAATTCATGGTGAAAGCACAGAAACTATACAACATCAGCTAGACCATAACATTCTAGAAATAGCCACTTTATGGCTATTTTTGATGGCAGCTATGACCTTCGTTGCGTACTTGAACTCAAAAGGATTTATTCAAAACATAGTGCATAGGATTATGCCCGAGCAAATAAGCGAACGAAAACTCATGTTTTTAGTAGGCGCTTTTGCTTTTGTTTTTTCTTCCATTTCTGACAATATTACAGCGACGCTAATTTCATTGGCGGTCGTTATGTCTTTGAAGTTAGACACTAAGAAGTTAGTTAAGTATGCCACACTTATCATTTTTAGCGTAAATTCTGGTGGGGTTTCTCTTATTACGGGTGATGTAACTACCTTAATGATTTTCCTAGCGGGTAAAGTTACCATCCCAAATCTACTTCTTTTAGTTGTGCCGGCCATGGTTAGCGTGTTTGCGCTTGCCGCTATGTTATCAATTGGTATGAATGAACAATTGCACTTTGCAAGGCAAGAAATGCGCCGTATCGAGAAAACAGATATCACCATTGCGATTATATTTATGTCGACTGTACTTGCCACGTTGTTTTTAAGCGTCGAGTATCAGGTACCTCCTATGCTGACTTTTCTATTCGGGCTCTCGTTTATGTTTTTAGTGGCGCAGTTTTTGATGCGTAAAAAGGACGTAAACAAGAAAATCATCGATTACATCAGAGAGATAGAGTATGACACTTTGTTGTTCTTTGTCGGAGTTTTACTGTTAGTCGGCGCCCTAAAGGAGGTTGGTGTACTAAGTATGTTCACGGAGTTGTATCAATATTTGGCTCCCGAATATGCAAACTATTTAGTTGGTCTGTTGAGCGCAGCGGTAGACAACGTACCGCTAACAGCGGCTTTATTAAAAGCACAAATTGAAATGACTCCACAGCAATGGCTAACCTTTACCTATGCGACTGGTGTTGGCGGATCCATGCTTATTATTGGCTCTGCAGCTGGTATCATCGCGATGAGTAAAGTGAAAGCGTTAACGTTTATGAGCTACCTGAAAATGGCGCTGTACTTGTTGATTGCTTACACAATTGGCTACGGTGGATCATTTTATATGGGCCAATTGATATAATAGTTTTTTATGTTTAGGTACAAAAGTACTTGACACCTAGACGTCTAAAAGATAATTTTTATAAGCCTGCTCACTGTAGCGGGCTTTTATTTTGCTGATGTTCATGTTTAAACACGCAAAATAAACAGAAGAGGTGCGATGCTTAGGTAGCTTGTTTGAGGACACGATTTCCTTAGACGACAAGTGAGGGAAGTATTCGCCGAGGAAAGTGATTGGTCGTGACAATGACTTTTCGGTTTTAGAGGTTGAATCCTCTGAACTGTCACCGGTTTTGGTGGAGAGCTTCTGGCAGTGGTCTTACAATAAGTCTATTCTTCCTCTTGCCATGTTAGTTCTCCTTATTTTTAAGGGTAATCTTGCTGATTATCTAAAGGAGAGAAAATGAATTCCCAGTATGTTGTTGCAAAGTTTGGTGGTACCAGCGTGGCCGACTTTACAGCCATGCATCGTTGTGCCCAAATTATCAATGATGATCCAAGCGTTAGAGTTGTAGTGGTCAGTGCTAGTGCAGGCGTGACGAATCACCTCGTGACCCTTGTACAGCAGAAGTCGGACGAAGCACAAAGGCTTGAACTGGTTGAATCGGTCATGAAAATCCAGAGTAATATCCTAGCGCATGTAACACTAGATAACGATTTGCAAGATGGGTTTAACGCGACGGTTGAGCAGTTTAAACAACTGGCGCAATTACCAGCGTTAGATCAACAGCAATGTGATGAGGTTTTGAGCTTTGGTGAGCGTTTCTCATCATTTATTTTCTCTCAGGTTCTGCGTGACCAAGGTGTAAGCACACAGCGCTTTGATATAAGAGATGTTTTAAAAACAGATAGCAGCTTTTCAAAAGCTACACCAGATATCGCAGCAACAGAGAAAGCAGCTGCAAAACTATTAACCCCCTTACTAGAACAACATGTTGTCGTGACGCAAGGTTTTATTGGTAGCGATAAATATGGCCAAACTACCACTTTAGGGCGGGGGGGGTCTGATTACAGTGCTGCGTTGATTGCCGAAGCCATAGGCGCAAAAAGCGTGCATATATGGACGGATGTGGTTGGTATATTCAGCACTGATCCTAGGCTTTGTAACAAAGCAAAGCCGATTCCAAGTTTGAGCTTTGATGAAGCTGCTGAGATGGCTACATTCGGCGCTAAAGTGTTACACCCAGCAACGATTCTACCTGCAAGCCGCAAAGGCATTTCGGTGTTTGTTGGCTCAAGCAAAGCGCCTGAGCAAGGTGGAACTTGGATCGAAAAGGAAACCCAATCTCAATCTGGGATCAGAGCAGTAACGCAACGTAAGAATCAAATTCTGTTGACTTTGAAAAGCCCGGAAATGCTTCTGGCAAGCGGCTTTTTGGCGAGAATATTCACAATTTTAAGCAATTATAATATTTCTGTTGATCTGGTAACTACCTCTGAAATTAGCGTGGCATTGACACTGGATAACGCGCCAAATGCAACACGACCAGAGTTAGATCAGGCATGCCTCGATGAGTTGGGGGCTTTTTGCCACGTCACAGTGGAAAACAATTTGACACTGGTTGCAATGATTGGGTCAGAGATTCAATTGCAAGGTGGAGAAAATTGCCTCGTTGACGTACTTTCAGAGTTTGATATTCGATTGATCTGTCACGGTGCCAGCCGTCATAACTTATGCTTTTTGGTTGAACAAAGTAAGTCCGACTTAGTTGTACAGTCTATCCATCAAAAACTACTTGAAGCTGCTTAGTACTATGCGCCGCACAGTACTCAGCATATGAAGACATTTCTTATTAGACCAAGCACAATGCGTTAGTGCTTGGCTAGCTTTGTTCTTGTTGTATTTATACATAAATTTATAACAAAAATTAGTGATAAAGTTGCAATTATATTGGTCTGGTGGCAATCTAGAAATTAGACCAATGTGAGTAAGGAAGTAGGCAATGCAGTATCAGCAAGTATATGAATTTTGGTTTGTTACCTGTTCTGAAAGTGATTGGTGGCAAAAGTCGACAGTGTTTGATCAAAAAGTGACACAAGAGTTTTCTACACTACATTCAAAAGCACTTAATGGCGAATTGGCTTCTTGGCGCCAGAACCCATTAGGGGCGTTATGTGAAATCATCGTTTTAGATCAATTTTCTAGAAACATGTTCCGCGACACGCCAAGTGCTTTTGCGAGTGATACACTAGCGTTGTGTTTAGCGCAACATGCTATTGAAAAGGGCTATGACAAAGAGCTCAATGATACCGAAGTGAGCTTCTTGTATATGCCTTTTATGCATAGTGAAAGTCGCTATATTCACCAGTATGCAGAAAAATTATTTCGTGACCTTCCAAACTATGAATTTGAAATCGCACATAAAAAGATAATTGACCGATTTGGCCGTTATCCTCATCGCAATGAGATTTTAGGGAGAGTATCAACAGATGAGGAGATTGAGTTTTTACAGCAGCCAGGCTCCAGCTTCTAACTATTGATAATTTGTGGATAGAAATGTTTGGAAGGTTCTTAAATCGGAACCTAGCCACTCGCAATTTTCGTTCAACAGGGTATAATCGCGGACCTAAAACAATAATTATATTAGCGTTAAATTATGGCTCAGGTACGTGATGGTTTTCAAAGCCGACTTGGTTTTGTTCTTGCAGCAGCGGGCGCCGCTGTTGGATTAGGAAATATTTGGGGTTTTCCCACACAAGCCGCCAACCATGGTGGTGGAGCATTTTTGCTTGCATATTTTATCGTCATCTTTTTACTCGCATTACCCGCTCTGTATACCGAACTATATCTCGGTCACCAAGCTCAGGCTAACCCTGTAAAAGCGCTAAAAATGGCATGGCAAGAGAGAAATCCAAAAATAGGCGCAGGCGCTGGTTATTTAGGTCTAGCTGGCGCAATTGTGATGCTCAGCTTTTATTCCATTGTAGCAGGGTGGATGTTGGCGCACTCAATTGAGCCTGTAACAACATTTATGGGTCTTGAGTCAACAAGCCAGTTTCTTACTGGTGACTCGATGACTCGTAATTTTGTTTTTACACCGCTTATGTTGCTGCTAACCGCAGCGATTATTTTAAAAGGTGTTAAGTCTGGTATTGAAATTTGGTCTCGCCGACTAATGCCTGTATTGCTATTGCTCTTAATTCTTTTGATTGTATATATGGCAACACTTGAAGGGGCAAATGAAGGGTTTAGAGCTTATTTGATTCCAGATTTTAGTAAAATTACGGATCCTGATTTAATTATTGCCGCAATGGGACAAGCATTTTTTTCGCTCTCGTTGGGGGTTGGCTGTATGATGATTTATGGGTCATACCTTAAACCCAATGAGAATTTACCAAAACTGACTTTCAGTGTCGCTATGCTAGATACAGGCGTCGCGTTTTTAGCTGGTTTACTTATTATTCCAGCGATTTTTGTTGCTCAACAAAACGGTGTAGAGGTGTTCCAAGATGGCAAACTAGTTGGCGAAGGAAGACTTATTTTTGCTATTTTACCAGAGTTATTCGCAAGCATGGGTCAAATTGGCATTTGGGTCGGCCTGACATTCTTTGTGTTAATGTCAATTGCATCGCTTACATCAACCATCTCATCTACCGAAATTCCTGTGTCATTCCTAGTTGAGAATCATGGGTTTGCAAGAAAATCGGCTACTTGGATTGTGACTTTAGTTATTCTTGTCTGTTCGAGCTTGATTATATTGAACTTTGAATGGCTGTTTGGATTAGTGATAAATGTATTCACTCGCTATCAGTTACCGCTAATGGGATTATTTTACTTTATTACGGTTGGCTGGATGTGGCGACGTGGTAATCAACTGCTCTTAGTAACTGGTGGTAAGCAATATTGGTTTGCCCAATATCTAAAGTTTGTATGTCCAATTTTAATGACCGCCGTGTTTGTAAATGTTGTCTTGAATAAATAACAGATACCTTGCAGAGACTTGAAAAGCGCAGCTGCGAAGAGCTGCGCTTTTTTGTGTTTAAAGAACTTTAAACGCTGTTAGGTGACACTTGCTCACAATCGAGAGCATTCAAATTGCTTATGGTTACTGACGCAATTTCGGTTAACGCTTCTTTTGTAAAAAAACCTTGATGACCAGTGATTAAGACATTTGGAAAGCCACTTAGACGAATAAAGTCATCATCTTGTATGATATCTTCACTCCTATCTTTGAAAAATAACTCTGACTCTTGTTCATATACGTCGAGTCCTAAATAGCCTATTTTTCTAGATTTGAGCGCTTTAATACAAGCTTGAGTATCTATTAATGCGCCACGACTGGTATTAATCACCATAACGCCAGTTTTCATTTTTTGAAAAGCTGCGTCATCTAATAAGTGGTGTGTGCTTTCGGTTAACGGGCAGTGCAGGGTGATAATATCGCTTTGCTCAAACAACATTTGCAAAGACACCTTTGTATAGGAACCTTCACCCACATTAGGGTCAAAGACCAATGTATGGGCGCCAAAGCCATTTAGAATCGACACCAATGACTGGCCTATTTTCCCACACCCAATTACGCCTACAGTCTTGTTGTGAATATTAAAACCTAGCAACCCATTTAGGTCGAAGTTTTCTTCCCTCACTCGGTTATAGGCTTTGTGGGTTTTGCGTGCCAATGTCAAAATAAGCGCCATACAATGCTCGGCTACCGCTTCAGGGCTATAGGCAGGAACACGAACAACTTGAATTCCTAAAGCATGTGCAGCGTCGATATCGACATTATTAAAGCCCGCGCAGCGCAGTGCAATAAATTTGACATTTAACTCAGCTAATTCAGCCAAAACGCACGCATTCACATCGTCGTTAACGAAAACACATATGGCATCAAAACCGGATGCTAGGTATACAGTTTCCATTTTTAACGCATGTTCTAAATGCGTAATTTCTATATGCGGATAAGCGTTTACAGCTTCGGTAAAAAATGCTCTTTCATACTTTTGCGAACTGAATAGTGCTACTTTCATGGTGAAACTGGCCCTCAATAATCTGCTTCAAGGATTCAGGCTTAGTGCGCGGCGCGTAACGTGATAGTAGTTCTCCATTGCGGCCGATTAGGAATTTTGTGTAATTCCACTTTACGGCACGATTTTGGGCAATGCCGCGCGTATGTGATTTTAAATAGTTAAAGAGGGGATGTGCGTCAGGTCCATTTACTAAAACTTTCTCAGAGACCTTAAAGCTTAAATTGAAATGAGATTGATAAAACTCTCGGAGCATTTCATTTTCCAAAGGTTCATTTTTGCCAAACTGATTACATGGAAAAGCAATGACCTCTAAACCGCTGTGTTTATATTTGCGATACATTTTTTCTAGTGCGGCTAACTGCGGGGTAAAGCTACACTTGCTAGCAATATTGACTATCAGTACAGGTCTGTCTTGCAGTGACTTAAGAGAGAGTGTTTCTCCACTAAGTAACTTAACGCTGTATCTGTAAATATTATCCATATTGAAAGGCTCCGTGCATAAAACAAGTTTTATTAATGTTATTCATCTTGGTCAACTTCAGGTCACACCTCATATTAAATGGGGCAATAATCCCTCCATTGTTCAAGCATAGCAGCCATTTAGGACAATTTTATGTCAGTGTAGGTTTAAATTTAATCAAAGTTAAATAATGTTGTAGAAATGAAATAATTTTGGGAACACAGGGTACTTCTTACGAAGTACCCGATATTTGAGTGGTGGGTTAAACTAAGCGCTTTAGTAAGCTAGACGTGTCCCAACGGTTACCCCCCATTTTTTGAACGTCTGCATAAAACTGGTCCACAAGTGCTGTAAGTGGCAAGGTAGAGCCGTTTTTCTTTGCTTCATCTAGCGCAATGGCTAAATCTTTGCGCATCCAATCCACGGCAAAGCCGTGTTCATAATGGTCTTCAAGCATCGTTTTATGTCGATTTTCCATTTGCCAGCTGCCTGCGGCACCTTTTGAAATAACTTCGATGACAGACTCGCAATCAATGCCGGCATTTTGGCCAAATTGAAGTGCTTCCGCTAAGCCTTGGACAACACCTGCGATACAAATTTGGTTCATCATTTTTGCAATTTGCCCCGAGCCTACTGTGCCCAAGAGTTTTGAGAATCTTGCATAGGCAGCCATGATGGGTTCAACCGCTGAATATATGTCAGAATTACCACCACACATGATAGTCAACTGACCGTTGATAGCACCAGCCTCTCCGCCAGAGACTGGCGCGTCAATAAACCCAATCTGTTGTGACTCACACAGTGAATACAATTCTCTGGCAACATCAGCAGATGCAGTTGTGTGGTCCACTAGTATAGCGCCAGATTTCATGGTTTTTAGTGCGCCGTCTTCACCAGAGGTTACTTGGCGCAAGTCATCATCATTACCTACGCAAACGAAAACAACATCTGCATCTTGTGCTGCTATTGCAGGTGTCTCTGCTGACTTGCCATTGTAAGATTCTAGCCATAACGCTGATTTGCTAGAAGTGCGATTATAAACAGTTACATTGTAACCTGCGTTAGCTAGGTGCCCAGCCATAGGGAAGCCCATTACACCTAAACCGATAAATGCTACATTTTTTGTGCTCGATGTCATGCTTAACAAATCCAATTGCCTTAAGTGCATATGATTGTATCTTAAGTAAATTATTTGTGTAGCAAAAAAGTTTACGAGGTGCTGAGAAAAGATAATGTAAGGCATTTAGGGCAGTAAGACTGCCCTAAAAAAGGATTAAGATGCTTTTGAAGTAGATAAATTCTCTTCTAATTCTTTAGCTGCGTTAGGGTCGTTGAATACCGATTGATTGAGCTCATTTTCTGATTTGGCTACGACACACGTAACCATACAATCACCAGTAACATTAACCGCAGTACGGGTCATGTCTAGTAATCGGTCTACACCCATGATTATGGCAATGCCCTCTACTGGTAAACCAACCTGATTTAACACCATAGCCAGCATGATTAGGCCAACACCAGGGACGCCAGCGGTGCCTACAGAAGCCAACGTTGCTGTAAGGATGACCATAAGGTAGTCACTTAAAGTTAAGTCAACAGCAAACACTTGAGCGATAAATACGGTAGCCACACCCTGCATGATAGCAGTGCCGTCCATATTGATTGTTGCTCCAAGAGGTACGGTGAAAGACGCCACTGTGTTGTTGGCACCTAGCTTTTTTGTAGCTGTTTCTAAAGTAACAGGCATAGTCGCACTAGAGCTTGAAGTACTAAATGCAAACATACAAGCATCTTTCATTTTAGTTAAGAAAGTAACAGGGTTTAATCCTGTAAGTACCTTCAACAAAATTGAATAATTTACCAGTGCGTGGAAAAACAGTGCCGCAACTACAACTAAGAAATACTTACCGAGTTCTAAGATAAGACCCATTTGTATGTCGGTGAAGAGCTTCGCCATTAAGCAGAAAACACCATAAGGTGCGAGGTTCATTAAAAGCGTCACGAGTTTTAGTATCACAGTGTTCAAATCGTCAAAAACAGCTGCAATGCGCTTCCCAGCTTCGCCACTTAAGGCCATTGCAATTCCAAACAGCAGTGCAAACACAATTACTTGCAGCATATTGCCGTTTGCCATTGCGTCGATTGGGTTGGTAGGGAACATACCGATAATGACTTGTGCCAATGTCGGTGCCTCTTTTGCATCGAAGCTAGATGTTGTAGGCATATCGATGCCGGCGCCAGGGCTAACCAATAGCGCTAAAGATATCGCCACTGTGATGGCAACCGCGGTCGTCGTTAAATATAGGAGGATTGATTTACCGCCAAGGCGACCTAGCTTCTTTGGGTCACTTAAACTACAAGTACCACACACAAGTGAGATAAACACCAAAGGTACTACGAGCATTTTCAAGCTGGCAATAAAGATTTGTCCACCAACATGAAAAAGGCCATCTACAAAAAAGCCTCTAAGCGGCAAGTCGAACAGGCCAAGCGGAATTAAAAACTCAGCCTTTCCACCGAGTGCAAATTGAAACATTAGACCTACACCAATACCCGCAATCATGGCAATCATGATGCGTGTTGTTAGGCTAAATTTATTATTATCTGTCATAGTTTTGGACACGCCCTAAAACTTCTTGTTGTTAAAATCGTTATAGCCTAACAGGATGGTTCGCAATGAACAAAAAAAAATGCTGAAGACTACGAAAAAATTGTGATTTTTTGCCAAGGTTTGGGTTAACATTGTGAAAATAACTCTAATTTATAATTGTGCGAGGGAGAACTGCGGATGCTTTCAATGCGTTGGTTTAGCACCATATTTATGATATTTCTTCTGACTGCCTGTGGCGGCGGGGGTTCTATCGAACGAGACTCTTCAGGCGATGGTAGTGGCAACGACACAGATGACTATGCTTTAGAGCTTAGCCTAGAGTCCCAAAGCGGCACATCAGAATTAAGTGTCGGTAATCCAATCCAAGTTCAAGCCAAAGTAACAAAAGATGGTCAAATTCTAGCAGACAAGCTCGTTAAATTTGTTGGGGATGAATTCTCCGAATTTAATGGTGCTGATTCTGCATTGACGAATAGTCAGGGGATTGCAGTCGTTGGCATTGTTGCCAATAGTAATGCTGGCGCTGGTACAATCCAAGCTTCTATTGATGTTGATAGCGAAACCATTTCAAAAAGCATTGAGTATGCCGCAGCAGGGGACGGGGGGATTCAAATCGCCCTGACGATGAAAGATAGTTCGGGCAACGACATAAACGCTCAGAACCCACTTTCAGGTGAATTGCCAGCAACAGTAATGGCAACGCTAACCGACAATGGACAACCAATCGCTGATAAAATCATTACTTTTACATTTGACGAACTGCTGAACACCAGCAGCAATGGTAAAATTGTCACCAATAGTAATGGGCAAGCGAGCTTTGAGGTTAACGCAACACAGCAAACCGGTGCCGGAGATATTACCGCACAGTATGAAGAAACGACCCAAACACTTGCATACGTGTCAGACGGGTATGAGTTCTTTGGTTTAGAAGTATACGAGTTGCAGGTAGCAGGGTTAAATGCACAAGGGCAAGATACCAGCGAACTTTCATTTAATACGCCGATTTCAATCAGAGCTTCTTTGACTTTAAACGGTAAAGCTGTTGCAGATGCACCGCTAACGTTTGTTGTTGACAAAGCATTACTGAGCTCAGCGACAAATGTATTGAAAACGAATAGCGAAGGGATTGTGACCGTTGCTTTGTTAGAGAATAATGTTTCTGGAACAGGCAGTGTCACAGCAAACTATACGACAGAAAATGACCAAGAATTAAGCCGCACATTTACGTTCAACAGCGCCGGTGATGGCGGGTTGCAAATGACGCTAACCGTTAAAGATGATGCTGGCAATGCGATTAATATCGATAATAAAATTGATGCCGATAAGCCCGGGCGCGTAGAAGTAACGGTAACAAACAATAACGCACCAGTTGCCAATGGTATCGTTACTGTAACAAATGGTGGCAAGGCCGTGACTGTTCCGGCTGATGGTGAAGTTGAAACCCAAGCTGACGGTAAGGCGAAGTTAGACCTTATTGCAACTCAGGAGACAGGTCTTGCGGAAATTACAGCAACCTTTACAGACCCAACCACGAATGAAACCGTCTCTCAAAAATACATCTATCATACTAGTGGTGACCCAGACTACACACCGTCAGCATTTGGTTTAACAATTTCAGGTAAAAATGCAGAGGGCGATGAGACCAATGAGTTGTCGGGCAATGCACCTCTGACTATAGAAGCGACTTTGCTCCAAAACGGTCTACCTTTCGAGAATCAACGAATTCAATTTACGGTCAATTCGTTTGGAACACTTGATCCTACCTCGGGCTCTGTATTGACCGGTGCTGGTGGCGTGGCAACTATTATCCTTAGGGATAACTCGGTTAAAGGGGCTGGAACTATTACGGCGACATTTACCTCTTCAACAGGTGAAGCCGTGTCTCGAAACTTTAATTTTGAGAGCGCTGGAGATGGTGGCTTACTGCTCGTCCTTAATTCGATCACGGATAATTCAAACAATGATATCAATGTGGGTAATCAAATCTCTCGGACTAACCCTGGCACTGTTACCGCGACGTTGACACAAGATGGTGCACCGGTGCCGAATGCATTGGTGACTTTTACCGTAGATAACGTTGCGACGATGGATCCAGCAAGTGGACGTGCGGAGACCGATGCTCAGGGTCAGGCTAAAGTTCGCCTTCTAGCAAGCACTGTAAGTGGTGTTGGACAAGTCTATGCTGAGTATGAAAGCTTGCGCACAAATGAAATGATTTTCCACGCTGCGGGTGACGCTGTCGTGATAGACGGCAATTATAGTTTTGATATTCGACTCCTTACAGGGTGTAACGATGGATGGGATGCAGTACGAAATGATCCTGACAACGAAATTAACCCTGTTACAGGTGGTTGTACAGAAGTCACTAGTATTGACTCAAGTGTTATCCCTGAGTTGTTTATTAAACTGGGTAAAGTGACCGGCGACGGCAAGGAAGTTGATAATCAAATCATTGAAGTAGTCAGTGATAAAGGACAAGTTTTACCGAATTCTGGAAAGGTTCTAACTGATGTTAATGGCATTGCTTTGTTGAAACTTCAACCTGGTGACAGCGATGGTGCAGGCACAGTAACCGTTTCATTTGACGGGGAAACGGCCTCAGAAAACTTCACTGTGGGTATTCAAGAGCTATATTTGCAATTGACAGCTAACCTACCAGCATCAACTAACCCAGATCAGACGCTGCCAGAGTTAGACTCAGGCGATAGCTTTATCATCACTGCAAAAGTTTTCACGCAGAGTGATTTTGATGAAAGCTCACTTTATACACAGCCGGTTGATGTTGGCTTTTCATCTATCTGTGTCAGTCAACAGCCCACCGATCCACTAGCGACGTTGGATAATCCGGTACGTACGCAACAGGGTGTAGCCAGTTCGACCTACAGGGCGAGTGGTTGTAAAGGCAGTGACACTATTACGGCCAGTATTTCTGCCGCAGATCCCGCATCGTATACTTTTTTCGTGAATGATGCACCAGTACAGTCTTTAAAATATGTTAGTGCGAGTAACCGCTTTATTGGTTTACCACCAGCAACTGGTAGTGTAGCGGTTACTTCTGAAATAATTTTTGAGCTGATAGACACTGACAACCGACCTCTGATGCAAAAGCAAGTGGAATTTAGATTTGCTGATTTAACCGGTCGTGCTGAATTGACCACGTATAAAGGCAACACCGACGGCGATGGACAAGTAAAAACCCTCATTGAAGGGGGGGTGATCCCTGGGGCACTTGTTGTTGAAGCGTGTTACTTGCCAGATGATAAAATAGCAGAAGCGGCGCTGACCAATCAGTTTCCAACATGCTGGCAATCTAAAATTACGCAATGTACAGCAGACCCTACGCTGAAGTTTTGTGAGTTACCCGATGGTATTAATGGATTTGTTTTAATCCCTGGGGACGAGCAAGTGAACGCAGTATCGTCAGGTGTCATTCTGTCTTCAGGCGTACCAGATCAGGATAGCTTTGATGCCGCGCCTGAGAGTGCAATTATAAACGCACAAAACTATATAGGTGTGTTTACTAACATTAGCGTCTTTTTTGGTGATCAGTTTAATCAGTTAACAAGAGATGATCTAGTTGCCAATGTCCTTGCCGAGAGCGGGGTTGTAGGTAATATAGATGGCACCGGTGGTGCAGAAACTTATCAATGTTTTGCAGTGCGAGGAGTGTGTAATGTCCAGTGGCGAGCGCAAGGTACACTCCCGTTTACCGAAGATAAATGGGAAAACAAAATCAGTGATGTTTGTGACACTTATCAAGGTCAGCCAGTTCCATGTATTGGAGATTTCCCAACTGAAGTTGACTTGCCAGGAGGCGGGACTCGAAAGGTCGTAAGAGGTGCGCGTGTTACGATTTTAGCAACAACCAAAGGTCAAGAGAATTTCCACGATAAGCCGTCGTCGGACACTGTTACAAGAACAAACGGTATATTTGATATCGGTGAATTCCAGCCGCTTAACGATGATTTACCTGAGGCTTTTATTGACTTTAATGAAAATGGTGTATTTGATGCCGTAGAGTGTGATGCAAGCAATGGCGTGGAAAATGACCCCTGTGAACCAACCCTGAGCAATGGTGGGCACAATGAATCGTTCCTTGATGCAAATAATAATGGCTTATATGATGGTGTACCAGCAGATCCAACCACAGGCATATACAACGGATTACTTTGCGGAGAAGCTGCTGAAGCAGCTGGACAGTGTAGCAAGGATTTAGTTGATATACGCAAGCAGTTTGAAATTGTCGCATCAAGTGATGAAGTTTATGCGCGATTTGTTGTAAATAAATCACACTTTATTGATGAGCCTGATGGTGTAAACACTGCGTGTACGAACCCTGTAGGACCTGTAGGTCCAGATAATGAAATCAAGACATTACCTGTACGCGGGTTACTCGGGTTAGAAGCAACTGAAAGCTCTGACTATTGTGACATAAACGAAATCGTACTAAGCGATTTTGATGGTGACGGTAGCAATGAAACTGAGTTAGTAACCGTCGAGATATACTACTCAGATATTTACGGAAACAGCTTACCTGTAGGCACAGAAATCAACATTACAACTGAGAATGGTCTGATTACTGTTCAAGAGTTAGTCGGTACTGTGTTTTCCAGCGGTGGTTTTGGAAGAGGCAAAGCGGTTGTTCGGGTGACGCCTGAAAACGCTGCAAATAACCTTACAGAAGGAAATTTGATTGTTACATTTACAATCCCTGACCCAATAAATGAAGGTGAAACGATTGTCCGGACAAAGACAATTACCATTCGAGATAACGGTTAAGTTGAATAAACAAAAGGGCCTTTTTTAGGGCCCTTTTTTATTAACGCTTGAATTTCCTCACATATCCGCTATATTCGCCTCTTTAACAAGTCCAGAGATACAGTTGAATAAAATTAGAGCAAAAATTGCTTAATAAATCGCTGTTCAGATAAAAGTTGAAATGAAAAGCTTGTAACAATAGGTGTTTGTGGATATACCTATAAATAATAACGCCCAATAGGGCACAACAGACAGAATTAGTCAAAATAGGCAAATATGGGCAAATCGCTAGTAATCGTAGAGTCTCCCGCAAAGGCCAAAACTATTAATAAGTATTTGGGCAAAGACTACATTGTTAAATCCAGTGTAGGTCATGTTCGTGATCTACCAACGTCAGGGGCAGGTAAGACCAAAGGTGTTGCAACCAAATCACCGGCTGAAGTACGCAAAATGTCTCCTGAAGCAAAGGCGGCATACCGCAAACAAAAAGACTACGCCAATTTAGTTGCAAGAATGGGTATCGACCCCGAAAAAGGGTGGGAACCACACTATGAGGTGTTACCAGGTAAAGAGAAAGTAGTTCAAGAGCTGACTAAGCTCGCGCAAGATGCTGACCACATCTATCTCGCAACCGATTTGGATAGAGAGGGAGAAGCGATTGCGTGGCACCTTGAAGAGATCATTGGTGGCGATGCATCAAAGTACAAACGTGTAGTCTTTAACGAGATAACCAAAAATGCGATCACTCAAGCGTTTGAAGCACCGGGTCAATTAAATACAGATATGGTGTATGCGCAGCAGGCTAGACGATTCCTAGACCGTGTTGTTGGCTTTATGGTATCACCACTGCTTTGGCAAAAAGTGGCAAGAGGCCTCTCTGCTGGACGAGTTCAGTCAGTTGCAGTAAGGCTGCTAGTAGAGCGTGAAAGAGAAATTAAAGCGTTTATCCCAGAAGAGTTTTGGGACATTCACGCCGATACAAAATTAGCCACGACAGACGTCCGCTTTGCTGTGACCAAATTCCAAGGTCAAGCATTTAAGCCTGTGAACGAGGCTCAAGCTTTAAAAGCTGTTTCAGACATTGAAAATGCCAGCTTGTCTGTTGTTAAAGTTGAAGAAAAACCAAGCAAGAGTAAGCCAAGTGCACCTTTCATCACATCGACTATGCAGCAAGCTGCAAGTACGAGACTTGGCTACGGCGTAAAGAAAACGATGATGTTAGCTCAGCGACTATACGAAGCAGGTTACATCACATACATGCGTACGGACTCAACCAATCTATCAAATGATGCTGTTGAGATGTGTAGAGACTACATTCAAGGTAATTTCGGAGATAAGTACCTTCCCAATGCACCTATTAAATACAGTGCAAAAGGCAATGCGCAAGAAGCGCACGAGGCTATCAGACCTTCCGACGTTAATGTATTGTCTGGCCATGTTGAAGGTGTCGATGCCGACGCTAAAAAGCTTTACGAGTTAATCTGGCGACAGTTTGTTGCATGTCAAATGACGCCAGCAGAATACGACTTGACCAACATTACGGTAGGTGCAAATGATTACACCTTAAAAGCTCGTGGTCGTGTATTGCGTTTCGACGGTTGGACTAAAGTACAACCTGCTGTACGTAAGAAGAGTGAAGAAGAGCAAGCGCTACCAGCTGTAACTGTTGGCGACAATGTAGATTTAGTTAACCTTGATCCTAAGCAGCACTTTACTAAGCCACCCGCAAGGTACAGTGAAGCGAGTTTAGTTAAAGAGCTAGAAAAACGTGGCATTGGCCGTCCTTCTACTTATGCTGCAATTATTTCAACCATACAGGAGCGAGGCTACGTTAGAGTCGAAAATAGACGTTTCTTTGCTGAAAAGATGGGTGAGATTGTTACTGATAGGCTGGTTGAAAACTTTAACGATTTAATGAACTTTGACTTTACTGCAAAGATGGAAGGTCGTTTAGATGATATCGCAGAAGGCGAGCGTGAGTGGACGCAGGTTCTCGACAAGTTTTATGCTGACTTTTCTGAGCAATTAGAACTTGCTGGAAAAGAAGAAGCTGAAGGTGGAATGCGCCAAAACGTGATGGTTGAAACCGATATCGACTGTACTACGTGTGGCAGAAAAATGGGTATTCGTACTGCGTCAACAGGCGTTTTCTTAGGTTGTACGGGTTACAGTTTACCGCCTAAAGAGCGCTGTACAACGACAATGAATCTTATCTCGGGTGATGAGGCCATCGATAAGGATACAGAAGACGCTGAAACAGAAAGCTTGATGCAGAAGAAGCGCTGTCCAAAATGCGAAACAGCTATGGACTCTTACCTAATCGACGAAACACGTAAAATCCATGTATGTGGTAATAACCCAGCTTGTGATGGCTATATCGTTGAGCAAGGCACATTTAAAATAAAAGGATATGATGGTCCTGTTATTGAGTGTGATAAGTGTGGCGCTGATATGCAGCTTAAATCAGGCCGTTTTGGTAAGTACTTTGGCTGTACCAATGAAGACTGTAAGAATACACGTAAACTGCTTAAAAGCGGTGAACCAGCTCCACCAAAAGAAGACCCAGTACCGCTACCTGAACTAGAGTGTGAAAAGTCTGACGCTCACTTTGTTTTGAGAGATGGAGCTTCTGGTATTTTCTTGGCGGCGCATACATTCCCTAAATCTCGTGAGACTAGAGCGCCGAAGGTTGCAGAGTTGAAGCGATTTAGAGACCGTATTTCTCCGAAGTTCTATTACTTAGCCGATGCGCCTGAAAAAGACAGCGATGGTAACTTGGCTGTAGTAAGGTACTCGCGTAAAACCAAGTCCCAATACGTCATGACAGAAGTAGAAGGCAAAGCGACAGGCTGGAAAGCAACATACGCCGAAGGCAAGTGGGTAGAAGAAGAAAAGAAACGTAAGAAGTAACACTTAGGGCCAGCAAAAGCTGGCCCTTTTACTTTTCAGGGTCAGGCTTTACACCGCAATTGCTTGTTTTCATCGGCCTTCTAAACAAACATTATTTACTTAAAATTCTTTCTAAGTTACTTAATTCGCGATAAAAATAGCAGTGTATATTAGATGGGTACGCTTGTTATTGACACGCAAAAGCACGACCTCTATCCTAACGCGCATTGTATTATCAGGTTAATACACTCGATTATCTACCGCTATCTAATCGGTTTGCTGTAGAGTTTAATAAGGAAACAATTAATGAATAAGTACGGCAAACCGCTCATAAAGCTTATGCAGTCTTGCTTGATTCCTCTTGCCATAGCATGTTCAGGTTTAGCGCATGCGCAACAAAATCAAAAATTGCTTACACCTTGCTACGTTGATGGTCTAGAAGACCGGCTTATGTGTGGGGTAATACCTCAGCCGCTTGCAAAACAAAACGGCGACGGAACGATTGAAATTCACTTCGCGGTGATTCCCGCTATCAAAGAAACGAAGCCAACAGAGGCTGTATTGGCTTTTGCTGGTGGCCCAGGGCAATCTGCGATAGAAGTTGCCCCAATATTTGCGCGTAACTTAAGGTATGCACGTGAGAATAGGGATATTATTCTTGTAGATCAGAGGGGCACTGGTAAGTCCAATTTGCTCCAGTGTGATACTGACAATTTAAAAGAGCAATTTGCTTTTGATGATCAAGCAGTATCTTTATTTAAGTTAGCCAAAGAAGAAACGCAGGCTTGTATCAGTAAACTGAGCACAGACTTGTCCAATTACACAACGGTGGCTGCAGCAAGTGACTTTGAAGCTGTACGTATCGCGTTAGGATATGAAACGTTACATTTATATGGCGCATCTTATGGGACTCGTATTGCCCAAGAATACATGCGTCAATTCCCAAACTCAGTTGCTACAGCTGTGCTTGATGGTGTAGTGCCAATGCAGCAAAGTTTAGTCGCTATAGGCGAAGCCATTGACGATTCTTTAGCTGCTTTGTTTCAGCGCTGTGCCAAAGATACAACCTGCAAAGCGCAGTATCCCGATTTAGAAAGTAAGTACAATACGCTCACTTCAAAGTTGGTAGAAAAACCCATTCAAGTTTCTGTTAGGCATCCTCGTACATTTGAATTAATTGATTTAGTGATTACTGAAAGCAAATTACGCGGCGCCATACGAATGGCTTTGTATAGTCATACGACAAGGGCGCTTATTCCGTTGGTTATTGATGCGGCACATAGAGGCAACTATGACCCTTTGGTTGGTTTACTTGGTAATGAAAACACAGTTGGTGCGATTGCCATGGGTATGCATAGTGCAATTACCTGCGGAGAGGATTGGCCAAATATAACGGACGAAAATAGAACAAAATATAAAGCATCATATTTTGGGCGATTGATGATTGATGCGCTTGATGCAAGTTGCCCTTTATGGAAGGTTAAACCGGTCAATCCAGATTTCTATAAGCCGTTAAATACCAATATCCCGACGATGTTGTTATCGGGTGGTTTAGACCCTGCAACGCCGCCTAGCTGGGCGGAGTTGACCATGGTGGATATGCACAATGCCAAGCATTTGATTGCACCAACAGCAACGCACGGTGTTGCCGCACAAACGTGTGCGAATAAACTCATCGGTGAATTTATAGATACACGTTCCTTTGAGAACCTAGATACAACATGTCTTGAAAAAGACAATACGAAACAGTATTTCATGAATATCAATGGACCTGTTGCCAGTCAAGTTAGCGAGGAACTGTAATGATAGAAGTTACTGAACTGAGGAAAAAAATAGGTAATGTAGAAGCCTTGAATGGTCTGAGCTTTCGGGCCGAAAATGGCAAAATTACAGGGCTGCTAGGGCCAAATGGCGCGGGAAAAACAACTTGCTTGCGAACCGTATTTGGATTGCTGCAAGCAGACAGTGGTGTTGCCTCTATTGATGAAGTGGATGTTGCAAAAGAGCCTATGCTTGCAAAACAACAACTGGGTCTATTTCCAGATCCATGTGGTTTGTACGAGCGATTAACTCCTAGAGAATATATTCAATTTTTTGCTGAGTTAAGTGGTATGGGCAAACAAGATGCCAAGTCAGCAACACAAACTGTGCTCGATAAGTTACAAATGACTGATATTGCAGACCGTAAGTGTCAAGGGTTTTCTCAAGGACAAAGAATGAAAACGGCACTCGCACAAGCTATCGTTCACAAGCCAACTAATATTATCTTGGATGAACCTACAAGGGGCCTTGATGTAATGAGTACGCGGATCCTAAGAGAGCTTTTGTTAATGCTAAAAGAGCAGGGGCACTGCGTTCTATTTTCCAGCCATGTGATGCAAGAAGTTGCAGCACTATGTGACCATGTTGTGGTTATGGTGAAAGGTAAGGTTGTAGCGCAAGGCTCACCGCAAGAACTGTGCGTAAAAACTCAAAAAGAAACGCTGGAAGAAGCATTTATTTCACTGATAGGCTCTGATGAGGGGTTGGCTGCATGATGAACTTGGTTAAAGTCCTTTATAAAAAGGAGATGCTGGATGCAAGCCGCGATAAACGCTCGGTAATGGCTGGTCTGTATTATGCTATTGGGGCACCGATAGTAATGTGTTTACTGTTTACAGTGTTATTGAAGCAGTTAAATTCACCAGAGGCGCTTTCGATCACCATCGAAAACGCAGGCTCGGCTCCCAACCTTGTACGTTATCTTGAAGGTCATGACATAACGCATGGTGAATCTGGTAGCGTAAAAGCGATTACTCTAATTATCAGTAAAAAATATCCTGATAATATGTCGCAGGGCAAAAGTGCACAAGTGACTATCGTCGCAGATAAATCAGATAATAAGTTGATCAAGTCAGTGCGCAGATTGGAAGGTGCACTTGCAAGATATAATTCAGAAGTTGCTAGTTTACGCTTAATTTCTCGTGGAATAGACCCAAACATTATGCGAGCTGTAACGGTACAAACGCAAGATCAGGCAACTCCTGACTCAAAAGGTGGGATGTTTTTAGGAATTGCGACATTGTCTATTATCATTGCACTGTTTTATTCTGCGATGAATTTAGCAATCGACACCAGCGCTGGAGAAAGAGAGCGCAACTCATTGGCTCTATTGCTCAGCCACCCTTTAAGTAGTACTCAAATCGTACTCGCTAAAGTGGGAGCTATTGCGAGTTACTCTATGATTGGGTTGGTGTTGGTTTTGGTAGTATCGAAGTTTGCCTATGGCATGGTGCCTTGGGAGCAACTTGGATTTAGTATTAATATTGATGTCATGTTTATCCTATTTTGCACATTGTTGGGGCTACCTATTGCTCTTATGTCGGCGAGCTTATTGGTGTTCGTGTCATTCATGGCAAAGTCCTTTAAAGAAGCGCAATCATATGTCGCATTCGTGCTATTTGTTCCGATTGGATTAAGTATGATGACAACTTATGACATTGGTACTGATTATGTTCAATGGATACCCATTGCCGCGCAACAGTATGCGATGATCGAAGTTATTAAAGGCAATGAGCTACCTATATGGCAGGTTTTGCTGTCTTCATTTAGCACACTAGGTCTCTTTGCTATTTTTGCTGCATTGAGTAGCCGAATGCTAAAAAGTGAAAAGGTTGTCTTCGGGCTGTAATTTAAGCTATGTGAGCCAACCAAATTCCCATTTGGTTGGCTCACGAATATTATTGAACCTAACCTTTAGGCCTTAACTACGCGGTTTCTGCCACTTCTTTTAGCGTCATACAGCGCACCATCAAGTTTGCTATAAATTTTATCTAAATTACTCAGGTGGTTTTGGTAGGAAAGCGTTGCAAAACTTGCAGTCACATTTAGCTTTTTCTTCATTTCGTTGGTTATTTCATGCGTGCTAAGACTTTCACGGAATTGGTTAGTGAGTTGATGTAGTTCTACATCTGAAAGGTTAGGAATGAACAACATAAATTCTTCACCGCCAAATCTTGCAAATAATGTTGTTTTGGGGAAGAAGTCTCTTACCAGTTGTGCTGTTTGCTCAAGCACTAGATCGCCTGTTGGGTGACCATACACATCATTGACTTGCTTAAAATGATCTAAGTCGAATAATACTAGTCCGTGTTTTTTACCTAATGCTGGCGCGCCAAACCGTGTTACACGGCTCACAAACGCACTTCGATTCAACGCGCCAGTTAAGTTATCATGCTGTGCTCTATACTTATGTTTACTGTAGCCACGTAGAGTCAAAAATAACAAAACTATAGAGAATACTATAATAATTGCTTGATACTTTTGTCTTTCTTCTAATCGAGAAATTTGCTGCTGTTGTAAATTATTGCTTTTTTCAAGGCGCACATTTTCTAACTGTTGGGCTGTCACCTCGAGCTCTGATTCTAGTGCTATCATTGCTTGCATACTTTTTTGCGCATTAAGCTTCTCTTTTTCCTTCAACAATTTGGTGTTGAATTGGTAGGCTTGTTCAAAGTTGCCGAGCTTGGCTGAGAGTTCAGATAGCAACTCTAAGCTTTGAATGAGGTGTGCCTTGTCGTTCACGCTCTTTGCTAAGTCATGTGCAATTTGAGCCTGCTGTATGGCTTCATCCACGTTACCCAAAGTGAGCATATTTTCAGCGGCATGAATGCGGATGTCTGTAATCAAATTTATGTTATCGGTGACGCTGATAAGTGACAAAGCTTGATCAATTGCGTTTGTCGCTTTTGTTGTCTGTTTTAACTGTGTATAAACCTTGGCTTTTTGGACCAATGTATAGGCTTTACGGTAAGCGTTATTAAACTCAACATAAAGTTGGTAAGCGTTGTCCAACCAAGTCAGTGCCTCATCATATTGGCTGGCTCGACTGGCTACTATGCCTAAGTTAAGCATGGTTAACGCAATTTTAAATTGGTTATTTTGTTGCTCTCTTAATTCCAAAGACTTTTTTAGGTATTTAGTGGCGTCTACAAAGTTACCTAAGTCTAGGTATGTTAATGCCAGATTATTGTAATAGGGCGCTTTATTTGCCTCGTAATCTGTGTTTGCAATGGCTTGTTGGTACATTTCGATAGCCATTGCATGGTCACCATTAAAATTGGCATTGAGGGCTTTTACATTGTGTAGTGAGTTGACCCCCCAAAATTGGTCATTCATTTTCTGCACATTACGTTCTACTTCTTCGATGTGATGCGAAAGTTGGACATAATTAGCGAGCGATATTTTTACATTGATGTAAAAAAGCTCGACGGTAGCAATCACGGCTGGCTCATCTAATACATAGGCCTTGGAAATCGCTTGTTTGAACTCGTCCATTGTTTGTGAATACAGATTCTCGTGCGCAAAAAAGAGTCCTGAAACGATGTGTTTTAATATTTCGTCACTGATATCATTTGAATATTGGATACTGCTTGAAAGGGATTTACTTTCTTTTAGCGCTAAAGCTGTTCTTGCGAGTGTTGCGCCTACATAGATACGCTCTGACCCTGGTTCAAGTGAATTGACTTGCTGTTGCAAAAACTGAAAAGCAAGTCGAGTATCATCTGCCCTTAATTTATCGTAAATTGTTTGCCAGTTACTTTCTGAGTGAGGCGAAGACAAAAGGGGAAGGGGAGCTATTAGGAGCAATGATAAGACAACGAATATGCGCAAAAACTCAGACCTGAAGTGAAGATAATTGCGTATATTAACATAATAAATGGGTGATATTACAGTCAGCAAGTTGTTATGATTTGTAATCGAAAATTACGTTGATAAAAACGCCAGCTTTGCTGGCGTTTTTAATTGCATAACTTAAAGATTATGCAAGGTCTTCTTGAGTATCCGTATGGTCTGTTTTATGGTGTTCCGCGATTTCTTTTGATAGCTCTTGCTTTGAGCGTTTTTCAGTGAACTTACGTGCAGTTAACCAATAAAAAAATAAGGGAACAAAAAACACTGCGAGGAACGTAGCTGCCATCATCCCGCCCATAACACCAGTACCTACACTATGTCTTGCGCCAGCGCCAGCGCCAGAGCTTAGTACTAATGGGACAACACCTAATATAAAGGCAAGTGATGTCATAATAATAGGGCGGAATCTAAGCCTTGCAGCTTCAAGTGCGGCAGTGCTTGCACTCCAACCTTGCTGGTACTTCATGAGCGCATACTCAACAATAAGGATGGCATTCTTACTTGCAAGGCCAAGTAGGGTAACCAAACCAATCTGGAAGTAAACATCATTAGTTAACCCCGCTATCCAAATCGATACTAAAGCACCGAATGTACCAAAGGGCAAAGCTAACAAAACAGATATAGGCAGTGACCATCGTTCATAAAGTGCCGCTAGAATCAAAAATACCATTACAACCGCAAGCCCGAGTGCTAACCCAGTAGTACCTGTGCTGCGCTTTTCCTGGAATGCAGAAGCAGTCCATTCAAATGTCATATCTGGTGGTAACACTTCGGCAGCAATACGCTCGATTTCTGCAATTGCTTGACCTGAGCTATATCCAGGAGCCGCATTACCCATCAGCTTAACAGCAGATAAGTTATTGTAGCGATGCAGACTTTCTGGACCTCGAGCGAACTCAATGTCAGTAAAGGCTGAAATAGGTACCATATCGCCTTGGTTATTTTTCACGTAAATTCGGCCTACATCTTGAGGTGTCATTCTAAACTGCGCTTCAGCAGATAAAATAACTTGCCATGAGCGACCAAACTTATTGAAATCATTTACATAGTAATTACCGAGATTCGCAGCTAATGCATTAAATGCCGAATTAATATTCACGCCCATCGCTCTAGCTTGCTCTCTGTCCATATGGACTTCGAGTTGCGGCGCATCTGGTCTCCAAAGCGTTTGCAACCCTCCTAAAATAGGACTTTGTTGCGCGGCATTCATCATCAGTTGCATACCTTGTTTCAGCTTTTCAGGATCGGCCCCTGTTTTATTTTGTAAGTAAAACTCAAAGCCACCCGTGGTGCCTAAGCCAAAAATCGCAGGTGGGTTAAAGGCTAGAACTAACGCTTCGTTGATATGCGCTGTTTTCATAAATAGCTCACCGACCAGTGATTTGGTATCTACTTCACGCTCATCCCAATGCGTCTGGGTGATAAAAAGTGTCGCAGCATTATTCTTATAGCCACCACCCAAAAAGTCGAAACCGGTAAATGCAACCACATTCTCGTTTGCTGGGTTAGATTGCGCAGCTTCTACAACTTGTTTAGTAACTTCAGTCGTTCGTTCTAAAGACGTACCGTCTGGCAGGAAAACAGCGCTGATGTAAAACCCTTGATCTTCATCAGGAACAAGTGAACCAGGTGTTTTTTGCCACAAGAAGATGGTTGAGCCTATCATTATTGACATTAAAATAAAGCCAAGGGCACCTCGGCGGATCATAAAGCTTACTGAACCGACATATTTAGCCGTAACACGGGTAAACCAATCATTAAACCATAAGAAAAAACGAGCAGTTTGTTTGTCTTCATGCTTTAAAATCAACACACATAATGCTGGGGTCATCGTGAGTGCAACAACACCTGACAAGCTTACAGAAATAGAAATTGTAATAGCGAATTGACGGAAGAGTTCACCTGTTAACCCACCTAAAAATGCAATCGGAATAAATACGGAACACAGCACAAGCACGATAGCGACGACCGGTCCACTGACTTCTTCCATCGCTTTGTAGGCCGCCTCTCGAGCACTAACATGTTGCTCATGCATAATACGCTCGACATTTTCTAAGACAACAATCGCATCATCGACAACGATACCTATGGATAAAACCATGCCGAATAGAGTCAAAGTATTGATTGAATATCCAAGCATATATAGACCAGCAAAGGTACCCAGTAGAGATACAGGAACAGCCAAAGTTGGAATTAATGTGGCTCGCCAATTCTGTAAGAACAGATACACGACAAGGAACACAAGTACCATCGCCTCGCCAAGCGTTATTAAAACCTCCCGAATAGATACTTCAACAAAGCGCGTCGTATCATAAGAGTTCAAATGGGCAAGGCCTTGCGGGAATTGTGTTTTGAGTGCTTCAATTTCGGCCTCTACTTCATTCGCGACGTCCAGCGCATTAGCACCAGGTTGTAGGAAAATACCCAGAAGTACCGCATCTTTACCATTTATGGTGCCGTTGAAGTTATAGTCTTTAGAACCTAGCTCAACACGCGCAATGTCTTTGAGTCTAAGGGTTGAACCGTCAGAGTTTGCACGGATAATGATGTTGTCAAATTCTTCTGGTGTTGAAAGTCGGCCTTGGGCCGTCACGCTATATACTAGCTCTTGAGGGCTCGACGACGTTGGTGTTGCTCCAATGCTGCCCGCAGCATATTGCGAGTTTTGTTCACGAATGGCACTCGTAACTTCTTCGACAGTGACCATCAGTTGACTCATGATATCAGGGCGTAACCAAATACGCATAGCGTAGTCTCTTGCGCCAAATATCTGGACATTAGTAGTACCGGGAATTCGTTTGATATTGTCCAAAATGTTCATAGTTACATAGTTGGATGTCCACAAACTCGAACGGCTGTTGTCGGGTGAATAGAATGCGTGTACTTGCAAGAAGCTAGAAGAACCCTTGGCCACAACAACACCTTGTCTGCGAGTTTCTTCAGGTAATCTAGCCTCGACCTGTTTAACCCGGTTATTTACGTCAACAGCAGCTTGATCGACATCTGTACCAATCTCAAACGTGACGGTGATGGTTGTAGCGCCTGAGCTGCTGCTAATTGACTCCATATACATCATGCCTTCAACACCCGTGATGGCATTTTCTATTGGTGCCGCAACGGTTTGCTCTAGTACGTCGGCTGACGCCCCAGGGTACACCGCTGTAACTTGTACTTGGGGTGGCGAAATTTCTGGATACTGAGCGACTGGCAGAGTGCGCATTGCGGCTAAACCAGCCAGTACTATCACAATTGAAATTACAAAGGCAAAAATGGGCCTATCTATAAAGTATTTAGAGAACATAGGGCTTATTCTCCTTCAGCCGCTACGTTAACAGGCATACCTGGGAAGAAAATTCGCGCCATACCTTCAACAATGACAGGTTGTTGAGGTTTTAGGCCTGAGCGTATTACCCACATATTTTGACCATTTAGTTGTACCCATTCACCTACTTGAACGGGTGCAGGAAGCGCTACAGTCATGCCTTTTTCGTTTTCAGTTGCTACATAGACAAACTTGCCTGTGCCATTGTCCAAAACTGCGCGTTGCGGCACCACGATGGCTTCGTTTCTAACTGCACCACTTAGTTGTACACGAACGAACTGGCCCGGTCTTAACTCACCATTTGGGTTGGCAATACGAGCTTGTAGTTCAGAGGTGCCTGTGAATCGGTTGACTCTTACATCTGAGAAATTGACTTTACCTCGTTGATCGTAAATTGACCCGTCTTGCAATATGATAGTTGCATCAAACTCATTGTTTTTAGGGAGTGTTAACGTGCCCGATTCAACATCTTTACGCATGGCTAGCTGCTCTCGTTCGGAAAAGCCAAATCGTGCTCTCATATTACTTGTATCTGTTAATTCGGTAAGTAAAACGGTAGGCCCTGAAACATAACTGCCTTGAGACTCTCGCTCTCGACCAATAATTCCGGAAACAGGCGCTTTTACTTGCGCATAATCTAAATCAAGTTTGGCTTCGTTTAGTGCAACTTTTGCAGATTCAAGGTTAGCGAGTGAAATGTCGTACGCTGAGACCGCATTATCAAAGTCACGCTTGGACACGGAACGTTCATCTTTCAGTTTTTCTAATCTGTCACGCTCCCTTTTAGCTTGCTCTACATTTGCTTCTGCTGCATGCAAATCCGCTTGGGCTTTTTCTAATTCTAATTGAAAAGGTTTTAACTCTATTGTGAATAATGATTGACCAGCAGTAATGTATTGGCCTTCGTCAAAGTTTCTGGATTCTATCAAACCAGAGACCCTAGCTCGAATTTCAACTTCTTTATCACCCAGTAATGTTGCAGGTAATTCAATGTTGAAGGGAACACTTTGCGTTGTCACGTGGGTGACGCTAACTTTTGCAGGTTGCATTCCAAACCCAGCCTGTTGCTGGGGGGCTTCTGAACAGCCACTGATAATACCCGCTGTAAGCAATGCCAGTGAAAGGTGTTTTAGTTTGCGTTTAAATGATGCTGGATACATGAACACTCCAAATCCTATTTTATATCGTGCTTTCCAAACCAAACAGCAAAGACGATGTGTCTTTGTTCAGTTTAGCGTACTGCCTTGTATAAACTAGTTCACTGAGTATGAATTAGTGGGCACTTTGTCATTTGATACCTTCCTCACACCAAAGTAAAGGCTAAAAAGTCGACAATTATACAAGTAAACGCTAGTGTATACTTGTTAGGTTGAAAGGTAAACGGTATCGTGTACTTTTATTTTTATTAATAAACGCATGTGTTTACTTTTTATTGTCCCGAATATTGGTTAAACTTATGTTAATTGATAAGTAAGAGAGAGATTGATGACACAATTATCTGCCAAAAAGCAGGCGATACTCAGTGCGGCAATCGACCAGTTTGCATTGATGGGTTTGCAAGCGACGACCATGGAAGCGATATGCCAAAAAGCAGAAGTATCAAAGCGTACGCTATATAAGCACTATCCAAATAAAGAAGCTTTGTTTGATGCGGTCGTAATTTCCCTTATTGAAAGAATTCAACCTTTATCTGCTATTCAGTTTATTCCAAATTATGATTTTGAAGTACAACTCAAACACTTGGCGAATAGTGCTGTTGGGTTACTGAGTGATCCTGATTATATTAGGTTGTCACGTATTGTAATGATTGAGTCGATGCGCAGTGAAGAGCAGGCGCAAAGATTGAATGAAAAGTTCAGCGATTGTGAAAAGTCGATGGTTTTGTGGTTTGAAGAAGCCGCTCTTGCAGGGTGTTTGGGTGATTGCGACGCGCATTTTGCTGCAGCCTTTTTCTGGGGCGGCCTTAAAAGGCTTACTTTTTGGGAGATGGCTATTCGTTGGCAACCCCCCATTGACGAAACGCAGCTCTCAGAATTTATATCTCAGGCATGTAGGCTGTTTTGCAATGGCGTTAGCCCACGCCCATAAAGCCACCAGTTTGGTGTGCATAACTTTGCATACATTCCATTTTTTTCGACCACAGAATCAATGACAGCGTCGCTACTGTTCATAGACTGGTTGCGTGAATGAATCCAAGCTGCCTTCTCATATTGCTCTTCACGATTGGTATGTGAGAACAATTTGATAATCGATATGTTTGTAGTGCTGAGAATTATTCTGCCTGCCATTTCAAAGCGGGCATCGACTTGCTCAGAGGCAACTTTTTAATTTTAGGTACAAAGTGGTATTGTACATTGCACCTTGTTCGTTACTGCGGGAGTGTATTGGTGCAGGGAAGGGGTGAGCGCGTTTGGCCCACCAAAAATGTCAGAGCTTTGCGTTTATTCAGCTTCAACTTCGTCATGGCCGTACGTTTTACGCATGATCAAGACATAGGCATTAGTAAATGCTTGTTCTTGATATTTTCTTAGTCCAGTATCTGCATAATCAACAGGTACAGGGTTGCGTTTTAGCTGTTCTTTCACTTCTGTCGCATTTAATAAGTGTACTTCTGCATTTTCAATAAGCTGCAATGCCGCTTCCATTTTGAAGCCAGCTGCGCTGCCTGCAAACTTGCCTTTATGCGCACGTTGGCGAATCGCAATAGTGTCTATCTGATAGTCTTCGACAAGCTTTGCTAAGTCGAAATGAAACTTGCGCATAGTCTCTTGGTCATGACCTATGTTTGGTAAAGTAAAGCGTGTTTGTCGAATGTCACGAATGTCGAATACGTCGCTTTCTTTCGATAAAAGACAAAGCATCGCTTCGCTGCCGGTGATTTCTACGCCTAGTGTTCTCATTATATTTTCCAATTTGTATCTATTGGCAGCGATCATAGCATAGCTTTTTCATTTAATCGTAATTTCTATTGCAATCGCTGCATGATCTGAATAACGAATGTCCTCTTCGTCTCTTTTAGGGTCTAAATGGTTGGCATAATTGTAATAAAAAAGGGACTCTACCTTACTATCAGCATGGGTAGGTGAGAACTCTTTTGAAGCTAATATGTAATCGAGTACATTGCCTTCCCCTTGAAAATAATGGGTGGGCGGTTTGCTATCAAACTCAAGTTGGTTGTCTGAAATGCTAAAGCTCTCGTACAATCCCACACTGTCAAATTTCGAAGGCTCAACGGCAATGGGAAACTGTTGTGTCATAAAAGATAGAGCTGGGCTTGATATGTGTGCATTAAAGTCACCCATTACTAGTGTTGCGGCTGCTTTTTCGCGCTGAGTTTTCAGTGCATCATAATAAACAATAGATGCTTCAAGTGAGCGTGATATTTGCGATTGCATTGCGCCAACAGTTTGATTGAGCATAGTTAAGAATGGGTCTTCTTGATCTGGCTCACCCAAAATATGCGCCATTGAGTGAACACGCTGCGACTTAAAGTGAACAGCATATACAGTGAGCGGACCAAATTCCTCAATGTCAAACGTGCACTTTATAGGCGTGCGATTGAATTTAAATTGTCCCAGGTTGTTTAGATACTCAAGTAATTCATGACTGGGCTCAAGCGGTTTGCACTGCTTAAATGGCATCTTTGACGCTATAGCCACAACAGGATTAAACAGTACGTTAGCATAGATTGGATCTTGAGTCGGCGTGTCGACAGTAGCAAAGTGCTTTAATCCTAACTCATCGCAAAGTGAAGCCAAAATATCTGGATTGAATACTTCTTGAAACACAATTACAGCGGGATCTATGTGTTGAATTAGGCCTGTAATAAATTGTGTTTTAGTGACCCACTGTGTATCACTGTAGGTTTCTTCAGGTTGATAAAATGCGTAAGGGGGTGCTGCAAAATTCAGTAAATTGAAAGACGCAAATTTTAATGATTTTGGTCGCACCATATAATTCCCTCGATTTTTGATAAATATTGACTATTTAATCTTAGTCTTTTCCTTGCAACTCGTCACGCATCACGTCACAATACCGTCAGGACTGTAAGACCCCAGTCAAATTTAGCATACCACTGAATAACCAATGCTTATTCGTAAAAGCGTTGATGGGCACACATTACATTAAGATAAATTAAATACATGTGACGCGGCGTAGGTGTCACCACTGTAAATAGGACTAAAAATGCCAGTAATTACTCTTCCTGACGGCAGTCAGCGTATTTTCGAAAACCCAGTTTCCACATTAGATGTAGCCAAAGATATCGGCCCTGGTCTTGCAAAAGCAACCATAGCCGGACGTGTAAATGGCGAGCGCGTTGATGCGTGTGACATCATTGAACAAGATGCGAGCCTTGAAATCATCACCGCGAAAGATGAAGACGGTCTAGAGATTATTCGTCACTCTTGTGCGCACTTAATCGGCCATGCCGTAAAGCAACTTTTCCCTGAAGCTAAAATGGCGATAGGTCCTACTATCGACAATGGCTTTTACTATGACATCGACATGGAGCATTCATTAACTCAAGAAGATCTTGATGCAATTGAAAAGCGCATGTTGCAACTAGCTAAAACCAATTACGATGTCGTTAAAAAGAAAGTTAGTTGGCAAGAAGCGAGAGATACATTTGAATCTCGCGGCGAAACCTACAAAATGGAAATCCTAGACGAAAACGTTGCTAAGGATGACCGTCCGGGTTTGTATCACCACGAAGAATATATCGATATGTGTCGTGGTCCTCACGTGCCAAACATGAAATTCTGCCAGCACTTCAAAATTATGAAAGTGGCAGGAGCTTACTGGCGTGGTAATGCAGAAAACAAAATGCTACAACGTATCTATGGTACGGCGTGGGCAGACAAAAAACAGTTAAAAGCATACCTTAAACGTCTTGAAGAAGCAGAAAAGCGCGACCACCGTAAGATCGGTAAAGCGTTAGACCTATGGCACTGGCAAGAAGAAGCGCCAGGCATGGTGTTTTGGCACAATGATGGCTGGACAATTTATAAGGCGCTTGAAGACTACATGCGTGAGCAGCTTGGTAAATTTGATTACGAAGAAGTTCGTGCTCCACTTATTTTAGACGTAAGTATGTGGGAAAAATCAGGTCACTGGGATAAGTATGGTGATATGATTTTCTCTACAGAATCTGAAAAGCGTACATATGCGGTCAAGCCAATGAACTGCCCAGGTCATTTGCAGATTTTTAATCAGGGCCTTAAGTCATATCGTGACTTGCCTTACAGAATGGCTGAATTCGGATTGGTACACAGAAATGAGCCATCAGGTTCATTACACGGATTAATGCGTGTAAGGTCTTTCACACAAGATGATGCTCACGTATTCTGTACTGAAGAACAAATCTTACAAGAAGTATCTGCATGTATTGAAATGGTTTTTGATACATATAGAACGTTCGGTTTTGAAGACGTTGAGATTAAACTCTCTACACGCCCTGAGCAACGAGTTGGCTCTGACGAAATTTGGGATAAGGCAGAAAAAGCACTTGAAGATGCATTGAAGGAAAACTCATTAAAGTTTGACTTGCAGCCTGGCGAAGGTGCTTTTTATGGCCCTAAGATTGAGTTCACTTTACACGATTGTCTTGGACGAGCGTGGCAATGTGGCACAATTCAGCTAGACTTTTCAATGCCTGGTCGTTTAGGTGCGACTTATGTGGCGGAAAATGGAGAGCGTCAAACACCAGTTATGATCCATAGAGCGATTCTTGGCTCCCTTGAGCGCTTTATCGGTATTTTAACAGAAGAGTTTGCTGGTTTATTCCCAACATGGTTATCACCAAAACAGGTTGTGATCATGAATATTACGGATAAACAGGCTGATTATGTCCAAGAAGTTGTACAAAAACTGAATAAACTTGGAATAAGAGCCTGTGCTGACTTGAGAAATGAGAAAATTGGCTTTAAAATCCGCGAGCATACTTTAAAACGTATACCGTATTTAGCTGTTGTTGGTGATAAAGAAGTTGAACAACAAGAGCTAGCAGTAAGAACGCGCAAAGGTGAAGACCTTGGCAAATTCTCTGTAGACGATTTTGTTGCTAAAATCAGCGAAGAGATCAAGAACAGAGTATAATTTAGAACCCGTGCGGCAAAACACTATTTCAACGGCGCCGCACGTTTAATTTTGGATTTTTTGGAGGAACGTACCATTAGAGGCGGCAAAAAAGGGCAAACTACTGCTCAAAAGAATCGTATCAATGATGAAATCACAGCGAAAGAAGTTCGCTTAATCGATGCTGAAGGTGAGCAAGCGGGCATTGTCTCGTTACGAGATGCACTGGCGCAAGCAGAAAACGCAAGTTTAGACCTTGTTGAAATCAGTCCAAACGCTGAACCACCAGTGTGTAAAGTAATGGACTATGGTAAGTTCCTTTTTGAAAAAGCAAAATTACAAAAAGAACAAAAGAAAAAGCAAAAACAGATCCAAGTTAAAGAAATCAAGTTCCGCCCAGGAACTGATGAAGGTGACTATCAAGTTAAACTTCGTAACTTGCGTAAGTTTTTAGAAGCTGGCGACAAAGCTAAAATCACTATCCGTTTCCGTGGTCGTGAAATGGCTCACCAAGAAATTGCAATTGACATGCTTAACCGATTGAAAGCAGATTTGGAAGAGATCGCACAAGTTGAATCTTTCCCGAATCGTGTTGAAGGTCGTCAAATGGTTATGATGATGGCACCTGTTGCCAAGAAAGCATAAGTCAGGCATAATACGCGCCGATTTTTCATAGAATTTAACACAGGTATAAAAGTACACTGGCTTTTGTCATGGTCACCTGTGTTGACCGGCTTTAAGTAAACTTTTTGATTTCATTTAGTTTCGCCGGAATAAGGGTGTAAGCTAGGCCAAAAAAGTGATGTTCTCATCCGCCTACTTGCATATATTAAACGCAATATCATTTGGAGTTATTGCAATGGCTTATAAGCTAAAAACACACAGAGGTGCTGCAAAGCGCTTCAAAAAGACTGCTTCAGGCGGTTACAAGCGTAAACAGTCGCATCTTCGTCACATTCTGACTAAGAAGTCTTCAAAGCGTAAACTACACCTACGTGCTAAGTCTATGGTTCATAAGAATGACCTAGGCCTTATCGATCGTATGTTACCATTCGCTTAATAGAGGATATCAGAAATGGCAAGAGTTAAACGCGGTGTTATCGCACGTGCACGTCACAAAAAAGTATTAAAGCAAGCTAAAGGTTACTACGGAGCACGTTCACGTGTTTACCGCGTAGCGTTCCAAGCTGTAACTAAAGCTGGTCAATATGCATACCGTGACCGTCGCGCTAAGAAACGTACTTTCCGTCAACTATGGATTGCACGTATCAACGCTGCAGCACGTCAAAACGGCCTATCTTACAGCCGCTTCATTAACGGCCTTAAAAAGTCGTCAATCGAAATCGATCGTAAGATCTTAGCTGATATCGCAGTATATGACCAAGTAGCTTTCACTGCTCTAGTAGAGAAAGCAAAAGAAGGTCTTGCAGCTTAATTTTTAATTAAGTTTAAGCGATTTAAAAAGGAGCCTATGGCTCCTTTTTTAGTTTGTAACTGAGATTACAAGCAGAGTATTTGTTGCGTATAAATATTGATAAGCTTTGAATCAAAATCGCTACCTGTTTTTTAACAGGATCTTATCCAAAAGCGCTGAGCTTAAAATTCGCTTAAGGTATCCCATAAAATAAGTAGGGAATGTCACATAGTATCTGGCTTTTGCTTTGGGTGCGGTAATAGCATGCAGCAGTTTTTCATAAACCGCATCTGGGCCGAGTGTAAATTTTTGGGGTGCTGTTTGTGCTTTTAATCTTGTTAATTGTGCTTGATATTCTGCTTTATGAAAGCTGTCCTCAATATTGATATGCTCTTCAAATGCTATTCGTGCGTTTTTTCTAAACTCCGACAAAATTGGTCCAGGTTCTATGAGACTGACTTGGATATTCGTGTCGGCCAATTCCATTCTCAGAGTGTCTGTTAACCCCTCAAGTGCAAATTTACTGGCGTTGTATGCACCTCGATAAGGCAAGGCCACAAGCCCAAGGACAGATGAGTTTTGAACAATTCTACCTTGTCCATGTTTTCTCATGTGTTTTACCGCTAGCTTAGTAATGGAGTGCCATCCAAAGAAATTGACTTCAAACTGTTGTCTCAGCACCTCTGTTGGCAGGTCTTCAACCGCGCCAGGTTGGCCATATGCGCCATTATTGAACAAGACATCTAATTTGCCATTACACAAAGAAAGCGCTTCATTGAATCCGTTTTGTATTGAATGTTCGTCGGCAAGATCAATTAAGACGCATGGAATGCCGAGTGTTTCAAATTGCTTTAGATGCTCGGTGTTCCTCACGGAAGCGATTACTTTGAATCCTTCATTATGCAATGTTTTAGCACAATATAACCCAATTCCTGTTGAACAGCCTGTAATTAATATGCTTTTACTCATTGGTTTAGTTAAATTTTCCTTAGTTCTGCTGTGATTAGTGCGATTAACTGTGAATTTTTGTTGAATCACCGCACATTGTAAGCTGTTAAATAAAATATTGATATAATCAACTTTATACAAAAAAGACACAAAGAATGTTTATGAGTTTAGGTATTGTTCTGCTTTCCGCAACGCTTAATTTGAATAGTCATCTCCCTCCATTGCAACCATGGCAGGGCTCTAGCTTGAGCCTTATGCGACAAGATGGACCATTGACGACGGACTTTGAACTGAGTGCGGGAGAGGAATCACCCAACTATGAGCAAACTAATGCATTTATAAAGCGTTTAGTCGCAGCTAACCCTACACAGTTTAAATCAATCACAATCGGTAAAAGTGATCAGGGTAGGGATATTAATATGATGTTGGCTGTAGAAGATAGCCAATTCTCCCCCGCAATGATGACCAACAATAAAAAGCCTACTATCTTAATTCAAGCTGGGATACATGCTGGTGAGATTGACGGTAAAGATGCAATGTTTATGTTACTGAGAGATATTGCAACGGGAAAGCGACGCGATATTTTAAGTAAGGTTAATATCCTCTTTATACCAATTTTAAATGTGGATGGGCACGAGCGAAATAGCCAATTTAACCGCATTAATCAACGCGGCCCAGTGACGATGGGCTTTAGAACAAATGCAAAGAATTTGAACCTAAATCGAGATTATGCAAAGCTTGATACTCCTGGGGTAAGGGCTGTAATGGAGGTCATAAATGACTTCAAGCCTTCATTGTACATTGATGTTCATGTGACGGATGGTGCAGACTATCAATACGATATTACGTATGGGTTTAACCCAAGTTTTGCAAGTGATTCTCCTGCTATTGCGAAGGTACTTGAAGAGCAGTTCTCCCCGATTATTGATAGCAAATTATCTCAGCAAGGACATATTCCAGGGCCTTTGATTTTTGTTATGAATAAACGTAACTTAAAGCAAGGTTTGGCGGGGTGGGTTGCGTCACCGCGTTTCTCTAACGGCTGGGGAGATCTAAAAGGGCTACCGACCATTCTTGTGGAAAACCATTCTTTAAAACCTTACAAACAACGTGTTTTAGGTACTTATGTCTTTATTGATGGTGTTATTGATGCGCTGTCTAAACAGCATAAAGCGTTACACAAAGCCATCGAAACAGAGAAACACAATTATCCTACCGAGTTAGTTGTTGAACGGGGTTACAGCCAAAGCCCGGATTACATTCGCTTTAAAGGGATTAAATATAAGCAATTTGACAGTGCTTTGTCGGGTCATCAAGAAGTGAAGTACCTTGGTGAGCCTGTTGAGTATGAAGAGCTCCCCGTGTTTTGGCAAAAAGAAGTAAAAGCCAAAGTCACAGTGCCAAATGCATTCTATATACCGCCTCAATACAGCAATATAGTGCAGAAGCTTGCTCTACATGGTATTGAAGTGGAGACTGTTTCTAACACTCTCGATGAGAGTACTAGTCTTACCCAGCTCAAGGTGTCTAGTTATGAATTTGCTAAACAACCATTTGAAGGGCGCTTTCGCGTTAGTGCGCAATTTGAAGCGTTACAGCTAAGTGAATCACCAATAACCGAAGGTTGGTACAAGGTATCGACGCAGCAACCTTATTCTGAACTCGTAACGCATTTATTACACCCAGTTGCTCCTGACTCATTTTTTGCTTGGGGTGATTTTTTAGGGATTTTCCAACGTACAGAATATGTTGAAAATTATGCACTTGAGCCATATGCTAGAAAAATGTTAAAAGAGAGTCCTAAGTTGGCGTTGGCATTTGATAAGCGTATAAGCGAAGACCGCGAGTTTGCCAACAGCGATGAACAACGGCTTGAGTGGTTATATGAAAAAACCCCATTTTATGATCAAGCATATTTGAAATACCCAATTTTAATGTCGTACCAGAGCAAATAGTATGAAAGTTATTACAATACCTGTAACCCCTTTTATGCAAAACTGTAGAGTTATCGCTTGCGATGTAACAGGTAAAGCTGCCATAGTGGATCCTGGTGGTGATGTCGAGAAAATTCTGCCTGCCATTGAAGAGCATAAATTAGCGGTAGAGTTTATATTGCTCACGCATGGTCATTTGGACCATGTTGGTGCGAGTATTGAGCTGGCTGATTCTCTAGAGATAGAAATTGTCGGCCCTCATATTGAAGATAAATTTTGGTTAGATGGTTTACCAATGCAGGCGCAAATGTTTGGATTTGCGCCACAAGCTGGCTTCACGCCACACAAGTGGCTCGAAGAAGGTGATGTGATAGAGCTAGGTGAGCTCAAGTTGGCAGTAAAGCATTGCCCCGGTCACACCCCGGGTCATGTTGTTTTTTATGAGCCTAAAAGTGCGTCGGTGCTTGTAGGAGATGTATTGTTTAAGGGCTCAGTGGGGCGCACTGACTTTCCAAAAGGAAACGCCGCACAACTTAAGCACGCTATAGAAACTAAACTTTTTACACTTGACGATAATACAAGGGTAATGAGTGGTCACGGAGAAGATACCAGTATAGGGTATGAGAAGCGCAACAATCCGTTTATGAGCGGGCGTTTTGGATAGTACTACGTGAATAGCGTAAAGTTTAACATTAAAATATAAAGATAAATATGTCATTAAATCAAGTTGATCGTCAGATATTAGCGTTGTTACAGCAGGATGCTAGCCTGTCTACAGCAGAAATTGCAGACAAAGTTGGATTGTCACAATCACCGTGCTGGAGGCGAATAGCTAAGTTGGAACAAGATGGGTTTATTAAAGGGAAAGTTGCGCTGTTAGACGAAAAGCAACTTGGCTTTGATATGCTGGTCTATGCTCATGTAAAGCTATCTAATCATGGTCGCAATAATCTCGCTGAATTTGAAAAACTGATAATGAGCTATGACGAAGTTACAGAGTGTTACACCATGGCAGGCACGATGGACTTCATGTTGCGCATTATTTCTAAAGGAATTGAAGGTTATGAGCTGTTTGTCAGAGATAATCTACTGAATTTGGAGTACGTTCAAGAAGTGCATTCCAATGTCACCATGACGTGCGTTAAACGTTCAACTGCTTTACCAATCATTTAGTGTCATACAGACATCTCAAATTACCACTATAATGTATCATGTTTGTTAAAAGCGCTGGATTTTGTTAGGATCCAGCGCTTTTCTGTCGTAGTAAAAAACACTGGGGATATAAATGTTTAATCTTTTAGGCAAAGCGCCAAGCTCTGCTAAGAACGATGTGCTATCAGGCTTAACCGTTGCATTGGCATTGGTACCTGAAGCAGTCGCTTTCGCATTTGTTGCACAAGTCGACCCATTAGTTGGCCTTTATGCAGCATTCATCGTTGGACTTATCACTTCAATATTTGGTGGTCGTCCTGGTATGATTTCAGGTGCAACTGGTGCACTTGCAGTAGTTATGGTAAGCCTTGTGGTTGAACATGGGGTCGAATACCTCTTTGCAACTGTATTACTAATGGGTATTTTACAGATCCTAGCAGGTATCTTTAAGCTGGGTAAATTCATCCGAATGGTGCCACACCCAGTAATGCTCGGTTTCGTTAATGGCCTCGCCATTGTTATTTTCCTCGCTCAACTCGGTCAATTCAAAGTGATGGATGACTCCGGAACGCTACAATGGATGCAAGGCTCAGAGCTATACATTATGGCTGGCCTTGTTGCGCTAACCATGGGCATTATTCACTTCCTACCTAAATTAACGACCGCTATTCCGTCAAGCCTTGCAGCCATTTTAGTCGTAACAGGTATTGTGATTGGATTTGACCTAGATGCGCGAAATGTACTTGATTATCTAAAAGATATGAGTGGTAATGCTGATGCCACCATTGCTGGTGGCTTCCCTATGTTCCATATTCCAGAAGTACCTTGGAACTTAGAAACATTTAAAATTATTTTCCCTTATGCACTTATCTTGGCTGCAATCGGTCTCATTGAGTCATTGCTGACATTGACACTCATTGATGAAATCACTGAGACTCGCGGTAATAGTAACCGAGAATGCGTTGGTCAAGGTGCTGCAAATGTAACTTGTGGTGTGTTTGGTGCAATGGGGGGTTGTGCGATGATCGGACAATCTATGATCAACATTAATTCAGGTGGTCGCAGCAGGCTGTCGGGTATCACAGCTGCGCTGTTATTACTTGGTTTTATCTTGTTCGCAGCTAGCTTGATCGAAATGATACCTCTGGCAGCACTGGTAGGCGTTATGTTTATGGTTGTACTAGGTACCTTTGAGTGGTCTAGCTTCCGATTAATGAAGCGCATCCCTAAAAGTGATGCGTTTGTAATTGTGCTTGTATCAGGTGTAACCGTAATAACAGATTTGGCCATTGCAGTATGTGTGGGTGTCATTGTATCTGCGCTTGTATTTGCTTGGGAACATGCAAAGCACATTTATACCAGTAATTACATAGATGAAGAGGGCTCTAAAGTGTATGAGCTTCATGGCCCGCTGTTCTTTGGTTCGGTTAAAAACTTCGCTGAGCTGTTTGATATCGCAAATGATCCGGATGATGTCATCGTCGAGTTCAAATATAGCCGTGTCGCAGACCACAGCGCTATTGAGGCAATTGATGCTTTAGCTGAAAAATATACTAAAGCAGGTAAAACGCTTCACTTGCGTCACCTAAGCCAAGACTGCAAGCAGCTACTGGACAATGCATGTGACTTAGTAGAAGTTAATGTGATTGAAGACCCAAAATACAAAGTAGCTTCGGATAAGCTAGCCTAAACTTGTTTTGCATAAAAAAGCCCGCATTAAGCGGGCTTTTTTATGCTTAAGAATATGTATTAAAAGAGGTGAGAAAAAATAATATCTTTGGCTCATTTTATCTTTAAGCTATAGCTTATTTACCTTCGCTTTATTAAGGTGAACTCAAAATACATTAAGAAGTGAAAACGCAATATGAAAAAAATCTCTGCGGTCATAGTTTTGGCATCGATGCTCCTTAGTCATCAACCTGCTGCACAAGAAAAGCAAGTGAGCGTAAAAACATTGGTCAAAACCAGTCAAAGTTGGGACGGCTCACCTTTGCCTAAGTATCCATCCGGCACACCCGAAATAACAGTTCTCGATATTAATATACCAGCAGGGACAACGCTTCCACTCCACTTTCATCCTGTGATTAATGCGGGTGTCGTACTACAAGGACACCTTAAGGTGACAAAGCCTAACGGTGAGGTTTTGATGCTAAACGCAGGAGATCCGATTGTTGAACTGGTAAATAAGGTACATACAGGAAAGGCACTAGGCGAAGATGATGTGAGAATCATCGTGTTCTATGCTGGCGAAAAAGGCAAAGCTATTACAGTTAAAAAATAGCAAAGTACTAGGCTAGTTTATATTAAGGCTAACTAACCTCGTGCAATTCAAACTGACAAATGGCGCGTATGATTAATTAAAAACTCACATAGCGCTTTTACTTTCGCATTGTCTTTTAGGTCTTTGTGGTATGTGTACCATAAAGAGCCTATGTAATCCGTTGCAAATAGGGTGCTGCAATCAAGTTTAACTAAATGTGCGTGCTTATTAGCTTCTATCTCAGACACAGGGCCAATGCCCATCCCACTTATCACTGCGGATTGGATATCTAAAAATTGATTGCTTGAGTAAACAATACTTTCATTGCTCAATCGTTTTATGACTTGATGAATAAACGGGATGTGATATTTACTTATATCAGGCATTAACCACTGGTGTTCATTCATCTGTGTTTCGCACTCAGGCAGTCCAAATGTATCGACATAACTTTGCGATGCATAATAGGCCATTTTTAATGACACAACATGGCGTACAATCAAGTCTGGATCTTGGGGCTTAGGCCCAGCCCTCAACGCAACATGCACGGCGCCACTCTGTGCGGGGATCACCTCATCAGTAGCGAGAAGCTCAATCCTTACCTTTGGATATTGCTGGCGAAAAGCATGCATTGCTGGCGCGAGAAGTGATGAGTATGACGTGACCGTCGTAATCCTTACTTTTCCGCTAAAGTCTTGCTGAACACTTTGTAATTTATCCTCTAATGCAACAAATTGTGCGTCAATGTCAGGCATCGCATCATGCAAAATAGAACCCGCATCGGTCAATTTATATCCTCTTTGATGACGGATAAATAGCTTAACGTTCAGTGCTTCTTCTAGTCGGTTTATGTGTCGTAACACGGTGGTGTGATTACATTGGAGTGTTTGCGAAGCTTTGGCCAACGAGCCAGCATTTGCCACAATATGCGCAACACGAAAGTCATCCCAATTTAACTTTTGCATAAAAAAATAATATTCCACTTCGTCTATGGAATTAGTATATACAATTTTGCACAACAGTTTTTAAATTTATGCACTACTTGTGGGGAGAATTAATCTGTAATCTAGATACAGGTATCCGGCAAGGTAGGAGGCAAGGTGCTTAAAAACAGTAAGAAAAGTTATGGTTTGGTAGCCATATTAATTCATTGGCTCATGGCGATAGCGATCTTTTTTATGTTTGGACTTGGCCTTTATATGGTAGAGCTTACCTATTATGACCCATGGTACAAAGGCGCTTTAGAGCTGCACAAATCGATCGGTATGTCATTGATAGCTATGTGGGTATTGAGGCTGCTCTGGCGACAGGTTAACGAGCGCCCTGATGAACTTCCGGGGCCAAAACTAGAACAGGTTGCAGCGCGAGTAGGGCACTTTTTACTCTATGTATTGATGCTACTAATTCTTGTCAGTGGTTATTTGATTTCGACTGCTGACGGTAGGCCTATTTCTGTATTTGAACTCATTAATGTGCCTGCATTTCCTTGGTCTTTTGATAATCAAGAAGACATTGTTGGTGAAGTGCACTTTTGGTTGGCATGGGCATTAATTGGCTTTGTAGTCGTGCATATAGGCGCTGCGTTGAAGCACCAGTTTATAAATAAAGATGGCGCCTTAAGTCGAATACTAAAAGTGAATAAAGAAAATTAATTAAGTATCTTGAGAGGAATTTATGAAAAAACGTATTTTATCCGCGGTTGTTGCTGCTGGTTTGGCAATTTCGGGTGTGGCTAATGCGGCGGAATACCAAATTGACAAAGCGGGCGCACACGCCTTTATAAACTTTAAAATTAAGCACTTGGGTTATAGTTGGTTAACGGGTCGATTTAATGATTTTGACGGTGACTTTAGCTATGATAAAGCTAACCCAAATGCCTCTAAAATAAATGTTGTTATTAATACTGCCAGTATTGACTCAAATCACGCTGAACGTGATAAGCACCTAAAAGGAAAGGACTTTTTAAACGTTAAGAAATTTCCAAAAGCAACCTTCGAAAGCTCTAAATATGAGCAAGTTAGTGAAACAGAAGGGAAGCTAACAGGTATATTAGAACTTCACGGTGTGAAGCGCACGATAACCTTCCCAGTAGAAAAAATTGGTGAAGGTAAAGATCCTTGGGGGGGTTACCGTGTTGGCTTTTCAGGTGAAACGACTTTAAAGCTTAAAGACTTCGGTATCGATTACAATTTAGGCCCAGCTTCTACTCATGTGACTCTTGAACTGCACATTGAAGGTATAAAAAAATAACATACGGAGGCCTTGTTTTACGAGGCCCTCTTTTTATTTCAAGGCAGCAACCCCTTGCCAGTCCTCTAAGTCTTGTTCTGGTTTTTGCAATCTAAACTCTCCGTACTGTTTTACACCTAGTATATCTTCCAGAATATCTACTTGCAGACCTTTTTCTTTTAACAGTGACTCATTACCACTGGCATTAGTAATATCTCCAACCACGACGCGTTTGAAGCCTCTCATGTATAAAAGTGTAGCGCACACATCACAAGGGCTTAGACTGGTGTACAGGGTTGTTTTAGAAAAATCAATTCTGCCAGCATCTCGAATTGCAGAGGTTTCTCCATGGTTGTAGGGATGTGACTCTTGCACAAGGGTATTGTGTCCTTTACCGACAATTTGATTATTTTCATTATTGATGATAACTGCGCCAATAGGGCACCCGCCTTCTTCGTAGCTTTTTTTGGCAAGTAAAACCGCAATTCTCATGAAGTCAACATCGCTTAACTTTGCACTAAAATCATCAGAAATAAGCGTGGGTAAGCTTGTTGTCGGCATATGCGCAATAACGTTAAGAGTCGTATCATTCACTTTGGTATCTTGATCAAACAAAGGCTGTATCATGGTTTTATCCAAAAAATTGCAATTGATACAACATATATAAGAACAATGAGGAGCAATTGTGAAGTGAGCTACCAATAAATATAGATATTTATTGATAGGTTAGGAATTAGATTGTGTGTTTAACCACTTTAATGCAGAATCTGGGTACAAAATTGTAAGGAAAAAACCATGACAAAATTGGAAATATTGGTCGGGCTGTATGTAAAAAATGATGCGCTATATCTGGAGTATAGAAAGGCAATGACGCCAATATTACTGGGGATTGGCGGTGACTTTGGCTATGACTTTGTTGTAGGAAAAGTATTAAAAAAGGAAACAAGCAATGATATCAATCGCGTTTTCACAATACGTTTTCCGAGCAAAGAGGCAATGGACACCTTTTTTAGCAACGAAGAATATCTAGAAATCAAAGAAAAATACTATAAGCCGGCAGTTGAACATACGACAATTATTCGTAGCTATGAAATAACCGAATAAGAAACTTTTGCACAGTCAGACAGCATAACCATAAAAATTTTAGTAATGAATAGGGAAAATTTGTCCTTTTTAATGTTTGTCATTAGCTGTATTGTTGCGGCTGCTATTTATTGTAATTCAGTTAGTTAAAAGGAAAAAGAATGAAAAGGTTAGTGTTGTGTATGGATGGTACTTGGAACAAGCCAGCACAATATGATCGAGGCAAACGAAAGCCAACCAATGTCGTTAAACTAGCAAGGGGCATAGAGCCTGTGTGCCATGATGGGATCCATCAGGTTGTTTATTACAGCGAGGGGGTTGGTACGCACTGGGGAATGGATAAGATTTTGGGTGGCGGCTTTGGAATTGGCTTGTCTGAAAATGTGATTAAAGCTTATCAATTTTTAGTTTTAAACTACCAACCTGGAGATGAAATCTATGGGTTTGGTTTTAGCCGTGGTGCTTATACAATTCGTAGTGCGATAGGCTTAATCAATAAAGTGGGTCTACTACCTAAAGATCACGCTTTTTATATGCCGGAGGCATACCGATTATATCGAAATAAAGCCTCAGATGCGGAAGTTGCTGCCTTTAAAAAAGAACATAAGTGCACAGATGTATCGATCAAGTTTGTAGGTGTTTGGGATACTGTTGGCGCATTGGGTGTGCCTTTTAAATTTGAACTGATCAACAACAGATACCGTTTTCATGACGTTAGTCTGACCGAAAATATCGAACATGCTTATCATGCGCTTGCAATTGATGAAAAGCGCGGCCCGTTTAAACCCGCAATTTGGACCTTGCCAGAAGGCTCCCAGCAAACGTTAGAGCAAAAGTGGTTTGCAGGCAGCCATAGCAACGTTGGTGGTGGTTATTCTAAAGATGGCCTAGCTAATATTTCTCTGCATTGGCTTAAAGAGAAAGCAAGCGATCATGGCTTAATATTTAACGAAAAGTTTTTGTCATACTATCGTCCACATCACCTAGATGAATATCGGGACTCGATGAGCTGGCTGTATAAGTTAACTGAAAAAATGCGACAGTTAGGTACTAAAGAGAGAACCAATGAGTCATTACACGAGAGCGTATACCAACGAATTTCGCAAAGCAGTTCATATCAGCCAAGAAACGCTTTTGATTTTATAGATAGGATGAGCACCAAACGTGTTCAATAGAGCGTTGGAGCGAAACCGATATGATTTGGTGGAAAAGTTTTACGCTATATAAAATAGTTATGCTTTTTACCAGCTTTGTATTTTTGCGTAGCCCTTAGAAATATTTTAAGACAGAATAAAATAACATTAAAATTGCTCAAGCGATTAGATAATTGTAAGTAGATGACATGATCTCTACTTACAATTTTAGTTTTGACTCGATTCAAATTACTTTAAAGTACACAATTTTTTTTACTTTTAGCACTCATCATTTTCATAATTGCTTTATCTCTGTTTTCTTTTTTAATATATCTAGCTGGTAAGCTCTTTATTTTATATATGTAGTCTCCTTTGTCCCAATCGATGTTCTCATTTGTAAACTGAGGGCTAATTACAGTTATTTTTAATTCGGGAGCGATACGTTTCAATGCGTCAACAGTCCCAAGGTGGTAGTTACTATGAAACGCGCCGTTAAAATGGATAATTTGGCTATTTGGGGCACGCAGGGTTGCTTTGTATATAGAGTCTGCCATCGTATTATCACGGGCCAATTGAGCATAAAAACTATTACTTTTGGTTATGGATTTATTTAGGTTGCTTGGCCCTTTATGGTGTAACATCGATTTTGCAAACTTATCTTGGTATTCAACAGAGCTAGTTGTGATATCTGTCGCGACCCAGTTCAACTTTTCTGAATCGAGGGACTGAATAAACTCAGGTCCTTTTCGGGCTACACATCTAACAATACTTATAGGTGTATTGGCCCCAACAACAGGCAAACGATGTTCTTTGGCAAATTCAACCAGAGGGCGGTAATCACTGGGGTAGTTATCCCAGGCGTCACCTTCTTTAATTAATGTTTGCTCGCCAATTTCATTGCGTAAGTATTGATTTAATATATTTTGCTTATCTCGAGAAAACTGCTCCATAGATAGCACTAGATTTCTATTTTGCTGATATAAAGAACTTAATAACTGAACTTGTAATCTGTGTGATGCGCTATGCGAGTGATATTCACCAATAAATATAACATCGCTCTCTGCCAAATCACTTCGTAATTTATTTAGTGAAGTAACTGACTGATTTGCTGCTTCATACAAATGATAATCTTGCATTGTCGCAATTTGAGAGTTTGTTACCGAACCTGTTGAAATAACGCTACAGCCTTGAGCTGAGAGGATTGAAGCGAAAATAGCGAGGTACTTTGTGGTGTTTCTAAAGTTCATAAACTATCCGAGGTAGAGTTTTAACTTGTGTAATGATAACTATTATCAAATATTAAGTCACGGACTAAGCTGCTTTATCAAATCACTAACTCGCGATATTACCTTATGGGATTGTACTGAAAGTACATAAGAAGGCACAGTGAACACACTGTGCCTTAGCTCGTTTTATCTGTATGCCTGCATATTAGCTTAGAACTTTTCTACTTTGACGTCGATCCACGCATTTGCAGAATCTTCTTGTCCTCCTTTTGCAATTGGCGTGATCTTAAAACCGCTCCATGGATCCGTGAAGCTTTTACCAATTGCGAGCTCCGCATCCGTTTCATCTTCTTGTGCCCAGCGAGAGTTGTCTTTTGAGTTAGGCGTCATGTCTAAAAGCGCCGATCTATGGTTCCAAAAAGAAGGTTGGGGCTCATTTTCCATATAGCCTTTGATATTGACTAAAACACCATTTTTGGTATTAGTGTTATACCTATCATTTGTAGTTCGGTATTCAAGCCAATAGGTATAATTGCCATTACCTGACTTTAGTCGCAGTCCTATACTTCCAGGCGCATTTGTTCCCGCTGAAGAGCCGTGATCAAAAGCGTAAATACGGTATGTTCCTGAAGAGGAGATAAGAGGCACTTCTTCATCTGTCAGCCAGCCTTTAAAGTAGCTTTTATACATCAGGTTGTACTCTTCTAATGTATGAGCACCCATGCCCATCATGGCATGTGGGTTGCCATAATTGCGAATTGAATCATTGCCTGAATTGATGACATGATTACCGGCTTCAACCGACATAGAGTGGCGTAGACCCATTGCATGTCCCATTTCGTGCGCAATGGTACCTGGCTTGTGGTGATAGAGTTGAATAAACGGCGGGCCTGCTTGGGAATTAATGGTCGAGACTTGTGGCGAAGCCATCATGACGAGATTAGCCTCTCCAGGAAAGTTCATATCAACACCAGCTTGTGCAATTTTGTCCGCATACAATTGGTGCCATGCTTTTGTATCGGCATCATATTTTGATTTGGGCTCATTGATGTATATTTCTGGTTTTATTTCCCATGTAACGTTGAAGCGACCATACGACTGCTCTGCATAGTATTGTTTTACGGTTTGCATATCGGCATTAATTTGGTCCACAGACCAAGGTAGAGGTGTGCCGTTAAAGCTAAACGGAAAGATAATGACATTCACGTGTGAAAACTCGTATGCAACGTTACCAGGGTCTATAGCACCAGGCTCTTTTCTGCAGTTAGTCGCGCCTAGGTCTGCTACAATCGTCGCGCCTTTAAAAAGACCACGCATCACAATGTTAGTCCAGTACTTAGTCGGATTGGTGATAACAACACATTCTGTATTGCCAATGTGCTTAGATCGAATACTGTCGTCTCCAGGTCTAGGGTAGCCACCTTCACCATTGCGCGCTTCAAGCGTCAGGTTACCTTGACCATAAGACGTGGTGATAGCCACACTCCCAGCCGAATCAGCACCTGGTACAGAAAAACTTTGAAACTGAGAAGAAGACTTGACACATACAGGTACGCTGTCGGTTAACGCTGATTGTTCAGTGGGCGGCTGGCTCAGACACATATCTTCAAGTTGTGACGTATCTCGCGGTTTTATGTGTACAGAGTAATCTTCGACTTCACCTGCGTTAAAATTTTCGCAAGCGTTGGCAACGGGTGAATTGTACTTCATCGCAATGCGCATTCTCGAAGTTACACCTTCAGCTGATGCGGGTATATCTAAAGTGGTTGTTAATGCAGTTCGACTACTGCCAGAGCCAACGAGTTCATCTATGTCATTGAAATCGCCATCATTATTTAAATCAATGAATACACTCCAATATTCTGTATAGGCGTTGTTTACAAAACCGGGTGTAAGGGTGATTTGATTTTGTCCAACACTAAGCTCGGCGGTTAAGTTGGTAAAGTCGGTATACGCGGATTGACCAGCAGATATGTTATTGATACCCGCAGTAGATACGCCAGCAATATGCTCATAATTACCACCACCTGAGCTTTCACAGTAGTTGGTATTTAAAGGAGTAACTTCATCTTGTGCTTTTAGCTGAGTGCATGTGATTACACTGGGCAGCAAGCAGGACCCCATTAATAATAACTTTTTAGTACGTTTAATTTTCACTTTACATGTTCTCCAAATTGTGAGGATGCATGCCTATTTAGGCAATTATCTTCTGGTAAATAAGACCTAAATGGTCACAAAGATTTCATTAAATCTTGGTATTCCATTAACGATCTTCTGAATTAAATGTATATTGTATGCAAAAAATGTAAAGGTGAATTTATCTCATATTTATCTAAAATGGGTAAAAAACAAACTTAATTATCTGATTTTGATGTTTTTATTGAATTGAATAATTGTTTTTTTATATCAATATGTTTTTTTGGAATATTAGAAGGGCACTTATAAATAAAAGGTTGAAATAATGCTCTAGTATGATTGTTTTCACATTATTCAGAACTCAGTACATCATTGTTTTGCATAGTTAAATAAAAATAGATGGTGGAGGTTTGTATCAAAAACTCAATCAGTTAATACAATCGAATCTTGGTGAGTGACTAAGCGTTTGCTACCAGAGCCCAAAACCTTACCGCCACGAAAGTGGTTTAAAAAAATACAAGATCATCATTGTCATCGCTAAGGTCCTTGTCTTTAGTGATCGCTGCTAAATCATCTACCAACTCGTTGAGTAGCGCCATGCTTTTATCATCTTGATGGGTATTGGTATGCTCCTTAATTTCACTAATAATGGTATCCATATGATGCAACTTCGCGATTTCGTTTAAGCGAATGTCAATGGCCTCGACCACGTAATGGAATATATCAATCAAAGAGCCTTTACTGTAACTATCCGTGGGCATATTTTTAACTATAAGCTCTGCTTGTTGGTATTTAAAGAATGTCGATTGACCAAAGGATTGTACATTTGCCGTGTTTACTTCTAATTCATCAAAAAGCTCAAGTTCCATTTCGCATATCGCTTCATCATTATTTTTGAAATGATATTCTGTCCCATCAGTGAGCTTCAGCCGAGCGACGTAATCCAGCTCCCAACTTTCCATCAATGAAGCTAAGAACCCTGAAAACTTACTGATGTCATTTAAATTTAAACATTGGCGATAAAAGTGAATTAGGGCGTTATTATCAAGCTGGGTACGAAATGTTCGATCTGTTTGCAACTGAGAATCTTTTTTTGCGTGTTTTAAGGCCCGCAACCTTTTTGCCTGATAATCCAGTAAACTATCCAGTTTCAATTTAAGTAATTGCTGAGGGATATCTTTCGGAATGTAGTTTTCCGCGCCAGCTTCAAAAGCGCGTAACCGCCATTCCAGTTCGGTTTCACCACTCAAGAATACCGTAATTGTTTCATCCTTTTTTGGTGTATTGATAAGGCGACAAAACTCGATACTATCTCCGTCAGGCAGATATAAATCTAGCAAGTAAATATCGAATTGATGCTCTTTTAAAGCTATTTCAGCCTCTCTCAGGTTAGTACACCAAATAAAGTCAGCCTTATCTTTACCCAATAACTGAACGAGCTGTGCATAAATTGGATTATCTTCGACGAGCAATACTTTAAACTTTTTCATGGCGAACCGCTTATCTTTTCAAACAAACTGTTGTAAACAGTGGATGCTGACTTATAAGTATGTCCTGTCGTGCTTCAAACGCAATTTTTTAAAGGGTTTGTGTCAAATTGATGGCAATTCTTTAAAGTCATGGGGAATTGACGAAAAGTTGCGCTAGACAAGTGTCCCCTTTTTCTTTACTTTTTATAGGTGTAAATAAGAGAAGGAAAGTTATATGAAACTATTTATAGCGTTATTATGTTCTACTTCTTTTACTGGGGTTGCCTCTGAGACGCTGGGGGATTTTAGCGACATGGTTGTTATTCCAGCGGTAAAAACGGTTTCGGTTTCCAGTTATACGCGTGCTCAATTTGACGAAGCACGGACTTTGCGAAGTAATTCAGCAACAGAAGAGCATATTGGTAAAATTTACTCTACGCTAACGCCAGATGAAAAGATTCAGTACAAGTTTGAAAAAGGAATATTGTCTACCACTGTAACGTTTGACCAATACCAAACAGCCATATCACAGTCAAATAAGTCCCGAACAAGGACAAGCCATTACATATTCTGGGGTAAATAGGGCAATAAAAATGCGATATGCTGTTAAGGCCAGTTAAGCAGCATATCGCGAAAGTGGTGCATATAGAGTTTTAGTTATTAATTACAGCCTTTTTGAATAGTTGTAGTCCACACCCTTACAACGAAATCGTTATAATCGGCATCATTTTGGTCTTCCCAGAATTGCTTGTCTCCGTAAACTCTATAGTTTCCGGTCAAGTGGTTTGCATTTCCATTTATCGCTAAAACATAGTTATAGCTGTGGCCTTGAAGTACATCGTAGCTACCAGAGCCGCCGTATTCGTCAAGTAGTTTCACGTAACTACCGTTAACTGTTACGCCCCAATCGTTGTTATAACCGGCGCTTTCACTGACGAACTGGTAATTAATACGCGTATAATTATCCGGTGTACAAGCTGGGTCATTGTCTATGATTGTGCCAAGTGCCGAAGCCGTGCCAGTAGCATTTTGATCTGCACTCGCATTAAGCGTAAAGGTCTCGTCACTTTCGTGAACTTGGTCATCTAATGCATCGATAAACACGCTCGCTGATGTATCGCCGCTAGGGATAGTCAGTGTAGACTGACCCAAGCTGTAATCGCTGTTGTCAGTAGTGCCATCTGTAATACTCAAGTCGACCGTGACATCTTGGTAGTAACTATTACTCAATGTCACTTGATACTCTAACTTACCAGCTTCTAAGGCCGAATCAGTAACCGCTTCTAATGTAATAGAAGGGAGTGGGTCGGTTTCACATGTTGGAGTTGTATAACAGGCGACTTCTTTGTCTGTATTTGAAGCTAAGTCATTTATCCGTACAGGGACTGTTGCCAACAAGCAAGTGTTACCAGATTGAGGGTTAAGTTTGTATAGTTTTGACTTGTTAACGTGCCCGTAGTCATTAATCAGTGTGCGGCTAACGACTATTTCACCGCTTTGGTTTAATGCTGCACCCGTAGCTGCAGTCAGAGAATGGTTTGCAAGCTTGGTCACGCCATAGGTTGTTTTATCAATTTGGTAAACTGCACGGCTTGTGATCAAGTACCAATTACCATTTTGAATGACTAAGTCGCCTCTGAACTTGCCTTTCAATGAACCTAAAGTACCTAGCTCAATCGTAGTGCCAGAGTTTTTATCGATTTGATAGAGTTTTTTAAAGTCTGTTCCCAGTAAAGCATCACGTTCAGCGTCGTATACAAGACTGAGCACTTGAGTTGTACGCCCAACTATAGTGTGTGTGTCTGTATTGAAGTCATAATATGCAAGGCGAATATACTTGAAGCGATTACCTTCAATAGGTAAATGTTCTTTTTGTTCGGCAGACAGGTTCAAGTGGCTGGTATCTACTTCATACTCAATTGGACGAGGGGCCGAGATGTAATACATGCGCTTACTGGTGCTGTCGTATGCGAGAGCAGATGAGCTAAATTCTGCTAGCGTTTGAGCAAAAGCACTGTCAGTTTGTTCATTGAGGCCAAAAAGAATGCCTACATCTCCTCGCCCAGCATTAATACCATACAATTCACCGCTACAGGTGTTGGCGAGGCTAAGCGGTGAAAACGACGCTGTTACTAGAGTTAATAAAGTGAGTGATGTTTTAAGCATGGTAACAAACTCTGGTCGGGTTATCCTAATTAAGCTAACACAACACAAAGTAATGACACATCGACTTCCAATGTAAGATGTGAACTCTTAATCCTTCGAGACGGGCGCTTCCGTTATTATCTTTGCAATCTCATTCTATTATTCCTCTGCATGAACAAAATTGCAACAATAAATTAGTACAAATGGATTAAAAGTCAGCGGAGGTTAAGCGTTTTTCTTCGATTCCAAGTAGTTAGGCAATAACTCGTCGACAATTTTTTTTGCAGGTAAGGTATACCTTACTCCATTGAACATCACTGAGGTATGCTCATCGATACCGGTGATCCCTGTTAGTGTCCAGCCTTCACCTTTTTCTTTACATAGTACTTTTGTTGTAGGAGGAATAACTGTAAATTCGGCATTATTTTCGGTCATATTTTTATCTTCACTGGACATTCTAATAAGATTGGGTAGTTTATACCAAAATAATAAAAAATCGACCAAATTGGTGAAATGGAATTACTGACAACAAGGCTCGTATTGCGCTTGGTAAATTATCGAGATAGCCAAGTCTTACATGACATATTAAATGATCCGCAAGTTAGCTATTTTAATGATTATGGCAACGCACTAAGCATACAAGATATCAAAGCAATGATTCAAAGTGACCTTGAGCTTTTTTATCAGGGTGTGGGCGTGCGCATGATGCTAATTAAAGAGGGCGTCCGAATAGGCTCAATCGGTTTATTTGACTATTGTGACAGCACTTCAAGAATATATGTGGGTTACGAGCTTGCTCCGCAATATTGGAATCAGGGGTTTATGAGAGAAGCCGCCAACTGTTTACTTAGTTCGATAAATTTAGTGTTATCTAAAGCTTTGGTCGAAGAGGTGAGGGCAAAGGTGTCTTCGAAGAATATTCGCAGTCTAAATCTATTGACGCACCTTGGCTTTGAAAAGCGGCATAGTGAATATCGACTATGCCTTTGTGATTCAAACAGGAAAATACTGATTAAGGATTAAATTCCTTTTTTACTGAATAGCGTAACGCGGTCTGAAACGAGTGTGACTGTAATATTTTTGCTCTCATCACCCCAAACACAATTCGTATGTAGTGTTTTTTCTTCGCATGAATCAGCCGAGCCTAAAACTTGCTCAAGTTCTGTTTTTTCCATCCCAACGGAGATTTTTTCGTAATTTTCTATAGTCACCTTTGAGCAAGCAGTTAAGCTTAGCAACGCTGCAATCGTTAAAAGTTTTTTCATTTTGGTTATCCTATTAATGTTTGAATTTCCTAATTTGGAAAATAATGCCCATTTTCGGGTGATCTAAGTAATGAATGTCGCCACTATACACGCGTGTAAACTGTGACATTCTAGCGGACTCTAATTCGCCTTCTTCGGTTAAATATCGATAATCAAAGTTACTCGTAACATATAAGTAATGACGAATATGAATTTTTACCGTCCCGTCTAACTCCCAAAGATCTTCCCCTTGGGTTTTAATTGCACGCTGTGGTGCAGAACTTAGTAAACTGATAAAGCTGTCGCTTTGTCCGTCACTGATATATCTATAACTTGCAGGTTGCTCAAACTTCATACCACCGTACACAACAACATTAGGCGCGCGCTTTTTGCTTTGGTCAGGGAATCGCCATCCAGTATGTAAAATAGGATTTTTCCCTTGTCGCTCTAGTTTTTTTCTAATTGCGTCAAACCTCAGCTGCTCAGGCGCAAGAAGATACATAGATTGCATATGATCCAGAGGCTCACTTACAGGAATAACAGGTAGCTTCTCATAACGCTCAACATAGTTAATGTTGTCATCACAATACCAAGAGCTTTGCTGCCGAGTGAACTTTTCTGTTACAGAGCGAGGGTCGTAGTTCACATCACCTGATAAACATGCTTGGTGCCCAACGTTATTAAACCCCTTTGTAAGTAAATCAAGACGCTTTTCTCTTGGGATTGGTCCGGTTTCTATTGAGAAGTCCTCACGAATTTCAGCGCCTTCTTTTTGTGAAAAGGCGATTAACTCTACCTCAAACCAGCGTACTGCCAATGCTGGTGTTGCGACCATACCCAACGTACCTAAAAGAATTGCTTTTAGTACAAATTGCTTCATGCAACCGCCTTTTTCTGAAAGTCATCCATCATGGCCTTAACGAGTTTAAGTCGCTCCTGTCCATTTTTTTCTTCTATATTAAAGCGTAACTTACTTGCGCCTTCCATTCTATATATTGCAGGGTTGCTTTGTATCAAGCCGATAATGAATGTTGGGTTAACGCTCGTCGTGTTACTAAACTCAAAGTAACCGCCTTTGGGGTTCGCTTCAATTTTATTAATACCGAGTTGCTGAGCTTTGCACTTTAATAGCTGAATATTGAATAAGTGTTTGGTCGCGTCAGGTAAAAGGCCAAATCGGTCGATAAGTTCAACCTTTAATTCGTCCAGCTCAGGTTCGGTGTTCATGCTAGCAATTCGTTTGTACATACTCAGACGAATGTTTACATCGTGAATATAGTCGTCTGGTAGTAATGCTGGTATTTTTAAGTCGACTTCACTTTGTTGTTGCAGCAAGTTCTCCAAAGTTGGTTCTTTACCATCCTTTAGAGCTTGAACTGCTTGTTCAAGCATCTCCATATACAGAGTGAATCCAACGGTTTGAATTTGACCACTTTGATCATCTCCGAGCAGTTCACCTGCCCCCCGTATTTCCAAATCATGGGTTGCCAATGCAAAACCAGCGCCTAGGTCCTCTAATGACTCAATAGCTTGTAAACGTTTAACGGCATCTTTGGTCAACGCCTGACTATTTCTGGTCAGCAAATATGCATATGCTTGGTGATGGCTTCTTCCTACACGGCCTCGTAATTGGTGCAATTGTGCCAAACCTAATTTATCGGCTCTATCCATGATAATGGTATTGGCGGTGGGAATATCTATACCCGTTTCAATGATTGTCGTACAAACAAGGACGTTATGCTTTTGGTGATAGAAATCACTCATTAAATGTTCTAATTCACGTTCGCGCATTTGGCCATGAGCCACGGCAATACTGGCCTCAGGTACGAGCGCTGAGATATCTGCTGCGGTTTTTTCGATTGTTTCGACGTTATTGTGTAAGAAGTAAACCTGACCACCACGCTTAATTTCACGCAAAATTGCTTCACGGATTAACTCATCGTTGCGCTCACGTACAAATGTTTTAACCGCTAAACGCTTTGCTGGTGGCGTTGCAATGATTGAAAGGTCTCTCATTCCACTCATTGCCATGTTAAGCGTACGAGGAATAGGCGTTGCTGTGAGCGTTAGGATATCAACATCCGCTCTGAGCTTTTTGATCTTTTCTTTTTGCCTTACACCGAAGCGGTGCTCTTCGTCGACAATGAGCAATCCAAGGTCTTTGAATAAAATACTCTCCTGAATAAGCTTGTGTGTGCCTATGACGATATCAATCTTGCCAGACTCAAGCCCTGCGAGCGTTTCTTTTTGCTCTTTGGTGCTATTAAATCTAGATAAGACACCCACTTCTATAGGCAAATCGGCAAAACGATCTTTGAAATTTTCGTAATGTTGCTGAGCAAGTAGGGTGGTTGGAACCAATACCGCTACTTGCTTGTTGTCATTGATTGCGACGAATGCGGCCCTCATGGCGACTTCAGTTTTACCAAATCCAACATCACCACAAACAAGTCTATCCATTGCTTGGTTAGTTTGCATATCTCCAATGACTGCTTCTATGGCATTACGTTGATCATCTGTTTCTTCAAAGGGGAAGCTATCACTGAATTCACGATATGCACTGCCTTCTAGCTTGAACTGGTGACCGGGTTTACTTTGTCTTTTAGCATAAATATCCAATAGCTCTGCCGCTACGTCTCGCACTTTCTCAGCGGCTTTACGTTTTGCTTTCTCCCAAACGTCCGAGCCAAGTTTATGAAGTGGGGCACTCGCTTCTTCACCGCCAGAGTAGCGACTAAGCATGTGCAAAGATGAAACCGGCACATACAGCTTTGCATCTCCTGCATACGTGATGGTAACAAACTCAGTGGCAACTCCGGCTGCATCTATCGTCTGAAGGCCCAAGTAACGACCAACACCATGGTCCAAATGAACAATCGGCTGCCCTTCTTTTAGCTCAGCTAAATTGCGAATGAGGGCATCTTGTCCTTGTTCATACTTGTGTTTACGGCGACGTCTTTGAGATACCTTAATGCCGAGCAGCTCTTGCTCAGTGATAAGCGACAGAGGCTTCTCGCCGGCAAGAAAAACGGAAGATTCTAAAGGGCTGACGATGAGCCCGACATCAGATCTGCCGCTTACAAACTTTTCGAAGCTTTCAAACTCTTTAAGCTTTAATCCAGATGGTTTTAAAAGGGTTAATAGTGATTCACGTCGCCCATCAGATTCAACACTGAATAAGACTTTTCCTTTGAGCTTTTTCTGGTTTGCTATGTAATCAATAACCGCATGATAAGGATCGGCATGTTTATGGTCGACTCTGACATCATCAACCAATTTCGCGTTGAGGTTGGTGTGACCAGCCTTGGTGCCAAGTTTTGCTTCACTTAAACGAATGCGAGGGAAATGCGCGAAAGCTTCAAACAAAGATTCTACATTGAGGTATAACTCTTTTGGCGCCAGTAGTGGGCGCAATGGATCGACGCGTCTATTTTCATAGCGTTTGCAAACGTCCATCCAGAATTCATTTGCCGCGTGTTCAACATCTCCAAGGTGCATAAACACGGCGTCACTTGGCAAGTAATCGAAAATTGTTGCTAATTTATCGTAAAACAGAGGCAAATAATACTCGATACCAGCAGGCCAGTTGCCCCGTGTGACTTGCATATAGATTGAGTCTTGCTCAGAGCTTGCACCAAACGTTTCTCTATATTTAATTCTAAAACGTTCAATGTCTTCCTCATTCGTAGGAAACTCGTGTGCTGGTAGCAGGTCAATAGCATTTATGGTGTCGCTTGAGCGCTGTGACTCGATATCAAATAGACGGATGCTATCGAGCTCATCATCAAAAAAGTCTAGCCTGTAAGGTCGCTCGCTGCCCATCGGGTATAGGTCGATAATCGACCCTCGTACAGCAAACTCACCATGTTCCATAACCTGTTGCACATGACGGTAGCCAGCTTGTGTTAGCGTGTCTTTTAGCGCTTGTGCATCTATAGAGTCACCGGTTTTAAACTGTAAAGCATTGCCATATATGAACTCAGGTGGCGCGGTTCGTAACATAAGTGTGGAGACAGGTACAAGTAACACACCTTGTTGTTTTTTTTGAAGCGCATTCAAGCTTGCTAAGCGCTGAGAAATAATATCTTGATGGGGTGAGAAATGATCGTAGGGTAGGGTTTCCCAATCAGGAAAGACCATCACATTATCATCACCAATCAGATATCCAAGCTCTGTTTCTAGGCGCAGGGCACTGGGCGTATCTGGCGTGACCAAAACCACTAAAGATTGGTTTTGTTTAACCCCTTCACTGATGGTAATTGCCAAACTGCTACCAAGAAGTTGACCCCAATGGATTTTGTCTTTTTGTGATTTTACCCAAGGTAGCTCATTCCACTGCACTAGCGCCATTATTAACTCCTAACTGCTTAATCTCGGTATATTTTACATAGGTCTTGATAATGATCTATACGCCTATCTCTCAAATAGGGCCAAATACGGCGTACAGATTCACTACGATTTTGGTCTATATCTACGACCAATACTTGTTCATTTTCTTCTGAACCATGAGCTAGTAACTCTCCTTGAGGGCCGGCAACAAAAGAGTTCCCCCAAAATAAAATCCCGTCACTTTGATTACTTGGATCTGATTCATGTCCAACTCGATTTACGCTTATCACCGGGACGCCATTTGATACGGCATGCGCTCTTTGCGCGATCATCCATGCATCTCTTTGGCGAACTTGTTCGTCTTTGTCATCACGTGGATCCCAGCCAATTGCAGTTGGGTAAATCAATAACTCTGCACCAGCCATTGCCATCAACCTGGCACCTTCAGGGAACCATTGGTCCCAACAAACGAGCACACCAAGTTTACCTACAGAGGTTTGAATGGGCTCAAAACCTAAATCTCCAGGAGTAAAGTAAAACTTTTCATAAAAACCAGGGTCATCAGGAATATGCATTTTTCTGTATTTTCCTGCCAGCGTTCCATCGGACTCGATAACAACAGCGGTATTATGATAAAGACCAGTAGCGCGCTTCTCAAACAAGGACGCAACAATGACAATATTAAGCTGTTTAGCTAACTCTCCAAGTGCCGTAGTGCTTGGACCTGGGATAGTTTCTGCTAAGTCGAATAGATTGGTGTCCTCAGTTTGACAAAAATATAAGCTGCGGTGTAGTTCCTGTAGAACAACCAATTTTGCACCTTGCTGAGCAGCTTCTTTTATCCCTGCAATGGACTTTTCAAAGTTTTCTTCTAAATTGTCGCTGTTGCTGTGTTGTATCAGCGCGACTTTCAAATTATTGTTGCTCATTTGGACTCCTACTTTAAAAAGCCTTGAGGTAATTGCATCGTGATACAGTGTAAACTACCAAACTGGTGAATGATTGGTAGGCAGTCTATACCTATCACTGTTCTTTCTGGGTGAGCTTTTTGCAATTGCGTTAGTGCGAGCGCATCTTTTTCATCGCCATAAATTGGCAGCAATACCGTATCGTTGATGATTAGGTAATTAGCGTATGTCGCTGGCAACCTGTCACCATCATGGTTGTATTTGGCACTTGGCCAAGGTAAAGGTACAAGCGTGTATGGTTCGCCAGTTGGTGTAGTAAATGTTTTAAGTTGTGACTCCATTGCTTGCAAGGTTTCATAATGCTCATCTGCTTCGTCGTCACATTGTACATATACCAATGTGTTGTTTGGCGCAAACCTGATCAATGTATCGATATGGCTATCGGTGTCATCACCAGCTAAATACCCGTGGTCCACCCATAAAAAGGATTTTGCACCTAACTCGACTTTTAACTTTTCTTCTAATTGCGCTTTGTCTAAATGAGGGTTTCTATTTGGGTTGAGTAAACACTCTGAAGTTGTGAGTAACACCGAACTTTCATTGATTTCAACGCCTCCGCCCTCAAGTACAATATCGACTTGTTGAACTAAGTTATTAGGTGAAGCTAGTTGTTTGCACAGTGCTGAGTTGATTTGTGTATCCAGCTCGCTTGCGTATTTATTGCCCCATCCATTAAATACGAAATCTTTGATACAAAGATTCCCTTCGCTATCGGCGGTAGTTAACGGGCCATGATCTCTTGCCCAAGTGTCATTGCAAGGCGCATCGACAAACTGAATTTGAGTCATGTCTACACTTGCTTCACTGAGCAACTGAATTACATGGTCTTTTAATTCTTGGTTATGCGTAACAATAACGACTTTTTGAACTTGAGAAATGTGTTGGCAAAGGGCCACATAAACTGGTTCTACTTGGTCGAGGATTTCAACCCAGTCAGTTTCTTTATGCGGCCAAGTGAGCATCACAGCGTCTTGCGGTGACCATTCAGGTAATAATGTAAAACTCATGACGATTGTAATTTTTAATTGCTAGGGGCTAAGTGTATCACTGGTTTGCACAGAGTCAGCTATTTTGTGTCAGAATCACTGTCCGATTGGCGCTTTTTTAGCTGCCTTGTTTGTGCATGCAGACTCGCACGTACTAAAAGCTCTTGATCCGAGTCCCTTATTTGAGTAAATGCGAGTGTGTACTGAATTTGGTTATCTTCTTTTTGATGCGTCTCAATGATTTGGCTATAGCAAAATATGGCACTTGCTTCATGTTGTAAAAAAATCTTAGTTCGGAAATTTTGGCCAACACTAAATTGCTCATCAGAGGTGACTTTAATTCCACCACCGCCGTAGCTGTCGCAATAAGACGTGTCATCTTCCGGCTGCTCATTCGCAAGTATGTGACTCATGATAAGATCAATTTTTCTTGATTGAGCTTGTAAATAGGCTGCTAAGTCACTGGCTACATCGCCAAGGTTTCTAAGTGGTCTAAGTGCGTTTAAATCTAGTTCATTTATCTCATTGGCTAGTTTAAACAGGGGGGGAATAGCAGCTTCGAGTTGCGCCGCATTTTTGGGCACCATGTTCTGCTCGACAGGAAACAAGTTAATTTGGTTTGTTTCGTCAATCTGAAAGTACTGTTCAAAATTTTCTTTTAATTCTGTTTGCATTTAGTTGCCAATGTTACAGGGCTAGATGAGCGATTGTTGTATTCTCTCCACTCTAGCCCATTAAATCAAGATGTTAGAGTTTTATACTTTAAATTGCTCCAACATATTTTCTTGTTTTGCGATTTTGTCCACCTGTGACTTCATCGTATGGTCAACAACTTTCGCCTCGTCAACGACCGTATTAGAAAGGTTTCTAATTTCGGATGCGTTGTGATCGACCGCTTCAACGACCGTACGTTGCTCTTCTAACATACTCGCGATGTTTACGTTAAGCTCAACAATATGGTTAATTGATTCCCTAATTGCGTGCAATGCGTCTTTGGTTTCTTCTGCTTTGACCACTGTTTTCTCAACAATTGTTTGGCTTTGCTTCATAACACCAACCGCATTTTCGGCGCCTGACTGCAATTGGTCAATCATCGACTTGATTTCTGTTGTTGCTTCTTGCGTCCTTTGTGCAAGGGTCCTCACTTCATCTGCAACAACGGCAAAGCCACGTCCTGATTCACCTGCTCGTGCAGCTTCTATCGCTGCATTTAGTGCAAGTAAGTTGGTTTGCTCAGCGATGCCATTAATTACCGAGAGTATCTGTTCTATGCCCGAAGAAGACACTTCGAGCTCATTGACCACATCTACTGCACGTTCTATCTGGGAAGAAAGTTCAGCAATTGAGGTTGTTGACTGTACGACAATACCTTCGCCATCTGACGCAAGGCCATCTGTTGTTTTAATCGCTTCCGCTGCCTGTTGTGCGGTATTAGCAACTTGTTGCTCAGTGTTAGACATATTAGCCGTTGCATCAACCAATGAGTTAAGCGATTCCAATTGCCTTTGGATAGCTTGCGTTGCGTGATTAGCTCCAGCTGATGTTTGCTTGGCATCAGCCAGTACTTCATGACCTAAGGCTTGAATTTCTGCGATGATGTTTTGTAGCCGAGAGGTAAAGAGGTTAAAGTTTTCGGCAAGAGCAGAAAATTCTGGTTCTTTTGAAGCTTGCAGCCTCACCGTCAAATCTGCATTACCACGTGCAATATTTGACATCGCTGTATTAATTACTTCTAAAGGTCTAAGCAAAATATTAATAACATAAGAAAGGGCAATAAAACTTGCCACAACGGCAATGATGGTCACTATGGTCGCGTCGTAAGCGAGCGTATCCATTGCCGAAAAGACTTTCTGTTTTTCAAGTGCGACGCCAACAAACCAGTCATAACCTTCGACCGCTTTGAACATGACGAGATATTCAACGCCGTTAATTTCAATTTCTTGCGATGATTCTCTAATGACGGTGTTTCCTAAAAAGTTTTTAGCCGGTTGTCCATTCATTGACACATTGGGATGAGATATAGTGTCGCCACCAGAGCTAACCATAAATGCAAACCCAGCATCAAAAAGATTAAATGAATTAATCATCTCTCCCAGCTTTGCGAGGCTAACATCATAAAAAATAGCGCCGTGGAATCGACCATTCTTTTTGACGGGCGCACCAATTGATACAACGATTTCTCCGCTAACAGCGTCCGCGTATGGTTCGGTTACAACAAGCTTACCTGCTGCTTTGGCGTCTTTATACCAAGGTCTAACTCGAGGATCCCAAGTTGAGCCAGGGTCCCAATTAGGGTCGCTGGCGACATATTTCCCAGAACTTTCTTCTCCATAACCAATAAGTATGAACTCAGAAGTCAGTTTAGATTGAGAAATCATTGGATATGCATCTTGCAATGAGTCTACTTGTTCTACGAGCCCCGTAGATAGCGCAGCGAGGTTCATTGAACCTTGCATTTGTGCGGTAACAGTATTACTTATCCCTTGAATCACTTCTTCCATACTATTAGTGACTTGTTGTTCTAAATTATCTTTAAGAAGGAAATACTGTTTTAGTGAGAGCAAAAACAAAGCAAGCACTAATACACAGGCAGAAACGGCGACTACTTTAAACTTGAACTTCACTGAACGTCTCCCATGAATGAGCTTATTATTAAAGGTAAATCATTAGCCAATAGTTGCAATAAATTCCTAGAATTTAAAGTGTTTATTTACAAAATGGATACAAAAATTTTGAAATTAAAGAAATTAGGCCGACTCAAGGTCCGAATAAAGCTCTTCTATTTCATCTTCTGAAAGCCCGATGAAGTCCAGCACTTCGTCACTGATAGCTACCCATTCTTCATCGGTCGCAAGTGAGCCTGCTGTTTGTCTCATGAAGTTACCATGGCGTGCCAGCTTTAATATTGAGAGTAGTTCTAAGCTTAGAGTATCTAATTCTCCCGAATGGAATATTCCACTGGCGTCATGCTGATAATAAATGACGTTAATCATAGGCTTTGGTAGCTTCCATTGTTGAGCAAGCAACGCACTTATTGTGGCATGGCTAGTGTTATATTTTTCGAATTCAAATGCGCTTGCTTTACTCCACCCTTGTGCATTTGCGCAGTCTAATACCTCTTGATAATCATCAAAATGCACGCACAACAGAGGAATGCCAACAGTATGAAAGAGACCTAGCATATAAGCGTGATTTGCAAGGGCTGGCTTGTTTAACTGATTACAAAGGGCTGTACATAGCTGAGCAATGTCACTTTGTTCAGTCCAAAAGTTTTCAAGTGATTTTGGGGTTTCGACAGTTGCTTTGACTGCAACGGCTTTGACAAGCGGAATTAATCTTTTTAACCCCAAAATCATAATTGCTTGTTCCAAGGATTCGATTTCTCTAGCCCGTCTAAATGCCGCTGAGTTAACGACCTGCAATACCGCAGCACTCATTGCGACGTCACCTTGCAGTATTTTAGTAATCTTTGATATATCGGGTTCTGCTGATTTTGTTTCTTGAGAGAACTCTACAAGTGCTTCGGGCCTTGGGGGGATAGAAATTGTTCGTAAGATTTGTTTTTCTTGTGGTGTTAAAGATATGGCCATTACTTCGCTCACTTCATCTTATTTATATCTAAGAATAGTAAAAAATAGCCAAACTGGGTAAACGAGTTGAAATGCTCCTTTTAGTGGGCATAAAAAAGGCCAGCAAAGGCTGGCCTAATAAATATGTAACTTTACATTAAGCGTTTTCAACTGCTGAACGAGGATCTACATATTCCATATTGAAGCCTTCAGCAACTTCTTTACATGTAACTTGACCTTTAAGTACGTTCAGACCATTTAGGAAGTGTTGGTCAGAAAGTAGAGCTTCTTTATAGCCAAGGTTCGCAAGCTTGATAATGTAAGGTAGCGTTGCATTGTTAAGTGCAAACGTAGAAGTGCGTGGAACCGCACCTGGCATGTTAGCAACACAGTAGTGTACAACATCATCAACAATGTAAGTAGGTTCAGCATGCGTAGTTGCTTTAGAAGTAGCAATACAACCACCTTGGTCGATAGCTACGTCAACAATCGCAGAACCTGGTTTCATTGCTTTGATGTGATCAGCTGTAACTAGTTTAGGCGCTGCTGCACCTGGAATTAGCACGCCACCGATGACAAGGTCTGCTGCAAGAACGTGCTTTTCAAGTGCATCTACAGTTGAGTAGATCACTTTAGCTTGGCTACCAAACTGAGCATTTAAGCTACGTAATACATCAATGTTACGATCTAAAATAGTAACGTCAGCACCCATGCCTACAGCCATTTGAGCCGCGTTACGACCAACCATACCGCCGCCGATTACAACAACTTTAGCTGGTTCTACGCCTGGTACGCCACCAAGTAGCATGCCGCGACCTTCGTTTGACTTTTCAAGCGCTTGAGCACCAGCTTGAATTGACATGCGGCCAGCAACTTCTGACATTGGAGCAAGAAGTGGTAGACCACCACGTGCGTCAGTAACTGTTTCGTATGCGATACAGATTGCACCACTGTTGATTAAATCTTCCGTTTGTGGAAGGTCTGGTGCTAGGTGAAGGTATGTGAAAAGAATTTGATCTTCACGAAGCATCGCACGCTCAACCGCTTGCGGCTCTTTTACCTTTACAATCATTTCAGCTTTAGCAAAAACATCTGCTGCAGTAGAAAGAATTTCAGCACCTGCTTGAATGTAATCTTCGTCTGTGAAACCAATGCCGATACCAGCATTTGTTTCAACGATAACCTGGTGGCCGTGGTTAATTAGTTCACGAACGCTTGCTGGAACCATACCAACACGGTATTCGTGGTTTTTAATCTCTTTAGGTACACCAATAATCATAATAAATCGCCTCAATTAAGAACGGATAACATTTTCGACTATTATAATTATGCATAGCTAGTGTGTCCTACCTTTTTTGTGCTATTTTAGAGATGAAAACACTGTAAAATTAAAAAATGTAGGATAAAGCACTTTTCATGCATACTCAGCTTGATAGAACTGATAGAAAGATTTTAGTTGAATTACAAAAAGACGGTCGAATATCGAACGTCGAATTAGCAAAGCGTATCGGGTTAAGCGCGACGCCATGTCTAGAACGGGTTAAAAAGCTAGAGCGGGAGGGGTTTATTACAGGATACAAAGCGGTTGTTGACCCAGTTAAACTTGGACAAGGGTTACTTGTATTTGTAGAAGTGACGATTAACAAAAACTCGCCTGACGTATTTGAGCGGTTTAACGAAGCCGTAAAACAGCATGACGAAATAATCGAATGTCACTTGGTATCTGGTAATTTTGACTTCTTACTCAAGACACGAGTGACAGATATGTCTGAATATCGCGGAGTGCTTGGGGAAATCCTTTTGAAATTACCGAATATTAATGAAAGCCGCACTTATGTTGTTATGGAAGAAGTTAAAGGGGAGCAAGGCGAGGTTATAAAACCTTGTGCACCTTAAAGAATTTCTTGATATGGTGTACTCTATAAAAGACATTTTTAATATAAAGATAATACAGGTTGAGTTTAATGCGCTTAAATGGTGTTCAGCGCCTACTTGAAACAGGTCTAATCGTTAGTACAGCAGCCGCAATATTCACGCTGTGTGCCTTGATATCATTTGACCCTGCCGATCCAGCTTGGACTCAGGCCGGGGAATTTATAAAGGTCAACAATATTACGGGGGCTGCGGGAGCTTGGGTTGCAGACATTTTGCTACTTAGCTTTGGCTGGCTGGCATTTTTAGTACCTGCTGCCATGCAACTGTTCGGTTATTTAATTTTTAAAAAGCCCCATAAACTTCTGCAATTAGACTATACGACGCTTGGTTTAAGAGTGATTGGGGCAACTTTGTTTGTCGCATCAGCCAGTGCTATAAGTAGTATAAACTTCGACGATATTTACACGTTTTCTTCCGGTGGGGTAGTAGGGGACATAGTCGCTGGTGCGATGATGCCTGCTTTTAATTTTACTGGTACTTCTATATTACTGCTGTGTTTTTTCTTTGCGGGTATTACTCTGTTAACTGGCGTGTCTTGGGTAGAAGCTGTCGACTATTTAGGTGAAAAAGTAGTCAATCTAATCCGGTTCCTATTCTTTAAATTCAAAGAGCGCCAGACAGGGGCGGTCACAACTATTGAAGATAAAAAGCTGGTCGAAGCACCTCCGATAAACAATTCTCCAACGAATATCGAAACTGAAGACGATGAGCCTCAAAAAGAAGAAATTGAGCGCGCTCATAATGTTGCAAATGTGGGCGACGAGCCTTCAATAGATTCTTATCAGGAAGATACGCTTGAAGCGCAAACACAATCACCAAAGCCTCTGAAATTAAAAGACAAGTTGTTTTCTGCGGTTGGTCGCAAACAAGAAGAAAAAGCAGTTGCCTCACCAGCAGTAGAGCCCAGCTTTTCTTCTGACAGCAGTGCACTTGGAGACCCAGTCTCGTCTGATGTGTTTGACGAACTCGATCAAATCTTAGAGCAAGAAATTAACTTTTCTGCCATCGATGATGAGTCGCTAGATACAGTCGCCGCATTAAATGCATTAGATGATGCAGCAGTTAAAGAGGAACCAGTTACAAAAGTGGTTTCACCTGCGCGTCCGCTAAAGCAAAACCAATCTAATACGGAGTCAAAGCCTACGTATCAACCGCCACCATCAGCAAAGGAACAATTTGAGGCGCTTCTTGAAGCCGAGCCTCCAACGGACCCTTTGCCATCTTTAGACTTGTTAGACAGACCGGATAAAGCCAAAAACCCGATAACTAAAGAAGAGCTTGAAACAGTATCAAGACTCGTTGAAGCAAAACTTTTAGACTTTAATATCCAAGCAGCGGTGGTTGGTGTTTATCCCGGGCCAGTTGTAACGCGATTTGAGCTAGATCTTGCTCCGGGCATAAAAGTTGCGAAGATTACAGGACTTGCAAAGGATTTAGCACGCTCTCTGTCAGCTGTAAGTGTGCGTGTTGTAGAAGTTATACCTGGAAAAACTTATGTTGGATTAGAGTTACCGAACAAAAATAGAGAAATTGTTCGCTTATCAGAAGTCATTAACGCCCCTAAGTTTGAGCAAAATGCTTCGCCTCTTACTATGGTGTTAGGTAAAGATATTGCTGGTGAACCAGTTGTAGCAGACTTGGCTAAAATGCCACATTTACTTGTCGCAGGTACTACTGGTTCAGGTAAGTCAGTTGGCGTTAATGTTATGATATTAAGCTTGCTATATAAGTCGCCACCTGAAGATGTACGCATGATAATGATAGACCCCAAAATGTTGGAGCTATCTGTGTACGAAGGTATTCCACATTTATTGTGTGAAGTTGTTACGGACATGAAAGAAGCAGCCAATGCACTTCGCTGGTGTGTTGGTGAAATGGAACGTCGTTACAAATTGATGTCAGCTTTAGGTGTTCGAAATCTTAAAGGTTATAACCAGAAGGTATTGGCTGCAAAAGAAGCTGGGCATCCAATCCTAGACCCGTTATTTAAAGATACAGATGGAATGGCTGACGGGCCAGAAGAGTTAGACAAATTACCTAGCATAGTTGTTGTCATAGACGAATTTGCCGACATGATGATGATTGTGGGTAAAAAAGTAGAAGAGCTAATTGCTCGTATCGCGCAGAAAGCGCGAGCCGCAGGTATACATTTGGTTCTTGCGACTCAGAGGCCATCTGTTGATGTTATTACCGGATTAATTAAGGCAAATATTCCAACGAGAATGGCGTTTCAGGTTTCCAGTAAAATAGACTCACGAACCATACTTGATCAGCAAGGTGCAGAAAACTTGCTGGGGATGGGTGATATGCTTTACTTGCCACCAGGAACAAGCGTACCAATTCGTGTACATGGTGCATTTGTTGATGACCATGAAGTACATGCGGTTGTGAATGATTGGAAAGCCAGAGGAAAGCCCAACTACATAGAAGATATTTTATGTGGAGAGGCAACAGAAGAGATCCTATTACCTGGCGAGCAAGCTGAAGGCGGCGACGAAGAGTCTGATCCGTTGTATGATGAAGCAGTGGCGTTTGTTATTGAAACGGGTAAAGTGTCAGTATCCAGTGTTCAGCGCAAATTGAGAGTAGGCTATAACCGAGCTGCGCGTTTGGTAGAGCAAATGGAAATGTCGGGTGTTGTAAGTGCACCTGGACACAATGGCGCGAGAGAAGTATTAGTACCGAAAGGTGGAGCAAATTAGAATGAAGTTTAAATCAATAGCCTTAGTACTAGGTGTAACAATTGGCGCGATGTCACAGGCGGTTGCCAATGATGCAGAATCATTAAAATCAAAATTAAAAGCTTTAAACACGTTCCAAGCCGACTTTAAACAACAAGTCAAAGATGAAGAGGGTACGTTGTTGCAAGATGGAGAAGGAAATATTGCGCTTAAGTATCCTTCGAAGATCCGATGGGAGCAAACAGCGCCTGATGAAACACTGCTTGTTTCGGACGGAAAAAAGACATTTTATTTTGATAGTTTTGCAGAGCAAGTGACGGTAATGAAAACAGCCGGTTTGATAGATACCACACCGTTTGTTTTATTGACGACCCAAGACAAAACCCAGTGGCAAAAATATCAAGTACAGAAGACAGAGGCCGGTTATCGTGTCTCTCCAAAGCAAAACATCGAATCTCAAGTAGAGTTATTAGATATCGTCTTTAAGAAGCAAGGTGTTGAGATTGACTCGATTAGTATCAAAGATGCGTCCGGCCAAACTTCTACGTTTAAATTTGCCAACAGTAAAACAAACCTAGAGTTAGATGATGCGTCATTTACTTTTAAAATTCCACACGGGGTGGTCATAGACGACCAAACAGAAAGTGACTAACTTAGGGTTCGACTTTTCACCAGATGTAAGACCTTTGGCCGCTAGAATGCGGCCAAAATCGTTACAAGACTACATTGGTCAGACACATATCCTAGCCCAAGGCTCGGTTTTGTATCGCGCGATAGAGCAAGGTAAATGCCATAGCTTAGTACTGTGGGGACCGCCAGGCGTTGGCAAAACAACTTTGGCTGAGATTATTGCCCACCATGCGGATGCAGAGCTTGCAAAGCTTTCGGCGGTGACTGCGGGAGTTAAGGAAATCAGGGAGGTTGTGTTAGAAGCTAAAAGCCGCCTGTCTCAATCGGGTCGTAGGACTTTGCTATTTGTTGACGAGGTACATCGGTTTAATAAATCGCAGCAAGACGCATTTTTACCGCATATCGAGGATGGTACGTTTGTTTTTATTGGTGCCACGACCGAAAATCCGTCATTTGCACTCAATAATGCGATTTTATCTAGAGCACGAGTTTATACGCTCAAGCCGCTTTCAACAGAAGAACTGACGCATGCATTGAATCGCGCTTTAAGGGATGATGTACAGTTAAGAAAAGTTAACATTGCGATTAGTCCAGAGGCGATCTCGGCTATCGCGCAAGCTGCTGACGGTGACACACGCAGAGCGCTCAATTTGCTGGAACAAGCGGTAGATCTTGGCACCCATCAAGGTGAGAAAGTTGTTGTGGACAGCAAAGTGTTAGAACAGATTTTGCCAACTCATTTAGCGAAGTATGATAACGGCGGCGATATTTATTATGACTTAATCTCAGCCTTTCATAAATCGGTTCGAGGTAGTGCGCCAGATGCGGCGCTTTATTGGTACTGTCGAATACTGGCTGGTGGAGGCGATCCGCTTTATGTTGCGCGTCGGTTACTTGCAATTGCAACCGAGGATATTGGCAATGCAGATCCAAGAGCGATGCAAGTAGCGCTAAATGCTTGGGATATTTATCATCGTGTAGGCCCTGCAGAAGGCGAAAGAGCAATTGCACAAGCAACTATTTATCTTGCCAGTGCAGCCAAAAGTAATGCTGTGTATACCGCATTTAAGCAGGCTAAGCGAGATGCAATGTCAGACCCTGATTTACCCGTACCAGAACATTTACGAAATGCGCCTACGAAACTAATGAAAGAAATGGGGTTTGGTGAAGAGTATCGTTATGCACATGATGAACATGGTGCATATGCTGCAGGGGAAAACTACTTTCCAGAAGCGGTGTCTGACAGGCAATATTACTTTCCAACCGATAGAGGGCTAGAAAAACAAATTGGGGAAAAACTCAACTACCTCAAGTCACTCAATTTGAGCAGTGTGCGACAACGATATGGAAAATTGCCGGATAAACCCTAGATGGAAATGCTTAAAACGTACTTAATGATTGCTGTGGGCGGCGCGTTTGGTGCGTGCCTACGCTTTTTTATTAGCGATATTGTGCTAAAACTCGCAGGTAAGGGATTCCCTTTTGGGACGTTGACCGTTAATATTCTGGGTTCACTGTTGATGGGCATTCTCTACGGATTAATCGAAAAGCAAATAATCGAAGTATCTCCAGCCAAAGCTCTGGTTGGGATAGGTTTTTTAGGTGCTTTGACGACATTTTCGACATTCTCAATGGATAGCTTGCTGTTGTTACAGCAAGGGCAAATTGTGAAAATGGCACTGAATATTACGTTGAATGTTGTTATATGTATTTTTATGGCCTGGATAGGTCTTTGCTTAGTCATGCAAAAAGGTTAAAAGAACAAACATGTTAGATCCAAAGTATTTAAGACAAGACATTGAAGAAGCTGCGACGCGCTTAAAAAAACGTGGCTTTGAGCTAGATGTTGCTGCAATTAATGCGCTTGAAGAGCAGCGTAAAACTCTACAAACAAGAACTCAAGAATTACAGAGTGAACGCAACAGTCGTTCCAAAGCAATTGGACAAGCAAAAGCAAAAGGTGAAGATGTACAGCCACTACTTGATGCTGTTGCAGACTTGGGTGATCAGCTATCTGCGGCGAAAGCTGAACAAGATAAAGTACTTGCTGAACTGCAAGACATTGCTTTGACGTTGCCAAATTTACCAGCAGAAGAAGTTCCTGCAGGCGCGGATGAAGACGATAACGTTGAAGTGTCAAAATGGGGCGAGCCAAAACAATTTAACTTTGAAGTGAAAGACCACGTTGACCTAGGTGAAGCCTTAGGTAAAGGCCTAGACTTTGAAACAGGTGTTAAATTAAGTGGTTCTCGTTTCACGGTTATGCGCGGTGGTGTTGCAAGAATGCACCGTGCACTTGTGCAGTTTATGCTTGATACGCATACTGATAGCAATGGCTACACAGAAATGTACGTGCCTTACTTAGTGAATAAAGCGAGTTTGTTTGGTACGGGTCAGCTTCCTAAATTTGCCGCTGATCTTTTCCACACAGAGGTGTTAGAAGAAGACCAAGATGGTTATAGCCTAATCCCTACAGCGGAAGTGCCGTTAACAAATTGTGCGCGTGATGAAATTTATGACGAGAAAGAACTACCAATTCGCATGACTGCACATACACCTTGTTTCAGAAGTGAAGCAGGTAGTTACGGTAGAGATACTCGCGGCCTTATTCGTCAACATCAGTTTGATAAAGTTGAGTTGGTTCAGTTAGTAAAGCCAGAGGACTCAATGAATGCGTTAGACGAGCTCACAGGGCATGCAGAGGCGATTTTGCAAGCGTTGGAATTACCATATCGTAAAGTTGTTCTTTGTACGGGTGATATGGGCTTTGGCGCTGCGAAAACTTATGACCTTGAAGTGTGGTTGCCAGCGCAAAATACGTATCGAGAGATTTCTTCTTGCTCAAATATGCAGGACTTCCAAGCTCGTCGCATGCAAGCGCGTTTCCGTCGTGCTGGGGAAAAGAAACCTGAGCTACTTCATACTTTAAATGGTTCTGGCTTAGCAGTAGGTAGAACGCTGGTTGCAATATTAGAAAATTATCAACAAGAAGATGGTTCTATTATCGTTCCTGATGTGCTTAAGCCATACATGGGTGGCTTAGAAATTTTGAAGTAACTTGGCAAGTTATTGAAATCAGGCCGCTATCTAGCGGTCTTTTTTATGACAAAATAATGAATGTTTTTTTACACGTAAGTTGGGTGGTTTAATCCATAAAGTGATTATTAAATAAATAAACAATCTATTTAAGTGTAATTTTTGAATTTATATACCTTTCAATAATAATCTCATACTGTTCTCATCGTTTAATTATTGCATGTGATCCTAATCTATGATTAATTGAGTCTTGAGGTTTGGCCATTCCTACTGAATAAGTGACGCACGCATAGATTAGTCTGCGAGCGGGCTGCTTATTGTTACCATTATTGCAAAACTTAATTTTGATTCTATCCAAGATAGTTGGGCGTCGTTCTGTGCAACGTGTATTTGACTCAAGAGGCTAATATCGTAATTTTAAGAGGTACTTCTTATACAAGCTGAGTTCAAAACACTTTTGAAGTTGAAAATTACGGTTGCGTTAACTATTTATTAAATGTGGATGTCATAAGACTAAAGCAATCAAAAATTGAAGGTGAGGAATTTACCTATGAAGAGACAGAAAAGAGACCGTTTAGAGAGAGCACACTCACAAGGATTTAAGGCAGGTTTAGCAGGGCGGTCTAAAGATTTATGTCCATATCAGCAAATTGAGCACAGATCAGAATGGTTAGGTGGCTGGCGAGAGGCCATAGACAATCGCAACATGTTTAAAACGTAAAACAAAACCGTCAACGAATTTTGAGTAATAAAAAGCCCCTATACAGGGGCTTAATTTTTTAGAGCGACTAATTTAAAAAGCGCTTGTGTCTTGGAATAAGCCAACCTTTAAATCTTTTGCTTCATAGATAACACGTCCATCTACTTCAACAACACCATCAGCTAGGCCCATAAACAGCTTACGTTTAATAACACGCTTCATGTCTACACGATAAGTTACTTTTTTAGCTGTTGGTAAAATTTGGCCTGTGAATTTTACTTCACCTACACCTAGTGCACGACCTAAGCCTGGACCACCTGACCAACCTAGGAAAAAGCCAACAATCTGCCACATAGCGTCAAGGCCTAAACAACCCGGCATTACTGGGTCGCCGCGGAAGTGACAGTCGAAGAACCATAAGTCAGGGTTTATGTCTAACTCAGCGATGATTTGACCTTTGCCGTATTCGCCACCATTGTCGTTTATTTCGACAATGCGATCCATCATCAACATGTTGTCGATTGGTAGGCGACAGTTGTTCTCACCAAACATTTTTCCTTCTGCACAAAGGATTAGTTCTTCTTTTGTATAGCTATTTTTTGGTTCCATAGTCTTCATTCTTTATTTCTAATTGCGGGTACTCTAGCGTACACTTGTACGCTAAACAACTCTGAACAGTTAAATTTTTACCAAGAATAGTCGTCAAATGCATTAAAATTAATTCTCTTTGCGATTAACGCGATTTTTGATTGAAAAAACTTTATAATCAGATTGTTTTGTTAGAAATTTAATGGAAGTTTATGATCCTTTTTGTAGATGCCTTAACGGTAATAGATTTTTCTTACTTGTGTGCCAAGCGCGGAGCTGTTGGCGAAAGTTGGATTGTAGATATGACTTTGCACGGTCAGCTGAATGAAGAGTCAATGGTATTGGACTTTGCTAAAGTAAAAAAACAAATCAAAAGTATCATTGATAGTACAATAGATCATAAATTGGCCATTCCTTCAAAGTTAGCTTGTCAGTTTGAACAAAATGATGGCAGAGTTGCTTTTGACTATCATTTTAACGGCCACCATCTGGCTATGAGTGCACCAGACGAAGCGGTTTGTATTGTTGAAGGTGAACAAATCGATGTGCAATCGGTGGTTGCATTTCTGAAAGGGCAAATACTCCCCAAAATGCCTGACAATGTAAAAGATATCGAAATTACGCTTCGTCCAGAAGAAACTAGCAGCTTTTACTACCATTACAGCCATGGATTGAAAAAGCACGATGGAAACTGCCAGCGAATTATTCATGGACATAGATCATTAATTGGTATTTTCTTTGATGGTGTCAGTATGCCGAGACTGCAAAAAGAGTGGTCTCAAAGGTGGGAAGACATATATTTGGGCAGCGAAGAAGATTTAATTGAGCATGCTCAATTAAAATATATTACTGCTAGTGATAACGATTATGCTTTTGCATATAAGTCTACACAAGGTTACTTTGAGATGAGTATAAGTCAGCAGAGGTGTGAGATTTTACCGTGTGACACCACTGTGGAGTGCATCGCAGACTACCTTGCGACAGAGATTAAAAAGTCATATTCAGACAAACAAGTTAAGGTACGGGCATATGAAGGTGTCGGTAAAGGAGCAATAGCTTATGCATAAACTGTTACTTTTGTTCGGAGCATGTTTGGCACTCAGTGCACAAGCATTAGAACTGAAAGGCCACCTAACTCAAGGTGGTATGGTAACAGGCAGTATTGAAGGTGCAGAATCAGTTTCGCTGAATGGTAAGTCGTTGCAATTAACACCAGATGGGAAATTTGTATTTGGTTTTGGTCGAGATGCAAAACCAGAACATTCACTTTCATGGGTTGATAAAAGTGGGACTAAGCACACGAAATCGTTGCTCATCACTAGCAGAGATTACGATATTGATAGAATAACGGGTGTCGCAAAAAAGTACGTTTCGCCACCCAAAGAAGTGCTTAAACGCATTCGCAGTGATGCAGCCAAAGTCAGTGCAGCTAGAGCAAAGGCAAGTACCCTTGAGTATTTTTTTGAGCCAGTTTACCGACCGGCCAAAGGTCGTATTTCCGGAGTCTACGGTAGTCAGCGTTACTTCAATGGGGAACCGAGAAGGCCACACTTTGGTTTAGACATCGCCAATAAAACAGGCTCGCCGATTTGGGCGCCGTTGTCAGGCACAGTGGTGTTAGCTGAACCTGACCTATATTACAGTGGTGGAACACTCATTCTCGATCATGGCTATGGTATTACCTCGACTTATATCCACATGAGTAAATTGCATGTAAAAGTAGGGGATAAGGTAAACACAGGCGAACTGATCGGTGATATTGGTGCAACGGGTCGTGTTACTGGCCCACACTTGGATTGGCGCTTTAATTGGTTTGGGGAGCGTTTAGACCCTGAGTTATTAATGATTGATAAATTAGCAAACAGTAAAAAGCAGTAAACAAATGACAGACTTAGAAAGAGATGCGGTTATCAAAAAGCGTATTGAAGACTCTACAACTTCAGTTACAAAGACCGTTTTTCCCGGTAGAACAAACCACCACAACACGTTATTTGGTGGAGATGCGCTAGCATGGATGGATGAAGTTGCTTTCATTGCGGCAACACGATTTTGCCGTAAGCCGCTAGTGACTATTTCATCTGACCGTGTTGATTTTAAAGAGGCTATTCCAGCAGGCACGTTTGCCGAACTAGTTTCAAAAGTTGTGCACGTAGGTAATACGAGCTTGAAAGTAGAAGTGCAAATATTTTTAGAAACGATGCATAAAGACGATAAGCATCTTGCTATTTCCGGCAATTTTACTTTTGTAGCGGTAGATGACAACCATCGCCCAACACCTGTTGTGTGCGAGAATATGTTAAACGGTTTTAAATAAAATGGTTATTTTGGGGATTGCGCTTTACGTGAAAGACTTTCCCCAGTCTCGCCTACTTTTATAGTAATAGCACCTACCTTTAACCCCCTTGTTGTGTGCACTAAAGAAAGTTTACACTCCATCGTCTCAGCAACTCCATCAAGCATGTTAATTTTTGACACGATCAATCTCGTCCTGTGCAGCCTCTTTTTGCCTACGATGACGGCCTGACCATCTTTAAGTTTGTTGAATAGGCAAACCTTTAAAATATGGTTACTTGCATACTTGGCGTTTCATAAAAATTTAATATGCAAGATTTTCACTTTAAAATAGATGACCTTCTTATCTGATGTATGTTCTTTAAACAATAATCAATCCAGCTTCAAAATACTGTTCTACACTTATTTGTGGTTGATCCTAACAGTTAAGGAGGTAGTGATGATTTCCGTACATAGAGAGTATTGTTTGTCAGGCGACAAGAACTTGCACGCCCACGTTGAGGTCTATCCAACGGGGATTTTGGATGTCGATATTGTTGAGCTTCACGAGCATCACACAACTGAGTTTAACAACATCAAATATGAGCATAATGGTGCCGATATTGCCTTAAGTGGAAAAGAAGGGGCTGTTACATGGCAAGTGGTCTTGAAAGAACGAGATGCTAGAGAGCTCTCCCATTTAATTGCAGATGCGAATGAAGAGTATGAAATTTTAATGAGGGATTTAGGATAACTATTTAGATACTGTTCAATCAAAAAACAGGAAATTAATCAACATGGAAAAGTGAGAATTAAGCGCAATGAAAACATTTATCACATATAAAATGGCTGGGTTTAATGCCCAGCCACAGTGTCTAATTAATACCTAAATATTGATTAGAAGAAATAACGCTTACCGTTCCACAGTTGTGTTTTACCAGCGTCTAAGCCAACGAATTGCACGTTACCTTGACCATTTACATTTTCAGGTAAAGAAAACTCAACTAGCTTTGCAGTCGGGCCGTATGCAAATACGTTAATACGCTCAACTTTTACATCATTTACATACACATCTACATGCTCTGTGTTCGTAACTTCAATTGAGAAAACGCCTTGTGTCTCAGCCAATTCAACAACTCGAGGTTGTAAGAAGTTTACTGTAGATGCTGATAGTGGCTGGCTAAGTAGGTCACGCGCAATTGTGTCAAAGTTGCCAACATCATTGTCTAAAATGCTGCTAAGTGTTCTTGGTACAACTTGGTTTGACACACAGCCAAAGTCTTCAATCAGCGCATTTTTGTTATGTCCATGACGTACCATTTGTCTCCATGAAACAGTCATTTCTTGGTTGTATGGCAAGAATTCAAATTTAGGCGCACCCGCGTAACGAGCAAAAACAGAATGTCTTAATACGTTTGCTCCGCCAGCACCAGTACGCAGGTTTTCACCATATACTTTTGCAGCGCCATTATCTTGTACTGCGCAAGTAAATACGTCACCTGATGAATATGTTTTCGCGTTCGACCAAACCCCTACAGGTTTGTAGTATGACTGACCGAAAGCATTGTTTTGCGCCTTTGATACATACGTTTCAGTTGCTGTGTATTGTGCATTTGTGCCCGCAACATCCGCTAGTATATTTACCCAGTTTTCACCAAGCGTTGAGAAAATAGTATCGTTCATTAAGTGGTGGTTGATGTCCGAGTTAATGAAGCGAAGCTCTGTCGGAGAAGTTTGCTTTGCAGTAAATAGCTGTACTAATTCATCCGCATAGATGATGTTACCGCCAGGGTTGTTACGTACGTCAAATACGAGTGCGTCGGTATTAGCCAGTTCATTTTGCATTAGGCTGCTAACAATCCACACAGAATCTTCTTTCGTGCGGTTTGGAGAGAAACTGTCTAGCTGTATATAGCCAACACTTTGACCGTCAACCTCACGAATAGCCCATGAGATTTCACTATCTGCTGTCGGCGTTGTTGTAAATGGTGACGCATTATCTTCATCTAATTCAGCTCTGATCTCAGCGAACATTTGAGCTTCTAAATTGGTACTATCTGACGTTGAATCTGCAAGTGCAGTATCTGAACCGTTTGACGCTGCTGCTGTGCGAGGCAACCTAGCAACCCACGGCACTACTGTAGTATAAGTTTCACCAGTTGCGTGTGAAACAAATTCGATTGTTACTTCATTCTCTTCAGGTACAAGTGATATTGCGTGGCCTTTGTAAGTAATTGCACCAAGCGCACGTAAAAAACCAGCATCTGGGTTAGCACCGAAGCCTGTATTTAAGTTTTGTTCTACAACGTCATAAATAGATACACCATTGTAAGAAACAACTTTGTCACCAACTTCTGGCAGCCTTACACCACCTACGTATGGGATTAAGTTTTCTAGAAGGTTAGATACACGTACTTCAGGGTTGCCCAATACATCTACCGTCTTATCGAATTCGAAAGGCAGAATTGATGCAAAGTTTCTCACTGGTGTTGGGTGTACATAAACTAGGTGTAGATCACGCTGCGCCTTGAAAATTTTAGTTAGGCGCTCGTTTAACTGTTTGGAGTTAAGAGAATCAAGTTCAGCGATTACGTCGTTGATAGCATCAACTGGGTTTACGTGGCCAGTTGGTGAAATTCCGTAGTAAAGGTCTTTCGCGTAACGGTGCACATATAGACCTTCAAGAAGTTGTTTCGCTTGATTAACAACCGTCAATTTTTCCTGTTGGGTGTACTCTGGGTATTGGATTTGATCTCTTGTTTCAGAAAGTAACGCGTAGTTGCTTGCGAAAGCTTGAGAACCGAATGTTAGTGCTAAAACACTAGCCAATATAGACTTTTTCATATCTTTTTCCCTAAGGTTATTTTTGTTGTTCCTGAAATACAAACCTTGGTTTTCCAAAAAAATAACAATATGGACAAAATACTCGATCTTTTTTAGCATTTGGCAGTGTTTGTTAGTAGTGGATTTAAGTCTGATATCTATATAAAACAATTACTTATTGGTGCTTTGCATATTTTAAAAATTTTTGGTGAAGTACTTTGTGTTTTTGAATGTTTGTGGGTAATTCCTGTATTTAGCGTCTTCGGTAGCTGATGCAATTAGCTATACAGGGGAGGTTTAGCTAAAGTTTACACATATTGTTGATATACACTTTCTTATGCGTGGCGCATATAAGAGAGTCTCGACAAAAATTATAGAGAAGGAATAAACATGCGATTGATTTTGTTAGCCGTGTCAATGGCTGCCATAAATGCACAAGCTGCGCCTTGTGACGATAAACAGTATCGAGAATTCGACTTTTGGATAGGTGATTGGCAAGTTGAGTCGAATGGTAAGTTAGCGGGGACCAGCAAGATTAGTAAAATTTTAGATGGCTGCGTTTTACTTGAAGAATACAAAACGCCAACTGGTTATCAAGGCAAAAGCCTAAATATTTTCAATAAGGCATCGGGTAAATGGCATCAAACATGGACAGACAACACTGGTCTATTATTGCAACTAGAAGGTGAGTTTTCAAAAGGGAGAATGACACTTCGTGGCGAGACTAAAGAGTCAAACGGAACAATCAAAAAGCATGAAATTATATGGGAAAAAACAAAACAAAATACTATCCATCAGCATTGGCGTACATCAAGTAATTCTCAAAGTTGGACCACAGAGTTTTATGGTATTTACAGCCAATCACAAGTGCGTGGGTCGAATATACAAAGTGTTACAACTGACGATAAGCAAAAGCCTCTTAACTGATTGACAATTTTTCTGAACTATTATTTATTAAGGTTGTGTGGATTGGCATTAATGAAAGGGTATTTGAAATTTAAAGATAGACTTTTCAGTAGAAAATACGCGTTCTGCTTGCCTTTATTTACAATACATTAAAATTTTTCTTCATTAGAAAGTTTCATTGCCAGAACCGAATTAATGCAAAGATTAATATCTTGGCGAGCTATAATTTCGTGTATTGAGTGTTATTTCAATTTTGGAAATGACTCAACAAAGTATTGCTGAAGTATATGTAAAGGGAAGTCATGCCTATATCTGTGTTTGTTCTGATTTGTTTGATAGGCACGTTACACCACTATATTGGTTACAAACTCATTCTAACAAAAGAAGCCCTTGATAAGGTCGAGCCAAAATATCTTTTTGGCAAGTACTGTACAAAAAGGGTCTTGAAAAATCTGTGGCACTTTTCTACAGCATGCTGGTTTGGATTTGCTGCATTAATCTTCGTTCTTTCAATCGGTAAAACGCCCACCAAAGATGCGCTAATAATGATTGTAACCGTTATTTTTTCGGTAAGCGGTTGGCTTTCTTCTACTTTTAGATGTGCAAAAACGATTTATTGTTTGACCTTTATATTTGTTGCGGGTTTTAGTGCTGCGCACATTTAATAAGGGTAGTTTGAACAAGCTCAGCCAGAATCGTTTGTTTTCGGATTCTAGCTGAATACATAGTCCGAAGTTATACGATCTTGAAAGTTCCTTTCATGATCGCAAAATGGCCAGGGAATGAGCAAAAGAATTGGTAATTGCCGTCTTTGCTTAGGCCCTTGGTCGAGAAAGTAATAGAAGTTGATTCGCCTCCGCCAATGACTTTAGTAAATGCAAAAACTCTATCATCACCGGGTTTTACATAGCTATTCTTTACCCCGGCACGCATGCCATCAGATGCAACTGCTTTCACGTTCTGTTTCTCTGTTAACACCCAGTTATGACCCATCGCAGATGATGGGAGTTTCCCTGTATGAATAAGAGTGAGTTTAACTTGTTCGCATTTACTTGGAACTGACAGCGCTTTTGTCGAAAACTGCATCATGTCATTTGATTCTATAGATAGTTCGCACTCATTGGCACTGCTGTGGAAAGCCGAAAAAGCCAGTGCTGTAGCTGCGAACTTAGCCAAGTTGTTCATTGATGTTACTCCTTGAATGGAAATTATTATCATTATCTTGCAAACACTTGATTTAGTAAATTACTAAATTCCTAAACCGGGTAAATTTGATAGATTTATCTTGTTTTAGATCAGTGTATCTCCCTTTGAAGCAACGACAATTGTTCATCGGCCTGAATTATTAATGCTTGAAGGCGCATTCACATGTCACCTAAAAGTGAAAATGTGCGCTTACAACATGTTGATACAGATCAAACTATTATTAATAAAACCTGCATTACATTAATAGAAACAAAAATAATAATTGATCTCATTTGGGTGTTTCTTTACTATTTTATTGGGTGAAAATTGTTCACTCTAAAAATCATGTGAAACAAGAATCTGGGGAAATTGTGAAGACTATTAGACATATTGCACTGACACTTGTGTGTACAGCAGTGCTAGCTGGCTGTAATGGAGATGACGGTAAAGATGGCGCTCAAGGGACACAAGGTGTTCAAGGTGAACAGGGTACGACTGGACAACAAGGTGCACAAGGCCCTCAGGGAGAACAAGGGTTAGATGGTGTAGTGAGATATGCCGTAGCCAAAGATGTCGTAATGACCAATGCGCAGCATGCATATGCGGTGTATAGCGACTCATTGCAAACGGCTAAAATGCTAAAAGAAAAGATTGATGCATTTGTTGCTCAGCCATCTGATGAAAACTTTACAGCTGCCAAACAGGCTTGGCTAGAGGCGCGAGAACCGTATGGCCAGTCTGAGGTATATAGGTTTAGAGATGGCCCAATCGATGACTTAACAACAAATGATGCGGGTCAACCCGTGCTTGTAAAAGAAGAAGGACCTGAAGGGGCTATTAACGCGTGGCCGTTAGCTGAAGCTATGATTGATTACACCATTGATATGGATGGCCTTCAAGCTCGTGGTGATGATGCAATATATTCGTCTGGCGGCAATATTATTGCTGACGCTGCAACATTTCCGAATATCACAGCTGAATTAATCAAAAATCAGTTTGAGGTCAATGACGAAGAAGCAAATGTATCATCGGGGTATCATGCAATTGAATTTTTGTTGTGGGGCCAAGATTTGAACCAAGATGGTACTTATACTCAGGCTAGAGACTTCACGGCGGGGCATAGGCCGGTAACTGACTTCTACACAACCACTAATACCCAAACTTTGCCAACTGCAAATACCTGTACCTCTGGCGAAAATGGCTCAGCAGACACTGTTTGTGAAAGAAGAGGCATGTACTTAAAAGCAGCGGCAGAGTTGTTAGTTGCTGATCTACAGGGAGTTGTAGATGCATGGACGCCAGGTTCAGGGTTCCACTATATTGATTACACCAAAGAAGAGAACGCCAATGCTAACCTAGCTGCGATGCTTGAAAGTATGGGACGTTTAGGTCACGGAGAATTAGCTGGTGAACGAATGAGTGTTGCAGTAAGGACTGACAGTCAAGAAGACGAACATTCCTGTTTTTCTGACAACACGCATAGAGACATTTTGTTGAATGCACAAGGCATCGAAAACCATTACCTAGGAACGTATACCAGAACCAATGGAGAAGTTTTAAAAGGTGCAGGTGTGCATGATTTACTTATGTCTGCGGGCCATAAAGAACTTGCAGGAGAGTTACAGACAGCAATTGACGCAACGATGGCCGCTGTTCGAGTAATTGATGATAACGCTAAAAACAATGGCATTTCATTTGATGTTCAAATCCAAACGGAAAAACATCAGCTTGAAGTTCGCGCAGCAATGACCGCGTTGAAAGACCAAACTGCGATTGTGCAAAAAGTAATTGATACTCTTGGCTTAGAAACTGAGTCGTTAACTGACGACACCGAAGAGCAATTCTAGTTTTTATTAGGTGTTAAAGGGCCGGCTATTTGCCGGCTCTTTAGTTTCAAATTAATGATTCGAAGTAGGGGCATAGGATCATGAATCATTACTTTTTAAGATTTTTATTTACGTTAATTTTCACCAGTTCTTTTCTTACTGGTTGTGGAGGTGGCTCCGGAGGCGGAAATGATAATGTCCCCAACAATGAACAGCCATCAGATGGTGATAACGGGACTCCTCCAACTTCAGGCGATGGCAGTACAGAAAACCCAGACCCAAATGACGGCAACCAAGACAGTGGAGATGGCGAGCAACCTTCAAATCATGCGTTTGAGGTAGATCCTAAAGATGGGTTACCCGCGTTGCTTACAGACGTGCCGGATGAGAATGAGTACTTATCTGCAGGCTTAGGGACGTCACGTACACTCAATGAAGATGCATTTGGTGAAGCATTACCAGCCGTAGAGGGAGATTTCACACTAGATAGTAACTTTAAGGCTGGTGATCATATTTTCCGTAAAAACCACGATGGGCAAGGGCCATTGTTCAACAATGAAAGTTGCCAAGGGTGTCATATTAGAGACGGTCGAGGAGAGCTTCCAGCAGATGTAAGTGATCCTATGTTGAGTATGTTTTTCAGAATAGGCGATGGTAACGGTAACTTAGATCCTATCTATGGAGATCAAATTCAGGTGTTCGGCACAATAGATGGAATGACCAGCAGTGCCAAAGCAAAATATAACGGTGCTGTTGATGAAATGCTTGCTTATGGCGAAGCACATACTTGGGTTGAATACGAACTTGTGTCAGGCACCTTTGCTGATGGTGAAAGTTTCGAGTTGAGAAAACCAATAAACAAAGTAAGGGATTTAGCATACGGTCCATTTATGTCGGGCGTTCAGTTTTCTGCGAGAGTTACGCCCCATGTATTCGGCTCGGGTTTATTAGAAAGTATTCCAGAAGCTTCAATTCTAGTGTATGCCGACGAGCATGATGAAAACAAAGATGGAATATCTGGTAGGGCGGCATATACAACCCACCCAACTACTGGCGAAAAGCAGTTAGCTCGATTTGGCTATAAGGCCGTAACAGGCTCTGTTTTACAACAAGCGTCGGGGGCTTATCGAGGTGACATGGGAGTAACCAATTCACTGTCTCCTGAAGAAGTCTGCACGAACAAGCAGACTGCGTGTTTAGCTCAAGCTGAAAAAGAAAATAAGAAACATCATGAAGGTGTCGATCTCAATGATCTGGATCTTGCCTTAGTCGAATTCTATAACAGAACGCTTGCTGTACCTATAAGGCGCGGCTTTGACGAAGCAGCAAAAGTATGGGACGAAGAAGTCATTTCTGGGAGAAAGCAGTTTTTTGCGGCGAATTGTCATAGCTGCCATGTACCAAGGCATAAAACGGGCGATGCAGAGGGCAGTATATTGGGCGATGTGGACATTGTAGGTTTGAGTGACACGAGAACGAATATTACGGCACTCGAAAATCTAGTTATTTACCCTTATACCGATTTGTTGTTGCATGACATGGGCGGCGAATGTGTGGTCACACGAGAGACAGAGTCTGGTGCAACATGCGACCAAATTGACTCTCAAGCTTGTATTTACGTACAGCGCTGTGAGGGATTAGCAGACGGGCGACCTGAGGGGGAAGCGTCAGGGAGCGAATGGAAAACTCCTGCACTATGGGGGCTAGGTTTAGTTAAGACGGTTAACCCTCGCGCTACTTTCCTGCATGACGGTAGAGCAAGAACTATATCAGAAGCAATTTTGTGGCATGGAGGCGAAGCTTCAGCAGCAAAGCAAAGCTTCTTGAATATGCCTAAAGCCGACAGGCAAGCATTGATTAAGTTTTTAGAGTCACTGTAATGAAAAGCGTTATATTCGTACTTGTTATCTCAGTAATGGTTTTATTTGCTTATTTTTATCCTGACTTTCGAGATGAGTATCAACCTCCTGAATTTTCAAAATATGAAATGAAGCCAGGAGGTGACACTACCGCTCGTAGGGTACCAAAAAGAAGTTTTATCGAGCCAATTGCAAATGAAAATGGCATGATTTTATTTGATTTTTGGGATGGCTTTTCATTTTTTCGCGACCCTTGGGTTGCGGCCCCCTCGATAACAAGAGACAGAGACGGATTGGGACCGCTTTATAATGCAAGGTCTTGCAAAGCGTGTCACAACAGCGGAGGAAGAGGCAAGTTAGCAGAGTCAGGAGAAGTGGCAAAAATGGCGCTGCTATTTAGATTTCTAAAAGCAGATGGCAGCGTTGATAGTATGTATGGTGGGCAACTACAACCGTTTTCTGTGCGCTTGAGTCATCGCAAAATTCAATCTCCAGCGATAGCTGAAGGCAATGTAACAGTGCATTACGAGATGTTAGAAGGAAACTATGATGATGGCTCTAAATACACCCTCAGAAAGCCTAGGTATGAACTTGCGAATCTAGGGTATGGACCTCATGACAATGATAGTTTTTTGTCCGCCAGATACGCGCCAGCGATATACGGTATGGGTTTACTAGATGCAATTGACGAAGCCGATTTGATTGCACAAGAAGATAGAAAAGACAAGGACGAAAACGGGATCAGCGCTAAGTATAACCGAGTACTAAACGTAAAGACTGGAGAACTTGCAATAGGAAGGTTTGGGTTTAAGGGTCTTCATCCAACTTTAGAGCAACAAGTTGCAGGTGCGTTTGTAAACGATATTGGGATTACAAACCCAATTTTTAAGCAAGAAAATTGCCTAGAGCATCAGATTGGGTGTACACAAGCAGCAAGTGTAGAATCTAAGACGATTTTAGATATTCCACAAAAGTTGTTTGCGCCGACATTGTACATGAGCCAGGCCGTGGCTGTGCCACCGGCACGAAAATTACAATCCAATAAAGCACAGCTAGGTAGAAAGCATTTCTACCAGCTTAAATGTGATACTTGCCATACACCAAGCTACGTAACGTCTGAAGACTATCCAGTGAAGACACTCGCCAATCAAAAAATCTGGCCTTATACAAATTTAGCACTACACGACATGGGAGAAGGACTTGCTGATAAAGGCAAAGAAAATCAGGCATTAGGCAGTGAGTGGCGCACGCCTCCCTTATGGGGAATAGGGCTACAAAAGCGGATTCAAGGCTTTGAAGGGTATTTACATGATGGACGTGCACGAACAATAGAAGAGGCTGTTCTGTGGCATGGTGGTGAAGCAGGACAATCACAACAGGCTTTTAAGGCTCTTAGTAAAAGTGACCGAGAGTCTCTTATTTATTTTTTAAAACAAATTTAATTGGAGCGAATGATGAGCATGAAAATAAAACCTATAACGTTTGCAATATTTAGCGCGTTGGCTTTGGTTTCGCTATCTGGGTGTGGTGGTTCGGGTGGTGATTCGTCAACACCAGCGGCAGATACTGGAAATAATGATACGTCAGGCAGTGATACGTCAGGCGGTGATACGTCAGGTGGTGATACGTCAGGTGGTGATACGTCAGGTGGTGATACGTCAGGTGGTGATACGTCAGGTGGTGATGCCGTCACGCCAGGAGAAATGACGATATCTGAAGGGCAAAGTAAGGTATTAGCTGGGGTAAGTGACTCTGTAATCACACCAATTTATAAAGAGTTTTTGGACTCCACGGTGACGCTTTTAAATGTCACAAATTCATTTTGCGAAATAACAGAACCTGCACAAAGTGATCTAAAAACCGTGCAAGAGGCTTGGAAGTCTGCGAATAATAAATGGCAATTTATTAGAGCAACCAAGTTTGGGCCTTTAGCTGAAAACTTTACCTATTCCCGAATACAACTTTGGCCATTTTTACCTAATCGGACAGTTAGCTCAGTGGAGAGTGCTCTGGAAACTAATTATGATTTTTCAAGCGGTTTCAATGACACAATACACCAAAGACAGGGGTTACCTGCATTCGAATATTTAGTTTTCAATCAAGATGACGGAAAGAGTTTCTTGATGGCAGAAGACCGTGCAAAGCGCTGTGATTACCTAAAAGCAATTGCCAGCAATGTAAATGGCTTAATGTCTCAAATCAACACAACTTGGATAAATGCGTACTCTCAACAGTTCAAAGCTGGAAACGGCGAATTTGAAAGCCAAAAGGACGCACTTGAAACTTTGTTTAAGTATTGGTTTGAATATCTTGAAGTGATTGCTGACGATAAACTGAAGGAACCTTTAGGTGTTACAGCACCTGGAAAGCCTGAAGAGCAGGAGAGCTATTGGGCAGAAGTGAATTTTGAGAATATCAGAGAAAATATTACGTCGCTAAAGAAGCTCTACGACGCGGGCGATCAATTTGGGTTTGATGATTACTTGATTGCAGTGAACAACCGAGAAGACTTAAAGGATGAGTTAGAAGAAAAGTTTGCGGCTATTTTTCTTGCGTTAGATGCTGTTGAAGGTAAAAAATTGGCGGATTTGATTACACAGGAAGAAGGTCGCTCTCAAATTGTTACGTTAGGGCAGGCTATTACATCTTTACGTACAGTTATGAGTACTGACTTTGTTCAGGTGACAGATATTCAACCGGGTTTCAATACCAATGATGGCGACTAGTATGTTGCAATCGAGAAGAAAGTTTTGCCAGCAAATGCTTGCTATTGGGGCCACATTATCGGCCTCCACTTTGATGACTGGCTGTTTTTATTCAGGTAGTAAGGTGTTTGCGAATGCATTCACGTTGCCTTCAGGTGAACATTACGTAGGCTGGTTTAACGGCACAGGGCAATTACTCGGTAAAGTACGGGTACCTCAAAGGGCACATGATTTAAAGTTTATTTCTGGTAAACATGTACTATTGGCGTTTGCGAGAAGACCAGGGAATTATTTTTACGTAATAGATATAAATCTTGAAAAAGTTATACAGAGCGTAAAAACTGCGGATGGCCAGCATTTATATGGACATGGTGCGATTAGTCGGGATGGCAATTGGCTGTACACAACAGAAAATAGATTTGCAGGCTCTTTAGAGCCAAAAGAAGGTGTTATATCGGTTAGGAATACCCGCAATTGGTCAGTGGAAGCTACTTATTTGAGCGGCGGAGTTGGACCCCACCAACTATTATCTTTATCTGACCCTAATCTGCTTGTGATTGCTAATGGCGGGATCCACACTCATCCAAGTCTGCCCCGTACTAAGTTAAACACAGAAACCATGAAGCCAAACATTTCGTATCTGGATGTAAATAAAGGGACAATAAACGATTCTGTGACGCCTCCGCACCATCAACTTAGTATGCGACATTTGTGCGTAGATCAGCGGGATAATGTGTATATTGGATGTCAATTCCAAGGGCCTGAATATCAAATTAACCCTTTAATTTTCAAGCACTATATCAAAGGTTCTTTACAACCGTTTTACGCTGAAAACTCCTCTTGGAGTGAGTTTGCTCAATATACTGCAAGTCTTGCAATCAGTGATGATAATAAAATGCTTGCTGTAACTTCTCCAAAAGGGGGAATAGTATCTTATTGGGATACTAACTCTCTGAAGCTAATAGAAACCTTGAAACTCAAAGATTGTGCGGCAATAGCACCTTCAGGTAATGAGTTTATAGTATCGACGGGGAGGGGCGAAATAGCAATCAAGAATAACGCTATGGTCCGAAATTCAGAAATTAAGTGGGACAATCATATGGCAGTTTAACTTACGCTTTACTTTAACTCTGTATCGCTCCTTGTTTAACTTTGGAGCGATAGTTTAAATATTCAATAACGCCCTCTTCCTATTTAGCCATTCCATCCGCATTTTAAAATATTTTGAAATGACTGTTATTTCTTCGATTGTTGTCAGTTTGTAATTATATGCCTCATTTAACCAATAGTTTTAACATCACTCGAGAGGTTAGGGTGATTGTTGATGAAATTGTTATTTTTATTGCTCTTTTTGACTTTTGTTTTCATCACAAATTAATTTTTTCGACAAAAAAATTTAACAAAAGGTTGCAAAGTTAAAATTTAACAGATAGTTTGTATTTGAAAGGGGTACAAAGTACTAGCAAGTAGGAAAATTATCGCAGTGGATGCGACAACAATAATAACTATCCACTAAGGAATTAACATGAAAAATACATTCAAGCTAACTTCGTTGGCGCTCGCTTTATCTGCACTTACATCAACAGCCGTGCAGGCTCAAGAAACCAAGCAGTATATTTTAAAACAAAGCGATTTAAGTATTTTTGCGCCTGAAACGAGTCGTTTTTCCAGAGCGAATATTGCACTAGACTTTGGTGCAGAGCCAGCTGCGGAAATACTCTCAAATGATGGTTCAGGCACTGTAGTAACAATGGACCTAACACCTGAACAGGTCGCCAAATTGAAAGCATCTGGCCAGTACAAGTACATCGAAGAAGATTACGAATATGTGCCATTTAATGCTACGTCGGCTGGTGAAGTTTCGCCATACGGTTTAGCGGAAGTGCAAGCGCCATTATTACAAGATACAAATGCTGATTTGTTCAAAGTCTGTGTTATTGATTCTGGATATGATCTTGGACACCCAGATCTACCTCAAAACGCAACAGGTTTTACCGACCTTCCTGGTGGTCTTACTTGGTATCAAGATGGCTCGGGACATGGTACTCACGTAGCGGGCACAATTGTAGCGCTCAAAAATGGCACTGGTGTTGTTGGTGTATTACCAAATGATAAAGTGGGCATCCATAATGTGCGTGTGTTCGATAACGATGGCAAGCAAGGTTTAACTTCACGTATTGCCCGTGCAGTAGACAACTGCGTCGAAAATGGCGCGAAAGTCATTAATATGAGTTTAGGTGGCGGCAGCCCGAGTCAGTATTTCCAAGAAAGATTGCAAGCAGCATACGATAAAGGTGTACTACTTATTGCAGCTGCTGGTAATGATGGCAATGCAACAATGAGCTATCCAGCAAGTTATGACACGGTTGTTTCTGTCGCGAATATTGATGAAAACCGTGTTAAAAACCCTTCTTCACAATACAATGTACAAGTAGAAATTGCAGCACCGGGTACTAATGTTCTGTCAACTGTTCCAAGAGGAACAGGTGTATTAGCGGGTGTAACTGCTGGTGGTGTGTTTGCGCAAGGTGCAGGTATGACTAACTCGGTAGAAGGTAAAGTCAGTGCTGAGCTCGTTGACTGTGGCCAAGGCCTTACAAGCTGTGCAGCAACGCAAAGCATCTGTCTGATTGAACGTGGTGGAGCATCTTTCAAAGACAAAGCAGCAAACTGTCAATCAGGTGGTGGTGTAGCAGCTATCGTATATAACAATGCACCGGGTTCATTTGGCGGAACGCTGGGTGATGGTGTACACGGTGTAACTATCCCAGTTATCTCATTGTCTCAAGAACAAGGCACGGCACTTCAAAGCTCAGTAGGCTCGAAGGTTGAGTTGCAGTTAGAAGCTATATTAGATTACAGCGAAAAATCAGGTACTTCGATGGCAAGTCCGCATGTTGCTGGTGTAGCTGCTTTGGTGTGGAGTCAACACCCAAGCTGTTCTAATGTAGACATTCGAAATGCGCTAAATGCAACTGCAATCGATTTAGGTACAGTTGGTCGTGATGATGAGTATGGCTTTGGCTTGGTACAAGCAAAAGCTGCATCTGACTATATTGCGGCAAACGGTTGTGGTGGAGCGCAAGATAATACGGCACCTGTTGCGAACTTTACATTCAGCTGCAATGACTTAGCTTGTACGTTCGACGCAACTTCTAGCCGTGATGCAGATGGCCAAATCATTAGCTACGACTGGAATATCGATGGTTTTGCTGCAACTGGTTCAACAGTGTCTCATACTTTTGCAAATGCAGGCAGCTATCAAGTTTCAGTGACTGTAACGGATGACTTAGGTGCAACACACAGTATTGCTAAATCTGTGACTGTTACAGATGGTGGCAATCAAACTGGATGTATCGGTTTAGACACTTGGTCTTCAGCAAAAATCTATATTGCTGGTACGGAGGTCGCGTACAACGGTCGAAAATATCGCAGCAATTGGTGGAACAGAGCAGCAAACCCTGAGCAAAACTCAAATGTTGGTAACAGCTGGAAAGTTTGGACAGATTTAGGGCAGTGTAACTAATTCCTTATTGTATGATTGAGAAGTAGAGTTAAAGGCGACACGGGTGTGTCGCCTTTTTTATTCTGAATCTAGATATGTATCGTGGGTTACCTAAATGTCTATTGCGCCGCTTTCTCAGTTTTAATGTTATTAAGTTTGGAGAAGGCAGGTAACAGTGCCGTACTTCGTTCTACTTGAGTGAGTATATGTAATGAGGAGTGCTAACAGAGTGTGTATAACAGTGCTCCGTCAAAGAGCACTGTTTCAATTGCATAGCTACTATAGTTAGAAGCGATATTTTAAATTGGCAGTTACGGTGCGACGTTGTCCATAGAAGCAATCGCCGCGCACTAGGCAGCTTGTAATGACGGTCTTATCAGTTAAGTTATCGACGTTTAAGCTTAGCTCATAGTCACCAAAGTTATAACCGATCATCATATCGTAAAGCGTAAAGTTGTCGGTCGTCAGTGCTTTGTGATAATCAATACCGCCTACACTTACAGATCGACTGCCATCAAAAGTCTTTCCAACGTAACGAATCCCTGCACCGAACTTTAAGCCTTCAACAAGATTATCAGCGCGGTAGGTCGCCCAAACTGAAGCTAAGTGTTCTGGTGTTGCAGATAGGGGAGCATCATCAGTAGCTATAGTACCAATTGCACCTTGTAAAGCAGCCGCTCTAAGGGCTGGATCTTGAACAGCAAATGCGCCAGCCAAAATTGTTTCAGGCGATTGCGGTGTTGTGTCATTTTCTGTTGTCGTGTAAGCGTATGATGCATATACATCAAACTGCTCCCACTCCAATTGAGCTTCTAGCTCAAATCCTTCAACAGAAACTTCGCCATCTTGCAGGTGCAAAGTAGGGGAAACGCGACGAATATGGTTTTTATCTGTGATATGGAACACACTTGCGGTAATTAAATGCTCAGTACCCGCTGGTTGATACTTAACACCGTATTCAAATTGCTGGCCTTCTTTTGGCTTATACGCGCCACCCTGTGGTTTCAAGTCATAGAGTGGTTGGAAAGATTCTGAATAGCTTGCATAAGGCGAAAGGCCATTATCGAATAAATACAAAACGCCAATTCGACCGGTGGTTGCGCTTTGGCTGTCAGACTTTCCTGATGTTTCAGTATCAACATTGTCGTGACGCAGTGCGGTATTTACAACAAAGCCACTGTACTCTAGCGTCGCTTGAATATATCCACCCAGCTGTGTATCTACTTTTTCAGGTGCGTCAACAGTGACTGTTGTTGGTAAAGCTTCGGCTTGGCCATAAACAGGACTATATAAGTCTAGTAGGCTACTCACTGCACCACGTTGGGTATCTGCATCTGTTTTAGCATCTTGGTAGTCAATACCCGCAACAAGGTTGATTTCTAGATCGCCTAAATCAACATATTGATGTATCTGAATATCGCTTAAAAGGCTGGTCGCATCACCATCTGTCATACTATAAATGCGACTTATTGAGCGCTTGTCCTGTTGAAAAGCAGGAGGCCAAGAAAAGATAGTTCTGTATTCTGAGGAACTGTCGCTATAACGTGTTGACCAGCTAATATGTGTACTATCAGAGATGCTGTGTTCTAAAATTGTGGTTAACGCAAATTGCTCTGTGTCATAACGATCCCAGCCTGGCTCACTAACAAATCGCTCACTCGGGATCTGTCCGTATTGTGCTGGCTTGATTGTCCCTTCGTGTGGGAAGAACTGAGTAGAAGACCCCGACTCATTTTTTTGCATGTTTGCCAACACGGTGAAGCGCGTATCGTCATTAATATCCCACGCAAAACTCGGTGCAAAAACAAGCGTATTATCATCTACAAAATTTGTTTGTGTGCCACTGTCTCGGTAGACACCGACAACGCGTGTTTGAAACTCGTTACTATCGCCAAACGACGTATTGTAATCACCTGCAACTTGTACTCGGTCGTAGTTACCTACCTGAGCCCAAAGCTCGCCTTGAGTTTCTTCATGCGGGCGCTTTGATACAGAGTTAACAATACCCCCCGTTGAACCTTGGCCATATAAAACAGAAGATGGGCCTTTTAAAATTTCAACACGCTCTAAGGTATAAGGGTTGACTCGGGTATTATTGTAGTGGCCGAATTGCATTTGCAGACCATCTACATATACAAGGGGGTCGACACCTCGAATTTTAGACCAATCTCCGCGTGTATCTACACCGTATGGGCCGTTGTATACACCAGCGACATAACCAATTGCATCTTGAAGTGTTTCAGCGCCAAGATCTGAAATACGCTGAGCGGTTAAAACTGAAACCGAAACAGGAGTCTTTGTAATTGGAACATCTGATTTTGAAGCACTGGCACTTACGTAGGAGATTAGGCCTTTAGGGCTAACCTCAATTACTTCGAGCTCTTTATTTTTTAATGTGTCATCTGCGATAGCAGCGCCTGACAGTGCGATGGCTAGAGCTGAAATGAGTGTTGGATATTTTTTATTGAATGAGCGCATGTTATTCCCTATTTAGAATTATTGCGCAAATAATATTGAAAATGATAACGGTTATCAATAAAGTTTTATTGCTGTTTTGTACATTAAACAGCCTGTTATAGTTTTTGAAATATACACAACATATCTTGTATCTAAAAATTTACATATATACCTAAAAAGCTATTTTTACCTTTGCATGCTCACATGTAACTAGGTTGTCTAAGTACTTAAAATCAAAAATTTAAGTGTTTGTAATGAATCATTTTTGATAGTTACTCATTGGTATGTTTTTTGCGGTTAACAGAGGGAAATACAGGACCGTTGGTAGTGATTAAGCAGATCTCATTAGGATATAATCGAGATAAGTTATAAGAGGTAAATGAAAATTTGAACTGGCAAGCTCTCGTCGATAACAGACAAAGATTTTTTTGGGTACTACAAATTTCAGGGTGGATTGGCTACGCCTTGGTCAATTACATTGGTTCCAAAGTATTTGAAATGCGTGATATTTACGTATTTGTGATAGTGCTCAACGCTTATGCCGGTTGCTTAATGACGGTGCCACTAAGGTATTTGTATCGTCGTGTATGGAATGCAAAACCTTGGATCTTGATATTTGTTGTGTTTAGCGTGTCTTATGTAACGGGTACGTTATGGTCTGTGGTGCAAAAATATAACCTCTGGGAGATATACCGACATGGCTATCGGCCTGATGAGTGGTTTTACTACCTGCAGCAAGGTCTAGACTCTGTTTATATAGTACTCTGTTGGAGCGGCCTGTATTTTGGAATTAAATACTATCAGCTACTACAAAGCGAGAGACAAAAAGCACTAAAAGCCAATACAATGGCGCACGAAGCACAATTGAAAATGCTTCGCTATCAATTAAACCCGCACTTTTTGTTCAATACCTTAAATGCGATATCAACGTTGGTACTCGTTGAGGAAAATAAAGATGCCAACCAAATGGTGTCCCGCTTAAGTGATTTCTTGCGCTATACCCTAAATACAGATCCAATTAAAAAAGTACCATTAGAGCAGGAGCTTCATGCTTTAAAGCTCTATCTTGAAATAGAAAAAGTTCGTTTTGATGAGCGTTTGGCGATTGATTTAGATATTACTGAGCAAGCAAAGCAAGCATTGGTGCCCAGTTTGATATTGCAGCCATTGATCGAAAACTCGATCAAATATGCCATTGCACATATGGATGAAGGTGGCAAGATAGAAATTAAAGCACAAGTATTTGCCAATGAGCTATTGTTAGAAGTTGGAGACAATGGCCCTGGCGCAGAGTTAGACAATGGGCAGTTGAAAAGCGCAGGTGGTGTTGGCATTGCAAACACGCAAGATAGATTAAAAACGCTCTACGAGAATAATTTCTCGTTTGTGCTGTCAAATAATACGCCTTCAGGACTGAAGGCAAATATACGAGTTCCGTTTGAAAAGGCCGAGAAGTGAAGTAATGAGCAAGATTAAAACGCTAATTGTTGATGATGAGCCGTTAGCCAGAAAAGGGTTGGCCGTCAGACTAAAAGATTTTGAAGAAATAGAAGTAGTTGAGCTTTGTAATGGTGGCCAAAAAGCCATTGAGTTATGCCAGCAGCAAGATATCGATTTGGTCTTTCTAGATATCCAAATGCCAGGCATGAATGGTTTTGAGGTTGCAAGAACCCTTAGCGAGAGTGTTAAACCCTTACCGGCAATAGTTTTTGTTACGGCTTTTGATCACTATGCGGTAAAGGCGTTTGAGATCCACGCTTTGGATTACATACTCAAACCGGTAGATGACAACAGACTAAAACAGGCGATAGAAAAAGTGCAGAGCTATCTAAAAACCCAACAAGATAATGCCCATAAGAAGAAGCTTGCTAGCTTTGTCGCAGGGATCACTGGCAATAACTGTGAAGAAATCCTGAAAAAACTAGCAACCGGCGATGTAATTGAAGATAAGAAATTCCCTGAATCGCTCGCTGTAAAAGAGCAGGGGGAGATCATCAGAGTGTCTACTGCGACAATTCAGTGGATCGATGCTGCGGGCGACTACATGTGTCTTCACTGCGCAGATGGTCAGACTCATATTTTAAGAAAAACGATGAAAGAGCTTGAACAGGAGCTAGATCCGAAGTTATTTGTAAGAGTACATCGCTCAGCAATTGTAAATACGGGTCAAATCAGCAAATTGGTTACGCAAAGTAGTGGTGAATACTTATTGGTATTGGACAATGGCCAAGAGTTAAAAGTAAGCCGCAGCTATCGTGATAAAGTAAAGTCTGCATTGGCGAGTTAATTTCTGTACATAGCGTTTAGTCTGGCTACAAAAAGCCCAACTTAATCAGTTGGGCTTTAAGAATTTATGAGCTTGATTAAGCCATTAAACGGTGACTATTTTCATTGTATTGGTTGCACCAATAGTTTCCATTAGGTCGCCGTGTGTCAGAATAACGGTGTCGCCTTTTTCTAATGAGCCACCTTCAACTAGCGTATTTAATGCATCGCGAACAATTGTGTCGGCTGTGCAGCTTGTTGAATCAAAATACACAGGGTATACACCGCGATAAAGTGCTGTTTGACCTAGTGTTGAGCTGTGGCGTGAAAGAGAGAAAATTGGTAACCCTGAGCTAATACGAGACATAAGCTTAGATGTGTTACCAGACTCTGTCAGTGCAACGATTGCTTTCACTGAGTCTAGGTGGTTAGCTGCGTACATAGCAGACAGTGCCAATGTTTCTGAAGTATCAGAGAACATGCTGTCGAGTCTATGCTTAGAGATGTGTGTCTCAGGCTGTGACTCTGCACCTAAACATACACGCGCCATTGTCGCGACTGTTTCTTCTGGGTAATCACCCGCAGCGGTTTCTGCTGAAAGCATGACTGCATCTGTGCCATCTAGCACAGCGTTAGCGACGTCCATAACCTCAGCACGTGTAGGCATTGGGTTATCGATCATCGATTCCATCATTTGTGTTGCCGTGATTACCGTTCTGTTTAATGAGCGTGCGCGGCTAATGATTTGCTTTTGCTTGCCTACGAGTGCAGCGTCACCAATTTCAACACCGAGATCACCACGAGCTACCATAACGGCATCAGACGCTAAAACAATGTCATCAATCGCTTCGATTGTATCTACAGCTTCTGCACGTTCGATTTTTGCTAAAAGCTGAGCATTCGAACCTGCTTTCTCCGCAAGGCTACGTACATAACGCATATCATCGCCACTGCGAGGGAACGACACCGCAATGTAGTCGACACCAATCTCAGTTGCTGTAATTAGGTCTTTCTTATCTTTATCTGTGAACGCTGGAGCGGTAAGACCACCACCTAAGCGGTTGATCCCTTTATTGTTTGACAGTACACCACCAACGGTAACTGTGCAGTTTACTTTTTGGCCAACCACATCATCAACAGTTAACTGGATAAGACCATCGTTCAATAACAGTAGGTCGCCAGTTTGTACATCTTGCGGCAGCTCTTTGTAATCGATACCTACTGAGTCAACGGTACCTTCTTCTAAACCAAGTTCTGCATCAAGTGTGAACTTAGCGCCCACTTCCAAGTCGACTTTACCTTGTGCGAATGTTGATACACGGATTTTTGGACCTTGCAGGTCAGCTAGGATTGCGACGTGCTTATTTAATCTTTTTGCTATTTCTCGAACAGCTTCAGCTCTATTTTTATGATCTTGCGCTACCCCGTGGGAAAAGTTTAGTCGTACTACATTAGCACCGGCGCGTATGATTTTTTCTAAATTGTTATCTCTATCTGTAGCTGGTCCTAATGTGGCAACTATTTTTGTGCGTCTAAGCATCAGATTCTCCTGTAGGCTGTACTTGCTAACATCATTCTTGAAAAGTAGGTTGAAAAGTAATCATTTACAGCATGTTTGACTAAATAATGTCAGATAATCACGCTTTTCTGTAAAGTTTTGCCGTTTAACCCTTTTTCATACACAAATTAAATTATATGATCTGTATGACGTGATTATGACACCGGTGTCAGGTGTCGTCAATCTTAGAGTGAGATAAGATCTCTTTTAACACTCTGACTTATAATGCGATCAGCCAGTGTGTAAGGCAAAAAAAATTGCTTGTGTTGAAGCGTGTTATGATTGAATTAGTACTAAACTTTAACAGCTTAGTATATAGAGTGGCCAGAGCAGCACATTACATGCTACTCAGGTATAATGTACTCGACATCGTGAAAACGAATTAAAGTGTGGTTGTTACCGAGGAGGAAACTTAATGCAAGTTGCATTAGTTGGTTTAGGTGTGATGGGTAAAAACCTCGCGCTTAATTTAATTGAAAAAGGTATGACGTTAGTCGCCTATGATAAAAATCCAGACGCTGGTGCAGAATTAATTAGCTGCGCACAATCGTTAGGTGTAGAAGAGCGTCTCCATATCGTATCAGATCTCGGCGATATGGTTAAAAGGCTTGAGCCTCCTCGTTCGGTTTTATTGTTAGTACCAGCTGGTGAGTTGGTTGATACCGTATGTAATGAATTGATTGAAGCCGGCGTGTCAAAGGGTGATATCATTGTTGATTGTGGTAACAGTAACTACAAAGATGGCATAGCTCGTAAACTGAAATATCAAAATAAATTTGAGTTTGCGACCATGGGTATTTCTGGTGGTGCAGAAGGTGCACGTCACGGCCCCGCAATGATGGCCAGTGGCTCAGAAGGTGGCTGGGAGCGCTTAGTACCATGGTTTGAAAAAGTAGCTGCAAGTTACAATGAAGAATCTTGCTTTGCGCGTGTTGGTCAATCGGCAAGTGGGCACTTCGTAAAAATGGTGCACAACGGCATCGAGTATGCGTTGATGCAACTCATTGCAGAAATCTATCACTTGTTAAGAATTGGTACTGGCAAAACGCCTAAAGAAGTCGCTGAAATTTTTGAGTCTTGGTCCGAGGGAGAGTTAAATAGCTATTTACTGTCTATTTCTCGCCATATCCTTAGCCTTGAAGACAACAGCCAGACGCCATTAGTTGACTTAATTGATAATAAAGTTGGCGCAAAAGGCACTGGTCTTTGGACTGCTCAAAACGCATTGGAGTTAGGTATTGCAGTTCCATCTCTTGTTGCAGCCGTACAGGCTCGTCATTTAACAAACACCATTAGTACGCTAGCGGCTAAAGAAATGACGTATCAAGCAAAAGAAACAAACAAGGTTGATATAGACTTAGAAGAGCTTAAATCAGCTTTTTACTTTGCGAGTCTTCTTTGTTATCGACAGGGCCTGGCGCTTATTAAAGGTGCGTCCCGTTCGCACCAGTGGAAAGTAGATCTTGCTAAAACGCTTCAAACGTGGAGAGCTGGTTGTATCATTCGTGCTGATTATTTAGATGATATTGCAAAGGGTGTTGATTTTATTGATACACTAACGAATGAAGCAAATGCGCTTAGAAGCATCACGGGACAAGCGATTCAAACCGGTCTTGCGTTTCCTGTTCTGGCATCGACTCAGACTTATATTGCAACCCTAAGTACACCGAGCAATGGTCACTTGGTACAAGCCCAGCGTGACTATTTTGGTGAGCATGGTATTAAGACACACAGTGGTGAAACATCTCACCTTACTGATCTAGTCGACCTGCCTGAAAAGGTTAGATAGACTGCGAAATAAAAAGGCCACTTGAGTGGCCTTTTTTAATGCACTGATCCTTCATTTCTATGGAGGTTTAAACAGGGTGGATCGCTAGCGCGTAAGCTCGCCTCTCAAGTCATCCTGCATTAAGTGACGAATGGTCTCTAATTCGAGCTCTTGGCTGAACAAGTAATGTAATTTAGTGAGACAGGCTTCTAAGGTCATGTCGTAGCCACTAATTACACCACAATTTAGTAGAGCATTACCTGTGGCATATCCACCCATATTGACTTGGCCCTGAATACATTGCGTTAAGTTGACAATCACAACTCCGCGGTCTGACGCAGATTTCAAGGCATTAAGTATGGCTTCTTGTTGGGGGGCATTCCCAACGCCGAAACTTAATAAAATGAGCGCTTTTACATCGCTAGACAAGATATTTTCAACCATAGTGGCGCTTATCCCTGGATATAGGTGTAGCACAGCAATAGGTTGCGATTGAATCGATGTGACATCGAGATCTTGATCGACGTAAGGGCTTAATTTACCTTCTTGCAGTTGAATATTAATGCCAACTTGAGCAAGTGGTGCTAAGTTTGGAGAGGCAAAAGCGTCAAAACCATCTGCATGCGCTTTCAGTGCTCTATTACCTCTAAACAGTTTATTATTGAAAAATAAACTCACTTCAGCAATTGGGTAGTTAGCCGCAAGGTACATTGCATTAAGTAAATTAACCTGCCCATCCGATCGTAATTGAGACAAAGGTATCTGTGAGCCAGTCACGATCACCGGTTTAGTCAAATTCTCGAACATGAAGGACAGAGCAGATGCTGTATAAGCCATTGTATCTGTACCATGCAGCACAACAAAGCCGTCATAGTCATTGTATTTGGATTTGATATCTTCCGCGATTAATTGCCAATGTTTTGGCGACATGTCGGAAGAGTCTATCAGTGGGCAGTATTCGTGAATATCGAATAAAGGCATTTCTTCACGGGTAAACTCAGCGTTATTTTTTACCGTTTCTGTTAGATAGCCAGCAACTGGCACATAGCCTCTGCTGGATTGCTTCATACCAATTGTGCCACCTGTATAGGCAATATAGATTTTTTTTCTTTTCATAAAAAAGCCCAGAAAGATTTCTGGGCTTAGTATATCAACTGCAGCATCACATTGCAGTTTATTCATTAACCTTATGTGGCGTTGTACTATTGTGAAACGTTACACATAGTACACACACTATAGATACTGTTAGGGTCATTATAAAGTTCAATCATTTTAGCACTTTTTTGTACTTGCTCTAACAGCTGGTTCACGCCTTGTTTTGTGATTGCCTGAAAAGGGTCGGCTGATTGCACTTCGTTTTCTAAGAAAGATTGTACTAGCTCTGCGCCAAAGATTTGTTGCATCAACAGTTCTTTTTCAGACAGCGTTTGTTCAACAGTAAACACATCATAATGCTCAAGGCTTGCTAAATTGGCTGCGGCTTCAATAGCCTGCTGTTTGGTGCCCAATTTATCAATAAGGCCAAACTCTAGTGCTTGTGGCGCTAACCAAACACGCCCTTGTGCAACTTCGTCAACCGCATCTTTGGTTAAGTTACGCGACTCTGAAATCATCGATAAGAATTTATCATATGCATCTTCAATACTCATTTGAATGATGTCAGCGTACTCTGGATCCAGCCCTCGAGATACAGATGATGATTTAAGTTCTGTAGTTGCGACTCCATCGGAGTATACACCCAGTTCTTTTAACGAGTTTTCAAAAGTGAAAATCGTGCCAAAAATGCCGATAGAACCCGTAATCGTGCTTGGTGAAGCCCAAATTTCATTTGCTGACGCTGCAATCCAGTAACCACCTGAGGCTGCAACTGAGCCCATCGAGGCGACAATTGGCTTACCTGCTGCTTTAATTGCAAGCACCTCATTACGAATTTTTTCAGATGCAAACATGCTGCCACCACCAGAGTCGATACGTAGAACAACAGCTTTTACTTTGTCGTCGAGTCGAGCTTTTCGTAATAGAGCAGCGGTAGAATCACCTCCAATTACACCAGCTTTACGTTTACCATCAACAATATGGCCTTTAGCAACAACAACAGCTACTTTGTCAGAAATTGGATTAGGGAGGTTATTAAACCCAGATATTGATGTGAGGTAATCACTATATTTGACTTGTCTATAGGCATTGCCTTTGTCTTGCTTTCCAACAAGATCAACCAGTTTAGTGTTGAACTGTTGGTCAGTTTCAAGCTTATCGACCCAGCCATACTTAAGTGCAAATTGCCCTGAATCGCCAGAAACCGTAGCCATTTTATCACCAAGCTGGGCAAGTGTTTCATCAAAGTTTTGCATATCAAATGGTCTTTTAGCGGAGACATCTTCTTTATATTGTGTCCACAAACTGTTTAGCCACAGTTTATTAGCTTCTTTCGCTGCTTCTGACATATCATTTCTGATAAATGGTTCAACGGCCGATTTATAGGTACCGACACGAAAGATATGCTGGGTAACTTTTAATTTGTCCAACGCATCTTTAAAGTACATTGGATAGGTACCGAATCCACTCAGACTAACAGCACCATAAGGGTGCATAGAGATTTCATTTGCTGAAGCGGCTAAATAATATTGGGTTTGAGTAAAGTATGGACTGTGCGCGTAAACAGGTTTACCAGTTTCTTTAAATGCTTCTAGCGCATCAGTAATATCACGAAGCTTGTCAAGATGTCCGTGATGGAGGTGTCTAAGGTCGAGCGTAATGGCACGAATGCGGGCATCTTGTGCCGCAGCATTAATTACTCTTACTACATCATCAACCAAGATTTCTGCGGGCATATCTTTTGAGCCCATTGCATCATCTAATGCAGCATCTAGTGGGTCTACGTAGGTCAGCTGCTCAACTAAAACACCCGATAAGTTCAACCTAAGCACACTTTCTTGTGGCACAAGGATCTCTTCGTCAGACGACATTATTGCTGCAATAAAGACGACAATAAGCGCTACAAAGATCAAGTTTACTATCAGCCTGCGCGAAAAGTTTAGCGCGTGCCAGATACCTTTAAATAGTTTTGCGATCAACTTCAATGTGATTCCTCTAAATATAGTACCTAAATACTCTCAATTAATATCATAACTTAGTTGTGAGCTGAGTGTTACACCTAAAACGTAACGAAGTATTAATTTCCGTACATATTTGAATATTTAGCTAAAGATTTAAAATTTCCATTATCTTTGAATAAATAATTTGTCCTTTTTACTTGCCAAAATCTTGAAAACAGTTAATGTTCACAGGTAAGACCAGTTACATTGGGGCGAGCAATGTTAGAACAAAAACTACAACTTAAAAATTCTGAGCTACGTAACCGCTTGGTCATGGGATCAATGCATACAGGATTGGAAGAAGGTTGGCACAACCGAAAAAGGCTTCGTGCTTTTTATGAAGAGCGAGCTAAAGGTGGTGTCGGGCTGATTATTACGGGCGGATATAGTCCTAACTTACGCGGTAAATTAACCCCGATTTCGTCTTCTTTCAACAGCCGCTACGACGTGATTAAACATCGGGCATACACAGATGTTGTGCACCAACACGATGGAAAAATCTGTTTGCAACTGTTGCATGCTGGCAGATATGCATATCACCCTTTCAATGTTGGCCCAAGTCCAATTAAAGCACCAATAAACCCTTACACACCAAAGTCTATGTCATTGGGGATGATCAAAAATACCATAAGAGACTTTGCTAAGTCGGCTTATATGGCTGAAAAAGCTGGGTATGACGGGGTAGAGATCATGGGGTCTGAAGGGTATTTAATTAATGAGTTTATGGCGCCTCATACTAATCAGCGTAAAGATGAATACGGTGGTTCCCTTGAAAACCGTATGCGTTTAGCTATCAACATTGTTAAGGCCGTTCGAGCGAAAGTCTCAGATAAATTCATAATTGTATTTAGGCTTTCAGTGATGGATCTTGTGCCCAATGGCTCTACATCTGATGAAGTCACAGTACAAGCTAGAGCACTTGAAGACGCTGGCGTGGATATATTAAATACAGGTATCGGTTGGCATGAAGCAAGAGTACCAACCATCGCGAGTATGGTGCCTCCAGGTGCATTCAGAGAAGCATCAAAACGACTGAAGGATGTCGTAGACATACCAGTTGTCGCTGTAAATAGAATTAATACACCGGATCTCGCTAATAACATTCTAGATAAAGGTGAAGCTGATTTAATTTCTATGGCAAGGCCTCTTTTGGCTGATCCAGAGTTTTTTAATAAGTACACACAAAATAAGTCTGAGCAAATCAACATTTGTATTGGCTGCAATCAAGGGTGTTTAGATCATGTTTTCAAAGGCAAGCGAGCGACATGTTTGGTTAACCCTCAAGCCGGCTTCGAACTTGATTACCCACTTGAGAAAACCAAATCACCTAAAAAAGTATTGGTGGTGGGCGCAGGTCCAGCCGGTTTATCGGCAAGCTGTTATTTGGCGCAAAAAGGTCACAATGTGACACTGATTGATAAAAATAAACATGCAGGTGGCCAGTTTAATCTCGCTATGCGCGTGCCGGGTAAAGAAGACTTCAAGTTAGCACTCAAATACTTTTTAAATGAAGTCGAGAGACTGGGTGTTAATCTGGAGCTTGGGCGAGAATATAGCGCACAGATTGGTAAACAATACGATGAAGTTGTTTTTGCGACAGGTGTAAGTCCCCGTTTATCAAAAATTGAGTGTAGCGATGGAAAGCGCGTATTGGCCTATGACGAGGTTATCCGAAAAGAGACTGAGTTAGGTGATAAAATAGCGATTCTAGGTGCTGGTGGCATTGGTTTTGATATGGTGGCGTTTCTAACGGAACCTGAGAATCAAAGCATTGCGGACTTTAAGAGTCAGTGGGGTATCGAACAACAAGTTGCTCCGTCAACAGAAAAACGCAAACTATACATGTTAAAACGCAGTGCTGGTCGATTTGGTTCAGGCCTTGGCAAAACGACAGGCTGGATCCACAGAGCGGTTGCAAAACACCATCAAGTGGAACAAATAGCGGGCTGTGAATATATTTCTTTCTCTAATAAAGGCTTAGTAGTACGTATTGATGGACAAGAGCAGACGTTAGACGTTGATACGGTGATTGCATGTATCGGACAAACATCAAACGAAAGCGACTTTAATAGAGAGCAACTGCCTGAAAATCATCATGTTATAGGTGGTGCATTACTTGCCAGTGCTATAGATGCCAAGCGGGCCATTTTTGAAGCCCTTCAAGTCGCTAGAAAGATATAAATTATATTAGAGATTAAATCGGCCCTAAGTGGCCGATTTTTTTATGCTGCAATAAAACTTAATGTGGTTCGGTCTACACTGTATGAATATCCTAAAAAGTGTAGATCTCCCTATGATTAAAAAAATCCAATCTATTTATCAAGCTAGCATTGAAAAAACTGAATTAATGAGTGGCCTTGCTCCTTTGTTGCTTAGGCTAATCATTGCACCAGTGATGATCATTGCTGGCTTTAACAAGCTCAACCTTAGTAAAGAAAACGCCGGCTTTTTCGAAAGCCTTTTGGCAGATGAAAATGTTGTTGCTTGGTTTGGCAATGCAGATTGGGGGCTTGGCTTGCCTTTTCCTGATTTACTCGCTTTTTTAGCGGGGTGGACTGAGTTTTTGGGCGGCTGGTTAATATTATTTGGTTTGTTAACAAGATTAGTGTCAATTCCACTTATGGTCACTATGTTTGTAGCGGCCACCCAGGTGCATTGGCACAACGGCTGGTTCTCAGTTGCCCCTGCAAACCCTGATACAAGTGCAGCACAAGTGTTTGCTTGGTTAGGTAGCGATGCAGCGCAAGAAAGCCTAGCAAACAGTCTTGAAGTGGCAGAGCGTTTAGATCGCATAAAGTCCATTGTGAGTACCCATGGATTTCCTGAGTATCTATATGAAAAGGGCAATATTGTTGTATTGAATAATGGTATTGAGTTTGCTGCCATTTATTTTGCGATGTTACTAAGTCTATTTTTTACTGGGGGCGGGCGATTCTTCAGCATAGATTACTGGTTGGCTCGCAAGTTGGGTAACAATGACTGAAAAATATAAGGGAAAGGACTAAACTTTCCCTTTTAGATCACGTTAGAATAGCCAGTGTTTGTTTATTAGTAAGGAATTTCAAATGGATGCAATAGAGCTATTGCTGACTCGGCAATCGGATAGCAAATTGTCCTTTCCTGGCCCTAGCGAGTCTCAATTAGAGATCATTAAAAAGGCAGCGCTGAAAGTGCCTGATCATGGCGGTCTTGCGCCTTGGAAGTTTATTGTTGTAAATGAAGACGCACGAGATAAGCTCGGAGAGATTTACTACAAAGCAGCAGTTGAAGAGAATCAAGATGAGCGAACCATTTCGCGAGCCAAGGAGCTACCTCATCGAGCTCCTATGATGATCATTGCCGTTTCTCCATATCAAGAACACCCTAAAGTGCCTCGTATAGAGCAAATTGAAAGTGCAGGGTGCGCTTGTTTTGCAATGCAGCAAGCAGCATTCGCTCAGCATCTTTCAGGTGTGTGGAGAACGGGCTTCTTTGCTCAAAGTACGACTGTAAAAAGAGAATTAGGGCTTAGCGAGAAAGATGAGATTGTGGGTTACTTGTATCTAGGGACGCCAACAGTCCAGTGCACAAAACCTGTGCGCCACGAACCGTCATCATTTTTCACTGAGTTATAAACGAGAGGCTTTTATGGCACTACATGTTGTTGAACATCCATTATTGCAACACAAGATTGGTCTTTTACGTGAGCATGGCATATCGACTAAAAAGTTTCGTGAGCTAGTTTCTGAAGTTGGCAACCTACTCACTTATGAGGCGACTAGAGAGCTCCCAACAGATACAAAGACGATAAAAAGTTGGACTGGTGAAGATTTAGACGTACAAGAAATTAAAGGTAAAAAAATTACGCTTGTGCCTATCTTACGTGCTGGCTTGGGTATGCTTGATGGGGTGATGCAATTGCTTCCCGCTGCTAAGATCAGCGTGGTTGGATTGCAGCGCAATGAAGAAACATTAGAACCTGTGTCATACTTTGAAAAATTAGTCGGTAATTTGGAATCGAGGCGAGCGTTGGTTGTAGATCCGATGCTGGCAACGGGCGGTTCTTTAATCGCTACGATTGATTTGCTTAAAAAATCAGGTTGTAAAAATATCACCGCCATTGTTTTAGTTGCGGCACCTGAAGGGGTGGCAGCAGTTGAGAAAGCACATCCTGACGTTGATGTTTACACTGCTGCACTTGACAGTCACTTGAATGAGCACGGATACATTGTGCCTGGTTTAGGTGATGCGGGTGACAAAATCTTTGGTACGCAAGTGTAGTCTCTTAGCTTTGTTTTTAAAAAAGATACCCGTAAATATCGCAGATTCAAATAGGCTGAAATAGATTTTCAGCCTATTTTGTTTTAATTATTTACTCACTGAGGTTGTCGCACGAGTCGATTTTGAAGTTGCCTTATTGAACATCCACCAGCTTACCCAAAAAAAGCCAGTCAGCCCAATCGCGGCATATATAGCGGGTTTTGGATTTTCCAATGTACTTACAGAACCGGCATATGCGGCAATGATTGCATAGGGAATCGTGCTCACTAGCCAACATACTATAAATGTTTTAAACGGCATTTTTGTCATACCAGCCATACACGCCGAAACTTCGGGTAATATAGGGGAGGCGCGAGATAACAAGATAAAAACAGCTCCTTTGGCTTTAAAGTTTGAAACAGCCAATGCCTTTTCTGATTCAGTTTTTATCAATTTGTCTATGAGTACGTAACCGTATAGGCTACTTATCCAGTACCCGCCCAATCCCGCAAGCAACATACCGATTATTGCGCATAGAGCGCCCATAGCCGGGCCAAGAAAATAACCTGCAAGTATGATGATTGTCAGTGTTGGTACTGCAACGAATAGATCCAGTAACAGTAGCGCGATAATGATAATCGCGACGACATAAACGTTCAGAGACTGGGCATATACCAGCCAGCTTTCAATTGCGGCGATACTAAGTAGCCCACTTACTTTTAAGGCTATGAAGGTACACGCAAAAAAGAAGACGAGAACAAGCGTTAGCTTTAAAATTGGCTTCATTGTGACCTCTGAATTATGGATATCGAATACTGATGTCAATTGAGCTTTCAAGTGTTGCGAGATTGAGTTTTGCATCTTTAAATTTTGGTGCTCCCCGCCAACTAATCGTGACGCCATTAGAGAAGCCAAGTCCTTCTGAGGGGATTATGCCTGTCCAATTTTTAGATGTTTTTCCCGAATTATCTTCATCGTGTAAAACTTTGATAGCAAAATCATAATTCGGTACAGACAACCTGACCTTATGTGTTGTCGAGTTTGGGGCTAAATATAGGGTTTGTATCGCTTTTTCATGGTGAATGGGGAAGCCCTCTTGTTCGAATAACATCACCATTATCTGCCCAGGCCTTGATACATCTACGTCATTAATATTTACTTCAATTGTTTTTGCGAATGATAAATGTGACACCATTGATAGTGTTCCTAATGTGACCAAGTGGATAAATGTACTTTTCATGATTACGACCTTTTTAAGAGTTTTCTGGCAAGTGGCGGGGCGAGAGTCGTCAAAACTCTGAGGAGTTTAACTTTGCCAATATTATTGATTGGGATTTGCTTTTCTAAGCCTTTTATAATCTCAACTGCGGCTTGCTCTGAGCTGAGTTTGGAAGCACCGCGCCCTTGTGTCATTGGGGTGTCGACTAATGGCAAAAATGCTTGGAGCACACTGATATTTGTCTGCTCAAGTTGGTAGTTTAAGCTTTGTGAAAATATATTCATTGCTGCTTTTGAGGCACAGTAAACAGCAGAACTTTTTTTGGGCACTAGTGCCAGTCCAGAGTTAATGTTTAAAATTATGGCTTGCTCATTGGCATTCTTGAGGTTGGGGAGGAATAGGTAAGACAGTGAGCAAATAGCGTTAAAGTTAACGTTAATTTCTTGCGCTATCGTTTCGTATTTAAAGTTTGTATCGGTGAACATCTGAGTGTTTTGAACCGCAGCGTTGTTGATTAATACATCAACAATTGGAAATCTACGCTGAACTTTTTGAGCTAACCCCTTGTATTGTTTTGAGTCTGAAAGGTCGGCAGAAAAAACATGTATGTTTTGGTGAGCGTCGGTTAATTCGGTTAATCTAGTTGTGTGGCGAGTAATTACAATTACTGTGTTGTTGTGACAAAGTAATGCTACTAACTGACGGCCAACGCCAGAAGTGCCTCCGGTAATGATGATTACTTTATTTCTAAGGTTCAAAGGTGCGTCTCCGTTTTAAGCTTTGTGTTAATTTAGCGCTTTGGGACGTGGAGCAGCATTAACCTATGTTAAAAACGCATAGTTTTAGTTTGCGAGGAATCGATAGGTCACTGTTTGAAATTGATCCCACCAAGTAGGTTGGTCTTAATTTGCGGGTGATACGTACCTCATATAAAAAATACAGTAGATAAAAAATGGAATTACAAAATTTAATTACAGAGCAGGGTGTGCGTTGTCATTTTGAAAAGGGCGCGCAAGTATTTAAGCAAGGTGATGACTGTGAATATATTTACTTTGTTGAGCACGGCTTGTTAAAAGCTTTTTATGTTACGGCCAGTGGCAAAGAAACCATCAAGTCGTTTATCAAGCAACATTCAATCATTGGTAGTTTGAACGCCGCGCTTCGTCTTGCTCCCTGTACGTTTAGCTTAGAAGCATTAGATTCCAGTGTGTTAATTCGCTTTCCTTTTAGTCAACTGCTAGAGGAAAGTAAAAGATCAATGAGTATTTCCCAAGAAGTTGTGCAAATACTGTTGGGTTTGGCGCTTAAAAAAGAACGCAGAGAATTTGAGTTGCTGACCTTGTCTGCGACAGAACGGTTTAACAATCTAAAACGCGCCGACCCAGAGCTAGTTAAAAAGCTTACTCAAAATGATATTGCGAAATATCTAGGCATCACCGCTGTTGCCTTAAGCAGGATTAAGCATCAAGGATGAACTAAACGGAGCAACGCGGCATATCGCGTGTGTTTGATGCATTAATTCGTACATTTACCCCATTCATTTTACTCATCTTTTTTTATCTTTGACCCATAGCGACGTAGTTTTGAAGCCGCGGTGAAGTGCCGCTATTCAAACCTGCCGCTATTTGCTGTGGTTGATTAGCACACAAATCAGCTGATTAGTGGCGCATCAAACCCTGTTCAATGGTTTTTAGGCATTCAGATAAATAAGGCGTGTGCATGATAGTTTTTCTGGGGGGAACGTGTAACCAGTCTACTTGGCGTAACAAGCTAATTCCTAACTTAGCAGTGGACTATTTTAATCCTGTCGTAGAGCACTGGGACGAACAGTGCTATGAGAGAGAGCTTGTCGCGCGTGAAACAGCCGATTTTTGTCTATTTGTAATTACCCCAAAAATAGAAGGATTGTTTGCTCTGGCCGAAGTTGTTGATACGTCATACAAGCGTACTGACCGAACAATTTACTGTTATCTAGAAGAAGATGGTGACGAAAGTTTTACCCCCCAACAATTGGCCGTGCTTGAAAATATTGGCGATTTAGTTGAAAGAAATGGCGCTGTGTGGCTTAAGTCCCTAGACGAAATTGCAGACTTTTTTCGTCAAGCCGCACAAATTAAGCCACCAGAGACAGAAAACGATATTTACGATGTATTTATCTCTTATGGCCGCAGGCACAGTAAAGGGTTTGCAGTGCAACTCAGACAGTCACTGATTGAACAGGGTTACAAAGTTTGGCTGGATACTGAAAACATTGCTATTGCAGTTGAATTCCAACAAAAGATAGATGAGGGGATCCGTTACTCCCATAATTTTTGTTTTATTTTGTCGCCACACTCTGTTAATTCGGAGTATTGCCAACGCGAAATTCAAACTGCGATCGAGCTTAATAAACGCATCATTCCAATTCATCACATGGATATGGGCGCAAGTGAAGGTGATATCCCGGAAAAGTTACAAAAATTAAACTGGATGATGTTTCATTGCCATCGAACTTATACTCAAACCCTTTCAATGTTGGTCAATGCACTAAACCAACATACAGAATTACTGCACCCTCACGGCGAATTGCTGTTACATGCTGATAAATGGGTAAGCTCACTCAAAGGCCACGAGGATTTACTGTATGGTAAAGCAATGCTCAACGCTTGCAGTTGGTTGGCGCAAATTAGGCGAACTAAAGATCTAGAAGTATACCCGCTCGTTGAACATACCAGCTTTATTAATGCATCTAGGTTATATCATCAGGATGACATGTCCGATATTTGCTTGGTGCATTACTCTCGAGATCAAGCGCGAGTAAACAATCTATGCCACTACCTAATCCAGCAGGGGTACGTCACTGTTACAGAAGTCTTAGATGACGTACAAAGCAACTCATTAGATCAGCTTTTATATAGGCGGTTAGGCACTGCAACATTTATTGTTGTGTTGGCCAGTGATGGTGCTAATTACACCTCAACATGGAAATATGTCCGAGAGTATGTGCGCAACAACGACAAAGTGAGTTTCACTTTACTTGAAAATCTCTCGCCTGAAAAAGGGTCGGACTTAGGCCAGATAGTGCGCTTTGCTGACAAATTGTGCGCGCAGGCACTATGCGAGTTGCTTTTGCATCACCTTGAGCAAGATAAAGAATACCTTACATTAAGAAATCGCTTGTTTTGTAGAGCGGTGCAATGGGACGAAAGAAAGAGCAAGGGTATTTTATTAACTAACAATGAATTGATCGATTATCAGCAGTTTCTGGTCATTGCTCAAGCCCGTTCAGTATATGGCGCACCTAAAGTCCTCGTCGACTTCGTTGAACATAGTGCTCAAGCTCTTGAGCAGCGTACTGACAACTGTGTAGACCTATTTATTTGTGCAGACACAGAAGACAGCCATTTTGCCTTACGACTCAAGCGTCGCCTGACTGAGTTAGAGAAAACTGTTCATTTCACTGAGGATGATTTCAGCGAAGAAGCTGACATTCAATACAAAGAAATGATTGCGTCTTCTTGTCGAGTTATCGCCGTTTTACCACGACATTTGTCTGAACACGTTAATAAGTTATTGAGCATTGCAAAGGAATTAGGCAAACCCGTTACTTTTATAAAGCTAAAGCGTTTTAGGAATGCGAGTTATCACGAGTTTTATCTAGAGGAAGTCCAATCAGCGTTTGAGGTTGATGAGCTGTTAGAAGTATCGCTCACGCATTTGCTTGCAAAAATTAGTGGAAATACAGAGTACCTAGAGTCATATCGATATTGGTCGCAAAAGTATCATTTTTGGCATGAGCAAAAATGTACAGACGAATTTTTACTGGGTAATACAGAGTCAATATTGGCAAACGCTTGGTTAGAGGGTGCCTTGGCGCATGTAAATGAACCAAAGCCAAACAAAAACTTAATTGATTTTATCAACCTGAGTAAAACCAGTGTTGAACATGCGAAAAGAAATGAGCGAAAAAATAAAAACCGACTAAAAATATTTTCTGCACTGTCATTATTTCTGTGTTGTATCTCTTTATTTCTTGGTCTGAATGCGATTAAAGATGGCCGTATTGCACAACAGCAAACACTTGCCATTCAACTTAAAAATACGGCGTTAGAAAAGAAAACAGAAGAAGCCAAATTGTTGGCTAAACAAGCCGAAATTGCACGTCTCAAAGCTCAAGAACAAACGCTATTAGCACAGGCTAAAACTGAGCTCGCTAATACCCAGAAACGTAGAGCTGAGCAAGAGAAAGACAATGCACAAAAGCAAAAAAACCTCGCGCTTGCATTAAAGCGAGATGCGGAAGAAGCGCAGCGGGCAGCACTGCTACACCAACATGAGGCCCAAACACAAGCCGCAAAAGCGCTACGGTTAAAGCAAATCGCAGAAATTGAGGCGTTGATTTATCAGGCTCAAATTCAAAATGAAGGGAAGGAGAGGATCTCGCTCGCGCTAAAAGCGTATCGTCAATTGCTTAGCTTGGATGCTGATGTAAGAAACAACGCACTTTATAATCTGCTGTATCGAGAAATTAAGCCACAACTTATACCTATCAAGGCCCACTCGGTACCCGTTGAACACCTCACTTACTCCCAGTCAGACAATACTTTGTTCAGTGTTGACAGAGGAAGACGTTTGGTTGCGCATCAATTTTCTGAGCAATGGCAAGCTATAAAACAGTTTGAATATGAAGTCGATTTCAATGTTGTTCAAGTAAAATCAGAGAGTGGGAGGACATTGCTCCTGAGTGATAGCAATAAAATCTATGAATTAGTCAAACAAGATGAAAAGTGGGCATTAGTTTCAAATACCACAAATATTTCGGTTCAAAAAATTCTACGTATAGAAAAATTTAAGGTTTGGGTTCAAAGCGGTAGTGACTTAGTTGTCATTGATCAGGTGAATTCAAATAAAGAACGGCATTCCTTCACCAAAGCAACTTCTTTATTCGTCAATAACGATCTGAACTATATCTTTGCTCAAACACAGGGTGAGTTGTCTGTTTGGAAAAACATAGAAGGGGTTTACAAGGAAATTTGGCGAGAGCCCCATGATGTTGCAATTTTGCATGCGCAGTTTGTGGCTAACCGCTTAGTAATTGTCGATTCCAAAAGCGTGTTTAGTAGCTTTATTTTGGAGCGCAATGAAGTGTCCCTTGTGAGGCGAGGCAAAGCACACGAACACCCAATTTCAGAAGCGTTTTACGTCCCCGCAATGGAGCAAATGATAAGTACGGGGGTTGGTGGCACCGTTAAGTTTTGGCCATTTGGTGCACACATTTCCAATCGAGCACCAATCGAAATTAAACACTCTAACTGGGTATACAGTGCCACACATGTTGAAAGTGACGATGGAGCGTTTATTTATTTGGGGACAGATAGTGGTCTGATTGTCCCCGTACCGTTAAGTATCAAACATTTAGTTAAACGTGCAGAAAAGAAAATACAACAAGGAATAAATGAGTTATGAAGTATTGGGTCATATTTCTCATCCTCTGGGTAAGTTCCAGTCAAGCTAAAGTCATTGGTAAGGTCACAAATGGAATAAGTGATGGTTGGTTAAATGAAGTGAAAGTTATCAATGTGCGCAATGGTGCAGTGGCTTTCACAAATGAGTATGGATCGTTTGCGATAGATGCTAGCGCGGGCGATAAACTTACATTTTCATTACGTGGTTTTGACAGCGAAACGCTCATCGCGCCCTATAACAAACTCGTATATGCCGCTTTAGAGCCTTATGAATTTCAAGACACGGGCTCGCTGAATAGCGTGCTCTCGACGGGAGGCAAACAAGCCCAGACACTCGCAACTACACCAGCGAGTGCAATTGTTATTACCCAAGCAGAAATCACCAAATTTGGGTATCAAACTTTGAAGGAGGTGTTAAATCACATTTCTGGTTTGTATCTAATCGAAGAGCATAGTTGGACGGGCTCTGGAGCAAACGTTGGGGTACGTGGCTATATGAGTAGTGGCGTCAACAATGGGCTGCTAATTATGATCAACGGTGTGACTCAATACGAAGATTATTGGGGTCAATTTCCCCTAACTCGAATTGATATACCAGTAATTGCAATTGCACGGATTGAAGTGGTGCGTGGGCCGATGTCTGTTACATATGGCAATCAAGCATTGTTAGGCACTATCAATATTATTACACGTGCTGATACAAGCGATTCAAAAAACGCTAGCGATGACCGCATAGGGTTTTCATTCAATAATGAAAACGATAAAAGGTTTGCCGCAAAGCTCTCTTATGAGGGGAATACAAATCATACCCTTTCATTTGGTGCAAGCACAGAGTCTGGAAAGTTCGATACGCAAAGCTTAAGTTCGAGTGCTGAATTTGCGTCTAACTATGGTGATTCATTGTCTGGGCAATCATTTTTTCTGGGGCTGTCTTCTAACTACAGAAAAAACTTAGTGCTCAACGCAAATCTATCTCAGGCAAAGAAAGGCGTACTGGCTGATTTAAAGTTTGCTTCAGAGCATTTTGGCACGCTAACTGGACGGCAGTATGCAAATATTAATGGGTCAAACTTTAGCATGAGCTATAGGCACCCATGGAGGGATGGTGCAGGGCAAACTAAAATGACTTTTGGGTACTATGCCCATAACTCAATGCAAGACTACTCTGCAGGTGGCGTTACCTATGGTTTTGCAAGCTATCGTTCTAAAGCGATGCAGTTTGAGTGGGAGTTAGCTATCAATGGGCACCAGTTGTATCAAGTGCCGATGAATTTAAGGCTAGGTGGGCAAAATCGTCGGGCTTTAGATTTACATACAACATTTGATATTGGCACAGACGCTCCAAGTTTAGCAGACAGATATATTGCGCTTGATCATGACGATGCGCTGGATACCCACTCGCTATTTTTTCAGTTAGATTATCGCTTTGACGAAAAGTGGTTAGTAGACCTTGGCGTGAGAGCCGAGCGTGTCTCAGGCTACCAAATGATATTTGGCTGTAAAAGCTTAATAGCGATTTGCAGTACTTCAACAGGCGCAACGGAAAAATCTTTATCACTGTACGAGCGAAAAGCGAATGTAGCAGCGCTTACAACGGAGTACACGCCAAGAGTCGCGCTGATTTATCAAACCAATCCTGATTCCGTTTTCAAAGTTATTTATGGTGTGGGAGCAAGAAACCCTTCGTTTGGTCAGAATGCAGATGCAATTGAATCAAAGTCGTTAAGTACATTTTCACGTGAGCAGGTAAAGTCACTTGAGCTGATATATTTGAACCAACTCAATTACGACTCAATAGACTTAACAATCAATTCTCAGCTTAGTCTTTTCTACAGCAAATTAGATAATTTAATTGTGCGTCATGGGTTAGAAAGCTTTGCACGCACGGGGGCCAGTAAGGGCGTTGAGTTATCCACCGAAGTGACCTGGCGAAGACTGTTTGCCAGAGTTGGTTTTAATTACTATCGCGCCGAAGATTATCAAATGGATTTTAGAGTCCCAGCGTCCCCTCATCAATTAGCACAATTGAAAATTGGTAAAACGCTTACAGATGAACTTGGCGTCGGTGTATCCATCAGGTTAATAGATCGGATGTACAACAGCTTTTCTGAGTGCTCCCCAAAAGGGGAGTGTAAGTACATCAACCCACAGCGCCCGTATGCGCGAAAAGTGTGGTTAGTGGACATGAGCTTCACCAAATCTAAGCTTTTTGACATGCCAGTATCTACGCAGTTTGGTGTTAAGAATTTATTTAACACCGACCACCGTTACCCCATTTCTTCAAATAATGCATGGTTAGAGCGGGGGTTTCCTGCTGAGCCTAGACAAGTATTTATGGCATTTAAATATCAGCTTTAAGGAGTATGGCCAATGTTTAGAAACTTAGTGGAACGCTTGAGGTATCGAGCTATTGAATTCCCAACTGAGCTTGCGGTTATGGATGAAAGCAAATCGCTTAGTAATCAGGAGCTATGGCAATGTGTCAGTCATAGAGCTGCGTGGTTTGTTGAAAAAGGGATCAATGCGCAGGATAAGGTCGCTGTTTGCCAACCTCGTGACATAAATTTGGTAGTGACTGTGCTCGCTTTGGTTAGTATTAGAGCCATATTTGTACCATTAGATAGGCAATTGTCACACAGTGCCATCAGCCAAAGATTGAAAAAGGCACAATGTAAAGTATTTATTAGTGACAAACCGCCAAAGTTTAGACTGGTTGGCAATACAACGATTGATTTAAGCAAAGAAACAAAAACGGCTAAACCAATAGCTAAAGGTGAGCCATTTTGTTTTGGTGATTTGGCTTATGTCTTATTTACTTCGGGTTCTACTGGGGCACCCAAAGGGGTGATGGTTAAATATGATTCAATGTATCGGCACCTGGCGTGGAAAAGTACGGTTTACCCTGTAAAAAGCAATAGTATCGAATTGCTCAAAGCACCATTAAGCTTTGATGTGTCTATCAGGGAATTATTCGGATTTTTATTTTCAAAAAACGCGTTATTCGTACTACCAGATGGCCATGAGAAAAGGCCTGACATTTTGTGTAAGAAGATTAATCAACTCAAGCTAAAAGAGATCAGCGTTGTCCCGAGTTTTTTATCAGCACTGCTGACCTATATAGAAAATTTTGTACATATTGAACAACTAGAGTCCCTCAATCGGGTTCTTGTTGGTGGAGAAGTATTATCTAGCAGTTTGCTTAATGCCTTTATACGTGTATTTGGTAGAGATAGCGTTTCGCTTATAAACCTTTATGGCCCCACTGAGGCGACTATAGAGGTAACGCATTATGACTGTCTATCACAAGCCATCCCTAAGGCAATGTCGGTACCAATAGGGAAGCCCATTTATAGAGATACACTGTTTGTACTTGATCATAAGGGAGTGCCGGTAAAAGATGGAGACATTGGTGAACTCTATATTGCTGGCGATCAAGTGGCACTGGGGTATGTTGGTCTAGATGATGAATCGAGCAGGGCATTTAAAACTAGTTGGCTTTCTGGTCGACGCACCTATAAGACGGGTGATCTAGTCAGGCGATTGGATGATGGTAACTTAGTATTTTGTGGCAGGATTGACCATCAAGTAAAAGTGAATGGCAAAATTGTCAATCTAGAGCAACTTATAAAGTTGCTAGAACCGCTGCTTTGCGCATCTGATATCAGAGCGATAGCATACACAAATAGAGACGCACACACTGCCATACACTTGTTCGTTTTAGTTGAAGCGATTATTCAAGGTAAAGTAACGCCCAGAGATGTCCAACAACATATATTGCAAAAGGCAGGAGTCAAAATTGCCCTAAGCCACATATTCGCAGTGATTAAGTGGCCTAGCGCTCCAAATGGTAAGTGTGATTTGAAAGCACTGGCCAAATACACCGTGCAATGGCCAACATCTTTCAGTTCTCAAAGTAGGTCTAGTTACGAAGTAACAGGTATTGTTGAGCAATTTGAATCAGTAGCCAAAGCTGCGCCAAACAGAACCGCACTCATTTTTGAGAACGAAAAAATTTCTTACGCTGTCTTAAATAAGCAAATTAATCGCATTGCCCACTGTTTACGTTACGAACACAACGTCGGTTATGATGATATCGTCGCGGTTTGTGCATTCCCTAGTATTATTTATGTTTCTGCAATTTTCGGGGTTCTAAAAGCGGGAGGAGCATTTGTTTCGCTTAAGGCTGGCGAGAAACTGCAGGCAAAAGAGGCCTATACACAACTCTCAGAATGCTCCGCGCTATTACTACTAACAGATAGAGCGCACGAAAATAGCTTAATTTATCCCAGGCTTTGCATTGAAAACCTAACCAGCGATGATTATTTAGCCGAGCAAAATTTACCTTGTTTGAGGACACCAAAAAGCTTGGCTTATGTTTGTTATACCTCAGGGTCTAGCAGCAAAGCGAAAGGCGTGTTGATTGAAGATTATGGCTTACACCATCGTTTGTATCATAAGCAATTACGAGATCCGATCCGCCCGACACAAGGATACTTGCAGCTAACAACACCGCAATTTGATGGCGCAATGTGGGAGCTCTTTGGCTGGGTGTATTCAAGCAGCTTTCTTGTCATTATGCCTGAAAATGAGCGAACCAACCCGGACAAGATTATCCACTATATTAGCGAGCATAATATCGGTGAAATATTAATGGTGCCTAGTCAGTTACATGCATTTTTGACTTACGTTCGTAATTACAATTATGAAAATCAGTTAAGTGTGTTGACGCGAGTACGCGTGGGTGGAGAGCAAGTTCAAAGAGATACGATAGCCCTTTTTAAGCAGGCGAATGTAAAAAATAAGATTTGTCTTATCAATAATTATGGCCCAACAGAAGCAACAATTGATGTATCTCAAAGCCACATTCAAACGCTTGAAGCTAACAATGCGATTACCGTTGGCCGTGCACACGTTGGAGTAGAACTGTTCGTACTCAATGAACAGCACAAAGAAGTCTCACAAGGGGAGCTTGGACAGCTCGCAATCGGCGGAATAGGTTTAATGAGAGGTTATGCTAAAGGTGATGGGCTACTTCAAAGTGCCTTTTGTACACACCCATACAACTTGCAAAACCAGGTGTATTTAACAGGGGACTTGGCTTATCAAACTGAATCAGAGGAGTTTGTAATTAAAGGACGGGTTGATGAGCAAATTAAGGTGCATGGGCAGCGCGTTGATTTATCGGAACTCAACAAGGTGTTTTCGGATATATTGCCTTTCGATATGTTTAAGGTGTTGACGGCAAACTCAAACTTGGGATCGCATATTGTGGTGTACATATTGAATCGCGCTGTCAATAATTACGTTGCTTTAAACATGGAAGAAATTAAAAAGCTAGTTAAGTTCAATTTACCTGCCTATATGATACCCAAGGCTTACTATTGCGTCGAAGACTTCCCGAAATTAGAAAGTGGTAAAATTAATCGCTCAGCATTATTAGACATGCATTTTACACGTAATTGTGATGATGAGCACAATCAACTGGAAATTAACCTATTTGAGGTCGTTAGGCGGGTTTTTAATTTATCTAACCTACCCAGCGAAGATCAAACGCTTGAAGATTTAGGTGCAGATTCGGTGAGTATTATTTTGCTAGCGGCTGAACTAAAGTCACATTTGGGCTGGCAAATAGAACTAGAATTGCTGACCCCAGAAAGAACGATCGAAAGTATCAGTAAATTGCACTTTAGTGATGTTAACCGTGCACGGTACATAAAATACAACCCTAATCAAAACCCAATTTTATTCTGCTTTCCGCCCGCGTCAGGTCTCGGTTTTTGCTATCAAAACCTCGCAAAAGCACAGCCTCAAATCTCATTAATAGCATTTCATTTTATGGAGTCATGCAAAGACATCATAAATACCTATTGTGATGACGTGACGCGATTAGCAATAGGGGATATTCATTTAATGGGTTTTTCTGGGGGCGGTAATCTTGCAATGCAAGTGGCGCAAGCTTTAAACATGAGAGGTGTTCAAGTCAAAAGTATAACGCTTATCGATGCATATATTCACACTCAGCAATTTAGGTGTTTACCAAGTAAGATCCGCAATATGCGAGACTCGCTGAAAGACCAAGTGTGTAAGGAGTTAAAAAGTTCAGGGCTGCCGTTGGATGTGCTTGAAAATAGAGTCTGTGCTTATTATCAGCATCACTGGCAAAACCAGATTAGTGGACAAAAAGTTGATAGCCCAATCCTACAGATCAGTACGACGCAACAAGCCCTGTTGAAGGAAATAAACGCTACGCCTGAACTTGGTTTACTGATGCATGACAAGTGGTCAGACTGGACCGAGCAAACTTGTCTCAAAAAGTTCGTTAATGCGAATCACTATGAATTAATGAGTGCGCCTCACATCGAGACGATAGGCCAATTAATAGAAAAATTCATTGGCTCTGAAGTTAAGGAGCTACGCGATGAACATTGAAGTTTATGCGAACAAGCAAAACGCAATGATTAAAAATTTAGTAAAGGGAACTCAAGAGGTTCGTTGCGTATTTTTTGATGAAAACGCAGAACTAGAAGTAGATTTTTATTTGTTCATTTTGTTGCAGGAAGATTTAGCGGCAAGACATATTCCGACAACGTTGCCAAAGCTGGTGGACTATTCCAATAAACATCCTGAAAAAACCCTATTCTGTTTTGCACAGGACCAAGGCGTCGAACTGATAAGCGATCACCAACTCAAGTCGATTAATGCGGTGGGTAAGCTAGTTGAAGACAATGGAGTGAGGTGGCTTACAGAGCTGCCAATCTCTTTAGATGCACTTTTTAAGCGAGGTGGGTACTGACGATGTTAAGAGTAGAATTGGTTACTGGATTCGACCACTTATACGAGAGTGGGGCTGTCGATGCTCGTAAGCTCCATGCTCAAGCTGTAAAGCTCACCGAGCAAAAGGAGATAGTTTACCTAGACGCTTTGGCCAGTGTCTTACCTGCATCTAAACACGTGTGCATTTCATCAGTCGATTCATTGTTCAAGCGCTATGAGGCGGGGTTTGGCCCAATTAAAGATTTTCTATTAGGACTTAAACTCATCTCCAATCAAAATGGTGTTGTGATTAAGATCAGAGTGAATATATTTGTTTTTGCCTTTCTTGCTCATGCTAAAAATTTAGATTTGATGTTTCATACTGAAATAGCTGCTATGCATAAATCTCGCTTCTTGAGTTGGCAAAATGCTATTCATAACTTGGTCTTGTTTGAATCCAAAGGAAGAAAAATTACCTGTGAGCAAAAGGTGCTCGTAAAGCCATATTTAAAGCTGCGTAAGATTCTCGAGCGAGACTCCACCCGTAATGAACTAGCATTATTGGCCTTACTCACTTTTTCGTGCCCAATGCACGAAAAAGAAATTTTAAAAGTGTTAGGGGGGTCTGATTCGGGGCTTAAAGCATTGCTCTTTACTTTGCTAGATACCGGTGTAGTAACTATCTCTTGTGGGTTAGTTACAATCGAGCAAATGTATATTCCAATCGCAGTGTTTTTTGTTCGTGCAAAGCTTGGCGTTGACCTCATTCAACTGTCGCAGCGGTGGGTGTAATGGCCGAGTTGATCCAATATTTTCAAAACATCTATGTCGTGGTTTACCTAATTCTTTTAGTAATGAGCCAAATTGCTGTGCTTGCATTGTTTACACTGTTTAAAACGCGACGTAGAGCCAGGCGGGCCAAAGTCGGGTTGTCGGAGCACCGGCTTTTGTCGCACGCTAATGAATTAGAGCAGCATCGACAATTTACAAAATTACAGGCATGGGTGTTTATTTGTCAGCTTTTTGGCCTGCCAATTCTTCTTTGTGTAATCGCTTATTTTATGAGTAATGAGTCTAGCGGTATAATTGACAGTCTTACAATTTCATTTTTATTGATGTTTTTTTGGTTAACGTTTGTTGGAACCGACGCGCTTAAGTCTTTGTTATCAGGGTTTGCGTTTAAAGTACTAGCGGGCTTCAAAAAAACGATTCAAGTGGGTGATGTGATGCAAATTGCGGATTGTAAGGGAGAGCTCATTAGTTTGGATAGCTTTCATACGCAGTTAAAGCAAGCAAATGGGTATGTTGTTACTTTTCCAACCGCAGAAATGTGGCATCGGCGATTTGCTTGTGCAACCGCAGGAACTGCAAGTTCACCATGCGAAATCCCTTTCTTCTTGGCGAGCAATATTGGAGCGGATAAACTGCAGCGTTTTGAACGTCGCTTGTGGAATGAACTTCAAAACTCTCGGTATGTTGATTTGAGCGAACCGATTAAGATTCACTTTATGCAAAATAAAGACTGCATAGAAGTCAATGCGCTAGTGCATGTTGCACTGGCACGAAATGAGTCGGTGTTTAAAAGTGAACTGTACCGAGCAGTGCTACTGATATGTGCATTAGAAAAAATTAGTCTTTCAAGTTGCGAGCTGGAGTAATGATTTTGGTTGGGTGCTTGTTAGATTAAAGTAACACACTTGGAAAATTTAAACTAAGCAATCTTTACTAATTAGACTATCTTTAAACCGTAGTAGAGCCAGCTGGAAAGATTGCACTTGTGGCATTGTACATAAGCGTAATGATTAGCGACTACTACAAAGAAAGGTGACGATAAAACAGGGTGGCACATAGCTGCTGAAATCATTTCACGTTTAACAATGTAGAGAGTTAAGTATGAGCTCAAATAACATCAGCATAGTAAATTTAATTTTCGCAATCTTTTTACCGCCAATTGGTGCTTTTTTGCAAGTGGGTTTTAGTGCACATTTCTTTATTAATATTGTTTTGACATTACTTGGTGGATTGCCAGGTATGATCCATGCTATTTGGCTGGTTGTAACAAATAAAACTGGCGACTAGATAGCGTGTGCGCCTTCTAGTAAACAAGTTTGCACATGGGTTTTGAATCGATGAGGACTGAATATTTTGTCCATTCGGATGGATGTGGCGCTTAAAACGAATGAATTTGGTTATGCCATTCATCACAAAGACTTATGGTGAAAACTAGGTTCATTCTTGTTTGCGAGGAAACTTTGCGCCTTAAGAGTGGGTAAGTATTAAATAGAGTAAGTACTGTACGACGTACTTACTCTTTTTATTAATGAAGCACTTAAAGTCCGCTGTGGTGCTCGCGTTGTCAATGAAACTTGGATGCTAAGTTCTCAAAATCTTGGCATCCACTTTCTATAGACTTTTTAAAGTGGTTCTTGGCCTTTTTCAAATCAGTGTTCAAAAACCACAAGTACTGACTTAGTACGTTATCTTCGTTAAACAAATAATATCGACTTAGTTCATAATCAGCTTGGCACTCTCCAGCGTCAGCAGCTTCTAACAAATACCCAATTCCTTTTTCAGTGTTAACTACTTCAGGAACAGTCAAATAAGATAGGCCAAGTAAAAATTTAGCTCTTGAGCTGCCTTGTTTTTGCGCCTCAGTTAGCCAATAAAGGCCTTTATTTGGGTCATGATTGAGCCTTCCTGTTAATTGCATATATTCTAACCCAAGGTTAATTTGCGATAGAACGACACCTGTATCGGCCGCCTTTCTGAGCCAAAAAACTGATTCTTCCAGCAGTGGCCTGTTAGCAAGTAAGTTGCCACGCAGATCTTCTAGTGTTGCTGACAGGTTATTCATTGATTGGGGGTGCCCTTGTTTGGCAGCTCTGTGGTAATAATTCTTTGCTTTAGAATTATCAGTTACTCTGCATTCGACTCCTGAACTTGAAGCATAAGCGTGACCAAGCTGATATAATGCCCACACATTGCCTGTCGAACTTAGTTCCTCTAATCGGCTTGTCGCAAAATCACAACTCCACACACCTTCATCTTGCATATAATTTGTGTATAACACATCTGAATGTGTATTGTTTTTATATGTTTTTTCTAAGACTAATAGAAACTCAGGTACCTCTTTATAATCAAATTCTTTAGATCTACGATAATATTGACCTGCTTTTCTGAAGTCGGTTCTTACGCCATATCCAGAATTGTATAAAAAGCCCAGCCGAAGAAATGAAAATGGGTGCTTGGACCTTTCATAATGTGATTTTGCTTTGTTAAAGTTTTGCTCGACTATATAACCAAACTCGTAATAAATGCCCATGACTAAGTTTGAGTAATCAGAATTAGCTGACTTGAGCTCCTCAACTGTTTTTAACTTAAGGCTATGAGACTCTTCATTTGAGTAAGACATGTAGGGAGCTAAGAATAAAATAATAATAGAGATCGTTCGCATTTTTCTATTTTGATCAGGAAAAAACAGCAAGCTCAATTATACAGAAAATAAAATATTACAGGACTTTTAATGTATTTTCCCCAGAATCAAATAAAAGCACGCGTTGAAGAAGGTGGCCGCAACGCGCTCATATAAAGGATTTGTCCCGCTTACAGTTTAAAACGAGATAACTCTTCGGTCAGTTGGATACTATCTTTATTGACAGTTTCGAGCATGTTTATGACTTTGTCTAGCTCTGCAATCGAGTCACTGGCTAAGTCTCTTAGGCGGATAATATTATTATCCATTTCTAAAGACGCATCTGACTGTTGCACCATGGCTTGCGCTATATTATCCACAGCTGCATTTGCATCATGTTCAAGTTCCATCGCTTGTTTTAGCTGCTCTGAAACTTCTCTGACTTCGTCTCTTGTTTCATCAGTTAACGTATTGCCGTTTACTACCTTATCAACAGCTTCACTCCCCATGCGCTGTAACGCGTCTACGGTCCCCTGTATTTGATCGATTGACTGTTGGGTTCTGTGCGCCAACGCCCTTACTTCGTCTGCAACTACAGCAAAACCACGACCTTGCTCTCCGGCTCTAGCGGCTTCAATTGCTGCATTGAGTGCAAGTAAATTGGTTTGTTCAGCAATCGATTTAATTACGTCTAGCACAACACCTATTTCCTTACTTTCAGAGCTTAGATTTGTGATCACAGTAACAGATTCAGACATGACTTGAGATAGGGCGTTGATGTTCTCAACAGAATGCTCCATTTGACTGCTGGCTGAGATCAGGTTTTTGTCGGTCTCATTGGTGCTTTGTGCTGCTTGATCCGCATTGTTAGAAATGTCTTTAATACTCACAGTGACTTGGTTAATGGCTGATGCAATTGACTGAGTTTGTGCTTCCTGTTCTTGTATTTTTGTGTGTATTGTACTCGTTGCTTCGCGAACGTTATTAACAGACACTTCAAGGTGATTAGCGGTTTCTATGATAGATTCAATAAGTGACTTGAATTTATCTTGAAAGTGATTAAATTGGACTGCAACATTACCTATCTCATCATCGTCATCTACTTCAATAAACTTCGTTAAATCACTTTGCCCTGACGCAAGGTTAGCGAGAGAGTCTTCTAGTTTTTTCGTTCGACGCAGTACAAAACGCTCGAACATGGTGACGAGTGTGACAATCATTAAAATTAATACAATAAAAGCACCAATTAAAATGTAATTTCTAATATTTGACGTCAATTCGGTAACATTATCTAGTGGTTTTGTTACCTCAAGCACACCTCTTACATCGCCAAGTTTCCAGTTTGCTCTGGGCGTTAAAGGGTGAGTGTTATGACAGTTTACGCAGGCCTCTGCTTGCATTGTATCTGCAACTGCAATTCTCAAGTATTGACTTCCATTTTTTTCAAAAAGTTTGGAGTAAACCTCTCTTGGGTTGGCTGTTAGGTAGCGCCAAGCTTCTTTTTGAAATGAATCAAGCTGTCGCTGTTTGCGGTTTGGAAATGGGTATTCACTGTAAAGTTGAACTTTAGTCCCTGACTGAGAAATTAACTCGCTTAGCTCATGAATTAATGTTGCGGGTAAAGGAAGGGCATTTTTGTCATTTCGATGTTCATAGTGAGGCGACATACCAAAAGCTTTTGCTTTCGCGATGACGTTTTTAGTGTAGTAACCCCTCAGTGTTTTAAATTGGTTTACTGTTACAACTGCATCATCGGAAGTAATCTGTAACATTGTTGACTTGATAATTGAAGGTAAAATGGTTGCGACCAAAATAGCGACGATAACCATCATTAACCCCAAAGGGAGAACAAAGCGCCGCGTCATCGACTGACTTTTCATAGCGAGATCATCTTCACAATAACAATGTGTCTTTAGAGCATAGTACAAACTAAAGAATTACTAGTGATTTAGTATGTTTCGTCTCACCTTTATTTAAGCAAACAGGTTTGACTCGGGGATTGAGCATAGTGTAACAGCTAAAAGCGCAATGGATAGCTACAAAGTCGATGTGAATTAACACCGCATTCGACAATATAAAGGGGTCCACCGATTATCACGTAGTACCTGTATGGACTTCTTTTTGACTGTACACGCAACCTGGTCTCCACCGGCTAAGTGTCACCGACCAATGATATGCGAATTGCGTTCACGCTAATTTGTTAATTCTGAAATATTAATTACGCTTTTAGCTTTTAGCAAAGTGTGTTTAGAACAAAGTTTTTAATACTAAATTTATATATATTGAGTTGTTAAAAGTAAAAAAAAGAATAAACACGTTGGAAGAGCTTTAATCAAAGTATTAACGCTTGTTGAGGATAATCGTATATTCAAAATTGACGAAATACCTGAGTTGAGTTTAGGTATAAAATACTAAGTAGTATTTTCATGCTGGTACTTAACTCTAGGTCGTTACTAAGCCTTTAATATATTAACTTTATGTAATAATTTATCACCATTTGTTTTATCAATTTTAATAATTAATTCCAAACCAATAGGCGCGGCAGAAATGTCTAACATGCACGTTTAAATTATAAAGTGCATTAAATACAGTTGGTTATGTGGGTTTGCGTGTGTGTTAGGTTGATATGTTGACATAAAGTAGTGTGGCTGACACATTGATGTTGGCAGTACAAATAAAATAATAAAAGGAAATTAAGATGAAAAGATATACGCTAATGGCAGTTGTAGGCTTAGGCCTAGTGAGTGCTTCGGCATCGGCACAAGATTTAGTTGTTGAGTGTCTAATAAGCGGTACGCCTACACAACAAACTTTAACCCCTCATTTTTGCTATAGCCAAACGAATGTGCCAGATAGTGGCGTTTACTTCAAATTGAAGTCAAGCAAGCCCGTTGCTGATGTAACATGGTCTTATGGCGGTAGCTCTGGCAGTTGGAGGTGTAATGGCAATTCATCATGCTTTTACACTGCTGCACGCCGTGTAACAGCAGGCTCAGTAGAGGCATGCGTAACTCGCGTTTTATACACTGATGGCACGTGGGAAAATGCAAATGCATGTGCAACGGGAGAGTTTTGGTATAGCGGTGGAGGTCCAAACCCTTTAGACCATGAAGAAGTAGAATAAGTCTAATTTTTATTCATACAAGGCTGTTTAACAGCCTTGTTCAGCTGCTCTAAAAGGCGATGGCGCTTTTTATTGACTGCAAGCAGGATTCAACTGCGTATTTCCTTCTCAAAATGAAAAGTGCATTGAAGGTGCAGGCCCCCGCGCGAAAAATGAAACCAAAGCTTAATTTTAGCTACCATCGTTTCTATTACACTTTATTAAGTCAGTTTTTCTACTAAATAGTCAATTAACACTCTGACTCGCTTGGCTTTTTGCGTATTTTGATGAAAATACAAGTACAAAGGTGAGTAAGGATACCAATAGTTTTGTAATACGGGAACAAGCGTCTGATTGTCGAAATAGTCTTGCACCATGGGGGCAACAATACGGCCGATCCCCAGACCATTTAAAGCGGCATCTAGCATCAAGTCTGTATCGTTAACTACCAATGCATGAGGCATGTCTACAGGAAGGGTTTCCCCCTGATTATCAAGAAGCAATGGGGCTAACTGATTTGACGAAATAAAACGATACTGAATCAACTTGTGTTGTTTTAAATCATTGGGCTGACTGGGTGTGCCATATAGTTCAATGTACTTCTGTGAGGCAAATAGCGCTTCTTTCATTGGTTGAGTGAGACGCTTTGCAACCATTCCTTCTTGAACACGCTCGCCAAACCTGATCCCTAAATCAAATCCGTCTTGCAAAATATCGACGGTCGCATCTGAAATGGAAATTTCCAGCTCTATATTTGGGTATCGCATGCAAAACTCAGCATAAATTGGTTTTAAAAGGCTTTGGTACACAAACCTAGGGGTCGTTAAGCGAACTTTACCAGATGGATCTTTGCTTAGTTCGCTAATACCTTCAACGGCGCCATTTAGTTGCTGTACCGTGTCATGTGTTCGTTCAAATAATTGTTTACCTGCTTCAGTCAGCTCAATTCTTCGCGTGGTACGTGTAAACAGTGGCAGACCTAACTCGTTTTCCAGTGCTTTTAATGCATTGCTAACCGAAGGCGAGGCAATCTCAAGTTTACGAGCCGCTCTTGCGATACTGCCTTCTTTCGCAATGGTATGAAACATAATTAGCTGATTAAATGTAGAACCGTTCATTATCTCAAATATAGATTGTTAGCTAATAACTACTAATCTATTACATTTTCACTCTCTAATCATTACTAATTGATTATCTTAGACTGGATTTGTTCATTCAGATAGGTTTAACGAGGTAAGTATGAGTAGAGTTGTTGTGATTTCTGGGCACCCTAATTCAGAAGGTTCAAACGCCAATAGTGTGATCTTAAATGAATTAAAACGTTCAGTTACTGAATTAGATGTTAGGTACTTGGATCTGCTTTATCCAGATTTTCAAATAGATGTTAAAGCGGAGCAAGATGCGCTTATTGATACGGATATCATCGTTCTTCAATTTCCATTTTATTGGTACTCAATTCCAGCGTTACTGAAAAAATGGATTGACGATGTTTTTGCGTATGACTTCGCCTTTGGTGCCAATGGTGACAAACTCAAAGGTAAAGACCTGATATTGTCATTTACGGTAGGTGGTCCAGAGGAATCTTATGATCCACTAGGCTACAACCACTTTACGATAGAGCAGCTCATATACCCAATACAGCAAACGGCTTACTTGACGGGGCTCAATTTTAACAAACCAATTTATACCCATAGAATGGTTTATATAGAAGGCGTTTATAACAAGTTAGAAGATGTACAAAGTCGCGCAGCGTCTCATGCTCAAAGGCTTTTTGCGCTTATTGACGAGCTCAAGAGCGCCCCTGAGGCAACAATCAACAAATTCATAAAACAATGGTTTGAAAACTTTGATGCATTGCCAAATGACTCTGCACTTTTTACACAGTACCTGTCAGACGATATCACTTTGATTATGCCCGAAGGTGAGTTTAGAGGACACAGCGGATTTAGAGATTGGTACAAAGGAGCGAGAGAAACGTTTAAACCAAACTGCGAACATGTGGTTGAGCAAATCACAGTCAATAAAAAAGGGGAGCAGTCTTATCTCGTTGAATTACGTGTGAGGCTACTAGCTGACACATTTGCAGATTCAAAACTACAAGGGGAGAAAATAAATCTATTAGTTAATGAGCTATGGGAGCTTGAGGTAAGAGAACACAATGAGATTGAAATATCTCAATATACCGTGGAAGTTGTTTAGCATAACCTCAATAAACGCATGATTGGGAGTTGAAAGCTCAGTGGCATTGATCTTTTTGATTCTGATACGAGCTTTCAACAAAGTGGTATTTAACGCACATTTGTCTTTTCCAATTTGACGACAATTGTTGTGTATCTAATTCAGCTTTAGATAGTGATAACTCAAACATAACTCTGGAAGAACGTCAGATTCAGTGTATTAAAGCCACAAAAATTAAAGCTCATTCAAGCGAAGAGTATAAAAGCGAAAAAGATAAGTGTGTTCAATGTAACATATCAAGTACTGTAGGTGCCGTTTTGCAGTCTATAGTATCGGCTGCTCTATTGATAGGAGTAATCTTCTATCGCTACAATACTACACTAGCAAGTTGCATAAGCGGACTGCTCATGTTTGGTTCCGCTTTGCTTCGTATACATTTAGCTAAAAAGTACGCCTTTGAAAAGCGTCATATTCCATAGGAAAGCGATGGAACAATTGTCAATCACTGCGGATCTTGAAGATTACTCCGTGGGCCTTACATGCAAGGCACACCTAAACGAATTTTCTGGTGTTGGAGGGGCTTGGTTTAACTTAGGTGACGTCGCAACTTTTTGTGACAATTTAAGTCGGCTTGCCTCTGAAATGATAGGTTCCTTTGAACTGATTGGTGCTCAATCCAAAATTGATGGTAGCGAATATCTAGAAACCTTTTCAATTAGGTGTTACGTACTGTCAGCCTCTAAAATTAATGGCATTATTGGTATTCATGTTACGCTGGCAGATTATCCATATACAGGCTGTCGTAGTAATGAAATTAGGCAATTTTCTGGAGAATTTAAAATAAGACATCATAAAATAAAAGAATTCTCAGCCAGTCTCTTAAATTTAATAAATAACAATCAAAGTGAGGCTGTTTTGTTCGGCGATGGGCGCATGTAACAAAGCAGTAAAAAGCTTGGTTTAGTTCGCACTTCGTAAATATTAGTAAGCAACTTGTGCCATTTAGCACGACACTTGCGCATCAAGTGAATTGATATATGAATGAATTTGCAAGGAAAAGAAATAGGTTTGATGCCGTGTCAAAAAATATTCGACTCGGCATTTGTTCACTTTTCAAGACTATTAATAGAGTCACTTGCCCTTGCTGTGGGTATCCTACTTTAGTTGAACGCGGTCAATATGATATATGTGAACTTTGCAATTGGGAGGATGACGGCCAGGATGATGAGGATTCTCACACTGTTTTTGGTGGCCCCAATGGTGGTTATTCACTAGACATGGCGCGCACCAATTTTGTGAAATATGGCTCTATGTATTCTCCTGAAAATGACACCAGAATCACGGGCGATTCAGTAGAAAGGGCGGCTCTAAAAGAGCAGCTTGTTGAGATATTTGACAGTTTACTGAGTGAAAACGATGCAAATCTATCGAACATTTGGAAAACGGTGTTAAAACTTGAGAAAGCCTTGGATAGAGAGCTTTCACGTAGCATTAATGAGTATGAAAAGTCGCTGAAGTAATAACAAAACCCACCGCCGGAAGCAGGCGTTCGTGACCTATCACCAAATCATATCATTTTAAAAATCCCTAAATTAGCAATATATACGGCCTTATATTGGCAAAATGACAGAATTGGGTGATTTACGATGGTTGTTTACAAGTACTTTATCCCATGTGACCATTGGGGCTTTTAATTTTCGTCTTTTATGAGTCGTGTTTTCAGCTGATTATTTGAAACATGCGCGAATAGGGAGTAGGAGGTCAATTGGAATATTCTTGGAAGCCTAAAGGTTGGTTGAGTATTTTATACGGTTTTGCTTTACAGCCATTTGTATTTCTTTACGTCAATAGAGCCAAACTATTTTGGTTTTATTTAATTTTATTTATATTGGTTTCTTTATTTGATACAAAACTACATGCGATACCAGATAAAGAAACATGGTATCAAAACATTTACTTCGTGTGGTTTATTCTAATAATTTGTCCTGTCCATGCATTTTTAATATCTAGAAGGTATGACAAAGAACAAGTCAGGAAGTGGTATGCTAGTTGGTGGATCACTTTAGTGTGTTTTAGCGTGTTTCTTACATGTTTAATCATTGGAAGAGCGTTTTTTTATGAACCATTTTCTATTCCCGCAAAGTCAATGAGCCCTGCGTTAAACCCCGGTGACCACGTAGTAGTTAGCAAATTTGGATATGGAAACTACAGTTACTCAGGAATACGAATACACACAACAGAATCAACAAGAATGCTTCAAAGAGGGGATATTGTCGTTTTTAAACACCCACTGGATCCCAATATTGATTTTATCAAGAGAGTAGTAGGGTTACCTGGAGATAAAGTGACCTACCGTAACAAAACTATTTATATTAAACCTGCATGTGTAGACGAGACAACTGAGTGTCCTAGCTATAAAGCCGTTGATAAAGAGCTTAAATTTACTCAAAAAGAAGATGGTTCTGAATACGAGTATTATCAAGAGTCTTTAGGCCAAATTGAGTACGAAATCAAAACGAACAACAATCATACAGAAATGGTCTTTCATTATTTTAATCAAGCTGGTAGTCGGTTAGATGAATGGATAGTGCCAGATAATCATTACTTCGTCTTGGGTGATAATAGAGACAATAGCCTAGACAGCCGCTACTGGGGGTTTGTACCCGATAGTAATATTGTTGGTAAAGTCATTGCGAAGTGGTAATGCTTGACCCCATTATCAATGGGGTCAGAGTCGTTGGTGTCATATACGTAAGCTAATTCGGTAGTAATCAAGTTTTGGGTCAAACGTTAAAAGTTGTCTTTGCATTTGTTTGCAGCCCTTATGAATAGCAAAGCGTTCAGCCGCTTTTTTGCGGGGGCATAATTTGTATACAGGAAGACAGTGCTTTACCATTATTGCTTTGCGCACTGTCTCCTTTTCTAAGTAAAAATTACTTCAAACGCGCAGCTACATAGTTTGCGTGTGTTTAGTAAAAACTGGCTGAATATTTATAAACTACTAGCCTTGTTGATATCTATAAAAAGGGCGGTTTAGGCTTTCTTATTGATCAAAAGTACAATGCACAAAATATTCGCCTTGATACATTTTTTGCTGTAGCTTTTCTTTTATCTGCTGTGTAACTAATTCCTGCCCACCGGCGATAGAGTGGAGCTGGCACATATGTGTCTGCAAATAGTCTTGCATCTCGAGGCTATCGATATCCCACAATACAGGTTCTCCAAGCTTTTCTAAGTGACGGTATAGTATTTTGGGCACTGTGTTTCTTGGGCTGTCTTTGGGCTCTAGAGTAGAAAAAATAAACTGCGTACCTGCACCTGTTAACGCCCGGATAGAATCAAAGATTGCGTTGACGTCTTTTTCGTTTAAGTACATTAAAACCCCTTCACATATAAATAAGGTCGATCGCTTTGGATCGAACGCCTCGAATTCGGTCAGTGCTGTTTGGAGCTGTTGACGACCAAAATCTACTGCCAAAAAGTGCATGTTTTGGCGCTGAGTAGCCCCTTGTTCTAGTGCTTTGACTTTTTGTTCTTGAGTGGCTGGGTGATCAATTTCAATGAAATTCACCTTGGGGTAATCTTGTTGAAGACGCCAGCATAACGAGTCGAACCCTGCGCCTAAAACGACAACCTGAGTAATACCCTCTGACAGCGCATTCAGAGTTAGATGCTCAATGTGGCGCTTTCGCAATACATAATGCAGAGAAATACCTGGCAACAAAACCCGTTCTCTAAGTTTTGCTAGTTTGCAAAACCACCAGCTATTGAGTTGTTTTAGTCTACGGCGGCCTTGTTCGCTACCTTGTAATATCTGACGTGATACTGAAATTACGTTGTCGTTTACCAAGCCTCCATACTTTGATGTTTTGGCGGCAAATAAAATCCCCTGAGCGACGGTAAAAGCGGTAGAGCTGGCATTATTATCTTTCACGAAAGCGCCTCACTATAAAAAACGATACTGTTCTCAGTTAAACCAATGCTGCCTGTTTGAGCTTGTTGTTCAAGAAATGCCTGACTTTCGTTGCGCTCAATCCCTGATATGACAGAAAACGCATGACCACCCATTCTGACAACTCGTTGATGTGGTTTCTTCAGCATAGGTTGCGCGGTTTTTGCAAGTTGCTCCAGAAAAAATTGTAACCTTTCTTCACGTGAAGCGTGTGCGTAAATCAATGCTCTGCGGCCTACATCTCGAAGTTTTTGATCCATCACTTTTAAGACCTCTTTCATGTAGCTTTGATCTTGGTTAACTTTATTCCAGAAATCCACTTTTCTTAATACGAGTAGGTCGGTGTTGACAATGGCTGTGGCATTGACTTTACGAGCCTGTTCATCGATCAAGCACGATTCGCCGAATAACTCGCCAGCAGTTAAAGTTGCCAAATCAAAATCTTGCAGCTGCGTGGTTGTGTCCATAGTAATACCAATGGCACCGCTGCTTATTAAGTAGGCCTCATCTGGATTTTCATCAGCTGCGTTAAAAATCGGTGTGCCTGCACTGACCAGCAAGTATTCATAGCACAGTGCAAATAATTCTGTCAGTTTAGAGTGTTTTCTAGGGCCACCAAACGCCCACTTTGTGATCTGCGCCATACTGCAATGCATAGGTACCATAGAGACAGAAATATGTTCATGTCTAATTTGTGCCCCAAGTGCTTTAAGACCCATACGCTTGTAGAGCGCAAGTGTTTCGATGTTAGCGGTTGTGATAATATCAGTGACACCTCTAGCTTCACCGATATCGCAGCTCAATTTAAATAAAGCCCGAAACAAATCACGGCGATTTCGCCATCTGGCATCGATTGCAAACATGCCTGAGTTAGCCAGTAAAGGAGTAGACAAGCCTTGTGACTGGGCTTGATCAATAAGTTGGGTGCGATATTGATTAAAGTCGTACATTTGATCCGCTGGCAGGCGAAGCGCACCATCTATAACTACGCGTATTGTACCGACCGGTGTTTCACCATCATAAGCAATAATGTTGTAGCTGTCGGGCATACCGTCAAACATATCCATAATGATACGTTGCGGATTTTTCTGCATATAAGTGTATTCTTCTGCATAGACCTGGTACCTGAGCTGGTATACGTGATTGAGCTCAACCGGGGTAGTGGCGACTTTTACTCGAATAGACATTGAACGGGCTTTATTTTAATTATTGCAAAGCTGGATTGTAACCCTGAGGTGGTGCATGGTAAACAGCTCGTTCAAAGAAAATTAGGATAAAAGTGTGACAATTAATGATCGCCTGTCTAATCCTAGCCCACTGACATAAAATTCATAAAGAACAAAAACAAAACGACAAAATCAATGGGGTCAGAGTCGTTGGTTTTAAGCACAGTCGATTCTCGACGCGTGTAGTTGTTCCAAAACAAATTACACGCCCGTAAAGATCAACCCTAACGGACTAAATTGTTAGAATCTATTCGCGGTTATTCAGAATTAGTAGACGAGGCTGATTGTTCAAAATCTAAGTGTTTCTCTCTTAGTAGACAAGAAAGCATTTAAATTAAAAACCATGGAATTAACTTTAGCCCAGAATTTTTCTTGAACCAAAATCTACGCATACAGTGCAGCCACGTTGATCGTTATTGCGTAAAGAGAACTCCCAATCGAATCGCTGGCAGAAATCTTCAACAATAAGCAAACCCAAGCCATGCCCTTGTGGGTCTTGATGTCCGTCGTAGCCACATCCACAGTCGATTACTTTTAATTTTGATTCAGTCATGCAAACTTCGATAGATCCTTCTTCGGTTGCAGCAATGGCGTTTCTAATTAAATTGTTTAGTACGATGGCTATCACAGGTGAGCTGGCTTGAACGGTAGGCATACTCTCTATTGTGCATTTTAAATCAAGTTGTTTTTCCTGCGCTAAAGGTAGGTTAGATGAAATGATACTGTCCAGCTCCTCTGTGCTTATCCGTCTAAAGGGTTCATTGTGCTTTTCTCGTTCATAGCGTACAAGCGACAAAAGGGCATCGGTCATGGTCGACATCTGTTTACTGGCTTCTTGCACTCGGATCATTTGCCGCGAAATAAAGTTATCTTCACTTGCTCTGAGAAGTAGCTTTGAGGCCCCTTTAATGACTGTCAAAGGTGTTCTTAACTCGTGACTTGCGTAGCGTGCGAAAGATTGCTCCCGTTTAATCAGCTCATTTACGTGGGTTCTATAACCATTAAGTCCAGAGGCTAGAGTTTGAAATTCGTTGGCGGCATCTTTAGGCAATGTAAAAGAAGCACTAGGATCATTCTTATCGAGTTGAGCCTTTAGTGCATTAACAGGCTCAATCAAGCGCTGTGACAACTTCATTAATAACTTCGCAAAAATAAAAACAAGCACTACAACAAAGGCAAGATTGATGGCAATCACTGTGATAAATTCATCGTAGCTGATCTCCACCTCATCAACATAAGTAAGCAAAATTATGGGCTTTTCAACGCCATTTTGCGTAAAGGTACTCAAGTAAACCATTTGTGAGCCATCTTCAATATGTACCTCATCCAAGAAATGACGCTTTCCGATTAAATAAGGTTGGTAGGTTTGAGGTACAAGCGATAAGTCATTATATGCGGTTGTAAGCAGGTCCAATTGCACAACATTGATTTCAGGATTGGAATGAAAGTAGTGAATAGCTTCCTTTTTATCAATCAGTATTCTCCTTTCACCCATTCTGTCTTCTGCCCAGTGTAAGGTAAGGGTGATTAGCGCAAAACAAAATAGTCCGATTACAGCTGAAACAGCGGCGAAAAAAAGCGCAAGACGACCCGTCATACTGCGGGTGTTGCCAAGATATCGTCGTATCATGAGGTGTGCTCCAAACGAAAACCAACCTTGGGAACTGTAGTTAAGACTTGGGTGTCGAATGGTTTATCTAATTGTGTTCTGAGTTGATAAATGTGACTGCGTAGTACGTCATTATTTGCTTCATGCTCGCCCCATAATTGATATGCGATCTCTTCTTTTGTAAGTACTTCTGGGGCTTTTTTTAAAAGCAACTCTAAAATCGTGTAAGTCGTAGGGTTTAGTGCAAGCAAGCGGCCTTGTCTGTATGCTTGGCGCGTTCTTTGGTCGATGGATACATCTCCAAAACAGAGCTTTTGGCTTGTAAATTCGGCATTACTTCGGCGAATCAACGCATGCATGCGTGCCTCTAAAATATCTAAATCAAATGGCTTTGTAAGGTAGTCATCTGCGCCATGTTCAAAGCCTTGTAATATATCTTCTCGACCATCTAACGCTGTGAGCATTAATATAGGTGTGGTGTTTCCTGATTCTCTGAGCTTATTGCAAATGGATAACCCACTCATGCGTGGCAGCATCAGATCTAACAGAATAACGTCAAAAGTGTGTTCACTTGCTAGCTTTAAGCCCAACTCTCCGTTGTCTGCATAATCGATTTCCATTCCGAGTGACTCAAAATAGTCAAACAAAATGCCTGCAATCTCGCGATTGTCTTCCACTATCAGCAGTCTTTTCAAACGAACACTCCAACAAAAACATCAATCTATATTATGCATATTTAGTGTGAAAAAAATGTCGACAACAACTCTTTCACTGCCTCTGATATAGGCTAACTCCGTCTTTTAATGCTACGGATAATTGCGTATGTCTTTTACTAATGCACCAATAACAAATATTAGTGCGCTAAACGAACGCCGAGATATTGGACCTACTTTATCAATCGTTGTTCCATTTTATAACGAATCAGAAGTGCTCGCTGAATTTCACCAACGACTTAGCTGGGTACTTACTCAAATCAGTGGGAAAACAGAAATCATTTATGTCGATGATGGGAGTGTTGATGGTAGTTTAGAGATTGTCAAAAAATTTAGTGCGGCAAACTGTACGGTAAAATGCATCGAGCTGAGTCGTAATTTTGGCAAAGAAAGTGCGATGAGTGCCGGTCTAAATCATGCGCAGGGCCAAGCGGTCATTATGATAGATGCAGATCTTCAAGATCCGCCGGAGCTAATTCCTAAAATGTTGTGTAAGTGGCGTGCAGGGTTTGACGTGGTAAATATGAAACGTACCAGCCGCCGAGGAGAGTCATGGTTTAAACGGTTTTCCGCTGGGTGCTTTTACAAATTACTAAATAAGATGACACCGTTAAATGTGCCTGAAAACGTGGGTGACTTTCGTTTAATGAGTTCCAAAGTCGTGCAGCACATTAATGCGCTACCTGAGCGCACTCGCTACATGAAAGGGATATTTGCGTGGCCCGGGTTTAATCACACAACCGTAGAATTTGAACGGGATGCGCGTTATTTAGGGCAAACAAAGTGGAATTACTTAAAACTTATTGGTCTCGCTATGGACGGCATCACATCCTTCTCTATTCGGCCCCTTAGACTCGCGACTATACTAGGCGCATTGATCGCCAGCTCAGCCTTTGTTTACGGTCTAGTTATTATTACCAAGACACTTGCCTTTGGAGAAGTTGTCTCCGGTTACCCATCTACTATGGTCGTTCAATTGGCGCTTGGCGGCGTGCAACTGTTATCTATTGGCTTATTAGGGGAATACATCGGGCGCATTTTTGTAGAGGTAAAACAACGGCCACTCTATCTTGTGGCACATGTGCACCACTGTAATCAAACACAAAAGAGCGCTGAGGTGCCTTCGCTAATGGAGAAGGCTTAGATGACGGTAAGGCAAATCCACCTTTGGCTACTATTAGCCTTTGCACTGTTTCTAAGGCTTATTTCTTTAGCGACTTACCCATTAATGGACACGACCGAGGCTCGCTATGGCGAAATGGCTCGGCTTATGGTCGAAACCGGGAATTGGCTGACCCCTCAATTTGACTATGACGTGCCATTTTGGGGTAAGCCACCGCTGTTCACTTGGATGAGTGCTACGGGGATCAAGTTATTTGGGCTAAATGAATTTGCGGTGCGAGTGCCTCATTGGTTTGCTGGGGTGTTAACTATTTGCTTCATTGGACTACTGGCTAGAAAAACCAATAACAATCCTGTTGTTGCAGCGGTTGTGGTAGCGACATGTGGTATTTTTACCATCGCATCGGGCGCGGTGATGACTGATATGGCCCTGACTTTTGCTTTGACTATGGCTATGGTCGGTTTTTACTTATGTTGGTTACAAAAAGATGAGCATGCTCAAAAATGGGGTTATTTAGGCTTTTTTGGCTTGGCGTGTGGTTTATTGGCAAAAGGGCCCGTCGCTTTAGTCATAATGACAATAGCGGTAGTACCTTGGCTTATACTTCAACACGGCTTTTTGGGCGCATTTAAACAATTATGGAGCAGGTTTCCCGTGTTGTCTGGCAGTGCGCTTATGTTGATTGTTGCGTTACCTTGGTACGTGTTGGCAGAAATCGCAACTCCGGGGTTTTTAGATTATTTTATTGTCGGTGAACATTTTAACCGCTTTGTCATAAGTGGTTGGGAGGGCGATTTATACGGCAATGCACATGACAGACCTCGTGGGACTATTTGGTTGTTTTGGTTACAATCTGCTTTACCTTGGTCAGTTGTGCTGCCAGTGTTAATTTGGAAAAAACGCACTGACAAGCAAGAATTTGAAAAGGGCTACACAGGCTTATTCAGCTTTTTAGTTTTTTGGTTATTATCGCCGCTGCTTCTGTTCACTTTATCAGGAAATATATTACCTGCATACGTGCTGCCGGGAGTGCCAGCAATCGGAGTCCTGATAGCAATGTTGGTCACCAAGAAAGATTTTAAATGGTTGTGGGGCGCTTCTGCTTTCATTCCTGTCATGTTGATGATCGTTTTGTTAGTTTTGAATTTGGGCAAGGCGGACAGCCGTAGCGATCGAGTGATCTTCGAAAAGGTATCTCGTGAGCTCCCTGTGTTCTATATCGGCAAGAGGCCGTTTTCAGGGCAGTTTTATAGTCAAGGGCAAGCAAAATTACTAAAAGACACTCGTGTTCTTACTTCTTTGAGTCGATACCACCTTATTGGCCGGCGAGAGCAGGTCAATGCGCTTGTAGAGCAGTACTTATTGAGTTGTACGGTAGAGTTTGAATCGAAATCGGGTCGTTCACTATTCACTTGCTCAAACAGTACACGCGGTTAGTTATGCAGCAGGTAATCAAATTTGCTCTGGTAGGAACTGTTGGGTTTGCTGTAGACGTGTCAATGTTTACTATATTTAGCTTTGGTTTGTCGCTGCATTTAGAATGGGCTAGGGTACTTGCATTTTTTGGGGCTGCGTTTACAACGTGGCTCGGCAATAGACACTTTACATTTTGCTCAAAAAACGCCAATCGAGCGGTCTCTGAATGCGTAAAAAGCTTAATTACCGCTTGCATTGCCGGCGTAATGAATTTCAGCGTATTCAAGGTGATGACCGATTATTCAAACGAACTTTTGTTTGTGTATTTTGCCTTAGTGTGTGGTGTGTTGATAGGAATGGTGGTGAATTATGTTTTAAGTGCATTATGGGTCTTCAAAGCTCAGCACGCCTGAATACGAAGGGCATTCACATATCTGGGCTTTGTCAGCACCAAGAGCAGCACCTTGCTGTATCGCTGTTTTGATTGACGGTTTTAATTGGTTTGGTGAAAAAACACTAGAAATAAAAATGCTGCCACTAAGGACAGCATTTTGGGTCTCTATAAAAGAAAGGAACTGTTTAGAAGTAAGCTCTAATTCCAAGCTTTAAGTTACGCCCAGGGAGAGGCGCCTGATCTTTAATAAACGAGCTATGTACAAAGCCCAATTCATCTGTCAGGTTTTCTAGATTCATATAGCCAACCATGTCGATACCTTTTACTGCAAAGTCATAGCTTAGGCTTGCATCGACCAATGTGTAACCGTTAGTTACTGTCTCGTAAGAGGTTACTTTATCTTGCTCTAAGTAGCGCGTAATTGTCATATCCGCTTTAAATGGGCCGTTCTCATAAGCGTAATTAACACCAAGTTTGTTACTTGGAATACGCGGCAGGTTTTGTCCATTGTCTAGCTTAGCGCGTAAGTGGTCGCCGAATAGCTTTATGCGTGTTAAATCGTTAATTTGATAGTGAACATCAAATTCTAATCCGTAAAGTTTTGCATCTTTACTCACATATTGATAAACATCGCGCGCGCCTTCGTGCTCGTGGTCAGCAACTTCTAAACCATGCTCAGACGTAAAGAAGTAATTCGTCTTTTCTTGGTAATAGAAGTTAGAAATATCGTTGTGGAATACATTCACTGTATAGCCAAAGTCACCGATAAAGCGACGGAAGCTAATATCTAAATTAGTTGATGTTTCTTTTTCAATGTCTGTTGGCTCAAAGTGGATCTCAGTGCCTTCAATCTCATAGCCAAGACCTAATTCATAAGTGCTTGTCGCTATATGCAAGCCATTAGATAGCAACTCTGCTGTTAAAGGTGCACGTTCTGAACGAGAAAGACTGATAGCAACATTTTCACCTGGTGCGTAGTTATATACGCCACCAATTGATGCACTCACGTTTGTCATTTCAAGTGTGTAGTCAGAGATTTGCGTTGTTTTAACCATAGCTTCTTCGTGAGCATGGTCATGATCATGGTCATCTTCGCCATGTTCGTCGTGGTCATCATCGTGACCTACATGTGTTTCAGTGATACGGCTTGATAGCTCAAAATCTTCAACGCGCGCACCTAACTCTAGAGTGAAATCACCAAACTCTCTTTCTTCTAAAATGTAGAATGCATGGGTTGTGGTATTTGTAGCTGGCGTGAAAGCTTCGGCGCCTTGGGCTTCATAATCGCTGTCAGAGTAGTGGTAACCAAAGATACCATGCCAGTCGCCAATACGGTGTTCAAAGTTGGTGCGAAGCTCAGTTGTTTCATTTTTGAATACTGTGCCAATTGCGCCGCCTTCAATTTCTGCGTGCTCATAATCTGTATAACCTGCACGGACCTGAATAGACTCTAGCCAGTTGTTGTGAAGTGCATAGTTAAATAAAGCTTGCCATCTGTCTTGTTTAACGCGTGCGAACACATTGTGGTTTTCACCTTCGTGCTCGTGTGCATCATCCTCACCATGGTCGTCATCGTGGTCATGACCATCTTCATCTTCGTGCCCATGATCATCATGGCCGTGATCGTGGCTGTGTGCAGGAATACCGTAATCAGTTTCAATACGGCCGTAAGAAATACCAGCGGTGATATGATCTGAAACGTAGCTAGTGCCGATATTAAATACTTCAGAGTCGATAAATGTATTATCTACTTTTTCTGCGAATTCAGCTGCGTGCTCTTCTTCACCTTCGTGTTCTTCGCCTTCATGAGCGTGATCATGGTCATCATGTCCGTGTTCATCCTCGTGATGCTCGTCATGGTCACCAGGTAATTCAAAGCTTGGTGTTTCATAGTCGTCGCCTTGACGCTTTACACCATCAAAGTGGAAGTTAAAGCCTTCGTGGCCTGTTTCGAACAATACAGCGTACGTATTGGTGTTCGAATTCGTATCATGACTGTAATTAACAGCGCCTTGAGGCGCTTCAATAACGTCAGTCGGAATGCGGTTATCAACTACGTTAACAACACCGCCAATCGCACCTGAGCCATAAAGCAAAGTTGCAGGGCCGCGAAGGATCTCAATTTGCTCAGCGCCTAGTGCATCATTTGTATTCGCATGGTCAGGACCAACGCGTGAAGCATCACTGCTGTCTAGGCCGTTTTGTGTAATTTTAACGCGAGGACCGTCTAATCCACGAATAATTGGACTTGAAGAAACAGGACCAAAGTAGCTCGCATTAACACCTGGTAAGCCTTTAAGTGTTTCACCTAAAGTTGGCTTAGCTGAGTTTTTGAGCGTATCACCACTTACTACGGTAACTGGTGAAGCCATTTCCATGTTGCTTTTGTGCAGGGCAGATGCATATACAACAATACTCTCTACAGAGCTTGGTGTTAGCGTAACAGTAACAAAAGGAGAGTCCGGATTAACGTCTAAGCGTTGATCAATAAAGTTGTTTTTTGAAACATGTAACTGAGATGCTGCGTCAACCGCGATTGTGAAGTTGCCTTCAGCATCTGTTTTAATTGTTTGTGATTTACCGTGCAAGTGAACATCTGCGTTGCTAACTGGTAGGTTGTTGTTATCTACAACTTTACCTTTTAACTCGCCAGCATATGCTGACGTTGACAGCATTACTGCGCTGACACTCAGAGAGATTAAAGATTGTTTAAACATGTTATTACTTATTGATTGTGATAATGATTGTGAACTTGTAATAATATAACACCTCATTTTTTCAAAAACAATGATGTTATACTATAACTTTAAGTTTGAATTATATTTGACTGTTCCTATATTTAAGCTAGAGCGCGTTAAACTGAGCCTAGTATGACTGGACCATTTGTTTTCAAAGTAAGGTTGAAAATAGCGGATTTGTTTCATCAAGCAAATCACCTTGAAACCTTTACGACAGCATTACAAAAAGCAGAAACGCTTGAACATTTCGTGTTAAAGCTTATCGGATACTGTGCCCTGTCTTATAGTGATAAAGTACGTTGGTTAAACAGTCGCGAAAAGTCTAGCCCTGACGTATGGCATGAAGATGACAGTGGGTTAATCGAAAATGCACTGTTTATTGGGCCCACGGAGCTAGGTGATATTCAAAAGTATGGAAAACTCTACAGTAAAACCATCATTTTTTTAGTCCACGATGACGAGTGGTTTAATGCTTTGGAGCCGCATCTCATTGCGTTACCCAACATTCGCATATTTTCGGTAAATCAAACATGGGTTGACGATTTGGTGTCGGCTCTGACACGCAGTTTGCACTGGGATGTGGTGATAGAAGACGGCGCAATTGCAATTAGCAATGGCACCGATTACTTTCAAACAGAAGTTCAAAGATTAAGTTAGCTTAATCACAATGTCGGTTATTGGCTTCGAACAGCACAATAGCACCTCTCCATCTCGCACAAATGCTAAGGGCTCTTGGTTGTATACTGTTTTGCCTTGCACTAACTTTGCTCGACACGCTCCGCAATAACCTTCTCGGCATTGGTAGGGGACATCGATGTTGTTTTGTTCAAGAGTACATAGAAGTGAAGGTGATTGAGCCGCAAATTTTAGCGGCTCTTCGTGGTCTTCGATTGTTATCGTCGGTTGTGGCCTTTCTTCCATTACAGGTCGAAATCACCAAAGTCTGACGCACTTACTTCAGAATCGATTTGACCAACTAGGTATGAGCTGATTTCAGCTTCTTGTGGAGCAACCTGAACATTGTCAGAAACCAACCAAGCGTTAATCCATGGAATCGGGTTACTTTTGCTTTCGAATTGAGTTGGTAATCCAACAGCTGCCATACGTACGTTTGTTATGTACTCTACGTATTGGCACAAAATGTCTTTGTTAAGGCCAATCATTGAACCGTCTTTAAAGAGGTATTCTGCCCATTCTTTTTCTTGCTGCGCAGCTTCTACAAACATTTGGATAGCTTCTTCTTGGCATTGCGCCGCAACAATTGACATCTCAGGATCGTCTTTACCTTCTTGCATGATATTCAACATGTGTTGAGTGCCTGAAAGATGAAGCGCTTCATCACGCGCGATTAGCTTGATGATTTTTGCGTTACCTTCCATAAGCTCACGCTCTGCAAAAGCAAACGAACATGCAAAACTTACATAGAAACGAATCGCTTCTAATATGTTTACTGACATAATGCAGAGGTAAAGCAGCTTTTTCAGTTCAAACAGGTTAATATGAACTGTCTCGCCGTTAATTTCATGCTTGCCTTCACCATACATATTGTAAATAGATACTTTCTCGATTAACTCATCGTAGTATTTAGTTACAGAGTCTGCGCGTTCACTGATTTTCTCGTTCTCAACGATGTCATCGAAAATAAGTTCTGGCTGTTTAGTTACATTACGAATGATATGCGTATATGAACGGCTGTGTATTGTTTCACTGAATGCCCATGTTTCAATCCAAGTTTCTAGCTCAGGGATTGATACGATAGGCAGTAATGCAACATTAGGTGAACGACCTTGAACACTATCTAGCAGTGTTTGGTACTTCAAGTTGCTAAGGAAAATATGCTTCTCGTGTTCAGGTAGCGCCTGAAAATCTAACCTGTCTTTACTTACGTCGACTTCTTCAGGACGCCAAAAGAAAGATAACTGTTTTTCAATTAGCTTCTCAAATATTGGGTATTTCTGCTGATCATAGCGAGATACATTAACAGATTGGCCAAAAAACATTGGCTCTTTTAGTTGATCATTATGTTTTCTGTTAAACGTAGAATACGACATAAATAATACTCGATACCAAAAAATAGCGGAGTCTAAACGACTGAACCGCTGGAAAGTTTACAATTTATCATGACACAAAGTGCTAAAATAGAGATTCGAAACCCCTTTACAGGGACTACAAAATTTGCTCCGTTACACTTGATGTCATTAAACCCAGAGCGTGTGTTTCAGTATACGAATGTATCACAGAATTCGATTCCACACCGCAAATAAATTTTTTAGAATTACCTGCTAACCGTCTTGACAAACTCCTCTAAATATCAAAGTTCCCCGTTCTACTAGTAATCAAAAAATGTCATTTTAACTCTATAATTCATAGGGTTAATCGAGTTTTAGCTTGTTTCTAAAGCGTTTGTCTTTGAACTGAAAAAAGAACTAAACGCAGCGACATGCTTTATGCGATTTGAATTTTTCGATGTAGATTTAAACAGCTTAGCCAAAGTTTTCAAGTAATCGACTATTTGGGTAAAAAACAAGACATGTTGTGTATCTTGTCTTTTATTTTTCAAACCATAGGAGCTGATAGCCTGGCCAATTTGGGTGTGCTATCTATAGATAAACCTGTGCGCTTCAGCGCAATGGCTACGCTTGGATAATTAGGATGAAAAACCAATAATTTTTAAGAAGATAGCGAATAAATGTCACAGTTTTTATCTTTACTGACTGGTAAATGTATTGTGGTAGGTTAGGTGTGTTTGTTATTTAAGTCATTCTATTAACGAATTAGAAGAATTTTTCCTTGGAATTGAGATAAAACGGATTATGCGTTTAATGTTGAAATTAAACGAAAGATTTTTTGGTCGAATAGAACTGCTTTATGAGTTCGGGCCATTGTTGAGAGTCGTCATGGAGCAAAGCAATTAGGTTATCTATGAGTAAACAAATTTTAGTGACGGGCGCTTCGTCAGGAATAGGGCTGTGTCTTGTTCATCACTTATCTTCTATTGGGCATACCGTTTACGCTGGTGTTCGCAAGCAACAAGACTTTAATCTGTTAGTCGGATTTAAAAATATCATTCCAGTAATCTTAGATGTAACTAACAACGCTGATATTGCAGAATTCAAAGCGATAATTAAGGCGTCAAATAGGCCTCTTTATGGACTTGTAAATAATGCTGGGTTAGGTGGCTTAGGGCATTTTAATGCTTGGCAAGAAGATGAACTTAAAGTCATGTTTGATGTAAATGTATTTGGTCCGTGGCGTCTTACCAAGGCATGTATCGACTCACTGTTAGTAGCTCAAGGCAGAGTAGTAAACATAGGTGCACAAAGCTGTGTGACAGGAACTGAGCTTTTAGGCCCTTATACAATGACAAAAAACGCGCTAGATGCATTTACTGAATCTTTACGTAACGAAGTCACTGAATTTGGTGTAAAAGTAAGTTTAATTCAGCCCGGAAACATAAAGTCAAAAATGGAAGAGTCGACCAATAGCGCTAGTTTAGAGAGGCTAGAGCGGACATCATTTCCATTTAATACGCGTGCAAGAATATTGATTAATAATATTTTAGAGCAGCAAGAAAGGCCTGAGTTTGTCGCCTATGCGGATGCTTCGGAGCCGGAGTTTGTGTCCCATGCTGTTGAACATGCGTTGTTTAGCGATGAGCCAAAGGAGAGATATGTAATTGGTACTCATAATGAAGGAACAAGATTGATCGAAACACTTTTAAAACGAGTTGTTCAGACAAACAAAAATCCAGACCTTCATTACACAAGAGATGAACTAATTGAAATATTAGACAGGTATCTTGCTTAATGTAAAACAGCAAAATGGTTTGAGTCCCAGAGACGCAAAACTCTTAACCTATTTATTCACAACATGAAAGTACCGTCGATATGAGCGTAGAAACTGAAATTCAACACATTGAAGAAAAATTACAACCACATTCACTTGAGTATGTAAAAGTCATTCCAAATGCACAAGAACCGATGCACAGTTGGAGTAGCAAATTCTCTGGCAAGCCTTATTGGCCAAAGGATAAGACATACCCATGTAATAAAAATGCGCAGCCTTTGGTTTTACTGGCACAGATTAACTTTGAGGAGGTGCCAGCTTTGGAAGGTTATCCAACTCAAGGGATTTTACAGTTTTTTGTCGAGGATGACGATGAAATGTTCGGAATGGACTTTGATGTCCCAGTGGATGACGCCATTGATCAAGCTGATGGCTATTGTGTTGTTTACCATAAAGAGATCATTAAAGACGAGTCACTTTTAGAAAAGGGCTTACCCTGTGCAGCTTTAGATTCGAACTTTCCGGTTGCGAACGAATACTCATTGCAGTTTGAGTTGGACCAAGAGGTGCCATCGCCTACTGACTATCGATTTGAAAAGATCTGCGGTGATGTGTTTGAAATGGATGAAGCTGTGGGAGAGTATTTATACGATAACTTTGAGAGCATGGGCTCTAAGATTGGTGGATATGCGCACTTTACACAAGATGATCCAAGGGGATACGAAAAACCAGACGAGAACTGGGTTTTGTTATTTCAGCTAGATAGCGAAGATGATGAAGGTGTAGAAATTATGTGGGGTGACTGTGGTGTTGCGAACTTCTTTATTGAACCAGAAGCCTTGCAAAAACTGGACTTTTCTAGAGTATGGTACACATGGGATTGCAGTTGAGCAGCATAAAATTGGTTGGGT
>NZ_AUXV01000046.1 GCF_001625575.1 Pseudoalteromonas luteoviolacea S2607
CAAGCCGACGGTCACCACATTCAGCGCATCGGACAGCAACTTAAAAGTCGGTGAAACGGCGACAATCAGTATTGTACTGAGCGAAGCGAGTAGCACATTTTCATCGTCTGATATCACTGTGAGTGGCGGTACACTGAGTAATTTCAGTGCCACATCAAGTACACAGTACAGCGTGTTATTTACACCTACGGCGAATTCAGAGGCTAACGCAACACTGGATATTGCAGCAGATACCTTCACAGATGCTGCAGGCAATAACAATACCGCCGCGACACAACTGCCCATCACGGTAGATACCAAAGCTCCAAGCGGTCACAGCGTTTCGTTTGGCGATACCTTGTAT
>NZ_AUXV01000047.1 GCF_001625575.1 Pseudoalteromonas luteoviolacea S2607
TTGATAGACAGTGGACAGGTGGTTGTTAAGCAGGCTGATGTGTGTGATCTAACGCAGATGCAGGCATTACTCACTTGGATCAAGCATCAATATGGAGGCTTAACGGGCGTTCTGCATGCAGCAGGGCAAACAGGAAAGGCCGTAGCAGTTACCGTTGATAAGTTTGAGCGAGAAGAGAGTCTCGACAACGACCCTAAGATACAAGGGACGTTAAACCTCTACGCTCTGTTAGAGCGAGAAGCGGTCGAATTTGTAACGCTTTTTTCTTCAATTTCTGTGCATGTAGGTGGCCCTGGATACATTAAGTATGCAGCTGCAAATCAATTTATGAGTAATCTAGCAATGTTGGCAAACTCAAGGGGACACGAGCACTGGTTGTCAATTGAGTGGGATACTTGGCTAACGTCTAATGAGCAAGAAATTAAGCATCTTTCACGTTCAATCCCGGCCATGGCGACTCAAGATGCCTGCGTTGCTTTGGATTGGGCTTTACAGGTTAAACAGCTAGGCCAAGTTGTCGTGTCTGTAGCCGATTTAACAAAACGAATTCAAACAGCAGCTTTGGCTCCACAGGCTAAATCCAGAAAACAAGTGTCTGTGACCAGACGGGTTGGACTACCGGCCTATGTACCACCTCGTAGCGAATATGAAACAACGGTAGTAGAGGTATGGCAAAACTATTTTACTGACTGTGAAATAGGTATGCATGACGATTTTTTCGAGCTAGGAGGCGATTCCTTGATGGCTCTGAGGATTTGCAGCGAACTGTCAGAAAAGCTGCAACTCGTTGTGAATGTTGCAGACATGATTGAACATCCGACTGTTGGAGGACTTGCTGAAGCTATAGAGGAAAAAGTAAAAATGGCTTCGCAATCTGCAAAAGATCAGGGTGATTTATCCGTTGAACAACACGAAGGTTTAGAAGACCAGATTGCTGAATTAACAGATGAAGAAGTTCAAGCAATGCTTGATGAAATTATGACAAATGGGTAATGAGTAAGGTAACTATGACAATGGAATCATCTAAACTAGAGCACCTTTCTAGTGAACAAAAAAGACAACTACTAGCAAAGTTATTGAAAGAAAAGCAGCTCAAATCATACCCTTGTTCATATGGTCAGCAGCGACTATGGTTTATCAGTGCAATGCAGCAAAATAGCTCTGCGTATAACATTTCTGCACTATTCGATCTACGGGGCTCTGTAGACCCCGTACTCGTGGAAGAAAGTTTTAAATCGGTTGTAGCACGTCATGACGCATTACGAACTTCATTTAAGCAAGTTGGAAACGAAGTAAAGCAACAAGTTCATCAACAGTTCTCTGGGTTGTTTGAATTTATAGACTTAACCGAAGTCAACGATCAAGACAAAGCGTTGGAGCTAGAAGTCGCTAGTTTAACTGGATATGAGTTTGATTTAACTCGTGCACCGTTGACTAAAATTAAGCTTATCCAGTTGGGTGAGAAGCATTTTAGTCTAGCGCTTGTTATTCATCATATTATCTCGGACGGGTGGTCCGTAAACTTGATAATGCAGGAGTTTGTAGCTTTTTATCAGGCGTTGTCTCACGGTGAAGAGGCTCAATTAGCCCCGCTGCAAAAGCAATACCCGCAATTAATTGAAGAGCAGCAAGCGCAATCGAATCAGCTAGACGAATCTTTGGCATATTGGCTTGATGAAATGCACGATGCGCCAGCACTTTTGGAGTTACCGACCGACTACTCTAGACCCCCGTTGCAATCGTCAAATGGCGGGAGTCACCATTTTCAAGTGACTGACGATGTTATTACTCCTCTAAGAGCGATCTCAAAACAAAGCAAAACGACATTGCACAACTCGCTACTGACTGCGTTTTATATGTTGCTTAACGCCTATAGCGGCCAACAAGATATTATAATCGGCTTGCCTGTGGCTGGTCGATATGACCGGTTACAAGAGCAGTTGGTTGGTTTTTTCGTCAACAATATCGCGCTACGGAACAAGGTGGTGGGGAATGAGAGTTTCTTAACGCATCTGCATCGAATTAAAGACAGTACTTTACAGGGCTATCGTCATCAGAGTTTGCCATTTGATCGCCTAGTGGAAGAGGTTAACCCAGAACGTAGCTTAGCGTATACCCCTATCTTTCAAGTCATGTTCGTTTGGCAGGTGACGGGTGATACAACATTATCCTTGCCAGGTTTAGATGTAAGCGAGCGTCATACTCATAACAATACTGCTAAATTTGATCTGGTGCTGTTTATTTCAGAAACATCTCGAGGGATTGAAGCGCGAATTGAATATCGCAGCGATCTATTTAAAGCCA
>NZ_AUXV01000048.1 GCF_001625575.1 Pseudoalteromonas luteoviolacea S2607
CAGATAGTCAGATAGTCAGATCCATGTTTTAGCTATTTTACACTCCGTTCCGCACTTTTGTTTCTATCCAACCTTTTTTAAGACTATTCAGATATAGTTTAAATAAGCATGTTATCCACAGTTATGTGTGTATAACATGTGACTGTAATATGCATATTTTGAGGTTAACTAAATAAATAAAATTATTAAGAAAAAAGCGAAAAAAACGCTTGCGCCAATC
>NZ_AUXV01000049.1 GCF_001625575.1 Pseudoalteromonas luteoviolacea S2607
TTCCTTAGTGATAGCTTTGCTGTGCCTATTCATCCCTGAAGCTGGGTCCCATCGCGCATCCATGCGCTCACTTCCTCATGCTGCGAAACTTTGTTTCGGTCATTCGTCACCCTTGCGCAAAAGAAGCGTACTCACTGCGCTCGCTGTCGCTCACCTTTTATTCAGTACTTACTGTCGTCTATACCTTTAAACAAAAAGAACTTGGTTGTGTGTTAATTATACAAAAACAACTGCTTTAGCTTGATTTTTGCGCGAAATGCGTGTTTTTCTAATTTTTGTTAAAAAAGTGCTTGCACTACTTCAGGAACTCCCTATAATGCGCACCCACTGACACGGCGGGATGCAACGAAAAACGCAAAGTAACGTGAAGGTAAAGTTAAAC
>NZ_AUXV01000050.1 GCF_001625575.1 Pseudoalteromonas luteoviolacea S2607
ACGAATATTAAAAAGCCGCTCATTGAGCGGCTTTTTTTATGTAATATGAAATCCCGCACACTACTGAGCGTTTTTAAATCTAGTCTTTAAATTCCCTCTTTAAGCCTTTTACCTACCGTTATCCATATAAGGAATTGATCGTTCAATTCAGAAATGTCGTTACATACACGAATAAACTCATTACTCAGAAGGGTGTTATGTATATGGTTGGGCAGTATGGCTATAGGATACATTTACCATTGAATTCATCTATAGCTTATATACTTTGCAATTCAACACGTTACAACGGTTGAGCGCTGAATTGATTTTACGGGACCTGTCTAAGTTACTTTGAAAAGATCATCTTTCTTCGCATTTGTTACTCAATACGGATATCAACTTTAACAAAAAAGATCACGATAGATAGTTTGAGCGAATAAAAGCTTAGTTTTGCTGTAAAAATATACAAAAAACGATGCTTTTGTGTTGTTTTTATTCGAAATGCATTTTTTTATAAGTTTTCTTCAAAAAACACTTGATCCTATTTTAGAACTCCCTATAATGCGCACCCACTGACACGGCGGGATGCAGTGAAAAGCGCAAAGCAACGTGAAGGTAA
>NZ_AUXV01000051.1 GCF_001625575.1 Pseudoalteromonas luteoviolacea S2607
TAACTTTTTCGAGCTAGGTGGCGACTCAATTCTAGGTATTCAAGTCATCAATAAGACACATCAATGTGGCTTCTCCCTTTCCGTTCGTGAGCTATTTCAATATCAGAGTATTAAGGCCCTCAGTGATTTTATTGGAAGTAAATCAACCGAACTACCCTTGATGCCCTGTGTGACGCCAGAGTCTTTTGCATTATCACCAATGCAAGAGTGGTTTTTTGAGCAAGGCTTCCAGCAGCCTAATCATTTCAATCAATCTCAGCTTATTAAAGTTCGCAGTACGTTGTCGTCCGCTGAACTTCAAACGCGATTACAACAGTTGCTTGAACATCATGATGTATTTTCTTTGCAAATAGGAAGCGACTGTTCACCTCATCAACAGTTTTACAATAGCAATAGCAAGCGTTTAGAACAGTTCACTGTGCTTGACTTAAGTAAACTTGCTAACGACCAGCAATTTGATCAAGTCATGCGCGACTGCCAAAACCTACAATTGCAACTAGATATAGAGAAAGGGGTCTTATGGCAAGTTTGTGTCTTTTACTTAGACCCAGGTGAGCATTATATCTTCCTTTGTGCTCACCACTTATTAATAGATGGAGTTTCTTGGCACATCCTACTTGAAGATATCACGGGGTTATTGGCGGACGTCGATAATGACAATGCGTTACCAGCCAAAACACATTCCTATCAACAATGGGTAAATTACTTAAGTAGTTGGAGTGAAAGTGTCGAAGGAGTTGAACAGCTAGAGTACTGGCGTAACTTTGCATCTAAGCTACCGACAACGGTTGCTAATGGACAATTAAAAGCGGGTGATGACGCCCAAGTTTCTAGTCAAAACTGGCAATTACCCGTTGCGAAATTAAAGGATTTTAGAGATGTAGGCCGCAGTGAGCAGCAATCTATATTGTTGGCTGCTTTTAGCAGTGCATTGACACAAATTGATGAACAACAATATCTTTTGATGCATCTAGAAGGTCATGGGAGAGATGTTCCAGCCCCTTTAAATTTAAGCCATACAGTGGGATGGTTTACTGCTATGGTGCCATTACTCATTGATTGCCGCTCAAATACAGACTTTGAGCGTCACCTTGAAATCATTAATCAAACAATTTCTGATTTACCACAATGGCGAAACGGGTACGGTGTTTTACGTCACCGTAATCAGGTTCGTGAATTAGCTGAAATTAAGCCAACAGTGATTTTTAACTTTTTAGGAACCGTGAACAGCGACAAAAAAAGTGATGACAATACTCACGACACAGTCGTTGAAAAAGTTAACCTGGCGGGAGTTAGTGACATTTCTTCAAGTAATATTGATGAGCACCATATTACACTTAACTTGGTGATCATGGATGGCAATTTACAGTGTCAATGGCGTTATCGTAGTGATATCTATCAGCAAAGTGACATCGAAAAAATTCAGTCCCTCTTTACATCTTTGCTTACCCAGTCAAGTAGCGCCTCTAAACAGGCCATAAAGCCAAGCGAGCCAAGAAAGTTACCTTTGACTCCGTTGCAACAGGGGGTTTTTTTCCATTCTCTTTATGCTCGTAGTACGGCGATATATCATATACATTTAGGGATAGATATTGGCTCAAATATAGATTTCTCTTCACTGAATGAAGCGTGGCGAATTGTAAGAAACCGCCATGAAATGTTGAATATGGTATTCCGTTTAAATGATGAACAGACGCCATACCAGACTCGGGCTTCAGAGTCTGAGCTTTCAAAACTACACTGTGATGACTTAAGCCTCTATACGGAGCAAGAAGCGCACACTGAGTTGTTGAGCATTATCGAAAGGGATAAACGAGTACCACTTGAATTGATGGGAGATGTCCCTATGAGACTGAGGTTGGTTCAGCTGCCTGCGGGGCGAGCCTATCTCAGTTGGGCGTATCATCATTTACTCTTAGATGGCTGGTCAACGTCCATTGTATTATCAGAATTAATGCAAGCGTATTCTGCGGTTGTACGCCAATCAGCTTTACACTTACCGGCAGTTGTAAACCAGTTCACTAACTATGTTGATTATCTTGAGCAGCAGCCTGACGAGCAAGTTAATCGTTATTGGCAAGATTATTTAGCTGGCATTTCTGAGCCGACTACATTACCAATCGTCTCGAATGAGGAGGTGTTATCGGCGCCTAATACGCATACAGAGCACAAAATAAAACTATCCTTAGATGAAACAAGAGGTTTAAAAGCATTTGCTCAAGCGCATCGATTAACGCTAAACACGTTAGTTCAAGGTGCGTGGGCTGCACTTATTTCATCTTATTCGAATGAGCTCGATGTGGTATTTGGTGCGACTGTTTCAGGTCGATCTTTTACGAATATAGACTTACAGTCGTTGGTGGGTGTGACAATAAATACCTTACCGGTGAGGGTTAAACTGTCTCTTGAAGATTCAGTCAGTGATTGGTTACAAAGGATCCAAGCTTGTCAAGCTGAACACCTCAACTACGAAGCTTCACCACTGGTAGAAATACAACGTTGTAGTGAGGTCAGTAATGCAAATACTTTGTTTAACAGTATTGTTGTGTTTGAAAATTACCCAATGGCAGAGGGGCTCAGACATGCTTTGACGGATATTAAGGTGGATGGAATCGACGTTCAAGAACGAACTCACTATCCGATCAGTCTGATGGTGGTGCCTAAAGAACAGTTGGACATGACCTTAGTAGTCAATCAACAAATACTGAGTCAATCAATAGCAGAAAAAATGGCTCAGACCTTGGTTCAAATTCTACAAGAGCTCCCGAAATCGAACACAGTATCGGCACTTCTTTATTCTACGTCTCCAAAAGTCGCGAATTACGAGCCAGACCTAGATAGACCTGCTGAATGTGTTCTTGATATAGTTCACAATCAAGCCGTTAAAACGCCAGAAAATCATGCGATAACAGTTGGCCAATCGCACAGTTCAGAAGCTCCGGTAGTAACTTACAGTGCATTGATGCACTCGGTTGAGCAGTTGGCGCAAGCATTTATCGCCAGTGGCGTTGAACACGGAGATGTGATTGCAATTCAGTTGCCAAGGTCCCCCCAAATTGTTGCCGTCATACTTGCTGTGTGGCGAGTAGGTGCGGCATATTTACCAATAGAAGTGAATGCACCAACTGAGCGGATTGATTTTATGCTCAAAGATAGCGGTGCTAAATTCCTACTACACAGTCAAGGTTGTATCCGTAAAGAGTTGGTAAGCTTTGGCAATAGCTTGTTGTTGGAAGACTTATTGGCTCGGCCTTTTATCAGTCCAGTATCACACAAGGTTAGTGCTTTCGACAAAGATACAGCGGCTTATGTTATATATACTTCTGGCTCAACAGGACGACCTAAAGGGGTCGAGGTGAGCCAGCGTGCTCTCGCTATTTTCTTAAATGATATGCGAAAACGCTTGAGCATATCTGAAAAAGACAGGCTGTTGGCAGTAACCACATACTGCTTTGATATATCACTTTTAGAACTGTTTTTACCGCTTACTTGTGGTGCTGAGGTTGTTTTGCTATCAGATGAACAGATGCAAAACGGTGAGAGTTTAGCGGCACAGATTGATGCAAACAATATTACGCTTATGCAGGCAACGCCAGCAACATGGCACTTATTGCTCGAGAGTCATTGGCGAGGCAAATCGGACTTGATCGCGTTGTGCGGTGGTGAATTCTGGTCAATGGAGTTAGGCAGAAGACTGGGTAGTAAAGTTTCGCAATTGTGGAATATGTATGGCCCAACAGAGGCAACAATTTGGGTAGCTGCGTGCCAAGTTGATTCACAAGCTGAGAAAGTACTCATTGACGGTACCGTCAATGGTGCATCGTTACATGTCTTATCTCGAGCTGGATTACCTGTTCCTGAGGGGGGAGTTGGTAAGTTGTATATCAGCGGGGATACACTTGCGAATGGTTATCGGAACAATCCAAAACTGACCGCAGAGAAGTTTTTATCAAAACTGCCACATACAGATGCGCGACTCTACGATACAGGTGACTTAGCTAGGGTTATGCCACAGGGAAGTGTTCAGTTTCTTGGTCGAGAAGATGATCAAATTAAGTTAAGAGGGTATCGATTAGAGCTTGGGGAGATAGAAAGTATCCTCCTTAAACATGCAAGCGTAGCGCGGGTCGCTGTGGTGATAAAAGACCCCGGACTTGCCAGTGCAACTCTAACTGCCTATCTAGTCATGCGTGAGCAGTGTGAACTGGATACCATCAAACTAACGGAGTTTATGAAGCAGTTTTTACCTGGCTACATGATCCCCAGTCTATGGTTCACCCTTGATGCATTGCCACTTAACACCAATAACAAAGTAGATAAAAAACAACTTGTCGCGAGACAAGATATTTACCAACCACAAAAATCAAGAGCGGGTGCACAATCAAAGACGCAACAATTATTAGTGCAGTGCTGGGCTGAAGTTTTAGCGTGTTCGCCAGATGTCATTAGCATCCATGATAACTTTTTTGATGTTGGCGGAAACTCTCTGCTAATGGCCAAATTAGGTCGTAAGATCACCCATGAATTTGGTAAAGAAATTGGTTACATGGATTTATTCAATTATCCGAGTATCGCTTTGTTCTCAGGTTTCATCGATGAAGAACCAAACGAAAAGCCAGCAGTTAAGATTGATACATCTCGTGCAGCAAAGAAGCGTCAAGCACTAGCACAACAGCAAAGAATAAATAGAAGAAGAAAATGAGTAATTTTGATCAACAGGATATGAGTCAAGCAGTTGCTATTATTGGTATGTCATGCCGTTTTCCAGGTGCAGACGATGTGTCCCAATTTTGGGAGAACATAGCGCAACAAGTAGAAAGTATTGCCCACAATGGAACATCGGTGGGACAAGCATCAAAAAGTGACAATGGGCAACCGCATTTTGTTGATGTTTCAAGTGGTATCGACAATATTGACATGTTCGATGCATCTTTTTTTGGCTATACACCAAACGAAGCAAAGGCAACGGACCCTCAGCACCGAATACTATTGGAAACCTCATATAACGCATTTGAAGATGCGGGCTATGTTGCGTCTCAATTTGATGGGTTGGTAGGTGCTTTTGTTGGGATTACCGCAAGTAGCTATTTTCACAAAAATATTCAGACTAATACTGAACAAAGCGCAAAACTAAATGCTCACCATATATTAATTGGTAATGATAAAAGTTTTGCAGCTACGCGGCTGGCATTCAAAATGAATTTAACAGGTCCCGCTATGAGTGTGGACACAGCATGTTCAACATCTTTA
>NZ_AUXV01000052.1 GCF_001625575.1 Pseudoalteromonas luteoviolacea S2607
CTTTTTTGCTTTTAAGTCCCTTGGCAGCAGCTAAACCGGCTCACTTCACCTTGCGCAAAAACGACGTTCGCTGTCGTTAACCCTTCTCACTTGGAATGCGGAGTTAGGAAAGTGAATAGTTTCACTTTCCACCGACTGAACGCGAGGCCTCTGGCCGTCAGCCGGACCATCGCCAGCAAAGGTTGCCCCGGGCAATTAGAGAAACCCGTTGCAGCAATGCGACGGGTTTTTTTGCTTTTAAGTCCCTAGGCAACAGCTAAAACAGCTCATTTCACCTTGCGCGAAAAGAATGTGAGCGCTTCGCGCTTGTCATAAACCTTTCGCACTATACTTGCGTAAAAAGAGCGCCCTTACTGCGTTCGCTGTCGTTAACTCTTTGTGCGATGCTAACCTTTTATTCCATATAATGCTTATAATGATATAAATCTATTGATAATTCGTCAGTACAACTATTAATAGACACTAGAAATGTTTACGATCAGGTCGTTATGATTCTTATTGGGTGCTTGAGCTGCTAGATGGATGTTACCTGTCCTTAAATAAAGCGAGAATTCCCTTGTGATATAATTAACGCTATACACTCATTAGATATCGAGATTGGATTTTAACTATTAGTTCGAAGCTACATATCAGCAATTCAATTTTTTAACGAGTCTGTTGCTCCATCGCTAACAACATCTTTTTTCGGTCTAACCCCCATCGGTATCCTCCTAATGCACCATCGCTGCGCAATACGCGGTGGCAGGGAATAAGTACCCCTATACGATTCTTACCGCAAGCTGTTCCAACAGCCCGTACTGCTCTGGCGCTGCCAATTTGCTCTGCAACTTCACCGTAACTCATTACATCACCTTCTTTTATACTTAGTAGGAACTTCCATACTTTAATTTGAAATGCTGTCCCTTTTAAATCTAATGGGACTTCGGGCTTTGGTGCACCATGAGATAAATAGTTGTCGAGGGCAGTTATCCAAGCATCAAGTTCTGGCGTATTCTGAGCTTTAGAATGTACCAGTGTTGCTTTAGGAAATTCTGTTGATAATAGTGAGACTAACGCAGCTTGAGTATCCCCAAACTGTACCGAACAGACGCCTTTCTCAGTTGCAGCCATGACCATTTGGCCAAGTACTGTACTGCGGCACGCATAATTGATTGTTTCACCTTGAGCACCTGCCCGATAGGCTTTTGGTGACATCCCAATGTTACGTGTTGCTTCGCCATAAATTCGGCTTATCGAGCCAAAACCAGACGAATAGATGGCATCCGTTACGCTTTCACCATCTTTTAAACTGCGTTTGAACTTTCGCATTCGTATTTCGTCCTGAAAGTGCTTTGGTGATATACCAAATAGCTCTTTAAATGAACGCTGTAATCGAGAAGGCGATAAATCGGCAATGACACCTAATTGGGCAAGCGTAAGCTTATTATCAGCATGAGCTTCAATATAACGAGCGACTTCAATAAGCTTGTTTGATTTTTCGCTGTGTTTAGTTTTAGGTGGTATAGACATAGTTCAGCTTCATAATTTGTTGCTATGAGCAGTACTTCACCATAACTGGACTCACAATAATATCTGATTCTTGCCGAGGAATAATATAAAGTGAATGGTTTCTATCTTGTATTAGGGGCAAGAATCGGATGTTCTTCTAAACCTAGCACAGCTAATCTTGTTGCACCTTACCCTTTTTAAGAATAGGCCAATCATGAACGCTACTATCAGCCATGCGATGACCGTACAGGTCTGGACAATGCTAATTTGTCTCTCTGTATTGTGGGGCGGTTCATTCTTTTTTGTGGGAGTTGCCGTTAACTCTTTCCCGGCCCTCACCATTGTGACGCTTAGAGTGGGTATTGCCGCTATTGTATTGTGGGGTATTGTAGGAATATTTGGTTTACGCCCTCCAAAGGGATTGAAAATTTGGGTAGCATTTTTGGTTATGGGCCTGCTTAATAATGTTATTCCGTTTGGATTGATAGTTTGGGGACAAACACAGATCACTTCAGGGGTTGCATCTATTTTAAATGCTGCGACACCTATATTCACCGTAATGATTGCTGGAATTTTACTGCCAGATGAAAAACCTACACCAATGAAACTGATTGGCGTTATGATTGGCTTCGTTGGGGTCGCTGTCATGATAGGCATACCAGCACTGATTGGAGAGAACAGCTTATTAGCACAACTTGCGATTATCGGTGCCACTATTTCTTACGCTTGTGCAGGTGTATATGGGAGGAGGTTTAAAGCTTTTGATATAAAGCCCTTAACCACCGCCGCCGGTCAAGTCACTGCTTCAACCATTCTATTACTGCCATTGACACTTTTTGTGGACGGAATTGTCGATGTAACCTTAATCAGTATGTCGACGTGGAGTGCCGTTATCGGGTTAGCAGTGATGTCAACGGCAATAGCGTATGTGCTTTATTTTAAAATATTGGAACTTGCTGGCGCGACTAATGTGTTACTCGTTACTTTGTTGGTACCCGTTTCAGCTATATTACTTGGCTTTCTGTTTTTAAATGAGTCTCTAGACGCCATTCATCTTTTAGGCATGGGGCTAATCGCTATCGGTCTATGTGTTATTGATGGACGTTTGTGGAATCAATTTAAAGCAAGATTAGCGTGATTTGATTCTCAATTTTAGTAGCACTAATTTATCTTTGTATAGTTTTCCTTAATAGCTACAACCGCCAAGGCGCTGTTTTTTGATTTCAATAACGTATGACCTTTTATGACGTATGTAACTATTAAATTGGAAGTTAGGTTTTAGAGTTGAAGATTTATCACAAAGCGTTCTCCTTTACCCCACAAAAAGGGGGCAGCTTATAATTAGCTACATGCTACCTAACCTTGCCCAGATTGAATCTACTCGCTTTGTTCGCATCGCCGACAAGATGACTGTAAAGCTACATTGCAGTCATTTGGCTTTTGAGCAAATAGGTTTCGTATAAGCCTGGTTTAGAGGAATCGTAATATCTGTCCGGGTAAGTCTATGGGAATGCTATCGGTATGGTTTTGTGAATATTTGCGTTAAGTCTTAAGCAGCCTCCATAAAATAGTGACTGTTAATTGGTAGAAATTAAAAAATGTCATGGCGGGAAATAGCTAACAGCAATAGAAAGTGCATTTAAGGAGCTCAAGTGAATAAAGCGCTCACTTATTAAGAAGTTCCTAAATGTAGACATTGTTCAATGTTATCCACAGGTTTTTGTGTGTAACGTGTGATTAATTCGTGCGTACTTTGAGGTTAAGTAAATAAATTAATTTATTAAGAAAAAAGCGAAAAAAACGCTTGTGCTAATCTCAAATCTCCCTATAATGCGCACCCACTGACACGGCGGGATGCAACGAAAAACGCAAAGCAACGTGAAGGTAAAGTTAAACGGAAAGCTTAATTGAAAATAAATTAAATTTTCTAGTTGACTTTAAAAGTGAAGCGGTTAATATGGCGCTCCACTTCGCAGCAA
>NZ_AUXV01000053.1 GCF_001625575.1 Pseudoalteromonas luteoviolacea S2607
ACCCTGCTCGCTCACATAAAGGGTTCGTAACACTTCATGGCGCGATAAAATGGTGTGGAACACCGCTTTGACTGTCTCGAGCTGTAAATCCCCTTCGACCTCAAACGCCATGGGCATATTATACTCGGGTGAGCCACCTTGTAAGTTGTCTATAAACCACAGCCTTTGCTGTGCAAATGAGACAGGCAGCTGGTCATTTTCTCGCGCCACGGCCACCAAAGGAGGGTAAACAGATACGTGCTGGCCCTGCTCTATTACCGCTGCTAAATCTCGAAGACAGGGCGTTTCAAAAATGGTGTGTACTGGCACGTCTATTTCAAAATGTGCGCGAATATCAGATACCAATCTCACTGACAGCAACGAGTGCCCCCCGAGATTGAAGAAATTCGCCGCCGCACTGATGGTATCCGCATCCATATTCAGCAGTTCAGCCCAAATGCCTGCCAAGGTCTGTTCAGTGTTTGTTGACGGCGCTTCATATGTCCCCTGTAAGGCACTGCCATCTGGTATCGGCAGCGCTTTTCTGTCCACTTTACCGTTAGGCGTCAGTGGCCAATCCCCAACCATCATAAACGTATTCGGCACCATATACTCTGGTAGTCGCTGTGCTAATTGCGCTCTTATGGTATCTATATAGTCTGCATCATCGATCTCGGTTTGCAACTCACTAGGTTTAACATAGCCCACTAATTGTAGGCTGCCAGCGACCGTCGTTGCCACTACTAGTGCAGTCTCTACGAGCGTTAACTCGAGTAGCTGATTTTCTACCTCACCTAATTCAATTCTAAAGCCCCGAATTTTTACTTGATTGTCAATTCGCCCGATGAATTCAATCTCTCCACAAGGCAAGTAGCGCACCAAATCTCCTGTACTATACAATCGCATCGGACTATCAGGGTTTTGCTCTTCGTAAAATGGGTTGTCTATAAAGCGTTCAGCCGTAAGCTCCGGCTTATTCAAATAGCCACGAGCCAACCCAGCGCCACCAATATATAATTCACCAACGCTCCCTTTCGGGCTCAGCGCACCTGAATGGTCCACGATAAAGGCGGCGCAATTATCAATCACTTTACCTATCGTAATACGATCTGTAAGAACCTTCACTGTTGATGTGGTCGCAACGTGCGTTTCTGTTGGACCATAATGATTATGTATTTGGCAGTTCGGGTTGTGAGTCAAAAACTCGATGAGATTGTGCGTTTTCTCTAATTTGTCGCCTGCACAGATAATTTCCGTTAACGCCTCAAGCGTTTTGTCATCACTTTTAATCCACTCCATCGTCATGAGTTCAAAGACTGCTGGCGGTATATATAACCTTTGAATTCCTTGCGAGCAGATCAGCGTAGCTAACTCATTCAGATTACTCTTCTGTAATTCTGAAATTTGCACTAACGTCGCTCCAGAGTAAAAACATGAGAATATTTCCTGCACCGAAACATCAAACGTGAAAGGAGTAAACTGCAGTGTCTTCAGAGGTTTGCTTTTATCAACAGTGCTATATATTAAGTTTGAAATAGTTTTGTGGACCTGACATACCCCTTTGGGCTGCCCAGTTGACCCCGAGGTGTATATGACATAGGCAAGATTAGTCGCCCGTACCCCAGTATCTGTCACGCACAAGTTCTC
>NZ_AUXV01000054.1 GCF_001625575.1 Pseudoalteromonas luteoviolacea S2607
GTATCGCCAAACGAGACGCTGTGACCACTTGGTGCTTTAGTATCTACCGTAATGGGCAGTTGTGTCGCGGCGGTATTGTTGTTGCCTGCTGCATCAGTGAAGGTATCTGCTGCAATATCCAGTGTTGCGTTGGCCTCTGAATTCGCCGTGGGTGTAAATAACACGCTGTACTGTGTACTTGATGTGGCACTGAAATTACTCAGTGTACCGCCACTCAC
>NZ_AUXV01000055.1 GCF_001625575.1 Pseudoalteromonas luteoviolacea S2607
CTAAGTCAGAAATCTAAGTCAAAAGTAAGAGGCGAAAGTAAGAGGCGAAAGTAAGAGGCGAAAGTAAGAGGCGAAAGTAAGAGGCGAAAGTAAGAGGCGAAAGTAAGACTAGTTGACCAAAGTGGTGATAAAACACCCCTTTTAACATAATTTTCTGATCATATGGTGTTACCAATGGTCCGATATCTGACAATTGCCGGAACACAATCTAAATATCTATTTTTCAATCAAAAATACAATTGATTTAAGGTATTGTATATTCCATCGAACTAAATAAATCGAAGTTTTTGGGCATTACCAAGAAAGAACTGACATTTCTGCTGAGCTAAGTTTCGTTATTTTTTCCATTGGTTTTTCAAGTTAAACAAAATAAATAACTTTGGTGTACTACCAAGAATGCATAAATCAATTTTCTTGGTTATGAAGCATAATTGTTAAATTCATTGAGCCAATGAATTATCCCGGTAATTACTCATTACTAGCCCTTTTTGTGTTTTGGAAAAACTTGTAAGAGGTATGTTCTATGCAGAGCACAGCTATTGGACCCAACAAACTTTTTATCAAATTTGATTAGTCATCTAACGATGGTAATAGGAAAGATTGAAAATCTATCGGGAGGATAAATGTAATAGATTGGCGAAGCCGAAGACTATTTCAGAATGAGATTACCATAAAAAGGTTTTATTGTTCTTTTTCTTGGCTATTAAATAGAAATACTAATCGAATGCAAATAGATCGTTCTGACAATAACTGTATGATGTGTTCCTATAGGGTAGCAGATTAAACTTAGGATTCAAAATGCATTGTGTTTTGCATATTTTTTTACGCATGATACCTAGCACTTTATGCCTAAATACTCTGCAAGAAACCCAATATCGTTGGTTTTTTCTTCTAAATCAAAAATTAGATTATGTTACTGGTAGATTTGATTCTAAAGATTACTCTGATGCTGGCTATTACTATTCAATAAAGATGTATGATGTGTTCTTTTATAAACTTTAAGATTTAACTAATTTGTGCTTGAAGGATAACGTCCTATACGATAAGTTGCATTTTGAGGTAACTAATGAGGAATGAGAATGAAACCTTGGAGTCCAGACAGTTGGAGAGATTTTCCAATTGTTCAACAACCGGAATACCCGGATAAAGATAAACTACAGAATATTGAATCAGAACTAAACGCAGCACCGCCATTGGTTTTTGCAGAGGAAACTCGAAGCCTCTACAAAAGCTTATCAGATGTGTGCGAAGGCAAAGCGTTTTTATTGCAAGGCGGTGACTGTGCAGAGTCATTTTCTGACTTCAGTGCGACCAACATTAGAGATACATTCAAAACTCTTTTACAAATGGCGGTTGTCCTTACATATGGTGGGAAATGCCCGGTAGTAAAAATTGCACGCATGGCCGGGCAATATGCAAAGCCGAGATCGTCTGATTATGAAACCATCGACGGCGTTTCTTTGCCTTCATACCGTGGAGACATTATTAATAGTTTTGAATTCACAGAAGAAGCTAGAATCCCAGACCCAGCAAGGCTCATGAAAGCATACCACCATAGTGCATCGACGTTAAATTTACTTAGAGCGTTCGCACAAGGTGGATTGGCAGATTTACATCAAGTCAGTCGTTGGAATATGAGTTTCGTTGCAGCGAATCCGCTGAGAGATAAATTTCAACAAATGGCTAATCGCATTCAAGACGCTCTGGAATTTATGGAAGTCTGTGGAATAGATGCAACAGTAGCTCCAAGTTTAAAAGAAACGCACTTGTACACATCCCACGAAGCGCTTCTGCTAGGTTATGAACAGGCGTTAACAAGACGCGACCATTTAACTGGTGATTGGTATGACTGTTCAGCGCACTTTGTTTGGATAGGCGAAAGAACAAGGCAACTAGACCACGCACATATTGAATTTTTTAGAGGGATTAAAAACCCGATAGGCGTTAAAGTGGGGCCGGGTATGCAGCCTGACGACCTAATCAAGCTTATCGATGCCCTGAACCCAGACAATACACCAGGTAGACTAACATTAATCACGCGTATGGGTGCAGATGTGCTTCCGGAAAAATTGCCAGCGCTAGTCAGGCGAGTGCAAAGTGAAGGGCGAAATGTTGTTTGGACTTCAGATCCAATGCATGGCAACACTGAAAAAGCGAGTACAGGTTATAAAACACGTAGCTTCAATAATATTTTACGTGAAATCAGCCAGTTTTTCGCCGTACATAAAGCAGAAGGCTCATATGCTGGCGGTGTACATCTAGAGATGACTGGGCAGCACGTAACAGAATGTATTGGCGGTGCATACGGCTTGTCTGATGAAGACTTAGCACAAAGATACAGAACTCAATGCGACCCAAGGCTCAATGCAGATCAAGTACTTGAGTTAGGTTTCTTAGTTGCAGACCTTCTGAAGGATGCAAAAGACAGAGTTTAACGAAAATAAAAAGGCCGCTAAATGCGGCCTTTTTTAATATTTGTGTCTAGACAGACCAGCTTCAGCAATAATCTTGGCTGATATTTCTTCGACAGAAAACTTTGTCGAATTCAAAAAAGGCGTTTTGTGCTTCTTAAAAAGCATTTCAACCTCTCTGACTTCGATACGACACTGCCTTATTGAAGCATACTTTGAGTTAGCCATTCTCTCTTGGCGTATAGACGCCAACCTCTCTGGGTCTATGGTCAAACCAAAAAGCTTTTTCTTGTGCTCCAATAGAAACTTTGGAAAGTTTCCTTTTTCAAGGTCGTCTTCAGTGATGGGGTAATTTGCAGCTTTGATACCGTATTGCAACGCAAGATATAGACTAGCAGGAGTTTTGCCACTTCGACTAACGCCAACAAGTATGATATCAGCCTCGTCATAATCTTTGATATTAGCGCCATCGTCATTAGCTAACGCATAATTAACTGCAGATATTCTAAAGTCATAGGTTTTTTCATGAATGCTGTGCGTTCTATGTACTTTTGGAACAGGCTTGACTTTAAGTTCGCGCTTAACTATTTCACTTGCGTAAGAGAGGAAGTCGTAGCATACCCCTTCTGACGATAAAATAATATCGGACAATTCAGGGTTAACAAAAGTAAAGAAGACAAGAGGTGGCTCTCCACTAGATTCCGCCAATTTGTTTATTGTCGCTTTAACGGCGTTTGCTTTGTCGACAGTTTCAATAAATGGAAGCGTTTTATGGTCGAACTCTACAGGAAACATAGACAGAGTTGCATGCCCAAAAACTTCAGCTGTAATAGCTGTGCCATCTGAAATATAAAATGCTGTTCTCATTTTAACCTTTTCATTACTTTTTTAGTATTTTTTCAAGTCTTGGTTTACGCGGCTATACTTACCGTTGTAGAATGCCTTCGACCTAAAGGAAGGTCAAACAATCTCTCACATTTATTACAATTTGTTTTTGGAGACAGTTCCGTGCAAGACTACGTTCTCTGGTATCAAGAATTAGGTATGCATGACGTACCTCGAGTTGGTGGTAAAAACGCTTCTCTTGGTGAAATGATATCTAACCTTGCTAACGCTGGTGTACAAGTACCAGGTGGATTCGCGACTACAGCAGAAGCGTTCAACGAGTTCCTTGAGCAGTCAGGGCTTAATGAAAAAATCCACACTATTTTAGACACCCTAGATGTTGACGACGTCAACGAGCTGGCAAAAGTAGGTAGCCAGATTCGACAGTGGGTAATCGACACTCCTTTCCAACCAGAATTAGATCAAGCCATCCGTGAAGCGTACAAATCTCTTCATGGCGAAGATAGCAACGACGTATCTTTTGCCGTACGCTCATCTGCAACCGCAGAAGATATGCCAGACGCCTCTTTCGCTGGTCAACAAGAAACTTTCCTAAACGTTCGCGGCATCGATGCAGTAATGGTTGCTATAAAGCACGTTTTTGCATCTCTATTTAATGACCGAGCGATTTCTTATCGTGTTCACCAAGGTTATGATCACAGAGGTGTTGCTTTATCTGCCGGCATCCAACGTATGGTTCGTTCTGATAAAGCTTCTTCTGGTGTAATGTTTTCAATCGATACCGAATCTGGTTTTGAAGATGTAGTATTTGTTACTTCAAGCTATGGCCTAGGTGAAATGGTTGTACAAGGTGCCGTAAACCCTGATGAGTTTTACGTACACAAACCAACTCTAGCGAAAGGCAATCCAGCTGTAGTTAGAAGAAACATTGGCTCTAAAGCAATTCAAATGATTTACTCAAGTGATGAGTCACACGGTAAGCAAGTAGAAATTGTAGATATGGACCCTGCGCTTTCGAACAAATTCTCTATTACAGATGAAGAGGTTCAAGAGCTCGCGAAACAAGCTGTAATTATCGAAAAGCACTACGGCCGTCCAATGGATATCGAGTGGGCAAAAGACGGTAACGATGGCAAGCTTTATATCGTTCAAGCAAGACCAGAAACAGTTAGGTCAAACGAAGACGCAAATGTAATGGAGCGCTTCCAATTACAAGAAAAGTCTAACGTGGTTTGCGAAGGTAGAGCTATCGGTCACAAGATTGGTACAGGTATTGTGCGTGTTCTAACATCAATCGATGAAATGGACAAAGTACAGCAAGGCGATGTGCTTGTAACAGACATGACAGACCCTGATTGGGAACCAATCATGAAGCGCGCGTCTGCAATTGTAACTAATCGCGGTGGTAGAACTTGTCACGCAGCTATCATTGCTCGAGAGTTAGGTATTCCAGCTGTCGTAGGGTGTGGTAACGCAACAGATACAATTAAGCATGGCGACGCGGTGACTGTATCTTGCTCAGAGGGTGATACAGGTTATATTTATGAAGGTGAATTGAAGTTTGACGTTATTTCTTCACGCATTGATTCAATGCCAGATCTGCCATTAAAGATCATGATGAACGTTGGTAACCCAGATAGAGCATTTGACTTTGCAAAGTTACCACATGCTGGTATCGGACTTGCGAGACTAGAATTCATCATCAACCGCATGATCGGTGTTCATCCTAAAGCACTCATTAATTTTGACAGCCAATCAGAAGAACTAAAATCAGAGATTACAGATATAATCGCTGGTTATGAATCTCCGGTTGAGTTTTACATCGCTAAATTAGTTGAAGGTATCGCTACACTTGGTTCTGCCTTTGCGCCAGAAAAAGTGATTGTTCGTATGTCTGACTTTAAGTCAAACGAGTACGCAAACCTAATTGGCGGTCAACAATACGAGCCTGAAGAAGAAAACCCGATGATTGGTTTCCGTGGTGCATCACGCTATATTTCTGAAGATTTCAGAGAGTGTTTTGCACTTGAATGTGAAGCGATTAAGCGTGTTCGAAATGAAATGGGCCTTACAAATGTAGAAATCATGATTCCATTTGTAAGAACATTAGAAGAAGCAGCTAGAGTAATTGAACTACTCGAAGAGCATGGATTAAAGCGTGGCGAAAACGGCCTTCGCGTGATTATGATGTGCGAACTTCCTTCAAATGCATTACTTGCTGATGAATTCTTAGAATACTTTGACGGATTTTCAATTGGTTCAAATGACCTTACTCAACTTACGCTTGGTTTGGACAGAGATTCAGGACTGATTGCTCATTTATTTGATGAGAGAAATCCAGCTATTAAGAAACTACTTTCTATGGCGATTAAAACAGCCAAAGAGAAAGGCAAGTACGTAGGTATTTGTGGACAAGGTCCTTCAGATCACGAAGACTTTGCAGCTTGGTTAGTAGAGCAGGGTATCGATACGGTTTCTTTAAATCCAGACACCGTACTTGAAACTTGGTTGTACCTTGCTGAAAAATTCAAGAATTAAGTTTTTATTCTTAGCGCCTAGTTTTATCTAGGCGCTACATTTGAGCGCTACATTTGAACTCTACATTT
>NZ_AUXV01000056.1 GCF_001625575.1 Pseudoalteromonas luteoviolacea S2607
ACCCAACCAATTTTATGCTGCAAATGTTAGCTGCCTCCACCTGTGACAGGTTGAACAGTCACACTTACTTCGACCCCTTCATTCTGATTGCTATAAACAATCATTTTGATGGTTTCTAGGTCACTGTTTAAGAATATTCTAATGGATGGCCCGCTGTCATCACTACCATAGTTAATTTGCACTCTGGGCTCTTCAGTAATATTTCGTCTGTCAAATATTGCGACTATATCACTCGGTGCAAAACTGACGCCTGAGTCAAAGTCAACCGTACCGTCTTGGCCAATAATCACCGTGCCTCTGCTGTGACCTTCACCGGTAACTGTATATGTACCTGCTAGCGCTGTTACCAGCTCTAGGTTTGGTATTTCACCACCACTGGCTTGCTCTACAAATTGACCCAGTAAACCACCGCCAATCGCAAACAAATTCACTTCATGGAATTTTCCATCTAGTACTGCGACCACGTATTTGAATCCGTTTGCTTCGTCACTATAGTGATACTCATCTCCCATTTTATCGAAGTCATCAATGGTAATTTCATCTCCGTTTGATGCGTCGGGATCTACATCAATGAATAACTTGCCTGAGGAAGAGAAGGTAAACATTACTTTTTGACCGTTAGTGTAAGAAGACCCACTTTCGGATAAATTAAAGGTTAGTGTGAATACCTTACCGCTTAATGCATCAGGCAGCATATCGTCACCTGAAGAGTCGTCGTCAGATGAGTCATCATCTTTGAATCCAGGTGTCCATGTATATGTTAGGTCCGCCGTTACAGTGACTCCAGAAGTAGAAAAGGAGTACTTGACACTTACCACTACTTTTTCACTGCTGGCACTAACTAATTCAAACTCAAGATTAGTGACCGTAATGCCCTGTGACTCAACCTGTGTTTGTATCTGTTGCTCAATGGCATTAATATCTTCAGGATTAGGAGCGGGTACATTATTTACTGTAATAGCAGGCAGTTCAGTCGTAATACCTGCTGTGGTTGTAGTACCAGTAATGGTCAAAGTCGCAGTTGTATCATCATTACCTTGGTCATCACCGTCTTGGTCGTCATCGCCTTGATCATCGTCATCATCTGGTAAAAAACCATCGGGGATGAAGTCAAAGTTCAAGTCATCTAAGTTCAGTCCGTCTAGAAATTCCTCTAAACCTTCCAAGGTCTTCTTAATCTCGTTAAGAAGAAAGGTACTATTGATGTCACTCGCTAAGTCGGCCACGCCAAAGCTGTTTGCATATGTGGTAATTTGAGCTGACAAATCGCTAATAAAGGAATCAGCATTGTAGATAGGGTTCTGAAATGCTTTGTCACCCACTTTGCCATCGAGCGCATTGTCTAAAAAGTCTGCTTTGAGGCTATTCAGTATTGCCAGGGCAGGGTTATCCTGAGATGCGCCTAGCTTTGCCAGAGCTGCAAGCGTAACCGCATATATGCCACCTTGATCGTTATTTACTGAGCCTTCTACATTCTCAGAGATGAGTTGTGGTGCTTGTAAGATACTTTCTAGCGCTGGGGCCAACGCTTTTCGAATTTGCTCATTGACGGCATTCACGGCACTTGCATCAGTGACATTTGCCGACAAAATCGAGTTTGCAGCAATTTCTGTGAGCGTGGTTACACCAACTTGGCTTTGCAGGTTTGACAAAACGGCGCGAAGTTTCGTATCCGAAGGGAGAGGTAAAAACGTAGCTTTTGCTTCGTCGAAATATTCAGAATCACTGGTCGGGACAACCTCTACCACAAACGGGCCGGTGGTGCCTGCTGGAACTGTTATAGTGGCACTACCGGTATCGCCAGTGCTGCCAGTTGCACCGGCTACTGGTTGATTGTTACTGAGCGTAAGTATTTGAATATTTGCATTTTTGATTAGCCCCAAAGAGGGGGTTACAGTGATTTGAGTATCTTGTTGCGTTGGAACTGGGTCATCATCGTCATTGTCTAAACAGCCAGCCAATGACAAAAGCGCTAAACCCAACACAAGATATTGTAATGGTTTATTGAATTTCATAGCACATGCCTACAAGGTTAACTTAAACTGTATTGCTATTACATCCAAACAACCCGTTCAATCCTTGTGATTTATTTGATAATTCGTTTTCAAAAGCGTTGTGCTAGCATTCGACACTTATCTTAAGTTCTTCCGGCCAAGTTGAAAATGCAGGAGCGAATAGCATAGTAGAATGTAGACCAAATTTGAGGTATTTGTAGGTAAGATTGGCCAAAGTAGATAAATTTGAAAATTTATATTAACGATACAAACCCGACAAAACGAGTTTGTATCCACGCTAACTAAAGTGTATCAATACGGTCTACGACAACATCTCTATTCTCAAATTTGCATTTATTTTGTGATATCACAAGCTTATCTATATATCTGCCAGAAAGCACTTTGGTGGTGTCGGCTTTCATTTTGTCTTTCATGAACAAAATGAAGTTTGAAGTCGCACTTAATTTGCCTTCATCAGACATGTAAACTTCGCTTGATGTCAACAAATGGACAGACTTGTTTTTAGCCCTAGCTGATTCAAATCTATCAGCAAGTTCTTTACTGCCGTTTAATTGTATACCGAGCCGCTCAACTCTGAATGTAGCATCAGCCGTAAACAGATCCACATACTGTTTAGTCGTGCCTTTGTCTCTGACCTCTGTATATTTATAGAGCGTGTCCTCACATAGCTTCTTGGTATTTTCGCTGATAGTTGAGGTGGTGCTACAACCGGCAAGCAGTACCATAGGGAGCAGTAAGTATTTCATTGTGTGTCCTTGATATAATTGGCTGCCAGAATTGGCCTATTTTTGAGAGTGATTGTTTTTCTTTTTACTAAGTGCAAATCTAGATGCGAGCGCGTAGACAATGTAAACCAAAACCAGAGAGTTCCCAAGCACTAAGATATCCTTGTCATCTGTAGACAACCACAAAAACGCGAGCGCCGCGATGGCAATAGTCAAGTGGGTTACTAAAGGGTTCGTTTTACTCTTTTTGCTCATTACAGACCTACATTAAATTTTGATTGGTCATTATAAAGTGAATTTCTACCTTTAACCAGAACAACAAACCAACGTTCTGTTATACCTTTGTTATACGTATAACTCAACGTAAGAGATTAGTTTGAGATCGATATCGAAATATTCTAAAAAGTTGACCTAGAATAAATACGTAAAAGGTTGGTAAGTTAGAATTTTAGCAATTCGTAGGGAAACATATTTAACAGTTTATAGTGAAAGTCAAAATAAAGAACTCGATGAAAAGAGCATTTCGAGTTGATTTAAAAAAGCTGATATTAGCTTTAGCAACATGCGGTGTATTATTGACATCTATTAATACGCTTTTCGCAAGTTATCAGGTACATAAAAATGCTTTCATAAAGGATACTCTACACGCCAATCAGGTTTACGCAGCTAAGCTTGCGCAGGTCACTGAATTGTTTTTACAGTCCGTAAATAGTCAATTAAATGTTAGCGCGTACCACATATCAAAGCGGCTCGATGACCTACCAGAGGTTAACCGAGAATTGGAGCGGTTGTTAAACCAAACAAATAGTTTTGACTCACTGGTAGTCGTAAACCCTCAGGGAAAAATAGTGGCTGTTAAGCCTGACTTAAACGTCCTTGGAAAATCGATTTCTTTCGCGCAACTTCAAAAAGTAAAACAACAAAAACCCATTGTTTTAGACCCGTTCTTGTCTCCTGCAGGCAACTTGATGGTGAGCCCTACTTATCCGATCACCTCTTCAGAAGGTGAGTACATGGGGTTCGTTGCTGGTGGTATTTACTTACAGGGTAAAACTATTCTAAACCGCTTATTAGGCAGGCACCATTATGAGGACGGTTCATATTTGTATGTTGTCGATGGTCATTCACAAATACTGTACCACATTGACGAAAACAGAATCGGTGAAAAAGTTTACGGCAATGAAGTTATCGAAAAGGTCTTGGAAGGGCACACTGGTGCATCTGAAATAGTAAATAGTGCTGGCATTCAGATGATCGCGGGTTTTGCGCCAATCCCCATGACAGGTTGGGGTGTTGTTAGTCAAAGACCTATATCATCAATTCTTAATGAGCTTGGAGCGACACACAGAACAGTCATATATTCGAGCATCCCTTTTACTTTATTAATATTGGCATTGATATTGGTCGTGGGTATACAAATCGCTAAACCGCTTACGCTGTTAGCAAAGCAGCTTGCAACTTTTAATAGTAAACAAACGGATGCGACACGTATTTTTGCTTGGTACTTCGAGGCGGCAAATCTCAAACATACCTTGTTGCAAAGTAATCGCTCGGTCAGGCGTGTTATTAAAGCACTTGATACTGATCGCAAAACAGACAAGCTCACATCGTTGCACAACCGTTTGTCTCTTGAGCATTGGTTAGGAAATGCAATTCGTGGCGAAGTCGGCTTATCTGTATTGGCAATAGATATCGATCATTTTAAAAGCATTAATGACGTATACGGACACAGCGCAGGAGATTGCGTGCTTAAAGAGCTAGCGGCGTTAATGATGTGTAAAGCGAGGTCGGATGACTTTATTTGTCGAGCTGGCGGGGAGGAGTTTCTGATGTTCTTACCAAACATCGTGTTGGGTGAAGCAGTGTGCATCGCAGAGAGACTCAGAAAGCAAGTATTTGAGCACACTATGCCTCGGGGTATAAAAATTACGGTATCTATTGGTGTATCTCATTGGCAAGGTGGAACCACAACGATAGAGCAAACTATAGAGCTTGCAGACAAAGCACTGTACCGAGCAAAACATACGGGCAGGAACAGGAGCTGTTACATTGACAGTGTTTAATCGTATTTTTTATGCGATAAAACGCATTTCATTTACAATCTTTTAGCTTAAGCAATGATCTTTGTCTTAAATGTGGGTAATATGCGCGCCAAACTACAATATTATTAATTTGGAGCAGTAAATGGGACAACAGTTGAAAGTGCCACACACGCTCGTGCTATTACTTGGCATGATGGTGGTTGCGCTACTTGCTACTTGGGTAGTGCCGCAAGGATTTTTTGAGACAAGTGTTACAGACAGCGGCCGTAAAATGGTTGTTGCTGGTACATATCAGTTAGTCGAGCAAAAAGAGTACCTTACCCCTTGGGACTTACTCACTTCTATTCCTAAAGCTTTTGCCCAAGCTCAAGATGTTATTTTCTTTGTTCTTATTGTAGGTGGTGTGCTGAGTATTGCGCGAGCAACAGGTACTGTTGATGCGCTCATTGGCCGAATGCTAGAAAAGCACGGTACTAAGCCGCAGCGACTTATTTTTATGGTCGTATTTTGCTTTGCGTTGGCATCGAGCACCATAGGCACAGCGGGTGAGTATATTCCCTTTGTTTTAATACTGGTAGCGTTATGTAAGGCGATGAAGCTAGATGCAATGACCGCTGTTGGTATGATTGTGGCAGGTTATGGCATTGGATATGGTGTTTCAGCATTTAACCCGTTTACAGTTCTAATAGCACAGCAAATTGCAGATATCCCAGTTTATTCGGGTATCGAACTGCGTTTAGCAATATTCATCCCATTTGTACTTATTGGTTTTCACCATGTGTGGAGCTACGCCAAAAAGGTTGCACAAGATCCAAGCAAATCAATGATGATTGGTGTTCCTTGTCCGCTTGAAGGTCAAGCAAAACCAAATTATCCAAAGTTAAACAAGCGCCATCAGACTATTCTATTCAGCTTTATAGTAACACTGTGTATTGCAGTTTGGGGTATCGCCACAAAAGGCTGGTATCTGTATGAATTAGGAGGGTTGTTTGTTGCCTGGGGTGTTGTAATTGCAATTTTGGGTAAATTATCTGCTGACGAAACAGCTGAGCGCTTTATTGAAGGTGTATCTGAGTTAGTTACAACTGCTGTCCTAATTGGTGTTGCAAGAGGTATTGCATTAATCCTTGAAGATGGCCAGATTCTGCATACATTGGTGTATGGGATGTCTTCACCTTTATCACACGTCGCTGCTGAAATTTCTGCGGTAGGCATGCTAGTGATCCAAACTTTCTTGAATACATTTATTCCTTCAGGCTCAGGCCAAGCATACGTGACAATGCCGTTGATGGTTCCTGTTGGAGATTTAGTTGGTGTACCTCGTCAAGTAGCAGTACTTGCTTATCAGTTTGGTGATGGCTTCTCAAATATGATCATCCCGACTAACGCAGTATTGATGGGTATTTTGGGTATGGCTGGCGTACCTTATACGCATTGGTTCCGTTTCTGTTTACCGTTAATTGGTAAATTATTGCTGGCTGCATCTATCGTTTTAGTACTTGCGGTTAGCTTTGGTTATGGGTTGGATGTACAACCTATTATTGAATAAAAAACAACTAGTGAATAATGAAAAAGCCGTCGATTAGACGGCTTTTTCATTTAAAACATAATCATAGCAACCCGCCTTTCAATGTGCCATTAGTGATTATATTTAAATAAAGTCACGGGTACATGCTCTACACGCATAGCTTATGCCATCTATATATTTGCTATTACTTATTGATATTTTATTGATCTACCTTCATATTTATATTCGGCAATAAAACTAATATTGCAATTTATATTATTTCCCGTTCATAGTAATAACTATAATTATTAAAAGATTGTTAAACGATGAAGCTATCATTCAGTACTTTTTACAATTTACCAAGTAGCGAAGCTCGTTACGAATTGGCGCTGAACTTGATATATGAAAAGTTTCAGCCAGCTCATTGTTTAATAGGTAAGTTTATAGACTCAGATACGAGAGTTAAAACGGTTGCGTACGCAGTAGATGGCGTAAAATCGAATTACATCATCTACGACCTAGAAGGTACGCCATGTAAAGACGCCAAAGACAGCCAGAGTGTATGTTCTATCAGCTGCAATCTACAACAAATGTATGCTGAAGACGAAATTCTCAAGATTTTTGATATTGATGGTTACTTAGGCGTTACTCTCAGAGCTTTAGATCATACCCCTATAGGCATCATGGTTTGTCTTTTTGATGAGCAAATTGAGATTTCGAGCGACGATAAGCATTGGTTTAGAGAACTCAGTTTATTAGTTGGGGCAGAGTTAAATCATAATTTGGAACTTGCAGCGCAAGAAATTTTGGTAAAGCAATTGGCCAAAGGTGAGCGCATTGCAAGGCTCAGTTCTTGGTCTTGGAATATCAGTAGAAATACGCATATTTTTAGTCAAGAGATGAGGGCGCTAATAAACCATCCCTGCGAAGAACTATGCTTTGAGCAATTTTGTGATTGCTTGATCGAAAAAGATCAAAAGGCGTTGCGCGTAATCATGCAAAAATTACGTACAGGTCAGGTCGATCAGGTAGATATGAATGTCTCTCATAAAGAAAGAAACCAGTTTAAAGGTCTTTTTCGTGTAATAGGGCATGTAGAGCGCTCTGAAGAACAAGAAGATGAGCGTGTATTTAGCGCGACCATACAAGATATTACGTATATCTATTCGCTCAATCGACAACTTGAACTCACCAATGTTGTTTTTGAGCATGCGACAGAAGCCATTATGATCACAGATCACTTAAATCGAGTTGTGATGGTCAATCGTGCATTTGAGCGTTTGACCGGTTACTCTGACACTGAGCTTCTGGGCAGAAACCCATCAGTTTTGTCCTCAGGACAGCATGATGCTGAATTCTATGCAAAAATGTGGGCAACTCTTTCATCCCAAAACACATGGAAAGGCGAGATATACAATCGTCGCAAGAATGGTCAAATTTTTCCTGAAGAATTGACCTTGAATATCGTACGCGATGATGATGGTGAAGTAATCAATTATGTGGCGATATTCAGAGACATCACTGAATGGAAACGGAATGAAGCGCAGCTGACGTTTTATGCCAATCATGAGCCGTTAACAGCATTGCTTAACAGACGCTGTTTCATGGACATTGTTGAAGAAAAGATCTCAGCTAGTCGTAGCCGATCCCATCCGTGCTCTTTGCTGTTTATTGGCCTTGACCATTTTAAAGAAATCAATGACATATACGGGCCAGAAATTGGTGATAAGGTGCTTATTTCGGTTGCCAAGCGATTGAAAAATGGATTAAGGAAACTTGATACGATCTCTCGCTATGGCGGTGATGAATTTGCAATATTGTTGGATAACACCAATGTAGAGAGCGCATTACATATTGCTAATAAGCTCAGTGATAAACTAAAGCAACCCTATGTATTTAGCGAATTAACGATTGAGTTGAGTGCCAGCACGGGCATTGCACAATTGGACTATAAACAGCGTGTCACCGCGGCAAAGTTCATCCGAAATGCGGCCCATGCGCTTGAAAGTGCCAAGAAAAACAATCGCGGGAATGTTGCTTTACACAATCAAGAAATTCAAAATGCGCATCTGAACAAAATTGCACTAAGAGACAAACTAAGGGCTGCGATTAAGCAAAAATTACTCAAAGTTTACTATCAGCCAATCGTAGATCAAAACAGTGGCAAGATCGTAAAGTTTGAAGCATTAGTTAGATGGTTCGATGACCAGCAAGGCATGATTTCTCCTGGCGCATTTATACCTATTGCTGAAGAGTTTGGTTTTATCCATCAGATAGGGCAATTTGTGTTAGAACGCGCATGTCACGACTTGAGACACATGCATGACCTTGGCTATACAGAGGTGAGCGTGTCTGTAAATCGGTCCGTTAACGAGTTTAAAGTGAGTAATAATCAGTTTGACTTGATATCGACTGCGATTGAACAAGCCGGCATTCCTTACGAGAGTGTGACCGTAGAAGTGACTGAGTCGATGGCGACGAACCGTTATACCTGGGAGCTACTTAAAACCTTACGAGACAAAGGGGTTGAAATAGCGCTTGATGACTTTTGCACGGGGTATTCATCGCTCAGCCACATCATTGATAACCAAGTTGACTACCTAAAAATTGATAAATCATTTGTAGATAGTTTAATGCAAGATAAGAGCAAGCAAATTATGATTTCATGTTTGGTCAATATGGCTGCTCAACTAGGGATTAAAGTCATCGCAGAAGGGGTAGAGTCACAAGTACAATTGAAGATGCTAGCTGAGTTAGGGTGTGATCATATACAAGGTTACTACTACAGCCCAGCAAGACCTTTGAACGCATGTGTCAAGTTACTTGAGGAGTTCAATGCTCAACAGGAGGAACACGTGAGCTTTGCAGCTGCAAAGCAGACTCGGGTATAAGGAACATGACACAAGTTACCAGTTAAGTGGCTTGTGTCATGATTAAAATCAAAGGGGTCAGAGTCGTTGATACTTAAGCCAACTATGGATATCAGCGCATATTTAACTAGGCGACTATTCCCACGCTGCTATATCAAAAGCTTTTCTTGCTTCTATTAATGTACAGTCAGTTTGTGCAATCAACTTTTGAAGTGTGATTGCAGGGTTGCGCTTCACTATTGAAACTAACTCATCCATTTGCGGTTTAGGTTTATAACCGTTTAATTTTTCGATTACCCATTGCCAGCTAGGCTCTTCCTTTATATGAGCATGCTGAATGATGATCTCAAATTGTTGCCAATTACCTTGTAAGCGCCAATGTCGAGAGCGGCCTTTTCGGTTTAATTTAGCTCCTGACGATTTTATCAACGCTTTTAATTCATCTTTTTTCTCAACGCGACGAACAAAACTATTTAATTGAATATCAAACATACTTACGCTAGTGGAAAATGGAATAACCATTGTAACAAAGTTATTTAATTTGTGCTTTGAGTGGTTAGACATGTTTATTGGGCTAAGCCACACCAATACTTACAGTATAAAACGAAAAAGAGAACAGCTATGTCGGGCCTTACAAAACCAATGACAATTTCAGCAAATGTGTTTTACGATAGTAATTTGGTAGCTGAGGTCAAAATTGAATTAAAAACTGCCAAAAGTAGGCTTTCAGAGATCAGCAGGCTTGGTTAAGCTCCTTCTTTTTTACTTGAAAAAACTTTCAACCTTCCACTGGGAGGCTATGAAGACGAGAGGCGATAGGTTTTATGTGCAAGAAATATATATGTTTATTTGTTGTATTACTGATTTCTGGTTGTTCATTCAGCGGGGTGTTCTTCCCAATAGATGAAAGGCCTGACGATTCAATAGAGGGTATTGTTGAAACCACTCAATTAACTTCCTCTGACGGAAATACTATCAATCACTTTTTGTTTAAACCACCCCATAAGCCCAAAGCGACTATTTTTGTGTTTCAAGGCAGCGGGTCAAAAGTCGTCAATTGGCATAAAGTTATTAAGCCCCTTATTGAGAACGGATATCAGGTTTTTATGATGGAATATCGAGGCTTTGGAAAATCAGAAGGGGAGGCAAGTCACTCTTTAGTTGCTCAAGATGCTAGTCGTGCTTTAACCTACCTGTCTGATAGGCTTGACGTAAAAGGTTTACCGATTTTGGTTTTAGGCCAATCGTATGGCGGACAGCTTGCAATTTATGTTACTCATAAACACCCAGATCTGGTTGATGGATTAATCACGGAAGGGACGTTTACTTCTTTCAGTGATGAGGCCGCTTATTCTTCCCCCTTGCTAGCGAAACCCTTTGTCAGGGCAATATTTTCAGAACCTTATGTTTCAGAAGAGTTAATAGCAGACCTTCAAAAACCCTTGTTAATTGTGCATAGTTCGCAAGACAAGGTAGTACCATTTAGTATGGCTAAAACTCTTTACGCCAGAGCACGTAGTGACAAAAAGTTATGGGAAGTGAAGGGCAAACACGTAGCTGCAATGATTGATTACCCCCAAGAGTATGTCGACAGAATTAACGAGTTATTACAGCGAAGTCAAAATGATGACATAGAAAGCTGATTTCAGGGGCTTGAAGAATTAAAGCCACCGTTGCTGGTGGCTTTTTATATTATAGATGAGGCTTTAATATCTCATAAAACGCTTCTATGTGGTCGTCTCTGTCATTAAGAGCTGGAATGTAGTCATAACGCTCTCCGCCTGCTTCAATGAAGTATTCTTTGTTTTCTTCCTCTAGCTCTTCTAATGTTTCTAAGCAATCAGCGCTAAAAGCAGGGCTTAATATTGCGATGTGCTTAGTACCATTTTTGGCAAGGTCTTTGAGCGTAAAATCTGTGTAAGGCTTTAACCATTCCGCTTTGCCAAAACGGCTTTGAAAGGTTGTTATTACCTTATCTTTATCTAGCCCAAGGTGTTCAATCACGGCATTAGTGGTTAAATGGCAAAAGCAGTGATATGGGTCACCATTTAATAAAAATTGTTTGGGAGTACCATGATATGAAAAAAGGATCTTCTCTGGCATTGGGTTGTTTTCTAGGTATTCTTTTACTGAATTAGATAAAGACTCAATGTACTTGGGCTGATCATGGTAACCATTTAAAAAGTGCAGTTGAGGAACCCAGCGCCACTTTGTTAAGACGCGTGAAACAGCATCAAATGTTGAGCCCGTAGTCGCACTTGAGTATTGAGGATAAAGAGGCAGTACCACTATATTAGTGATACCTTTTTCGCGTAACTGCTCTAGACCCGCTTCAATTGAAGGGTTCCCGTATCGCATTGCCATGACAACCTCAACATTGTCATGCCCTTTATCTTTAAGTAGGTGCGTCAACTTTTCACATTGATTCTTTGTGATATTGATTAAAGGAGACCCTTGCTCAGTCCAAATACTTTTATAAGCTTCTGCTGATTTACTCGGCCTGACCCTCAGTATTATGCCGTGTAGGATTATCATCCAAACGACTCTTGGAATTTCCACGATTCGGGGGTCAGAAAGAAACTCTCTTAAATATGTTCTTAGTGCGGGTGTAGTAGCAGCATCAGGACTACCTAAATTAGTGACTAATATTCCAACTTTATTATTGAAGCGATTTTCATGAGGGTTGTCTGTAATTGCTGAAAATCTGGACACTTAGCACTCCTTGGTGGCTTATTATAACTTTAATATTTTACAGTAAAGAGCATACGTGAAAAAACGATTTTTAGATCTGATTTCGGACATATTATTCGTAAATATGTTCAAAATGCCTAAAATCTTAGTAATTTGGTGGAAATTTGTTGCCTAATTGTCGCATAAGACGTATGTTCCATAGTCCAGCGTCGAGTATTAATATAATTTGCAGAGAGTTTTAAGTTAAATGCGAGTTAATCAACCCGTTACAAGTCGTGAACAGCGATTTGCAAAACAAGATAAACTCATTTCAGTTACTGATCTTAGAGGTATTATTACCGACTGTAATGAGCATTTTATAAATGTGAGTGGCTATTCAAAAGAAGAACTCATTGGCCAACCACATAACCTTGTAAGACACCCTGACATGCCTGAATTGGCCTTTCAAACAATGTGGTCCCAGCTTAAGGCGGGTAAGCCATGGATGGGTATGGTCAAAAACCGTTGTAAGAACGGAGATTTTTATTGGGTTAATGCCTATGTTACGCCGATGACAGAAAATGGTCAGGTTATAGGTTATGAATCTGTTAGAACATGCCCTAATCGAGAAGATATAGAGCGTGCGGATGCGCTTTATAAAACGGTCCGCACTGGCGGAAAGTCCAAGTTTGAACTTCCAAAGCTAAGAACAGTTTGGCCTCTTGCTGCATTTGCTACTGCATTGGGTTTATTTTTCTCTGGTTATGAAACTGGCGCTTTTTCATGGCTAATGTTAAATAGTATGGCCATTTTTGGTTATAACCGTTACAGAGATAATGAACAGCTAGAGAGAATTAATGAAGTTTTAAAACATAGCTTCTGTGATGACATCTCACAAAAGGTTTATTCTCCTTGGCAAGGTAAAATGGCCGAATTACATGTTAAGTTGCTGAGTGAACACGCACATTTAGATACAGTAATTACACGTATAGAACATGCGTCGAAGCAAGTGACAGCTGGTGCTGAGCAGACTACAGGTATGAGTCGTTCAACGACTGAGCAGCTGACACAGCAACAACAAGAGACTGAACTTGTTGCAACGGCAATGAATGAAATGGCAACAACCATTCAAGAAGTTTCGCAAAATGTACAATCAACTTCTTCAGATGCCACAGATGCTTTAGCACTTGCTAAAGAAGGGGCTAAAAGCTCTGAAGAAACTAAAGCATCAATTGCAAACTTAGGTGCAACGGTTGTTGATATTAAAGACTCTGTATTGGGTGTTGCTAGACAAACCAATAAAATTGCAGACGCAGCTCAAATTATTGAACAAATTGCCGAACAAACTAATCTGTTGGCGTTAAACGCAGCGATAGAAGCCGCCCGAGCTGGAGAACAAGGTCGTGGTTTTGCGGTTGTTGCTGATGAAGTGAGGCATCTGGCTCAGAGAACACAGGAGTCGACAAAAGAAATCCACGCCATCATTGATGAATTGACTCAAAGCACACAAGAGTCAGAGGTAATTGCGCAGCGTGGTGAAACAGAATCTCAAGTAGGTATTGAGAAACTAAACGAGTCAACGCAAAAAATTGAGCATATTTACGCGTTGATTGAAACGATGAGCGTTAACTCTATGCAGATATCTGCAGCTGTTGAGGAGCAAGCGACGGTATCTGAAGATATCAACAAACAGGTTGTCAATATTGCCGCACTTGCAAATACCAGTGTAAATAGCTCTCAAGAGAGCCAGATGATAAGTGAAGAGTTAACCCGCGTTGCTAAAGACATGCATGAACTAGTGGTTAGATTCAAACGCTAAAATAATAATGAGAAGGCTGTATAGCCTTTTCTTTTAGATCTTTAAAGAACACATCATACAGAGGTTTAGGAACTCATGAATAAACAAACGTGTTGTGTTTTAAATAAATCGTCAAAAGAAGGAACTATAACTTCCTCTTTAGGCCGGATTTAGCTCTTTCTTTAATGTTTGTTTGTATATAGATTTGGTCTGTTGTTGCTATTTTAGAATGGCCTAAATCCTCTGATAAGTGTTTAAGCGGCCTTGTTTGTGCATCGTGTGTTGCGCCCGTATGACGAAGCCAGTGGCTAGTTGCAGCTTCAAGGCTTTCAGATTCTTCGCTGAAACCATCTTGTTTAAGCTTAGTAATGGCTAGGTCGAAGCTCTCTTGGACAATACGTCTCAGTTGCCTAACGTTCATCCCGCCTTGTCCTCTTAATTTATGGATAATGGGGTGGGGCTCGTCTACTCTGGGCAGTGCAGTAAAGCCTCGCGATAAACGATAACGTTTGAGATAATCTACGAAGTCATCACTGAGTGTAACGTCTCGCAACTTATTGCCTTTTCCCATAATTCTCAAAAACCAAAAACCATCTTGGTCTTGCCAAAAGTGGCTCATTACAGGAGACCATTGAGGTCGTTCAGATAACTCCGATATACGTAAATAGAGTCCTTTCAAGCATGCAAGGGTAAATAAATTGCGCTCGAGTTTAGGTTGTTGTTCACACAGGTCTTTTGTTACGCCAAAAACATATTCCCACTGCAAATCGCTCAGAGTATCCGGCATTTTTATTTGAGATTGAACAACCAAATAAGGACAGTTCTTTTTAACGACAGGAACAAAATTAGCAAAAGATTTTTCTTCAAGAATCGCGAACTTATAAAATACGTTTAGGGCGGTGAACATAGACGCGAGAGTCTGTTGGCTGACGCCATTTTCTTTATAAACGAACGGTCGCCAATTTGGATTTACTTGGCGTAAGCCGTTGTCATTTTTGAATCGCCATTGCACCGAATTTGCTTGCCACTTTTGGTCAGGTTCTACCACAAATTCGACATAGGCTTCAATGTCTTCTCTTTTGAGTTCAAAGACAGACTTTTGCTGAATGAGCCAGCTCCACAGGTGGAATCGTTCTATTTCATTTCGAAATCGGTTAAATGTGGCTTCAGACTTTCGTCCATATACATACAAAAAGCGATATAAGAACTTTAGCTCATTTAAGCAGACATCTTCGCCTAGTTGACTATTTTTTAAAAAGTCATACATAGCAGGGTACTCGCTATGTAAGGTATCGTCATCTAAATGAGCAATGAGGTACCTAAGCTGTTTTAATGTGTCGACTAGCGGCGTCATATATTGTCTGTCCAGCGCAATAGAGATGACAAATTATATGTATATTTATTCAGTATTGTCTAGCACAGTTTGTACCGAATTAACTGGAAGCTTAGTTAGTCGAGTGGAATGCCAACATAGTAACGAGCCTATGGTAACTGACGCGACGCCGAGCCAAAAACTCTCTGTTAATTCGATATTTAAAATAACTGTACCGAATATGCCTGAGAAAACGGGGGTAAAGTAAGAGATCGCTGCTAGAACAATCATATTGCCACTAATGATTGCTTTATTCCAAAGCCCATATCCTAATGCCATTCCCCCGCCTGCAAGAACAAGTACAAAGATGCTCGTAAACGTAAAATTAGTATTGAACCCTGCATCTAAGAGGTACCATTTTCCCCATAATGTTAAAGCCGTAAAAGCAAAAAATAGCGTAATAGCATTCTGACCGCCTGAAATTGACTTCGTAATGTTGCAATATATTGCCCAAATAATCGCGCCACAAAATGCGAGAGTAAACGACAATGGATTGCTTTGCACGCTAGCAAAAACACCATACAGCAACGAGGTCAAGTCATCTGATACCACTAAGCACACTCCAACAAAAGCTAAAATGCAGCCTGGTATTAGTAGTGGCAAGTTGGCACGGCTTTGTCTAGATATAATAGCGCCTAAAACGGTGAATGCTGGCCACAGGTAGTTAACGATTAATACTTGAGTAGATTGCTCTCGAGAATTTGCGAATCCGAGCGATAAGGATAAACATAGTTCGTAGGCGACAAACAATATACCGCCAATTAAGAGGTACTTTTTAGAAAACTGCTTAATATTGGGCATATCAAGAAAAGCAACGAGAAAAATAGCCGCATACGTGTAAACAAGTGCAGCACCTCCTACAACGCCAAAGTCTTCACTGACAATTCGAACCAAATGTAAAACAGCGCTCCAAATAAGAACGGCTAAAACGCCATAGGTTGTGCATTGTATCTGACTAGGCAATTCCAAGGCTCCGCTAAAAATTTGCAATTATATATTCTTTATTTGTCGATGTATTGGCTTTATTCAAAATAAATATAAAGATACCAAATAAATTATAAGGAATTTAAGCGTGTGAGAATATTGAGGTTACAGATTCATGTTTTGTTGACTGTTTCGGTGACTTATTGACCTGTTAGGACATATGCTTTGCTTGGAAAAAGGCGGTTTCGTATGAATCCGCCTTTTTTGGATGTTATCAGCGAGACATCGTCCACATAGTCAGCTCGTCTTTTGTCATATAATGAATATCGTCAAACGATGCTGCATCTAATGTATAAAAATAGAAATCTTTTGGACTTTTCTGTTTTACGTGTTCATAAAACTCTATGTATCTTTGGTGCTCTTGATGATCTTTGGGTAAATCAGAAGCTGACTTAAAATTTCCATCTGAATCTTCATACCCCCAAGAGTGAACACCAAGCTTGGCACCTGGTGCAATCTTCCTTCTCACACCAGCAATAAAAAAGTCCACGCCACCTGACGCAATATCACTTTGTGCAATAAGTTCCGTATTCAAGCCTGCGTCGTAAATCATTTGCGCAGCCTTTAGGTTTGCTACATCATCTTCAGAGCCTGGTACTTGATTGAGCACGATTGTTCTGACTTGCGGCTGCTCCTTAATCAACTGAGTGACGGTATTAACAATCATTGAGCCAATTACACCGTTCATCTCGGCCACGGAACCCTCAATGATAAAGCAAGCTTGCCTATCTTGATCCGCTGCCATTTTGCATTGAGCTGCATTCGTCGCACCGATTACAACTTGATTATTGTTAATTATCTCAATTGGTTGTGGAGACCATCGAGGTTCATACACGTTCATACTAGGTAAAATGAAGCCTTGATTATCAGACGCTTCTGAGGCCCGTGCAATACCAGCTTTTCGAGTTGAGTCTCCGACTTCGAAAATCATAAAACCACCATCTGGAGAAAGTGCAGGGGCTGCTGTCTCTTCATCAATACCCGCTACTTTCCATTGACGAACATCACTAGCGTCAAAATCATAATAAGACATATCTAAGAAACTGAGCTTGTTACCAGAAAAGTCCCATATTGGTTGATCTTTGTTTTCAACCAAAAGCGTTTTATCACTGCCATCAGCTCGTATGGTAAATACGTTAGTGTAAGAAACGTCGTCCTCGTCATAACGCCAAGTTTGTGTATAGGCTAAAGTTGGCGCTTTACCATCAGCAACGTGCGGACGCCAGTTGATTTCTTCGTACCAAAACTGCTCACTAGCGGGTGAAGACACAAGTATATTCATATCGGATAGACTGAGTGTTTGCCCTACATCCCACAAGCTCTGTGCAAAATGCATATCTACAATATATAGGTCTGTATTGAACTGAGTAAGATTATCATTGTTGTCGCCAATATTAGAATTACCTGTCATCACTGACACAGCAAAATAATCGCCACCAGGCGACACGCCTAAAGATCGAACATCTTTTTTGAAGTTGGTAAGTTTAGTTAGAGTTTTTGTTTCAACGTTAACTCTAAACGCCTCCCAAGCGCTCTCAGGTTCACCTTTGGCACTAGCAAAATAAACATACTTTGCGTCAGGGCCCCATGAAACATATCCTGCGACAGGGCTCCCATCGGCAAGTTGAGTTATGTCACTTCCATCCGGAGACATCATGTAAACATTGGATTCATCAGTAAAAGCTATTTTATAGTTGGGATTAGCTGCTACTACAGATTGTAAAATTTCATTATTCGCATCGACCGACGGGGTAGGGCTTGTTCCGCTTAATGTGATTTCAAACCCTTGATATTGACCTGTTGGCAGCTTTTTAGGTAATAGATAGGTATCATCAGTCAAAATTCTATACAATTCAATGTCTTTGCTTTTGACTTTGTCAACAGTGTTTAACCGCCACTCATTTTGGATTTCTTCTAATCGATTTGTCTGAGCTCCTAAAATTGAGGTTAGTCCCCAATAGATGTATTCGGTAACCATGCAGCTGTAATCGCACGTTTGGTCATCATATGTATACCAAGCATTTTCAGGGTAAGCTTTTGGAATTTCTTCAAATCGTCCACCTCTAGCAATATCCATAGCCGCAGCGATTGCAGAGTTTACATTTTCTCCAAATATTTCTGGGTATACATTGGCGTATCCAACATGCGTTATTAAATGCAGAACTTCTTCTAGCGTTGCGTCAAACCGAGCACCTTGATTACCAGGGATCGTTTCATCTCCAAATAGTGGTTGATATGCATCCTGTTGCTCAATTCCTTTTACAGCATCTTCAAATGTTGACTCTGTTGGTGCCATTAATAAAGTGGCGCCGGCACTGGTCATTTTTTCAATGATTGGCGAGTTATCGGCAATGCCATCTTCATCATTATCCAGATACTGCGCCATAACATGAGCAGCATGAAGCACTTTTTCTGGGCTTGTTGATTGAGTTGCTCTTATGGCTATACCAAAGACATCAACAGAAACTGGAAAAGCAGATTCAAGCGAATTCTCTTTGGTTGGGGCTGGCGTTGGAGAGGGGGCTGTACTTTTAGTTGTGGTCGTGGTTGTAGAAGAATTACCACTTCCACAAGCACATAGCAGACATGATATCGAAATTGCGAGAAATAAATTCTTTTTACTTTCAAGCATAGTGTTAGCTCCTCATTATCGATAAATAATCAAATTCTCATTGACCATTTTCCCTGATTGCAGGGCGTAAGAGGGTAAGCCTATGTATGTCAATGTCACGTTTTGTAAGCAAGGACGCTAAGAGTCGATTTTTCTATCCTTTCTTTTGGGTGGAATTTGGTAGCTTGATCTCAATAACTAGCCCTTGAACTGTGTTATTGTTCATAAGCTCAATGGTTCCACCTAAACGCTTTACAGCAGCGTTTACAATTGCCAGTCCTAGCCCAAACCCACCACTGATTTTGCTTCTGCTGTAGTCAAGCCTAGAAAATGGCATCATTACAAACTCAAGTTGTTCAGAGCTAATGCCAGGTCCGTCATCTTGAACTATTAACTCAATCTGTTCTGAAGACCGTCTTAGTACCGTAGTGACTTTTGACTCTGCATAGCGAGATGCGTTTGATACTATATTGTCTATGACTAGCTCAAAATAAAGGGGCAATCCTTTGAGTTCAATATTCGATTCGATTGTATTTTGGTATTGAATATTCGAATTATTTTGTTCATGAAACGCCATTCGCTCTGACATCAGGGCTGACAAATTGCAGTTCTCCAAGGCGGTATGATTCTCTGAATTTGATATTTTGGCTAAAGTTAAAATATTAAGAGATAAACTTTCTAACTCGTTCGCATAACGTTTTAACTTGCAATAGGCCTCGTCATTGTTCAGAAAGTCGTGCTTTCGCGCAACAACCTCAATAGCGAGAAAAAGTCCATTTAATGGGTTTCGTAACTCATGAGACATTGCGAATGACATAACCTTCTGCTCTTGCATTAAATTCTCAAGGTCTTCTGCCATTTTGTTCATTGTCATAAACAAAGAATAAAATGGTTCCGGCGAGGTTACATCGATACGTGTTGCTAAGTTACCTTCTCGCCAGTCTAGACTTGCTCGCTGTATTGGAGTCAAAATTCTCTTTAGCCAAGCGATTAACACAAGTAAGGCCAAGGCTATTGTAATAATAAAACCAATGACAATCGCGAACTGAAACTGCACGTTTAAAATGTCTTCTTCATCATTAAGTTGGACTTCTGTTTTTTGATAATCACTCAGTTGGTCAAATTCCTGCTCCAAGTCGATTTCTCTTACTACCAGAAAGCCATCGCCTTCAAGCAAAGGGTGAATGGATATTAAAAGATCGCGTTCAGGATCAACATAAACATCGGTTCTCTCAACTTGTGCAACAAATTCTAAAGGCGCTAAGAACGCCAAAACGGCGTCAGGCTCAAGCACATTCACTCTAAGTCCGTTCAAATCGCTTCGATTGTTTAAGCCTTGGTATTCATTGGCCGTAACATATGATGCAGCTTGCTTTGCGTCAATGACGAAAGCTTTTAATGCATACTTTTCTCCTACATGTGAAAAATAAACAATAGTAAACATAGAGATAACGACTATCGAAAGCAAAATCCCTAAGTAGAAATGCCAAAATATATGAATGCGTTTTTTCACGGTTTACCCCAATTGTTTTGCTTTTAACAAGCTTATTATCAATATTGAGTTTATTAAATTAAGGCGATGTAAGGGTTTGTATTGTTAAGTAAGATCAAGTCTTAGAGAGCATGTAGCCTTTATTACGAACCGTGACGATGATCGCGTCTCCAACAGATGTGTTTGATAGCTTTTTTCTAAGCCCAGATATTCTCATGTCGATCGCACGATCATAAGCGTCACTTTCAATTCCTCTTGAGGCCTTTGAGCATTCATCCCTTGTAACTGCCGAGCCTGCATTTTGAGCCAGCAGAAGTAGTATGTCGAACTCGGCGGTAGTCAAATTAAGCAGTTCGCCGTTGTCTAGTTTTACTGTTCTTTCATTAGGGAAAATATTTAACCCGCTGACGGATAAACAGTCAGTAGAGGCTTCACTGTTAGCAGTAACTCTGCGAAACAAAGATTCGATTCTAGCAATTAGAACATGAGGTTTCATCGGTTTTAGGACATAGTCATCCGCCCCAGCTTTGAGCAAGGCAACTTCTGAAATATCATTATCTTGCCCAGTTAAAACCAATATTGCGCCAGTATAAAACGCGCTTAGCTCTTTACATATTTGTAGCCCAGATTTACCTGGTAACATTAAATCTAGCAAGATTAAGTTTGGAGATAAGGCATTTACTGTCTCAACTGCTGCACTCCCATCTGAACAAATCTGACACTGATACCCTTCAGACTCTAATAGCATCGAAGTTAGGTCGGCCATTTCTTTATCGTCTTCGATAATCAATATGGATTTGGTCATGTTTACCTCAATCATTTTTCTTTTTATCTCAACAAGATATGACTAGAGCTTTACGATATAGTTCATCGTCGTTGAGTAGTATGCCAGTATAGAAGATGAAAAAATAACTTTCTATCTGTCACAGGTAAGCCCAATTATAAAACAAATATCTATTAATACTCTAAAGCAGAACTGGGAACAAAACCTTTAATACGCTGCGCGCATCATAGTGTTTACCAAAATAAGAGGATTTGATAATTTCAAATGAATAGAAACGACACGATGTTATTGTTTGGGGGGAGGGTTGTGATCACAAAAGTTGGATTAGGTGGAAGTTGTTACTGGTGTACAGAAGCCATTTTTAACTCTTTAAATGGAGTTTCTAAGGTCATTCAGGGTTGGGTCAACAGTTTCGGAGAACAAGATTGGTTCTCAGAAGGTATTATTATTGAGTTTGATGATGACATAATTGCGCTTTACGATCTCATCGAAATACACCTTCATACACACAGTTCAACATCAAATCACAGCCGCAGGGACAAGTATCGCAGTGCTGTATATTGCTTTGACCAACATCAACAGCAGTCAGCAATTGAGAGCTTAAAGTTACTAGGGCAGGGGTTTAGTAACCCGGTTATAACGCAAGCTCTCATGTTTAACGAATTCAAAGCTTCAAAAGAGCATTATCAAAACTACTTTTACATTGAGCCAAACCGGCCGTTTTGTAAAAATGTTATAACGCCTAAGCTTGAAAAGTTACTTAGTCAGTTTAGAGAAAAAGTAGATGAAGAAAAAGTAATCAAAGCAATATCTGATTGCTAGTTTTGTGCGTTATTTATTCAAACCCTATTTCGATTCTCATTTGTAGAATGAATGAAAGTAATAACCTCGGGATTTTTCTAAACATCATTCTTTTTAATAGAATTTTGAGCCTAATTAACACACCGTTTGATTTCTGGTTTTTAATTATGTTAAATGGCGAATAAATCAAAAAGATACCAAAATAGCCTAACAAAAAGTTAGGCCATAACAAGCTAAATTAGCTACTAACCATGGTTTTCATGAAAGTGATCTCCATGTTGGTGATGCCAGTGGCCGTCATGGTTATATTCAACTCTCCCATGTTCGACACGGCTTTTATGACCACAATCTAAACCATGGCCATGTTTATGTTTTTTGTGTGTTTTAACTTTTGCTTCGTGTGTCTCACCTGCATGACTGTGATGATCATGACCGTTATGATTATAATCAAAATGGTCTTTATGCCATTCCGCGGCGTGTCCACAGTTGTAATTGTGCGCGTGTTCATGCTGGCCGTGAGCTTTATGTTCGGTCGCAATTGCAGAGCACGAAATACCGAGTGACAATGCCAATATAATTTCCTTCATAGAGTTTCTCCTGATTGTGAGTTAATCACGTAAAACTATAGCGATTGACTGGATTTTAAACAACACGTAAAGCTAATTGCACTTTTAACAAGGTAAATTTAGCTTTACATGATATCGGCGTGTATTGGTTAAGCAGAATAGGAGTATTAGGTTTGAAATGCTAAACGATTGCACTAGATTTATATAGGCATCCTATCTCAGAAGGAAAATATATAATGTCTTGCTCACAATCACATAAACATACAGATCATGCTCATGGACCTACTTGTGGTCATACAGCTGTACGCCATGGGGACCACGTTGATTATCTTGTTGATGGAAAGTTACATCACCCGCATGGCGATCACTGCGATGAGCATGTAATCGAAGTTAGTTCTGTGAATCCAGATGAGTGTAATCACGCACATCAAACTAATGGACACAAACATGGCCCCAATTGCGGCCACGAGGCAATCCAGCATGGCGATCACGTTGACTATATTGTTGATGGTAGATTGCACCATCAACACGGTGACCACTGTGATGACCATGGACCTGTTGACATAATTTAATTGCCTTAAAAACATTATCTTTTATTTTCAAATCAGTTAAATCTTACCTTAAAGGCGTTTAACTACTGTTATTCGCCTTCATAGTATTTATATAATTTCTTTCCTAGCGTTTTTTAAATTATATATTTATAAGTTTTATTCTATGTATTATATAGATGAACAGGTCCGGATTTTACAAAATAACATTCTTAAACCGAAGTTTTAACTACTTAATCTTCTCTTTTAGTTATACAAGTTAAAGGTTAATGGTAGTGTTAATTTATGCATTTACATATAATTTTGGCCTACATTTAAAATGTGATACTAATGCAAAAGAAGCCCCAGCGGGGCTGTCATGGCAGATATCTTTAATGAGCTTATTGACATTCGAAAAGACATTTATAGATTGAGCCAATCATCTGATTTCTCTTTCCAAGTTGCTTGGTTAAGTATAGCGTTCCCTGAGTTATTGTGACCGCAAATATTAGTGCGCTGACCTCAAGTACAGTAAAAGGAGAATACATCATAACAAACGCGGTATTTACCCAACATGCAAGGGTGAGAAGCCATGCTAGTAGTAATGTTTTTTCATTTAATTTTTTATTTAATGTTTCAATATTCATACTTACACCTTAAACAGTCTTTAATTTCAAAATGGCTTTTTGCCAGTTAGTTTATGGACAACTGCGCGCATAATGGCCTTTCTACTCTCTACTACCGCAACACCCATTAAAGCTGCTGTGCACCATATTGCTCCTTCAGTTGCAATGGCTGTAACAGTCACAGCAGCCAATTGAATGCTTTTCTCTTGTGTTACGAAGAGGACGGTAAACATGACTACCCAGCTTGTTACAACGAGTGACCAGATGGTTCGAAGAAAACGCTTTTTGTTTAGGTTTTTAGTTTGGTTTAATATCCACATCAGCTTCTCCTATGAGAGTTTCAAATTTAATTTGCTTGATCTGGTTAGTCGATGAAGGAGAAACTTCATTACATATTTTTTAGCTTTATGATGGTTTTTTTAAAACTTACTAAAATTCAATAAGAAATAATTTAAAAATTTATGTAATAGATCCATAGCTGCGACGACTAATAGGAAAAAGATTTTGGAGGCTTGTATCGTTGGTCACTTTTACCAAGGACTCAGAAAAAGAAAATATCATTGCGCAGTATTGGCCGCAGATAAGCAGAGCTGCTTCAGGATATGAAAATAGACCTGCTTTATCCGATGAGCTCGCCCAAGAAATGGCGCTGTCTGTTTGGCGTTCATTAGAAAGCTATAAAGGGCAGTGCTCGATGAATACTTATGTGTATAGAGTGATTCACAATACAGCAATCGATCATATCAGGCGTAATAGCAAAATTTCAGAAGATGAATTGGATGAAACAATTATATGTGAGCACACTTCACCTGAAACGGATGCTTTAAGTGCTCAAAGGCAAAAGCAACTTTGCAGTGCTGTCAATAAATTACCACTGAGCTTAAGGCAAGTTATGCTCCTAAAGCTTGAAGATTTAAATAATGTTGAGATTAGCGAAGTATTGGGGATCAGTGACGCTAATGTTGGGATCAGGTTACATCGCGCAAAAGAACAGCTCACCAAATTATTAGCGGGGATTAATTAATGGATAACAACGAATTTGAGCAGCTGTCGTCACTTTGGCAATCAGCAGAGCAGAAGTCTTTACCGCACATGGATCAATTAATAAAGCGTCATAAAAGGCATAGTATAGTGTTGAAGGTTAATATAGCGATTGAGTTTTTGGCTGTTTTGGCGGTGAGCTGCTTTTTTGTATTTTCTTTTATCGAAAAAATGCCAGTGATTAAATTGGCTTGGGTAGGGTTCGCGACAGTGTGGGGGGTTACGTTATTTGTATTAATGAATAAAAGCCGTTTGAGCAGTCTAAAACACCTTAAAAGCGAACAAATAGCGACCTCTCTTGATGCACATATACAACTTCTCGAAAATGAAATTTTTAGATGGCGTATGAGTATAAAAGCGACTTGGATTTTTATGTTTGCAATGGGCGTGTTCGTAATGAGCAAGTGCTTGTTCTCGACCTGTAGTGCAGAAGATGGCTTACACCTTGGCGCTTCCTTTTTGGTCCTATGCGGTGCACAAGTATTTTTTATTATTAAAAATAAAACTGCCAAACGTATTTTGCATAAAATAAAGCAGTAAGCACTATAATTTATACAGACATGGCGAGTTTCAATGCTTAGTTTGTAGTTGTGAAAAAATATAGAATCAACTAACAAAGGCGCAGTAAGGCTGACCACACAATGGAAGTTTTAGGTCCACTAAATCTAGGTAAAAATGTACAAAGTTGGCCACAATATGGTTTAACTTTGTACATCGAAGGTATGTTTACGTTAGCTTAGAGGCATAATAATAAAACTAGCATTGCTGCTTTTCTTTAATTTCCGAATAGAGCAGCGCCTTTGTTGAAGATACACTAAAGCAAAAAGGAGCCTAACTTAATAATTTGTATGATTGCCACAACAGATCCGCAAATTAAAAACAACGTACCTCTATTCTGAGTCTTTTCTATACTCGAATCAGATGTGCCTTGCTTGGTTTCTCTTAAAATCTTACCTTTAAAAACCATTGCGATTGAAACTAAAAATATCACAATGGTGATTGTTATATCTGTCATCATCTCAGGTGTCATTGTTTGACCCTTATACATAATATGTTTGTCATGGTATGTGATGTGGAAAGCAACATTAAGCTGCCGCTGTGATTTGTTGCTTCACTTGAAGGCGAGCATCGTAAATCAAGTGGCGACATAAATAAAGGGAACTATCTACGTATTACGCATATACCTATGCTATTGCTTGGAAAGTGTAAAGGTTTTAAGCACATCGAACAGCATCCTCAGTTTCCCTCAGAGCAGCATAAAGTAAGCGTTGAGTAAAGAAGGTTTTTAATATCTGTGTTTTCAAATAAAGCAGGAAATATCAAGGGAGATACTTGCAAATTTCCAGGGTTAATTGCTAAACCTATTGATGCATGTTTAACAATTAACCAGTTTGATTTTGGGAGGGACCGCAGATGGCACTTAAACCTTTAACAGTCGTCGCCAAAGATGCACATATCGAATTATTTGAGAAAGAGTATGTCGGCTCGCATAACGCGCTCATTTCAAAGTTAAATGATGTCGCTTATAAGTTGCACTCAATACCCATGGAAAATCATTACATTAGGGATACTATCATCATTGAAGTATCAAAGGCTTTAATGGAAACCAAAAAGTATTTTAGATCACTTGAAGCAAATAGTCCTAGAAGTGAAGAAGCGGAAGGCAGATTAGTCATGCTATGGGGGTTAGTCGCAGCGCCAATCGGATTTATAGACAAAGATCTCGCTATTTTATGTGCATTGGAACAAGAAAATTGGCTACATCCAGATGGCTGGTCACCAGAAGAAATTAAGGAGTTTGTGGTCAAATTAGATAGCGTATCGCGCAAATTTATGAGGTTGTCTTTTCCTGTATCGGTTTGGCATTAAGAGCCTTCACTAAATTAGAAATAGCTTTTAAGCACTCTTTTCATACAGTCACATCGTGCTACGCCGACTCAGCGCATATTGGCTAGCTTATAATTATAAAGGTATTTATTGAAATATAAGATTATAAGCTAATCAATACGTTAACTTGTGTTATACATCGATGATTGAACGTGGGAAATAAGGCCGAAGGGAGACGGGTTAACGTAAGTTTAGTTTTTCTCATACAGCTTGAGCATATTCGCTCTAGATTACTTGCTGATACACAAGTGAGAGTCAGCTTTCATAGTTTACTTACTTTTTCACTTTAAGCTCATGTTTACACGAGGCTTTTTTCATGTGAGTATGAAGAGTATGAAATGTAGCCAACTTTGTCGCTTTTCGTTCACAGAGTTGGATAGATAAAACTAATAAGCTTCAAAAGGTTGTCAGATGTATAGGTTATTTTTATCTGTTTTGTTATCCATACCTTGTAGTGCACAAGCGAATAAAATGAATACGGATGAAGAGCTGACGACTAAGCTTGAAAGTATTCGTGTCCAAAATGCTATACCAGCTATGTCTGTGGCCATCATCACATCCGGCAAAGTCACATTTATCAAAGGCTTTGGCTTCGTAGACGAAGAGATGAAGAAACGCACTGGGCCAAAATCATTATTTCGTATAGCTTCAATTTCTAAGTTGTTCACCGCTCAAGCTATTATGCAGCTCGTTGAAAAAAATAAGATAGACTTGAACGAAAAAGTAGCGCGGTATTTACCAAGTTTTACAGGGAGCAGTATTACTGTTAAACAGTTACTGACTCATACCTCAGGGTTAAGTGACACAGTTAAACCGGTCAGTCATGAAAAGCAACGAACACTAAATGCATACTTAAAAGTAGTAGAAAAATCTGCTTCTAAAAGTTCTGATAATTATGACTTTGAATACAGTGACACCAATTACAATATTTTGGGAGCTATCATAAGTTCTGTTTCTGGAATGAGCTACGAAGATTACTTATACACCCATATTCTGACACCTGCCCGAATGACTAAAAGTGGTTACTTTAATGGCGAACATGCTTACTACCCAGAATCAAAACCGACGTACAAAGGTAAAATAATAGATAAGTCGCATCAGCGGCCTTATGATGTATCGTTCAACCCTAGTGAAGGCCTAATTTCAAATGTAAACGATCTTAGCCAGTGGCTTGCACTCACACTTGCCAACGACGAGTCTCTTTTGAAAAAGCAAACATACGAAGATATGTTACAGCCTCAAGTCAAAACTTCTTGGGGAGAAATACATATGGGGCTGGGGTGGCAAGTATATAAAAACTCAAACGATAATATTGCGAGGCACCCTGGAAGTATTAGAGGTTACAAGTCACTTGTTCTAACTTACCCTGATAGTAAAAATGCGTTAATAGTGCTTACAAATTCGAGCAATACGCCACGGTGGGAAATTGCAAAATCCATCACAAAAATTTTAGAACAACGTGCACAGTGGTAATAATACTTAACAAGCTTATGTAGTAAACTAATCGCGACTATAGCCAAACAATGGAGCTGTGGACAATGCTAAGAGTAATACTTTGGGTTTTACTATGTTTAGTTTTTCAATCAAGCTTGCAAGCGAAGACTTGTAATACGGTCAAATCATTAGCTTGGCTTGCTGGTAATTGGAATTCAAGTAACGACAAACATCGATTTAATGAATCATGGCAGCAAATAAGCGACGCAACCTTTGAAGGCTTAGGTTCCACTTATTCAATCGAAAAAAAGAAAATTGTCAGTTCTGAGTCTTTACGATTAGTTGAAATGGCAGGAGAGGTATTTTACCTTGCGAAAGTAGCCAGTAACAATCTGCCTATCGCTTTTAAATTAACGAGTTGTACAGCTGACTCTGCAATATTTGAAAACCCACAACATGACTTTCCCAAGAAGCTTCGTTATCAATTAACTAAAGATAAAAATATGACTGTTTTTGTTTCAGGCGACAATGGCAAAGGTTTCGCTATTAACTTCGTCGGTAAAAACGATGGCAAAACAAGCGTACATAGCAAGTAAACAACTTACTAACCTCGACTGAAGCCAGTTTCTATAGAAGGTTCCGTATTCGTAGTGGTGGGGCGGTTTTACCACCATTCCCTATAACAAATAGTCATGGACAATTACGTAAAATTCACCTTGCGAAGCCAATTTGATTAAACCACCTTCTACTGTTTTCAAAAACTCGTCATTTCTGATTATCGATAAATTGTTTAACGTTAGATAAATCACGCAAAAAACGAATTACAAAGTCCCACTGCAGCTTTCAAGCTCTGTGGCTTTTGTGTTTCGATCCCAATTAATCTGAGTGCTCCTAACACGCTTAAGTTAAGCTGCAATACAAGGAAGTTTATCTTTTTTAATTCGCATTTTGTTGTTCTTCTGAAGGCAGTGGAAGAGCATACAAATAAACAACGAGCAACTAAAGAGGGTCGATTATTTCTTGATTAAGACATGTTGTTACACATTGAAATAGAACCTGCCTAGAAATAGTTGGGGTAATTTGATACTAATTTAAAAACAAAAAATAAGATGGCCGCTAGTAGATAAGCGCATCAATCGCTCACTGTTAAATTTTTAGTAGATAAATAATTGCAATTACCTGTTGATGCTGTGAGTGTGTGTCTGAACAGAAAGCATACTTTTTCTACGGTCTTCTTAGAATTAAGAAACCAAGGAGTTGTTTAGATATGAAGTTAATAAGCAGTTTAATCGTTTTACTATTTTTTACGACAGGTTGTGTGACAAACAATGAGCACCTGAGTCGTACATCAAATCAAGAAAAACTCCGTGCGGAAGATTCAATCTTGGTCAAAGATATTGTTTTTGAAAGCGAAGGCGTAAAATTATCAGGGAACATATTTATACCAAAATATCCGCAAGCTGCAGTAGTGTTAGTGCATGGCTCTGATCCGGTACCACGTATGACGGAGTTAGCAGAGTTACTAGCTAAGAATGATTTATTGGTTTTGACGTATGACAAGCGTGGAGTTGGGGAGTCGGGTGGTGTTTATGTTGGGCCTCAGGTTGGGACCAATAATATCAGTATTGATAATTTAACGCTCTTAGCAAAAGACGCAAGTGCAGCAATAAATGTTATTCATCAAAATAACAAAGAGTTGTCTATTGGCCTTGTTGGCGCGAGCCAAGCTGGCTGGATTATTCCAATCGCCGCAGTCGAAAATCCATTAGTAGAATTTATGGTGCTATTTAGTAGCCCTACAATCACCACTTTAGAGCAACTTAGATTTCAATTCTATACCAATGGTAGAGAAGATTTTTGGGAAAATCATACGGATAAGGATGCGCTTGAGCATACTAAAAATGATCCAGATAGATACCAGTTTAAAGCCACAGATCCAAAAGATTTTTTGAATGACCTATCGATACCAGGGCTTTGGCTTTTTGGAGAAAAAGATATACAGGTTCCAGTCAAAATGTGTATGGAGGAACTTAATGTGCTCAAGGCCACGGGTAAACCATTTGAATATGTCCTGTTTCCATCGCTAGGACACAATACTAATAAAACCGAGCCACTAGATGTTGCCACACATTGGATAAAACAAAAAGTTAACTAGCAGCGGTTAAACTGGGCAGTAGCAAGCTTATGTTTAAATTTCGTAACGAGCTAGGCTATTTGATTAATAGTAAGACGTACAGTGCTGATTACCAACTCATAATAGGTCGATTTCGGCCACCTCACCCAAAATCGCATCACTTTGGGTGTGCAAAGATAAACGAATGCACGCTGCATCGTTTTTATCATTGGCAGGAATTTCCCCAATGCGACCAAGCATGCCAAGACCAAACCAAGTACGACCTAAAAAGCGCCGCTCACCAACACCGGTATGCAATAACACATCGCCACTTTTAAACGCCAAGCACACAAAATAACGGGGGCGACACTGGGCAAGCTCAGCCACCAAAGCTCGATTTAACGCTTCCATTAAAACGCCTCCCGACCTTTGATTTTCCAAACCGTCACAAAGCCGTTTTTAACCTGGGCCTCTGCTAAGCCTTGCTTGTTATCTAATAAACGAAACACGCCAGCTGGGCGCTTAAAATAAACAGGGGTATTACTGCGCATGGGCGATTCAAACTCAAGCGTACACGCCCCATGACTATCCACAACCACATACGCAGTTAACACTTTAAGCTCCGCGTTTTCACCCACACCAATCTGAATACGGTTACCGGCTTTGGCATACACCCCGTTCACAGGCAAACCAGACACATTCAACACATTGCCATCTTGATAAGGCTCTACAACACGGGCAAAACTATCTAACTCATCCTGTAAAAACCGATAATCAAAACACAAGAACTTGCCAACTGAACCGCGGCACTTGGCCAAGAACGCATCCAGTGCCAAGGCATCGGCCTCTAAAACATTGGCAAGCTCAATCTCAAACTCCCAATACGCCCCCTCAAGGTCATACACCTCAGAGGCACTATTGGTTTTACTCACGTGCAAATGACTATTGGGAACCAGCCGAAAAATGCAACGTTTTGGGGGCTTAGGTAGGGGAAGGTGCTCCATATTTTTTATCGCTCTTTGCTTTACTGTGTGAGCGAGTTTAAAAAATTAGGAGCGAGAGTTTAGGTGGTAAATGTTTTACAAGAACTGCTTGTGTAGAGTTTTTGTTTAGATTAAATTTACATAAATATTAATTTTTAGTAGTTCGAAAGGTCAATTTAACTCTTACTTCTACTTCCAATATTTAAAAGGAAATTACCTTCGATGACAAATATTCTCCCAAAGGAATTAGAGAGAAAGGTTTGGCATGTCACAAGTCTTGAAAACGCGAAAAAAATAATAGCTCATGGGAGCATTATTGCTAACCCTGATATACCAGAATCAGAGCGCTGGGGCGGCAGTTGCGAGAGCGTTCACCCGTTTGCGCGAAGCATCAATGGAATAAGCCTATTTGACCTTCGTCAAGAGAAAGCGTTAAAGAAACATCCGCTTAGCTACTTTAAACCAATGAATCTAAAAGCTCCCACAACCATTTGGTTTGAAGTGGATACTTTAGCTTTATCTGGCAACTTTCTTTCCCCTGAAGAAGCCCTAACTAAAAAGAGAAAGTTAGAGTCATATCGCCAATATATATTGGATCTTGAGGCTATTAGTCTATGCCCAATTGAAATGAGGCATATTAAGTCGGTGTTTGCTTTAGGAAAGCAAGGTAAGCTCTCTAAACTGAGCTTCAAAAGTCTTTGAAATGTATAAGAAATTCAGTTGAGGATTATTTGTGAAAGTTTATAAGTACTTACCACTCACCGATGGTTCGAAGTGCATTTTGACCGACGGCACTATGAAGTTTAGCCACCATTCAGAATTTAACGACCCCTTTGATTGTAAATTAGTATACGACATTGAGAAGTCTATGGAGTATTTAAAGTCTCGCCCCGATTTACTTAAGGAAGCCGGCAGACGTCTAAAGCTTACTCCTGCACAGAGGTTAGCTAAGAAAAAACAAATGGAACACAGCATAAGGCGCTCTTTGGAAAGCGGTGAATTCCACAATAGCGTTATCGAAAATGTCGGAATTTGTTGTCTTACTAAGAAGCCTGACAATATTTTGATGTGGTCGCATTACGCAGATAACCATAAAGGGGTTGCTATAGAGTTCAATGTCAATGATGCGTCTAATAATATCAATATGGCCAATATTGAGGAGAAACTTTTTGGTTGGGATATTGAGTACACTGACTATATGCCGAAAATTATTGCCGGAGCAAGAGATTTCGATACAGTAAAAGATGTATTTTTGAAGAAATCACTTGAATGGGCTTACGAAGCTGAATATCGAGTATTGTCCATGAAGAAAGGTCCAGGAATTCACCGGTTTGACCAACAACTAATATCCAGAGTTATAGCTGGGGTTAATATGCCAGAAAAAGATTTTCTCGAACTTTACAGATTGATCAACAAAACTGGTTTGAAAATAGAACTAGTTAGAGCAAAAATGTCAAAAACTAAGTATCAGATTCTAGTAACTTAACAAGAGCTCCTAACGTTTGTGCAATAAAATTATAAGTTCTCGGAAGTTAACTATCGATTTATGAGGATATATGTAATGGCATTATTTGAATTTCGAGCAATTGGCAATATAGTGTACGCAATAAACATGTCATTTAATAAAAGACCCTTTGTACTCAATATAGTGAACTTAATGCCCTCTGGAGGGGCTTATCTTACACTGTAAGGAAGAGTACATATGGAAAGTGACGAAAAAGTCATTGAGAAATTGAACTTACACCATGTTGGTTCTTTTCAAGACTCTTTAATTAGCAGAAAAGAGTCTATAGAAGAAACAATCGAGCTTCTAAAAGTTGAGGAAAGCTACAGTAAAAATATTAATTTATTCAATAGAACAACCAATTTATATCGCTCGACTCAAGAAGTACTAAACCCCTTAAGAGAGAGTATGATTAGGAATTCTTGCTTTACTCATGTCGAGATACTGCATAAGTCATCATCATTAGGCTTGCCTTATCAAATATTTGCAAAACACAAAAATGGACAAGAAATATTTTTTGATGGTTTATCATACCGTATAAAAACAGAGATAAAGCAAGATAAATTCAAACTCAACGACATAAACAAACTTGCCGGATACCCAAACAGAGAAGACAATGTTGTGCGTGATCTTGAGTCTTCGCTTAGAGAAGTACTTCCAAATTTACCTGAAATGACATATTCAATGTATAGCTTTTACACTTGTTACGTAGGTGACTGGGAAATGCTGGGCATTACTAATAAGGGACAAGCTCAATTACATTTGTCTGTTAATGATGAGAATATTGTAACCCTTACAGCTTTAAAGTACTCAAAAGTTGGTAAGGAATATGACCTTTTTATAGGAGATGAAAAGGCTATTCTTGAAATGAATAGCCACCACTTATTTTACATTAGAGAGTATGAAAGGTTCTCAAACCATATAGACCATTTGAGAAGTAAAATTGAGCAAGCATCTTCATGTGCATCAGATACAATGTATGATATTACAAAGTCATTCCTGAAATTTGTACCAAAATATAACTCTTGGAACAAATCAAAACCTCAAATAAGAAAGATGTACAGTATCAAAAAGAAAATATCAAAATACAATCTTCTTTCTGAGACACTGCAAAAAATAGTAAAAAATAATTCAGCAACAAGAAATGCTCCCAAGCAAATTTGGTTTGAAGAAGAACCTGATAGCGAATGGATGCAATCTTACTGGTGTAGTAACTTCTTTCATGCTGAACTGGATAATAATGAAATAAAAAACCTTAATAGTGAGCCGTCGAAACCCCTGTTCTCTTTTTCAGTGGATGAAGTATGCAATAAAGTAGAGCTGTTGAATAAAGAAGTTGATCGAACAATTAATGAAATAAGAGATTTGTTGTCAGCAATTCAAACTGAGTTTTCTATGTATGCTGTTTGGCTAGCAATAGGAGCAGTTATAGTTTCAGTATTATTTGGATTAATAAGTAGCAGTTTACAATAGCCATAAGAAGTCATCGAACCGGAAGAAAACCAATCTAACTCACACCTCTGATCGCCCTAAACACAGCCCCACGAGAGCTAATACTCTCAACAACAACAGCTTCAATCTGCCGAGCAATGTTTGCACCAATCACATTACCTTGCTCGGCGTTTGTTGCACCTTCTACTGTGATCTGATTGGTAATATTAAACACCACATTTTGACCTTCTGCTTGGCGGTTGCCTGCGTTGTAGTGTCTGGCCATATGGCTGATTTCGACGCTTTGTTTTGGTGAAAGGACTCGTTCGCCGCGCTGTAGTACGTAAGTGCACGTAGTCTAGGCCGCCGTGTGCAATACCAGCGGGTTGTTGTGATTTAATCATCCGAACTTGTTGCATACCCATGGCAATGGCCGCAGCGGCAGCGGCTGCTCCAAGGGCTGGACCGACGATTGGAATAGGTGCCAATGCCGCAAACGATCCGGTTGCCGATTCATAGGTTTTGATTAAGGCTTGGGTTATTGCAAAGGCTTTGTAGAGTTTAAATGCGGTTTTACTTTGTCCTGCCATGGCTTTAAAGCCTGCCGCGCCAAGGCCAATTACTGCAGAGGTCTTTTCTCGGGCATTTTTCGTCTCCCAGTTTGCAAATTGCATTAAATGTTGTTGCATGGCACCGGAATTACGGGTGCGCGCCTGCATCAATCGTTCTTGGTGTGCGTGTTCATCGGCTTCCCTTTGGCTATGGAAGCCTCTGGCCGCGTTTAGTAATGGGATGAAACTAGGGAAATGCAGGGCGCTTCAATCCAAAATTTAGTAAGACGCTTTAAATTGACCAGACAAATGATCAACTTAGATGCCGCACCGATTAAAAAGATGGAGTTGAAGTTGTAAAATTAAATTCATCCTTCGTTGTTTGGTGTGAGGACTGCTTTCATTGATTCTTACTTGAGTATGGCTTATCAGATTTTATTTTCGCGAAGGCAAAAATGTTCGAAAACAAACTCCCGCCCTAACTCATTCTTGGACATAAACGCGTTAGAGAGGAAGGGGCAGTGTACCAGTAGCGGTAGTTCTTAACGCCCCACTAAGCGGCTGCTAAAATTGTGTAGGCAAGCGGAACCGAGCAAGCTGTTAGCAGTCCCGTCTTAAGCAACTTGTTAGGTGTATAAACCACCAGTCCTTTTAAATAAAAATATAAAAAACAATACAATAGAAATAATTGTAGATAAAGGTAAAAGTAATATTAAAGGGATGAAATTAATAGAGCCATTTAAGTAAAAAAGATATAAAACTAACGTAGTAATTGCTAACAATAAAAATTGAAAAAAAGTCGCTTTAAATCCCAATTTTATAATAAGTAAGAAATTAATATTTTTTTTAACTAGTTTGGAATGCAAAAAACCAAATAAACAGGTTATGAAAGAAACCATAATTATAGGGAAAAAAGTAAATAGTGCAAACGATACATTTTTAAAAGTGGCTACATCCATGCCTAAAATACACTTAACGCTCGATTAATGGGTAAAAATTGTGGGCTAAAATTGAGCGAAGCGAGTAGCCCGCAAGCTTTTTATCCCAGTTGAATTGCTTGTTAGGTGTTTTCTTCAAAAATATCTATTACATGGCAAGCTTGAAAAGTGACAAGTTGTCCGCAATGCACACAATCGCTGCCAGTAGGATCATTATCTAATTTGCCTTGATAGTAATTAGGATATACGTCTGTGATTTGTACCCACATGCGCTCAACCGAGACTTCATCAGAACCTATAGTCTCTTCCATTCTGAAAATTAGCTTTACCAAATAGCCTACTTTAAGAGATTCCCTGACTTCTTTTTCAGGAATCCAGAATGTGCTCGTGTATTCCTTATTTAACTCTTCTCCATTATCCAATTGATAATGATCTTTTTCATAGGTTGGCAGCACTATCAAAACCCTCGAAACACCTAACAATTTAATATCGACCCAATGGGTCGTTTATCTGATTAGCCCAGTTTTAACATAAATAATAACATGTTGCTACATATCATAATTTTATGGTTCTGTTGTTTTACCAAATATATAATTACGACCTATTGGATCGTTTCCATGACTACAGGGGCAAGTTGCTAGTTAAGGAGCTAAAACGAGGGTTGCGGCTGCCAAATTTTTAATTTAGCCTAATACATCGGCTTTACTTCAAAGCACCGTAAAACATTTTACACCTAACTTCCCACTCCCAATTTGCCAGACTAGCCATGTGATCAACCACATGTGGAAATGGCATGGAAAAACTAAAACAACAACTCATTAACCATGAAGGATACGAGCATAAAGTGTATGTTTGCCCGGGTTGCTACCAATCGATAGGGGTTGGATGATGCAGTAAAAGCCTTAAGTGAAGAGCAGGGCAACTTGTTTTTTATTCCCGATACGCCAACGCCTAATCACGAGTTTTGTAAGCGGTTTAGCGTTGATATGGCAAGGGCGTTATCTAACCATGCGGGTAGTACTTACCAAATACCAAAGTTGGACAAGATTTTAATCCAGCTACGAAACATTAAGATAAGACAGGAGTTTAAGCAGGGCGCTTCAGTCCAAAATTTAGTAAGACGCTATAAGTTGACCAGACAAATGATCAACTTAATAGTGACCTCCGAAGCCGAGGGCGCACCGATTTTAGTTGGCGATGCGCACAAGCAGATGGAGTTGAAGTTGTAGGTTTGTGATCAGCCTTCGTTGTTAGGTGTGGGGGCTGGTTTTATTGATTCTTGAGTATGGCTTATCAGATTTTATTTTCGTGAAGGCGAAAATGTTCGAAAGCAGATTCCAGCATTTTATGGGCTAATAAAGCTTTGCTATAATTGCTAGCGCAGCGAACCAAGCCAAGCGTTATTAGTCCGCGCTGATTTGTTTGTTGTGTGCTGCTTAGTACTCTAGTGCTTTAGAGTATTTATTTCTCCATAGTTGGTCTTGAGCCTTGGCTTTAATTTTTCGATTAATACCTTTTTCAAGAACCTCATCAACGACACTGTTAGGTATAAACAACTCGTGCGACTGAAAAGCCTCTAACTCAACAGGGAAATTGTGTTCAACGCCGTACGATGACGGATAGCAATGCACCCACCCTAAAGAATTGGACCAATTTCTATATTTTATAAAATGAAGTAACTTTTTAAGTATTGATTGCTTCTCAGATTGATACAATAAGACCAAGCCAGCTAAATGAATTTTGTGAGAAGAATGATTCCTTACTATGACGTAAATACCTTCCACATATTCTCCGTCCTTTTCTTCTATCCCATGCAGTAAATCAACCTTAAATTTAGGTGTTGCTTTAGCAATGTTCCAAACAAACACGAGAGTTGAAAGGCAGGCTGCGTAAATTGCTAATATTTCCGTAATCTTCAATGTAGCTCCTTAAAGCACATACCGCCCCAAGCAGCGGTGAGGAACACTGCCGGGCTTTTTGCCCACGAAGTAGGTTAGAAAAAGGCGCGCCAATGTTACGAACCCGACTGACTAGAATTGTTGGCTTCAGTACTCCGAACATCAAGGTACACTATACTATCTGCGACTTTGACTTTCGAAGGTAAGAACGATTTTAAAGTACCATCTTTTAAGCGAACTATAAAATCTCCTAGCCGACCGTCTGGAGAAATTTTAATATCTTCCAAAATATCTCCTCGCACATTTTGGTTTATAGCTACTTTAAGTCCTAATATGCCCTTAACTGATAAGGAATTATCAATAAAATTGACGTTATGAATATTAACATGAAATGAGCTTAATTGCGTTTCCCTTTTAGCCCCAAGCGCCCAGAGAAAATCATTTTTTTTATTTGAGTAGACAAGATCACTTTTTAACTCAATGGATGAAAAAGGCTCAGTTGGAAGGGGAATTGTCTGGCTAATTCTGCCAGCACTAATCAATAATTTATCTGCGCTAATAGGTAGAAGCAGCTCTTGTGTTAACGATTTAGCAGGGAATCTCCCAATTGATTTTGTGCTTCCGTCCGCAAGTATTGCAGTGACTGAGTACGAGGTAGTCTTCGCATCCCATTCAGATCCTGAAACGACTTTATTTTTGAGGCGTAACAATGGCTCAACTGGTTCTTGTTCCAAAAATTCAGTCTCTCTTGGGGCTTTTAAATCTTGAGCGTAAGCACTTGAAATAAATGGAACCCCATTGAACCAAGACACATTTGTGTTGGCCTCTTGCACTCCCGCAACTATATTTGTGATTATTCCTGGAGCACATACTCCTATAATGAATGCTTGTCTAACATTTGTTTCAGAAAATGCATAAGCTAAGATAACACCGATAACAAAAAAGAGTCCTAATCCAAAAAACAGACCGGGTTCTGGAAGAGGTGTCATAGGATCTGTAACATAAGTACTCGCAAGTCTAGACATTGTAGGAATCATGCCACCAACACCAGCTAAAAGTAGGCAATTAAGAGGAGTCCCTGTAGGTTTCTCTTTTGTAGATGTATTCACGATATCCTCCTTTGAAGCGAACAATTTAATATCGACCCAATGGGTCGTTTATCTAATTGGCCCAGTTTTAACATAAATAATAACACCTTGCTACATGTCATTAATTTATGGTCGTGGTGTTTTAGCAAACATATAAAGACGAACCATTTGGTCGTTTCCATCACTACAGAGGTAAGTTGCTAGTTAAGGAGCTGTAAAGCAACGTTCTCAAAAAACGAGGGTTGCAGCTACCAAATTTTTACTTTAGCCTAATATATCGGCTTTACCTCAAAGCCACGTAAAACATTTTACACCTAATTATCCACTCATAATTTGCCAGACTAGCCATGTGATCAACCACATGTGGAAATGGCATGGAAAAACTAAAACAACAACTCATTGGCCATGAAGGATACGAGCATAAAGTGTATGTTTGCCCAGGTGGCTACCAGTCGATAGGCGTTGGCAGAAACCTTGAAAATAGAGGCCTGACTGACGAAGAAATTCATTACCTGCTTAATAACGATATTGCTTATTTTACTGCCCAAGTCGAAAAGCATATAGATACCTCAAAATGTAACCCTGCACGCAAAGCTGTTTTGATAAACATGGCCTTTAACCTTGGCATTCATGGCTTGTTAGCTTTTAAAAAAACCATAGCAGCTGTAGAGCGAGGTAATTGGGATAAAGCGGCTATTGAAATGTTCGATAGCCGCTGGGCTGTGCAAGTAGGCGAGAGAGCTAACCAGTTAACCGAGCAGATGAAGACTGGGGAATGGTATGACGCCTGAACAAGAGAATCAGCTGTTTCAGTCTATCGGCCAGATTCAAGCCACCCAAACATCTATTTTGAATGAAGTCAGGCAGATAAAAACAGACCTCAATGCCCGCGTTGATAAGCTCGAAACACGTGTTGAGAAAATCGAAGACAAGGTAACACACAACCGAATTAAAATTGCATCGATGGGTGGTGGCGCTGGGTTAGTCGTAGCCATAGCTGCTGAAGCGTTAAAACTGGGCGGGGGCTCTTGATGGCACACCCAGAAGATAAAAAAAATGCGGTTAGACACAGCTATGTGAATGAGCTTTTAGCTTTATCGGTTGCGGCGATTAAACACACCGTTGCAGACAGCACTGCGAGACGCTGGAAAAGTGATGCTAAAGCGGCGGGTGATGACTGGGATTTAGCCCGTGCGGCTGCACGCAAAGCAACGGGTCCTGCAGGTGAATTTACCCAAGACTTTATTGAAGAGTTTACCATTCAAACCAATGCCACCTTTGAGCTAATCAAACAAGACGAAGGGCTATCAATTGATGGCCGTATTAAAGCCCTTAATCAACTCAGTGATACATATTCAAAAATCATGAAGCTCAGCGGCGGTAATAAGTCTATTGAAAAGCGTGCTGTTGCCGCCGATGTGCTTAAGAAACTCGCAAGCTTTGTATCTAAATATCACCCTGATTACGCGCAGCAATTAGTCGAGATATTAACCGCGTTTGGTCCTCAACTTAGTAGCATGTTGGACGACTAATGGCTGATATTAGCAACAAAGAGTTTTTAGAAGAACTAGAGCAGATTACGGCTGCGCTACGAATAGATATTGAAGCTAAGCAACGCGATATTGACCCAAGCCCAGAAGCGATTTTAGAGCGAAGACAACGTGTACTAGGCGGTGATTTTGAGTTCTTTGTTTATACATATTTTCCTCATCATATGTGGCTAGATGAAGGTCAAAAGCCTAGTGAGTTCCAGCAGTATTTTATGGACTGGTTTCCCAAGGCCATAGACTTAAACAACTATTGGAAGCATTGGTTTGTTGCCCCGCGTGGTGAAGGTAAATCAACTTTAGCTGTAAAAATCGCGCCCGTATATATAGCGGTTTTAGCGCTACTACAGGATGAAGCCGTATGCGAAGAACTGGGCCTGACAAAGCCCAATATTTACATCGACTTTGTCATTCTATTTGGTGCTGAAGCAAAGATGCCCGCCAAGACACTAGAAGTGGTTAAAACTGAGCTACTGAATAATGGCAACCTTATGTTGGACTTTCCCGAAGTCTGCGCCAAGTCGCCACTCTGGAAAATTGGTGAGTTTGCAACCCTCCAAGGTGTGCGTTTTGAAAGCCGTGGGTCTGAACAATCCGTTCGAGGCGCATTCCACGGTGCAAGCCGTCCTAAGTTACTTTTGTCTGATGACATCATCACCGATAAAGAGGCTAAATCAGCAACCGAAAGGGACAATCGCTGGACATTTTTAGAAGCTGCGGTGCAATACCTAGGCCCGCCAGGTAAAGGGGTTAAGTTTCTTGGTGTAAACACCGTACTAAACAATGACGACCCAATATCCAGAGCTGAGCACGCCGCAGGTCATATAGTGCACCGCTTTAAAGCTATTTCGCAGCTACCAGAAAATATGGAGCTTTGGGAGCAATGCCGAGAGCTAATGCTGTACAAAGACAAACAGTTTGAGAAGCAAGCAGCGAGTAAAGGAAAAGCGGTCGCCCTAGAAGAAAAGCCAAGCTTTAAGTTTTGGATTAAGAACAAAAAGCGCATGTCAAAAGGCGCAAAAACCAGTTGGCCGAGTGTGCGGAGTTTGTATGATTTGATGGCTATGCGAGCCTCAAACAAACGAGAGTTTAACCGTGAGATGCAAGGTATTGCCAAGTCAGACGAAGAGCAGATCTTTTATCGGTTTGAGACTTGGATTAACCGCTTAAATCTATGGACACCCTATGGCGCATGTGACCCAAGCATGGGCAAAACGGCCAGCGCCGACCCAAGTGCTTTGCTTGTAGGTTTTTGGGCCAAAGAGTTAGGTCAATTACACCTTGAATATGAAAGCCGCAAGGTACGCGGCCCAAGCCGCCTTTTGAAAGATTTGATTAAGCTGCAGCTTGAATACAACTGTTTAGTGTGGGGCTTTGAAAACAATAACGCCTTTGACTTTATGCGCCAAACCTACATCAAAGACGCATTAGACCAAGGCGTAGCACTACCGCTTAGAGGTATTACGGCCACCGTGCCACAGGAAGAACGCATCGAGGGCTTAGAGCCTTTTGTGATCAATGAACCTGCTCAAATACTTTTTCATACCCGTCGAAGTCGATTACTTATGGATGAGTTAGAAAACTGGCCCGAGAAACAGAGCAACCACCATTACGATTTAAGCTGTGCACTCACATTGTTATGGATGATTGCGAGCACCGGCGCGGGTGGTATTCCCAAGGTAAGAAGCAAAAAAGTGACCAAATCAATAGGGGGCTATCATGTCTAAACCCCACCTTTCATACAAAGGATATCGCGCACTACAAAAAGCCTTCAGCATGAGCAAAACAGACCCAGCTTTATGGGCCATGATGCGTGAACTACCTAATCCAGATCCTATACTGCGCAAGGCTGGTAAAAGCTCGCTAATATATGACGAGATTGCTCGTGATGCTCATGTAATTGGCGAACTGCGCAGTTTGCGCTCTGGTATGTTCGCATTTAATGCGGAACTTGTGCCAGGCGGTGATGATAGCGCTAGCATGAAAAGCTTTGAGAATGCAAAAAGTTTGACGGCCGCAAACCCTGCTAAAAATACACAGTGGATGGACATCGATTGGCACAACTACAGCGCGATTTTACATGGCTTTGCGGTCACGCATTTAGGCAAGTTTGAGAAAAGCGACAATGCCTGGATACCTAGTACGATTGAGCAATGGCCAGCGGGGCGCTTTGCTTTTAATTCAGATCACGAGCTCCTAGTTAAAACCCGCGAAAACCCCGAAGGCGAACCCATAAATGAAGACCGCTGGACATGTGTTAGGCATATGCCAGAGGCCAAAAACCCATATGGTATTGCGCTTTTAAGTAGCTGCTTTTGGCCTTGGATGTTTAAGCACGGTGGCTTTAAGTTTTTTGTACAGTTGTGTGAGCGCTTTGGTGTGCCTTTTCCCGTTGGGAAATATCCCATAGGCACACAAGACGATAAAATTGGTGAGCTGCTGGAAGGCTTAGCGAAGTTAATAACAGAAGGTATTGCCGTCATACCTGATGATTCGAGTTTAGACATTATCGAAAGCAAAATGTCAGGTGAGCCAGTCCAGTTGCAGCTAATCAATTTATGTAACTCAGAAATGAGTAAAGCGCTGACTTCTCAAACGCTCGCTACAGAGCAAAAAGCCGGTGCCCGTGCAGCCAGTGAGACACACGCTAAACGTGCGGGTGAAAATCAACGCGCTGATAGGGCACTTGTATCTGGCTATCGAAATCAACTACTCGAAACCATCCATAGAGTGAATTTTGATGGCGGCGAGCCGCCCAAATATGTCTGGCGAGACAAAAAAGAAATCAACCTTGAAACGGTTAATGTCATTCGTGAATCAGCCAAAATGGTGCCTGTTTCCAAGGACTACGTTTACAAGACTTTGGGCATTCCAAAACCTCAAAAAGGCGAAGAACTGTTAGAAATAACAGACGATGGGCAAGGCATCGCCAGCGCACCAAAACAGGACTTTTCGAGTGATAAACAGGGCGCTGACATCTCTGTTTTTGACGAGTTTGACCAGGCAACTGATGCCGAAATAAAGCAGATTTTTGAGTTTGCAAAACAAGCAAACAACCTCGACGAACTGAAACAAAACATCCTCAATGAGTTCCCAAATATATCTAATTCAGCCTTAGCAGAAGTCGCCACAAAGGCCCTTGAATTGGAGGTTTTACAAGGAATGAATGAGGCAAATCAACAGGAGATTTAACCTATGAATGCGATACCCGAAGGCTTTTTAAAAGATGGTAAAGGCAATTTAGTTGCACTCGCGAACGTGAAGCAAACTGACCTGATAAAAGACGAATTTGTCAAAAAAGCCATTGAACTTGCAGAAAAACAGCAACAGGAGCTTGCCGATTTTAAGCACCAACAAATGGAAGAAGCAGACGACTTTTTAGAGCTGCTAGCACAAGAGCATGGTGTAAATTTAGGGGGTAAAAAAGGCAATTTAACACTGCGTTCTTTTGACCATTCGTTGTCTGTGAAAATACAAATTCAGGAGCGAATTGAACTGGGTCCTGAGCTACAAATCGCCAAAGAAATGATAGATAAATGCATCAGTGATTGGACCGAAGGTGGCAATCAAAACATCAAAGCCATCGTCAATAAAGTGTTCTCTACTGACAAGCAAGGTACCATCAATCCGCAGCGTATTTTGGGTTTACGTAAGTTAGAAATCCAAGACGAATCCGGTAAATGGCAAAAAGCGATGGACATCATTGCCGAGTCTGTAACCACCATAGATAGCAGTCGATTTATCCGGTTTTATAAGCGAGATGAGCAGGGCGCTGATCAAGCAATCTCTCTAGATATAGCTAAACTCTGATATGTCCGATATCCCTTCCCAGTATGGCCAACTCGTAAAGTTCGACGAGGCCATTTCAAATCTAAAATCAAAAGTTCAAATACCCACGGAGTCTTACAAAGACTTACTTGGCCACATACATGCCCGCGCATTTACCGTTGCCGGAGCAACCAAAGCGGAATTGTTAAACGACTTATATAAAGCTGTACTTGCTGCGAATGAAAATGGTGAGACGATCACTGACTTCAGAGCGCGCTTTGATAAAGCGGTTTCAAAACATGGTTGGTCTTACAATGGAAAACGTGGTTGGCGTACGCAGGTAATTTATCAAAACAATAAAAATACAGCGCGGGCAGCTGGCCGATGGCAACAGCAAGAACGAGTAAAACATCGTAGGCCATATCTTTTATATTTAACTGCAGGTGACTCGCGAGTAAGACCGCAACATAGCGCGTGGAACTACATACTTTTACCAATTGAACATAATTTCTGGCACACGCATTATCCGCCCAATGGCTGGAACTGCAGGTGTAAAGTCGTGAGCTTGAGTAATGCCGACATTAAACGTATGGGTTTAACAATTACACCAGATTCAGCGCTTAAGAATTATCAAAAACCATTTACCGAAGTTGACCCAACAACAGGTGAAGAACTGGAGCGATTGCCAGGCATTGATCTCGGTTGGGATTACAATCCAGGTCTTGCATGGTTGGGTGCAGACAAAGCAACAGGCCAGATGTTAGCGAAACTCGATCACCAAATTAGAAAAGTTGCCACACCGATTTTTAATAACACCATTAATGAAGGACAAAGTTATTTTAAATCTCAAGTTGCGACGATTGCGGCTAAACAGTCACTTGGTAAACCAGAGTCTGGAACAAAATTGACGCTAGGGCACTTGCATCCAAATTTATTTAAAACCGTTTTGGATATCGCGCCCCAAACTAAAAGCACTTTGGTTGTCATCGATGAAGCCATGATAAAAACGGCGATTCAATTAATCGAGTTTGAACAAACTACACAGTTAATGAAGCTAATCCAAACACAAGCCGAATCCACATTTAACCACAGTGTTTTGCTGTATGTGGTAAACGGAATTCTTATCACCATTGAGATTGGCCCAGATATGAATCGAGTTGTCGCAGTTAAACAAGTTGATGTTTAAAGCGTATTTAAAGTCAGTTTAAAGGGCGTTTAAACGTTTTTAAAAATGGCGATTATTAGTTTAATTCTAAACGTATTGTGAGCAGGAATGAGCGCAGAATGATATGGAATGAGCGGGTTTTGTCTAAAAACAAATGTATTTTTGGTTTTTGGGATTTTGGCTCGAAAATTTATGAGGTCCAGTATTTATGGGGCTTTCAGAGGAATCGAAAGTTGAATTTCGTAGTTTGGTTAATTCTAGAAATGAACGACCCCTTACACTAACCATTGAGGTTGCTCCAGATATGAATCGAGTTGTTGTAACGCGCGTTTTGAAACTGGATAAAAAGACATATGAAATTGGACACATTTAATTATTTGCTGTGTCTCTTCAGATATGAAGGATTGAGAATATAAGTATGAACATTTGATAACCTTAGGCTTGCGATCTCTTAGTACAATTTTACAAGCCCTATCTAATAATTCCTTTTCGACTCCCTTTGTTTAATTATCTATATACTGCTTTCTTGCATTAGATTACCCATACTTTTACACTACTCAAAACAAAATCTATACTAAAAAAGGAATGCCATTGATTTACTCATGTCAAAGTTGTAGCAGAACTACATTTCATACGCAATGCTGGCACTGTATCGCTGCGAATGAAGATGAAAGCCCTCAAGAATTAGTACCGTTAAACGCTTCATTTTACAGCGATTTTCACTATGAGTCTAAAGGCTTCGTTAAGGACCTATTTGCGAAGAAAAAAGAGCAAGCGGGGCTTGATGATCTGCTTAAGAGGGTTCTAAAAAAGTACAATCAGCTACGAGAGCCGTATTTTTGTAACTTTGCTTATCTAATGCTCAGTGAGAATAAGTTAAATAACGAATGCGAACGTGAGCAGTCTAGTGACAAGATTTACTCACAGGTAGAACTATTCCAAGAAGTACTAGTTAGAAAAGGTTTTAGTGAACTAAATACGAAACCAGAGTTACTTTATAAACTCTTAGATACAACCCTTTTTCACTCGCGATATCTAAGCTTCAAAAAAGAAATAGAAAGACACTTAAAACCCGATTTAACTAGTACGATGTATTCTTGGATTGAAGAGACTGGCACCGATTTTAGGAATAACATGTGCCTGTTTTTATATACATTATGGGAAAGTAAAGTTTCTTACAAAGAGCTAGACTTTAATGATCGCGCAGAGAAAGATCGAAACCAACAGCTAGTTGAAATCGACACTTTTAGTAAGTTGATTAAGAAAGCTGAAAATATATTTAAGGATATTTTGGTTAGCAGGTTAGATGTAAAACTTTCTAACTTTGATTCTTCTAGTTTCGTGACGGTCCATTCACTAGATGCGATGAATGGCTTTGAGTTTGAGGAATTTCTAGCAAAACTCTTCATTGCGCTAGGCTATGACGTAACAGAAACTAAAAAAACAGGAGATCAAGGAGCGGACCTGTTTGTGGAGAAGTTTGGGAGGAAGGTAGTTATTCAAGCTAAAAACTATTCTGGAAATGTTGGTAATTCGGCTGTACAACAAGCATTATCAGCTAAAACCTTTTACAATTGTGACGATGCAATGGTTGTTACTAACTCATATTTTACTCATTCGGCAAATGAACTTGCTTCTGCCTCAGCCATAAAGCTAGTAGATCGTTCTGAGCTAATGAATTATCTAGATGACTATAATCAATATTTGATCGAGGCACTTTAAAATGCTCTTTGATAAGATGAAATCATCTAAATTCTCCTGAAAAGTATTGAGTTATGCATAATACTGCATAACTCCTACAGCGAACGTCCCTATAGCTGAAACCTAACCTCTTCGTGAATAAAATCAATGTCTCTATTGCAAATTCTGCCCATATAAGCTCATTTTTACCCAACGCCAATAGGAAAGAGGCTATGATGACACACAACATCAACTTCATTTCCATTGGTGTCGGTTATCTTGGTCCCCCCATTTACTGAGTAGATTAAGCTGTTATCGCCCCAATTGTTGCTACTGTACTTGAGGGAAATGGCATTGAACTGCAAATAGAATAACCCATTTTTCTTAATGAGTGACACCGCACTTTTAAAACCAAAATAACCATTAGCAGGTGGTGCGAGCTTAATAGGACTATGGTCGATTTGGCGTCCTTGTATGTTTGATGTTTTCCAGTTTGCATCAATACCCATAGTCTGGACCATGGAATAAACCGCGTAATTTGAGCGGTTTGGGTCAAGCCCAACCTGATTAGTGAGTGATGTCATTAGCCGATTGCCATAATGCACATCATGCGTGCTGCTAGACACTACGTACACACGGTGGCTTTCTATTGCGAAGTTATCAGCCATTTTCGTCATTGCTGCAGGACTTTCATAACAGCATAAAAACAATGCATTTGTGCTTGTGCTGATTTGATTGCTGATGTCATCCACGGTTAACTGCGTGATTGGGGCCCCAGAACTTAGCGTTGCTTCATTGATGATTGAAGCAGTCGCACTGAGGCATTTTTGGTTGAACCTAACAGAGTCATCCGTTGTATTGCATGCCAATAAACCTGCGATACCATGTGGGAAGGATTGTGCAAGAGAGGCGGGTGTTGTCACAACATCAATGCTCGGCACAATGTTAAATTCAGCGGTTAACGTACTAAAGTCGTGATAACAAATGGTTTGCCCCACACTTAAACCTTCAGTGCTGCTTGCAAGCACATAAAAATAATCACCCGTTGAATCAGAGCCAATCGTACACACGCGTAGATTTTTACCTGTCGCAGTGCAAATAAAGAAGGGGTGTGCTTGGCTAAACGTTTGCGTGCCATAGGTCTTAAATAGACTACTTGTCGATGAGTCATCACGAATTAATAGTTGCTCTGGGTCATTGCCTGTTATCGAAACACTGTTTATTTGCGTAGTGCGTGTATATGGCATCCGGCTTTTCCCTCTTAATTGGCCAGAAACCGCTTTATGGACGGCTTTATCAAAGTCACATGAATCACCCACGTTTAAGCGTACATCTTGTATTTGATCTGCATAAATTACATCGTGGTACTTATAGCGATGCAATGCACCAGAGCGCCCACTTTCTAGCGTGCCAGAGTGTTCCTCAATATGTACAAACGTACCAAGGGCGCTTGTTAATGCGTTTAATGTTGCATGACTGGTCGCACAGCCAAATGGATTATGCACTGGGTGAAAAACACCGCGATTCATACGCTGCACAATGGCCACTGGAATGGCGAACACGGTACGCTCGGCATTGGCGAACAGTCCAACATCTTGATTATATTTATCGGATTGAAGTGGGTGGTCGGGTCCAAATGCGAGTGTGTCGGCTTGAATATATTGTGGTGTTTCATTTCCATAGCCCAAATAACGCGATTGCCAGGGCAATGCACCGGTTTCTGTATTATCCCATTGGTCTCCAAAACCTGTGATGGTCATCAATTCAATCGTATCTTGCGCCAATCGCCCATCCGTTAAGCGCCTTATGTTGTTTTTGGGCTCAGCTAAATAAGCACGTTGTGTCGCTGGCGGTAAACTTGACCAAATGTGCTTGTGGTCGTTTACATCACTCCCTAAATAACGACTCCCCCCAAAGCGCAGATTTGCAAAAGGATATACGGTGTCAGAGGTGGTAATACAGTGCGTTCGTTTGACCAAAAGCACAACGTCCTGACGCGTTTTTATGACTTTGCTATTGGGGGTTTCACTGGCAAAGGCCACTTCTGGCGTAGTGTGTTGAATATACGTACTTTGTATTTCATCAAATGTTTGGGTGCCATTGGGGGCAGGCTCAAACACTGCTTTAATATGCGCACTATGATGAGTGGCACTGAGCGTAAATTGCACCCCATCGATGACCACGGTGGCATTGTTACCCAAATAAAGTGCATGTACTTCACTTTCTCGAGTGGCCAAGCCGCTATGCACCACATTATCAGGGTAGGTGCTTATTCCAAAATCGCAGAATCCAGACGCTTTATAAGTATGTTTTCGGTGCAGACGCAGTGCGTCAAATTGGGCCTGTGACATGGCATCAGGGTACGGTGCAATCGCGGTGATGTCGGCTTGCATCTGCTTAAGTGTTTTCACAGTGTGAGGGTGTCCGTCTAGGTCGATAAACTGCACGGTCCCCATATTTGTTTGCCACTCAATCATTGCTTTGTAGTTATCATTGACCATTTTTGAGGCATTATTGAGTGCTAAAACCGCCGTATTAAAATCCCCGGAGGTGGGTAATACTACGCAAGGTACTTGGCTTTGTGTGGCATTGGGCCAGGGCTTGATGAGCTCAATGAAAGTGCCATGTGTTGTGACATACGCCTTGGCGATTTCGATGGGCGCAAAAGCGCCAAGTACCAAAGCATCGCTTGCTCGTATGTTGGCCACACTTTGATTGTCGTTGATTTTGATGATGTTACTGCCGTTTGTGGCATTGGCATTAGATGAACTAAACCAGGTCATGGTGATTATCCTCGTAAGTAGATGACTGCAATTTTTTTGATTTGTGTGGATGATGTGAAAGTCACGGCATGCCGCGCTTGTGCAATGGTATAGGGGCGCTCAAAGTCTTGGTCATGCTGGCGCATGCCTTTGCCTGGCGTATCGCTTGAGCAGAGATAATCGCCCGCTTCAATATCGCCGCCTTGGCCGCATACATTGAGTACACCTTCACCCAAGGCGTTAAACTCAATGATGTCGTGACTGTGTTGGTGTTCTAAGAACTTTTGAAATCCCCTAAAGCCCGATAATGCAGCGGGCAGCGGTGAGGTGATGGGGTGCCTTGTGACAAATACGCCTCTTACTGTGCGCTGCGCTTTACGGCTAGAGATACTCATCTCACACATGGCATTCGACATATCAGATATATTGACCAGCGCCGTATCACACACTAAATCTCCAGGCTGAATGTCAACATCTTTAGCCATCAGTCCATCATGGGCCCCTGTGAATGGGCCAATGGCACCGCGGCGGGCATATACCGCATACGGACCAACTGAGTACGCAGTGATGGCATGACCGCTGGTATTATGCGGATTGCTCACTGACACCGTGCCAGGCGAGCCACTGTTTCCCACAAAACGAAACAAGGCCGGCCAAGTGGACGCATGCTCTGAACTCCAAACAAAGCCATTGCCGAACATCGCATGGGCCCTGAGCCCGTCATGATTGATTTTGACTTTTTGGTCACTCGCAGTGAGTTCATTGATAGTGCCTATGGCGGAGATGATACTATTGGCAATGACCGTGCCATCGACAAGTTGACTGCCATGAATGCGTAAAGTAAAACTCTCCCAGCGGCTTCCAGTAAAACGTTTGGTGGTTTGTATTTTGGGGTTGCCACTTTTGTGTATGGTGACAATATCGTTGGTCACAGCATAGCCGCCAGGGCAAGCTGAGTGCGCGGTGGTGTCTGACCAACCCCCTGTTGAGGTATCGGTTTCGTAGCGACCCGCACCACGTGCGCCAGTTTCACCATGTAGACCATCTTTACCGTCAAGCCCACGAATATCGTCTTCGGACTCAACCACAAAATCCCCCAGCTCTAATCGGCCGCGAAACACGTGAACTGGATTTGCAGGGTCACGGTTATCAATATAGGACGTAGGTATAAACGACTCGCCAACCATTACGCCCTGGCGGATAACATCACCCACCAAATCAAGGTTGCCGATGTGACCGTCATTTAAGCCAACCACGCCGGTAGCATGGCCTTGGTTGTTAATTAAAAAGCCGCCGCGCGCAATAAGCCGACCATCCTGTGTTTCAAAGGCTTGGCGAATATCTGAAATGCTGGCTGTGTCACCTGCAGTATTTTCAATTTGGAGCTTGCGAATAAACTCCGCGAGTGGGCCATCCACCCAGCTATGGCCTGCTGCAACACATAAAGCGGCATCGGTCTCACTCGTGAGATTGCCTTGCGCATCGATACAATAACCCACCGCAGCGCGGGTGTAGGTGATGGCGCTGGCTAACGTTGTCGAGTCACCTTGCGCTACTTTGGCCACCAAGTCTTGTCGCTGACTACTCAGCGCCGAATCAAGATTTGAGATAAGCTCGGTGGTGTCCTTAAAAGCAGACTCCGTGTTTGCGGCAAAAGCCGTGAATGCTTGGTCACGGACTAAGTTTGCGTGGTCAATGTCCGCAAAAGCATTGGTTACATCGCTAAAGGCGGCTTGTGTGGTGCGCGTAAATGCGGCAAAGCGCGCATCGCGTGTCACATTGGCTTGTCGCTCACCCGCAAAGGCTTTGGCGATGGAGGTGATAACCGCGCTGTTTTGTTGATGTATTGCGCCCAGCTCTAGTGTGTAACTCGCTACGCTTGCAAGCTCATCGGTGGTGGCTTTGAGCTTATCTTGTGCCAGGGCAAGTTTGATGTCTAATTGCTGCAGCTCGTTGTTTTGAAGTAAGGCGTTATAGGCGGTAATTACTTCATCGAGGCGCTTTGCATCCGCGCCAAACTGCAACCCTTGGACTTGCACAATACTCTGATTGATTTCACCTTTGATGGCATCGAGTGTGCTCGATACATTGGCAAACTGCTCATCCACACCGTCTTCTTGTGCGTTAAAGACGGTGATTTGGTCTTTGATGTAACCGGCAGCACCGGCGATAAAGCGCTCTGCCGCATTGGCTTTTTCAAGTGTGCCGTTGTCATAAAAAGATTGAAGGGCGGCGGTAACACCATAAACGGCATCAAAGGTGCTAATCGCCTGGCTTACTTGACTGGCGGTTTGATAGCCTCGACTGTCGACCAGTAACGTAGCTAAGCTCATAGAGCGCTCTACCACAGGGCCGTCTACCCACGAATGACCTGCCAGTTCGCATGCAACCGCATCTTGCTCAATAGTTCGATTGCCTTCGCTGTCGATACAATACCCCACCAGAGCGCGGGTAAAGCCTTTGGCCTCTGCAATGGCTTTTTGGCTTTCATGGGTAATTTCAGCGCGCAGTGTTTCAGTGCGTTCGCTGCTTGCTTGGCGCGCATTGGTAAAAGCCTTACCGAGAATATCAATACTAGCCGCGCTTTGGTTGTGCAGCGCGATGAGTTGGGTGGATTGAGACGATAGCGCACTGACGTCATCGGTAACTGCGGACAGTTTCTCACTGGCATGAGCCAAAGTAATCGCGTGCTCGGCTAAGTCTTTCTCACGTAAAAACTGGTTATACGCCTCTAATACCTGGTTTAAATCTTTGTCGGCCAAATCAAGCTGAATACCTTGTATTTGCGTAACCGATTGCTGTATTTCCCCAGCCAGTGCATCAATGTTGTGCTCAGCCATGGCCAGCTTTTGGTTTACGCCATCTTCTTCATTGAGATAACTGATAACCTGATTTCGAATGGTGGCATTTGCGCCATCTATCCAGGTCTGCGCCGCATTGGCTTTGATTATGATGTCATTGTCACTGAGTGCTTGCAGTACCGCACTGATACTGTATTGGGTGTTAAATGAATTAATGAGCGTTTGCACGTTGCTTTGGGTCTGATAGCCCAAACTTGATACCCACGCTGTCGTAGCGTATTGCGCCATGCGTCCTGTGCCTGCATCGAGCTCTTGTTCGAGGGTGGTGGTGCGACTGGTGATGTCTTTAAGGGCTAAATCATTGGCCCCGCGTTTGCCGATTTCAATAAAGTCGATATCACACGCGCCTAATTCAAACTGCAACCACGCAATGAGTCCGGTAAAACCCGCCGTGCCGGTTGCATCAATTTGGATAACTTCCCAATCAAAACTTGCAGGCTCGGGCAAAAACAATGCGCCACCTTGAAATTGAATGCGGCCAAACCAAGTGCTGCGCTCATGTTTGCGCACACGCAGCCTAAACATGGGATTGCCGATGGCATCGAGCGAGATAGCCGGGCTAAAGAGTGTGCTTTTACACACCAAGTACCCAAGCACATGGTGACTTTCAAAGCCTGCAAAGCCCTCGGCACTGCTGTTAAACTGCCAGCTGTAGGCAGGCGTGAGCGCAGCTAGGGCACCGGCAATTTGGGCGTTCACTTCAGCGAAGGTGGCGCGCTGTAAAATCTGGCCTGCCTGCAGCTCGATTTGTGCACGGGCATCTATGAGCTTTTCTTCGCTTTGTTTTATGCGTCGAGACTCAAAATTAATACGCGCATGGGCGCCATCCATCAAAGACACCGCTTCACTAAATTGCGTATCCGTGTACGAAAAAGCCCGATTCACAATGGTGCCAGACTCCGCATCCACAAACACCGCCGCATCAATCAAACGCTCATTGTTTAAGGTCCTGCGCTCATACTCATTACGAAAGTTCGTATAACCAGCCGTCACATCAAACAGGCTTTTTTGCATGTCAGTCACCGCCAACGCAGTTTCATCGAGCTTGATTTTATTCAGGGCTATTTGCGCCGGAATGCCTTCAACAATGGAATCATCCAAGACTTGGGTGATATCTTCCAAACCTTGAATTTGTGCAATGTTTTTGGCAATCAGAGCGGGGAGGTTGTTTTCAGTCTCAGGGCGCAGTCTGTCTACTTGGGTGTTTAAGTCGCTTATTAAGTCTTGTGCTTCTTGGCTTAACTTCGCCAGTGGCATGTCGTTAATAAATTCAGTTAAATCCACCTCGGTTGTGGTGGCGGATATCTGCACCCAATCACTGTGGCCTAAATGGTTCACGGCACGACATTGAAAGTGATACTCCGTTACAGGCTGTAATCCAATGCGGGTGTATATTTGCGAAAATACAGCGGGACTTTGCTGCGGTGCATCATTGGAGCCCAAGAACTGCCATTCGAACTGAGTACCAATTCCCATTGCAGGCAAAGTCGCAGTGAGGGTAATTTGGTTATAATCCGCCACAAAAGAGAGTGTAGGGTTAACCGGCGCAGAGACACTAAATTGAATGGCCACAGGCGCTGCGCGCTGGCCAAAAATGTTCCTGGCATACACTTTGGCGGTATAAGTCCCAAGAGCGAGCTTTGGGATAAGCGCCTGCGTATAGGTCACTTTCTCATGGTAAATACGCATCCCACTTTGATAATACTCGATATCGTATTCGTGCACGGCCAACGGGGTTGGGTGTGCCCATTTCAAGATACCATTGCCATCTACATCCACGATGACTTGTACATCAACAATGGGCGAGGGCGGTCCTGTCACATAGTCACTGTTTGGGGTGATATCTGATGCACCAGGAACTAAGTCATCGGCCCAAAGCTGCGGGCTGTCTTCTATGCAGGTGAGGGTAATACCGCCATCTAAACGAAACTTTCGCCCCACCACGCGATACACCTTTTTAGTGATGTGCTCTTTGGGTAAGTCCACATACACGGTGCGACCCACAGCCGCTTGCAAGGCTTTGTGCTTCAGTGGTAGCTCGATGGAGCCCAGTCGCGTTTGCTCTAAGTGAATTTTGGCCAAGCGCTGGGCCGTAGTGGCACTTCTAACAAAGGGCAGGGAAATCGTCGTTTCAAGTAATTGAGTGTCTTTTGCAATGTAACCCTCTGCCCGTATTGGCGGAGCATCAGTGCGCTCATAATGTTGATTGGGGTCAGTAAAGGTGGCACGCACGACATTGGCTCTATCACGCAGGTCCGCATGCCATTTGATTTTAACGTTGCCCATCACATCAGATTGGTTAATCGTATAGGTGGGGTTGCCATACCAAGCCCCGACACGCACAAACCACTGGCCCATCTGGCGAAAAATTTTCCCTGCAAAGCAGCGCTCTAACTGATTTAAAATCTCAATGGGTTTACTGGTAAAACGAAAGGTGCCATTGCAGGTATAGCGCGGCTCGTACCTATCCACGCCGTCGCTGTCTTGATAGGCGGCGTTTTCATCACACACATTGGCTGCGGCAATCCACCAATTAAGCGGAATACGATGATAAGGCACTTCGTGCGCCCCATAAAAACGAATGTAGTGCAGGGCGCAGAGCACCGCATTTTGTGACCATGCCCAAGTTGCAGAGTCATCGGGGTGTTGCTGACTATCGCGTGGGTCCCAAAGGCGAGTGCCACGAATTAAAAACTCACAGTCGGATATCCCATCAGGGAACACTTCTCGGTTGTTTTCAAGCTCTATAAACACATGGGCCTGACCAAAGCCCACATGCGCATCCGTCCAGCCAGCCATTTTAGACACGGCCTGGCTATTCGCTGATGTGTGATTACCATCAGATAGGGCATAGTCCCAACTGTCCTCGGGATAATCTGAAAGCGGCTTATTAGCAATGTAAACTTCTTCCAACGCATCAATGGGCGCACCATTGATTAGCACAATTAGCTGCACCCATTTCTTTTCATCACGCTCCACAGTGGCTTGATGGGCAATCACACCGCCTACACGGTCGCGCCCAAAGGTGATACGCCGTGGCTGGTCAATGCCTTTTTGTAGTCCCTTCGCAAGTGTTGCATAGTCGGTTTCTGGCACATCGGGCGTGAGGCTATCCCACAGCGCGCCCACGGTTTCATCCCAAATCTTTTCAGAAAGACCAAACGGGTCGGCCAACTCATTGGCAATGTCCGCAACCTTACCCATGCGCACCTCCAAAAGCAGGCAGTATCTGGGAATAACAAGAATTGACCGCGCTCATTTCCAGCACACTTAAGCCAATATCAGTGACGCAGTACACATTGTTCATGCACACAATGCCGCCAACCAAGTCGCCTTCAAATTCAACCAAAGCAATGTCACCGCGCTGGGCATAGGCTATGTCAATGGGCTTTAAATGGTGTTTAAACACACTTTGAATATCTGAAAAGCCCAAGCGTGATAATCGCCGCTTTGCGCCAATCGCGCTCTTATACCGCCCACGAAAATCTGCGGCCACATCGACGCCGTTGACCACCTTCAACCAATCGGCCACAAACAAACAGCAATCAAAGGTGCCAAAGCAAAACGCTTTGTCTTCGCAGGTATCTAAATAACGCTGCAAGGCAAGGGGGCGCGTATTATGAGTTCGAGATTTAGTAAGCGCATTAGGGCAAGTGGACACCATCACGGCCTCCCACTGGGGAACCAGGTTGGGTATCGGGTAATACCGAACTGGTTGCCTCACTGTGCTCACTAAAGAACTTATCCTCGGGATACAGGGCGATTTGTGTGGCGTGATTCCAACGCTGATGAACCCGCGATTGCTTCCAGCGCTCAGACTCACCCGCAACAGATAACATCACTTTACTGACTTGGCCGCGCTCTACATCACACACCACGATATAGCCACTTTCTAAGAGCTGGGATTGATTGACCCGATAATGCTTATCGACCGTCACCAAATAGATTTCAACGCCCGCACCAATGGGGTCGTTTTCGGCCACTTCACCCAAAATCGCATCACTTTGGGTGTGCAAAGACAAACGAATACGGGCCGCATCGTTTTTATCATTGGCAGGAATTTCCCCAATGCGCCCAAGCATGCCAAGGCCAAACCAAGTGCGACCCAAAAAGCGCCGCTCACCAACACCGGTATGCAATAACACATCGCCACTTTTAAACGCCAAGCGCACAAAATAACGGGGGCGACACTGGGCAAGCTCAGCCACCAAAGCTCGATTTAACGCTTCCATTAAAACGCCTCCCGACCTTTGATTTTCCAAGCTGTCACAAAGCCGTTTTTAACCTGGGCTTCTGCTAAACCTTGTTTGTTATCCAATAAACGAAACACGCCAGCAGGGCGTCTAAAATAGACTGGGGTATTACTGGCAGGAATTTGGCGCATGGGCGATTCAAACTCAAGCGTACACGCGCCATGACTATCAACCATCACATCCGCAGTTAACACTTTAAGCTCCGCGTTTTCACCCACACCAATCTGAATACGATTACCCGCTTTGGCATACACGCCATTCACAGGCAAACCAGACACGTCCAACACATTGCCATCTTGATAAGGCTCTACAACACGGGCAAAACTGTCTAGCTCATCCTGTAAAAACCGATAATCAAAACACAAGAACTTGCCAACTGCACCACGACACTTGGCCAAGAACGCATCCAACGTCAACGCATCAGACTCAGATACATTGGCAAGCTCAATCTCAAATTCCCAATACGCGCCCTCAAGGTCATACACCTCAGAGGCATGATTGGTTTTACTGACGTGCAAATGACTATTGGGAACCAGCCGAAAAACGCAACGTTTTGGGGGCTTAGGTAGGGGAAGGTGCTCCATATTTTTTATCGCTCTTTGCTTTACTGTGTGAGCGAGTTTAAAAAATTAGGCGCCGGGATTTAGGTGTAAAATGTTTTACATTGAAATATTGAATTCGCAATATAAACCCATATAACGTATTAAATATTCGCCCATATTTAGTATTAAGGAGAAATAATGACGGGCTTGGTTTTAGAATTACAACGCGATGCATTAGATAACGAGGTAGACGTAGCTAATCTATTAAGAAAAGCTTTAGTCGTTTCAAGAAAGCTTGGCATTGAAGATATTCAGTTGTGGTTATCAAGGGAGTTGGGAGGCTATAAAGATGTTCAACCTGACGAAATACCGCATTATAGGAAAGTCGCCGGAGAAGTTAAGGCATTCAATGAATTCCATGGCTGGCAAACAGTTCATATAGAAAATACGAAGCTGGCAGAGCAGCTTTCTAGTAGAGTTATAGGGCAACCCGTAAGTGAATTGCCAAAATTGATGAGTGAAGATGGCAATAAAATGCTTGTTTTACCTTTTAATCCAAACTCTAAAAAAACATTCATGAGTATTATGAATTACCCAGCAGAGCCTGCATTTTTTTTTAGTGCCGCACAAATACAAGGGATCTTAGATGCAGTAAGAACTCAGATCTTAAACTGGGCTCTAGAACTGGAAGAACAAGGTATAACAGGTGAAGGGGTCAGTTTTTCACGAGACGAGAAGCAAGCAGCTAGCCAAGTAACGTATCAAATTACTAATAACATTCACAGCATGAATAATTCTCAGCTACAGCAAGATTCTGCAGGGGCTTCTCAAAACCTAACCGTTACATATGAGAGCAAAGAATTATTAAAACTAGTAGAAGAACTTAAGTCTAGTATCGAGCATCTGGAGTTGAGTAAAGAAGCAAAAAGCGAGCTATCAGCAGAAGTAGCTACCATCGAGATGCAATTAGCTTCCCCTAATCCTAAGTCAATGATTATAAATGAGTCATTAAAATCTAGTAGAGCCATTTTAGAAGGTATAACGGGAAGTGTTTTGGCTACAGGTCTGTTGCAACAGATTATCGCCTTTGGCTGATTGAAAATGATTTCTCGATATTCAGTATTAAATTGTATCGCTACGCTCATCAGAAATAAAGGAGAGTAAATGTTTAGAATTAATGATTCGATTGTGTTTCAGGGAAAAGAGTACACTATTTCAAAATTTTTAGGGCAAGGAGGTATGGGGTATGTTTTTTCCATTGAAGAAAAAAATGGAAACTCAAAGTTTGCTTTAAAGTCACTTCAACATTTCTTACCAGACGATAATAACTACCGCTCCCTTATCAACGAATGGGCACAAGCTCAAAAAATCACTCATGAAAATGTCATTTGCTACCGCGGTTTTCACGATGGGTTATCTGAACCAAGAACACCTTACCTTATAATGGACCTAGCTGAAGATGGTTCATTGGAAGATTTTTTGTTATCCCAAAACGAGTTTATGGAAGAGAGTGTTTGTTTGGAAATATTTCATCAAATAATAGATGGAATGGAAGCTGTGAACAAATTCTTAGTACATAGAGATATTAAACCAGATAACATTTTTATTGAAAAAGGTGTATTTAAAATCGCCGATTTTGGTTTAGCAAAAATAGCTGAAGAAAAAACACGTTCTAAAACATTTAAAGGATGGGGAACTGATCCTTATATAGCTCCTGAAGCTTACAGAGCGGAAACCAACACAATTCAGATGGATATGTACTCTATTGGTCATGTGTTTTATCAAATAGCCGGGATGCGACATGCTTACGGAACACCTGATGATTGGGAACAAGCTCACTTAACCGCCGTACCTAAAGCTCTGAATACCGTAAATGCTAATATATCTCCAAAAGTATCTGCTGTTATCAATAAGCTGATGGCGAAAAGACCACATGCTCGTTTTAAAACGTGGGACGAGGTTAGGCAAGAGTTAATTTGTGCCTCTCATAATGTTGGTGATCATAAATCAGCAATTGATAATATATTGCAAAAGAAAATATTGAGAGATTTAAAAGCTGAAGAGACCCTGTCAGCAGAAAAAAGTAAAGAAAAAGAGCTTAAGAGAAAAAGTGATATTTTAGACTTTCAGTTCAAAAACGAAATCATTCAGCCATTAAACGAGTTTGTTGATGATTTCAACAAAGTTTCTGGTTCTGGCTCAACAATGAATATGAATAAAGTTTCAGCTAAGGGAGGTTTAGACTTAACTAGCAACATTAGATTTGACCAAAAGAGTGTAAGAATATGGTTTCACAAGCTAGATGATTCTGATGTAATAAAGAGATATGTTGGCGGTTTGAGGAGCGAACATAAGCTTCTGTTGAGGAAACCAACCCTACACGGTAGAGATATTTTAGCTTGGGGCGGGATAGTTTCATCTGATAAGAGAGGCTTGAATATTTTATTGGTAGCATCTGAAAATGATGATTACGGCGATTGGTTTTTACTAGAAAACACACATTCCGCATTTGCACCTCCTGATGATAATAAACCAGAACCATTTGCATTTAGTTCTAGAGAGCTAGTTAATGAAATACAAAATATAGGGGTTATGCACATATATTCTCTAAATGTATCACCATTGGACATTGATAGTATTGTTGACTTCATTTCCAATGCTTTTTAGATTTGTCATCTCATAATTACATTCAAATATTGACTAACCTTTATCGGGTAAAAGGAAATTCAACATAAATTGATCCTTAAAAAACTGTTAAAACATTAAAGTATTTAACTTGAAACGAGCCTACACAGTATATGAAATCGCTCTAAACACTGCCCCTCGAGAGCTTATGCTCTCAACCACCACAGCCTCAATCTGCCGAGCAATGTTTGCACCGATCACATTACTTTGCTCGGCGTTTGCTGCACCTTCTACTGTGATCTGATTTGTAATGTTAATCACCATATTTTGGCCTGCAGCTTGGCGGTTGCCTGTATTGTAGTGTCTGGCCATATGGCTGATTTCGACGTTTTGTTTTGGTGAAAGGACACGTTCGCCGCGCTGTAGTACGTAAGTACTTTCATTTGGTACGTAGTCTAGGCCGCCGTGCGCGATACCTGCGGGTTGCTGTGATTTTATCATCCGAACTTGTTGCATACCCATGGCAATGGCCGCAGCTGCCGCAGCGGCACCTAGGGCTGGGCCGACGATTGGAATAGGGGCCAATGCCGCGAAAGACCCCGTTGCAGATTCATAGGTTTTGATTAAGGCTTGAGTAATAGCAAAAGCTTTGTAGAGTTTAAACGCAGTTTTGCTTTGCCCAGCCATCGCTTTAAAGCCTGCAGCGCCAAGGCCGACTACTGCGGACGTTTTCTCCCGGGCGTTTTTCGTCTCCCAGTTTGCAAACTCCATTAAGTGTTGTTGCATGGCACCGGTATTACGGGTGCGCGCCTGCATCAATCGTTCTTGGTGTGCGTGTTCATCGGCTTCACGTTGGCTATGAAAGCCTCTAGCCGCGTTCAGTTCTTGCTGGCGCTCTAGGTTTCGAATTTGATTGTCGGCGTTGTATTTGATTTCGCCGACTTCGTCATTTGCTGCAAGGCCAAGCATGCTCCTGCGTTTGGCATCGATGCGCGCTTGTTGTTTGGCTTCTTCGACGCGTACTTGGCTATCATAAGCGGCGAGGGCTTCGCGATTGGTGAAGCCTTTGATTTGCGCGATCCGGTCTTCTAATTCTTTACGTAAATCATTGCGGCGTTTTTCTTCTGCTTGGTTTTGGAGGCGCGTTTTTTCAGCTTCGCGCTTTTTGATTAGGGTTTGTTGGTCAGCATCCAGTTTTGTATCGAGCTGCTTTAAAATCGCGTCGTATTTAGCTTTGTTACCTAAGTCGTTTTCGCGTGCTTGAATGACCATTTCTTTGCGCTTTTTATAGCTGGCTTTTAGCCTGGCTTCTTCACCCAGTAGTGAAAGCTGCAGCTGCTGAATGTTTTGGGGTAGGGCATTCGTCGCTTGTTTGGCATTGTCTGCTATTTGCTTCCAGTCCAGCGCTTTGAGGTTTTGTTGTAGGTTTGCGGCTTGTGCAGCAGTTTTCATGGACTCGGCGCGAAGCTTTGCTTGCTCGTTGATGTAGCGCTCAATGCCTGCGATTTGGTTTTGATAGGTGAACTTAGCGCGGTCACTGCCCGCATTATTCATTTGCTGGCGCAGTTGTTTAATGCGTTTGTATGCGTTTTCAATGTTGTTTGTGTAGTTGATGGTTTGCTTTGAAGCCGAGGCAATTTGCGCTTTAGCGCTGATATTACCTACTGAGTTAAAGGCATCACCTAAGTCATAAAGGTGTGTTTCAAGTCTTTTTGAGCTGGTACTGGCTTTATCGCCTTGAGTAGCAAAATAGGCAATGGCTAAACCCGCGGTAACGGCCAGCCCAACAGGACCACCCAATAAACGCATTGCACGACTTAGCACTCGGCTAGACACCGCTGCTTTTTTAGAAACCGCTGAATAAGTGGCGGTTGCCGCGTTTAATTGCTTTTGCGAAAGCGTTGCACGTTGATTTGCACTGGCCAATTGATGGATCGCTTTGGCTCTAAGTGTTGTATTATTTGCCATGGCCAGTTGGCGCTTAGCAGCTGCTTGTTCTTGCACGGCACGTCGGTTTGCTTCTAACGCTGCGCGTTGTTGTGCTGCAGCTAACTGTAGCTCCGCTTGCAGTGCTTTGTGTGTTGCTAACGTTTTTGCTGTAAAGGCTGCAGTCGCATTCGCAGCACTCCCCGCCAATTTACTACCCATAACAATCGCCAAAGCCGTTGCCGAAGTAGTTAACCCTTCAACCAATTCTTTGTTTTCGCGTAGTTCTCGCATTCCAGCGGTCACAGCATTGGCCACTTCAACTACTGCAAAATTCACGGGCTTTTCATACTCACGAATAAGGCGCTGATACTCGTTGCTCATTTCAGCGAACGAGGCATTGATTTTGCCTTCAGTGGCTTCTGCTGCACCGGCATACTCGTTGAGTGCTTTGATTAAATAGCGTTTAAACATTTGGCTGGTGATACGGCCATCGTTGACCAGTTGCCTAAAGCCACCTGCAGCCACGCCCGCTGCTTTATCAAGCTTTTGTAAAAGCCCAGGCAATGGTTCGGTGACTTGGTTGAGTTCTTCTGCACGCAATACGCCTGCGGTCATACCTTGTGTCATACCAAACAAGGATTGCTCAAGTTGTACGTTACTCGCGCCCGTTTTAGCGGCAGCATTGGCCATGCCTTCAAGGATTGCTTTGCCTTGTGTCTGGGTCACAATGCCGACTTGTTGCAGGTTAAGGATTTTCGAGTAGGAATCTGCAAGGGTGGTGTATTGGGTATTGAGCCTATCTGCGGTTTCAAATAGATAGTTTTGTACTTGTTGATATTCACGCGTAGAATCGGTCAATCCTTGCAGGCGTATGTCTAATTGCTGCGCGGCTCCTGTATCGCGAATAAACATGGCGGCAGTGCCAATGGATGCTACACCTGCGAGGGTTACCCCCAATAACTCATAGCCGGATTGTAATACGCCAAGTTGTTTACCCATGGCGGTTTGTTGCTGCATTACTCTTGCCTGACTTGCGCCTAAGCGTTGATTCGCAGCGACCTGATTTTGAATTGCATGAGGCAGCCGGTTTAAGTCTTGGACGTTTTTGTGGGTGCCGGCGGTAACGGCTTTACCGTCATACTTTAAGCGAAGCGCTAGGTTCAATTGGTTTTTCATCGGGTCGCCTTAGTAATCCTATTACAGTGCGCTCTAAGAATTGGAGCTTGTCAAAATCAGTGGGGGTGAGGGCAATGTCGGTATAGCGCCAAGCAATTTCTGCCCTGGCATAATCTAGGGCCAGCTCTATGCCATCTTTGCAGTATTGCCATTGGGTATTGGCCGTTGAGAGCGCTTTAACAGCCATCCAGTTTTGTGGGAGTACGTATAAATCTGCTTTGCTATTTTCAACCTCAACCGGCGCACCAAAATGGGCTAAATCATCGTCTAAGTGTTTGCTGTGTGTTGCTAGGTCGCCCACAAACCACCTAGCAACGTCGATTAGTTTTTTTCTTGTACTCGATACTGCGCATTTATACACTCGGCAGATAGCCGCCCAGTAATGCCGCCAAAACACAGCATTTCGTCTAGTACGTCTTTTGAAAAGGTGATGTCTTTGCCTTCATCAATAAAGCCATCCCAACCAATCAGTAGTTGCTCAACGATGGCTTTATCTGTTGTGCTTTGCGGATTTGTGAGCGTTTCAATGTCGTTTTCAGGCACCAATTTAATGTGCGCGTTGAACTTAAACTCTACGCCACCATACTCAAAATGAATGGGCGCATGAATGGTGGCGTCTTTTAATTTAGATAACTTTTTTAATTTCATTTGGATCACTCAAATACTAAGGTTAATTCGTCAAAGCCACTGTCTGAAGGCACCAGCTTTGCGTCCAGTTCGTAGCCTGTGAGCTCGCTTTCTAAGCTTGCATACTTGGGCGTTGGCATTTGAAAACGCCCTAACAGCGTTACTTTGTTGCCTGCGCCTTGTCCGTGGTTAAACTCAAAAGGCTGAATGCTCCCAGCCAATTCAAACGGGTTGAAGATGGACAGGGAATCGCTGGTGACTATGATGTTTGCGGTAGACTCATGGCCCGTTATAAGGATTTCTTCATGATTAATGGCACGGTCAAACACCACGTTGTTACCTACGTCGATAGTCAATTTGTGTAAGGTGCGCGCAAGACCATTGAGCTTGAATGCGCTGCTATTCGTTACGCCCAGCGTTGAGGGCTTTTTCCAACGGGACCAATCCGTGGCAGGAGGGGCGCTGGATTGTATGGGTGCACTGAACAAACCTTTAAATTGCCAGTTAATCATGGGCTGGCCTTTTTCAAGGTTAATGCTGAACGTGCCTAACATCTCAGAGATTTGATGTGTGTTTTGCCCAAAGCGCATTAAACACGTGGCTTTGGTGGCAGCGCCTTTGGTGAATGTAACCGCATTGGCACTGGATACTTGCACCATGCCGCACGCCAACAGCAGTGGCGCTATGGCGGGGGCAGAGCCTGCGCTGCCACTCATGGCCAAGGGCGTTTTAAAGTTCAGCGTCACATGCTCGCCATAGATAATCTCCATGCTCGCGCCAGAATACGCGCGCTCTATGTCGTCTTTTTCGGTTTCGGCCTCAATGTTAAATTCCACTTCACTGGCGTATATCGCATGGTTGCCAGTGAGGGTGGTGCCGAGTGAGTCGGCCATAATTAGCCTATCTTTAAATCGCCAGCTCATTTGCTTGCTCCTGGTTTAATGGTATCGCCATCGAGAATAAAAGCACCAGCGGCATTGCTGCGATTGCCACTTTGTTTAAGGGCGTGTTGCACTTGCTGTGCAATCTCCGTTGGGCTGCTCGGTTTTGGTGGTTGTTCGTCTGCTTTATTGGCTTTCATGTTGGTTCCTTGGTGTTGATGGTTATGTGCCCACTCACTGAAAACTGGCACTGGTAAATGAGGTTATTGGTTTGGACGTTGAGCTCAACCATACGACCTCGATGCAGCTTAATGGGCTCATAGGGCGTAAAGGTAAGGCCAGCCAGCGCCGTTTTGACTCGCTCGCGGAGTGTTTCAATTCGCTGGTCGGTTTTTCTATTTGCGCTAAGACAAGGGATAACAATCATCACCGCAAACAGTTCCGTTACGGCATATTCGTCTTGGCCTGTAATGCTGTTCGTTGGCTGATAGTCTTCATCGAGTGGCAATACATATAACAAAGGCGCTTGCACGGGTTTACTGCGCGCCTGGTTAAAGTCTTGTGCAAAACCCACTTTGGCAATGCGCGCGTTATTTAAAGCCTTTTCAATGTGGTTTAAATCAAAATTAAACATGCTTTAAACTCCGTTTAAACCAGCCAGCCCGTAAGCGTTTCAACAATGGCACCGGCTTGATATTGCTCTATGCCAATGATTGGGCGAGCAGGGAGTGTAATGGCATGGCCACGGCCTGTTTTGCCCCCAAAGTGATGTATGGCAGCGTATTCTTCACCCAAGCCATGCACCAATTCATCGCCCTCAACATTGTGTGTGACAGAGCCAGCTAAGTTACGTTGGTCGGTCAGCGTTAATCCTTTGCGCGCTTTTGCGGCTTCTGATTGTTCCCAGCGAGTGCCATCTGGTGCCAGTTCGTTTAAAAAGCGGGTTGTCACGTCCATATCTAAAAATGCGCCAATGTCATCCAACACATCTTCAGGGACTTGGCTTTTACGATTGAGCACTTGCAACTTCTCTAACGCATCGCCCGAAATATCAATGAATACGCCCGCCATGACTTAGTACCTTTGCCAATCAAAGTTGCTAGCCAAAGGCTTGGTTTGAATAGGGCCAGAGGCCATAGGCGAGGGCGCTTTAATTTGAATGGTCCCAGATTCAATTTTGCCAAGCTCTAGCATGGCGTTTTTACGCCTGGTCATTAGCCCTTCGTCGGCATCGTTGTTACATAGCTCATAGCGCATCAAGTCGGCGGCAATACCCAGCAAAGGGGAGGCATCCACTTCAGCTTGTGTGAGTTCAAGCTTTGCCACATAACCCATGATGGTGTTATTCACGTTAGTTGAAGCGGTGTTAAACCAGTTTAAAAGGGTGGTTTGAATGTCTGTTTCTGGTGTGGCCAACAAGGCTTTGTTTAAATCATCTTCAGTGATTTGCTGGGCGTCATACGCAAGGGCAAATGTGCCATTGGCAAACTCCAGCAAGCGACTTAACCCAATTGTACTGATTGTGTGCTGTGCATTTACAAACATCGTGTTGTCCTTAAGGTAAAGGGGCCGAAGCCCCACAGGGAGTTAATGGCTAATTAGGGTGTAAGTAGATTGGTTAAAATCATGCCGTAGTCTTTTGCGATAGAAAGCTCTTTGACCTTTTCACCCACCATCACTTCAATGGCACCATCAAGGCCCGCAGCCACATCACGCCTACCAGATATCCGGTCGCCAAATTGGGCCGTAAAGGCAAAGGTCATACGGCCATTGTTCGCACTGGCTAATGGGTCGGAGCGAGTCAGGCTAATGTGGTCATTGCCCCATGCCTCAATAAAATTGGGGGTTTCGCCTTTTTTGGCCGTGTTTACCCAAGCTTCACCTACGTGCACTTTGTCTATGCCTAAAGTGTCCTGGATAAACCCAATAGGTACGAGGCCGCTGTCACCCAGTGAGCCGTTATACGCTTTAATCACATGCTTACATGAGCGCAGCTTAGTTAGGATTTTGCGAGGTAACGTCATGTGATTTGGCGTAACTAACATGTCATCTATGAGCTCTTGAAAGAACTGCAAAATATCGAGGTTGTCATCATCTAAGAATTTTAAACCTCCTTTACCAAGTTCATAGTGATAGCCGTAGTTGGTGGGGTCTTTAAATAACTCGGCCACGCGAACTTCGCGCGCTAACAGCATTAAATCAGAGATACCTTCGGTGGCATGATGTAACGGGTTGTAGTTATGTGGCGCTTCTTTAATATCTGAATTTGGCACAACATCCGAAAGACCATGATCTTCGCAAGATGCGCTGCCTTCTTCGGTGGTAAATTCAACCTGATTAATGGCAGACTTACGGCCAACACGCGTATTTGGGATGGTCATACGTTCAGCTTTGTCGTAAGTGCGATACTGAAACGTGCGCTTGCCAACTGGTATGCGGGGGCATACGTCGTCTGCAATCATCCGCCTGTTGTGATACGCAATGGCAATGGCCGTTTGCTCTATGTCTGGGGTAAAGGGCATTCCGTGACTCATCATCTCACTCCTATTTCACGATTAACTGAGGGGTAACAGTGGTTGTGCCGATGGTTCCAAGCTTGCCGCTTTCTTGGGCAACGCCTATGGTCCACACTTCGGCATCTTCAGTTTTGGCACTCATATCCAACTTGATGGCTCTGCCTTCAGTGTCGGGGACCAGCGTATCTCCTGCGAGAATGTCACCGCCGTACTCAATACTGGCCAGTTGTGTCATAACGACATCAACTCGCCCTGATATGTTCTTCCCCCATTCAGTCACACCCGCAATGGCGATATCGCTACCAGAGGCTTGCGTCACTTCAAAGTCAGCGCCGGTATAAACAGCGACTCTAAACTGTCCAACGTCGCCAGAGGCCGTAAAGTTTTGAATAAATCCAGGATTAGCCATTGCTATCCTCCTTTTTTACATGGCTAAGGGCTGCGCTCACGCTAACCGTAATGCCTTTTTGAGACTGCGCGTGCTGATATTCCATCGCTCTTTGAGCCAATGCATCAGCCGAGTTATCAATCTCGGTTTCTTCGTTGTCGTCTTTGCGGCTGAACTCTTTGGTAAGCCCACTTTGCTCGGGCAATGAAAGCAGCAAGGTTTTAAAGTACTCAGCGGGATTGGCTGACGAGGTTTGGTTGCCATCACTTGCGGCAAATTCAAATGTGTTGGCACTGTCTGTTTCAAGGTGGGCCATGAATTCGGCCAAGCCATCTGTTTTGGTGATACGCGGGGCATTGCCACCATTGACCTTGGTATCAATAAACGTTTGCGCATCAAACTTACGTTGGTTGAATTCATGTTCAGCGTTACGCTTGTTCGCCGCGTCCAGTTTGGCCTGCAATGCTTTCTCGGTGTCGGTGGGTTCGTTTTTAGTTTTGTCACTCACTTCTTGTTCCTCGGGGTTATTGGAAGGGGCGCTAAAGGCATGGTTGCCTGTGCGCTGTTTGTCTTGTTCGTGTTCAGCGATGATGGTTTTGCGGTTAAGCCAGTCGGCTTCCCAATTTGGAATGAGGCGGTTTGCGGTATCTAGGTCGTGCTGCTCAATCACCCACTCACGAAAGTGACTCATAAAGTCGGTAACTAAACGCGCGGTTTGCATTGCAACATCTTCAACGCGCTCGCTGGCTTCATTGGCTGCAAACTCAAATACAGCGCCTTTCGTGTCTTCGTTAAATTGCCAGGGCATGCCAGCAACAGCGGGAGCTTTGCCACCCAAGTAACCAACGTGACCCAAAAAGTAGTTACCAGGTTCTCCCTCTAAACGCACACTGCGATTGGGGTAACGTTTTGCTTCGACCGCATCTGCAAACTCAGTAGCTACGTCTTCGGCTTTGGCAAACAACTTACCGTCCTCGACTTTTAAGTCGCTAACCCAACCCCATGCAGGGTCGTTAGTCTTAGGGTGCCCAATGACCAAAGGGCTAGTCTTAGGGATAAAGTTTGTGACCACAGAGTCTAAATCTGCGGCGGTAAACTCTTGGGTATTGCCATTTGAGTCGGTGTGGGTGCCGGCAGTAAAAATCTCGTACCAGTCAAACTCAGTGTTTTCCATTGTGGGTGCTCATCGTTGTATCAATGAGCTCAGAATAGCGGTGGAGGAATAAGAAATTAGGCGTAAAATGTTTTACATATTAATTACCTAAGATACTTATGTAAGCAAACAAAATTAACTTACAGAATTGATACACAACTGTTCAATGTCATTTTTGAAATTTTTTTGTGCTTTGAGGAATTTAATTGCCCCTTCTTCAATTCTGCCTTCATAGTCTGCATCAACTTTGTAATAACTCATTTTGAATTCCCTTAAAGAGCTTGCAGCTCTAGAATGTTCAAAAATTGAGTCGATTTTCGGAGCCATTATAAATTCATAAATAACGAAAATTCCTTTTTTGTCAATAAGTTTATCAGTGAATGTAGGCGCTAGCCTTGAAAGGTTTTCTTTTGAGTTTGTATATCCTCCCCAAGTTAGCCTTTGTTTCCCCTTGCCTAGAGCTATAGTTTCAACAATACATTCTTCATTCTCATACACTTCTTCCCAATCTTCCAATCCACAGAAGAAATGCGGTGGAAGTGAAGCACCTCGATGTTTGTATGAAAGTTGATAATAAAACTCAGTTCGAAGTGACTCTATCAAGGAGAAGCACAGAGCTTTGGGTGTTTTTAGCTCTAATTGGCGATATTGATACATAATGTTGATTAGGTTATTGGCGCACATTACCCACTTTTTTGAATCATTACTTAGTGTTTTTTCATCTGTATTAATGTCTTTTTCATATAAAATATCTTCCGTATTTTCAATTAGCTTCGAGATAAACTCTAGCTTTGATTTTTCAATGTCAGTTTTAATATTTAGAGCTGACTGTTCTGTTGCATGCGCTCTTGCAACAATAACAGTAGCAGGTATTGCAAGTGCAAAAAGCATGATTGGTAACTGGCTCAGTTCTAGGAACTTTTCGTAGGCTGCTGCACTTGGTTCAAAATTATAGCCTTGCCATACAACACTTCCAAAGGATAAAAACAGTACCAGAGGAATACCCAATGCAAGCAAGAAAGGGGGTTGTTTAGCTAAATGTGAGTCGCCCGAAAGTTGTAAATATTCGATAGGCTTTTTAGGTTTTGCAATTATATGAATTAAGCCGATCAACAGGGCTGTGCATGATAAAAACATAAATACGAACAAGTTCATTGGCAATTCCTTTAAATACACAGTGGGTTATAGCGGAGTTGTGGTAACTTCCCCAAGCAAAGTTACCTCTCATTCTAGAAACAAGCCCGTAATCCAGATTGAAACCATGTTTAAAACCGCTTTAAAAACGCCTCAGTTTGTTTAAAGCGTTTTGGAAAGCAACTACCCACATAAATTTAATCTTTAGCACTTCTAGAGCCGTACAGTCGGTTTTAAGAAACTATTAGTAATTTGGTCTTCTCATTTTACTAATCTAGAAAAGCACATCATACACCTATAAACACATTGGGTTTAAATAGATTATTCCTAAGGTTCTGAATAAATGTTATTTTATAGTTCTAAGGAATTGGTCAGATAATAAGAAAGTTACCGTTATGTATAAAGTTAATATTGAAGACAAAAAACTAATCCCATTAAAACCAGTTAATTTTGCAAGCTTGGGAATCAAAGAACGATTTGATATACAAGAGTGGATTGATAAAACCCCGCAAATTCTAGGTGAAGATCTTTTGATTATTGGTAAGGAGGTTACTTTACCATCAGGAAAAAGATTAGATCTGCTTTGCTTAGACAAATCCGCTTCTCTAGTAGTTATTGAATTAAAAAGGGATGACTCTGGAAGCGCAGTAGAGTGGCAGGCTATTAAATATGCATCCAGCGTATCAAACTTTTTGCCAGATGAAATCTATAGAGTGTTTGCAGAATATAAGGCCGCTGAGCTTAAGGAAGCCAAAAAAAGCATTGAAGAGTTTATAGATGCAGACATTGAGACTTTGAACTCTAAACAACGAATAATCCTTGTTTCTAAAGAGTTTAATTCTGAAGTAATTTCTGCGGTTTTATGGCTTCGCGAATTTGGACTAGATATTCAATGTACGCGCTTGGCTCCGTATTTAGATGTTGACGACGAACTCTTTATCAAACCTGAAACAATAGTGCCTTTGCCAGAAGCTAGAGACTACATAACTAAGAAAGAAGTAAAACAAAGATTTAACGCAGTAAAGCCTGATTGGTCAGGTTATTGGTTTGTCAATGTAGGAGAGGGGCTTCATAGGACGTGGGAAGATAACATGAAGTTTGGTTACATAAGTGCAGGCCAAGGACAAGTTTACTCTAGAGGTCTAAAAAGATTAAGTATTGGTGACAAAATCTTTGCTTACATGAAGGGATTAGGCTACGTGGGATATGGAGAAATCAAGAGTAAATCGATGATGATAAGAGACTGTTTGACCAATGAAGGAACACCACTTTTAGATTGTGACCTAAAAGCGAAACAACCAGGAAACAACAGCGATGATGAACAAATGTCTGAGTATGTAGTAAAAGTAGAGTGGATTAAAACTTTTCCTTCAAACGATGCTAAGACTTTCAAAGGAGTTTTTGCAAATCAAAATGTAGTGTGCAAACTACAACATGAAGCTACTCTCGAATTTGTTAAGAAAGAGTTTCTAGCTTAATTTAAGCTCTTGGGGGAACTTGTATAGAATATGGGTTTCCATTAAACGTTCCTACTTAATTCACAAAGTGGGCCCCATTTCAATAACCAAGCTCTTCCATAAAGTGGATTGTCCTCTCTTGGTGTCCGGTTACTGATGTCCTTGATGACCAGACGTTTGGTTTAGGTTAGCTCCAATACAATATGTGTTTGATAATTTAAAACCTACAGAGGGGCTTACAGAAACGCCTTTGAAAGCGGTAAAAGCAATAAAATCTCTTTTAGATAATTTTTGAGCAAACTCAGTTTAGATGAGTAAGTTAACAATTAGATTATATAAAATAGTAAAAGCGAGGAGTGTATTTTGAGCAACCTTTCATTAGATTTGTTGATTGAATCTGGATTAATATCAAGCTCTGGTCGTGCTTGTGATATAAGTAAAATTCCGGAAAAAGAGCTATCTAGAATGCTTTGTCATTATAATGCGTCAAGGATAAGCGTCGCTGACTCTGAAATACAAGATCATATCGCAACTGATAAATTAAACGCATTATTCGGTACAGGCTCAACAACCAGTAGTAACGAAAATATATTATCTTCTACTTTAGTGTACGACTCTGTAGTTGTTGATGATCCACTAGTAACTTCTTCTAATTTGGTAAGTCGGCAACGTATTGAAGAAGGGTTAAAGTTTTTTGAATGGGCATTTTGCTTGATAAGAGCAAATTATTTAAAAGTTATACCATTGTCATATTTTAACAAACCCAACAATGATATACCTTTCTTAGTATCTGATGATGCATTTAAGTCCAGCATTCCTGAAGAAGTACATGATTTTATACATAGTAATGCTGTCTTAAATTCTGTAGATATTGATGACGAAGGCGCATTACTTGTCCTAAACGAAGATGCTTACCAGTATAGAAAGCCAGCATTAAAGGTCGGCTTTAAGAACGACTACTGGGTTTCAGGAGTATGCGTATACAAGTATGAAACTGTTCGAAAATTGCCGGATAAAGAAGATGGTTATATGTCTCTCAGAAAAACATGGGATCCGAATATCGATTTAAGTAAAAGTCAATTTAGTGCATGGGCTTATCAATCTATTAACCAAGCCATGCGCAGCCGATTGAGCAACATTTACAATGAATCATCTATAGCTGAAAAAATAGGGCACACTTACGTAACGGAATCAGCATTCGAGTCAGAACTCTTGAGTATGGCCGGGGAACTAGAGGGCAGTAGAGGGAGTATACCTGCAAGATTTTTAAAAGCTAACAACAGCTTTATAAATATTGACTCTCCTAAAACAATACTAGAATTAAGAAATAAATTTTCGACAGCATTTGAAAGGTTTAATTACTCGTTACTTTGCATTTCAGATGAGTTGAGTTCCGTTCAGCCGGAAAACTTTGAAAAAAAAGCACAAAAACTTTTTCATAAGGAAATACTTCCACAAGTTGATGAAATAAGGGACAACGTCAACTCAATATCAAGCTCTGGTACAAAAGGGGTTTTAGGAAGCTTAGTTGGGTTGTCCGCTGCAATAGCGACTGGCTCAACCATACCATTATTTCCCGCGATCATGACATCAGTATCTTCTGGTTTAAATGAGGCCTTTCCCGCTATTTCGAAGCAACAAAACTTAAAAAAAAGGCCTGCCTACATTTGGCATCGTATTACACGATAGCCACGTTTAGGTTTCTACAATTTATGGCGCTAAGGTAAAACCTTCGAGCAAAATTTTCTTTGTAAGCCGCTAAATGCGGCTATACAAATCAAAAGTTACCTAAAGTAAATCCTGCAATTTCAGATAACTTTCCACGCCAAAGACAGTTATCAAAGTTAGAAATATTTCCTTTAGCATCAATTAGCTTATAACTCAGAAGGTGGATGTATCCATCCTTAAATAATGGATTGTCATGTGCAGCCGATAGCACTTGGCTCAAATCTTTATCAGCTTCAAAGTCGGGAAAACTACGCTTAAAACCATCGTCTAACAAAGCTCCTGTTTCTTCAAAGTATCTTTTAGCACTTATCATTTGACCACACATTACACCGCTTGGCGTGAACAATATGATGCTCATTTCTAATGACGACTTATTTACTATCTTGACTAAATTGGATAATAATCTATCTTGCTGTTCGTTTGTTGGCTTTTTCGTATCATCTATGACTTGGTTCATTATTTACTCCCATCTTAAAAAACTCCAAAATAAGGCATTGGATATCACATCCTCTCCCTAATCTCTCTCTCAATATCTTCCTTACTCTTTCTATCTCTTTCAATAAGCGGGAAGACGATTTGAATCTTAGTACCTTTGCGCGACGACTTAAGCTTAAACTTGGTTTTGTATGACTTAGCTACATCGCTCATTTTGTATAGGCCTTCGCCGAAGTGGAGGCGAGAACGTAGCGGTATGCCAATGCCGTCGTCTTCAATGTTCACGTGAATTTTAGATCTAAGCTTGTGCACGAATACGTTAACCTCAGAGCCTTCTGAGTGATGCACTGCGTTATGAAGGCCATGATAAACAACAGCGTAAATGTCGCGCTCTAATTGCGGGTCTAGCTTTACGTTGCCAATCACAGCTTCAAAGTTAACTTTAATTTTTGCCTGCAAGCTCGACTGCACTTGTAGTAAATCTAAACCAGCTAGCAATCGTTGCTCGCCAAGGTATGGGCCGCTGTTCACAATCGGCGTAATTAGTTCTGATACTTTGTCGAACTTAACAAGCCCCTCGGTAAACATCGTGTCATCACCGGAACTGACTAAAGCTTTACCTTGCTCTACAAGCATCGCTATTTGCCCTAAGTTACTACTTTGTCGTTTGTGCTCGTTTTGACGAAACACTCTTCGGAATGACTGAACCCAAAAATAAATAAACAAAGCAATCGCCATCGCCAGAATCAGGGGAACAACTATGTAAACGACCATTGCAGTAGGGGAGTTGTACCAGTGTGAACGAACCTCAAACACATAACTAGCGGGTTCGCTTGCTACATTGCCAACAACTTGTCTGAACTGAACTTCATAATGCTCCGGGAATAGGTTGTTAAGCTGAATCATAGGGCTCAACAATTTTACCCAACTGCCCTCATTTAAGCGGTATTCGTACCTAACTCCTTCGTTGTGCTGGTACTGAAGGTTGGTGATCGCAATATTGACCCAGTCTTTCTGGTTTATCTCTAACGCGTCTTTATCGAGAACGAAGCCCTCATTTGTACTCACATAGCTTACTACTGGAGGCGCTATTGATTGCTCTTTAAAGTTTGTCATTTCAATAAACGCGCTATCACTCACAGCAATTACTACATTGTCGGCAACTCGAACGCTTCCAATCATGAATGAATGGTCTTTCGTTTCTCTTATTAGCCTTGATGAATCTTGGTCTTTGGCGATGGTGTGAATGCCGTTATTAGTTAACAAGTAGAGTACGTCCCGTACTTCTACAATTTCTTTAATATATTCAGGTGAGGGGACTTTAACCCAATTGCCGTCGACCTTTTTTAATAAGCCTTCACCGTAAGTGGCCATAAACAGCACGCCATCTAGTATCGCAACATCGGCTACTTTAGAAGTGCCCTGGTATTCTCTGTAGACTGATCTCGGAGAGTCGATTCGGTCAAGGCCAGCAGCAGTGCTAATATATAACTCGCCACCAATCTCTGTTACACCAAGTATTTCATGGCTTGATAGCATGGAATTGTTATTAAATTCTTCATACTTTAATTTCGAATTAAACTTAACAACGGCTTCTTCATCTGTCGCAAGATACAAAAACTCAGCAATAACAGACGAGTTGATTACATAACCGCCGTAGAGCTTGTCTACGCTGCGCCTTTCGGTATCAACAGCAAAAGCACCAACGTCAGTTGAAACAATCACTTTTCCGGCAAAGTGAGAAAAGGCCGTTACTTCAAAGTCTTTACCCTCGCCAATTTCAACGTTGAGCCATTCGATTGGTTTCCCGTTTACGTACACACCTTTTGTGGTGCCTATCCACCAATCTTTACCAACGCGTTCAATAATATTGTACTTTGAGCCAAAACCCAGATTGGTAATGCGCGTATTACCTTCGACTATGCCAAACTCGTTTATGTTTAAACCCCAAAGCTTTTCGTTGTTGTCAGCAAATAGCGATAAGTACGTTTTACGACTTGAGTTAATCTTGGTTCTTGCAACTTCCAATGTTGATAAAGACACCTCGTTAACTTCGTCACCGTCTGTATAATAAACCACATAAGGAGCTACATAGGTTAAGTTGTCTGCGCGTTTTACGTTGTAGTTTGTGATGCTGCTGTCTTGTAGTTGGGAGTAGTATTTTAAATGGTCGTCGGCAAAAAATATTGCGCCGTGTGGTGTGACTTCAAGATCACCATTTTTGATTTCTTGGTCTATGACCTTATAAGAACGACCATTATTGATCTGATATAGGCCTTTTTCAGTTAAGCCGTATACATTGTCATATTTAGACTCAAGGTCTATCAGCCTTTCTTGACCAGATATTCTCGCCCCGTATTGGCCCGTTGCAAGGTCATACTCAAGAACCTGATAATCCTCTTGAGTGAATAAGGCGTCGTGGGTAACTTCTATGTTGTGAGCATCAGTCTCGGCAAAAAGGTTTGCTTCGTATGTATTTAAATCTAGTGACCAAATTTGCCCCGAAGAATACAAAACATAAGCAATATTTGTTTCGCTTATTTCTAAGTCTCGTGCTGAGCCAGCAGGCAGCGCGGTAACTTCGTTCAGCTTAACAATGTGCTCTCCATCGTATTTCAAAACGCCTTCATGCGAAGAGAAATACATATAATCATTCTGATCTTGAGCTACACCATTAAGGTGCTCAAAGTCTAACGCTTGGCATATTCCGCTCTGTAATATCAAAGCAGAGGCTATAATCCTTGACTTCAACATAGCGAAGAATTCCTTCTTGCAAGGGGGAGTCATTCCCCCTTATGTTAATTTAGTGACTAGCTTGAGAGTTATGATCTCTTACACCACAACCAGCCAATACTACAGGTATTTGCGGTTTAGTTTCTGATGCTTGGTCCAAACTATTTGTTTCACTTATACTAACACGTGATAATAAATTGTTAAGTTTATTCGCTTTATTTGGTTTCCAATTGATGTCTTGCTCTCGTGGAGCGAGGATAAATAGGTAAGTTGGTTTGCGTGGGTCCGAGGCATTTTGCTTAGTTTGCCAGGTATCCATAACCGCTTGGCCTGCGGCTTCGCCGTAAAGGTGGGTGTATGCAGCGGCGATTAGTTTAGCGCCAGAGTCACTCATTACCATAACTGCGGTGTTTTGGTAGTCGCTACCACAATCAAACGACACATCAACATTAAGTGTGCTGCCATCTGGTAGTAACAAATCGGTATTCATGTGCTGTACACGAGCTCTGTCTGGTAACGGTTCTAGAGCGAGAGAGGGGGCAGACAGCAATCCAAACGCGAGCATTGCTGTGGCAAGTTTTGTTTTAATCATAATCTATCCTTTAAAAGGCCATATAGAGCGCTCCTTCCGCAATGGTTTTAACCATGACTTCGTTAAAGTTATGCTCAAATGTTTTTTCGATTAACATTGGCCTTAACTTTTTACGGATCAGAAGTTCACGCTCTGCATCCAAGTTTTTAGGGTAAAGTAAATCATCTATTATCTGTTCAACAAGCGCGATTGCAGCTAGCGCATCTTCAGCACTATTTCTGCTTACTTCTTCACTCTTTGTTGGTTCTTTTTCTTCCGTAGAGCTACTGCCAGGTGCTTGGTCTACTTCAATGCCAAACACCTCATCCAAGGAAATTTTCTTTTTCTTACAGGTGGCTACGATAGAAGTATAAGGTAATGTCCCTTTTTTCTTGGACATAGATATCCCGCTATGGGAAAGACCCAATTCCATTGCAAGAGCTCTATCACTGCTCGCACCTAACTTATCTCGCAGTATATCGATTACTTTGTCGATATCTGACTCTGTAATACTATCGCCTAACATATTTGACAGTCAACACCTAATTTGTTTTCTAAAATATAATTAGCTTCACTATTGACACCTAATATATTAGGCACTAGTTTAATAAAACAACTTGTGACAAATAAGTTAGGCGCAACAAATCTACTATTAAGGTAAATCTATCATGACAAAGAAAAAAATGACATTTGAAGCCATTAAGAAAGAGCTATTTAGTAAGGACATACAATTCGCAGATATAGCAAAAGCCGCAAATGTAACACCTAGTCACGTATCTAACGTGGCAAGAGGCAGTGCTACATCTATGCATATCGCGAAGGCGATATCTTTATCTTTAGGGAAACCTTTAGAGCATGTATTTGGAGAAGACTACTCCCACACCAAAAAACGTGGACCTAAAGATCGCACCCAAAGACGCAATCAAATTGTTGAAGCTCTTCAAGCTGGCAAACCAGTACCAAACCCAAGCATGAACCTATAGAACTACCAAGTCTAGGTTAATTTAAGGAGATTTTTACCATGTCTGAGAACCAAGATTCCATCAACATTTTAGATAGTGAGATACCGCCTGATTGCGAAATACTCCATCACTTTAGCCAATGCGTGAATGCATGTATGCGCAGGTGTGGTTTTACTCGCCAAGGCTTAGCGCGGCGCATGAATGAAGCTTTAAAAGTAGAAGTGGTAGAGGTTGACGAAGGAAAGCTTAATAAGTGGTTTGCACCAAGCCAGCCGGCATCGATGCCAATACAGTACCTACCGGCTTTATGCTGGGCGATTAAAAGTGTAGAGCCTGCCAATGTGCTACTCATGCCACTGATGTATAGCGCTTCGGACGAACGCGCCAAAAAACTGCAAGAAGCCTCAGAGTGTGAGGTGCAAATGCGCGAATTAAAAGATAAGCGCGAATCCATTCTCGAAGAAGTCAAAATCAAAACTTAATTTCGGAGCTTAAAACCATGCCTATCAAAGACCAAGATCTGCCTGAAATCCGGAGTTTGTTATGAGTTTAGAATTAGTTTGCCCCGAGTCGGTAGAGGAAATAGAGCATCAAATTGAAAGCCTTGAGTCGGCACTACATATAGAGCTGCCTCAAAGTATTGATGACTGTATGGAGCAAGTTGTTTTTCTTGCCAACCGACAATTTTGCGACGGAGCTAAGATGGGAGTTCTTTTACTTTGGCTCAAATCGAATACGGAGCACGGCAAATTCAATTCTCTATTACACGAGAGAAATATTCAAAAGCGCACGGCCCAGCGGGCAATGGCCATAGCCAGAATGTTGTTAGCTCTACCAAAACGCAAAAGCGACAAATTGTCGCATTTAAACTTGAACACACACCAACTTAACGAACTTACTAAAGTGCCAATCGAAACGCTTAAAGAGCTCGACGATGAAGACTATGAAGTACTGGCCGAGACGTCGGGTAATGCCATTAAACAGCAAGTCGCTGATTTGATGAAAGAGCGAGACGACCTACAAATAGCAGCTGCTCAAGCCATTAATGACTTACAGCATGAAAAGCTGCGCAAGGTGCCACAAGTACGTTTTGACATGCATGTGTTTATTAGTGAAATACGCAAAGATGCCATTTGTAACACAGAGCTATTAAACGAAGCGCTCGTAAACACCATTACACAGATCACGCAATTGTGTGATAACCGCCAGCTGGATTTAGATTCGCGAGTGAGTGCTGCGCAAGTTCTGCATCATACCTGGGCTGCAATCTACACCCAAATAGGCACTGCGCTTGAGCGTTTAAGTGGCGAGTTTGCTGGGCACATTGAAGGCATTGAGCACCTACCGAAATTTACCAAAGCAGAGTGGCAATACGTGGAAACAGAGCGTAACCGGCTGCTCGAACAGTTTTTACTCAACAAGCAAAGCAAGGAGATTAAGTAATGCATCCTGCTGTGATTAGATTTAACAACTTACCAGCCATTGTGAGCCAAAGTGCATGGTCAGAGGCCAGCGACAAAGCACGCAAAACGGCACAAAACCGAACGGCACTGGTAAAGCATTGGCTATCTAGTGGCTTAAGTGTAGATAAGGCAAGAACAGCACTTATTGAGTCTTTAAATAGTGGGCTGGTAACACCTGCCATACACCAAGCTGTGACCGACCTTGGTAAAGTGCCAACACGTGCAACAGCCTTTAATTGGGTTAATGCCTATAAGCTTGAAGGCGTTGAGGGTTTGCTACCCAAACACAAAGGCCGCATGCCTGCGCAGCCTAAATGGGCAGCAAGAGCGTTAGAGCTTTACCACTGTATTAACTCGCCCAGTTTTGCATTGGTTGCCGAAGACTTAAAAAAGCTGGGCTTTGATGCAACGGCAAGCCAAGTTAGGCGCTTTATTAATAGTATGCCGCACGAACTTGGTCCGCAAAGCCCTTACCGTATGGGTGCAAAGCTTTACCGCGAAAAGCACAAAGATTTTATTATTCGCTCCACTGAGCATATTGCCCCTGGGTTTATTTATAACGGCGACGGTCACCAAGTTGATGTGTATGTGGCACACCCAAAAACAGGTAAAGCATGGCGCTTTGAGTTAACCGCGTTTCAAGATGTGGCGAGCCGCTGCATTGTTGGCTGGGAGATTAGCGAGTCTGAAAATGCCATTGCCACCATGACGGCGCTAACTCGCGCGATTCAAACCCATCAGCATATTCCTAGCATGTTGTATGTCGATAACGGCAGTGGTTATAAGTCTAAAATGATGTCTGACAAATGCTGTGGCATGTATGCACAGTTTGATATTGAGGTCATTTTTGCCATACCAGGTAATGCGCGTGCAAAGTGGATAGAGCGCTTTTTTAAACATATGGAAGAGCACGTGGGCAAACGCTTTGAAAGCTACTGCGGCCCAGACCACAACGAGCGCGAAAAGCTAAAACTGCTTAACGATGTTAAAAAAGGCAAGCGCGAGCTGCCATCTTTAGAGCAATGGATTGCCGAGTTTAAAGCGTTTTTGGACCATTACCACAACAGCCCACATCCAGAAATTAAGGGCAAAACCCGCATGCAAGTATGGGAAGAAGGGCTCATTCAAGAGCAGCCCGCCATAGCCGACTTTGTGGTCTTGCCAAGAACCAAAGTTAAAGTGGCTCGTGGCCAAATCAAACTACACAAACGCGTTTATACCGCTGACTACCTATTTCAATTTAACGGTAAAGAGCTGGTTGCAGGTTATGACTTGCACGACGACACCTACCTTGTGCTGTATGAGCAAACTGGCGAATTCATTATGAATTGCCGCATTAAAAACAAGGTTGAGGCATTGCCAACAAGCCGAATTGAAGAAGCCGACCTTAAGCGACTGCAAGGCCAAGAAAAGCGTATTCAAAACCAGCTTTCTGAAAAGCGTGCAAGAGCCGACCAAAAACGTGTGATTGACGTAGACGCAGTTGAAGAACTGGCCGCAGATGTTGACGCCATTCCTGAAATTGAACCTGAAGTATTAAACATGGACCTCTCTGACTTTGAGGTTGAACACTTTGAAGCCGCTCAGGCCAACTACCAAATAGATTTAGGAGACCTTCATGAGTAAATTCACTAGCCATTACAGCGACGAGCAACAAATTCAAGTAAAGCTAATAAACGAAGAGATTGATTTTTACGCCCTTGGCCCACAGGACTATTGCTTTGGTTATGACTTGAACCAAGTAAACGCAGTACTTACTGGCAAGTCGCCAATTAACCCTAAAAAGCTACTGGGAGTTTTGTGGGCGCACTTTTTTGGCGACTTTGACCCTAAAGAATTTAGTACTGAGAGCGGCTTTTCGGATTGTTACAACGCCAATGACAAGTTACTTGTTGCGCGTATTAAAAAGCGCATGACCGATGAAGACATAGTAAACCAAGGGGTAAACAGCACTTATATTGCCAAGAAGATTAATAAGTCGGCCTCGACAATAAGCCAGTTGCTCTCTGGTAAGTATGCGGCAAGCCCAACTAAGTACTTACATGACATATACGCGATTGTCGCACCCGCTGGGACCGATGCGGCAGACGACAATACAAATGACGACAGACCGGTTATTACCATTCGATACGGCGAAGTACCGTTTGTGCCTACCAGTGTCGCGAAGATGATTAGCATGGCGTGCGAACACGCGAGAGCAAGGCGTCGTTTTGCGGTGGTTGCTGGCCAAGCAGGCATAGGCAAAAGCAAAGGACTAGAGCGCTACTGTGAAGAAAACTCACAAGCCATTTTGATTGTGGGCAGTGAGCAAACGACTAGTAAACATGTGATCGAAAACCTATGCAGTGCTTTAGGTTTACCACGTAAAGCGAATGTTGCTAAAAACATCGAGAACATTGTTAGAACTATTGAGAACACAGAGCGCATCATTCTGTTAGATGAAGCCGACAAATGTAAGCCTAATGCGTTAGACCCACTTAGAACCATTTCGGATGCTGCAAAGGTTGGGGTGTGTTTGATTGGCAATATTCAGCTGGTAGACAAACTGCAAACCAATGAGCGTTACGAGTTGATTTCGTCTCGTGTGTGCTTTTGGCCAAAACCCATTGGTGAAGTACCTGTAGAAGACATCAAAAACCTATTCAATGAATTAACCCAAGGCACTGTGCCGCTTGAGTCGAACGATGACCAGTGGTGGCAATGGTTGCATAAAAGGGTAGAGGGAAATTCTAGGCTCCTAGTCGAAAACCTGCTCCCTCATATCCTGAGTCACAGCCGGAAAAACCCAAACAAAAAGTTAGACAAGCTCTTGGTGAACTCAATCTTCGCCAATGTTCTGAATCAACAAGCTGTTTAAAGCAACGAGCCTAGCTGCAACTGGGCTCATTAATTAAGGAAAACACCATGTTAAGAGTAAAGATATATCACCATACCTTTGGCGGTCATTTTGTATTAAACGACACGCTTACCGACCAACACATGCTGAGTGTTTTAGCCACAGTGGACCCATGCGGGACCATTTTAGATGGCGTAAACGGCAATGTACCAGCGGCGTTTTGTATTTTCCTTGGGCAAAGGTTATACGAGTGCAAGCAGATAGCCAAGGTTAATTTAGAGGTAAGTTTTACCAAAGAATTTACCAACCGTTTTGGTCACATAGCGACTTTATGCGTTGATGACACCAAACCTTGGGACTTTGATATTGAGGAGTTTGCAGTATTTCCAGAGCACCGAGTAGAACGTGTGGAGAAAGCAGCATGAACCCGATGATTAAAGCAATCAAAACCGCACAGCGAGCGGCAGGCATTGACCAGGTATGCCATGTGAAAAACGTTAAGCAAATTAGTGGTGGGCTAACCAATAGCTGTACGGGGCTGACTCAAAACCAGCAACGGGCACTGCTCAAGCGCTATCAGCAAATGGTCCCTAAGCAAGATTTGCCAAAGCAACTTAAGCTAATTTATAGCCTTTGGGGCCAGCTGGCCCGTGCGGGAAAAGTGAAACAAGACTCAAAACAAGCATGTGATGCCTTTTGTGAGAAGTTTTGTGACGGTAAGCGCCTATATAATGCCGAAGGTCACTGGCAAGCAGTGACTGAGATATTAAAACAGTGGTTAAATCGTAAGGAGACGAATCATGCCTAAAGGCGAATCAATTGTTATCAACCCAGACAGGCCGCTTTTTGAAGAAGCGCAATACGACAACTTACCGCCAAGTATTAAGCGTATTGGTAAGCTTAGGACCAAATGGGATGAAACAAGAGAAATGCAGGCCGCATCAAATGAGTTCAGTATTGAGTCGCTCCTAGAGGAATTAGACGATGGCTGAGCATGAGTTGGATGTGTCTTTGCTACCACATGGGCTTAGATTATTTGTAGTAACTATGGGGCTGGATGATGCAGTAAAAGCCTTAAGTGAAGAGCAGGGCAACTTGTTTTTTATTCCCGATACGCCAACGCCTAACCACGAATTTTGTAAGCGGTTTAGCGTTGATATGGCAAGGGCGTTATCTAACCATGCAGGTAGTACTTACCAAATACCAAAGTTGGACAAGATTTTAATCCAGCTTAGAAACATTAAGATAAGACAGGAGTTTAAGCAGGGCGCTTCAGTCCAAAATTTAGTAAGACGCTATAAGTTGACCAGACAAATGATCAACTTAATAGTGACCTCCGAAGCCGATGGCGCACCGATTTTAGTAGGCGATGCGCATAAGCAAATGGAGTTGAAGTTGTAGGTTTGTGATCAGCCTTCGTTGTTAGGTGTGGGGGCTGGTTTTTATGATTCTTGAATATGGCCTATCAGATTTTATTTTCGCGTAGGAAAAAGTGAGTTAGTTATATTACTAAATTAGAAACTCACCAATTACTTCCAGTATGGTAAACCACTAAGTAATTCTATTGTGATACTCCCAAGCACCTATGAGACTAACCTTTAACTACCTATTATCACAAAGAAGTGCTAACTAGAAATTATGTATACTTCTGAGTTAGCGACTGTGCTCGTTCAAAAAGTAACGATCTAGAGAGAGCGTGAAAATACTGACATCGAATCCTATCAACCTATACCTATACAATCATGCAGCATCGGCCCTAGCTCTTCATCTTCCAAAATGCACCAACTTATAAATGCGCTGTATGGAGAAGAAGGTGTTAGGAGGAGTTTGATTCGCTCAACGGCTATATCTTTTTCATCGGGTAAAGCTAGTGGTTCATAGTACTTGTTCAACTGTTTTAACAACAAGTTATATTGATCATACACTTTGCGTCTGAGGGATGAAGCCGTATATGCCTTGTTTTGCGTGTGCTCACTATTAAAGACTCGGTTTAGAAGTTCTGCCGTTAATTTAGTCTTATCATCATCACTTTGAGCTTCAATTTGGAGCTTTCTAGCATATGGGGTTAATGGTGGCTTATGTTTAATCGCACGAACGACATCGATATCAGGATCACAACAGTCCAAAAGGTCATCAAACTTAGTTAGCTTAATGTTATTACACCGACCACAAGATAAGTACAAATTATTCCAATCGTACTTTAAATCCTCATCCCCCTTATGTGGTACAAAGTGTTCGACATTGATTTCTAAAGGAGCACTAGTTTCACATATATAACATTTTTTATGAAACACCTTTTTTAAGGCGTCCCAAACATCTTCTGAGTCATATTTTCTTTTTCCAGCCAGTGAAGTAGGAGCTGGTTCATTTCTAACTACATTGAACATGCTACTACCTCCTTGCTTTGTTGATCGCTAATTTTGCTGAATTAACAAAGTAAAGTGATTCAGAATCTAATGAATTTTCATCTGGTGGTAACTGAGCTAAAAGTGACTGGACCTCTTCGACATCAATCGTGGGCTGGTCTAATAGCCTGGCTAGAGCTTCAATATTTTGTTGAAGTATACTAGAAATTGGAAGTACGCCGAATAAACCTTCAAGTACGGATTCGTAAGAGTACATTGATAGATTTTCGACCTGCTCTCGTTTTGATAGATCGTAAATCACTGCATCATCAATCGATGAGACAACAAACGGAGAATGAGTCGATACGATGAACTGAACTCTCGGAAATGCCTGAGTAAGAAATGATAAGATTTTCTTTTGCAATGAAACATGAAGGTGAGCATCAATTTCATCAATCAATACCACCCCAGTTAGCTCTTCGGGGTCTATTGAGCGTAGAGATACCTTAGTAATTAGATCTGCATACACAGCCATAATCGACGAGAAACCAGAAGATAATGTTTGGAATGTGTACGGTTCTTTGTGTGGTTGATGGATCTCGAAAGAGAACGAGTCTGATTTAAAAACTAGCTCAAGATCTCTATCTTCAAAAAGGTTTTGTAAATCGGTCTCTAGCTTAGTAAACCACTTATCAATCCGTGCCGCTTCTGTAGGGTCGTTGTTGATTTTTTCTGACTCGGAAAAAGCCTGATTCGCTTTTTGCGTGACTAAGAATTGTTCAAATAATGATGAGGTACTGGCTTGCTTATTTGCATTTTTAACTGCCTGTTTGTCTTGCTCTCTTAAGCTGCTAATACTCGAAACCGAAGACGGCTTAACAATTTCAGATTTTCTCATCGCTTCAAACTCAATTAAAAGAGCTTTTAGCTCTTGATAGTTCAGAATGAACTCATCAAGGTTACTAATTTCTAATGGCGGATTCCTTATTTCTTCAATCTGTCGGGTATAAAGCTCTGCTTTTTGCGTGAAGAGCTGATAGTGTTGATGAGCAGGGCCGATGTTACTAAGGTTATCTTGACTGGATTTCAATTTCATTTCAACTTCAGCTAAATTGAAATTTTGACGGGCGACAACTGAGCCTTGCAGCTTTTCATAAATAAACTTCAGCAACTGTGTCTTACCGCAACCGTTACCACCCGTTAAAATCAGTGTTTTACCGTTGACGTCTATATTTACTTCTTTATCAGAGTAAGGAATCTTTGTTTTAATTTTAGTTAGATAGCCTGACATATCTTTCCCTCAAGTGATACTAATTTGATTATATAGCATTGAGTTGACATATATTATAGTGGTAAGGCCAAATTCAACGAAAAAATTCGTTTCTAAGCCTCTAGAGCCTTATAGGCAGTATTATCTAAAATGGTTTAGAACTGAATAATATACAAAAGTATGTTCAACCACCTGTTGCTCAAATTATTCTTATGATGGTTTGCTTTTACCCAAACTCACTTTGGGGCAGGAATGAGTTAGCCAAATATCCGCGTGGGAGCATTACCAAACATTGTAATCAAAAAACGAGGGTTGCGGCTGCCAAATTTTTACTTTAGCCTAATATATCGGCTTTACCTCAAAGCACCGTAAAACATTTTACACCTAATTTCCCACTCCTAATTTGCCAGACTAGCCATGTGATCAACCACATGTGGAAATGGCATGGAAAAACTAAAACAACAACTGATTGGCCATGAAGGATACGAGCATAAAGTGTATGTTTGCCCCGGTGGCTACCAATCGATAGGCGTCGGCAGAAACCTTGAAAAAAGAGGCCTGACAGACGAAGAAATTCATTACCTGCTTAATAACGATATTGCCGATTTTACTGCCCAAGTAGAAAAGCACATCGATACCTCAAAATGTAACCCCGCCCGCAAAGCTGTGCTGATAAATATGGCCTTTAATCTTGGCATTCATGGCTTGTTAGCTTTTAAAAAGACCATAGCAGCCGTAGAGCGCGGCGACTGGGATACCGCTGTTGTTGAAATGTTCGATAGCCGCTGGGCTGTGCAAGTTGGTGAGCGAGCTGACCAGTTGGCGGAGCAGATGAAGACTGGGGAATGGTATGACGCCTGAACAAGAGAATCAGTTGTTTCAGTCAATTGGCCAGATACAAGCAACCCAAACATCTATTTTGAATGAAGTTAGGCAGATAAAAACTGACCTCAATGCCCGTGTAGATAAGCTTGAAACACGCGTGGAGAAAATCGAAGACAAGGTAACGCACAACCGAATTAAAATTGCATCGATGGGTGGTGGCGCTGGCTTAGTCGTAGCCATAGCAGCTGAAGCGTTAAAACTCGGTGGGGGCTCTTGATGGCGCACCCAGAAGACAAAAAGAATGCAGTTAGACACAGCTATGTGAGTGAGCTTTTGGCTTTATCTGTTGCTGCAATTAAACACACCGTCGCAGACAGCACAGCGAGGCGTTGGAAAAGTGAAGCTAAAGCGGCGGGTGATGACTGGGACTTAGCCCGTGCAGCTGCACGTAAAGCAACAGGCCCTGCGGGTGAATTTACCCAAGACTTTATTGAAGAGTTTACCATTCAAACCAATGCGACCTTTGAGCTAATCAAACAAGACGAGGGGCTATCAATTGATGGCCGTATTAAAGCTCTTAATCAACTTAGTGACACATACACAAAAATCATGAAGCTCAGCGGCGGTAATAAGTCCATTGAAAAGCGCGCTGTTGCCGCCGATGTACTTAAAAAGCTAGCAAGCTTTGTATCTAAATATCACCCTGATTATGCGCAGCAATTGGTAGAGATTTTGACCGCGTTTGGTCCTCAACTTAGTAGCATGTTGGACGACTAATGGCTGATATTAGCAACAAAGAGTTTTTAGAAGAACTAGAGCAAATTACAGCTGCGCTACGAATTGATATTGAAGCCAAACAGCGCGATATTGACCCAAGCCCAGAAGCGATATTAGAGCGAAGACAACGTGTATTAGGCGGCGACTTTGAATTTTTCGTTTATACGTATTTTCCCCACCATATGTGGTTGGATGAAGGCCAAGAACCCAGTGAGTTCCAACAGTATTTTATGGATTGGTTTCCTGAAGCCATTGCTTTAGAAAACGGTTGGAAAAACTGGTTTGTAGCGCCCCGAGGCGAAGGAAAATCAACACTTGGCGTTAAACTCGCACCTGTTTATGTCGCCGTATTGGCATTACTTCAAGACGAGACAGTATGCAACGAACTGGGTCTTATAAAGCCTGAGATCTTTATAGATTATGCCATTTTGTTTGGCGCAGAAGCCAAAATGCCCGCTAAAACACTAGAAGTGGTTAAAACCGAGCTATTAAACAATGGTAACTTAATGCTCGACTTTCCGGAGGTTTGCCAAACATCTCCCGTCTGGAAAATTGGTGAGTTTGTTACTGCGCAAGGTGTTCGCTTTGAAAGCCGTGGTGCTGACCAGTCTGTTAGGGGCGCTTTCCATGGCGCAAGTCGCCCTAAGTTATTGCTGGCTGATGACATCATCACTGATAAAGAAGCACGCTCAGCAACAGAGAGGGATAGCCGCTGGGCATTCCTAGAAGCCGCAGTACAGTACCTTGGCCCACCAGATGGTTCAGTTAAATTCATAGGAGTTAACACCGTACTCAATAGCGACGACCCCATCTCTCGTGCTGAGCATGCACCTGGTCATTTAGTTCATAGGTTTAAGGCCATTTCACAGTTTCCAGAAAGAATGGACTTATGGGAACAATGCCGTGAACTCATGCTTTATAAAGATAAAGAGTTTGAGAAAAAAGCGGCAGCCAAAGGCCGAGCAGTTTCTAAGGAAGAAAAGCCCAGCTTTAAGTTTTGGATTAAGAACAAAAGGCAAATGTCTAAGGCTGCTAAAACCAGCTGGCCAAGCGTTCGTTCACTCTATGACTTAATGGTGATGTGGGCGTCCAACAAACGTGAATTTAACCGAGAGATGCAAGGCATTGCCAAGTCAGACGAAGAGCAGATCTTTTATCGGTTTGAGACTTGGGTTAACCGCTTAAACCTGTGGACACCCTATGGTGCATGTGACCCAAGTATGGGCAAAACCGCCAGCGCCGACCCAAGTGCGTTGCTTGTAGGTTTTTGGGCCAAAGAGTTAGGTCAATTACACCTTGAGTACGAAAGCCGCAAGGTACGCGGCCCCAGTCGGCTTTTAAACGATTTGATTAAGCTCCAAAAAGAATACAGCTGTTTGGTATGGGGCTTTGAAAACAATAATGCCTTTGATTTTATGCGCCAAACCTACATCAAAGATGCTTTAGACCAAGGCGTAGCACTACCGCTTAGAGGTATTACGGCCACAGTGCCACAGGAAGAACGCATCGAGGGGTTAGAGCCTTTTGTGATCAACGAACCTGCACAGATTCTTTTTCATACTCGACGCACACGATTGCTTATGGATGAGTTAGAAAACTGGCCCGAGAAACAAAGCCTCCACCATTATGATTTAAGTTGCGCACTCACGTTGTTATGGATGGTAGCCTGTACTGGCGCGGGTGGTATTCCCAAGGTAAGAAGCAAAAAAGTGACCAAATCAATAGGGGGCTATCATGTCTAAACCCCACCTTTCGTACAAAGGCTACCGTGCACTACAAAAAGCGTTCAGCATGAGCAAAACAGACCCCGCTTTATGGGCCATGATGCGCGAACTACCAAACCCAGATCCAATCTTACGTAAGGCTGGTAAAAGCTCGCTGATATACGACGAGATTGCCCGTGATGCCCATGTGATCGGTGAATTGCGCAGTTTACGCTCCGGTATGTTCGCATTTAATGCGGAGTTGGTGCCAGGCGGTGATGATAGCGCAAGCATGAAAAGCTTTGAGAATGCAAAAAGCTTAATGGCTGCAAACCCTGCTAAAAATACACAGTGGATGGACATTGATTGGCACAACTATAGCGCGATTTTGCATGGTTTTGCGGTCACGCATTTAGGCAAGTTTGAGAAAAGCGATAATGCCTGGATACCCAGTACCATTGAGCAATGGCCAGCGGGGCGCTTTGCTTTTAATTCAGATCACGAGCTCCTAGTTAAAACCCGTGAGCACCCAGAAGGTGAGCCCATAAATGAAGACCGCTGGACATGTGTTAGGCATATGCCAGAGGCCAAAAACCCATATGGTATTGCGCTTTTAAGTAGCTGCTTTTGGCCTTGGATGTTTAAGCATGGTGGCTTTAAGTTTTTTGTACAGTTATGCGAGCGCTTTGGCGTGCCGTTTCCCGTTGGTAAATACCCTATAGGCACACAAGACGATAAAATTGGCGAGCTGCTGGAAGGCTTAGCCAAGTTAATAACAGAAGGTATTGCCGTCATCCCAGATGATGCGAGTTTAGACATTATCGAAAGCAAAATGTCGGGTGAACCCGTTCAATTGCAACTTATCAATCTATGTAACTCAGAAATGAGTAAAGCCCTCACATCACAAACACTTGCCACCGAGCAAAAAGCCGGTGCGCGCGCAGCCAGCGAAACACATGCTAAACGTGCGGGTGAAAACCAACGCGCCGATAGGGCACTTGTGTCTGGCTATCGAAATCAACTACTCGAAACCATCCATAAAGTGAATTTTGATGGCGGTGAACCACCTAAATATGTCTGGCGAGACAAGAAAGAGATCAACCTAGAAACGGTTAATGTCATTCGTGAATCAGCCAAAATGGTGTCTGTTTCAGAGGACTACGTTTACAAGACTTTAGGCATTCCAAAACCTCAAAAAGGCGAAGCGCTTTTAGAAATAAAAGACGACGGACAAGGCATTGCAAGCGCACCAAAACAGGACTTTTCGAGTGATAAACAGGGCGCTGACATCTCTGTTTTTGACGAGTTTGACCAAGCAACTGACGCCGAAATTAAGCAGATTTTTGAGTTTGCTAAACAAGCAAACAACCTAGACGAACTAAAACAAAACATCCTCAATGAGTTCCCAAATATATCTAATTCAGCCTTGGCAGAAGTCGCCGTAAAGGCCCTTGAATTGGAGGTTTTACAAGGAATTAATGAGGCAAATCAACAGGAGATTTAACCTATGAATGCGATACCCGAAGGCTTTTTAAAAGATGGTAAAGGCAATTTAGTTGCACTCGTGAACGTGAAGCAAACTGACCTAATAAAGGACGAATTTGTCAAAAAAGCCATTGAACTTGCAGAGAAACAGCAACAAGAGCTCGCCGATTTTAAGCACCAACAAATGGAAGAAGCAGACGACTTTTTAGAGCTGCTAGCACAAGAGCATGGTGTAAATTTAGGGGGTAAAAAAGGCAATTTAACACTGCGTTCTTTTGACCATTCGTTGTCTGTGAAAATACAAATTCAGGAGAGAATTGAACTGGGTCCTGAGCTACAAATCGCCAAAGAAATGATAGACAAATGCATCAGTGATTGGACCGAAGGCGGCAATCAAAACATCAAAGCCATCGTCAACAAAGTGTTCTCTACTGACAAGCAAGGCACCATCAATCCGCAGCGTATTTTGGGTTTACGTAAGTTAGAAATTCAAGACGAGTCGGGTAAATGGCAAAAGGCGATGGACATCATTGCTGAGTCTGTAACCACCATAGATAGCAGTCGATTTATCCGGTTTTATAAGCGAGATGAGCAGGGCGCTGATCAAGCAATTTCTCTAGATATAGCTAAACTCTGATATGTCCGATATCCCTTCCCAGTATGGCCAAATCGTAAAGTTCGACGAGGCCATTTCACATCTTAAATCAAAAGTTCAAATACCCACTGAGTCATATAAAGATTTACTAGGCCACATTCATGCCCGTGCATTTACCGTTGCCGGAGCAACTAAAACTGAATTGTTAAACGACTTATATAAAGCCGTACTTGCTGCGAATGAAAATGGCGAGACGATCACCGACTTTAGAGCGCGCTTTGATAAAGCAGTTTCAAAACATGGTTGGTCTTACAATGGAAAACGCGGTTGGCGTACGCAGGTTATTTATCAAAACAATAAAAACACAGCACGGGCAGCTGGCCGGTGGCAACAGCAAGAACGAGTAAAACATCGTAGGCCGTATCTTTTATATTTAACTGCAGGAGATTCGCGAGTAAGACCGCAACATAGTGCTTGGAATTATATACTTTTACCAATTGAACATAATTTCTGGCACACGCATTATCCGCCGAACGGTTGGAACTGCAGGTGTAAAGTAGTGAGCTTGAGTGATGCCGACATCAAACGTATGGGGTTAACTGTTACACCAGATTCAGCACTTAAGAATTATCAAAAACCATTTACTGAAGTTGACCCAACAACAGGTGAAGAGTTAGAACGTTTGCCAGGCATTGATCTCGGTTGGGATTACAATCCAGGTCTGGCATGGTTGGGCGCAGACAAAGCAACGGGCCAGATGTTAGCTAAACTCGATCACCACATTAGAGAAGTTGCCACACCGATTTTTAATAACGCTATTAATGAAGGCCAAAGTTATTTCAAATCTCAAGTTGCGACAATTGCAGCTAAGCAGTCACTTGGCAAACCAGAGTCTGGAACAAAATTGACGCTAGGGCACTTGCATCCAAATATATTTAAAACCGTTTTGGATATCGCGCCCGAAACTAAAAGCACTTTGGTTGTCATTGATGAAGCTATGATAAAAACGGCGATTCAGTTAATCGGGTTTGAGCAAACCACACAGTTAATGAAGCTAATCCAAACTCAAGTCGATTCCACCTTTAACCAAAGTGTTTTGCAGTATGTGGCTAATGGCATTTTGCTTACCATTGAGGTTGGCCCAGATATGAATCGAGTTGTCGCTGTTAAGCAAGTTGATGTTTAAAGCGTATTTAAAGTTTGTTTAAAGGGCGTTTAAACGTTTTTAAAAATGGCGATTATTAGTCTAATTCTAAACGTATTGTGAGCAGGAATGAGCGCAGAATGATATGGAATGAGCGGGTTTTGTCTAAAAACAAATGTATTTTTAGTTTTTGAGATTTTGGCTCGAAAATTTATGAGGTCCAGTATTTATGGGGCTTTCAGAGGAATAGAAAGTTGGATTTCAGAGTTTGGTTAATTCTAGAAATGAACGACCCCTTACAGTTGTTGCGATTAAACAAGTTGATGTTTAAAGCGTATTTAAAGTCTGTTTAAAGGGCATTTAAACGTTTTTAAAAATGGCGATTATTAGTCTAATTCTAAACGTATTGTGAGCAGGAATGAGCGCAGAATGATATGGAATGAGCGGGTTTTGTCTAAAAACAAATGTATTTTTGGTTTTTGGGATTTTGGCTCGAAAATTTCAGAGGTCCAGTATTTATGATGCTTTCAGAGGAATCGAAAGTTGGATTTCAGAGTTTGGTTAATTCTAGAAATGAACGACCCCTTACAGCTAATTCTAGAAATGAACGACCCCTTACACTTACATTTAATGTCCGATACCGTCTAGTATAGGACATTAATGAAAGTTGCAAAAGTGTGTGTATCGTTGAAAGGTTAGCCCTTATTTCCTTGATAGTTATGGATTTAACTTTATTTAACATAATATATATTATAGGATGTTAAATATAACAAGCTATTTAGCTTTTCTTTAACCATTGATTCAGTTAATGCCATGCTCTCAGTTATGGTCAGTTTTCTAATTCACCTACACTGCCGCTTTTTAATTTAGTAAATTTTGCAATGTTTAAACTGCCAAGTATGTTTCAACCAGTCAGACAATAAGTTTATAATGTGTGCTCTTTCAACTTCAAGAGTTTTACAAATCCAAAAATAAACTTCACTCTCAAACAACTCATCTCTACTTGGGTCAATATACACACTTCCAAAGCATCGACTTGCATCTTCATTAATAATTGAATATGCAAAAGCAGTTAGAGATTCAAACTCAGATTGATGTACACGTAAACTATTTAGATTTTGCTGGTAAGTCATGTTTGGTTCTGGCCAAGAACTTTCTGCTCCAAAAATTCCTGATAGACTTTCAATGTTTAACATTACCGTTTTATAGTCGATCTCAGCGACGATTGGTGTCAAAGGTACAAGAGTTAAGGTATGTGTTTCTTGGTTTATATCCAACACATTCAAAGTGTGGTTTTCGGGCACTAATAGATTGTGCTCTGCAATATGCTTTAAAAATCCCTGCATTGCTTACTCCTTTATAGCTTAAAAAGCTTTATTTAACATAACAAGAACACACCCAGCTTTGTCAAAAAGGTGTGCCCTTGTAATAACTGTTTAATGCAACGCTGCGCTAAATGGAATGCTTTCGCAAATTTGGGCTTCAGCAATTAAAATCTCTTCTAGTCTTGCATCAATAACATCTTTAGCGAAATATTCATATCCTAATTCAACAAATAAGTTTTTATGTTTTTCTTCTGACTTTGCAATTGCGACGTAAAAATCTTTATCTTTACCCTCTGGCAAAGCTTCAGCAACGAGTGAGAATCTTTCGTGGCCTCTAGCTTCAATTACAGCTGCAACCAATAAGCGGTCGATCAAAAACTCATCGCTTCCTTGGCGGAATAATCCGCGCATTTTTTTGATATAAGGATCTTGTTTATCATTGCCCAGAGCTAAACCCCTTTCATTTATAAGCTTTAATACTTGCTTGAAGTGGATCATCTCTTCAATGGCCAAGTCTGCCATTGCTTTAACTAATTTAGTTCTGTCCGGGTAATGTCCAAGCATAGACATCGCCATGCCAGAAGCTTTTTTTTCTGCTGCTGCATGGTCTTGTAAAAAAGTTACAAAATCGTCCATTACCTTATGCGTCCACTCAAATGGTGTGTGGTACTTTAATTCAAACATTCTCTATTTATTCTCAATAACGGCTATTAGGCTCTATTGTACTCAACACCACACTATTTTTTAAGGTGCTTTTTAATATCGGACATTATTTGTCGAAACTATAAAGCAAGGAATCCTTGTCTACTTTGCCTGTGCGTGTTGACTCTATTTTTAAAGGGTGTCTTATTTCGTTCCAGGCAGTGACTTTTCCCTTCTTGTTCAAATGTGGGATATTGATATTGGAAACATTCATAAAATTTGCTAAGCGCTTACTACTTTCAGATTCAGACAAATTAATGATTAAATTGGCTGAACCTGAATTACTTAAGAACTCTGTAACTCTAGCTTTATGATTGTAGTAGCAACGCGCTAGGTAACTATCATCTTCAATTTTTTCAGCATTCAGCTCAGGAAAGGTGGAAAAGTAGCAACGTTTTAAAGTGTCGTTAAACCCCCCTCTTTTATCTATAAGCTTTGGCAGCATTCTAATTAACAATCTACGAATTGAAGGCAACCACAAGGGCATTTCTCTTTCTAGATAGATAAATCGAGCATTAGGAAAAAGCTGATAAAGTTTGTCATAGTCATTGAATACCGGTGTATCTGCAATGAGTTGAGCATGTTTTATCGCATTTTGAGTGTAGGCAGTATGCGCGGTTTTTAACCCAACTTCTAGGCTTGCAACGCAGACACTGGTTGTTCCTGTTCTTGGCAAGCCCAAAACAAAATATTTCTCATTCATATAAAGTATAAAAAGCCATTAAACAGAGCCATACTGATAAGTACCAAAAAAGTTAACAACATACCGAATACGCGTATACGGATATTCGCTTTATTGAGTGCAATGGCATGAAGCACTCTACCAATTAAAAAAGTACTCGCGAATACCAACAGTAAAATTGAATTAACTTTTTGAAATTCAAGTATAAAAAGAAGGATAACTGCTAAAGGTGTGTATTCTATAAAGTTAGCGTGTGCTCGAATAGCCGCACTCAAATCGGTGTGACCGGCGTGCCCAATTCCAACTTTATGTTTTCTTCTAAGCTTTATGACATCAAAACTCAACTTGATGTAAAAAAGCGTACAAATTGCTGCGAATAACCCTGTAAACATGACGATGTCCCCTATTCAATGTCCATATATTTATGGTAATTATTGTATAGGGGATTGTAGGTTTATCAGCTGAAAAAATGAATCTATTTCTAATTAATCTATATAATAAACGGCATAAACTTCCGCTTTTAGCTTGGTATCGCCCACATTGTAAGCGTCGTTTACACTCATTGTTTCTGCGGCCATCATTTTTCCTCGAGCATATGGTTGAACAGGCACACTCATAGGTGAAAATGAAACAGAGTATAAACTGCCTACCTGTACCCCAAAACCATCAGCTAATTCTTTCGCACCAAGTTTAGCTTGTTTGATTGCAGAAGCTTTGAGCTCTTTCATGATTTCAGCTTTGTCTTCAACAACAAACTGTGTGTTGTTAAATTGATTGATGCCACTATCGACAAAAGCTTGAAGTAACTCTGGGTAACTATTTACGTCTTTCAACTTTAGCGTTAAGTTTCTTGAGACTTTAAAACCGTCAAACTCTTCTACATTGGTCGTTCTGTTATATCGAGTTTGTTTGTAGACATTTAATTGTTCGGCATAGATATGTTTGCTTTCAACACCATAACGTTTGGCTATTTCTATCGCACGAGCCATCACATCGTCTACTTTAGATTTAGCAAACTGAAGGTTTTTATTCTTTTCATTTATTGCCACATTAACTATTGCAGTATCGGGGGCAACGGCCTTCTCTGCATAACCTTTTACGTATAAATGTGGGGCAGTTGGCAGGCTCGCAGCCATTGCTGATGTGCTTAATAATACTGACATAATAGCGGTAACTAATCGCATGGGCTCTCCAAATATAAATTTAAGGTTGCTCTGAACACATGCTTATTGAAGCATAAATCAATTAATCATTCCTGAATAACCGCCTATTAAGTCGATTGTATTTGTTTTATTAATTTCAAAAAAAGGGCCATATTGGCCCTTCAAGGTTGAGTTTCAACGAATTACTTGTAGTTAGTGTGGTCAACTACTAAGTTAATGTCGTTTTCACCTGAAATTTCCCAGATAGTAACTCGCTCTGTCGTTCCTGCAGGGTTATTACAAGACACCGTCTGTCTAAATGTACGTGCATTTGAGTTATACAGCACGTCATTTACTGCATAGTGATTAGTATGGAACAATGGCGTCGAGTCATAACCATTAAATACTTTTGAATATGAACCTTCACCAGCTGTTGCAGTACAATAACCGTCTTTAGTACCGTTATTAATATGTAGTGAAGAGGTGTAACTTACTTGCTCATACCAGCCAGCACCACCACAATGTTGTGCTGGACCACTACAGTCAGGTGTTCTCCAAGCACCAACACCAACTAATTGCGCATCCCAAGTAATTTTTGGCAACGCTGGGATCTTGTGCTTAACTACAAACTGCTCACCGTTTGCAGACTCACAGTTCATCGCTAGTACTCTTGTGCGTTGAAGTTGCTCTTCTGTAAACTGACCTTGTAGGAAAATTGAGTCTACAGTGTAAGCCTGTGCGCCGCCTGGCGTCGTACCTACAGGTGCGATTACCGCCCCCGTAATCTCGTCATAAACTACACCTGTTTCGCATTTATCGAATGCGTCATTGCGGAATAACCAACCGTTAAATGTGCGAGCGTTCAAAGAGTCAGTTACGATACGGTTTACAACGCCTTCAGTGTACTTTGATTCGCGGTTATATCCATCTAAGTCTTGAACTGTAACACTGGCTACTGCGCTATCAACTGCTAGTAAAGAAACTACGGCTGCGAGAAGTTGGATTTTCATTTTATATTCCCTTTATTACATTAGGTTAATATTTAAATTCCTTTCATTTAAAAGAAAGGTAATACATAAACTGAGTGAGCTTTAAGACTTTCTCAGGGGAGTTTTTGTCTCCCGATACTCGAGGCAAAATTTACTGACAAAATATTAAGCTGTAAATGGCGTAAAATTTATTATGTAGGCCGATTTTACTAATGTGAGAACTCGGTTTTGATATATTTATGTGACAGCGAAGTTTTTAGCATAAGAAGCCTAATGCTAAATTTTTATTCTTTAAATTCATAGGAATAACAAAAAAATAATGAGAAGAAAATGTTTTTTACAGTAATGGAATTATTATTTGATATGTATCATTAACATATCATTGTTATGGCAATGTTTTTTATTTACCTTATAACTTCAAGAAAAATTAATTTAAATGATAACGAAGTATTTTATCTTCCTAATAATTGAATAATTAGCTTGAAAGTTTTTGTTCATTTAAATTAAAAAATAGAGAGCTCTCTACTTTTTAATTCCATAAGCGTTTTTCAATGAGTTCGAGATGAATATTTCTTCTTGTGGCAGAAATAGATTTGCATGAGCATTAATTACTTGCTCTTGAATGAGTGGCTTTTGTAATGCTCTTTCAAATAAATCGACAGCCTTTCTACCTTTCTTTGAGTCTGAACAGGCGATATAACCAAAAATAGTTGCGTCCGTATCTCCGATCGCATGAAAGGATATGTCCTTTAATATTTGTTCTGATGGATAGTCATTTACAAACACAGAACTGTATTCAATCATTCCATCTAAGCGCCCCTGAACTAACATTTTTCGGAGTCGAAATGCGCTATCGTTTCCCTCACTCACAAATAACCTTTCGGAATTGGCTTTAATGAAGTCGTCTATTTCGATCCCATAAGAGCGCCCTTTTGTCACCCCGATCCTCAAACCAAGTGAAAGAGCTTTTTCTAAAGTAACTTCAATAGATACAAACTTTTTGTTTCTTAAGATAAGACGATTTGAAGGGAATGCCATTAGAGGAAGCGACACAAAAATTGCCATAGCTTCACGTTCTGGTGTTTTAACTTTGTTGTAAAGGCATATATTGTCGTGGTGCCCTAGCTCACGCCACTCTCTTTCTCTACTGGCAGGGACAAACTCTATTGCCATTTCATCTTTAAGGCTTCTGGCGATTATAAGAAGTAATTGTGTGGCTAAATCTCCAGGAGACTGACCAAATGAAGGGTTATAATCAGAAACGATTTCTATTTTTAAAGGTTTGGAAAAAGCAAAACTCGAGACCAAAATCAAAAACACACATATCATTCTTAACAGCATATAACTTCCTATGTGAAGCACTCCATGCTGAGAAACACATCTTAAAGTGTAGCTAGTAAGTCGATATTGCGCTAATTTTGATTTATAAAACGGGTAAAGAAATAAGCCCCTCTTTCGAAGGGCTTATTAAATTAGATACTGCAGCGCTTATAGTTACGATATTCTGGCATCCAATAGTTCTTTTCTATTGAGCTCCAGATTAAATCGTCCGGCATATCAAGAGACACACCTTCTTCCATGGCTTTTTTGGCAACCGCAAAAGCAATTCGCTTACTTAACTGCTCAATCTCTACTAGAGATGGCAATAGACTGCCCTTACCAGAGTTAGCCCAAGGAGATGATTCTGCAAGTGTTTCACTTGCAACCATTAGCATAGACTCAGTAATGCGCGAAGCTTTAGCAGCCAAGACGCCTAAGCCAATACCTGGGAAAATGTAACTGTTATTACATTGTGGGATCACATAAGTTGAGCCCTTGTATTCAACTGGCTCGAATGGGCTACCTGTCGCTACGATAGCGTTACCTTCTGTCCATTCGATCACATCTTTAGGATGCGCCTCTACCTGACGAGACGGGTTGCTCAGTGGAAAGATGATTGGTTTTTCACAACCTGAATGCATTGCTTTGATTACCTGCTCAGTAAACAAGCCTGGTTGCCCAGAAACACCGATCAGAATATCAGGTTTCGCACAGTGCATAACATCTAGCAGTGATGCATATTCACCACTGTAGCTCCAGTTTTCTAAATTGGCATTAGATTGCACAAGTGCAGCTTGGAAATCTCTTAATCCTTCCATACCTTCTGTTAACAGGCCAAATCTATCGACCATGAAAACTTGACTGCGCGCTTGCTCGTCACTCACACCTTCAGAAACCATTTGTGCGATAATTTGTTCTGCGATACCACATCCTGCGGAGCCTGCACCAACAAATACAACTTTTTGATCAGATAATTTTGCGCCTTTAACGCGGCAAGCCGCCAATAAAGAGCCAACAGTGACTGAAGCTGTACCTTGAATATCATCGTTAAAGCAACAGATTTCGTCTCTGTATCTCTTTAACAATGGCATCGCGTTTGGCTGTGCGAAATCTTCGAATTGAAGCAACACATTTGGCCAACGGCGCTTAACAGCAGAAATAAATAGCTCTAAAAACTCATCGTATTCTTCTTGGCTAATACGCTTATGTCTTGCACCCATGTACATCGGATCATTGAGTAGCTTTTCGTTATTCGTGCCTACATCGAGCATCACTGGCAACGTATACGCAGGGCTAATGCCACCACAAACCGTATAGAGTGCTAGCTTACCAATTGGAATCCCCATACCACCAATACCTTGGTCACCAAGACCAAGAATACGCTCGCCGTCAGTTACAACGATAACTTTTACTTTACCTTTAGTTGCGTTACGCAAGATATCATCGATGTGGTGGCGGTCTTCATACGAAATAAATAGTCCACGAGAACTACGGTAGATGTCAGAGAACTTCTCACACGCGTCACCTACCGTCGGCGTGTAAATAATTGGCATCATCTCTTCTAGATGATCTCTTACCAAACGATAATATAGTGTCTCGTTATTGTCTTGAATCGCTCGTAAGTAAATATGTTTATTGAGATTGTCTTTAAAACTTGAAAATTGCTGGTAACAACGCTCTACCTGCTCCTCAATAGTTTCATAACGAGGAGGAACTAAACCGGCTAGGTTAAAGTTTTCACGCTCACGCTGGCTAAATGCACTGCCTTTGTTCAGAAGAGGCGTTTCCAATAATGTTGGGCCAGAATATGGGATGTAGAGGTAATTAGGATCGGTTTGTTTAGTCATATTTACAAGCTGTGACTCTTAATTTTTAATATAAGGGATAATTATTGCCTAAGTACACAAATTTTCAATGACTTTAGTGCACGTCAGACCAATAAAACGACCCTGTAAACGAATTAGCAAACCGTAAACAGGGTCGTACATTATAACTGAATAATGTTGAATATCCTACGTTTTACTCGCTAGATTCTCCAAGAGCCACGCCTTCTCTTCGGGGATCAGCGCCACCGAACAACAAGCCTTCTTTTATTTCTATCGCATGAATACCAGAATTTAAATCAGAGATCCTAACTGTATGGCCTTTGGACTCCAACCAAGGTTTGATTGCTTTCAAACCAGTTCCTTTTTCAAGAGTCGTGTATTTATTTCTATTTGTAATACGTGGAAGATTAATTGCTTGCTGTGGCGTTAGGCCCCAATCAAGTACTCCAATAACAGTCTGAGCAACATAGTTTATGATTCTGCTACCGCCCGGAGAGCCCACAACCAACTTTAAACTGCCATCTTTGTTAAACACCATAACCGGGGACATTGAGCTTCTTGGTCTTTTATTTGGCTCGACTCTATTTGCCACCCATTGACCGCCAATTTTCGGAGAAAGAGAAAAATCGGTTAATTGATTATTTAACAAATAGCCATTCACCATTACCGTAGAACCAAAGCCCATTTCTATTGAGCTGGTCATCGATACGGCATTACCTTTGCTGTCAACAATAGACAAGTGTGAGGTTGAAGGTAATTCGTAGCTGTTATCCTGTGCATATGCTATTTGACCCATAGTTGGATCGCCAACTGGCACGTTTTGGTTGTCTCGCTCTCCAATCAATTTTGCTCTAGATTTTAAATAAACTGGATTGAGTAAGCCTTGAGTCGGCACATTCACAAAGTCTGGATCAGCAATAAAGTGGTTTCTATCAGCAAATGCAAGTCTAGAAGCTTGTGTGAATAAGTGAACTGCCTCTGGTGCATTAGGCTTGTACTGAGCGAGTTTTTTTCCTTCTAGCAACTTCAGGATTTGCAAAACTGTTAAACCACCACTACTTGGTGGTGCCATCGAGCATACCTTGTATTCGTGATATGACGTGCACACCGGAGCACGCTCTTTACTTTGGTAATTTGCAAGGTCTTCCATTGACAGTTTACCCGGTGCTATTTCAGATTTTTGAACCGCTCTGACCATATCTTCAGCATATTTGCCTTCGTAAAATGCTTTTGGACCATACTCAGCAATTTCTTTATATATCTTAGCGAGTTCTGGATTCTTAACGATTGTGCCAATGGCAAGTGGCTTGCCATCAGGATAAAAGTAATCTTTAGCTGGAGAAAGTTTCGTTAAACCTGGATTAAACTCCTTTTTGAGCAGCATATGCAACCTTGGTGAAACTGCAAACCCTTTGTTCGCAAGTTCAATAGCCGGTATAAACAGCTTTCTCCACTTTAGCTTTCCGTATTTATCGTGGGCTTGCTTCATCGCATGGATAATGCCAGGCACACCAACTGAGCGACCACCGACAACGGCTTCTAACCAACGAACAGGCTTACCTTCCTTGTCTAGGAATAATTTATGTGTGGCTTTTTTAGGTGCGGTCTCACGGCCGTCAAAAGTCGTCAGGTAATCGTTACTTTTGTCATAGTGAAGAATAAATGCCCCCCCGCCAATCCCCGAAGACTGAGGCTCAACTAAGGTCAACACAAGTTGCGCAGCAATTGCAGCGTCAATAGCATTACCACCTTGTTGCAACATTAATTGCCCTGCTTTGCTTGCATGCGGGTTCGCAGCAACGACCATGTACTTTTCAGAGATTTTTTCCTTTTTCAAGGTAAAACCAGTCGAAGCTTCTGGCTCTCGAACTTCTCTAGGTTTTGTTTCACCAGCATAGGTTGCTGTAGGTAGGGTTGAAGCCAATAAAAAGGCAATCAATGAGCGCTTATAATTCATATTCATATTATTAATTTTCAATCGTCGTTGGCATCATAAAGGTTAACAGGCACAATATACAAAAATAGCTAATATTGTGAACATAGAATGCTTGGTTTAAACCTGCCCTTAAGTCGAAATTATATACTCCCGCCAATTGTACTGTCGCTTACAGCCATACTATTAATGGCTTTTAATCTGAGAGATGTGCTTGAATTTCACCGTGTACTTATCAGTGATGGCGAAATTTGGCGTATTTGGAGTAGCCAATATATTCATACTAATTGGACTCATTTAGGTTTAAATCTAATTGGTATACTGTTTATCTGGATACTTCACGCTGAGCACACTTCCCCGACTCGCTATTTTGCCCACGTAATTTTATTAGGCATTTGGACAGGAGTAGGAATTTGGCTTTTTTGTCCTGATATCAAAGTATACACTGGCCTCAGTGGATTGCTACATGGAATTATCGTCTGGGGGGCTCTAAAAGATATTCAAACGAAAGAACCCACTGGTGTGCTTTTATTCCTGGGCATTGCCGGTAAACTTGCATGGGAGCAATATGCAGGTCCTAGTACTGAAGTAGGTAATTTGATCAATTCTCGCGTTGCCATTGAGTCACATCTGATTGGTGCAATTGGCGGTGTTGTATTAGCGCTTCCACTGTTAAAAGATAAATTTGGGTTCACTAAGGCTTAAAAAATACAGGCGGCCGTTGCTAAAACGCCGCCTTTATTTTAGTTTGGAACAACATTAAACACCCTACCGTTGATACCCACTCCATCGGATTCCCATACAATTAAATGGAACTCATCAGTTAATTTTGTAATAGAATGAAAATTCTGATTGTTTTGCATTGTTTGTTCAATTGGGAACACAGAAGACTCATCAACGTAATTATTTTGCATGAACTCGATAACCTTTCCCTTAACACCGACTTTTTCGGGGTAACTATATTGAGTCCAAATAACCAAAACTTCATTTACAGATACAGTACTTGCATCAACTGATTCAGAGCCCTGAACGAAATAGTCAGATATTTTAAATTCAGTTGCAAAAGTGAGGTTATTAGCATTTGTTAAGGTAGCAATTCGGCCAGCTGCATACATTTGATTATATCCACTGCCGCTTTGTTTATAACCTTTCCACGTGAACAGTAACCGTTCTTCGTCAAGGGTAACAACGTTTGGGTAAAACTGAGCGCGGACCTGCTCTTGATTTACAACAAGCTCATTCTCAAAATTTACTATTCCACTTGGCGAAAATACTGCAACACGAGCTGCGATACCTGAGCCTTGACTATCTGCACTTGGGTCGTTGGTAATCCAAGTAAACACGGCTCTTGTATCATCAAGAGCCGTTACTCTCGGTGCATTTTGAACACTTTGCGAAAGCTCATTGACTTGAAATTGATTTTGTTCAATGAACACTCCATTTGGTTGAACCACCCCAATTGAAGCCTCAATACCGACGATTTGTTCGTCGTAACCAGTCCATGTAACTAGCAACCTCCCATCGGATAACACTGTAGCGTCAGGCATTGGCACCGACGATTGCTCAATCGCTATTTTTTGCTCGGGACCCATAGTCCAACTATCATTGAGAGCAACTGTAACCACTCGTAGATAAACTTCATATGTGTTGCTCCAAATTATAGCAATGCGACCATCCATTAATCGTACTGACACTGGCGGGTTCCAACCACCTAATTTATAGGTATTGGAAATAGACTGAGCGTTACCAAGTGTTATGGTTTTATCGGCATTAATGTAGCCAATTCGGCCTTTGACTTTATTCGGGTAAGATGATTCAGCCCAAGTAAAGAGCACTCTGTCTTCACTCAATTTAGTAACATTTGGCTTAATCCCTTTTTTCCACTCTCCTTCAGTTACTAAAAACTCTTCAAACCCTTCGATTTGACTAGCTTGAACAAGATGTGAATTATAAAGGGTGCAGATAACAAACAGATAGAAAACGATTGCTTTTAAGATATGCATTGAATTTCTCCACTAGTAATCCTTACTACATGACGAATTTCGCTTAAATACATATGATCAGGTTAGACTCAAACAAATTACCCTGACTAAAGTAAGCATATCTATACTATACATCTAACATGACAATTATGTTCTATGCCATATGCGTGATTACGTCCGATTGAGGAATGTTTTTTGATAGGAAGTCTAAAAACACTCTGGTTTTTGGTGTCAATAATTCACGTTTTAAATAAATCGCGTAAGTCGAGCTAAGTTTTTCATATGGGCTAAATGTGTACTGTGGCAATAGCTGCACTAGCGAACCTACTTCAAGTTCTTTTTTAATTGCCCAAAATGGAATCAGTGCAATTCCTGCATCATTTAGTAATAACTGCTTTTGCCCGTTTACAGAGTTAATTGAAAGGCCCTCTTTAATTTTAAGCTTCATTGGGCTTTCATTTATTAAAAACCAATTACGCCAACCTCTGTAACTATATTTAATACATGCAAACCGCTCCAGCTCACCGGGTGTGACTGGCGCACCATGGGTTTCTAAATAGGTTGGGCTTGCACAAATCACAAAATTATTCGCGGCCAAACGCTTTGAGATAAGGTTTGAATCCGATAATCGACCGCTTCGAATAGCAATATCTATGTTTTCATCAACTAAATCAACTACGCGTTCAGTAAGCTCTATCTCAATGTTTATATTTGGATATTGGCTTGTAAACCGCGGAACAAGCGGCATTATTACACTCTCTCCAAAGCCAACTGTCATGCTTAACCTTAATGTGCCTGAAGGATTTCCTTGAAGTGCATTAACGGCTTGCTTCGCTTCTTGGAGTTCTGTAACGATACGTTGGGAGTATTCATAATATTTCTTACCAGCTTCAGTTAGCCCGATACTTCTTGTTGTCCTGTTCAGTAATCGAACACCAAGCTCTTCCTCTAGAGCTGCTAATTGCCTAGAAATAGAAGAAGGCTGAACATCTAGATACTTACTAGCAAGAGAAATACTTTGCATCTCAACAACACAATTAAAATACGTCAGCCGATTTATTGTGCTCATTATGTATCCCAAATAGCTTTTATGCCTTTAGGCTAACCCATTATTGCCCAATAGACAAAAATACTTTGCTTCTCTGCATATGGATTGCTGTAAGAACAAAAATTAGAATCAACGCCTAGTTTTTGAAGAGGCATAAAAATGAAAGCAATGGTAATAAAAGAGCTTGGCAATAGTGACGTATTTCAACTTGAAGAACGTGAGAAGCCTAAGGTTCAACCTCAGCACTTAGTCATAGAAGTCAAAGCTACAAGCGTTAACCCCCTTGATACTATGCTGCGATCAATGGAAACGCCTTGGTCTAACAACCTGCCTGAAATTCTGCACGGCGATGTCGCGGGTGTCGTTGTTGAAGTTGGTGAAGGCGTCACGGGCTTTAAAGTCGGCGACGAAGTGTATGGTTGTGCGGGTGGTATTTCTGGGATAAACGGCGCTCTTGCTGAATATATGCTGGTTGACGCAAATTTAATGGCGCACAAACCTACAACATTGTCTATGAAGCAAGCCGCCGCGCTTCCATTGGTTTCAATAACCGCGTGGGAAGCACTACATGATAAACTAAAAATACAATCCGGAGACCATATTTTGATCCACGGGGCTACAGGGGGAGTTGGCCACATCGCAATACAATTAGCTAAATCTTTTGGTGCTACCGTGTCAGCCACCGTAAAGCCGCGTAACTTAGATGTAGCCAACAAACTAAATCTGGACAATATTATCAATGTTGAAGAGCAAACTGTCTCCGACTATGTAAAAGACTTAACCGATGGTGTCGGGTTCGATGCGGTGTTTGATACGGTTGCTGGTAAAAATATACAGCTTAGTTTTGATGCTGTGCGCATAAACGGAGAGGTTGCGACAATCTTGCCAATAGAAGACACGTTAAAAGTAGCACTTAAAAGCCTGACTTTGCACAGTGTGCTTATGCTTGTGCCCATGGTCCACGGTATCAATCGCGCTTCTCACGGTAAAATACTCACTCATATTTCTGCACTCGTAGACAAAGGTGCTATTAAACCTTTGATTGATGACAGTGATTTTTCAATATGGGACGTTGCTAAAGCACATGACCGATATCACTCAAGGCAAGCGGTCGGAAAAATTACGCTCTCCATGAGAAGTGAGTAATAAATCCGTAAGTTGAAAAAGCCAGCATGAAGCTGGCTTTCTTTGAAGACTTATAAGTTCTCTTTAAACAACTTATAAATACGACGGTATTCATCTAACCAACTTGATGGCTGCACAAATCCGTGCGGCTCAACTGGGTAGATCGCTGTTTCATAATTCTCTTTTTCCAGCTCGATTAGACGCTGTACCAAACGCACAACATCTTGGAAGAACACGTTATCATCTATCATTGGCGCGTTTATAAGCATAGGCTTATTAAGACCTTCAGCGAAGTAGATTGGTGAACTTCTTCTATAAGCGATTGGATCATCCGCTGGACGGTTAAGAATGTTAGACGTATACGGGTCGTTGTAGTACGCCCAGTCTGTAACTGGACGCAGTGCAGCGCCAGCTTGGAACAACTCTGGTTGTGTAAATAGCGCCATGAAAGTCATGAAGCCACCATATGACCCACCATAAGTACCTACTGAACCTTCATCAACGTTAGCATTTTCGGCCATCCATTTTACACCATCTGCCAAATCTTGAATTTCAGGCGTACCCATTTGGCGGTAAATCGCGGTTCTCCAATCACGGCCATAGCCTTTAGATGCGCGATAATCCATGTCCATTACTACATAGCCTTCACTTGCTAGCAATGAATGGAACATAAACTCGCGGAAGTATACAGACCAACCCATGTGAGAGTTTTGCAAATAACCTGCACCGTGGTTAAAGATTACGGCTTTACGCTTTTTACCTGTTTCACCTGGTTTGTAATCTGCTGGATAGTATACTTTTGCGTAGATTGGTTCATCTGTATGGCTTGACGGAACAGAGACAATTTTCGGCGCAATGAGCTTTTTGTTTAGAAAATTATCAGAAACTGTGTTGGTTAGGCGCTTCGGCTGAGTACCCGGTTTTGCATCTGCCACATAAAGCTCTGTTGGCATCATGATCTTTGAGTGTTTAAGCAAAAGCTTTGATTCATCTGGGCTCAACGAAAAGTCAGTCATACCATTTAAGTCTGTGATGGCTTCTTTCTTTTTCGTGTTTATGTCTACTGAGTAAACTTCGTAAATACCTGGGTGATCAACGTTAGCTTTAAAGAAAAACTGGCTGTTGTCTTTTGTAAGCTTAGGCTCAGAAACCACAAACTTACCAGAAGTCAGTTGTTTTGCTTTTCCGTCGATTGGTTTTACGTATAGGTGACTGTATCCGCTCTCTTCTGAAAGGAAATACAGCGAGTCTTCACCGTTTAACCAGCCAAAATCATTGTAAGCGTAATTTACCCAAGCACTGTCATGAAGCCTATGCTGTGGCGTGAGCTCTCCTTTTTCAAAGTCCATTGTAGTAAGCCAACGGTCTTTATTGTCCCAAGCTTTAAACATCAATGCCACTTGGTTGCCATCACTGTTCCATTGAATTGGAGATTGAGACCAGTACCAGTCACGCATTAATTTGATTGCGCGTGGAGACTTTTCAGATTTATAGCTTTCACCAATGGCTTCTGCGTTTTCCTTTTTTACTGCAGCAAGTACATCTTCATCGAATCCAGGAAGCGTTTCGAAGCCAACTGACTTCTGGGTATCTGCGGCTAAATCAAAGTAAATAACTTCAACTTCAACAGGTTTATTATCGGCAACGCGACTACGCGCAGGAACTGGGACGATGTTGCCATCTTGGCCGATATAATTTGGCATCATGTCTTTTTCTGTAGACTGAGAGTAAACATTGTGTTCACTAACAACGACAATTAGCTTGTCACCTTTTGGAGAAAGACTCGCTTCAACAAGGTTATTACCTTCACCAAGGTAAATGTGCTTATTAGCAATTGATAGGTTTTGGTCTTTAATTTCAGCCTTGCGAGCTTCAGCATCTAGCGTATTTTTGTGCGTTAGCGCAACATAATCGATTAGCTTATGCTGCTCTTTTGCAATATAAGTACTGGGTTCTTGCGTACCCTTTGGCTTATCTCCATTATGCAATTTGACCAATTCAGAAGTTAAACCAGTTTCAACGTTGACAGAAAAGAATGTGTTATCCACTCTATACGCCAATTCACCAGACAACATAAACTGGACAATGCGCTCTTGAGCTGAAGTCTTAGTTAGTTGCTTAGTTTTATTAGTGCGAAGATCTTTAACAAAGATATTTCCTTCGAACGTATATGCCTGAAAGCGCCCATCGTTTGAGTAAATCGCGCTGCCATTGCCTACTTCATGTAAGTCTGAAAGCGAAACTTGATTAATACCTTTATTGCTGTCAATCGCAAATGTATCTCTTAATTGATTACCTTTTTGCTTTTGATCGAAATAAATAGTGCTGCTGTCAGCGCCCCAAAATGCACGTTCTGGTGTGCGGCTAATCCAGTCAGGGTCTGCCATCGCTTGTTCTAGGGTGATATTCTCACTACCAAAATCTAATGGCGTTTGTACAACTGGTGCTACGACTGGTGCTTTAGAAATAGCAACTTCTGTATTAGAAGTCTGGCTTGTTGTTTGACAACCTGTCAGCAGTAATCCTGCCACAGCAATGCTCAAAAGGGATTTTTTCATCAGCGCTCTTCTTTTAATTTATAAATCTGGCTAATTTAATCAGAAGACAGCGCAACATTCGACTGGTTTAAGACAAATAAACAAAGTTTTTAGCTTGGTGGCAAAGTTTAGGAAGGCTTAGACACTTTTTACACAAAAAAAAGGCCAGTAAAGCTACTGGCCAAATACTCTCTGCGCTCACATAGTCGTTGATGGACAACGAGTATGAAATGAGGCATATCCACGCCTCAATAACTCTGACTTGAGTAAAATGAAAAAGTTCAAAAAAATTTAGTAAATTTATTGAATAATTCCGTCAAAAATTAGCAATAGTAATACAGAACTGACGATCACCCATAAAACTAAAGCCATTACAAATGGTTGCCAACCACATTGCTTGAGCACTTGCTTTGATATTCCCGCACCGATTAGGAATAGCGTCCCAACAAGCAATTCTTTCGCAATGGAGTAGCACGTATCCCATACGACTTTAAATTCTGGGAGCATTGTATTAATTGCTGCTGCTAATAAAAACCCAACAATAAATAACGGAATGCTAGCGCGCTCTTCAGAGCGCCAAAATACGCCTGCTAGAGCTGTATAAGGCACAATCCACATAGCACGAGTTAATTTTATCGTGGTTGCCATTGCCAAGGCTACAGGCCCATAAGCTGCGGCAGCGCCAACAACACTACTGGTATCGTGTATGGCTAATGCACTCCAAAGTGCAAATTGACTCTCTGTTAGTTCAAAGTAGTGACCAAGCCATGGGAAAATTAACAAGCCCGCGGCATTCAAAGAGAACACAATTGCCAATGCTACCGCTATCTCATCTTGTTTTGCCTTTATAACCGGTGCCATCGCCGCAATAGCACTACCTCCACAAATCGCAGTGCCAAACGAAATGAGCGTACCAGTATTGCGATTGAGCTTAAAAAGCTGAGCCAAGATTTCTCCTAAACCGATAATCGCAGTGATGCTTACAATGGTTAATACCAATGAGCTTCGCCCGACTTCTATCACCTGCATGACATCAACATTAAATCCTAGGCCGACAACAGATATTTTAAGCAGCCATTTAGATAGTGTTGCGCTTTGCTCTTCATATGGGTTTTTAAAACATAGCGCAAAACCAATACCAAAGAATAAAGCTAATGCAGAACCCACAAACGGTGTCACACAAAAGAAAAAGAACGCAACAAACGAAATTTTTAGAATTAATGCGTTGTTTGAATTTAGGAAGTTACTCTTGAACATATCAATTACATTTGTAATAAAAAAGCCGAGCTTAGGCTCGGCTTTTCTTAGTTTAGAATTAACGCATGACTGGTGTCTAGCACTCCAGGGTAGTCGTCTTCAGGCAGCATATCTGCCAATTCAGCTAACCTTTCACCCAATTGATGTAGGTTATCTGCTGAGACATTAATATGTCCCATTTTTCTTCCTGGTTTTGCTTGCTTCCCATACCAATGGCTAGAACAACCAGGTACGGACAAAACAGTATGAGGAATAGATTCTTGCCCCAACACATTTATCATCGCTGTTGGTCTGATCAAGCTTGTAGAGCCAGTCGGCAGACCCGTAATCGCACGCATATGATTTTCAAATTGACTCGTGTGGCAACCTTGTTGCGTCCAGTGCCCTGAATTGTGCACCCTTGGCGCAATCTCATTTACAAGTAGTTGGCCGCCAATATCGAAAAACTCGATTGCAAGTACGCCTACGTAATTGAGCTGCGTAGCAAGCTTCTCAAACGCGTCTTCTGCCTGCCCCTGAATCGCTGCTTTTTCTTTACCAGCTATAGATAAAGTTAGCACGCCATTAGTGTGTTGATTTTCGGTGAGAGGGTAAACTTTACACTCGCCATTTTTGCTGCGCACACCGATGATTGAGACTTCTCGGTCAAAAGGGATCATTTTTTCAGCGATGATTGAGTGTGGCGCACTTGGTGTACCGGACTCAATAAAGCCTGCCATTTCCGACCAAATTTGCTCAATTTGCTCTTCTGATTTTAATCGCCATTGACCCTTACCATCGTATCCTGCTTGACAGGTTTTAATGACCAGAGGCATACCCAGTTTGTCTACAGCTGCTAAAAAATGACTTTTTTCTGTTATCAGGGCGTATGGCGCACATGGCACCTGAGCTTCGTCTAACAATGCCTTTTCTTTGCTGCGATCGCCCCCCGTCGCGATTGAACGTTCACCTGGGTAGAATTTACCGCTAGATTCACAAATTGCGAGAACATCTTCAGGGATGTGCTCAAACTCTGCTGTAATAGCAAAAGCGCGCTCTACTTCTTGCTCAAGCGTTGAGTTTGATACTTCAAATGTAACAGGGTTGATTACTTGTTTTGTACTTACATCATAAGCCGAAACTTCTATGCCGAGGTGAGTCGATGACAGACTCATCATTCTTGCTAGCTGCCCAGCACCTAATACTAAGACTTTCATATTATTCTGCAGGATTTGGGTTAGCTAAAATTGTTTCTGTTTGAGCTTTTCGGAACGCTTCAACTTTTTCGAATATTTCAGGTTGCTGACAACCTAATATTTGAGCGGCTAACAAACCCGCATTAGCTGCGCCCGCGTCGCCTATTGCTAACGTGCCTACAGCTACGCCTTTTGGCATTTGGCAAATTGAAAGTAACGAGTCTACACCGTTTAATGTTTTTGATTTAACTGGTACACCCAATACAGGTAGGCTAGTGAAAGCCGCCGCCATGCCTGGTAAATGCGCTGCACCACCCGCACCCGCGATGATAACTTTAATACCACGCTCTGCTGCCGTCGTTGCATAATCGGCCAATAATTGAGGAGTGCGATGAGCTGAAACTACTTTTGTTTCATATTCGATGCCAAACTTGTCTAACATTTCCGCCGCATGTTGCATTGTAGGCCAATCAGATTTTGAACCCATAATAATGCCAACCGTCATAATATTTCCTCAATTCTAAATTAAACGATACTTACTACAGCGCTAAAGGGGTTGCGCCGAAATCGCGAGTATTATACCCGAGAGAAAAGTTAAAGCGAACAGCATAAAGGTAAAAAACCGCTAAGAGCGGTTTTTTATTGTAAACATCTGGGGCTGCTTTGTTTTTTACTACAGAGCATTGAGGTTAGTTGATTGCTTAAGCCACATCTCCCTGTTCGGTTGGTTCTGTTTGTTTTGTTTCACTATTGGCCGCTTCCCAATGTTGCATAAAGGCTTTTGGGCCGAGTATCAAAAACAACAAAGCGAGCCCTCCAGGCAGGAGGACAATTTTTAAAACAGGACCCAATATGTAGCTATAAAAAAATATAAATGGTAGGAAAATTAAAGACCCTAGAACTCGCGTTATCATTAAATATCTCCCTAATATTTGAGCGCGCTCAATTAATTTAATGAGCGCGCTCACTTTAGTCAAGTTAAAGATATATTTATTACATTGCGAAGGTTTTATGATATCCTCTTCACAGTCTACAAAACATTGATTTAATATGAAAAAGAGAGAGAAAACAGCACAGAAAATTCTTGACGTGAGCTGGCAGCTTTTTCAAGATTTTGGCTATGCAGAAACGACAACTAGGCAGATAGCAACTCACGCCTCTGTGGCTACTGGTACTGTTTTTAGCCACTTCCCCAATAAGATTGATATTTTGAAATTGGCAATGCATCAGCAAATAGATGCTGTCATCGCAAAGGCACATGCAGAAAACGAGCAAACCAGCCCAAGGCTAAGACTGCGTCACTATGCCAAATACTTATACAGCTTTTATTGCGAGAACAGATCTTTCAGCAAAGAACTATTAAAAGACCTTATGTGGCACAGCCAATACTTTGAGCAGCAAGTAGATAGTTTTAAGCAGATGCTTTTCGAAGGGCATAAATATGACGATATGAAAGCATCTGCTATGATGGACTGCTATTTTATGACTTTACTTCATGGTCTAAACAACGAAGCGCTATCCCCTGTTCAAATGGTTTCAATATTAACGGCGAAGCTTCAAATGATACATACATAACGAGCATGTAAGATGTGTTCTTATGTGTTTTACGTCACATCACGTTTGCCCAAACTAAATTCCCTTCCTAAGCTTTACATTGCGCTGTAAGACAAAATTCTACTTCTATTGTGAAAATATTTTTCGTGTTTTTACTGTGCTGTGGTTGGGTTGTCAGTGGCAGTGAGCTTTCAATTGCTGGCCAAACTAATAATTACGTAAACCTCAGCTCTCAAAGCAAATATATACAAGACAATGACTTTGGCATTGTTGACGTGCTCTCTTTGCCAGAATCTTCATGGCACGAGAACAAGTTGGATAACTTAAACTTAGGTTACACATCTCGCCATTACTGGATAAAAGTTAACTTTACCGTTCAAGACACAAGCCAATCCTATTTTTTGGAGATTGCTTACCCTGTACTCGATAGTTTAAAACTGTATTTAATGCAGCAAGATGAAGTTATTACATACGCTAAGCTCGGCGACAAACAAGTATTTTATGATAGACCAATACAACACCACAACTATGTAATACCAATCTCAACAGAGGTTTCAGGAGAACTTGTTTTATACATTAAAGTAGCCTCTTCTAGTGCGCTTCAGGTCCCACTTCGTTTATGGTCACGGCAAAAGTTCTACGAAACAGACCAAATTAATATGCTGTTCTTAGGCGCTTACTTTGGCCTAATGAGTGTAATGGCTATTTACAACCTACTCATGTATTTCTCACTTAGAGACAAAACCCTGCTTTACTATGTTGTTTACGTCAGTGCGATCATCGCTTTCTATATGAGTCTTTCAGGTCTTGGTTTCAGGTATCTATGGCAAAATAGTCTTTGGTGGAATGACCAATCTATCTTGTTTTTTTTGATATCAGCGGTACTCGCCGGCACATTGTTTATTGTTCGGCTCTTGGAGCTGCGTAAAAACAGTAAAACACTCTATTATGGCTGTGTGTTTATCGCTCTGACAGGAGTCATACTGTTATTTCTTTCAATGTACTTTAGCTACAGCGTGATGATTCGTGTAATAATCACTTACGCATCGATTGCATGTCTGTGGGGAGTGATCACACGAACAGTCAGACTATTCGAAGGCTCTCACTTTTCAACGTATTATTCACTAGCTTGGAACGCTGCGCTATGTGGCGGAATAATTCTCGCGGCTAACAAGTTTAACTTCATACCCAGTAACTGGTTTACAGAGCATGCTTTAACTATTGGTACTTCAATTGAAGTCGCATGCCTATCTTTTGCTATGGCTGAACGCATCAACTCTGAACGAAAAAAACGTTTTATCGCGCAAGCTAAGAGTATGTCAGAGATAAGAAAAGCAAATCAATTACTCGAGGTAGAGGTCGAGTCACGAACAAGAGAGCTCCAAGATGCATATGATAAATTAAAACACACCTCTAGAATAGACGAGCTAACCCAAGTATTTAATCGCAGAAGCTTGAATGAAGCGCTAAATACAGAATGCTTGCGCGCTAAACGGTTTGGACACTCAATTAGCCTGTTGATGGTAGATATCGATCACTTTAAAAAGGTAAATGACACATACGGCCATCAATGTGGTGATAAGTGCCTCTCTCAAATCGCTAATGTATTAAAAGGTGCATGCATAAGAGCTGGTGACACTGTAGCTAGATATGGTGGTGAGGAGTTTTGTATTTTATTACCGGAATGTAATGAGCATGACGCGCTTGAACTTGGAGAGATAATCCGCAAAAGAACACAAGCGACGGCCGTTAGATTCGACGATTGTGCGATAAAAATGACAGTAAGTATTGGTGTTACCACGGGATGGGGTCATGACTTGGAACCGCATAGGTTAATAAAACAAGCCGACATGGCGCTCTATTGCGCAAAGCAACATGGCAGAAACCAAGTTTCTCTTGGGTCCACACTAGATACTTAAGAGCCAGTAGATATCTATCTGGCTCTTTTATGACTATGCAAGGTGTGCAGATGACGCCTTTGATGAAGTTAATTTTTGGCAATACCAAATACTGTTTACTTCTCCGTGATACACCCTATGCTTGACTCTTTTTGCAGCCACTAAACCAGCTATCGCAAAACAAAGTGCGCCAGCTTCAACGCCTAAGTCAGCGGTAGATGAAGGCACCCAAATTCCCATGTTAGGCAGCAATAATCCGCATAAAGAAGTTAAAGGTACAATTAAACATAATAGTGAAAAGCTATGCAGGCCAACAAGACTAAACCTTGCTGCACCTAAAGCAAAAGCGCCTATTGTCGCAGCAAAAAACAAGCTGTAATACACCCACATGTATGCAATATTGATATTTAGGGCGGTCAAAGTAAGCCACTTGCTTGCTGCAAAAGTACCTGCGATACCGATTGCACTACCAAGACACACGCCAACCGTAAGGCTTGCCATGAAATTGCTGGATTTACTTTGCGTAACCTGTTGTTTCTTGCGCCGCTTTTCAAGCCAAATCAAGTTACCACTGTAAAATAAGAAAGCACCGCCCAACCCCATGATAAAATAGAGCCAACGACCTATCTCTCCGCCATAACTCCCAAAGTGCAGGCCAAAGAAGGTTTTTACGACAGATCCCCAAACCCCCTGCTGTCCATTACCATTTATCACACTGCTTGTGTCTACCTCTAAAGTGAATGGATTCATAAATAAAAAGTCGCTATGCGGGCCTCGCATAAATGACGCTTCGCTCAAAACTGCGACACTTGCCGAAGGATGCTCACTGTTTAATCCACGTAAATTTATACTTATAACCTCGTAGCCAGGCGCATAGTCCTCAACTCGTTTGCGAATGTCATTTAAATTAGGTAAAGCACTGACCTCATAACGTACCTCTTTGTGGTGCTCATCACCACCAAAAAGAGGTTTATCACCATATACCTGACTCAATCCGGCGTAGAACAAATCATGAAATGAAAATACAACGACTGTAACAGCTATGATGATATGAAAAGGCAAACTCGCAATACCCACAAGGTTATGACTATCGAGCCAAAATCTATTGGCACCTTTTTCCTTGCGTAATGCAAAAAAGCTTTTTAATAAACTAGGTAATAAAAATATCAAGCCGGACACTAGTGCAATAAAATACAAAAAGGCAGCAATGCCTAACACGTACACACCAGCTTGGTCATGGCCTATTTCACCAATGATACCAGCAGAACGGTGTAAATAATCGATAAGCATCGACAGTTCATTTACATGCCGCAATTCTGATACCAACTTACCTTGCGCATCCAAAGTGGCGTGCATCATTTGATCATCAAGCGAAAATCCGCCTGCTGAGCCACTGTCATACCAGTATACAGGTGAACTATGTTCATCAAAGCTTACTGTAACATTACCTACAGTATCAGGATATGCAGCAAAAACTTGTCGTAATAAAACATCATGCTGCCCGGTAGCAACTTGCTGTAATTGATAATCAGGAGGCGTTGCCCAGTCATCAATCGCACTACCAAACATCGTCAATGCACCTGCAAAAAAGCCGATAAATAGTAGTAAACCCGCAGTTATGCCAGTCCATGTGTGTACGCTTTGATAAGTTCTAAGAATATCAGATCTTATTTTCATAGCATGCCCCTTAAACCCGCTACGATGGCAATTGTTAAGCACGCAAAACCACCTAGCCAAGTCCAAGCTTGTTTGCCTGTTCTAAATAAGTAGACAAAACTCAAAACGATTAACCAAATAGGTGTAATAATCCACATGTTAAACTGTGTTTTCCAAAGCCGCTGCTCTTCAGAAATATGCTGAGTCAACCCATCTGGGCCTAGCCATGCGAAAATACCCACAACCCCTATACTCAAAAAGAAACCTGCAAAAATGCCAGCAAGCGTTTTACTCCACCAATGAGACTGAATTTTAGATTCATTCATAACTGCTAGTTTCTCCTCAATACCAAAATAAGCATGGGAACGCTAAACAGCGCTGTCATTAAAGTCACCAACCATAGAAAGACCGCAGCAGAAGCCGTAAAATTTAATAGCGCTATGATCATGCCCATCAACAAAAATATATATCCGAGCCTTTTAGATAATTTGCTTAATGGATTTTTTAATAATCGTTGGTGACGGCTAGTTAGGTAGATTAGCAGTATGCCAGTTGTGACTAGCAGTACTATCAAAAAAGTATACAAACGCGTGCTCCTTGTTTCGCATTGTTCATTTACACATACTTGCGGATTATAAACAAAACAGGAACGTAATGATAATGGTTATTATTACATTGCATTCTACTTAATGAATTGGCTCATAATAATCGCTTTGTTAGACCAAATACGTTACCTATAACATGATCGCTATGTGCCGTATTAAACCCAATGTTAGCAATATTTTAGTTTAATTAACGAAGGCACAGCAAAAAACCGCTTATTCGTAGCTAGTTTTTGTCTAGAGTGCGGGCACTACTGCACTTTATATCAGAGTGATGAGTTTTGAGTAATGGGTAGTTATTGAAAGTCATTATTCACACTGGTTGGAGGCTAGCTTAAGCGGTTTAATAGTCAATTGCTAGGTGTTTACAACGTTAGTACCAATTAAAAAAGAACGGGATTTCTAAGTCTCCCGTTTAATATTTTAAAGCTTAAGCTTCATGCTTTTAGACAAGAATTCACGATACGGGTAGCAAACGATATACATGTGAACCACGGTTTGAACAAACATAGCCATGAAAAGGTATGGAACATTAAAAACCTCTGTGATCTCGTAGCCTCGCAATATGAATTGAATAAAGCAAAGCGTCAGGTTATTAATTAACATATATACAAAAAGCTTCGAAGGCTGCTCTATATGGACTTTAGTGAACTTATGAAGCGCATATAAAGAGGCGGCTGCAAATAGAACAAATAGCATTTTGCATAAATAAAATAGCTTCCTCTTAGTGATGTAATCTGTACTTAAACTAAGTACTAATTCATCGGTGTACACACTACCGAACCAGTTTAATAAAGCCATAGAAGCGACAATAATCCAACACGCCTGTTGATGAAATAAATCACTTCCCTCTTTTGTTTTGATCAACGACACCAGCTGAACACGCCATTTAAATAGATAAACAGGTAGAAGCAACAAAAGACTGAATAAAAGAAACTGATTGAACAAGGCAAATGTAGCCCTAAAGAACTCTAAAGACTCTACCAAAACGATAGCCCTTTATGCCGTTCGTTATACCGCGTGTTTAATTCGAACATAAAACTCCCAATTGCTCAAAATAAGACTATTTGCCACTCTATTGGCAACACAAGATAATGAACTTCTTTATGTTTGACAATAAAAAGTTTAGGGCTACGTGTTTATCGACCAGATCGTAATTAACGGCGCTATGTCGTTATATTGTCTAGCGTTTACACTAGAACTAAAGTTAAAAGTGAGTTTGATTAGATTCGCAAATACCGTACGAAATAAGTGGCTGGTTAAAAACACTGAGGGTCGTTTATTTTGCTGTGAGCAGTTTAACAATGGGATATGATTGCCCTAGCATTTCAAGCAAGGGCAATAGAGCTATACATGTGGCCTTAGCCTCGTGCTTTGAAGTCTAACACCGTCGCGTTAATACAATAACGGTCTGTGCCATTTGGTCCCTCGTTTTTAAAAACATGCCCAAGGTGAATTCCCGACGATTTTGACCTTATCTCTGTTCTTACCATCCCATGACTCAGATCTCTATGATAAGTGACACTATCTTTAACTGGGTATTTGAACGATAACCACCCCGTACCTGAATTAAACCTATCCCGAGTATCAAAAAGAGGAGCTCCGCTTAGTTTATCAACAAACATTCCGTCCGGTGTATTCTTGAAAATATCATACTGTTTACAAAAAGGTCTTTCAGTCCCCTTTTGAAAGGCTATATCGTAGGCTTCCGAGTCGCCTAGTTTAAATGCACCCAGTACTTTGTAAAAAGTTTCTCTGTCCATGTAACCTTGAAAGCCTGTCACCTCCTTGCCATTTTCAATAAGAATGATAGTCGGTGTAGCCCATGTAGCCGACATGATCTCTAATCCCTTTAGTTGGTCAGCATATCTATAGTGTAATGGAATCGAACCTTCATAATCGTTTACGACATTATTTTTAAATTTTTCGCAATATGGACAATAACTACGAGAATCTAGAACCACGATGTGCTTACCTTTGAGCAGCGCTTGATTGTCTATTGCAGGCTTATCAACCGTTTTATTAAAAGTAACGCCAGTGCTGTGGTCTGGACAATATCCGTTCGGGTTTTTAGCTAAATAATTTTGATGATACTCCTCTGCCGGATAAAACTTTTTAAGCGGCTTTATCTTGGTTTGAATATCGTTATACCCTTTTTTCTGTAACAGGAGCTGGTATTCAGACTTGAGTCGAAAAGCTGTTTCTTTTTGCTCATCATTACTATACAAGATCACGGATCTGTATTGCGTACCGACATCATTGCCCTGTCTATTTTTCTGTGTGGGATCGTGGCTTTCAAAATATGCTTTGATTAAACGCTCTGTTGAAAGCAAGTTAGCGTTGTAAGTTACTTTAACCACCTCTGCATAGTTATTATCGTCAAACCTTCTTTGCGAACTAATGATATTTTTATAGGTTGCTTTAAAGCCTTTACCGTCTGCGTACCCAGACTCGGCATCAATGACCCCTATCATCGCTTCGTAACGTTTTTCAGGCCCCCAAAAGCACCCAGAACCCAACACGATGGTTTCTACGTTGACGCTTGCATTGTCCATTTGCGGTTTTGGCATCTCACTACCAAACGCGCTAAAAGTGTAACAGCCTAGTACAAAAGCAACTATTAGATTACTTTTCACACATATGCTCCTTAATTTTGTTTATCTGACTAATCAGACCGCACTTCAGTCAAATCCATTTCAATCGAACTGGCTATTTAGGGGATTACCCTTAGAAATTTTTAGTTAAGCAAAATCGTTTTTAAACTAATTAACAGTAACGTATCGGCTTAAACACTCTACTCATGTTCGGTTTTCAATCTGCTGCAAACCGTATAACCAATTGCTACACTATAATCACAGTGAGTTATTTCAAGTTGCACTTGCAACTCACCCTAGAATCCAAGCAATTCAACGACATTCAATTAATATGATATTGAAAATAAGGTAAAACGTTGTCACTCAATATTCAGAGGATTTTTAACATGTCTTTTATTTCTCGTCTTTCAACGATTGCCGTTGCCCTAGGCGCATCAGTCTCTGTACAAGCAGCCGATATTCAATTCACCTCAAAGCTGCAAGAAGCTAAATCTTTAGTTGTATTCAAAACTGAAGACCAAAAGCCTGCATTGAAATTTTTAGATAAGGCGACAAGAGCGCAATTAAATAAAGCACTAGAAAGCGAAGAATTCCAAGGTAAATTCGGTAAAACTGTAGAAGTTTTGGCCCCTGTTTCTTCTGAGTACGCACGCATTGTTGTTGTTGGCTTAGGTAAAGAAGATGAACTAAACGCAAGTAAAATGACAAAGCTCGGTGGCAACCTACATGCACAACTCGAGGCTAAAAAGTCAGAGACTGTCGCCATTGCTTTTGAAAACTTTGAGGGTGAAATTAACAACTCAGAGCTTGCTGCTCAATTAGCACATGGTATTAACCTTCGTGACCACACTTTCGAAGTATACAAAAAAGAGCCAAATACCTTTAACGTTAGCTATAGCATCGACGTAGACAGCAAGCGTAAAGCCGCAAAAGAATATTTAACACTTGAGCACATTCAATCAGGTGTTTTCTTAGCACGTGATCTAACCTCTGAAATCGCCTCAGAAATGACACCTGTAGACTTTGCCAAAGCAGCAAAAGAACTTGAGCAGTATGGTGTTGAAGTAAAGGTATTAGAGCCTGCTGAAATCAAAGAACTTGGCATGGGTGCCCTAGAAGCCGTCGGTCGCGGCAGTGCGCAAGGTTCTCGATTGGTTATTGCACACTATAAAGGCAATAACGACACACCTATCGCCCTAGTAGGTAAAGGGATTACTTTTGACTCAGGTGGCTACAACGTAAAAACGGGTAAATCAATTGCTTTAATGAAAGTGGACATGGCAGGTGCAGCCGCTGTTTTAGGCACTGTCCAAGCAATGGCAAAGGCAAAAGCGGATGTTAACGTTGTAGCCGTTATGCCGATGGCCGCCAATATGGTTTCTGAAAACTCTTTCGCACCAGGTGACGTGCTGCGCACTGCGGAAGGTTTAAGCGTCGAAGTATTAAATACAGATGCCGAAGGTCGACTGATTTTAAGTGATGCACTTTGGTATGCTCGTCAATTTTACAAGCCAGAAATCATGGTAGATGTGGCAACTCTTACGGGCTCTAAAATTAGAGCTGTGGGTAACGACTACTCAGCTATTTTTTCTGAAGATGATCAGCTTGTTAAAGAGTTCACTTTGGCCGGTAAAACTGTAAACGAGCAAGTCTGGAGGCTACCGCTTGGCTATAAAGGTGCATTAAAATCAGACATTGCAGATCTAACTAACATTGGTTCATATGGCCCTGGTGCTTCTACAGCGGCTACTTTCTTACAACACTTTGTTGGCGATACTCGCTGGGTACACTTAGATATTGCAGGTAACGCAATTTCTAAGAAAACCAAAGATGAAGTACCTGCCGGTGGCACTGGTTACGGTGTAAGAATTCTAAGTGAATGGTTATTGAGCGGTAATTAATCATTTTAAGAGAAAGGCCATGCATCAGCATGGCCTTTTTGTATTGGTTATACCCTTTTATCGTATGGTCACACTTCTTCCAAAAATGTATATTGAATGCGCAACCAAAATGTAATGACAACAAAAATATAATAATCAAGTCGCGTTCTAATCACAGTAAAGACAATTGAATGACAAACAACAAGACCTATATTTTGGGCGAACGTGCACTCGTTATCGAAATCGCCCAAACGACCCTATCACAGCAGCAACAAAATAAACTATTTGCGATGCATACTTGGATGCGGCAACAAAAAGTCTTTATTGATATCGTTCCCGCTAAAACAACGATCACTGGTTACTTAATGCATTCGCAAGACCCAGATTATTGGCTACAAAAAATGCAAGACGCTTGGGACAATATTGAGCCTGAACAATATCAACCAAGAACACATGAAATTATGACCCAATATGGGGGAGAATCAGGGCCTGATTTAATAGAGGTCGCAAACTTACTCAATTTGTCGCCATCTCAAGTTATCGAGCTGCATTCATCTCAAGCGTATCAAGTCAAATTTTTAGGCTTTTTACCCGGATTCGCTTATTTAGGAGAGCTAGACAAACAGCTTCACTTACCAAGGTTGGCATCGCCCAGAACACATGTACCCAAAGGCTCTGTGGCCATTGCAGAAGACCTTACAGCTGTTTATCCGAGTGAATCACCCGGTGGTTGGCGGCTTATAGGCCAAACAAACATGACACTATTCGATCATCACTCAAAAACGCCAAGTATTTTTCAACCAGGAGATATTGTGAAGTTTATTCCAAGCAAGGAGAGCATATGTTAAAAACTTTAAAAGGAGGGATTCAAGCCTGCGTACAAGATGGTGGACGCAGTGGCTATCGGCATTTAGGGGTATCTCAAGCAGGTGTGCTCGATCCACTTGCGATGCATTATGCCAATGCATTGCTTCACAATGAAGATGACTGCGCGGTGATCGAAATCACAGTTGGTTTATGCCAATTTGAATTCAAAGAAACAACTAATTTTGCAATCACAGGGTCAGATTTAGGTGCAAAGTTAAATAACAAACAGCTTGCTAGTGGCTGGCGATACTCTGCTACAGTTGGTGACAAACTGACTTTTAGTTCAAGCAAGGATGGACTAAGAGCCTATTTAGCTGTTCAAGGCGGATTTAGATTAAAGCCTGTTTTAGACTCTAACTCAACCGACCTTCAAGCTGGCTTTGGCGGATTAACGGGAAATGCACTTAAAGATGGCGATGTGCTCGATTACAATCGTAAATCACCTTTGCCAAGCGTCGGGGCTGCTCAGCCACCCTACAACAAAAAAATTCGAGTTGTAGCGGGACCCCATTCAGATTTAATTAGTGAAGCGCAATTCAAACAATTATTTGAACAACATTGGCAAGTCCTACCTCAAAGTAATAGGATGGGAATTCGCATAGATAGCAAACTAGACCTATGCCACAAGCAAAGCATACCGAGCCAAGCTGTAATGCCAGGCATAGTGCAATTGCCGCCTAATGGAAAACCCATTATTCTGAGTAATGATTGTCAAACAACGGGAGGCTATCCTATCATCGCGCAAGTCATTGAAGCTGATTTAAGACATTTAAGCCAACTTGCTTCAAACCAGCACTGCTCGTTTGAGTTAGTAACCCGTCAAGATGCAAAAAAGGCGTTAATTGAACAACAGCAACATCTTGCTCAGTTTAAAATCGCCATAAACAATAACGATAAGAATCTAATATGAGTGAACTTAACCTACTCCCTTTAACAGGGATCTTAGTTGTGGTGTTAGGCTTTGCCTTTCGCTTCAACCCCTTATTGGTTGTCACCGTAGCTGGCCTAATTACTGGCTGGGCGGTAGACCTCAATTTCGCTGAACTACTTGCTACATTTGGCGAAAAATTTATGAATTCAAGACAGCTAGCCAGCTTTTTATTGATTCTTCCTGTGATTGCCATTCTTGAACGATATGGACTGCAAAATAGAGCTAAAAACTGGATTGCGAATATTAAAGGGGCTACTACTGCGCGTATTCTCAGCGTTTATTTTGTGGTTCGAGAGTCTTCTGCTGCATTAGGATTACTGAGCCTCGCTGGTCAAGCGCAAACAGTACGTCCGTTATTGGCCCCTATGGCGCTCGGCGCTGCGGCGAACGCACACGGAGAATTGCCAAAGGAAGTTAAAGATATGATAAGCGCGCATTCTGCCGCTTGCGATAATATCGCCGTATTTTTTGGAGAAGATATTTTTATTGCATTTGGCGCTGTTCTTCTCATGGATGCGTTTTTGAAAGAAAATGGTATTGCGGGTATTGAACCGCTTCATATTGGCTTGTGGGCCATTCCGACAGCTATTGCGGCATTAATTGTTCACTTGTTTAGGCTGGCTAGACTTGAAGCAAAAATCTGCAATAAAATCGCAGAACTTAAGAGTACCTCAGCAAATTATAATAAATCAATCGACAGCGAGGAGACAGCATGAGCGCAGTAAGTTCAAATACTCAGGGCGCTCAGCCTGCACTTCTATCCATAGATAATATTTACTTGTTAATTGGGTTTGTTGTTTTATTTTTAGTCGTCAAAACTTTGCAAGACAAAAACCACCCAAAACGTTTAACCACAGCATTATTTTGGATGCTTTTTGGTAATGTATTCTTATTTGGTGATTTATCGATCGCCTTGTTAGGTGAAACAATAACTTACCAATGGGTTGGGGTCAGTGTTTTACTTATCGCTGCGTTAGCTGGGTTGGGCCTAGTCTCGATGGGCACCTACAATATGCCAAAAGAAGATGAACTAGAGCGACATTCACAAAGCATCGGTAATAAGCTTTTTATTCCTGCAGTACTGATCCCAATCATTACCGTAATTTGTACTTTGTTTTTGGGTGGCCTAAATATCGGTGGCGTTTTTCTTTTTGATCAAAATCACTTAACACTCGCGTCTCTCACATTAGCCTGCGGTGGAGCACTACTAGTGGCTTGGAAGTTTACATCTGGAAGTCCCGTTCAAGCACTGGGTGAATCGAGAAGACTAGTAGACTCTATTGGTTGGGCAGCCATCCTTCCGCAAATGCTAGCTATGCTAGGCGGTGTGTTTATCGTTGCAAATACTGGCACTGCTATACAAGACATTGTAACCTTGTTTATTTCTCCAGATAATCGCTTCATGTTGGTCGTGTTGTACTGTGTTGGTATGGCATTATTTACGATGATCATGGGTAACGCATTTGCTGCATTCCCAGTCATGACAGCTGGTATTGCTGTACCTTTCTTAATCCATGGCCATGGAGCAAGCCCGGCACCATTAGTTGCAATTGGCATGTACTCTGGCTACTGCGGTACGCTGATGACACCTATGGCCGCTAATTTTAATATTGTCCCAGCCGCTTTGTTAGATTTAAAAGATAAATATCAAGTGATCAAGGTTCAGATCCCTACTGCAATCGCATTGTTGATTGTAAACATTTTCCTCATGTATGGAGTTATCTTTAATGACTAATGCAAATCACCCGACAGTGTTGATCACCGGCTTTGAACCATTTGGCGGTGAGAAAGTAAACCCGTCTTGGCAAGCCGTACAACAATTAGAGGGGCTTATTATCGAAGGGCACGTTGTGATCACACGAGAATTACCCTGTGAGTTTGATACTTCCTTAGAGTCACTCTATAACAATATCGCGTTGCATGAACCCGCACTTGTTTTATGCGTTGGCCAAGCCGGAGGTAGAAGTGATATCAGTATAGAGCGCATTGCAATCAACATTAACGATGCGCGAATACAAGATAATGCAGGCCACCAGCCAATAGATACGCCTGTTGTTAAAGGTGGACCAGACGCTATTTTTGCCAAGTTGCCTATTAAACATATGCTTTGGGATTTGCATGAGAATCATATACCGGCCAGTATTTCAAATACTGCGGGTACCTATGTATGTAATCATGTTATGTATGGCCTTTGCCACTATATTGACAATCATAAGCAAAATTTAAAGGGCGGTTTTATTCACATTCCTTATTTGCCTAGCCAAGCCGTGCACCATAACGGTGCACCAAGTATGTCTCAGTCTACTGTGATTTCCGCCCTGAAATCGATGATTTCGTCAGCCTTAAGACACGATCAGGATCTCGAAATCGCGGCAGGCACAACACACTGATCCTTTCTAACCACTTTGGTGCAAAACCGCACTAAAGTGGTTACATTCACTCCGCTTTATGTTGGTAATTTTGTATGTGACTTATGCAAAATTTTCTGATAGTTATATCCTCTAAGCAGTAAAAATATCACCACAACAAAACTGCTGCGTCGACAGCATAACTACAAAAATACGTCATCAAACACAACAGGAATGAGGGTACTATGTGTTCAATATTTGGTGTTTTAGAAATAAAAGGTTCAGCCGACAAGTTAAGATCGCAAGCTATTGAAATGTCTAAAAAGCTTAGGCACCGAGGACCAGATTGGTCAGGTGTTTATGCAAGCGACAAAGCTATTTTAGTTCATGAGAGACTAGCAATCGTAGGGGTTGCAAGTGGCGCCCAGCCATTATTTAACCCAGAAAAAACGCACGTTTTAGCGGTTAATGGGGAAATATACAACCATAAAGCGCTTGCAGAAACATTAAGTGTCCCTTTTGAGTTTCAAACTAAATCTGACTGCGAAATTATCTTGGCACTTTACAAGCAAAAAGGTCCTGAGTTTTTGGATGATCTAAACGGGATTTTCGCATTTTGTTTGTACGACGAAGAAAATGACGCCTACTTAATTGGTCGAGATCATATCGGTATCATTCCACTTTACACAGGTAGAGATCAGCATGGAAACTTTTATGTCGCCAGCGAGATGAAAGCACTCACGCCGATATGTACTCAAATTGAAGAGTTCCCTCCAGGACATTATTTGTATTCGAAAGAAGGTTCGTGCCATAAATACTATCAAAGAGATTGGCAAAGTTTTGAGTCGGTACAAAACAACGCTGCCAGCGCTAAAGACGTTAAAGAAGGACTCGAGTCAGCTGTCAAAAGGCAACTAATGTGTGATGTACCTTATGGTGTTTTATTATCCGGAGGCCTAGACTCCTCTGTAATTTCAGCTATCACACAGCAGTACGCAGCAAAGCGTGTCGAAGATAATGACGCAAGCGATGCTTGGTGGCCTAAACTACATTCATTCTCAATTGGGCTTGAAGGTTCGCCAGATCTCGCCGCCGCACAAAAAGTTGCAGATCGAATCGGCACTGTTCACCACCCTATTCACTTTACTGTTCAACAAGGTATCGATGCTTTAAAGGAAGTTGTCTATCACCTTGAAACTTACGATGTCACCACGATACGTGCGTCTACGCCAATGTACTTAATGGCGAGATACATCAAAGCAATGGGTATTAAAATGGTGTTATCTGGTGAAGGCGCCGATGAGTTGTTTGGCGGATACCTCTATTTCCACAAAGCGCCTAATAGCAAAGAGTTCCACGAAGAACTAAATCGCAAAGTATCTAAGTTGCATATGTTCGACTGTTTGAGAGCAAACAAGTCTATGGCTGCTTGGGGTGTTGAAGCTCGTGTGCCATTCCTCGACAAAGAGTTTGTCGATGTCGCCATGCGTACTAACCCAGAGTATAAAATGTGTAAAGAAGGCCGTATAGAAAAACACATTATCAGAGAAGCATTTGATGGTTACCTGCCTGATGATGTGCTTTGGCGTCAAAAAGAACAATTCTCAGACGGGGTTGGCTACTCTTGGATTGACTCCCTGCGCGAGTATGCTGAAGCACAAGTCTCTGATCAAGATTTAGCGAACGCACAATACCGTTTCCCCATCAATACACCTGACAGTAAAGAAGCGTTTTTCTATCGCACCATATTTGAAGAGCACTTTCCAGGCGACGCTGCCGCTAAATGTGTACCGCACGGAAAGTCAGTCGCTTGCTCAACGCCTGAAGCTCTTGCTTGGGATAAAAGCTTTGAAGAAAATGCTGATCCTTCTGGCCGAGCGGCAAATGTACACAATGATGCCTATAAAAATGACTAATCCCACCTTTTTGCCTACAGTTGATTAGCTGTAGGCAACATATCTCTATAACCCTGCTGCTTGTCGGTGTTTTAATGTTTAAGAAAGTAATACACTGCACTAAATTCAATATAAAGAGAAAACCATATGATTGAACAAGGACAAAATATTCCAGCGTCGGTACTATCTGAATTAACTGCTGATGGCATGCAAACGCTTTCAACCCAAGATTTATTTGCCAACAAGAAGGTCGTTGTTTTCGCCGTACCCGGCGCATTCACGCCGACTTGTTCTGCTTCTCACCTTCCAGGGTTTGTCACTCTTGCTGATAAAATTAAAGCAAAGGGTGTCGACGACATCATGTGTGTATCTGTAAATGACGCGTTTGTAATGAAGTTTTGGGGCGAAGCACATAACGCTGAAGAAATTCGCATGCTAGGTGACGGTGACGCAAGCTTTACTAAAGCATTAGGCCTTGAAATGGATACAGAAAGCTTCGGTGGTGTACGCTCCCAGCGCTATGCAATGGTAGTTGAAAACGGTATCGTCACACAACTTAACCTAGAAGCACCAAAATCGTTTGAAGTAAGTAAAGCGGAAGTTATTTTAGAGCTTTTATAGCCTTATAATGTAGCCGTATTCAATTGAAAACGGCTTTTATCATTTTCACACCTAACTGTTTTGTGGGCAAACCGCATCTAAGGTAAAAGTTTGTGATGGCAGTTATCTTTACAGCAAACCGCTCAATACCTTGATCACAGATATTAAAATCATTAACCCCGAGAGTTCGATAACCAGCGCCTTAAACCAATGACATGACTCTTCATCATCCAAACTTTCACGCGGGAAAAAGCCAATTGATAAAGAGCGATAAAAATACCAGCCAATCGACCAGCCTACTGTTGAGACCCCAATGTGCCAAGCAAGAAAGTGTAACAACCGTAATATGCCTAATACCACTCTTGCAACAGTATAAAATAACCCTTCAAACAGTTCTGTCATTAATACCTCTGAACCAACGCTTGTACTACATAACACTGCATAATACCGTATCAAAAAATTTAATCTATTCAGCTAAAGTAACGATCAATGAAAAAATTCTTTTATGTTTTCGGGTAATGCGTTACTACGCTCTGGATTGCGCTCTAATTTACCTTAATCACTGCGACCGCCATGTTGCCGATATCATATATACTAACAGCAGCGCTCTCACCAACTGATTAACTTGTTCGTTCAAGCCCTTTCGTCTTTAGTTGAATCCATGACTACATGCGTAGTGATATTGCTGACTTGAGGAATGGCTCCAAGTACATCAGCATGAAAAGTTTTATAGGCTTGTAAGTTAGTTGTCTCTACTCGTAATAAATATTCGAAAGTACCTGTAACATTGTGACACTCTTTAACTTCGTCTGCTAATTCAATAGCTTCTTCAAAAGCTCGCTGAGCAGGTGTTGAGTGATCTCTGAGACCCACCCCCACATAAGCTATGAACTGCACGCCTAATAACTCACCATCCAATATTGCCCGATACCCCTTAATGACCCCCCTGGATTCGAGCTCTTGTACTCTTCGTAAGCAAGCAGAAGGAGAAAGCCCTATTTTTTCTGCAAGCTCAACATTTGAAATACGGCCATCCTGCGACAGCTCTCGCAAGATAATTTCGTTAAACCTATCCATTTCCATTTTTTATTGCTCATATTGCGAATAATAACATTCAATACGCGGCCCTATTGTTTATCAAACAGCGTAAAGTTGTTTTATACAATACTTAGAGGTTATACCAATGAATATAGAATTACTATCTGCTTTGGCGCTATTTGCTTTTGTGTCTTCCATCTCGCCTGGTCCAAACAATCTAATCTTACTTAGCTCAGGTATCTCATTTGGCGCTAGACGATGTATAGCGCTGCTGCTTGGCATAAACCTTGGGTTTATGGTGATGATTTTGACAATAGGCTTAGGGATGGGAGAAGTATTTAGGCATTTCCCAATTTTATATGAATGTCTAAAGTGGATAAGTACAGCTTACCTATTGTATCTCGCTTATAAAATAGCTAGTAGCGCCTCAACCATTACAACAGAGCAAACACAAACGCAGCCTATGACTTTTATACAAGCGGCTCTTTTTCAATGGGTTAACCCTAAAGCTTGGTCAATGGCTTTATCAGCGATAGCCGTTTACGCGCCATCAAACAAGCTAGAATCAACGTTAATCGTGGCTGTCATATTTGCCATTATTAACTTGCCTTGTATCCTCTCATGGCTACTTGTAGGTGATAAGCTATCTGAAGTACTTGAGGATAAACGTAAAGTACAAGCTTTGAATTATTTTTTGGCTTTCTTACTCGTTGCGTCTGTTTTGCCTACCGTGCTCTGAGCGTCACATTTAACACGCTAAAAGGTGATGTATATTCCACTACAGCATCACCGCTTAGCAACTTGATTTATATTTCATTGTATTAAGGCAATACATAGCGTGACAATGCGTCTTTCCATATTTGGGTTAATTTATCATCAAACATATAAAATACGACCTCCAGGCCATCAGCAGCGAAAGGTAGAGCCGTACATATAGCAATACGTGCAGCTTCCTCTAGTGGGTAGCCATAGGCACCACATGAAATTGCTGGAAACGCGATAGAATGGCAGCCATTATCTACAGCCAACTGAAGTGCATTTGAATATGCCGAAGTTAACGTGGCTTCTGGGTTTTGTGCTTGACGATATATTGGGCCAACAGTGTGGATCACATACTTCGAACGTAAATCTCCACTGAGTGTTATTCTTGCTTCTCCAAATGGGCAGCGTACGCCATCAATTGACTTAACTTTTTTGCAAGCTTCTAGCAATTTAGGCCCTGCTGCGCGATGAATAGCGCCATCGACACCACCTCCCCCGAGCATTTTGGGATTAGCGGCATTGACTATCGCATCTTGGCTTGCAGAGGTGATGTCACCTTTTATTATAGATATGTTTTTCATGCAATTAAGTTCTTTTAGTTGGTTAACCATTTAAATAAGTTGCTAATAGACTTTTGTAACAAGCTCATTGGTTGGATCACAAAAGACTTAAGAATGATTTGTTGCTCGTTTTCACTTTTTTGCAAGGCTTCATTTAATGCGTAAAGGTCTACAACCGATAGTGGTAAGGGTGCTTCATTAGGTTGATAGGTCGAGCCAATTGGGTAATATTTACCATGAGTTTTAGTCATTTCAATGTGACCACCAAGTATGTATTTTACATCATTTTGCTGAGCAAACTTAGTAAGTTTGGCAATGCTTTGTTTATACGCTTCCCAGTCTTTTACATATACCAAACCAGGATATAAAGTGTCGCCAGTTATCAACCATTTATTTTTGTGGTCGAATACAGTAATGGCCTCCTCTTGATGCCCAGGTGTTGGCAGTATCGTAATCAAGCGTTCGCCCAAATCTAATTGGTACTGCCCGTTTGGCCAGTTTGAAACCCCTACAAAGTTTTGTACTTGCGTCATATTAGGTGAAATGACTTGCGTATTTTGTAACACGCGAAACCCCGAATCTCCTTGATGGTGGTCGCTGTGACTATGCGAGTGAATAACAATTGTTTCTTTTGTTTCAAATGCCGCCTTACCCAATACAGCTCTAAGCGCTTGCGCATATGAAAAATCCACACCATCGGGAAGCGCTCCGGTATCAATCACCAAGATTTTATCATTACCCTCCAAAACATAACTGAATGGAGCTTCAAATGTTAGGCATTTGTTTTGTCTAATAACTGTGGAGCGACTGTCGTGTTTAAAGACATCCAAAGTCGGCTGTTTACTCGTTTCGCAGCGCTGTGCTCCGTGCATCCATGGTACAGTCTCTAAATTGGGCGCTGACGTAATATCGTGTATTCTCGCCAGCTCTCTTTCAACGACAGAGAAATTAGACATGCCTGTCGCACTGCAGCCACTCAAAAATAGGCAGGTGATCAATACTTTAACTTTCATTTTTCATCCTTATTGTTTAGGGTAGTTCAGTCCTCCCCATTAAATCGCACTTGGTTTCTCCCCGCAGCCTTAGCTCTAAAGAGCGCCATGTCAGCTTCATCAAATAGCAACTGCGGGTTCACCTCATAATGTGGCTCCCAGATCGAACCGCCAATGCTCACAGTGACAAACTCGTCTTTACCCTTACAATGCGGTATCTCAAGAGCACGTACTGCTGCACATATCTCTTGCGCAATCTCCTTGGCATTTTTCTCGTTCGTGTTTGGCAAAATAATGGCAAACTCTTCGCCGCCAATTCGAGCCAGCAGCCCATTTTTGACCTTTAATTTACTCGATAACGCCTGACATACATTTTGCAGACAGTAATCTCCAAGCTGATGGCCGTAATGATCGTTGTACTGCTTAAAATTATCTACATCAATGATAAGTAGACAAAAACTGGCTTTTTGCCTTTGCGCCAACTCAAAAGTTTCTGACAAAACTTGTTCATAAACACGCCTATTTGCAATACCGGTTAGCGGATCTAAGCTTGCTAACCTAAGAAGTTCGTCCTCTCTGGCTTTAAAGTGCCTACTGGTATGATCAAGCAAATAGTTATATGTCATACATAAAGACGCGTTACTTGAGCCGTGCTCTACATTCAGATGTTGCAATGAGCTTTCATTCTTAGCTATCTTGTCAAATTGCTCCATTAGATCGATCAATTCGTCTTTCATGCCATGTTCGCCAAAGTTCAACCCGATGGTTTCAGTCTGAGCTGACACTCTTAAGGGGTGCACTTGATTAACCAGCCACAAGAAACCAAAGCCAATTGCACAAACCCACAGAGCACAAGCGAAAACACCCGTTAATTGCACTATGAGCTGATCTGTATGTGATTCAAGTTTTAATTTTTCTAAAGGCACGAACAGTGCGACCGCCACAGTCCCCCAAATACCTCCGCCTAAATGTACAGGGACCGCGCTAACAACATCGTCAATGTTAAACCTTTCTAACAGATCTGCGAGCAGGACGCTTATACATCCGGATATTGCACCGATTACAATCGCCGATGGTAAATTGACTAGATCCGCACAGGCAGAAATCGCAACCAATCCAGCTAATAACCCATTTAATACATATCGTATGCCTTGCATAGAATGTAAATTCCATGACAGCAAGAGTGCACTGACACCACCAGCACAAGCCGACAAAGCTGTATTTGAAAATACCCGCGCGAGTTCCGTGCTCGGGCTACTCACACTGCCACCGTTAAAGCCAAACCAGCCTATGAATAATAAAAATGTACCAAGGGCTGATAACGGTAAATTTTGACAATACATTTCTTTGGGTTCACCTTCTCGGGTGAACCTGCCCAACCTCGGACCAACCATTATCAATGCAATGAGCGCAATCCATCCGCCAACTGAATGCACTACCGTTGCGCCTGCATAATCAATAAAGCCCAGTTCTAATAACCACCCTTGAGGGAATTGGTCAAAATGCTTGCCATGCCATATCCAGTGTCCGACTACAGGAAATAACAAGGTTGCGGTAAGAAACGAGCAAATTATGTAACCCGAAAACCGCATGCGCTCCGCTACAGCACCCGACAAAATCGTCGCTGCCGTACCACAAAACATCATTTGAAATAAGAAATAAGCTAAAACGGATGGGTTATCAAAACTATCCAGCGCGAACTGACTCGTACCAAAGAACCCATTTGCACTGCTGCCATACATGAGCCCGTAACCTATTAACCAAAAACATACGCCGCTGATGCAAAAGTCAGCCACATTTTTTAGTGCCACATTAATATTATTCTTATTGCGAACCAGACCGCTCTCTAAACAAGTAAACCCCGGCTGCATAAGCAATACGAGTGCCGTACATAGAAGAGTCCATGTAATAGAAATCGTTTGTGGGTCTATTTCAATATTTTGCAAAAAACCCTTGCCCGTTAATCTCAATGAGTATTAAGGAGCTTAGCTAAGCTCCTTAATTTTCTCCACTTAAGGCCCTTAAGATTTTTGGCTTGCACGCTTACTAAATACGCTTTTGTGCTTCAACCCAAAGGTTCACACGCTTTTCAAGTATAGAAAGTGGCATCGCGCCTCCACCCAAAATTGTGTCATGAAAGCCTCTGATATCAAATTTACTTCCTAGCGTTTTCTTTGCATGCGCTCTCATTTCCAATATTTTGTTCATACCTATTTTATAAGAAGTCGCCTGCCCTGGATTGATCATATAGCGGTGGACCTCTGAACGAATAGATGTTTCTTGAATTGGCGTATTTTCTTTGAAGTACGCAACAGCCTGTTCTTCACTCCACCCTTTTGCGTGAATGCCTGTATCTACCACCAAACGGACTGCTCGCCACATTTCATTCACCAACCGTCCAAAGTCGCTATAACTGTTTTCATAAGCTCCCATTTCTTTTGCGAGTAACTCAGCATACAAACCCCATCCTTCTGTATACGCCGTAAACATAGCCTTAGTTCTAAACTCAGGTATGCCTTCCAACTCTTGAGCTATTGATAGCTGCATGTGATGACCTGGGTTACCTTCGTGATATGCAATCGCTTCCATATTGTTCTTTGGCATACTTGTCATATCGATTAGATGCGCGTAATAAACACCCGGTCTACTCCCATCTTTAGTACCTGGCATATAGTGTTGCGCAGCACCTGGACGCTCTCTAAAAGGCTCAACGCGTTTAACCACTAGCTCCGATTTCGGTAAAATGCCAAAATACTCTGGAAGCTTTTCATTGATTTTATCTAGGTAAGCAATTGAGTCATCAATGTACCTTTGTCTTCCTTCGTCATTATTCTCATAGAAGAACTGCTCATCAGCTCTAAAGAACTCAAAAAATGCTTGGAGGTCACCTTCGAACCCAGCTTGCTCTACAAGCTTTAACATCTCTTCTTTTATCCTTGCCACTTCTGAAATGCCTACTTGATGAATTTCATCGGCAGTTAGGTCCGTTGATGTTTGGTTTGCAAGTCGGTAATTATAAAAAGCCTGACCATTGGGCTGTTCACTCACGCCAAATCCATCTTCTTGTTGCAGGTTGTGTATATCTTTTTCAAACCAGCTCACAAGTTGTTCATAGCTGTTTTTATACTCTGTTATCAGCGCCTTTCTCGTTTCCGCTAACAAGTTATCTGCCGCAACTTGAGAAATCACTTCCCTTTCAACCAAGCTACGTATTTTTTTCTTGGCATCTGCCCACAGCGGTGCATCACTTTCACTCTCTGAAAATGGAGCGCCTGTGATCATTGCTTTAGATTGCTTAATGATGCCCTCATAAGAGAACTTTGGCGTTCTTATCCCTAAACTGGCTTTATTTTTTGTTTGCGCAAGCAATTCATTCAGTGCATGAGAGATGGCTGTCAGACGTTTGTTATAGTCTTCCATATCTCGCTGCGTTTCGACCTTATGAAAATTCATCATAAACTGCGTAGCCCATGACTGTATGCCGTACATATGCGTGAAGATATAACTATTATTTATAAACTCGAGGCCTTTTTTCTGCTGTTCATATTGATAAATCCATAAATCGTATGAGATTTGCGCTTCGGCATCTAATTTGGTGTAGTCAAACTGTGCTCTCAACTCCGCCACGGTGCCTGCTAACCAAGCAAGATTTCGGCGTGCGCCTTGAATAGTGACATCGTCAATTTCACTATACCTGTCTTTTCTTCCATACATTGTCATCCGCATTGGGCTCATTTGCAGCTGTTGTTCATATTTTTCAGCGAACCATGCATTTATTCTGTTAGTTTCTATGTCAACGCTACTCAAGGTTGCAGAAACAGTTTGTGTAGCATTTAAGCTAGTTTGGTTTTGTGAATTATTCGTTTGACAGCCGGTGAGGACCGCGACAACAGATAGCGCAACTAACGATCTGTACATGTATTATTCTCCTGACTCCTTTTTAGATACAATAAAGAGAAAATATATATACTCCAATACCTTACCTACTCTAAAGTGTAACGAATCATGAAGAATGAAATATAATTTAATGTTTGAAGATTAAAATCAAAAAAAGGGCAACTAACGATCTGGTTACCCTTCGTGAGCTAATTTAGCTCAGCTTACTTGTAAACTTTAACTCTCTTACTTTTGCTTCATAAATGCTACCGCGAGCCCCGCTGTGACAAATGTCACTCCGGCAGAAATATTTAAGCCATTTTGTAACCTTGGTTTAGCTTGTAACACATACTTAAGGTGATGCGAGAATATACCCATCAATGAAAATCCGACTGTTGTCATTAACGCAAACCAAAACCCGTAAACAATCATTTGAATAGACACACTACCCAGTTCAGGGTTCACAAATTGAGGAATAAATGCCAATACAAATAAGCCGGGTTTAGGGTTAAGTGCGGCGGATAAAAATCCTGTCATAAAAATAGTGTGAAGTGGCTTTTTCTCAACGCTTTCAATCGAAATCAGATCTCTGTTGCGCAACACCTTAATGCCCAACCAAATAAGGTAACTCGCACCAATAAACTTAATTACATAAAACGCGGTCGCAGATGTTTGAATAAGTAATGTCAGCCCAGCTGTTGCTGCCACAACATGGAATAAGATCCCAATACCAGACGCAGTACCAGAAACGCAAGCAGCCAGCTTCCCTTGACTCACGCCTCTGGCGATAGCCAAAATATTATCCGGACCAGGAGACAACACGAGTAAGATGCAAGCTGAGGTATAGGCTAAAAAAACTTCGATTGGGAACATGAGATGCATTTTCCTTGTTACATTTACTCTACTTTGAACAAAGAAAAGATTTAAAGTTCCAAATAATTTACTGTGGGAAAAGCGGCTAGATTAAATGTATTTAATGTACTGTATTGAGGTCTTTTTTTGTTTGAAACCCATTTGCTTATAGAAGTGATGCGACCCTTCTCGTTGCGCATTAGAGCTCACAACTACCTTGTTTAGTCCTTTGGAATGAGCCCATGATATCGCCGCCTGAACCAGTTGCTTACCTACCCCCTGACCTCTTGCTAAGTCGTGAACAACTAGACCTGTGATTTCAGCCCTATCTCCGCCTTCTAAAGTGATTCGCTGCTCAATAACAATCCACCCAACGACTAGAGTTTCATTGTTTTGAAACACCAGAGCCCTATGTTTGTCAGAGGATAAAATGACTTCTAGCCGATTAGCCAACTCACACCTTGTACTTTGATATCCTAGCTGCGCTGTAAGCACTAAAAGCGCATCAACATCATCCATTTTGGCTTGTCTAATGCTCAATAACATTGTTTCATATCCCTAGTGGTTGCAGGTGTATAGTATTTAGTCTTTTTCAAGATGCAGTAGTATGGCGCGTTGTTCTGCTTTTCGCATTTTTTGCACAACTAATGAAAATGAATTGTCAATCATGCGCTCTATTTCTCCTTGAGGTATAGAGCCATCCAATATTACCGTGTTCCATAGCCGCTTATTCATATGATAGCCGGGAATAACTGCATCAAAGATATCCCTTAAAGCTTGTGCTTCATCAGGATCGCATTTTAAGTTTAGCCACCAATGACTGTCAGTTTCAGATTTAGCTTTCATGTTAGATAACGACAATGTTGCGAACATTTTGTCTTTGACTTTGTAAACGTCAACTTCAGGACCAAACGGCTGGCTGACACTGGCATAGGGCTTTGTCATTAAATATTGGTGAACTGTTTTATTATTCAACGCGTTTTACTCCTTTCCTACAAACTCGATTTGCTCTACACCTAGCTGAACTACCAATACAGAATCTTGATCAAACAACCGGCAATATTGGCGGGCTAACGCCTTGGCCGTTACCCAATCTTTAGTGGTCGCATTATACAATGTGACAATTTTTGCCCCCTCTTTGCTGCCTTTGTAGTAACCCGCAGCATCTACCAGTGCAAACCCTTCAAATGCTTGAGCTAAAGGGCCTGTTTCAAACTTAAGCCACTGTTGTTGTGATATCACCCCACCATTGGGCTTTGACAAACCAAAGTACATTTTAATGCCTTGATTATTGCTCGAAACAGCTGCTGGCTTTGAAGTCGGTGATAAGCTGGTTGTTTTACATCCCGGTAATAGCGCGATGGCTAAAAATACGAAGAGCGTGCGGTAGTACATAGTCAAATCCTTTCTTTATCAAACGTTAACAAAATCTACTTAGGCACAATCAGTACTAGGTTATGTAGTTACCCATAGGGGAAACCTTTAAGCCCTCATATAGCTTTTAATGAAAGTAAAAGCGCCAGTTTTCTTACTTATTTTTGTCATTACTGGCGCGCGTTACAAGCCCTCTATAAAATATGCTCTATACCTTTAAGCATGAAGCTTGAGGTATTTTTTGACTTTTTTCATCGCCATTTTTTGTTTTAGCGGCGACAAATAGTCAATAAATAAATTACCGTGAAGATGATCTATTTCGTGTTGCATCACGATTGCTAAAAACTCGTCGCTTTCTACTTCAATTGTATTACCCGCTCTATCTTGCGCGGTTACTTTCACAGACGTAAAACGCTCAACTTCTGCAAAATAATCTGGTACAGATAAACACCCTTCTTGGCCTTTTTCTTTATTTTTCCCTTCAGTGACTTCTGGATTAACCAAAATGAGGGGGTCGTTGCGCTCTTCTGAAATATCAATAACGACAACAGCCTCTTCTCTTCCGACCTGCGTCGCAGCAAGGCCAATACCATTGCTGGTCGCATACATTGTTTCAAGTAAATCATCTATCAAGGTTTGTATCCCCTCAAAATTGTCTACTTTTTTTGCTTTGGTTTTTAGTCTTGGATCTGGTGCAGTTAAAATTTCTAATACAGCCATAACTTAGTGCTTGCTCTTATCAGTTTTAAGCTAAATGCGTATATACATAGCTTGATTAATAAAGTGTATTGATGTGGGTCCTCATTACTCGCTGCTCTTCGCAATACGAATATCATCAGTGGATCAAGCTGATGCGAGCAACATTCTATGTACTGACTATGTAAATGCAACCAGTTTCTTGGACAACATATCAATGGTCGTGCAATGTTCAATTAATCAAATTTACTCGCGTAAGAGAACAAACTGGGTGTTCCACCAGTGTGCCAAAATAAGACCTGCTTTGTATTATCGAGCTCTCCACTTTGCACCGAATCAATTAATGCAGCCATCGCTCTAGCTGTATACACAGGATCGAGTAAAATGCCTTCGGTATGCGCGAGGAGTTCTATGGCATGTTGTTCAGCCGTACCAATAACCCCGTATCCACCGCCCAAGTATCTATTATCCAGTACAACTTCACCTTCCTCATAACAGGTATCTAGACCTAAAAAGTGACATGTTTGATTAGCCAGTTCATTTATTTGAGCTTTAAAAGAGCAGCCGTCTAACTCATCTTTATCTATCTGAACGCCAACAAGGTTAAATGATGCATTTAGCATCGACTTGGCAATCATAAGACCAGCATGGGTCCCACCAGAACTTGAAGCAAAAAATATGTGGCTGAGGCTGTGATAATCCAGCTGTTCACTGAGCTCCATACCTGCATTTACAAACCCGCAAGCCCCCAATTCATTCGAACCACCATATGGGATTACATAAGGATTTTTACCTTGCGCGACTAAAGCCTCTTGCACAGAGGGAATATCTTCGCCCTTTCGATGTTCTTTTGTCCAATGTATGTGCGCACCAAAGAGTTTATCTAAAAGCAAGTTGCCGTTAATTTGAGCAGGTTGAATCCCCCCTAACAATAGGTGACACTCGAGGCCCAGTTGAGCAGCCGCTGCTGCTGTTTGCCTACAATGGTTTGACTGTTGAGCTCCAGCGGTAATTACCGAGTCGCTTCCTTTTTTGATGGCTTCTCCGAAGATAAACTCAAGCTTTCTCGTTTTATTTCCACCAAGCGCCAAACCTGTTAAGTCATCTCTCTTTATAAGAATTTCAGGTCCCCCAAGATGGCGCGACAAATTCTTCAACGGCATGATAGGCGTGGGGAAGAAACCGAGATCTGCTTTAGGTAAATCAATCAACCTGTTGTGAAAAGTCATATATTAATTCCCTGTACTGATTTTATTCCCATAATACCCAGATGCATTGAGTTTTCAATTGATGAACGATTTACTGCTCCTACACACTTACACAGCAGCTTTTAACTCAAATCCGTGGCTTTCCTTTAAAAACAATAGCACTTGTATCGTCCTAGCCTTAACACAACTAAAGGAGTGAACTTTATGAAGCACCTTGCTCTCATCTTACTATGCGCTTTAAGCTGGCTTTCTCACGCATCTTATCTTAACTATAAATACGAACACTTGCCCACCGAACACACAATAAATTCGTCAACTTTAAATGAAGAGCGAATCGTTTGGGTTGTGTTACCTGAAGGCTACTATGCGCCCGAAAACAGCGATAAGACTTATCCTGTAATCTATACAACAGATGGTGAAAACTTACAGTATTTAACAGGTCATAGCATGTGGTTTTTAAATCGAATGGGCATGTTACCTGACTCAATTTTAGTCGCCATTAATACTCGCCACCACAGGGCAAGAGACCTAACTCCAACAGAGCCAAAAGATAGCCCAATTCCCGAGTTAACTGGGCAAAGCCACTTACTTAAATCGTTTATTAAAGATGAAGTGATCCCATTTGTAGATAGCACTTATCGCACTGATGATTTTAGAATTTTGTCTGGTCATTCGTTGGGCGGGCTGTTTAGTATTACAAGTTTGCTATCAAAACAAATGCAGCCATTATTTAAAGGGTTTGTTGCCGTAGATCCCTCTTTATGGTGGGATAACGGCGTGGTTGCAGACTGGGTTGAAAATGCTGATGATATGTTCGATGAAAGCGCGTTTTCAGTCTATATTGTTGCCGCGCATGAAGACAACGTTCCGCCGGAACATCAAGACTTATATTTACGTCACATCAATGCTATTAAGCGCACCGCCAACGAACTAAAAGATGCAGATGCCACAACAATTCGTTATGACATTACAACAGATGAAAACCACGGTTCTGTACTGCACGTGGGTATCTTTAGAGGTATTAGAGAAGTGTTTAAATGCTACCCTGCTGTTTGTCCTAAAGAGGACGACGATAGAGAAGAATAAGTCCAGTTTTACGTTTAAGTCACTTTCAGTTAAGTGGCTTAAACGTCAATAATAATCAAAAAGACTTATCACACGATACTTTTCAGGTGCTGTTTACCATCATCACCGATTTTGTCCCAGCAAGCTTTTGATTCAACCCATAAATGGTGCGTGACACTAATGCCTTGCAAATACTCATTAGAAACGAGCCCGGCTGGGATATACATTCTTTGTTCGTCGTTTTCACCAGGTAAACTTGAGCCACACTCCGTGCAAAAGCTACACACCCAGTCATGCTCAGGTTTTTGCCATGTTTTTATATAGCCCATGCCTGAACTCCACTTGAAATCTGTTTTACTCGCTATCATTACGGCAACACCATTCGCTCCGGTTGCTCTTCGGCAAATCGAGCAATGGCACACATAGATAGCGTTGGAATTAACCTTAAACTCGAAACGTACAGCTTTGCAATTACAGCTCCCTTTAATAGCATTCATAACGCCCCCCTAAGCATTGCTTTGTCTAATTTGACGATAGTTTATTACACTTGTAGACGTAAAAAGAAGACAATTTAGCGAACTGCTCATAACTTTTCTAAACTTATCTAAAACATACCTTACAAGAGAAACCAGCTATGGACTTTAGCACTGGTTTGTTAGTCCTGCTTTTTGTGATTTTCGCACTTTTTACAGGGGCATTTGTTCGCCACGTATTAAAAGGGACACAAGTCCCATACACTGTGGCGCTATTATTACTAGGTATTGTCATAGGCTTACTTCAGCGTGCTGACGTATTTCAATCCCAAGCGCAAGCGTTTGGTGACAGCCTTGTGCTCATAGCCGATATCGACTCTCACCTATTTCTCTATTTATTTTTGCCCACCCTTATTTTCGAAAGCGCCTTTGCAATGGAAGTGCACTTATTTAGACGTATGTTTACTCAAATAGCTTTACTAGCCGTACCTGGCCTGATGCTGGCAATTTGGCTAACCGCAGAACTTATCTTTGCGATAACGCCGGATTCATGGCAATGGAGTTGGGCTGTATGCTTGATGTTTGGCGCACTGATAAGTGCCACAGACCCCGTCGCAGTGGTGGCTTTACTCAAAGAAGTCAGCTCTCGAAAACGATTAGAAACGTTAATCGAGGGTGAGTCGTTATTAAATGACGGGACGGCAATAGTTTTCTTCTCATTATTTTTTACTTGGGTGACTGCGACGTTTTCTGGCACCGATATTGGAGGGATCACCTCCCCTTTGCATGTCACTGTTGAGTTCATCAAAGTCGTTTTGGTTGGTTTAATTATCGGATTAGTAGTTGGTTGGCTATGTATTTTATGGATAGAGCGGGTATTTAACGACCCAATGATTGAAATATCTCTGACCATTGCCGCTGCTTATTCTGTCTTTTTTATCGCCGAAAATTTCCACGTTTCAGGTGTTGTAGCAGTTGTAACCTTGGCAATTATTTTCGCGAGCATTGGCCGTACCCGTATTAGCCCTGAAGTTGCAGGCTTTTTGCACCACTTTTGGGAAATGATGGCCCATATGGCCAATACCTTAATATTTTTATTGGTTGGTATCTTAGTCGCTATAAGAGTGCCATTGAATGATGCACAAGCATGGCAAATGCTGTTTGTTCTATACGGTGGTATTTTGCTGATTCGTGCCTTTTCAATTGCGGTATTTATGCCTGCGCTAAAAAGACTTGGCATTGGAATAAACCTCGCTAAAGCTTCTGTACTTTGTTGGGGCGGCCTAAGAGGCGCGGTCTCATTAGCGCTAGCATTAGCCGTCGTCGCCAGTGATGTTATTCCAAAAGAGATAGGTGATCGTGTGCTCTTTTTATGTGCTGGTATTGTGGTGCTCACGATTATTGTAAATGGCTCTACTATGGGACTGCTACTGAAATTTTTGGGCCTCAATACTTTACCACCCGCAAAACAAGCGACGGTAGATAAAGCGCAAACCAAAATTAGTGCAGAACTTCACACTATGCTGCCTCAAATGATGACAAATGAATTCTTAAAAGGAGCGGATTGGGAAGCCGTCAAGCAAAAGTCTCAGTTAAAGCATGTGGATGAAGTGAAAAATATCGACAAGGTATCTGAACAAGAACTTGATGTTGCGTATAAAAGAAGACTGCTCGAAACGGAAAGAAAACACTACTGGACTCAGTTTGAACAAGGAATGCTAAGTAAACAGGCAACTGCAAAGCTTGTAGAAGCGGTAGAACAAGCGCTAGATGGAGAGCCCTGTATTGGCCCGAGGACATTTATTTACGGCACTTGGCAATTACCCAATTGGCTCGCTCCAATAAGAAGTTACCAACGGTTAAACCGACTATTGCTTAAGCTTTATTTTGACAAGCTTGCCCTAGGCTATGATATTGCGCGCGGTTTTATTCATGCTCAAGAAGCACTAGAAAGCCATGTGCATGCACTTGCGCCAAACCAGCAAGCTGCCCAAGAGGTTATGAACTCTGTACTTGCGAATAAAAAGACCACACTTGAAAAAATAGCAGCGCTTCGAGATAGCTTTCCGGAAATAATTCAAGCATTGCAATCGCAAGCCGCAACTCGACTGCTCCTAAACCGTGAACGCGCGGTGATAACTGAGCAACTCAAACAAGCGGTGCTAGACAAACCTGAGGCACAAAAGCTACTTATGTCGGTTGAAGACAGAATGCAAGCTCTTCAAAATCAAACCATATTTAAGACGACACAAGAACAACGCTTAGTAAACGACATTCCATGGGCAAGACGCCTTTGCCAACAGACTCGACAGCAGCTGTCTACCTTGATCGAACACAATGTTTATGAGGCAGGCCAAACAATCTGTGACGCCAATCAGCCACTAAACAAAATTGGTATCGTCAGTAGAGGGAGCATAAAAGAACATTGGACTGTCATTAACGACTCAGAACAAAGACATATATGCACAAGCAAAGGGCCTGGAGAGTCCATTGCCCTTCTAACACTGTTTACGGCCACCAGTAAAACGCAATGTGTGAGTGAAACACCATGCGATGTAATGTGGGTCTCTTGCGATAAGTTAAAACAGCTAATGCAACGAGATAACCAATTAACCCAAGTAATCTGCAAGCTAATGCAAGATTATTCTTTATGAACAGCTTGAAGCATTTTTATCTAGGCTCTTTTGAGCCTAAATAAACCCAATCGCCATGACACATGAAAAACTACGCAACCAGATGCGCGTAGTCTTTTGATGCCATAACGGGAGTAAACTCGGTAATTGTGAAGCTTACCGCACCACTTTGTATAAATGGATCTGCATTTAGTACTTTTATCAGTTCTTCTTTAGTTTCGTGCATAGAAATCAGCACCCCGCCCGTCCTTGGTACTTTTCTGCCGCCAAACATCAGCTTATTTGTTTGATATTCTCGCTCAAGGTATCGCCTGTGCTGACCTGTTAATTCTGGTGTGACTAAATCCATATTGATAAAACTCATATCTACTAGGAACATAATTCCCTCGCTTTTTTAAATTATTAGTATAGAGTGCTTCTTATTTCGTAGCGCATCGTACCGCTACTAATTTAGAAGCGCAAGAATTATGACCACACCACTACCAAATAAATCAGTGAGAGGTTCCAGCTCAGGTGTCGCAATCATGGCGGTATTTGACTTGTTGGGCCGAAAATGGAATATGAGAATTCTATGGGAGCTCCGTTCCAATTCATTGAGCTTTAGAGCATTACAAGCGAGATGCGATGGGATGTCTCCATCTGTTTTAAATTCTAGACTTAAACAGTTATCAGAAGCTCAATTGATAATAAGTTCTACACAAGGCTACCAACTTACAGAATTAGGTGTGTCTTTAATGACAACCCTAGATCCGTTGCGAAATTGGGCGACCCAATGGGAAAATGAGCTTAAGACATAGCCTTTTTTAAACTTTGCTTTGTGAAGGAAATAAAATACGGTTCAGAGAATGCGTCTTGAATCCAGCCAACCAATAGCCAAAATGGTTTTAACGAATAAGCCCTTTTGTATGCGCTACTGGTGGTCTGGTTCAATAGGGCTACTTTAAGTTTTTGTCGCGAACCCCTCCATAGCTAAAAAGGCCCAAAAGAAATTTAGGCATGTACCCAGCAACGACAATATAAGAAAAAGAAACAGCCCCAACCAACATACCTGAAGCAAATTGCCAATCTAGCACCCCTGTTTCATTAACTGACATTAATAACAAAATTAGGACTGCCCAACATGGTAATGCCATACACAGTGCGAGTACTCTAAATAACGGGCGGGCTTCATTCGCTTTCATGTCTTACCTTATTCATTTCTCATTGAAACATTAAATAGGTTAGTAAAATTGCAATCTCAACGCTCATACTTAACCGATAGTGGGAAAAATGTTTTATACATTTACGCTGTATTTTAGATCTTTAACTTCATCACCGGTTATACCTCGAAAGCCCCAACAATGAGCTGGTTGCTCCTTTATAGTAATTTCTATGTCTACAGGTTTGATGCCTAATTTAGCTTCAATATTTTCGAAAAGCATTTTAATCAAAGCTTTTTTGGTCTCCACTTTTCGACCAGCCATCATGTTGATTTCAATGACCGTATAGGCATCCGTCCTACCACTTGGGTAGTAGTAATCAGAGCTGTCCATCGGTATAAAACGATGAGCTCGCTTATCTTCTGGCAAGCCTAACACGTGTGTCATTGTAGACTGAATAACATCCGAAAGCTCTGCTTTGATGGGGTTGAGGTTTTCTGCAATTCCGTATACGACAATCATGGTTCTTCCTAGGGTTTCAAGAGCCTTTAAGCTTAGCGAGTAAAGTTTAATAATCATATTACAAACGGCTCATACCATTACCTTTGTTGAATTGTTCAACGTAGCGGAAAACTAGGCCACTGCAGTAATCCCTTTTTCAAAAACATCAAACTCAGGAAATGAGATGAAAAACATATCAATTCACTACTCTGAATATAAGGTGCTTTTATATGCCTTTAGCCAATTGCCACAAATTACAAATTTAGGGAACGTATACAGTTGTTCCAAAATAATTCGTAAAATGGCATTAGTTGGCCCAGTAAAAGGCTCTGGCGGTAATGATTCTTTGCTATGTCCTATTCCTTGAACCACGATAGAGCCCACCATGAGAGACACTGAAATAGCAATCAGAGGGAAACTAAGATTAAATATGCTGAGCACTAACAAGATAACACCCACGATAAAGAATGGTACTGCGATAATATGAAGCAGTAAATTGGCACGTGACCTATGATATTTGGCGTAGCCATCCCATTGCCATTCTAAAATTTCTTTAATTGACATATTTCCTCCATGATTTTTACTTAGTTTTTAACTGCAATTATAAACCATTGCAATAGCCCGCTTTAGTCTTGCCGAGCTTACCTTACACTAAATGAAAGCGATTAAGTCCATGCTATAGCCTATCGTGTGGCTATGTTTGTATTTGTGTTAAGCGACATAGCTGTAAGTTTAAGGCAATAACTTAATCACCAAACTTAGCACTCCTTTAATTTGCTTATTAATTGTCCCGCAGTATGTTGGCTGTATACCTTTACCCCATGAGCAGAGAGTAATTGAGCTGTCACACCAGATCCAGAAACTTTGTTGCCTGAAAAAGTACCATCGTAAATTTTTTGGCTGCCGCAAGATGGGCTACCCTCTGCCAATATTGCATAACGAATGTTCTGTGCCTGGCAAAGTCTTAATGCTTGCCTAGCGCCTTCTAAAAACTCAGTGGTAACATCAACACCGTCATCGCCTAATACACGTGCTCCCCCCTCAATAACATCACTGCCATAGCCACCTATAATCTCAGCGGGCGCTCTCGGGATTGGTAACCCTGCGGATACTTCGGGGCAAAAAATCGCGAGTTCCACATTTAAATCTAGCCACTGTTTGTCGGTTTTATCCAAGCATAAGCTGCTGCCGTTATACCGCACTTTATTACCTACCAAGCAAGCACTTACGAATACTTTTTGCATAAATTACTCCCACGACAAAAACTAAATATCATGCGTAGTCTATATCGTTTAAAACAAAAGTGTTTTAAGTGCGACAAAATAAGCTAACCGCTGTTTAAAACTGCTTATTTTCACAAGGTAGTGACCAAATATCATGGGTTAGATTAAACCTTTCAAAAATTGCTTTGGCTTCTGCTATCGACCATTTTTCCCATTCAGGGTTTAAATGATTACCATACCAAACCTTGGCAAACTCCCAAACATTGTCGATTGGTTGCACATCACCTTTATTGATTTGATGGCGTTGACACCACTTATCGATTTGCGCTTGCGAATCAAACAATAGCATTGTGCTGCAAGTGTAAATCACGTTGTCCCACGCAGCTTGCATAGCAATAGGAAAATGTACATACAGGTTTGTTGATGAGAGTTGTCCACCTTTTACTTCAATAACCACCTGCTGCGATTGAGCACCTAACGTCGTGGTAATAGTCAGATCTCTGTCGAGTAAAAATGCGGCTCCTAACGAGCACCAAGCGCAGTTTCCCCACCATGAACGTTCACCTGACTCGATGTAAAAATTGGTCGGCGCCGTTGAAAACGGGTGCATTACCCAAACCTCTGAAGAATGAGGGTGCAGCACTACCCCGTGTATGTCTTGCAGTGCTTTGAGTGCTGCAATGATTTCCTCCTTTGAACAACTAAAATCTTTCGCAAGCTGCTCAACTTTTGGAGCAGTGCCTGTATCGACAAAGCTTTTCATAATAGAAAAATGTAACGTTGAATTGTTTAACACTGTGCTTTCCTTTTTAAACAATCATAAACCTCATGATATTTAAACATACACACTCTGCCTACAGCTTCAAACATGAAGAAAATTATTATTGAAAGCCTTGATTGGAGTACATATTTATTTCTACTATGGAATATATGATACATATACCAATCATTTATTGCATACGTATTCAATAGATTGTTCTGAAAAGAACTATATATTGTAAATCTCATGTAAATGAGAGGCACAATAATGAATAAAATAAAATTCCCAATCGCTGCAAGTTTTGCTGTACTTGCCTCAACCTGTGCGTATGCGGCTCCAAATAGTACCGGTGCGCCCACCACATTTGTTCACCTTTTTGAATGGTCATGGCCAGATGTCGCCAAAGAGTGTGAAACATTTTTAGGTCCTCAAGGTTATGCTGCGGTCCAAGTATCACCACCAAATGAACACATTACAGGCAGTCAATGGTGGACTAGATACCAACCAGTGAGTTACCAACTTAAAAGCCGAGGCGGTGATCGCAACGCTTTTGTCGATATGGTTTCTAGATGTAAAGCTGCAGGTGTAGATATCTATGTTGATGCAGTCATAAACCACATGGCACACGGCAGTGGTACAGGCACTGCTGGCAACACTTTTGGTAATAAGCAATACCCAACTTACAGCCCCAATGACTTTCACCAAACCTGTGCCATCAATCCAGAAGACTATGGAAACAATGCTTGGCGAGTTCAAAACTGTGAGCTGGTTGGTTTACATGACTTAGACACCGACACCCCCTACGTACAAACACAACTAGCAAACTTTTTAAACGATTTGCTTTCGGTGGGTGTAGCTGGATTCAGGTTGGACGCAAGCAAACATATGCCAGCTTCAGATATTGGCGATATTTTAGCAAAACTAAATAAAGAGTCCGTTGTATTCCAAGAGGTTATCGACCAAGGAAGTGAAGCGATTAAAGCGTCCGATTACTTCCAAAATGGGTTAGTAACAGAGTTCAAGTACAGCTTAAAACTGAGCGAAACATTTAAAACTGGCAAACTTGCATGGCTTAAGAATTTTGGTGAGCAATGGGGTTTTATGCCAAGTTACAAAGCCGTCGTATTTACAGATAACCATGACAATCAGCGAGGCCATGGTGGTGCAGGCTCTATCGTTACCTTCCACGATGGAAAACTGTATGACCTAGCGAACGTCTTTATGCTGGCATATCCATATGGTTACCCAAAGGTGATGTCTAGTTATGAGTTCAATGGCAACACCGATGCGGGTGGCCCAACAGTGCCTGTTCATCAGGGCAGCTCTTTAAACTGTAATGCTCAGCAATGGCAGTGTGAGCACAGAAAACCGCTCATCGCAGGGGCAATGCGATTTAGAAATCACACAAACGATAATTGGACTGTTTCAAATTGGTGGGACAATGGTAATAACCAGATTGCTTTCTCTAGAGGCGACCAAGGTTTTGTTGCCATTAACCGAGAAGCTGCGAATATGTCCGTCAAGCTTCAAACAGGATTAAAGCCAGGCACATACTGCGATGAATTAAGCGGTGGAAAAAATGCAAATCAATGCGCAGGAAGAACTGTAGTCGTTGACCAAGATGGAAACGCACAGGTTTCTTTAGGTGCAATGGACGCGATTGCCATTCATCACCAAAGTATTACTGATGGGCTACCACCAACTGGTGACTGGCAACGCACGGTTGTATTCATTAAGGCCGAAACTCAAAGTGGTCAAGATATGTTTGTGCGTGGAGGTCTGGATCACAATGCAGCATCACAACGTGGCGTAAATTGTCAGGTCAACCCTAGCTTATGTCAAATACCAATCAAACACCTTAATCTACGAAATGACACAACTGCGCCATGGAAAACAGGTGATCGGTATTTAGATTGGCAAGCTTCAGAAAGTGGTCAGTCAGCGCAAGCACAAGGTACTGCGTTAGATTGGACAACCAACCAGTGGCCTCTGCAGTGGGGGGATAAAAAGACCTATGACTTACACGGTTTTGGAGAGTCAAGTCTAAACCAATGGGGTCCCCATTACTGGAAGCTAGAGGTCGAAATGGATTGCAGTAAAACATACCAAGGTTGGTTTGAGCTCAAAGCCTATGTGAAAAACGGCCAAGGCTGGGAAGATAACATTACACAGCAAAATCGACCTTATGCGAGTAATAATCACTTTGCAAAATGTGGCATGCTCAATATGTTTGAATTTGGAAAGCCCACCCACTTTATACAAGCTTTAGCTTTATAAGCCATTTAAATTAAAAATAGACTGACAGCCAATTAATCTCCCATTGGTTATCAGACCAAAGCAACCACGGCAATGCTATGGTTGCTTTTTTATCATTAGAAATAGGCAAGGTTACTGAGTTAAAAGCTCTTTACGCACAATCTCGGCACCAGCGCTTAGTGCACTTAATTTGTCTCTTGCAACTGAGCGTGATAACGGGGCTAAGCCACAGTTTGTGCACGGGTACAACTTATCAGCGTCAACATACTTTAAGGCCTTGCGAAGTGTGTCTGCCACTTCTTCAGGTGTCTCGATGGTATTTGTTGCAACATCAATTGCACCAACCATGATTTTTTTCCCTCGCACCAATTCGAGTAATTCAATCGGCACACGTGAATTGTGGCACTCTAATGAAATAATATCGATGTTCGATTGCTTGAGCCTTGGAAATACTTCTTCGTACTGTCGCCACTCAGAACCTAGCGTTTTTTTCCAATCCGTATTTGCTTTAATTCCATAGCCGTAACAAATATGCACTGCGGTTTCGCACTTTAAGCCCTCAATTGCTCTTTCTAAACACGCAATACCCCACGCATTGACTTCCTCAAAAAACACATTGAATGCCGGCTCATCAAACTGAATAATATCAACGCCTGCCGCTTCGAGTTCTTTAGCTTCTTGATTGAGTATCTTTGCAAATTCCCAAGCCAGCTTTTCTCGACTTTGATAATGGGCATCGTACAACGTGTCTATCATCGTCATAGGGCCTGGCAGTGCCCATTTGATTGGCTTATCTGTTTGCGAACGAAGAAATTTAGCATCTTCAACGAACACTGATTTTTGACGACTAACCGGGCCAACAACGGTTGGCACACTGGCATCATAACGATTACGAATGCGAACTGTCTCACGCTTTTCAAAATCTACGCCGTCTAAATGTTCGATAAAAGTTGTTACAAAATGCTGACGAGTTTGCTCTCCGTCACTGACAATATCAACACCAGAAAATTCCTGCTCTTGCAACGAAACGCGAAGCGCATCATGTTTACCATTAACCAGCGCTTCTCCCTCAAGTTTCCACGGAGACCAAAGTACTTCAGGCTCAGCGAGCCAAGAAGGTTTGGGTAAACTACCCGCTGTCGATGTAGGTAATAAAGTTTTCATAATAAATGCCGCTGTATTTTTAATTTGTTTTAAGCCTTCGTTAGCGTGTCTTATGAGGCGAGCTCTATTTGATAACTAGCTAGAGCTGCCGATGCAAGCTAACAAACTATCGATTATTCATTTCGTTAAGCGTAACTTGCTGACCATTGATCAAGAATGGTCTGATAAGGTTTGATGAAGTTCTCTTCTGCAAACTTACCTTGCTCCTTCGCTAATCGACTACGCTCTTCTCTGTCATACACGATTTGAGTAATCGAGTGATCTAAATTTTTTAGGTTTGGCTTGTAGCAAGCACCTGCAACAGCGTTCGCATTATATATTTCTGGGCGATAAATTCTTTGGAAAGTACCCATCGTGCTTATGGTGCTGATCAATTCAAGGTTACTGTAGTCGTTAAGTAAGTCACCAAAGAAGTAAAAAGCAAATGGTGCCACACTGTTTGGCGGCATGAAGTAACGCACCTGTAAGCCCATTTTCTTAAAATACTGCTCGGTTAACGAAGACTCATTGGGTAGGTATTCAAACCCTAACACTGGGTGCTGATTTTCAGTTTTATGATACGTTTTATTATCTGACACACTGAGACAAATCACCGGTGGCTTTTTAAAGTTGTTTTTGTAAGTCTCTGAATTAACAAAGTACTTAAATAACTTACCGTGCAGCTCACCGAAGTTATCTGGAATACTGAACTGCGGCTGATCTTTGTTATGGTCAAGCAGTAACACGCTAAAGTCATAATCACGTACATAAGATGAGAAGTTATTCCCGACAATACCTTCAATGCGCTCGCCCGTTTTGCTGTCCAAAACATAGGTTTTTAACACTTCAATAGAAGGAAAAGTCTCACCACTGCCTTCTATATCCATATCCACAGAAACAATCTCAAGCTCAACTGAATATCGATCACCAGCGGGATTATCCCAATGAGCCAAAGCGTTAAAGCTATTATCGATCATTTGTAAAGCATTACGTAAGTTTGCCTGGCGGCTCTCGCCTCTTGCTAAGTTAGCAAAGTTAGTTGTAATACGCGTGCTATTTGACGGATGATAATTCTCGTCAAGACGAAGGCTCTTAATTGAAAACGTAAATTCTTTATTCATGATGATCTGTATCCAAATTTTAGGTAAAACCTTAAATAATTTCTCCCCCTAGACTCGGCAAAATAGCCTTATCTTATAATTCTAAAATCGGATGTTTGGTTTACATACCTTCAAGCTTTTTAGAATTCTAGACGTCTAGAGCTTTTCGTTGAGTTAGTTATACGTGGATACGCGTTTATTTCAAAATGTTATAAATTCAAATTAACCATGAGTAAAATTCATAATCAATAAATCCGCGGCCTCCAGAAGACATCTAGCCATCTTGACGTAAATTAATGTACAACGTGAGGTAAATTCATAAATAGCCTTACTTGCAAAATGTCAGCCGTCACCAGACCAATTCAAAATACTAACCCTATGTTTTATATACACTAACCATTGTTAAGTATGTTTAAATCTGGACGTTACTTAGTCAAATATGGTTTAAAACAGCATGGTGCGAACGTAATTTCATTCATGTAGTATTGCAGCCCCAAATATTAAAAAATGTTGAATGGAATGAGTGAATTGCTGTTGTTGATTGTTTATTGCGCACTGCTAGGCAGCGGTGTAGGCTTTTTGGCTGGGCTACTCGGTATTGGTGGCGGATTAGTCATTGTCCCTATATTAAGTATTATTTTACTTCAATTTGAGGTGTTACCAGCTGACCAAGTAGTTGTAGCTGCGATTGCAACATCATTGGCATCTATCCTGTTTACTTCGACTTCTTCGGCCATTGCGCACCATAAGAATGGCAACGTCCCTTGGGAACTAGCACCATGGATAATGACGGGTGTCGCACTCGGTGCTCTAATAAGTGGGTTCCTAGCCGCCATGTTGCCAGAGCAAATAGTCAGATGGGTATTCGCGATAAGCGTTGCGCTCATATCTGTGAAAATGTTTTATAGCAGCGCAAAAAGCGAAACTGATGAAGAGCGCAAAATGCCAAATAAAGGCCTGCTTACAGTATTAACCACAATTACTGGCGGACTGTCTGCAATGATTGGCATAGGCGGCGGCGCTTTGTTAGTGCCTCTGCTGACTTTCTTTTCTGTTAACATGAAAAAGGCTATCGGATGTGCATCCGCATGTGGGATAGTGATCGCACTCTTTGGTTCAATCGGTTACATAAGCTCTGGTAGTGCACATTTTGATTTGAAAGACGGTTTTGCTGGATTTGTTTACTTGCCTGCATTATTAGGCATTGTTTGCACTTCTTGGTTTACCGCGCCTTTAGGAGCCAAAGCGACAAACTACCTACCAGTTTCAACGGTAAAGAAAATCTTTTCAGTACTACTGGTCGTTATGGCTGCAAATATGATTCTAAACCAGTAATTAAAAGAACGCGGGCCAGCAGATTTAAACTGGCCCTCGCCCTGCTCAGGCGCGTTTAAACACGTATCAATCAAATTTGACCCGTGTTCAATAGCTTACTGCCCAGTTAAGGTCACTTGAGTACCAATAATCACTAAAAACCAAAATACCAAACCAATAAAAATCCACACAAAGTTTAGTAGCGTAAATCTATCATTGGCACTTCCCGAAGGATCTGAACTGGCCAAGTTTGCAAGTGTTTGCGCCTTGTATAGGCAAAAACTTGAAACAAACAAGGTAAAGTACATTGCGAAAGCACTGAATGGCAAACCTATTCCGTTCTCTGATAAACGGCCTACGATATTACCAAGCACCGAAAACACAACAAATACGGTTGCGAAATGCGTTATGCTTATTGGCTTTTCTTTGAGGTTGATTTCATATTTGGCTTCAAATAGTGAAAACAACGAATGCGCATAAAAGATTGAAAAAATACCTCTCGCAATAGGCCAAACATCATCACCATAGCTCTTTTTATATTCGCTCCAATGTTTGTAAAACCAATAAACGGAATAAAACCCAAAAGTCATTAGGTTGAGCGTCCAAAACTTTCTCGCTGATACTATATAAAATTGCATTTCTGCAGGTTCGTCTGTAACTGACTTAGGTAAAACTTCTTCTGTCATTGCTTCCTCTATGCTAATAATTCTTGGCAAATTAACCTGCTAGAAACCATGCCATGCAAATGCAATTTATGCAATTATTCTTCTAGATTTAAAATTAGCCTGAGCGAACAGTGGATATACCTTTTATGTCATGTTTGTACATTTGGAAAAAAGCGGCCACCAATGACATCTAGTGGCCACAACTATTTTAATTACATGAAACAATTAATGTTTCAGCGGCTGAAGTTCGTAACGCTATTTTACTCAACTCAAGTTTAGCGTCTCCATTTAACGCAATACTAAAAGGAGACTCAGTGTGAGATAATCTCGCGCCAAGACTTTCAAAACATGCCATAGGCACTGCAACTCGTTGCCATTGGTCTTTAAGTTTAGAAGGCGGTATTGCAACCTTTGACCGACATTGCACAGCAGTGATGCAGTTCATTCCAACCGTAGCACTAGAAATAACGCCCTCTTTCACAGAGATATCAAAAGTTAAGTATGCGTTCGAATCTACATAAGCACTTAAATCTTCAGCAAAGCCGTGTTTACTTATTAAAGAAATACCGGCATTTTTTGCACCATCAAGGGTTAGTTGAATACTGTCCTCTTGGACAAAACGGTCAATGGTTCGAAACTCAAGTCCTTTTAATTGCTCGCTATTTGACTTAACTAGCTTTTGCTCATCATCAGTAGAAATGTGTAAGGCCCAAGGCCTCTTCGGCTGCACATCGTATAGGAGCTCCTCTTCATTAACACTTGAATTTATATCAAAAGATTCATTCAATGTGTCAACTAGGGTATCAGTCATTGAATAATTCAAACCGTAGCCATAAGGAAATAATGGCAGCTCTTCATCAAAACGATTTACATGTTGAGTCGGTGAATTAGGCCAAGAAAAAGATAAAGCACCGGAAAAATCATGCTGTATTTTGCCAGTGTTATCCGTTAACAGGACATCTGCAATACCGCCCCCTTCTGAACCTGGCAGCCACACTGCAACAAATGCATCACTGGCATTTAGCTCTGCATTCACCCACAATGGACGCCCACTGATAAACAAGGACACAACAGGTATTCCACTCGATTTTAAAGACTTAATTAACTGTAAATCTTGTTTATCACCATACTGATAAGCCAAATGTGGCCTGTCCCCTTGCCCCTCTGCATAAGGTTCTTCCCCGAACACAACAATCGCAACATCCGGCTTGTTACTTTTATCAAATGAGCCATCCGCACTTAGCGTAATTTCACCGCCTGCTTTTTCCACTTGCTGCCTGATACCTTCAAAGATCGACATACCGCCCGGAAAATCAGCGTTGGTATTGTTTGTCCCTTGCCAAGTAATCGTCCACCCTCCAGACTGTTTACCTATGTTGTGTGCTCCATCACCACTCACCAAAATGTTTTGTTTCGGCGAAAGAGGTAAAATACCGCCCTTATTTTTGAGAAGCACCAAAGATTTTCGCACGGCCTCCCTAGCTAGTGCTCTATGTTGCTTGTTACCCATAAGTTGACTGTTACCCGCATAAAGCCGCTGAGCAGGGTTTGGTTTTTTGAATAAGCCAGCTCGTAATTTCACTCTAAGAATGCGGCTTACTGCATCATTTACTCTGCTTAGGGGTATCGTGCCGTCTTTCACCTGATCAACAGTGTTATAAAACAAAGGCTTCCAACTTTTAGTTGGGGCCATAAACATGTCTAACCCTGCATTGATTGCCTGGGGACAACTCTCATTCGTACACCCTTGGATCTGACCGTGTCCATTCCAATCTCCGACAACAAACCCATCAAAACCCATTTGGCCTTTTAACACAGTGGTCAATAAGTATTTATTGCCATGTATCTTATCACCATGCCAACTGTTAAATGAGGCCATGACTGACTGCGCGCCAGCTTTTAGTCCACCTACATAACCTTGCGCATGGATCTTAAAAAGCGTCTTTTCGTCGTTGATATTGTCCCCTTGGTCATCGCCTTTCACTGTACCACCGTCACCCACAAAGTGCTTGACGGTACTAATAACATGTTGCTCTCTAAAGAACTCGCCTGAGCGACCATTCCCTTGTAGGCCACGAACAATGGAATACGCATAATCTCTGACGATTTCTGGGTCTTCCGAATACCCCTCATATGTTCTTCCCCACCTGTCATCTCTGACCGTGGCAACCGTTGGCGCAAAAATCCAATCAATGCCTGTTACTAACACTTCTTTTGCAGTTACTTGCGCGATTCTCTCAATCAACTTCGGGTCGTTAGCGGCCCCTAGCCCAATGTTATGGGGAAACAAGGTTGCGCCAATGACATTATTATGGCCATGAACCGCGTCAGTACCCCACATTGTTGGGATGCTAGAACCATCTACAGACGCATCTACCGATGCTTGATACATAGATTCCGCCAGTGCCACCCAATCACGTACAGAAGCATGCTTGTTACCATTTGGAAATGCACCACCACCATTTAAGTAAGAACCAAAACCGTATTTACGCATATCTTCAACTGTAATATCACGTATCTCAGGTTGAATCATTTGCGCTACTTTTTGCTCAATGGTCATTTCGGCAAGTACCTCGGCAACTTGTGACTCTATATCTGCCGAGACAACCACCTCCGACGTAACGTAAGGCCAAATTGATGGTTTTTTATCTTTCGCCGTTTGTGTTTCAAGTTGCTTGGACTGTCCACAAGCACTGAGTAGACTGAGCGTACAAACGCACAATAAGGCTTGTTGTTTGATATTTTTCATTGCGCGGCTTCCTTATTAGACTTTTTATGACATCCCCAAAGACCAAAATAAGCAATGAAGATATAACACGCTGCGGGTAAAAAGAATGAGTTTTCAAGCCCGATATTGTCGGCAAGTAACCCTTGCAAAATCGGTATGATCGCACCACCGACTATCGCTAAACACAATAAACCAGAGCCACGGCTTGCCTCTTTGCCTAGCCCCGAAATGGCCAAACTAAAAATGGTTGGGAACATAATTGAGTTAAACAAGCCAACAGCGAGCATGGCCCACATTGCCAGTGCCCCCGTTTGATTTACTGCAAAAATGACCAGCATCATCGAGACGACAGCATTAAAAGCTAACACTTTCCCACCAGCTACTTTTTGCATAATCGCTGCACCAATAAAACGCCCCACCATTGCGCCCCCCCAATAATACGCAATGAGCTTAGCTGCTTGTGCTTCATCCAAGCCCGCTATACTGGGTTGATGTAAAAAGCTTACTAGGAAACTGCCAATTGACACTTCTGCGCCCACATATAAAAAGATACCTATCGCACCGAGAATTAAGTGCGGATATTCTGTTAGCGGTCTTGCGTTTGTAGAGGGTTCATCACTTTGTTCAACCAGTTTCGGTAACTTAAGAACTGCAAAAATAATTGCCAAAATACCCAATGCTGTCGCGAGTAACAGATATGGTACTTTTACCGCATCGGCACCACTTGATACGGTCTCCTGCCCTGATGAAAACAATAGGTAAGCACCAAAAAACGGCGCAATAGTCGTCCCCAAAGAATTAAATGCTTGAGTAAGTGTTAGTCTTGATGGCGCTGTTTCTGGTTTACCCAATGCGCTGACATAAGGGTTAGCAGACACTTGTAATACAGTTATCCCAGACGCCAACACAAACAGCGCGAGCAAAAATACTTCATACAATCCAATAATCGCTGCTGGTACAAATAACACGCACCCCAGCGCAGCAATCATAAGCCCTAGCACGATCCCTTTTTGAAACCCGATCCGACCAACCAGATTTCCAGCAGGGATTGAGACGATGACATACGCGCCAAAGAAGCAAAACTGCACCAGCATAGCTTGTGTGTAACTTAGCTGAAACGCGCCTTTCAGGTAAGGAATTAAAATATCGTTCAGGCAGGTAATAAACCCCCACATGAAAAATAGACTTGTAAGCGCAGACAATGCAAAACCAATGTTTTTAGGATAGCCAGACGATTGGTCCACGTGCGCTGCTTTTGAAGCAAACTCGGTTGCCATAATAAATAACTCCAACGAACGCCAAGATATACAGCAGCTCGCGCTGCACACTCGACGTTCTAAAATAACTAAGAGATAAGAAAGTGGTTAGATTTACTGAAAGCTGTACCTGACACCTAAGGTATACCTAGGTCCATACTGCCTAGCGAATAGGAACTGGCGCTCATATCGACCAAAGCCTTGCTCGGTTTCATCATTGAGATTTATACCCTCAAAGAAAACCGTCCAACGCTCGTCAATGTCGTAGTTCACACTGGCATCTAACTGGGCGTATGATTTAGCAAACTGAGGTGGGTTATCAGCAGAGCCTTGGTCTTGACCTACGCCTATCAAGTATTCATCACGCCAAGCATAAGTGAGTTTGATAGATAGTCCGTCTTTCTCATAAAACACTTGTGCGTTAGCTGAATCACTCAAACCTGTGAGCGGTGTTTGCTGCTCTAGACTGTTAACATCAAACTCCACATCTCCATCTACAAACGTTGCATTTAGCCCAATGCCAAAGCCACTCTCGCCAAACACATGCTGAAATGCCACTTCGAAACCGTCCACTTTTTTGGTATCAGGCGCATTAAATGGCTTAGTTATTTTCCACACTAATAATGGATCGTCTCCCGCGGGCTCAATGTAACCTTGTGCATTCAACACTGCGCCGTTTGCCTGCATTTGCAGAAATATCGCATCAGTTTTTGCCTGCTCGCCACGCGCTTCAATATCAGCTACAGCTTGGTTCCACCTTGGCCCTTGATAAATGTCATTAAAGCCATCAATGGTTGTTTCGTTGACCTGACTACCGATGAAGTTTTTAACCGATTTTTTGAAGTAACCGATTGCTGCATAGCTACTTTCATCGTAATAGTATTCAAGGCTTAAATCTAAGTTGGTTGATTCAAAGGGTTTTAAATTGGTATTGCCTTCACTACCATTACGAGAGCCTATCTTTGGACTTGTTGATAGAACCCTACCACCAGACAAATCACCGAGTGGCGCACGTGTGATTGTTTTCCCCCAAGATACACGACCGACCAGCTCTTCTGTAATATCAACTTTGACGTCAATCATTGGCAGCAATACATCATGTTGCCCCTCAGAGGTGTATTCGCTATTGTCCTCTGGTAAGTACTGTGTATGCCACTCGCTGCCGCCTAACCACCATACAGATACTGGGATTGGCTGCTTATCAACACTGGTTACATCAGTTTCTTCGTATCGAACACCAAGGTTCAAGAACACAGGTAAAGACGCGACCTCGAACTCCCAAGCGCTTTGAATATAAAAGCTTGTTGTCTCTTCTTGAACAGAGCTTTGAGAGAACGTTCCTAGGTCATGATAAGCGGTTGTCGCAAAATAGTCGTCACCGCCTAACACGTCGTTTGTTAAAAACGCCTCAGACCGCGCGACCACTTCATCAAAGCTAAACGTGTAATAGTAATTCGGATTTAAGTTTGCGCCACCGCTGGCAAACGCATCCAAGAAGCCATTGGTATTATTTCTGACAAACATACTGTCAGGGAACAGTTGTGGCCAAGACGGATTAAACAAAAACCCGCCAATCAAACCGCTCCATGCATTAGAGCCGCCCATAGTTTGGTCCGTCACGGCAACCCCAAATTTGACATCAAGCAGTGGAATATCAAAACGGTCATTTTCCCATACCGTATCTATTTGAAGCTGCTGAACCTCTGATTTACCGGGAGAATGAACAAACTGACTAAAGTGTGAGTCGATTTCACTTTCAAGCAAGGTTGTTGAGCCATTTAACCAATGAATTTGCGCATGCGGAATATCACCGGTGCGATAATCATAGGTTTTGGTTCTTAGCTGATCTGACCCCAACACTAAAGCGCCTTCACTGCCAATGCCCTTATCTATGCCATTATCGGTTTCACTCGAAGAGTCGTGATAGTCAATAGAAACATGCCATGCATCACTGACTTGCCAGTCAATATTAATACCAGCGGACTTTTCAATGACTTCAGTTGTTGAACGCGATGCCGTAAAAGAGCCATCATTGCCGCTGATATCGGCAAAAATCGCAGTGCCATTTTCATCTAACTCATACGCATTTATATTGCCGCCATATTCATTCCACATCCCCCAGCCTATGCCATTTTTACCTGTCACGGCTTTGGTATGGGTGTAATCTACCGATAGTACTAAGTCGTCGCTCGGCGCATATTGAAAAACAATATGACCATTGGTTCTGTCCCTTTCTAAATCTTCGATGCCATAGTTCATATCACGGGGAAAAAAGTAGTCTCCTACTCTGTTTCCTTCGCTATCCAGCGGCCTGGGATCAACCACCTTGCTTTGGTCGATATTGCTAGGCAAATCGACATTGGCCTGCCACCCTTGAATATGGGCTTGCTGTTTCTGAAAGTCACGTTCATGATGCGTGAGAGAAAACGACACCCCAAGCGTGTCGTCAACGAAGGTATTTGAATAAAGCGCAGACAGCTCAGGGGTTAAATCATCATTCTCGACATTTGACGAATCATGAATCCCCTTAGCAGAAACGGTATAACGCTCTCCCGGACTTGCCAGAGGCTTTCTGGTCACGATATTGACCGTTGCACCAAGCCCACCACTGGGGTTTTCTGCGCGCGCAGTTTTAAAGACCTCTAACGCCATAACACCGTCTGCAGATAAGTTTTCCAGGCTATATGACCTTGAATTACCCGTACCCGGCATTTGTCGGCCATTTAACGTAATCAAGTTAAAGTCAGGGCCAAAACCCCTAACCGTAATTTGAGAACCTTCACCGTTACTGCGACTAACCGCAACACCGGTAATTCGCTGCAAAGACTCCGCCAAATTGGTATCAGGGAATTTTCCCATCTCTTCTGCTGAAATCGCATCAACAACCCCAGATGCATTCCTTTTTAGATTCATTGCTCGGGTCAAACTTCCTTTAATGCCACGGATCTCAATCACTTCTATTTCTGGATTTTGTTCTTCTGCCGTTAAATTAGATGCTGATTGCTCCTCAGAATACGCTTTCCCTGATAGAGCTAATGCGACACACAAAGCCACGCGCGAAGATACAAATTGAACTTGTTTCATAACTAACCTACTAAATTCTCTGTTCTGGGGGAAAGTGATCCCCCCTTGTATTTGCCGCGTTACGGCACCGTGATTTCTGCGTTATCAATCCTGTAAACAGCACCTTCACCTGTGCCCCATGCAGGAAAAACCATAACGACATTGATTTTTGATAGATCTAATCCTGCGTCAGCTAAAGCTTGCAAAGAGTATGTGTACGTTTGCCACTGCCCGACTTCTAGCGCTTGTGCTTCGATACTCGAGCTCAAATCCAGTTCTACGGCGGTTTCGGCATCTAGTGATTCAATTTTGAATTTCCAAGTACTACTCACATCATTCGGAGCGTTGACTACTTTCAAGTCAAATCGGACAACACCACCTGTGAGTAAAGCGCTGGCGTCAAAGTGTGCGCCTTCGTTTGCAAGAAACCCCATCACCGTCGGCTCAGCACCAATTGAAAATTGCGCAGTTACACCATGTTCAGCATCATCTTGTTGCTCTGAAGGGGTCGAACCACCGCAGCAATCCCAAATCGGCCAGTTGCTGTTTTGCCCATCTTTGAATAAAGTCAGAGATTGCGGTTGAGGTACTGAGCTGTGGTTATAAATTAGTACGTTGTCTAGTCTAAATACGGCACCTTCACCCGTTCCCCAAGCAGGAAACACCATCACAACATCAATCGCTGTGACATCTAGACCTGCAGCGACCAAACTTTGCAAGGAATATGTGTACGTTTGCCATTGGCCAACCTCAGGCGCTTTACCCTCTATGCTTGCTGATAGGTCTAGCTCTACCGCCGTAGTAGCATCCATAGATTCAATCTTAAACTTCCAAACAGAGTCAGCGTTTGCAGGCGCATTGACGACCTTCATTTCGAATTGAATCACACCGGATTGTAAAAATGCGGAGCTGTCGAGATACACCCCATCATCAGCAAACAAACCTACCACGGTTGGTTCAGCACCAATGGTATATTCAGCCGTCATGCCATGTTGTGCATCGTCATTGACAATTTCAGGTGTTGACCCACCGCAACAGTCCCATAGTGACCACTGTGACAGCACATCATCTTGAAATAGCACATGACCTTCGAAAGCTGGTGCGTCTGTTGGTTGATAGAATTTTAAATTGTCTACGCGATAAAGTGCGCCTTCACCTGTACCCCATTCTGGGAAAATCATCACCACGTCAATACCACTCACATCTAACCCTGCACTGGCTAAATCAGAGATCTTAAATGTATAGGTTTGCCATTGCCCTGTAACCGGTTTTAACCCCTCAATACTACTGCTAAGGTCGAGCTCTGCAGCGGTTTCAGCATTGTTGCTCTCTAATTTTAATTTCCAAACCGATTCGGCGTTCGCTGGCGCATTAACAACTTTCATTTCAAATTGAAGCATGCCATTGTCAAACATCGGTGAGGCGTCAAACGGTGCTGGTGATCCCCCTGCTTCGGAGGTATTGTCAGTACGTGATATAAAACCTAAGACAGTTGGTTCACTCCCCACAGAGAACTCAGCAACATTGCCGTGCTGGGCATCGTCTTCAACAATTTGTGGTGTTGTGCCTCCACAGCAATCCCATAATGGCCAAGCTGGATTAATCATATCTTCAAAAACGACAAATGATTGGGGCGCAGATACCCCATCGCCAGCAATACGCATGTTGGTAACTTGATATACCGCGCCCTCGCCACTGCCCCACGTTGGGAATATCATCACAGCATCGATTGCATTCGGAGTAAGTCCGCTATCTACCAAAGCTTGCAAAGGAAATGTGTACGTTTGCCACTGTTCAAGTGCCGGTGCTTGACCTTCAACACTGGTGGTCAAGGCAACTTCGGCTACCGTTGATGCATCAACGCTCTCAACTTTTAACAGCCACGGTGTATCCGCCGCACTTGGCAAGCTCACTACCTTCATATCAAAGCTGAGAGTGCCGCTACTTATAAGCGGGCTTGCATCAAAAGGCGTGGCTTCACCCTCGGGGTCAGTAATAAAATCCTCGCGAGAAATAAACCCATTCACGGTTGGGCTCTCTCCAACCACAAATTCATACACAGCGCCTTTTTCAGCGTCATCGACTAAGGCTGGTGTCGACCCGCCACAGCAGTCCCAAGCAGGCCAATTTGGATTTGGCGTGCCAGCAAAAATATCCAGATCCTGGGCGATGCCGGAAGAAGGCGGAATTGGCGTGGGAGCTTTGCCCTCCACTAATGCATCCTCTAAACTATCAAACCCACCGCGTACTGTGTCACACCCTTTACCCGTTTCTGGGTTAATTTGGCATTGATACACACGCACATAATCGATCTCAAAATGTTGACCCTCGGCAAAGGCAGAGGCATCGACGCCTAACTCGTTCACACTTTCAGGCCAATTCCCACCTACCGCAAGATTGAGCAACATATGGAATTCTTGATCATAAGGGGCGTTATCCCAATGGGTTTCTAACTCGCCAGAATCTTGCCCAAAATATTCCGTGAACCATCCGCGATAAATGAGCCCAACGGCGTCGCCATCACCATTATAAAGCGCTTGCGAACGGCGCTGAGTTTGGTAAAGGTGACCATCTACATACCAACGAATTTCCCCTTCTTGCCACTCAATCGCATAAGTGTGAAAGTCATCGGCGGGGTTCATCTCATTGGGCAAAAGATATTCTTTTCCACTTGATTCGTTGTCTGGCCAATCTTTGCCATAATGCAGTGTGCCATATACGTGGCGCTCTAAACTCCCGTCTTCTCGTTTCGCTTTTAGGTTAACCGACTCAACAACATCGATTTCACCAGATTTTGGCCACCCGCCGTATACTTCATCCGTCGGCAAAAGCCAAAATGCTGGCCAACTTCCCTGGCCAGATGGCAATTTTGCGCGAACTTCAAAGCGTCCATACTTGAAATCTGCTTTGTTTTTTGAACTCAATCTCGCTGATGTATAAGCCTTTTGCTCTCCTTCTGCGGCGGGTAGAGCCACAATATGTAGAATGCCGTTTTCAATATAAGAATTCTCATTGCTGGCTGTGTAACACTGTTGCTCATTGTTGCCGCCGCCGTCACAATTGACTTCATGCAGCCATTTATTGGCATCAATGGTGTCTGTGTCGAACTCATCACTCCATACGAGTTGCCAATCAGATACGGGAACCTCTGGTGATATTTGGCTGGTATCAGTGTTCGTTTCAGCGCCCCCGCCACACCCTTGCAGTGTCGCACTCAGCAGGCAAACGCCAAACACTTGGTTTACTGTTGGTTTCATTTCATCACTTCCACATTTGCTCACAGTGCATATGTGACGTTCACCTTGAAAGCAAATATCACAACTGTGAGCCTTGGCACATTTATCGTTGTCATTTGGCCAAATGCATTTATTTTAAATGCAAATTAAAAATGTAAATTTGGCAGTTAAAATATTGATAGAAAGATAATATTGTGACAATTGAAATGCGCTATCGCGGTGCAATTTTGCGTCAATGCTGGTGCAGTTGCACCGCGCACGATAAGACGAAACAATTACACGATGAAATGTGAGACATAAGAACTACGAAAATGTATCTCCCACACGGGATTTCAACAATGACTTCAACGTGTCACTATAATTGCGGCTCACTTTAAGCCTAATATCTCCCCCCAAATCCAACATCGATTCATTGTTCTTTAGTGTGGTAAAACTTTTAACAAAATTCACATTTACTAAGGTTGATTTATGGATCCGCGCAAACGATCCATTATCAAGCTCTTCGCTGAGGCGCTTGAGCGTGATCCGCACAACGTAGTTTTCCTTCTCAGTGTGAATACACATGTAGTCTCCGGCAGCATCAACCCACATAATGTCGTCAACACGCAGGAACACTTGCTCGTTATCATGATTTTTGATCAGTAATTCATGCCTTGGTTTTGCCGGAAATGGCGCACTTTCTTTATCAAGCCACTCTTGTAACTGCGCAATACTCAACCCTGAGGATTCACCTAACGCTTTTAACAGCTTGGCTTTTTCTTCACTTTTAGGCGCATGTTTTGACTCAGCCAAGGTGTCGCGTATTCTTTCGACCGTTTTTTTCAATCTGCCTAGATTTACGGGCTTCATTAAATAATCCAACGCGTTGAGTTCAAAGGCCTCAATCGCATAATCGCTGTACGCGCTGACAAACACAACCAGTGGCATGGTATCTGATTGCAGACCCTGAACCACTTCGAGACCGCTAAGCCCCGGCAGTCTTAAATCAATAAAAAGTACGTCAGGTTGATGCTCATGACATAAACGAATTGCATCATCGCCATCGAGCCCCTCTCCCACCACCTGAATATCAGAGATGTTTTCGAGTCGCAGCTTCAACCCCTCTATAGCTAGAGGTTCATCATCAACCAGTACCGCTGTAATCATATTTAATCCAATTCTTATTTTTCTATCACAAAAGGAATGACCATCGTGACACGAGTTTTTGTTTTGCCATTTTCCACGCTAAGTTGGCATGGCGTATTAAAAAAGGTATCTAGGCGCTCTTTGGTGTTACTTAAACCAATTCCAAACCCTTTTTCCAAAGGCTTATCTGATTCTCCACCTTCATTTTCTACCAAGATCTCTAAATGCCCTTCGTGCCTGGTCACGATAATATCTATAACATTGTGTTTTTTTCTTACCTCTAGGCCGTATTTAATCGCGTTTTCTACAATTGGCTGCAATATTAACGGTGGTAGCTTTGCCTGTTTTGAATAAGGGTCTACGTCATAATTTACATTGAGCCGCTCGCAAAAACGCACCTTCTCTATACTCAAATATAAATCTAACAGTTCAAGTTCTTTGCCAAGATAGCTGGCGTCTGATGCGTCTTGCTCAAGCGATGCACGAAAGAAATCACAGAGTTTGTCTAACATCTCTTGTGCCATGCCATTCTCCTTTTTCATGATCAAAGTAGAAATGGCATTCATCGTGTTAAACATAAAGTGAGGATTTAACTGATATCGGAGCATCTGAAGTTGGGCATCTTTGGCGGCAGTTTGGGCTCTGAGCAACATTTCATGCTCTTTTTGTAAACGTGCGTTGTATAACATAATGAAGAATATGGCTGTCCATACAAACATGGTAGAAATTGAAAACAAAAACCAGCCCCCAAACTCAAGCATATTGAGCTCTTGATACCAAACTTGGTGATAAACAATGGTTTTGTATGATGCCAGCTTGATGACATTAAATACCAAGCCAAGGACAGCAGCACTGGCAAAACTCGCGATCAAAGTGTGCTTTAACGGCCAGTGTACAATCCGCCTTATAATCGACCACTGTAAGAAAGACAAAGTGAAGCCACAGATCACCTCAACTGATAAATTAAGCAACTGACCTCTTAAGTTAAAATCGTTGTCGTCAAACTGCGGGTGAATGATGGAAATGAACACCACCATTGTATATCCGAGCCACCCAAGTATCTGTAATGACCAAAATTGGTGGCTTTGTTTTGAAAAAGCTTGGAGCGAAATTGTCAGTTCTGACTGAATTGGTGCATTCATTGTTGTTGTTCGGTATAGACGTATCCTTCCGAAGTATAAGCGCACACCATCAAGGAACCCAAATTAGCAACAATATAATTGAGCGCGCTCAAAAAATAATTATAAACGATTGAATATAATAAACTTATGGTAATATCTAAGACAAAAAGCAAGTTCGACTAGAGTAAACATTGTAAAAAGTACAAATAAAAACGCCCCCAGCCAAAATGGCCGAGGGCGCCTAAAATAGGTTTAGCTATTTGAAAGTTAGCTCAAATTAAGCTGATTGCTTACGCTGCGCGTCTTTTTGAGCCTGCTTTTGCTCTTTACGTTGACGAAGCGCTTCTTGTGCTTCATGGCCGATGTGGCCCTCTCCGCGCTCTTTAGCTAACTCCATTTGCTTTTGGCGTTCAGCAAAACGCGCTTTTTGTTCCTCAGTCACATTGTCATAGCAGTGATGGCACGATACGCCTTCCATGTACTGCTCTAATTTCATTTCTTCTTCAGTGATTGGCATACGACAAGCATGACATTGCTCGTAAGAACCTTTGTTCAAATCGTGATCGACCGCTACGCGGTTGTCGAATACAAAGCATTCGCCTTCCCACATTGTCTCTTCTTTTGGCACATCTTCTAGATACTTAAGGATACCGCCTTCAAGGTGATATACCTCTTCAAAACCTTGCTCTTTCATATAAGCAGTTGATTTTTCGCAGCGAATACCACCAGTACAGAACATTGCTACTTTTTTGTTCTTCTTAGGGTCTAGGTTTTTTTCAGCCCATTCAGGGAATTCACGGAAAGTTTTGGTTTTAGGATCTACGGCGTTTTTGAAAGTACCAATTTCGATTTCATAATCATTACGCGTATCGACCAATACAACTTCAGGGTCAGAGATAAGTGCATTCCAATCTTCAGGCTTAACATAAGTACCCACCACTTTCTTGGGGTCAATACCATGCACACCCATGGTCACAATCTCTTTTTTCAACTTCACCTTAGTACGGTAGAACGGACATGTTTCGTCAAAAGACTCTTTATAAACAATGTTGTCCAGACCAGGTTGCTTGTCCAACCACGCAAGTAACGCATCGATACCTTCACGTTTAGCTGCCACAGTACCGTTAATACCTTCTTCAGCAAGTAGTAAGGTACCACGTACCTCGTTCTCTTCCATTACTTGCAATAAAGGTTGACGGATCTGCTCAAAATTAGGCAACGAAACGAACTTATACATTGCACAAACAACATAAGGTTTAGTCATAATAATTCTCTTTTATAAGCTTTAAAACAACCTACACTTAAACACGACGCGTAGGCACAAACCGAATCGTAAATCCGGCGCTGAGGCGTGTATTTTACGGATTTATAAAACAAATGCAAAAAGCATAGAATCAAGTGCTGAGTTTTTATTCCAAGTGATTAAAACAAAAGCAAAAACAATTTTAAACTAAGATTTATATAGTGCCTTTGTCTGGCTCTTTGCTATAATGGCGCGTTTTTTAGAATAATGACTGGAGAAAGTAACTTTGAGATTTTCCGAACTCGGCCTTGACCTTCGCTTTGAAAAGCAACTACAACATCAGGGAATTAATGAGCCTACTGAAATTCAAGCACATGCCATCCCCACAGCTTTAGCAGGCCACGATGTTTTTGCACAGTCAAAAACCGGTTCAGGAAAGACCTTGGCGTTTTTGTTACCCGCTGTACAGCGTGTAATGAAACAAAAAGCGCTGAGCAAACGCGACCCTCGTGTTCTCATTGTTGCCCCGACTCGCGAGCTAGCCAATCAGGTATTTGCCCAGTGCCGCTTATTAATTGCCGGTACGTCAATGACAGCAACCAAAGTGCTTGGCGGCGAAAACTTTAACGACCAAGTAAAAGCATTGCGTAAAAACCCACATTTTGTGATTGGTACGCCAGGTCGTATCACTGACCACCTTGAACAACAGTCATTACACCTTGCAGGTCTTGAGCTGTTAATTTTTGATGAAGCAGACCGTATGCTTGATTTAGGTTTTGATAAACAACTCAATGCCATTAATAGTCAAGCCGATCATCGCCTTCGTCAAACCATGGTATTTTCAGCGACATTAGAACATGCACAAGTTGAGCTTACCGCAAAAGCGCTATTAAAGTCGCCGAAAAAGATCCTACTAAGCGGCAGTAATGAAAAGCACGAAGATATTCAACAGGCATTGTATTTTGCAGATCACCTAGACCACAAAGAAGCGTTACTTAAACACTTTGTGCAGCAAGATGACGTTGGACAATGCATTATCTTTACCGCAACGCGTCAAGATACCACGCGTTTGAGTGACTTACTGAACGAAATGGGAATTAAAGCCATTGGTTTAGCGGGTGATTTAGCGCAAAACAAGCGTCTTGATATTATGGATGCGTTTAGCCGTGGTATATATAAAGTTTTGGTCACAACTGATGTGGCATCACGTGGTCTGGATCTATTAAACGTTACGCACGTTATCAACTTTGATTTACCAAAACAGGCTGAAGAATACGTACACCGTATCGGACGTACAGGCAGAGCAGGCTTTAAAGGTACTGCAGCTTCGTTAGTAGGTCCAAAAGATTGGAAGAGCTATCAAGCAATTGCACAGTATCTGAAAGAAAAACTGACTTTCCACACAATCGAAGGCCTTGAAGGTAAATTCAAAGGCTTTAAAGAAAAGCCTAAAAAACCAGCGTATAAAGGTAAAAAGCCTGCTGCTGGTAAAAAGCCTGAGCAAAAACGCAAGTTTACGAAAAAGCCTAAGGCGCCTAAAAAGCCGATTGCAGCCCCATTTGACGTGGATGGAAATGCACCACTTCGTAGAAAACCAAAGCCAGCCGAGGAATAAACCATGCTAGGTACTAAGCAGTTTTTAATGATTGAAGAGATCAGCGCTGAAGGCGCATATCTAGACGGTAAAGAGCTTGGCGATGTGTTTTTACCTTTGGATGAAAAGCCTGAATATTTAGAAGAAGGCGACAATGTTGAAGTGTTCATCTATTCAGACAACCAGGGGCACCCTTGCGCAACCACAAAAGCACCGATCGCGCAGGTGGGTGAGTTCGCGCTGTTACGTGTGAAACAAATCAACAAAGTCGGTGCGTTCATGGACCTTGGTATTGCCAAAGACGTTCTTGCGCCTTACAACGAGCAAAAGCCAAAAATGCGCGAAGGCTACAGCTACCTGGTAAAGCTGTACTTAGATAACGCGAGTAAGCGCCTGTGTGCTTCGAGCAATATCAATAAATTTGTCAATAAAACCCCAGCAAACTACAGCAAGTTTGAGGAAGTGGACCTGATCATTGCCTCAAAAACCGACCTTGGCTATAAAGTCGTCATCAATGAAACCCATTTTGGTATGGTGTTTTTTAACACGGTATTCAAGCGTATGTACATTGGCCAACGTATGAAAGGCTATATTAAGCAAGTACGTGAGGGAGACAAAATTGATGTGTTACTTGAAAAGCCTGGTATTGAGAAGATTTCAGGCTTAGGAGAGCAAATTCTAGCCAAGCTAGAAGAGAACAATGGCTTTTTACCATTGGGTGATAAGTCCGATCCTCAACAAATTAAGCAGGCTTTTTCGACCAGTAAAGCGAACTTCAAAAAAGCAATTGGTGGACTCTTTAAGCAAGGTAAAATTGACATAGAAGCCACTTCGATTTCGCTCCGAAAGTAATCGCCTGTAAGTGATTTGCGTCTTTGGCACAAATCACCTAATGAACCCTATCAAGCCCAGCTATATATAAACTCTGTTTAGCGTTTAAAGTCGTCAATATAAAGCGCTGCAATGTTGTCTACAAATTGGATAGGCAAAGCACCCACTAGATTTGTTAACACAACAATCGATACATTATCTTCAGGGTAATGGATCATAGTTACCGCATTGCCGCCACTTGCACTCACCGCCGGGTGGTGCCCGCGCTCCAATACTTGCCAGCCAATTGCATAGCCATTTTCCAAGTTGCTAAAACCACCAATTTTACCATTGTTTAATTTAACTGGTGTCCAAAGCAGTTTGGTGTTTTTAACAAGCTTGTTAGACTGCAATGCGATTAAGTACTGTGCAAGCTCAGTCGCAGTTGAATTCATACCTGCCGCCGTTCTCATGATGTAGGAAAATCGCCCATAGATATTAACGAAGCGCTTGGCTTTATCCTCATATAAATACTGCCGAGCTTGATTTTTTATCACTGGCGTCATGTATTCGAAACCCGACTTTGCCGTCAAGTGCATACCGGTTGGCTTTAATTGATGATCGGTTATAAATTCAACAAAGTTCCCATCAACATATTTGTCGATGATTTTACCGATGATGACATAGCCTGTTTGGTTGTAATCAAAACGCGTGTTTATGTCAGATATCATTGGTAACGTTTGTACTTTCTCCCAAGCAGCCTTAGGATTACCTCTGACAATCAAATCAATATAATAGCCACTCAGTATTTTTGGTAGGCCCGACGTATGTGCCATTAAATGCTTAATCTGAATTTTATGCCAAGCCTTTGGTAATTCAGGAAGGTGCTTACCGATTTCGTCATGAAGGGTAATGATGCCTTTTTCCACCAGTTGTAAAAGCGCCACGCCAGTAAAGGCTTTGGTCATAGAGTTAATGGAAAAAACAGTATTGTTAGTTACAGCAACATCATCTTGCAAATTTGCGACGCCATAGCTTTGCGTTTTTATAATCTTTTTATCTTTGACGACAGCCAGTTGTAATCCGGGAATATGACGCTGCGCCATTATCTGCGTAATAGTTTTATCTACCTCATCTGCTTCTACAAACAGAGAAGTGAAAAAGCACATACAGACAAGAGGAACGACTTTAATTTGTTTCAATATGACTGAACTTGTTTTCATAAATTTTCTTATTTTTAGTGCGTGAAGTTAATACGATGAAAGTTAAACACTACCGTTTATTATCGATAACAAGATAGAGAGTTTTTATGGTAAAGACAGCTATAAGCAAAGATTATGAAAATTAAAATATCCGCGAAACTGGAATTGCCCTAAAAAGCTCGAAAGCGTGTCCGAGCTTATTTTCTATTCACGCATATTTGAAGCGCTGTTTAAATTTCTTTAATCTGGTCTAAAGAGGTTACACTAATTTCAGTTAGGAAAAAGTAGCTAGACATTTTTATACCGTTAGACTTCAAAAACACTTGCTTTCTTTTTGCCTCTCCAGTGACTTGAATTTTTTTGCCTATAAAATAAACTTTAGGGCTCAGTCCTTCTTTACGAATAAATGCCCTTATCACTTCGGGTGATAAGGCTATGCTAATAGAGCGCCTATCTCGGAAGTTTTCTTGTGTATTTAAAAAAATTTCGCCGTCAACTTTACCTGCGGCTTTCACCTCAAACTCAAATGTTCCGCTTACACCATGTGGAGCTTTTGCTTCTGATGCAGCAATCAAATCCATTGTTTGCTCCAACTTATAAGTAGTAGAACTACACGCGCCGAGTAAAAGAGCAAACGCAACTGGTAAATATTTCATTTTAGGTGTCCCTGTTAGTGTAACTGTTCCTAATTATTATACTCGCAGGAACTGAAGTTAAGCTACCCAGCTCCTGAAGTTTTAATATAAATTTTATATTTAAACCGTTAACGACAATCCATGATAGGTATTGAGGTTTTAGTGATATTTAATGTTGCTGCTCGATACGTTCTATTTCTTGCCACAAAGAGTCGGCTTCTGCCGTGAGCATCGCATACCCTCTAATATCACCGTTTCTTTGCGCATGCATTGCCTTTTCAAGCAGTATACTGTGTGATTTTCTCAATTTTTTTGATGGATTGGATTTAAAAATACCAAACATATAACCGCCCTCGTTAATTGCTTCGCTTTCTTAAACGAAGCAAAATTCAGTAGGGATCACAGTGTTTAGTAAAGAATCATAATTGACTACTTTTGCTCCGACCAGACAGCAAACTCGTTGCCACTGGGCTCTTTGAAATGAAAACGACACCCGCCAGGAAAGTCAAAAATTGGCTTTACTATCTCGCCACCATGCTGTTCCACCTTATCAAGGGTTGCTTGAATGTTGTTGCTGTAAAAGACCAATAGTGCACCGCCGCTACTTGGCTGACTATTCATATCTGCCCTGTAAAACCCACCATCTAAACCTTGGTTTGAAAACGCCGTATATTCTGGTCCATAATCGACAAACTCCCATGCAAAAACCGCATTGAAAAATGCTTTAGTCGCATCCAAGTTTTTTGCTGCAAACTCTACATAGTTAAGTTTTTCATGTTGGTTCATAGTAAACCTTTATTGTTTTTTATTTATCTTTTGAAACTCTGTAAACTTTTACTGAATTTCAAATTATAGTTATCAGTGTATACGAATACTAACGCCAACCTAGATAAAGAAACAAGCTGGAACTATTTAAGCAGTTACATTTCAAATATGTACATATCACTTTTAGGTTTCTTAGAACTAAATGAGCACGACGTGGGCACAAGTCCTTTTTACTAGGTCGTTTAAATATTCGTATGACACACTTTAGTTAGCGCAGTCATTATTTAGTCTAATTTAAACCCACCAACAGCTTGCCTTAACCTTTTCGCACTGACCATTGCTTGGTCTGCAACGGATTCGTTTTCAACGGCAGTGTCAAAGTTTTCGCGAGTTCCCTCAGACATACATGTCAGATTGCTGCTGATATCGTCTGTCACTTTACTTTGCTCCTCTGTTGCTGTGGCGGTTTGCAAAGCCATGTCAGACACCCGCTGCGAAGCAGTCGCTATTTGGCCCAAGGACTCAAGTGTTTGTGCTGAACAATCCACTGTTGACTGTGTTGAGTCATTGCCTTTTTCGATTGAGGAGACAGCTTGACCAACTCCCTGTTGTAAATTTGCAATCATCTCTTGAATATTTTCTGTGGATTGCTGGGTTTTGCTGGCAAGTGTTCTTACTTCATCTGCAACAACAGCAAACCCTCTGCCCTGCTCACCTGCTCTAGCGGCTTCAATAGCCGCATTAAGCGCAAGTAAATTCGTTTGCTCAGCAATGCCGCGTATCACATCTAGCACAGAAGTAATATTGGTAGAATCTTCCGATACTTTAGAAATAGTTTGAGAGGCCGTTGCAATAATATCCGAGAGCGCGTTTATCTCATCCACCGTTTTGTTGGTGACTTTTGTACCTTCGTCTGTGAGTTGATTAACGTCAGTAAGGTCCTGCGCAGTTGAACTCGCATTTTCAGCAACTTCTTTTATCGCATAAGACATCTCATTCACAGCGGTTACGATGACCTCTATCGCTTGAAGCTGGTTAGAGCAAGTGTCATGAATACTTTTCGAACCTCTCTCCAAGGCTTCGACACCATTGGTAACAGCGACTGTCTCGTCAACAATCGTGCGGATTAACTCTGACAAACCAGCCACAAAGTTGTCAAACTCCCTTGCGACATCGCCCAACTCATCTTCCCGTGTCGAGTTGATCCGCTTGGTTAAATCACCATCACCTTTGCTCATATCTCTCAATTGGTAGACAAGGTCATTGAGTGCGTTGGCCATTTTCTTCGGAGCAATCATGCCGATGGCGATGATCATGGCAATTACAAGCGCACTGAAAATCAGGATCACGGTTAAAGTACTGTTTACCTCACTGATGGATTCTGAACTCACCCGGCCACTAATACTGTCAGCAGCCTCCCCGGCAACATTGAAATAATCTCTTAGCGCATTAAAACTTTGCGTCGCCGGACCTTCACTTTGAGCAATAGCGGCGTCACGCTTCCCCTGACGAATAAGGTCGAAGACTCTTTGTGAATCGCTTAACCAAGTTTTGTATTGGCTATCAAATCCACGCAGTGGCGCAAGTGCACTAGGGTAATCAGCCATGAATGCTCGGTACTTATTCATCCGGTCTAACGCTTGCTGCGCGTTTTCTTGATAGTCTGCGTATAACGCTTTAAAACCTGCTTGCAAGTCGGTTATATACAAAACATGTTGTTCAGCAGAGAGCGCTTGATACAAGTCTCTATCTGCATTGATAACAGCGGAGATAGCTGGGTTAAACTTGTTGCCCACTTCATCCAAACTTCGTTCCGTCTTGCTAATTAGAAATAGGTTTATTGAAACAACAACGACAAAAAACACAGAAATCGCTATAAAGAGAAGTGAGTATTTTACTTGGAGGCTTTTAAAGTTCATGAATGACCACTATTTTTATGCTATCTCATACAAATATAGTAAGTAATACTTACTTTTCAGCTTTGATACGTGAAGCGGTCAAAAGAAGCTGCCTAATAGACGTTGATTGCTGGCAATTTAAGATGTAAAGACCAAAACAGATTCGCTAAACCCAAAAGCTAAACTTATCCATTGCCAACTGCTGTGTTCTCCCCCACACCTTGTACTTATCGCGCAACGAATGTATTAAGATCGAGAAGATAGCGATTTAATAACTCTGAACGTATGTAATCAAATCGCATTGGAGGCCAATCACAATAGCTTCTAAAACATCATTAAAGTTTTACTATTTGGCATATTCAAGTTAGGCAAATTCTCAATAGTGCTTACGATTTTATTAGCTTAGAATGCTAACCCTAACTTTTTGAGCTCATCTTCACATTGCCCTGCATCTTCAAACTGAATTGCTTCAATACCCATAGTTTTTGCCCCTGCAACATTATGGGGCATATCATCAATGAATACGGTTTCATTTGCATTTAGGCTAAATTGTGTCAACAGTGCATCGTATATAGCAGGTTGAGGTTTGAGTACCCCTAAGTCTGCTGATACAATCGCTCCTTCAAATAACGGCCAAAACTGATAGGTTTCTTTTAAATAGTCGACAATTTCATGGACATTATCCGTGAGTGCATAAACTTTATATCCTGCTTTTTTTACTCGCTCTATCAAAGCTTCTGAGTTATATATAGGGATCAAAGAATGCTTAATATAATGAAATAAACGATCGCAATCACTCTGGTTCAAGCCAAGCTCCTTTTGATATCTGAGCTTTGTTTCTTCCTCTGACATTAAGCCTTTGTTTAAGTCTAACCAAATATCCGTGTAAAATACCCTTTCAATTAAACCGCTGTCAAAGTGTGACCGGCCAAATGTCATGCTGATAATGTCTTCTGGCGACCAACGAACTACAACATTTCCTATATCAAATACAACATTTTTAATGGTGGTTTCCATATAACTTCCTTTTGAATGATTGGCGTACTATAGCGTTAAAAATACTACTGTACACACTCTAACCTCGCTACAGGAAATAAGTATTACAATATGTAATCGGTGTGGTTTGGAGAGATGGTAATTTACCTGGTTGGGCTAGATATAGTTTATTAAGAAGCTGAGTCATTTTTTATAGTAGGCCAATTAAGGCCTACAACAACAAGGGTTAAGGACTGCTAGAATGTGGGGTATGTTAGCAGTTATCAGAATAGCACTGCCAAGAAACAGGACACTTAACAGTAGGTAAGCAGCCCAGAGAATCAAGGCCCTGACCACCACCGATCTGAGGAGTTTGCTGCGGGTTAAGCGCTTTGTTTGATGTGCTTAAGTTTTTGACTTTCTTTTTACTAAGTTTAAGTAACATATTAATTTCCTTTGGTTAGTTACATTCAACGCGCTCACAATAACAGGTTTATATATTCGTTCAAGATCTTTTTATTGGATTTTTTATTTAAATCAATTGGAGTTTAAGAATTATACAACCTTTAAAATTCGAATAAATAACATGAATCCCCTTATGAATGATTTCATTTTGAGCATATTTAACATCTCGGTATCTTTAACCTGAATAAATTACCTTTTGTAAGCGTCGCCCCTTGCGCAAAGGTAAATATTTCAATTCGAATAAAGCTATAGATATTTCGCGAATTTAGTCTTGGTTGAACATTTGAACATTTGAACATTTGAACATTTGAACATTTGAACAGGAATTTAGCCATTTATAACGTTGGTGTGCATGAAATCTAAAACAGAATATCGAAACTAAAAATGGCTTGGAAAGTCATTCTTTAAGCTCAACTGTTGCATAGCTTTTTAGTAGGTTGCGAGGAGGAGTAAATAAATACAGGGCATGGACCATGCCCTGTATTTTATTAGGATTAGAGCGATAAACTGTTTAGCAGTTCATCGTCTACATTATTTGCCAATGTGACCTTTAACTTAGGAGTTCTTTCCATTTCGCGTTTGATTGCGAAGTTGGCTTCTTCGTTACGTGCCCAGCTACGACGTGCAATACCATTGTTAACATCAAACAGTAGCATTGACTTCAATCGACGTTCAGCATCATTAGATCCATCAAGCAGCATACCAAAACCGCCGTTGATCACTTCACCCCAGCCAACACCACCACCATTATGAATAGACACCCAAGTCGCGCCGCGGAAGCTATCACCGATTACGTTGTGGATAGCCATGTCTGCGGTGAAGCGGCTGCCATCATAAATGTTAGACGTTTCACGGAATGGTGAATCAGTACCACTTACATCATGGTGGTCACGACCTAAAACAACAGGCCCAATTTCACCGCGTTCAATGGCATCATTGAAAGCTTTCGCAATTTTCATGCGCCCTTCTGCATCCGCATATAAAATACGTGCTTGAGAGCCCACAACTAACTTGTTTTGCTTCGCATCATTGATCCATGTGATGTTGTCTTGCATCTGCTGCTGAATTTCTTCAGGTGACTCAGCCATGATTTCTTCAAGTACTTTTGCAGCAATTGCATCTGTTTTATCTAAGTCTTCAGGCTTGCCTGATGTACATACCCAACGGAATGGACCAAAGCCATAGTCAAAACACATTGGACCAAGAATATCTTGTACGTATGACGGGTATTTAAAATCAATGCCATTTTCTGCCATTACATCACCACCAGCACGGGATGACTCAAGTAAGAATGCATTACCGTAATCAAAGAAATAAGTGCCCTTTGCCGTGTGCTTATTGACAGCATCTGCATGACGTTTAAGCGTTGCTTGTACTTTTTCTTTGAATACTTCTGGCTCTTCACGAATTAAACGGTTTGATTCTTCGTAGCTGATATCAACTGGGTAATAACCGCCTGACCAAGGATTGTGTAATGATGTTTGGTCAGAGCCTAGGTGGATGAAGATATCTTCTTCTAAAAATGATTCCCACACATCGACGACATTACCAATAAACGCGATCGACACCACTTCTTCGCCAGCTTGCGCTTTTTTAACACGCGCAACTAAATCAGGCATGTTGTCAACCAGCTCATCAACCCAACCTTGCTCATGACGCTTAATCGCCGCTTTAGGGTTTACCTCCGCACATACCGTAATACAGTTAGCAATATTACCTGCTTTAGGTTGAGCACCACTCATGCCGCCAAGACCAGCGGTTAAGAAGATCTTACCTTTTGGACTTTCACCTTTCTCAAGCACTTTACGGAATGCGTTCATAACAGTAATTGTCGTGCCATGTACAATGCCCTGTGGACCAATATACATGAACGAGCCCGCTGTCATTTGGCCATATTGAGTCACACCAAGTGCATTGAACTTTTCCCAATCGTCTGGCTGAGAGTAGTTCGGGATCATCATACCATTTGTAACAACTACACGCGGTGCATCTTTTGACGATGGGAATAACCCCATTGGATGACCTGAGTACATGTGAAGCGTTTGGTCTTCTTCCATTTCACTCAGATATTTCATCGCTAACAAGTACTGCGCCCAGTTTTGGAATACCGCGCCATTACCACCATAAGTGATAAGCTCTTCTGGGTGCTGTGCAACTGCTGGGTCTAAGTTATTGTCAATCATTAACATGATTGCCGCAGCTTGCTCACATTTCGCTGGGTAGTCTGAGATTGAACGCGCTTTAAGCTCATAGTTAGGCTTAAAACGATACATATAAATACGACCAAAATCTTTGAGCTCTTGTGCAAACTCAGCTGCTAGCTCTTTGTGCCACGCTTTTGGGAAGTAACGCAGTGCATTTCTGATTGCTAGCTGCTTTTCATCAGCACTTAAAATATCTTTACGCTTTGGCGCGCGGTTCGCTCCTGCCGGATAAGGTTTCGCTTCAGGCAATTCGCTAGGGATCCCCTGCTTTATTTGTTCTTGAAAATTCATGTCGGATTTCCTTAGTTCACTGTAACCGTAAATGCTTGTGACTTAACAAACTCAACCATAGCATCGATGTCTGGCTTAAGTAGTCTGTCTTCTTCAAGTTTCGCGACCTTTGTACGGATCAAGGCATGATTTTGTTCAATAATCTCTGAACACTTATTAGGGCGCCTAAAATCAACAGCTTGCGCAGCGTACATCAGCTCGATTGCAAAGATTTTTTCAAGATTCCCCAAGATTTGGTTGAATTTACGACCTGAAATACTACCCATTGATACGTGGTCTTCCTGGCCCATCGACGTTGGTACACTGTCAGCAGATGGCGGGAAGCACAGCGATTTGTTCTCTGTTACCAATGCCGCAGTCGTATACTGAGGGATCATCATACCAGAGTTTAGACCACCTGATGTGGTGAGCAGTCGAGGTAGTCCGTGTAAGCCTTCAAGTAGTAAATAACAGCGACGGTCTGAGATATTACCAAGCTCCGCTGCTGCAATTGATGCGTAATCAAGTACCATCGCTAAAGGCTGACCATGGAAGCTACCACCAGAGATGGCTTCTTCTTCACTGATCACAATTGGGTTATCTGTCACTGAGTTCATCTCTGTCTCAGCAAGCTCTTTTAAGTGGTTATATGCGTTACGAGACGCACCGTGCACCTGAGGAATACATCTTAATGAATATGGGTCTTGAACGCGATCGCACTCTTCATGATCAGCCATGTTCTGTGAATCTTTGAATAAATGACGCATGCGTTTTGCAACTGCAATGTTACCTTCAAATGCACGAATCGCATGAAGTTCTTCACGGAACGGTTGCTCACTGCCTTGCATGCCTTCAATGCTCATTGCACCGGCCACATCTGCTAGGTCTAACAAATAGCGCATTTTTGTCAAACCAGTAATGGCGTGAGATAGGATAAATTGCGTACCGTTAATAAGTGCTAGACCTTCTTTAGAGTCAAGATCCATTGCTTCAAGGTTATTATCTGCAAGTACCTGAGCCGCAGGCTTAATTTCTTCGCCTACCCAAAACTCACCTTCGCCTAGTAAAGGTAAGAATAAATGAGAAAGCGGCGCGAGATCACCAGATGCACCAACAGAACCTTGCTCTGGCACCACTGGAATAATGTCTAGCTCAATAAACTTAAGCATACGTTCAACCACTTCTAGACGAATGCCCGAGAAGCCTTGGCTTAATGCGTGTACTTTAGTAATCAGCATCAGTTTAGAGATAGATTTAGCGATTGGATTACCCACACCAACGGCATGAGTTATTAGTAAGTTCTTTTGCAGTAGTTTGGTTTCTTCAGGGGAAACTTGCGTGTCGCACAGCGGACCAAAACCAGTATTAATACCGTACACTGCTTTATCAGACGCAGCCATTTTGTCAACGCGTTGACGGCTCTTGTTAATTTTATCTAATGCTTCCTGACAAAGCTCTGCTTTAATACTGCCATCGGCAATGCCGTTTACAATATCAAGGTTCAGACGATCAACACCATATCTAAACGTCATCTTATTCTCCTAAATATTTGTGTTTCTTGAGCAACTATGTGCTTCGATGGCGGAATGTTAGCTTGCTAGAGATGTTTTATAAATGCATAATAATCGTAATTCATTCCGGTTTTATCAAACTTTAAAAACAATTGCTCATACAAAACACAAACTGAGCAATTACTGTGCTAAATAGACTATTTCATAGTTCGCTAAACGAAGTTATAAGAGGCCACCCAGTGCAAGTTCATGACGTAGATTTACGCCTTCTAAGGATTTTTGTTGCCATCGTTGAATGTGGGGGACTTTCAGCCGCTGAATCTCGCTTAAATATTGGGCGTTCAACAATCAGCTCTCACCTTTCTGATCTAGAGGTAAGACTTGGGATTAAACTCTGCAAACGTGGTAGAGGTGGGTTCGAATTAACAGAACCTGGGCGCGTCACTTACCAAGCTTCTCTTGAATTACTGCAGCAGTGTGACGCGTTCGCCACCACTGTAGCAAGTTCTAAAAATGAACTCTCAGGCCGCGTGACAATCGCCACAATAGATACCATGGTGAGTGATCCGCGTTGCGGCGTGGCTAGAGCAATATCAGCACTCAAAGCAAAAGGCGGAAATATTCAATTTGAAATGAATGTTTGTGAAGCTAGAGAGGTTGAGACATCTGTTATTAATGGCCGTTCTTTAGTGGGGCTTGGTGTAAGTCGACATCATTTACGTGGCCTTGATTATTACCCCCTTCATGACGAAACCAACTTTTTATATTGCGCCCAAGGGCACCCCTTATTTGATTGTAAAGATTCTCAAGTAATACGCCTGCTTAAAAATGCTGAGGTAGTAACAAGTAACTATATGCGGGATAAAGAAACCAGAAACGACGGCTTGAACTACCAAAACAGTGCAATAGCATATCATGATGAAGGCATTGCCCATTTAATATTGTCGGGTGAGTTTATAGGTTACTTACCAGAACATTACGCCAGTTATTGGGTTGATAAAGGCTTGTTTAAAGCAATATTGCCAAAAAAGTATTCTTATAAGATTCCGGTAGTGCTAATTACCGCAAAAAATAGCAGTATGTCACCACTGGCCAACGCAATTATCGAAGAGTTAAAAAGAAGTCACGCAGTTTTACACAATAGCTAAATCTTCTACTCGTATGTATTTAATCAAAAAACCATGAGAACATTGCTTCACCTATGGTTAAAGGCAACCAAGACCTTATCGCTGCACGCCCATATGAAGAGAATTGCGCTATTTGTGACTGACGAATATCCATCGACAATTCACTTGGAGGCATCACATAAATTAAAGGATAATAATTGTCTATCAAAGACTTTAGAGCGGCATTTTGTATAAAAGAAATCCCCTCCTCGCGCACTACGCCAAATGCCAAACACGGGCAGTAACAGTTCATAAACAAATTAAAGCGGTGGCCTGCACTTTCAAAAGTGGCACTGTAATAGTTTTTTGGGTATTCAAAACCCTGGATATCCTTAACCTGAACTTTGCCATAGCGCTCTAGCATGTAACAAAGTTCAGTGAATTGCTTAAATTCAGTTGGCTTAACATTGTATCCCATCAATTCTTCGGGCAAGAATGTCATATTTTTTGTGGCGTGTTTAAACTATGTGGCAGTAACATAAAGTATGTACGCAAAAATGCAAACTACCTTTAATCTACCAGAAATTTTTTGGTCATCCCTTGGCTTTTAGGCGCTACTAACCTGTAACCCAGTTTTTCATAAAATTCAGGCTCATCGGCTATCATGGATACGTAGGAACCTTCAAATACTGCAGACGCCAAATAGGTATCAATGCACTCCATTACCTTTCTACCTAGCCCTGTACCTTGATATTCTGGATCTACTGCAACATCAACAATTTCAAAGTTACATGCACCGTCACCAACCACTCTGCCCATAGCAATTAATACTTCATGCTCATTGCGGATCGAAACACCATATAGAGAGTTCTTTAAACCTATTTGAGCAGCTTGTAATGATTTCCCTGATAACCCAGCTTTCAGGCGCATATCACAGTACTCTTGGGTGGTTGGTACTTTGTGTTCTATTTTGTGTGTCATACTACAACTCTCCTTACTTCAGTTTCTATATATGATACACAAAAGCTGTATATATAAACAGTACTTAATTATCCCCGTTAGACAATATGTTTGATAATGTTCGTCGTGAATTCCATTTACAAAAAAGCAAGTATGCTTTTTTGTGATTCTGCAGACGCAGAACCACATAAAAATGAAAAAGATCAGTGCAGGTGATTTGCACTTGAAGATAGCTGTTCCTCTGATACATCTACATCAAATTGCTTTAAAATGGGCCCACTGCCATACCAATACGTACCATAGGCACATGTGTTTAAACTTTCCCACGTACCATCCGTATATAATACACGACGTGCGCACGCTTCAGCGTTGCCACTGGGCTGGCGACTACTATTTGTAAAGCGACAATACTCACCACTATTACAATCCCACCTGCCAGAACTGCCATGGTAAGACCAAGTCACCTCTGCAATTGGCTTACTGGCATTAAGTCTAAAAACAACTGACGATACCGGTGAGACTGTTGGACTCGAACAAAAATGTGCAGACCACTCTTGTGGAGTCGGCGTTCCACTAATCACGCATTCAACCACAGCAGCTTGACTATTCATGCTAGCCGTACTAAGTCCAATCGCCGCGAGTAAAAAATAAGTTTTCATATAAATTTCCTTTTGATTATTGTTACTTATTAAGATTCCTCATTAAATTTGCAGGTTAAAACGCAGCCGTCAATACCAGCCCTATGGTTGTTAAAACTCAAATTCTAATGAGATATTTGCAACAAAAGTAACTTCTTGAGTTCCGTCTTACTTAAGTGTTTATTGAATAGAAGGGAGAAATAATAGGCGTAGATAAAACAATTATTTCATAAATCGAAAAATCAAAATAATCTTCCTGCACCACAAGTTCGGTATACTTCACCTTATCGATAATCATTCTAGCTAGGTAATACTGGAAGAATTGCTTTGCGTTGACACGCTACCCTGTTGCAATTATTTAATCTCAACAGCTAACTTGGCATGGAATTATAAATTCAATCAGTGTTCGCTAAGACTCCTTATAGTGTTGTGACTTTAAATGAACTTTTATGAACTTTTATGACCAAATTTTATCATCACAATAATTCATCAGTCACAAGCAAAAAATCCTATCCTCGCGTCGTTTTAAAAATAAACAGTCATCGTTTATGTTGATAGTGTGAAACTTGGTATCTCGTTAACGCATTTTTTATCTGGCTATCTGGTGTTGTATCTGGAAATAGGAAGTAGCTTGGCGCCATGATTTTTGATTTTGACTCAATGTGAATTACAAATATATTTTTAACTGGGTAGCTTTCATCAGCAATTTCACGAATTGATTTAAGGTACTGTGCACCTGTTTTTGAATTTGTATCTAAGACTTCAGCAGTCCCCTTTAGCTTATAACCTCTTTGTTCAAATACATCAATCAAAGAAACGCACACATTGGCGTTAGCTATCACATTGTGCTCACTAATTGGCGAAGCGATATTTGCTATCAATAGCGTGTCATCATTCACTAATGTAAATATTTCCTTTGGGGACACATTTGGCGTCATATCTTCGCCAACGGTAGCAAGCCAGCACAGCACACTTTTATTTACATACTCTTTTAATTCCACGTCACTGAACCCTTCGAATAATCGATGTCTAACAATTTAATTTATTACCGTATTACAGGCTACCTTGAAGCCAGCCTATATTAGAAAATCTCACATTCGTGCTAAGACAATCACAATCAGACTACGAACTTCATAGTAACTAAGCCCAAAAAATCCCCTTCGGTAACTCAAAACAGCTATATTCTGAATGGACAACGCTTCGCTTTGATGGGCTCAACAACTTCTCTGAACAATGCAATAAATGTGGCCGCATTGCCAAAAGGCCACCTGTAGACATTTCACAATTAAAAGCACTCTGTTTTTCTACACATGTTTTGATCGCCCCTACCGAGAGCAGCCCCAGCTGATGACTTGCAGGGATCACCTTTAAACACCCATTTTTGCGATCAGTATCATTTAGATGTAACCTTAACGTATCCATCTGATTCAGAACATCTATTGAAGGCTGCACATGATGAACACCTTCTTTAATACTCCAAGACCGCCAGCCTTTCATAAAAAACTGTTGAGAAACACTGACTGTTTTATCTTGATGCCAAGGAACTGCCCAATTATTTGAAGCCGATTTATTAAATAAGATTGCACGTACTAAGTGCGCTTTTCGACCAAGTAAATGTGCTGCGAGTTGTGTCATATATTTCGAATGAGCCAATTTATAAACGGACGCAAACTTTTTATCTGTATTTCGTATTCCTGGGCGAGCAACAGTACAGTTACGAGAAAGCTCTAGACTAACGTGCTTGGCTAGTTGAGTTAACACCCCTGCATCGAATATTTCAAACCCGTTTTCATGCAACGTCATGTGATCTCTTTTACTCCGTTCAATTTAGTTTTCTGGTGTTTTTTTGATTCTTTTTTTAAGGTCAGACAATGGAATTACTTTAAACTCTCCGTTTACGTGGTTAATTTTCTCGATTCTATCGCAGCGAAATATACGTGCATCATTACGTAAATGGTCCCAGGCCAGTACATACCAAACTGGGTAACTCAAAAATAGATAATGAGGCTCGATAACACGGGTACTGCGATCTCTTCGCTCGTTCATATAAACTATTTCTATCGGCTGCGTCATTAAAAATGCTTGATGAAGCAATTGAACCGATGCAATATTTGGAGATTCAAAGTTGGCCAATACAAAAGTCGACGCTGATTTGCCTATAATAATTCGTGATTTAAGTCCGTTTACTTTAGATTTCATCGTAGGAGAAAACGAGGCCATTATCTTATGTCGCACACTGCTTAAGTGCGCCATAAATAACGGAGACTCCATCTGCTCAGCAATCGCTAGGCTTATCATCAAGTCAACCGCTTCGGTATAGGTCAAGTTAATCCTTCCAACACCCCAATGCCTCGCAAGCCTGATCCCTCCACCTCGACCAACGTCGGTTTCAATAGGTAAACCTTTCGACTTTAAAACATCAATATCTCGATTTAATGTTCGCGTACTTACCCCCACTTCCTTAGCTAGATCGCCAATTGTGATGGGGAGGTCTGATTTTAAACGGGCAGTAATAACTTCTAGCCGTTCGATTCGGGAAACAGTAGATGATCGCATAGCACAACAAATATGACATAAAGTGGCATATTTATCTATAAGCTTCTCACTACAAACTCATTTAGAACAAACAAGAGGTATGAGATGTCGAGAAACATAATTGGTCGTTTAATGGTTGGATTGTTGGCAATTTTTTTTATGGGGACAGGTCTTATATTTATGTTTAGCCCCCTAAGTATGCTAAGTCATGTTTTCATAGACCCGATCGAATCTGCCGCAGGGTTATCAAGTATTAGAGCATTATGGGGAGGTTCAACCATCGCTATTTGGTTGATGGTATTAATTGGCGCTATCAAAAATAAAATTGATTACATTTGGGTCGGATTAGTTTCATTATTGTTGGTGCTGATGGGTAGACTGGTAGGGCTTTTAAGCGATGGAGGGTACGCTGAGTTGTTGTTTATGTGTATTCCAACAGTTGTCGCAACCAGTATTTTGCTTGTTGCTTGTAAGCTAATGAAACCAAATTAGTAGGTCAGAGAAGTACAAATGACAATATTATCCATTTAAGCTCTTTGCTTTGCAAATTCCAAACAATAATACAATCATATAAATGCTGTATAATGCTGCTTGGTCTACCCAAGTAGCAACTTCTAAGGAGCCAATTAATCGCAAGAAATCATTTACCACAATCGCACCAAACGCAGTAATCAAAGCATTAGTGCGAAAATAAACCAAACCACATTGACTGATTGTTATCACTGAAGAAGCAAATGTGGCAATAGAAAAGTAATAAGCAATCACAGACATCGCACCAGGTATAATGCTTGGTAATAACAACAATACAGATATTAAAATCGTCAATCGACCATAGAGCTTCATCATATTACTCAATTCCTAAAATTTAACCCTCTTTCATCAAAATAATTAAATATAGAGTCTACAGCAACCCCTACGACATTAAATACATTCGATTTTTTATCGCATTGAAGTCAGAGGGGTATCATTTTCTCTGAATGCACGCCCTCTTTTTTCATTAAAAGAACAAATAAATCAGACAATTCAATACATTCATCTAGCTTTATTTATTTTTGTGATTATCATTTACAGCCATCAAAGCATTTATTCATTCACCTAATACTTATTTAAACCGCTGATTTCATCTAATAACTTGCCCACTCTCCCTATCGTAAACCATCTATATTCAGTCTATTTAGATTCAGAATTTTAAGTCCACAATAACTATTGGCGTGTTTACGTGTTAGAACAATTACCTTAAAATTATTAGAAGAGGTTAGAAGAAGAAAAAGCGAAGTTATGAATTGCATTACAATCCCCCCCCCTCAGAATCAAATTGCTGCTGTTATACTTATTTTCCCTGCCAGTTCAAGCAGAAACACAGCAACCGAACAGCATGTACAAAGTTAAGCATATCTTGCTAAACAACCAAAATGGCATTTCAGGAATTGCTAACCCAAGGGACATTGTCTTATCAGAAGACCATGAGAAGATTTTTGTAGCAAGTGGCGACAACGATGCGTTGACAATTCTAAATGCAGACAACTTAATGAATTTGCCTTTTTCTCAGAGCTTTTCTGAGAAAAGCTTTCCTGACTTGAAGTTAAAAGGTGCTTCAAGTGTGGTGTACTCTCCCAAACATAACACTGTTTATACCACTTCATTTTATAGTGGTTCTCTGACTTCGTTTGCGACTAAAGGTAAATCTGAATTCTACCCAATAAGCACGCTGTCAGATAATATCGACTTTAAAACCGCATTTGGTGATTACACTAAAATAAAGCAGCAAGATTCATTGGGCCTAATTGGCGCTTGGAGCGCAATACTGTCAAACGACGAAAATTATATTCTAACAGCAAGCTATCAAAGTGATGCCATATCTCGATTTCAAATCGATCCGGATGGTAAACTCTCGTTTAAGGGGAAATTGTTACCAGAGCATAACTGGGGTAGACCCACATCGATAGAAAAAACAAAAGATGGTCAAACTTTGTTTGTTGCAGGGTTTGAAAATAATCAAATATCGGTATTAAAAAAAGCAGCCAATCAGGAATATCAACTAAAGCAAATTCTCTCCCATCCCACATTATTAGGCCCTCAAAAGTTAGTCACATCAAGCACAGGTCAGTTTTTATTCGCCGCGGGGGCAAAAAGTAATTCACTAGTTGTCTTTAAAAAAGGTTCGCTGGGCAACTATTTACATCACCAAAGTATTGATAGTCAGCAATTACCGTCTGGCGGATTGAATGGAGCTTGCTGTATCGCATTGACTAAAAATGAGAACGCCGTTTATGTGAGTGGTGAAATGGACAATGGTCTATTAGTTTTTGATATTAACCAACATACTCAACAGCTAACTTTTAATCGCAAAGTTGAATCTGTAGGTGGGGTTGATATTAGTAAGGTATCTGTTTTGAGAGTAGCTGACAGTGGCAAATATCTATTTATTGGTACGGGAAAAAACAACACAATTGTAGTGCTACAAATTAAGAGTGCACTATGATTTAGGTTGAGATTGTTGTAACCACGCGCCTACTAAATGAACAAGCTCACCAGGCTGTTCTATTGGCAGCATATGACCATCCCCTTCTCTGATAACTAAGTTAACAAAAGGACTATCAATCCCATTAGAAAACCAATTGTGATTGATAAGCGTGTCATTGCGGCTAAACCAAAATACTATTGGAATCTCAAGGGCAAGTAAATTTGCCTTTAGACAACGGCGCTGCGTAGTATAAGTATATTGGCTAATTAACTCATCTGTACCAAGGTCTCTATCCATCTCTTGAAGCAACGCGATCAAACTTGGTTTGCGGGATGTGCACTCTAGTAAAGATGCAGCCAGCTCTGCACTTAGACCTCGGTACCCAAAATTTTGGATAAACGCTAACACTTGCTTTCTTTGTTGTAACTCTTTCTCTGGTAATGTTGTAGGACTGTTAGATACTACAAATAGCTTCCTCACTTTAGTGGGAAATAACACGCTAAAGTAGGCCGCGATGTACCCCCCTAAAGAAAAACCTAAGAGATTAATTTTTTGTTCCCCAATGATTTCGTTTAACTGGATGCAGATTTCATCAAACGTCATATTTTTAGGGATCCCTAAATGTTCTAACTGGATATTGGGGCCTAGTTTAGTTTTTGCTAAATGCCAAATCTTCTCGTTACACATGGTCCCTGCAATTACATATACCTTTACGTTGTTCATACTTTGCCCATGCTCCTTCACCTTCACCTTGATTCACTTAGCTGTGTTATAACTACTTCTATTTGATTCTAGCCTTGTTGTTATAGACTTTATATACCCTCTACTAAATAGCACAACAGGTATGATAATCGTTGTTGTAAACAAAGCCGCAATTGTATTAAATGACGAATTATAAAAAAGCTGTAAAAGCAAAGTCCCCGTTAATGCTAAAGCAAAAACCAAATTCAATACTAATAGTACTTCGGGGGTTAACAGCCCTTTTTTGACATTTATTTTTGACACCTCGAAAGACAACTCAATGTTCGTAAGTCTAAATATCCAATACTGAGAATAAAAGATTAAAAATATACAAACTGTTCTTACAACGAGCGAAAGCGTACTCCCGTCAAGCACTAAAAAGTAAAACAAAGACACAAAGGGAAGGCACCATAATAATAACCAAACTAAAGAAATATCTCTTTCCTGTACATGGAAAATATAAGTGGCGCTTAGAGGTGCTAGGAAGAAGAGTGAAGATTGTAAAATGACATCTGCGTATGGGGGTATACTGAAAGGCAGGGTGACGTTCGGTAGATTTAATAGCTGGCCAAAGGGTCCAATAATTACAGTCCAATAAATTGCCAATTCGAGTGTGGACTTTAAAGTGATATTTTGTTGGATAGTTAGGTAAGAGATCGTGATGAAAAACGCTAAAACAATGCTTAGAAAGTAACACATCATTACTATGTCGATTGTCAAAATACACTCCTTCTTCAATCATAGAGGCTGGCAGCATTTGGCTTTACCGTATGGTTGGTTTCACTAAATGACTCGCTAGTTTTGAGGTATTTATACCCTATTCACTTACGGTTATGCATAGTAGAACTTAACCTTTGTAGCAAATTACGAGCTGTTTGAACAGTCGATACACCAACCTAACACGGCATCTTCTAGACTCAGATCAAAAAAAACTTTAAAAATATCAGAAAATTATAAATTCATTTTTTACATTAATGACCATAACAAAAACCTTTATCTATCATTTTACAAATTAATCACTTTTATGACTGCTTAAAGAATAAGCACAAATTTATTATTACCCAACAATTCCTAGTTAAAGCCAAAAGTTCTAAATTACTATGAACCATAAAAAATAATAATATTTACAACCCTCTATCAAACAAACGTAAAGTTAATAATAATCCCTCATTACATTACTGAAATATAAAAATACAAAATATTGAAATTAATTATTCTATAAAAGAAACGGCATGCACTTGCATTAAGAGAAACAATCTTGATTTAAATAAATTTCTATAGGGTTTACAGATTCAGATTTAGTCGCTAGCTTAATTTGCATTCAGTTTTAAGCACTATTTAACTCTGCCAAATGACGACTTATAAAAACTACGTCAATTTGTTTTTATTTAAATATGGTCGGGTATTTTGATAGAGAAAGCCGCTTAGCTGAAGTTAATTCTTGATATGAATTTATTCATCAAGAATTAGAAATCACTCATGTGAAATACATAAAAAATTGGGGCTACCCCCCTACTTGTTATCAAAGGAGTTAACAATGAAATTTAAACTACTCGCAGCGCTAACAACTGGATTTATAGCTAATTCTGTGTACGCTCAGACTGTCGTCAATGATTTAGACGGCTATAACAGAGCGTCTGCCTACGCTAACGGGGCAGTTGATCGTATCGTTACTGATTCGTTTAATGCCCGTACATTTAACGCGTGGATTTACTTTAGAGAAGGTGGCTCTGAATGTACGAGTGGCTATATTTACGACGAAATCACTGGCCAGCAATACGGTACTGTTAAATTTGGTACAGGCGGGCCTGGCGCGAGTATGGTTGATACTGTGTACTTCAATGGTACTTTTAACGACGAGCAATTGCAGCGCAATCGCGTATTGGCATTAAGCTGTCAAAACCTACAGGGCGAACAGTTCAAGGTTTACCATAAGTTTTCTGGCTTACCGGCAATCACTTGGGACACGAGTCTAGTTGGTGTAGGTGAATATAAGATGCCAGATTGTACAGGGTCAAGTTCGCACTGTGGTGGCCGTGGCTGGTATGAGCAGGTAAGTTACACATCGTCTCTGCACGTAAACAATAAAAATGAAGACACATATTGTACAGCAACAATGAACGAGGGGTTTACCTCTCGAGTTTTCAATGGTTATGACAGTACTCCGCTTTTCCACACAAATCACTTTGCGCTTGAAAACGAAGTATATAACTTTAATGGACCGGCATTCAGACAAACTGTCACGTGCCACAGTCCTGTAGGTCAAACTCAACGGACTCAAGTTTGGGTTGTTTCTGGCGAGAATGATATCAACTTAGAAGTTGATTACACCGTTTATAAATAGACCTTAATTTCTGATAAAGCGCTTATATAAGCACTTTAATAATCGAGTCTCTTTTGCCCGGTTACTCGCACTACTCAATTCGTGTAAATCTTAAGTATGGTAAATATTCTACTTAATTTAGTATCAGGAATTGATCAAAAAAGGCACCTTACCGGTGCCTTTTATTAGCCGATATTCTATTACTTAGTATACCCGCGTGGCATATTTGAATCTGTTGTATAACGCTCACGTAGTTTATCATGACGCGATTCTGTTGTTACAGGCTCACCATTAATCCAAACCTTGTCAATGCGTGTGCTGAATTCAAACGGGTCAGCTGTCCAAAGGACGACGTCTGCACGTGATCCTGCAGCGATTTTGCCACCTTCAATGCCAAACGCATCTGCAACGTTAGAAGTCATTGCTTTTAGCGCGCCGTCATGTGTCATACCATTTGCTACAGCAATACCGGCATCAAAACGCATTTGATATACATTGTGACTACCATCGCCAGCAACATTCAGAATAACCTTAACACCAGCTTTTTCTAATTCACCGGCGTTACCTAGATGGGCATGCAGCGCGTCAAAGCCAGATGGTAGGTTAGAAACAGCACTGACAATAACAGGCACTTCTGCTTTTGCTAATTGCTCTTTTACAAGCACAGCATCATCGCCACCGCTAATGATCAGGTTCAAACCGTACTGCTCTTTAAGCGCGGCTAACTCAAGAAGTTGTGAAGCTCTTGATGCATACGCAACAACTGGAAGCTCCCCTCTCAGTACTTGCGTTAATAACTTCTCTTCTGACGAAGGGTCTTTATCTTTTTTCTTGTCTTTCTTCGAAGTTAGCTTTTTCTTTTGGTCAGCCAACTTCTTAACAAAAGATTGCATAGCAGAACCACGTGATGCATCACCACTAACCGCGCCTAAATCAACTATCAAAGCTGTTTTTCGGTCGGTTACACTGTCAAATTCGCCAGATAGATCAGCAACGAATGCTAAACCCATAAACACACCGCTTTCACCCCAAGGCAAAGAAGGCACACTGATATTTTGTGTAATACCACCTTTTCTTGCATAAGGGATTAAGCTGGAACGAGGATTAAAAGCTGAGCTCGGATCAAATTCGATACCTGATTTATCGTACGCATCTACAGAGCGAGAAACTGCACCAACCTCTACAAGCCCAAGGTGGTTCATCGAACCAATTAACCCTGGTGTCAACACTTTACCACTTGCATCAACAGTAATGTCCGCATTGACTGATTTTGGGTTTATCGCCTTAATTTTACCATTTTCGATAACAACCGTTGCATTCTCTAACACGCCCTGACTTGTTTGTGTGTGCACGGTCGCATTGGTAATTGCAGTGATTTGAGCAAATGCCGCCGAAGAGCTAAGCAATGCACCAGTTAATATAGATAATTTAAACTTGTTCATTGTCACTCCCCTAGCGCTGACCTAACATAAAATCACTAACTGCTTGGTATTTACTGTCGTGACGATCGTATACTTTCGCGCCGTCAATAAATACTTTTTCAGCTTTCGAGTAAACGCTAAATGGACTTTGGTCCCAAATAACAACGTCAGCTTGTTTGCCAGCAGCGATAGAACCTGTCAGCTCTTCGACACCTAACGATTTAGCAGCATTATAAGTTATCCACTTAATCGCATGCTCTTCTTTGATGTCAAAACCGACTTCATTTGCTGAGTACATTACTTTCGCAGCCTCATGATTTAAGCGCTGAATCGTCGTATCAGAGTCTGAATGGATAACTGCACATGAATTCTTAGCAGCATCAACAATTGCCACGTTTTCTAATGACATGTCGTAAGCTTCCATTTTGAAGCCCCACCAATCTGGCCACAGTGCAGCACAGTTGCCATTTTCACCTAATAGATCAGCGATCTTATAAGCCTCAACGCCATGATGGAATGTACCTGCATGATAGCCAAACTCTTTAGATAAGTCGATCATCATAGCCATTTCCTCTGCTTTATAGCAGTGGTTATGAATTAAAATTTCACCATCTAAAACACCGCGCAGAGTATCCAACTTGATGTCACGATGTGGAGCATCTGGGTTCAAACCAGCTGCATATTCGGCTTCGTATTGCTCCCACGCACGCTTATATTCAGACGCTTCAATCCAAGCTTCTCGATAACCTGCCATGTTACCCATACGTGTTTTTGGTGCAACACCTTGTCCACCATAGACACGTTTAGGGTTTTCACCACATGCCATTTTTAAACCATATGGCGCTTCTGGAAATTTCATACCTTGCATGGTTTCTGAAGGCACATTCTTCAACGTAACAGCACGACCACCAAACAAGTTCGCTGAACCTGGTAAAATTTGTAGTGACGTGATACCACCTTCTCGAGCACGATTAAAGCCCGGATCTTGCGGCCACACCGAATGCTCGACCCAAACTTGAGCGGTGTTTGGATTGATCATCTCATTACCATCTTGGTGAGACTCAACGCCTGGGCTAGGATAAGCACCAAGGTGTGAATGATTGTCAATGATACCAGGCGTGACCCATTTGCCAGCCGCATCAATTGTTGTATCTGCATTAACAGACAAGTCTTTGCCAACTTGGCTAATTTTACCATCAACAATATACACATCAGCATCATTAATTCTTTCGCCAGTACCAGTGAGTACTGTTGCATTCGTGATTAATGTACTTGAAGTAGAGTGAGGCTTGTAAGTACTTGGATAAGGGTTTTTCTCGATTGTGACTTTATCTTTTTGCGGGCCAGTATCTTGCTGGCAACCAAAAAGAGCTGTGCTTAGAGCAAGCACGATCACAGAGGGTTTAAATATATGCATTTTCTTCTCTCTGTAGTTTTTATGTGACTGTAGCTAAAATTCACATAAATTTCGATATAAAAGTCTCAAAACGCAATAAATTATGATGAATGACCATAAAATCGCTACACTGTTCAAAATTTATGTACAATTTTTAACTCACCAGCTGGTTTTTTAGACACACATTTACACACTCCGACACACTTTTGAAATGGGTTTTAATAAAAGCCTGAAAAGTTGGAAATGCCCTTCAAATAATTAGCTGCATAGATGTTAACCAAAAAATAATTTCTATTTCCCCCTATCATTTAGTAATAATTCCCTCGTTTTTTTGCTTATACAATTAACTAGTTAGATGCATAGATTACCGATGAAATAATTGCTTACATTCGCACAATTTTCAATTACAGCATTTTGATAATAAAACACCAATACTGAAGGTGAGTCGCACATAACACCCAGTTTGGAGAACGAAAATGAAAGCTATAATAACCGCTGTTGCACTAGTTGGACTTGCATCTACTGCCAATCAAGCAGAAGCCGTTGAATTTGTCGCTGCTGACGATAGCCTAGCCACACACCTTTGTTTGGCATTTGCGTCAAATCGCCCGCATGTAATGCTCGAAGAATTAAGAGGAAAACAATCTCTGAAAAAGAATATAGCGAATAAATTACACTGTAATGATATGGACTTAAGAGAGTTTGCTGAAACTTACAGCCTCACTCGTAACGCTAAATTCATGAATATTGAATTAGATACAAAGACTTCTATAAAAGATTTGTCTGCTCAGAAAAATGCACCTGCAACAGTCGTATTATCAGGTTCAAAATGATGATTCAGGTAAGTAAACCAAGAAGTAAGTGCGCATTCTACATGTCTTAAATGCGCACTTATTAGTTATACAAAACTCGCAATTAAGCCAAAAACGCCACCAAACACGCCGCCCCATACTACAAGCCAGCCCAAGTGTGTGTGTATCATATTCTGCACTATGTTTTTGACCATAACAGGCGTTAGTTCATTTAATCTCTCGTCTACTGCATGCTCAATGGCACTTCGAATGGACTCCAATGACTGGCCATTTGTCAATATACCTGACACCTTGTCTTTAAATTCAGGCTCTTCACTGATCTCTTTCAACGCTTCCCTCATTTTATCAGTAAACGTTTCTCTCATTGGCTCAATGGCTTCTTTGCCGCCCACCATTGCAAGCATCGCCCCAAATTGCGAGCCTTCGATAACTTGTACTAGCTTGTTAAACGCAATTGACAGGTCAGCATGTTCAATAACAGGGTTTAAGTCGATATCTATCTGGTTTTTAGAAGCAAAGCTTTGCAGTTTGTCTTGATTAAAAAACTCGTCCAAAATTAGTTCTTTAATCGCTACCTTAAACTCTTTAAATTTAATCGTGATAACGCCGGAGCCGTATAATCCAGGTACTTTTTCAAATAACATGTGTACAGCTAGCCAATTTGTAACTGCGCCTGACAATGCAAATAGGCCCATAGTTAAAATCAAGTCATTTTGACTTAACCAGCCACCCGCCACGAGTGCAGCTGCAAGTAAGTTTGTTAAGACACTTTTGTTCAATGTGGAATTCCAATACGATTCTAAAACTGCTGCTATTCTATTGAATTTAATTTTGCACTCAAGTATTTGTGTTATAGCCAAAATCGTCCATAGTTAAAAAATGGCGTTAAGACACCACCGGGCAGACTATGTGGAACCTTGTAAATCAATACATCAGTGATGCAATTCATGACCATTTTGAGTTTACTCGCAAAACACAACTGCCCTGCAGTGCTAAATCTAAAACTTTTAAGATAGAAAACGATAAGCACAGTTTTCTGGTAAAAGTTGACCAAGTATGCGCACTTGAACGCTATGAGTGTGAAGCGCAAAACCACACGCTTTTGATTAGAGACAGTGACTTTTTAGTCGCAGATCCCATCACTATAGGCTCAAGCCTTGAGTATTGTTTTATTGTTTTTGAGTGGCTAAACACACAGCCCGACCAAGAAAATTGGTATGAATGTGGTAGAACACTTGCCAAAATGCACGCTCGACATGAACAAGAAATGTTCGGCCTAGAACAAGACAATTACCTACTGGGCTTATCGCAACCTAACCAATGGCACAAGAAGTGGTCTATTTTTTTCGCAGAAGAGCGCATTGCTTGGCAGCTTCAGCTTCTTCAAGAAAAGAATATATCGTTGGTCGATATCGATCGGTTTGTCGAACAACTTAAACCCTTACTTAACCATCCACTGCAACCATCTTTACTACATGGATACTTTTGGCGAGGTAATATCGCGTTTTCCCATAAAAAGCCGTGCCTGTACTCTCCAGCATGTTATTACGGAGACAGAGAGGTCGATATTGCCAACAGTGAACTCTTTGCGGCCTTACCTGAGGCTTTCTACACCGGTTACTCGGACACTTACCCGCTTGAGCACAGCTATCAGCAACGTAAAGGTATTTATCAGCTGTACACGCTTTTATGCCATGCCAACTTGTTTGCTGGGGACTATATATTACAGTCTCAAAAGCAAATTGAGGCAATTTTAAAATAGCTGAAACACAGCGGTAATAATTGCAATAACTGCTATAATAGAGAAAGGAATGACAGAGCGGTTGTTGGAGTAAAACCATGAAACAGCTGTATCACCAACGTATAAGTTGCCCTCACTGTGGTCACCACATTTTTGTAGATTTGGATACCAGTGAAGGCGATCAAGATTATTACGAAGATTGCGCAGCATGCTGCAACCCAATTCATCTAAATATGCATATTGATGAAGCAATCAACAAATTGGAATTACGAATCGACAGTGATGACGAGCAAATCTTTTAATCAATCGGGTTTAGCGTGTTTTTTCTCAAGTAATGTTCTACGGTGTTAACGATTGTGTAGGTTTGCTGGTCAACTTCAATATTGAGTTTATCACCGTTTAAGGCACGCCCGATATTCGTAATCGACAGCGTCTCAGGGATCAGATGAAGCCAAAAGCCATCTTCTTCTACTTGACCTACAGTAAGGCTTGCACCATTTACAGCAATAAACCCTTTATAGAAGACGTATTTGGACCACTCTTTGGAAAGCAAAAGTTTAATTTTCACGTTTTCTGCTGTTCTCACAACCTGATCAACCGTTGCCATATCGTGAATGTGACCAGAGACAATATGCCCACCAAGCTCTGTACCAAATGTCACCGAACGTTCAAAGTTTACCTTATCACCACATTTTAAATTGCCCAGATTAGTCAGCTTTAACGACTCATCAATCACATCAAAGCTAACTTGACCAACTACATCTGATTGATTAATTTCAAATTGAACGACGGTTAAACAACAGCCATTGACAGCGATGCTTGCTCCAATCGTTAATTGCTGCAGGTATTCATTACCAACAGACAAAACCAAGCGCATCACGCCATCATTTAAAACTGCACTGACAACCGACGCTTGAGTTTGAACAATACCTGTAAACATGTTTTTTCCGAGAATAAGATTATGCGTTTAGTTTACCCTAACCTCGGTCAGCCTGAAACAATATGAAACAAGTTATTTCATAGATAAAAAGCAAAAACTTCAATAGAATACCTTTTTTGAGAATTCTGAGTTTTAATATGAAGTTTGAACTTTGGGAAGCCAAAAGACTTGTGCGATTGGCGACGCCAGTTTTTCTTGCTCAAGTTACATTGGTACTAATGTCTGTGGTTGACACAATGATGGCTGGTCAGGTAAGCCCGAGTGATTTAGCTGCACTGTCTATTGCTACCGGTGTAATGAACCCACTCATGTTTTCTTTACAGTCCATTTTGTTGGCTATTACCAGCCTTGTCGCACATAGTTACGGTGCTAAAGACCAATCCAGTATTAAGCGCTTTTTTCAACAGGGGTTATATTTAGCTGTCGCGCTCTCTACGCTCGGCTTTGTTGCTAGTTATTTTACGCCAGGCCTATTCGCGAGTATCGGCACGGAGCCGCACATAGCTCAACTTGCACAAGATTACATTGATTACGTCAAGTACGGTCTAGTGGCCTTTTTAGTGTTTTCAGTTTACAGAAATGTTATTGAGGGCATGGGTAACACCAAAGTGGCATTTTACATTGGCGTACTAGGCCTGTGCATTAATGTTGTAGCCAATTATATCTTTATTTATGGCAAGCTAGGCATGCCAGCGCTTGGTGGGGCCGGCTGTGGTGTAGCGACAAGTATTGTGATTTGGACGATGGCCATTACTCAAATTTGCTATAGCCTCAAAAGCAAGACGATTAAAGGTAAGTGGCTATTAAGTGACTTTATGAGACCTCATAAAGAAACACTACTACAAATATTTAAATTGGGTTTGCCAATCTCATTCGCAACTTTTTTTGAAGTGACCTTATTTGCATGTATCCCGCTATTCATAGCTGATTTAGGTGCTGTTGCTGTATCAGGTCACCAGGTTGCAGCAAGCGTAACCATGATATTGTTCATGCTCCCGCTAAGTTTATCTATGGCGATAGGAATCAGAATAGGTAACATTAGCGGCCAAAATGATGTGCCTAAATTAGTCAACAGTACATTTACCAGTTTTATGCTTGCGATTATTGTCGCGGCAATCGTTGCGCTAGGCACATACATCGTTAGAGATGATATAAGTTGGTTATATACTCAAGAAAAAGAGGTTGCTCTACTCGCCTCAAGTATTATTGTGCTCGCCTGTGTTTACCAGTTACCAGATGCGCTTCAGGTTTCAGCAAATGGTGTGTTACGTGGACTTAGATATACTAAACCAATCACTGGCGTTACCTTTTTCTCTTATTGGATAATCGGTTTTTCGCTGGGTTACGTATTAGCAAAGACAGACTTTATAGTACCAGCGATGGGCCCGACTGGTTTTTGGATTGGCATAATTGTAGGATTGTCCGTAGCAGCAGTTCTGCTGATATATTTTGTGAGGAGAAAACTCATTGAAATGCAAACTGCTAATAGCGCTTAGTTTGTCGCTGCTAGGGTGCTCACCGGCCCCTAGCGATGTTAATCAACAATACAGTGTACGCCTAGCAAATGTACTTGACGTCAGTAAAGCTGTTATTAAAAAGCCTAAAGCCTTGTCATTGACGGCAACCGACACGCCAACTTCAAGCTACACGATTTCAGTCATTGACTTAGCAAAATTAGGTCACTGTCGTGTAGCAACACATATCGCCAACCATAACAATCAACTAGGAAAGCTCGCTAAACCCAGTGAGCGCTTTAAGTATAACGTTAACTTTATCCGTTACGCCCAAACCTGCATAAAGCACCAACAAACTGATAATGATGTCAAAGAGACCCTTTCTTTGGCACTGGCAGAAAAAAGAGCAAGCCTGCCAGCATCACTTGCACATGTGTTTACCAATGAAAAGGAGTTAACCAAACTCCTGTCACTAACTTTTGAAGAAGTGACATATGAGGTAAGCAATGGAGAAATAGCCGCCCAAGAAGCATTGTCTATTTTAGCGACACTTGCCAACACCTTAAACAACCCCAACCTGATTGAAGAAAACAAACTCACCAGCGCGTTGGAAAAATTGAATAATAACCCTTATGTACAATCCTTATTGACCAGCACACAGAAACAGATATTGTGGAACTCGAGTAGCACGCATTGGCTTTCACAGCTTTCATTAGAAAACGACATTTGCCCTGAGGGAAAAAATAAGAAAAAAGCGAAGGTGCTCAATAACGTATTTCAAAAATACTACATTCAGGAAATTCAGGCCTACCAATCAAAACTAGCGCAGCGTTTGCACACCCTAGAACCATACTTCGCAACTTTTACGGAAAAATTTGGTAAAGACGTCTACCCGAACCCAATTACCCCCTTGATAAATGATCTAAAGCTAACAGCTAAGCAACATGTATTTTGGTGGCAAACATTCTATAAAGTGTGCAAAGTAAAGCCATTGTGATCAAAAAAAACTCAGACAAACAAAAATTTAGCAAAGATACTTGATCCTAAGTTCAGAGCACTATATATTAGCCGCCGTTGCACAGAAACACTGTGCACTAGTACGACCGTAGCTCAGTTGGTTAGAGCACCACCTTGACATGGTGGGGGTCGGTGGTTCGAATCCACTCGGTCGTACCAATTTAACAAATTTAGGTTACAGATATAATACGACCGTAGCTCAGTTGGTTAGAGCACTACCTTGACATGGTAGGGGTCGGTGGTTCGAATCCACTCGGTCGTACCAACCTAATGATGTTAAAAAAATTATACGACCGTAGCTCAGTTGGTTAGAGCACCACCTTGACATGGTGGGGGTCGGTGGTTCGAATCCACTCGGTCGTACCAATTTATCCTATACAACCGTAGCTCAGTTGGTTAGAGCACTACCTTGACATGGTAGGGGTCGGTGGTTCGAATCCACTCGGTTGTACCACTCCTTCTATTTCAATTTCGTTTCTTTTTCTTAAAAGCCCAGCTTATTTTTCTTTCCGCGGTAATAGTTTGTAATACCTTTTTATACTCAATCCACTAGGATCGTATATTAGATATTTCCCCCCATAAAAGCGAAGGAAACAAAATAATGACTACCCCAAACCTTAGCCCTAGCGATACAATCAAAGCTATCGAAATTACAAGTTTTATACATGCTGTTGAACGTAAAAGACTAGGCAGCTTATTTGCCGATCTAAATGACCAAGCCTCGTCTTTACAATCACAAAATGGAGCACTCTCAGCCGAAGGCGCTGCAAACAATATGCGTGATCTGAATGCTTTGCTTTCAACAGCAGCTGGTGTTGCACTTGCCAACTTTATTGAATCGGGTGACACACAATATTTAAAGGCGCTTGAAAACCTCGATAATCAGAGCAAAGTCGCTATGAAGCACTTTATTGTGTTATATAATGCAGTAAGTAGCTCCAAATAAACTTCTTACGCTAATTCCATAAACAGATAATTCACAAACGCGCTTTACGTGTTATAAAGGTACAGCCTATATCACTGTGAAGCGCCCAACATAATCTAGTTGATCATTAACTTAGCTAAGGATACATTGTTACCTATACCTGATTGAAATTCCTCACGTATTCCATGGCTTTATATACGCTTAGCGACAAAATAATCACAATAAACGCATTCTTAAACGAACAGGAATGCCTAGATTTCATTGCACAAGCTGAACAGATAGGGTTCAGTTCAGCGGATGTAGCTATCGGTAGTAAACGCGTCGTTATAGAGGGTATTCGCAATAATGCCCGTGTCGATTGGCTATCAACCAGCCTTGCAAGCATATGGTGGGGGAAACTCAAGCATCTGAACTTACCGAAAATAGATAATAAATATCCAATTGGGCTGTCGCCACGGTTTAGATTTTACCGTTACCAAGCTGGCCAGAAATTTAACATGCACAAAGATGGTAGGCAGCTCGTTGACGGACATCAAACCATGATGACACTACTAGTCTACTTAAACGAAGATTATGAAGGTGGCAGTACAAAGTTCAGACAAGACAATATTGAAATACCCCCTCAAACTGGTAAAGCACTTATATTTGAACACCACAAATGGCATCAGGGCACAAAAGTCATAACAGGTCGCAAATACGTGTTAAGGACAGATCTAGTTTACAGGAGTTAAAACAGAACCAACCTAAGTCGTTGGCTCTGTTTGCTTGCAGCGATTAATTTTAATCCGTCTGGCTAAACGCCTAACAAGCTATTTAAAGCTGGGTGCACTTGCATCTTAGCTTTTTCTTCGGAATATGGTGTTACAGCCAGTAGCGGGCAATTAAGCCTTTGTTTAAGTGTCTCTAAATTAGCATCATATTCAGCCATATTTGGGTCGATTTGATTGGCAACCCACCCTACACACTTGGCTCCAGTCGCTTCAATTGCTTGAAGCGTTAAAAATGCATGATTTAAACAACCCAGCTTCATACCTACCACCAAAATGACTGGTAGGTTTTGCTCTGCAACCCAAGTCGACAAAAACTCATCGTCATTAATTGGCAGCGCCCAGCCACCAGCCCCCTCAACGAGGGTGAACTCAGCCCCTAGCGTAGAGACGTCGGCGAGTTTATTCGTTAAATCTTGTTTTGAGATATGTACGCCAGCTCTGCTTGCTGCAATATGTGGGGCAATTGGCGGTTTAAAACAAAATGGATTTATTTGCTCGTATTTACCATGGACATTTGCGGCTTCCATCAAGGTCAATGCATCTTCATTAACCAACTCTCCAAATGCCTCTTCTGCTCCCGCAGCAATTGGCTTAAATCCAAGCGCTTTTTTCTTTTTTGATACTAAGTATTTGAGTAGTAAGCTGGTTACATAAGTTTTGCCAACTTCAGTATCCGTTCCCGTTATAAAAAACTGACTCATTATTTTGTTAACTCCAAAAATGCGACTTCATAGCTTACGTAGGCGCAACCGTCCGTAATTGGGTAAGAATCTAACAGTGCTTGATAGCTTTTTTTACCTACCAATCCCCTTCGATTCTCGGTGCTATTAAGTTGATTCGCACCAATGTTTTTTACTGATTTCATTGCTGCTTTTGGTGTATCAAACATATCCACTAAACATCGTTTGCTAACCGAGCGGATGCCAAAACCAGCCGCTCTTGCTGCTGCCAGTAGGCTTTCAAAATCTATAAACTTATTCACATGACAGTGCTCATCGACTCCCTGCCAAGCCGTTGCAATTTCCCTAAGAGATCCATCGACTACAATCGAAAGGTGCGCCCTGCCCCCCGACTTTAAGATGCCATGTAGCTTCGTTAGCAGCTTGGGCAAGTCGCCACTCCACTGCATCGCAAAGTTACTAAAAATACAGTCGAAAGAATTTGCCAAGAAAGGGAGGTTATCCATATCAGCACATACTTTATATGCACCTTGTGGCCCTTGATTAAGCATACTTTGGCTTAAATCTAGCGCAACTAAGATATCACTTTTTGTAGATAAAGTACTGTGATGTTGCATAGGGCCAGCACCGAGATCAAGCATCGCGTCATAGTTCTTATTCATACCCGACAGGAGAATTTCTGCTGACCGCTTTTGTACGTTTGCATGCTTCAAATATTGAGCAGATGCACGCGAAAACTTACTTGCAACTTGCACCTTAAGTGCTGCACTCATAATACATCCTCCAGACACCTAACCAAGTATTCGATGTCTTCTTTTTGGTGCGCAGCAGTCAGTGTGACACGTAACCTTGACGTATTGTGCGGCACAGTAGGTGGTCTAATAGCCGTGAGCCAAATGCCTTTAGTCGAGAGCTTTTTTTGTGCATCCAAGGTGTTTTCAGTACCACCCAAAATCACTGGTTGTATCGCACTATCAGACCCTTTAAGCGCAATGCCAGCATCTAAAGAGAGCTTTTTAAACAACTCGATGTTAGCTTTCAGGCTACTTCTTGCTTTGTGCGCATCACATAGGCGCGTTAACTGAGTCGATGCAATTTCTACCAACGCTGGCGAGATAGCAGTTGAATAAGTGTACTCGCGATTGCACTGTAACATGTATTCAATTACTCTTTTACTGGCTAATACCGCTGCACCTTGACAGCCCATCGCTTTGCCAAATGTAATGACTAAAATGTCGGGCTTTACCCCACTCTCAACAGAGCCAAAGCCATTTTCTCCACACACACCAAAGCTATGGGCATCATCAATCATCAGCCATGCTTTATGAGTCTGAGTAAGTTGATTAAGCGCGTCTAACGGTGCACCATCACCATCCATCGAAAATATGCCTTCACTGACAACAAGTTTGTTATCAGCATCGCTTTTTTCCAGCCTAGACCGCAAGTGCCCCATATCATTGTGATTAAAACGAACTAACTTAGCTTTACTATTTAAACTGCCATCAATCAGGCTCGCATGGTTCAATTTATCTTGAAACACAGCACTGCTTTGACCAACTTTTGCGTCATGAAACAATGCACTGATCACACTGAAATTAGCCGCAAAGCCACTCGCAAATAGCATCGCTCGCTCGAACCCTAAAAGTTCACACAATTTAGCTTCAAACAACCGATGTGTTCTTTGATATCCAGTTACCAAAGCTGAGCTTTTACTACCCGGGTTAAAAGTTGACGTTATAGCTAAATCGGCCAGTGCCAAGTAGTCATTACTCGCAAAGTTTAAATATTGGCTACCATCAACCTGAATATGCCTAGCAGAGGCCTTTTCAATGCAAACGCGCTGACGCAACAATGCGTCTTGCGCCTTTGCATAAAGCGCTTGATCTATATATTCAAACGCCATTTATTTTGCTTCGTAAAATAACTCAGATGTCGCTTTGTCAGCGATTGCTGAATTCAATGAAGCCTCATATGCTTCATCTGAATAGTCTTCACGTGTTTCTGGTTTCATGCCAAGCTTTTTAAGTAGGTTCATGTCAGCATCTGCTTCTGGGTTTTCAGTCGTCAGCAGTTTGTCGCCGTAGAATATAGAGTTAGCACCAGCAAAGAAACACATAGACTGCATTTGTTCATTCATCGCTGTACGTCCAGCTGACAGTCGAACATAACTCTCTGGCATCATAATACGTGCAACAGCAATCGTACGAATAAACTCAAAGTGATCTAAATCATCAACGTCTTCAAGCGGTGTACCTGCAACCTTAACCAACATGTTAATTGGTACACTTTCCGGCTGCTTTGGTAAGTTTGCCAATTGCATTAACAGACCATAACGGTCAGCTGCTTGTTCGCCCATACCAACAATACCGCCTGAACACACTTTCATTCCGGCGTCGCGTACATGGTCAATGGTATTTAATCGGTCTTGGTAAGTACGTGTTGTAATAATTTGCTCGTAGTACTCCGGAGATGTATCTAGGTTGTGGTTGTAGTAGTCTAAACCTGCTTCTCTTAACGCATGCGCCTTTTCATTGTCCAGTTTACCAAGTGTCATGCATGTTTCTAATCCAAGCGCACTTACTTCTTTAACCATTTTTTCAATGTAAGGCATATCACGGTCTTTTGGATCTGACCACGCGGCCCCCATACAAAAGCGAGTCGCGCCTTTTTCTTTTGCTAATTTAGCTTGATTAACGACTTTTTCAACTTCCATTAGTCGCTCTCTTTCTAGGTCTGTTTTATAGTGACCAGATTGCGGGCAGTATTTACAGTCTTCAGGACAAGCACCTGTTTTTATCGACAACAATGTTGAAATCTGGACTTCATTTTGTTTGAAGTTTTTACGATGTACACTTGCGGCGTAAAAAAGTAGATCGTTAAAAGGCATTTCAAATAATGCTTTTACTTCATTGTGTTTCCAATCGTGACGAACGATGCCATATTCCATAACTTATTCTCTTCTTTTCTGGTTCTTTTTTCGCCAGACAATTTGACGGTCATTGGCTTAGTCTACTTCTTGCTTTAATATTGTCAACGACACAGACTAGCAAAAGGTTTACAAGTGAACATTAATCAATCGATAGATTTAGATTTTGATAGAGAGCATATCTGGCATCCTTATACCTCGATGATAGATCCACTTCCTGTTTACCCAGTCACACACACAGATAAAAACAGGATTTTTTTAGAAACGGGTGAGTCATTAATCGATGGTATGGCGTCATGGTGGAGTGCCTTGCATGGCTACAATCATCCAAAGCTTGTTAAAGCAATGACCGAACAAGCAGCCACTATGAGCCATGTCATGTTTGGAGGTATTACCCATGGGCCCGCAGTAAACCTATGTAAAAAGCTAGTTGAATTAACACCCGCACCTTTACAAAAAGTATTTTTGGCAGATAGCGGATCAGTGAGTGTTGAAGTGGCTATAAAAATGGCATTGCAATTTTGGCTCAGTCAAGGCCAAAGTGGTAAAACTAAATTGATGACAGCCAAAAAGGGTTATCATGGAGATACCTTTGCTGCAATGAGCGTTTGCGACCCAGTTAACTCGATGCACAGCATGTATCAAGGGTTTTTACCTGAGCATATTTTTGTTGAGGCACCCTCTTCAGGCTTTAATCAAATACCGCAGAGCGCAGAGCTCGATGCATTAGAAAGCGCTTTTGAAACACATCATAATGAACTCGCAGCTTTTATTATCGAGCCAATCGTTCAAAACGCAGGAGGTATGAACTTTTATAGTGCAGATTACCTTAAAGCATTGAGAGAATTGTGCGACAAATATAATGTTTTGTTGATCTTGGACGAAATTGCAACCGGGTTTGGCCGCACTGGCAAAATGTTCGCATGTGAACATGCACAAATTTCACCCGATATATTATGTATAGGAAAGGCGCTCACTGGTGGCTGTATGACATTGTCAGCTACATTAACCACAGAAAAAGTTGCGCTTGGGATCAGCCAAGGTGAAGCCAAAGTACTGATGCATGGCCCAACTTTTATGGGTAACCCACTCGCGTGTGCCACTGCGCTTGCTAGCCTTCAGTTGTTGGAAGAAACCAATTGGCACGCAAATGTTCAAAGAATCAATCAAGCTATGTCTCACTTGCACCGCTGTTCAGAGCTGGATGAAGTAAAAGAGGTCCGTACGTTAGGCGCAATCGGAGTCGTTGAGTTAAAAGAAGCTGTAGACGTTGCAAAAATTCAAAAATTCTTTATACAAAAAGGTTTGTGGATCCGACCTTTTGGGAAGCTCATCTATATCATGCCCCCTTACATCACATCAGATGAAGACATAGAAAAATTAAGTGAAGGGATCTATCAAGCCATAGAACAAAAAGCGTATTAAAACTCAATTAGCCCAGTACATATACTGGGCTAACTGCCCCCACCTAAAATCACACTGGTCAAATTTCACCCAAGTCCGTATATATTCCAAGCACATACGAATAAAAGTACCATTTTTTCAGAGTCTTTGATGATTTGTACCTGAATTTACTTCAAGTTTTTGATACAATACGCCTCTTATTTTTAAACTAGCAAGCCGAGAAGTAGTAAGTATGCAACAATCCGTCCAATTGCAGCCGGCAGAGGCCTATCAACCACCTCGCTTTACTGTGTATCAACACCGTCAAATTGATAAAATTGAGCAGTTAGACAAACTGCCTGAGCACCTTCGCTTTCAAATGAAGGTGGTTGCTAATGTATTCCCTTTCCGTGTAAACAATTACGTTATTGACGAGTTGATTGACTGGGACAAGGTACCTAACGATCCTGTATTCCAGCTCACGTTCCCTCAGCGAGGCATGCTTGACGATGATTCTTATGATGAAATGGCTGCGCTATTAAAGCGTGACCATACACCTGAGGAGGTATTCGAGCTTGCGACTAAGCTTAGACAAAAGCTAAACCCGCATCCAGCTGGGCAAATGGATAAAAACGTCCCTTCTTTTGAAGGTGAAAACGTCGAAGGTGTGCAGCATAAGTATAAAGAAACTGTTTTATTCTTCCCTGCTCAAGGCCAGTATTGTCACTCGTACTGTACGTTCTGTTTCCGTTGGGCTCAGTTTGTTGGTAAAGCGACACGCTTTAACAACAACGATGAAGAGTTACTTCACAGATACCTAGAAGAACATACAGAGGTGACTGACCTTCTCATGACCGGTGGTGATCCTATGGTAATGCGCACAGTTAAATTGCGTAAGTATCTAGAAGCACTCAAAGAGCCAAGGTTCGACCATATTCGTACAATACGCATCGGTACTAAATCATTAACATTCTGGCCATTTAGATATGTAACCGACCCAGATGCACAAGACCTACTCGCGCTATTGAAAGAGTTAGTTGATGCAGGTAAACACGTGTCTATCATGGCACACGTTAACCACAAGCAAGAGTTACGCACAGACGTGGCAAAAGAAGCAATTAAACTTTTACGCAAAACTGGCGCTCAGATCCGTACACAAGCACCGCTTCTAAACCACTTGAATACGGACCCAAATATGTGGGCTGAGATGTGGAAAGAACAAACTCAAATGGGCATGATCCCATACTACATGTTCATTGAACGTGATACAGGTGCTAAGCGCTATTTTGAATTACCACTTCACAAAACTTGGGAAATATTCAGAGACGCTTACAAACAAGTTTCGGGTGTAAGTAGAACAGTACGTGGGCCTTCAATGAGTGCAGGACCAGGTAAAGTGGAGATTTCTGGTGTAACAGAAATCGCTGGCGAGAAGGTATTCGCGCTACGTTTCATACAGGCACGTAATCCAGAGTGGGTTCAGCGCCCGTTCTTTGCTAAGTTTGATGAGAATGCACATTGGTTAGATGATTTAAAACCAGCATTTGGTGAAGAAAAATTCTTCTGGCAAGAAGAATACGAAGCAATGTAATTCAAAAAAAGCCGACTTTAAGTCGGCTTTTACCATTCAAATAGGTGTGCCATTTTGCTAATGGTTTTTAGCGCAACGCCATGTTCATTACGTTTGGCATAAAGGTGTTGCATGGATTTATCTTTAACCTCACCAACAATCACTTCTTTGACTTGATAGCCCATCGCTTGCGCCGCACTGACATAGGCAATGAATTCCCACTTTTTTACATTTGTATTGTCAGCTATCACCAACGGGATACCTTGTGCTAATGCATTAATAAAACGAGCAAGGTTTAAGTTATGATATTGAGGCAATTTAGATTTATTAAACTCATAACGACCGTCTTCATCTGTAAAGTAGTCATCTGTAGAGCAAATGGTGTATTGAGACTCATCGCCCGCTACAAGTTCGTCAGCTAGCGTATGCGCGTAATGTGTTTTACCTGAACCTGGTAAACCTCTTAGAATAAAAGCTTGTTTCATTTAATGAAATTTCATTCCGACTATTTTTTAATTAACCCAACTATAATGCCACAAAAAAGCCCTTTCGCACAGCCTCTAAGATGGTCAATAACGCGCCACCTCACAAAATGAGTGAACATTTACAGAAATTTTTTGGTATATCCTTCAATTGGTAGTTTTTTTATGTCGCTATCAGGGGTAAGATACGGATTACGTGACTTCACACACAATCAAGCGAAATTTCGTTAAACAAAAGCGAGTCACAACAGATTTTGCATTTAGGTATATTGAAATTTCTATCTACGTGCATATATAGACAAAAACAAGTGGGCATATTAGCCCTTACATAATTAATCATTTTGGAGTAAAGATGAGCCACATAGCGATAACGGAGCTACTAGCAGGCACCGTTGCGGTAGATAGCCAAGTTACGATTAAAGGCTGGATCCGTACACGACGCGATTCAAAAGCGGGTATTTCATTTCTTGCCGTCCACGACGGTTCTTGTTTTGACCCTATTCAAGCAGTAGTACCTAATTCGCTCAATAATTATGAAGAAGTCACTCGTCTTACTGCTGGTTGTTCAGTAGCTGTAACTGGTATCCTCGTGGAGTCACAGGGCAAAGGCCAAAGCTATGAGCTTCAAGCTAACTCAGTTGAAGTACTTGGCTGGGTAGAAAATCCTGATTCATACCCAATGGCAGCAAAGCGTCACTCTATTGAGTATTTACGTGAGCATGCTCATCTGCGTCCACGTACAAACGTGATCGGTGCAGTTACTCGTGTTCGTAACTGTTTATCGCAAGCAATTCACAGATTTTTCCATGAACAAGGTTATATGTGGATCAGTACACCAATCATCACAGCAAGTGATTGTGAAGGTGCGGGTGAAATGTTCCGTGTATCAACACTTGATATGAATAACCTACCTCGTACTGACAAAGGCGATGTAGATTACAACGAAGACTTTTTTGGAAAAGAAGCGTTCTTAACCGTATCTGGTCAGTTGAACGGTGAGACATATGCAAGTGCAATGTCTAAAATCTATACTTTCGGCCCGACATTCCGTGCTGAGAACTCGAACACTTCTCGTCACTTAGCTGAATTCTGGATGGTAGAACCTGAAGTTGCATTTGCTGACTTAGATGATATCGCAGGTCTGGCTGAAAACATGCTTAAGTATGTGTTCAAAGCCGTACTTGAAGAGCGCCGCGACGACATGGAGTTTTTTGCACAGCGTATCAACAAAGAAGCTATCTCAAGACTAGAGAGCTTTGTAGACAAAGACTTTGCTCAAGTTGACTACACAGATGCAATTGACATCCTAAAAGCGTCTGGCAAAAAGTTTGAATTTGACGTTGAATGGGGCGTTGACCTTCAATCTGAACACGAACGTTACCTTGCTGAGGAGCACTTTAAAGCGCCGGTAGTTATTAAGAACTACCCTCGTGATATTAAAGCATTCTACATGCGTCAAAATGAAGATGGCAAAACTGTAGCGGCAATGGATGTTGTTGCGCCAGGCATTGGTGAAATCATCGGTGGTTCTCAGCGTGAAGAACGTTTGGACGTATTGGACGCACGTTTGGAAGAAATGGGCTTGAACAAAGAAGATTACAGCTGGTATAGAGACCTTCGTAAATATGGTACGGTTCCTCACTCTGGCTTTGGTCTTGGATTTGAGCGTCTAGTCGCATACGTAACAGGTATGGGTAACGTTCGTGACGTTATCGCATTCCCTCGTACGAAAGGCAGCGCAACTTACTAATTTTATAGTAATTTAAAATATAAAAGCCCCTCTTAATGGGGCTTTTTTGTTGCTATTTGTTTTCGCTTTGTCTTACAAGTTCACTGTTAGAGACTGCCACTTACAACATAATTTTGGCACCTGCCCAGCTCAGTGTATCTATGAGCATGCCCTAGCGTTTGTGGGGCTACACTATGTAAAGGCCCACCATTTACGCGCCAGTTTTTACCCTCAAAGCTCACTACGTCACCTGTGCTATATACACTAGGATAAGGTGCCACTTGGCTGCACACGGTTGACACTTAGGCAATTCACTAGCAATTACATCTAATAACTTATAGCCATCATCGCGTGAATCTTGATGTAATTCCCAAATAAAAATACCTGGATAACCATTCTCAGAAACGAAATCTGTTTTAGTTTTTAGGAGCTCTGGCGTTTCCCAAAAATGCACATAATTATCAAGCTCATACACACCTTGATTGTAGTCTACGTCTTCTCCTTGTACCATGGTTTCAACAATTTCTCGGGCAGTAAGCGTTTTAACTGGCCCACTAACCAAAGGGAAGGATTTGTTGTAAAAAGGTATGCCTAAACTGGTTTTAGATACGTCGTACTTAGTGATCATGCTTTGGCTCCATTCGTGTGGATTTACCAAACCACCATGAATATATTCCCAAGCCGCGTGGTGATTTTTGGGTGAACCACCCCACCCACCTGTGTAGTCATATGCCATAAAGCGAATTATATCGGCATGGTCATCCAAGTCCTTATGGAAATTGATGCCTGACCAGCCACCAGCTTGAACATCAACAGAAACCTCTAGGTTTTGTGGTAATTTTTCTCTAAGCTCTTTTACCAAATTTAATAAATAACCACTTTCAACTGGGTTAGGTTGGTTGTATGTGCTCCAATCCTCCCAATCTACATCAATACCATCCAATTTATGTAATTCAGCATAAGCAACTAAATTGTCAACAAGTCGACTTCTTGCAGCAGCGTCCATAGATAAAAAATCAACCCCCGCTCCACCAACTGAGATCATTACACCGGTGTTGTTTGCATGAGCGTGTTCTACAATATCATCTATATATCGGTCTGCTTCAGTAGTATCTAAAGAGCCATCTGCGCGAGGGTACGCAAAAGCAACGATGATATGAGTTAATTGATCTGTTGCAAGGTCTTTGACGTCTAGCTCACCACCGGCAGGATAATCCCAAGTTGAATAGAAACCTTCAACCCTAGGGCAAGACTCTGCAGCAAGCACGTTTAAACCGACTGACCCCAAAGCCAATGCAGACAATGCCGCTAAATAACTTTTTTTAAACATAACCTTCTCCATGTTGTATAGAAATTAAATTCCCTTTTTTAATAACATGAATAGGTAGCTTCTTATATTGAATTTTTGTAAAGGTATAAAGCTAAAGAAAGAGAGTCATTAATACCAATAAAAGCAACAAAATATAAAGAGCGTTAATTAACTTAATAACGACCAATTAGCATTTAGCTTTTGAACGCGTGACTCTTCATAACTGTTGCGACTAAACGTATTACTTCTATCCAAGCTTGCCTTAGCTCTGGGTTCCAGTCTTCACCCAGCCCCTTTTTTAATGTATAGAGTAAAGCATTGCCAACTGGCGTAAAGTGCGAAGCTTTGACACCATAGGTTACGTGCCTTTCGGCCAACTTTTGTAATACTGGAACCACGCTATCAAGGTCATCTAGCGACTTAACTGCCACCTTTAATGTGGCCATTAATTTTTGCCCTTGGCTTTTCATACTATTCTTAAAAAGCGCTTTAAGTGACGGGTCGTAATGAAAAAGCGTGTTGTAAAATATTTCTGCGGCTTGTTCTGCAATAGGCTCAACCTTTGCAAAGCTCTCCTGGACCAATTGCTTTTGTCTAGCTGATAAACTCATGCACGAATCTCACCTTTATAAGGTCATACAACATACTCTAGACTTAAAATTGCAGCATGGCTAATAATTGCCAAATTAAAAACATTCTACCAACTTAGCGCAAATTACATGATTATTTAAAGTGAAAAAACTTAATCGTACTCAGTACCCATTATCGTATTATTATGCTCGATTTGGCATCTTGATTGAGTATAAAAGTTATCCACTTATTACTTTTTAGTTTCCAAAAGAATACATTGTCGATAATGATTGATTAGGGTATATAAACAGCTTATTTACTCTCACTGCTGGGCACTGGATTTAAACTCACTACCCAGCAATCAAGCTCTATTTCTTCTTAGAGTAAAAGTTAGCGAATATAAAATCTCTTTCTGCAATACTCGCATGGCAATTTGAGCAAGTGTGCTTAATAGCGGGCTCACTCCCCTTACCTGCCAATATTATATTTCCCAACTTATCAAACTGGACATACTCCCAATCTCCATACCCTTCAGAGTAGCCCTTTTCCCTTTTTAACATCATAGTAATTGTTAAGGCATCATGCGGTGCACCCGACTGAGAGGAAAAGTTTTCTTTGAGTACAATAGTACCCGGTTTATACATTCTAAATTTAGGGTCTGCTAATTCTTCTTCCTCTTCTTCTTCATCATAGTCTTGGTAATATCGAAGGTACTCCAAATAATTATTTTCGTAAGCTCTGACGTCTTTATTCAAAAAAACGACAATAAACTGCTGCCAATGAAGTCCAGAGTGCTCAAAGCCCGTTACACGATGCCAACTAGTTCGATAGTCTTTAAGTGCTTCTTGGTATTTTTCTGGGATCTTAAAAGGGTATACTTTAAAAGGATCCGCGCCAGCTGTTCCCACATTTAAAAGCGCACTCATACAAAGTAATGCCATTATACGTTTCATAGAAAAGCCTTAGTTAAGAGCCAATTTCAAAGTCGCACGCTTTTTACCTTTGTACATAACATCGACACTGGTCTCTTGCCCCTTGCCCAACTTCAACTCCACAGGGTCATATTTAGGTATTTGCAACACGAATTCAGTATGAGAACCTACATCCAATTTAATTGGGTATACTTTTTGTTTTTTACTGAATGGCAGCACTTGATAAGCATCTGAGTTCACATTCGCGATATAACTACGCATTTTGGGGTGTATCTTACAACCTATACGTGTAAGCGTATTTTCAGACCAATCTGCCGAGACTTTTGTTGTTTGCCCTTGATTCATTAAGCCAACATCAAATTTAACCCCTGAATTTGGGTCATTTGCAAAAATGTTGTGCTGAAACTCGTCAGAGTTTTTAAAAGTGATTTCGCCTTTTGGGCCAATGACTACAGCTTTTTTATCAAACACTTTATTTGATTGATCTAATTCAGCCTTTTGAGGCCCAACACCTCCTTTTGCATACACAACCCCTACAAATGATGGTCTTTTCACAAACTCAAGCTCACCAGTCAACGTCGCTGCTTCGACACAGAATACTGAACTAACCGCCACCATTAACATTGCGTACTTTTTCATATCTACTCCTTAATTCGGTAAAATTGGTCTTTCAATTACAACTGGATCAGTCAACGCTGCCATAAACGCTATCAAATCTGCTTTTTCTTGTGGATTTAGATTAAGTGGAACAATCAATGGACTCACGCTTTTGACATTAACCGCGCCCTTATCATAATGATCTACCACTTCCTCTAGGCTCGCTAGAGAACCGTCGTGCATATATGGTGCGCTCATGATAATGTTTCTTAGCCCCGGGGTTTTAAAAGCGCCCATTAACTCTTTATTTTTGTCGATGGCAAAGCGCCCTTCATCGCCACTTTGAATGCCTATATTGTGAAAGCTGTCATCTGTAAAGTTTGCACCATCATGGCATTTTACACAGCGAGCTTTACCTACAAACAATTTCAAACCTCTGACCGCAGACATTGACATTGCTTCTTTTTGACCGGCAAGATATTTATCAAACGCCGAGTCATCACTTACAATCGTCATTTCAAATGCCGCAATTGCTTTACCAACATTCTCAAACGTCATCTCACCGTATAGCTCTTTGAATTCTTTTTTATAAAACGATACTTTTTCAAGCCTTTGTAGGACATCTTTCGGTGTCATTTGCATCTCAACATCTGAGACTAGCGGTCCTAACGCCTGCTCTTGCAAAGAGCCAGCCCTTCCATCCCAAAAGAAGATCCCAGACCATGCCAAGTTATATAGGTGTGGCGCATTACGGCCAAGAATATCTCCGCCGCTTCCTATTCCCTTTGCTACTCCATCACTGAAACCTAATTCTGGGTTATGACAAGTTGCACAAGATTGGTTTTGGTGTTTTGACAATCTATTATCAAAAAATAGCATTTTGCCTAATTGAACTTCTCTATCCGATGGCTCTTCTTCATCTATGTACTCGATGTCATCAACATCAGGTGTCGCTAAATTGCCAAACACAGGCATATCTTTGGCTTGTAGCTGAGTACAAAATATCAAAGGTAAAGCGGCTAAAACCAACTTCTTACAATCCATTACTCATCCCCCGAAACAGTTTGTTTACACACGTTAATTTTAATGGTTAAACTTTGACCTTATCGAAGGATTGACTATATTTGTCAATAAATCAAAAAATTAGCCTATTTTAATAAAAGTTTCGTAAATTCGGTAAACTAACAAACTTAACTTAAATTAAGATAGCTAATACAAACTCTGAGACACTCATAACAACATGATGATTTCTAGATTTGTTCCAGGTATCGCTGCGCAAATGCTCTTGGCTTTTGGTGTAATCACATCCTTGGGGATATTCAGTAACTTTTTCGTTTATTTAAGCACTGGAACACTAGCACAAAATTTCACCCAAGTTTCCTCTGTGTCTATTCCATTGGTGAACGTTAATTCAGACCTTAAAATGAATATCTTGGACTCTCTGATTGCACTAGAGGAGCAAATCATAACTGGTAGTAATGACACCGCGAAAAACAATGCTATCGCTCAGAGAAATACAGCGTGGCGAGATATCGATAGTGACTTTAAAGCACTTGCGCAGTTTGCAAAGGAAACTGGGTTTGACGAGGTAAAGCTCAACACCATAAAAGGCCACTTGCAACAATTAAAATATGAGCAAAAAGTCATCTCTGACATAGCCAATACGCTCGATAATGAGCCTGCTGTAAAATTGCTGGTTAACGAAGCTATCCCATTAACAGAATCAATGGTTGCGCTTCTAGCACAAATGATAGAGATAGAAAGAGAAGAGGACGTAGATGAAGATAGGTTCGAATTATTCAAACTATTGGTAGACTCCGAAATTAGCTTTGCGACCGCGATTTCTGAGCTCAGAGCTTTTTTATTGACTCGGGAGCAAAAGAACATCGATGGCTTTGACCAAGCTTGGTTTCAAAATAGCGACGCTTTTGTATCGATATTAGATGACTATGAAGACCTATTTACCGAAGATCAATTAGAGTATTGGAATGCTTACAGCGAAGAAAGGGAAAAGCTCGCACCAATTACTATTCGCGCATTTGAAAAGCAAGCCAGTGAAGAGTCCAACTTCGCAAATAACCACCTAAGAAAAGTGATAAAACCATTAACGGCGACGATTTTTGATGAACTACAAGCCATGAATCAACACGTTACAGATGTTACGAAACAAGGGATTGATGATACACAAAGCGCGCTTTCAAACATGTTCATCGTCCTTGCTATCAGTTCAATTCTAACCATCATAATTGCGGGCACAATAAGCGTCGTATTTAGTAACAAATTGAAAAACCGTGTTCAGTCATTGCTTGCACGCGCCAAAAATATTTCTGTTGGAGATTTTAAAACCCAAACAGACTACTTTGTCATTCGCTCAAACGACGAGCTTAATCAACTGTCCGAGAGCTTTAATCATATGACTCTTTCGCTCTCTTCCACTATTTCTACTGTTCGGAGACAATCAAGACAAGTTGGTCACTCAGCGCATCAAGTCGCCGCGATTGCTACCGAAATCTCTACCGTTGCCAAGAACGAAAACTCCAGTTATTCAGAGGTTATGCGGGTCATTGAATCCTTTATGGACTTACTAGTAGAATCTGGGCAAGCAATTGAACAAAGCCAAACAGTCCTCGAACAAGCAAAAACACAAGCTGATACCGGCATTGCTGCGGTTAATAGCAATTTAGATGAAATGAATAAAACCGTCGATGTTGTTACATTAGCGTCTGCAGGGGTTGAGGAGCTGAAAACAGCCAGTGAAGAAATCGAGTCGGTAACAGATGCCATATCAACCGTTGCAGACCAAACGGCACTGATCGCGCTCAATGCCGCCATTGAAGCCGCTCGAGCAGGAGAACAAGGCCGTGGTTTCGCTGTTGTAGCAGACGAGGTGCGCAGCCTCGCGCAAAGAACGGCTAATTCTACTGATGAAATAAGAAACGTCATCTCCCAACTAACTAATAAAGTAGGCGATGTCATTAGGTTGATGACAGATATTATCCATCAGGTAGATGTGAGTAAAACCCGCTCAGATGAAAGTGGCCAAGCGCTTCGAGCGATGACAACAACCATCGAGAGTATTATTGATGCTAACGACCAAATTGCACACCGTTCAGATGAACAAAGCAATCAAATGCTCGAGATGCAATTAAAGCTTCAACATCTGTTTTCATCACTTCAGCAAAATGCGGAAAAGGCACAAATGGTGTCCATGATTGGCGGAGACTTGTATCAGACTTCCGAACTTGTAAATAGCTTAATGGATGGCTTCCATTTTGACGAAGATGACGGCTTAGTTCAGAAAAAACATGAAAAGAGGCGTTCAGATCGACTCGAAGCTAAGGTTAAAATTAAAATATCGCAAGATGACAAAGACTACTCCACCATTACTAGAGAGCTTAGTTGCGTTGGTTGCGGAATAAGACTCAGTAAGCAGTTAAATCAGGAGCTAGATATTGACTCTGCGGTTATGCTAGTGATGTATTTACCTAGAAAGAACTACAAAGAGTACATGGACCAAGCACCGATGAAAATCACCGCCCGTGTCGTTCGTAAAGAAGATAAAAATAGTGAATACACCTACTACGGCTTAGAGTTTTCAGCAAAAGATACAGATCAAAAAAATGCCCTATCTGAGCTATATGAGTTTTTCGATCAGTAAAATTCCACAAAAAAATACCCAGCCTTTGCTGGGTATTAGTATTAATTAAAAGCAAGCTTTCAATTAAAGGATTTCTAGAAGCTCAACATCAAAGATTAGAGTTGAGTAAGGCGCGATTGAAGCACCTGCACCACGCTCGCCATATGCTAGGTCGTGTGGAATGTATAGACGCAATTTAGTGCCTGTAGTCATAAGCTGTAGTGCTTCAGTCCAACCTTTGATTACACCATTTACTGGGAATTCAGCTGGCTGACCGCGGTCATATGAGCTATCAAAAACTGTACCATTGATTAGTGTACCGTGGTAGTGTACACGTACTGTAGAATCAGCGGCTGGCTTATCACCTTCACCAGTAGAAACTACTTCGTACTGTAAACCTGACTCAGTCACAGTTACTTCAGCACGCTTTGCGTTTTCTTCTAAGAAAGCTGTACCTTCTGCGGCTAGTACTTTTGCTTCTTCTTCACGGCGCGCTTGGATTTCGCTGTTAATTTTTTCGAAAGCAGCTTGGATCTCAGGGATCTCAACGCGGAATTCACCACCTGTGTAAGCATCTTTCATGCCTTCAAATACTGCGTTTAAATCAAGACCTTCAAAAGGATTAGCTTTTAATTGCTCACCCATTTGTAGACCGATACCATAGCTCGCTTTACCTGCGTCCGTATTGAATAAATCTGACATATCAAATTCACTTTATTTATCAGCTTAAAAGGACGCGCAGTGTAGCACAGTGAAAACATAACTTATAGGGCGCGGTTCAAAACGATACCCTATAAGTTAAAAAGAATTAAGATTGCTGTTCTTGATGTCGAGATTTAAGTTTATTTACTAGGAATGTTGCAAATGGTAGGGAAAGCACAAGGCCAATTAACAGCTCATTGCTGTATCCTGCGAGTTTGTCGCCAAAGAACACCCCAAAGCCTATGATGCCAAATACTGAAATCACAATCGAGGCAAGGAATGGCCATAACTTTTCATACTTTGTAACTAAATGCCCTATCAGCACATTGTACAAAAATGTATATAAAAGGGTTTGCCATAGTGTTGGCTCAGTTTGACCGTCAATTGACATGATTACAGCCATTTGCAATCCGCTCAAATAGAAAAAACTAAAGACAATCCATAGTGAACAATGTTTAACAACATTTTGGGCCATTGAACTCTCCTAACGAAAAAAACCGCCGTTAGGCGGTTTTGAGAATGAGGTGGCGGAGAGATAGGGATTTGAACCCTAGATACGCTATTAACGTATGCCGGTTTTCAAGACCGGTGCTTTCAACCACTCAGCCATCTCTCCGTTGTTGGCGCGCATAATAATTGCTAATAATACTTATGTAAAGTATTTTTTTGACTATTTCGCAATTGTTATTGCACCACATATATACTCAATAATACTGCTTTGGCCGTTTGGCCAGCAAAGCAAACAAGATGCTAATTGTCAGTAAAGAAATGAGTAAAGTACCAGACTCTACAGCAATATGTATCATCTGATCCCAGCTGTTCCATCGCTGTTCAAAAAGCGGTATCAAAGATATGGTCCCTACCAACATCAATATCTTCAGCGCTCTGATGAAATCAAATCGACGGTTAAAGTTCATCCAAGCAGTCAAAATTATCAAAATGGTGATCGGCGCCAACAAAACCAACCACGTATTGTCTAATAATGATAACAATAGCTTGCTTGATAATAACCCTATAACTCCCCATACGATCCAAACCCACCATTTTTCACGCTGCTTTAGAAAGAGATCTCCCATAGCTTGTCTTCTTATAATTATAGTTAGGTAATAAATTAGGTACTATATAAAGTAGCATTACAAGACTAACAAAGAGAGTTCAAAAAACAACCATTGACTTAAAATACTTGTGACGGGCCTTCAAGACACTCAGTATTTAACCGAAATAAAACCGACGAGCACACCCTCTCACGCGGCTAATTTTAGTTGCTTAAAGTAAAAATAAACCAGCATTTAGCCTAAGTGCAAATAAATGCAAAACGCATATTCCAAGCATCAATAATTTGGTTTTGTTATAAGTGTTTATTTTAGACGACGCTAGAAACACAAAGTTTAATTAAAAAAGCTTATAATTATTAAAAACTTAATATATACCAATTATTACTTTTTCTCTTCTCAATATGTCTTGACTTTGAACTACCTATAACGATAATGCAAACCATTATCAGTTGCGACCCCAGATTGGTACAATTACTCTAACTTCAATCTATTGAATAACTGACATCGATTGCGCTGTTTATTGCAGCTTTTTTTGTTCTTCTGGAATAGGGTTTTATGGACAATTCAAAACTTCGAACTTCTCTTAAAAAACGTCCCTCTCTTCGCCTAGGGCCGATTTCTATCGCATTATCAACAGTGCTCGCGAGTACACATTCCTTTGCCGAGTTGGCCTCAGACGAGGTTCAATCTGCTAATGAGATTGAGCGTATCTATGTGACGGCTTCAACAGTCGGTAACTATTCAGACGCTGCAACTAAATCTGCAACTAAGATGATTTTATCACTAAAGGAAACGCCGCAATCGGTATCCGTTATTACTCAACAACAATTAGAAGATTGGAAATCAATCAATATTAAAGATGTGTTACAACACACGACTGGTGTTTATGCCAATAGTGGCCGTAGTCACGACCGTACGCAATTTATTGTTCGTGGTGACAATGTCAATCTTATTCAAATTGATGGCGTTCAACAGTTTCCTGGTGGTCGAAGAGCCGACATTAACGGCGACTCTATTGCCTACGAGCGTGTTGAAATTTTGCGTGGTGCAAATGGTTTAATGACGGGCGTCGGCTCCCCTACAGCCACAATTAATTTGGTGCGAAAGCGTGCTGTGAGTAAGGAACTAAAAGGCCACATTGGTGTGATGACGGGTCGTTGGAATAATGATCGAGTTGAGTTAGATATCTCCACGCCGTTAAGTCATGACGGTAGCATCCGAGGCAGAATAGCAGCGGCACATTACGACAGAGACTCATTTGTCGATAGATATGGACAAGAAAAAACGTCTATTTATGCAACGGCTGAAGGTGATCTAACTGACACAACACTCATTCGTGTTGGTTATGAGTATGCCGATACAGCGTCTCGTGGTGTTATTAATTCTCACGCAGCGCCCTATTACTATGCAGACGGCAGTCTATTCAACCCTAAAAGAAGCGACACGGGATTAACTGCTAAAAATAGTAGTTGGCCACTGGAAGAAAATACCTACTTCGCATCGCTCAGCCACGGCTTCGACAATGGCTGGCAATTAAACTCAATCGCCACATACAACACCATAGATATGGAAGGTGGTAAGCTCTTCTTCCTTTATGAGAATGGCTATTATAATCAAGATGGATTTACTGATGATGGTTTTGGCATGAGTGCCGTAATTAGTAGCTCTAAAGATGTTCAAAGAACTTTTGACGTCAACTTACAAGGCAACTTCGAGTTTCTTGGGCAAGAACATGACCTCATTGTTGGCTACAACAGCTTTGACCGCGAAAGAACATACATTGGTAATGAGCATAATCAAGAAGAAGTTCAAATTGGTGATATTGATAAAATAAATTACTTCACATGGACTGGTGACATTCCTCATTACCCATTTAATGATACTCACCCAAATAGGCTCGAAACTCATGTCAGCAGTGGTATTTACTTTGCAACTCGACTATCTCTTACTGACAACCTAAAGACCATTATCGGTGCAAGAAGAACCGACTGGGAATATAAAGAGTTTGGCCAGAACGAAGAACAAAATGGCGTAGATGTACGCGAGCACACTGTAAAGCAAGTAGAGACAGAAACCACACCTTATGCCGGCATAATTTATGATATTAATGATGAGTATAGTGTGTATGCAAGCTACTCCGATGCATTTGAACCCCAGCTAGAATATGACAAAAACATGAAGCTTCATGGTCCGATTATTGGCGACAGCCTTGAAGCAGGACTGAAAGCTGAAATAGGCTTACTCAACTTTTCTTTTGCAATCTTCGAATCCAACAAAATGAACGAAGCAATAGACGACCCTGCTTTTGACCGTCGCTTCAGATTTGAAGGCACCCGTATAAACCCAACAATCGTGGTTGATACTGGAACAACCCGTGGCCTTGAATTGGAACTCAGTGGAGAAGTATCGCCAGGGTTTAATGTTTATACAGGTTACTCTTATGCTAAAACAGAAGATCAAGATGGTGAGCAACTAAACTCTGATATTCCTAAACAGCTATTCAACCTATATACAACATACCAACCGTCAGACTTTGTCGAAGGGTTGACTGTTGGTTTTGGTATGAACTGGAAAGATGGCTACTGGGTTGAAAGTGGCAGGCCTAACATCCAAGGTCGTGAACGCCGTGATCATGGTTCTATTACCTTATTCAATTTAATGGCTAGGTACGATGTGACAGACTCATTAAGCGTTTCGCTAAACGTTGATAATGTATTTGATAAAAGCTATCACAATGATATCGCACCGTGGAGTGGGTCCGTAACATGGGGCGAGCCTCGCAACTGGAAACTTTCTGCAAGATATAGCTTTTAAATAAAATAAGAATCAAAATGTAAAGCGAGTTTATTTTATGACTCGCTTACTTCAAAGCCAAGTCACACCTCCCTACACATTTTGGACAGATATTTTCTTCTTTCTAAATCAGATACAACTGTAAATATTATGTTACAACAATATTCTTTTGGAACAATTATATAGCTCAGCGCTGAGCTGAAAATCACCTCATCTTACCAGTGTTTATTTTTCACCCAACTATTGAATCCCAACCGTATCTCAGATTATTTGTATACCTGCTCATTTTCGAGCTAATAAAGGAAAGATACATCATGAAAAAGGTTAAAATAATACTATCTGCGCTTACGGCGATAAGCTCTTGCGCTTTTGCAAGCAGCAACACCGACGTGACGCCAAGTGTCGTCGGCGGGATTGAAACCCCAGCATATTCAAGACCATATCAAGTCGCACTACTAATGAATGGTAGACAAGGTTGCGGTGGTACACTCATTAGTCCAGACTGGGTATTGACCGCGGCACACTGCCTAGATAGTGCATCTACCGCCAGTCTTACGGTCCGTGTTGGCGCACATTCTATCAGTCGTGGTGACGGGCAGACACTGCGTGTATCTCAGATTATCAATCATGAGCGTTGGCGTGGCGCAAATGGGATCCGTTCGGGTTACGATATTGCGTTACTAAAACTGGCGTCACCTGCACCCAATCAGTATACACCGGCTAAACTGCCTACCACTGCAATAGAATCCCAATACGCTAACGTTGGTAATTATGTCACTGTTTCGGGCTGGGGCCTCACTTCAAATCGTGGACGACCTAGCGATGTATTAAGAGAAGCGGAGCTTCCTGTGATCAGCAATAGTAGTTGTAGTTCACTGCTTAACTTTTCTATTCCAGGCTCCGTCGTGTGTGGTGGTGGCGAAGGTGGCCGTTCAGCATGTAACGGCGACAGTGGTGGTCCATATGCAGTGAGAGTCGGTAATGACTTCTATAGTATCGGTACCGTCAGTTGGGGCATCGCATGTCAAGGTGCAACTGCATTTACACGTACCACCAGTTACCTAGATTGGATCAAGCAAAAAACAGGGATAGGCGACAACCCTACTGACAACCCGCCTGTCGCTAACTTCACTTATTCAGTCAGTGGCACAGTCGCTAATTTCACTAACCAATCTACGGATGACAAGGGTATCACTCAGTATCAGTGGAATTTTGGTCAAGGTAACGCGACATCATCAGCTCAAAACCCAAGCTTCGATTATGCTACAGCTGGTAACTTCAATGTCACACTTACTGTTACGGATACTAAAAACCAAACAAGTAGCACGTCAAAAGTTGTCAACATCGGCACGCCACCAGATTGTGCGCCTAGCTGGGACGCTCAAAAGAGTTATGCACCTGGTGAAAAAGTGTCATTCAATGGCACTGTATACGAGGCAATTTGGTGGTCACAAGGTGCTCAGCCAGACCTGTATAGCAATGTTTGGCGAAAAGGTAGAGACTGTGATGGCTCCTCAGATATAAAAGCAGACTTTGCGGTATCCACTAACGGGTTAAGTGTCTCATTACAAAACAACAGTACGGGTAGCACAGGCTCCAGCTGGAATTTTGGAGACGGTAAATCTAGCACTGAGAATTCACCGACCCATACTTACGCACAAGCTGGCCAATATACAATTGAGCTGCGTGTCAGTAACAGAGATGGCCAATCAGATACAATTAGCAAGACGGTTTCGGTGCGGGATGGTTCTACGGGCTGTAATGGGTTACCTACATGGTCAGCGACAGCAGTGTATTTAAAAGGTGATCGAGTCGCACATGCTGGAAATATCTATGAGGCTAATTGGTGGGTTCAGGGTGAAAACCCTTCTGAGTCCGGCCAATGGGGGCCGTGGAAAAAACTCGGCACTTGTAACTAATATGAGTACAAATTAGCGATTGAGGACTTTTCAATCCCATCAGTCCCATGTAACCTAAGGTAAATTAAGAAGATAGCACTTTTGGTATATGGGACTGAATCAAGAAGACAAAACTGAGCTGACGCGACTAGGTGAAAGGATCCAAAAAACATTTATCGCAGTGCGTTCTAGCCTCTGTGAACAAGCTAGCACCATCGGAGGGTTTTCAAGATTACTGGACTACAACCGTTCTAATAGCCAACGGTTTTTTGCTGCATGTAAAGCTAGCAACGGGCTTGACGTTCTGATTGAACTACCTGGAACGCAAGCTTTATCGCTTCTAATCGAAAAGCTAGCCCCTCACTTACCACCGTCATTAATAAGCCAATTAAGACAAGTTGTTCATCTGTTTGCTCAGTACCTTAAACAGCATGCGAAAAGTCATGCGCAATTAAAGCGCTTAATCTCTGACGAAATAAAAACCCCTCGTGCGCACCCTCAGGAACAGGATAAAAAAGCACAGCTTTATTATGCAGCCAAAACGCTTTTAAAGTTCAGCGTCGACGAGGTATTTTGTATTTACATTTTGCGTCAAAATAAGAGCGACCCGAATTTTTTGCAAGAAACTGCATTGATTAGTAAATCTGGGATTAAACGAGAGGCCGGCGCAGTACCATTTGTCCAATTTTATACTCACCCCCACCCTGAAAACTTTGAATCGCCAACAAACATTACCCGTGACAGTAAACTCGAGTCACAGGCGTTTACGCTTGGCGTTTCTAAAGAATATTCGACAAACGGGTTTTTAGAATCATTTAGTACCTACTCCCCTAGTAATTCTGGCCTCGTGTTCGACCCGCTTCCAACACATGATTGCAATGTCACATTTGTATTTAATAACCCAGATGAAGTGGTCAACCCATTGAACCAAAATAGTCCTTGCAGCTCTACAAGCCTCTCCATTAAAAACCCTGTTAAGAAGCTTACTATGTTAGTTCTACTTGAAAAGCAGATTGATCGTTGTAGTACCGTGAACATTGGTTGCTATCACAACAATCAAAAGGTTGAGGAAGGTAAACTTAGAGCCAGTGACATGTGGACCGAACGCTTTCCAGAGTTTCCAAACTTAAACGTCACCTCGCTAGAAAATAACTTTGCACACAGCAAATTGGAACAAAGCCAAATGAAAAAACTACAATATTTATTAGACGTGAGTAATACAGATGCTCAAGATTTTATCTGTTACGCGACCCATGTCGATTTTCCGATTTGGTCAAGTACGTACAGAATTTACTTTGAGCACCAGTGATCACAAATCTGCCAAAGAATTTAGATAAGTCATTGCCCTCGAGAGAGTTTTCTCTCTTTGCTCTGGCAGCTTTTTGTTCCAGCTTGAATAGATCATCTTATTGCGAGGATTTTTAGAAAACGCTGCTTCATGCCTTGTCATAAAATGCCAATACATAGAATTCATAGGGCACGCATTTTGGCTATCAACGGATTTAATGTCATAGTGACACGAACTGCAGTAATCACTCATTTTGTTGATGTAGTTACCACTCGCAGCATACGCTTTAGAACCTACAATACCGCCATCAGCAAACTGGCTCATACCTCTCGTATTGGGCATTTCCACCCATTCAATGGCATCAATGTACACTCCTAAATACCAGTCATCGACTTGCCTCGGGTCGATACCAGCTATCAAACAAAAGTTACCTGTCACCATAAGCCTTTGAATATGATGAGCGTAGGCGTAATCTAAGGATTGCCGAATAGCGTGTTTTTGACAGTTCATTTTTGTCTCACCGGTCCAGAACCAATCCGGTAATTCACGTTCAGCCCCTAACGTATTTAACTGACCATACTCTGGCATGTTTACCCAATAGATGCCCCGCACAAACTCCCGCCAACCGATAATCTGGCGAACAAACCCCTCAATTTGTGCGATATCGACTTCATCAGTATGGTCATAATAATAACCAATGACTGTCTCCACGACATAGGCTGGACTGATGATCTTGCTATTTAATGCAAAAGAAAGCCGAGAATGATACAAACTCCATTGCTTTTTTGTGTACATATCGTCAGCGTTACATGTCATCGCATCTTGAAAAAAGCCGAACTTCGACAACTGAGTTTTACAAAATGCCAAAACTAACTCTCTTGCTTGTACTCTATTAATAGGCCATAAAAGCTGTTCGTGATATGTGCCAAAAGTACTAACATTGTGCCGCTCGAGCCTTTCTTTTATCTCACTTACATCATTCGCAAACACAAGCGGCTCTGGCACTTCTGACAAATCTTTTTGCTTCAACTTATTGCGGTTTTTACTATCAAAGTTCCACTCACCGCCAAGGGGACGTTCGCCCTCCATCAAAACATTAAACCTAGTGCGCATTTTTCTATAAAACGCCTCTAATCGATGCTTTTTACCCGCTTTAAAATAGTTGCCCAACTCACTATCTGACAGGTAAAAATGTTCAGTTTCATATGCATTGCAGTCAATATTGAGTTTGTTTCGAAATTCACTTAATTGAGAGCGAAGCCTATATTCGTCTGGTAACTGATATTCAAATAACGCTACGTTATGCTTCTCGATTAGACTATTGAGTAACTCAGGCAGCTGCGTGTAACCCTTTGTATCATCCAAAGTCAAATAAGAAACCTTATGTCCAGCTTTCATCAACGCTTGACTGAATGCCTGCATCGCTGCAAAAAACGCACACACCTTTTGAACATGGTGCTTTACATAACTCGTCTCTTGATACAACTCAGCGATTACATAAAGTGTGTCTTCATTTTTACTTGCGTACCAAGAATGACTGGCATTCAACTGGTCGCCTAAGATAAGCCTAAGCGTTTTATACTCATCTGCCATTTTCTAGTTTGCCCCTTTTTTACTGTTCCCTGCACAACGCTTAGAACAATATTTCACGTTTTCCCAATCTCTTTGCCACTTTTTTCTCCATGAAAACGGCCTTTGACAACAAACACATATTTTTGTCGGTAGTTTAAGCTTTTTATGCATCGCAATTACCTAACATGAATTGCAAGCACGCGCTTTGCCTCGCTGATTACATCATCACGCTTTTTCCACTGCCAAAGTAATGTTTGGGCTTTTGAATAGCTCTCTTTTAGATCCACAACTGGTAAGGGGTAATCGACGCCAAGTTCAATGCCATACATCATCTGCTCCATCTCAGTCAGCGTCCACGGGCTGTGTACCAGCGGCGCAGGTATGTCCGATAGCTCAGGAACCCACTTTTTAACGAAGTGGCCATCAGGGTCTTTGTCCTCGCCTTGTTTTACAGGGTTATAGATTCGAATTGTATTGATGCCAGTAACACCTGCTTGCATTTGAAATTGGCTGTAATGTATCCCAGGTTCAAAATCTAGAAATAACCTCGCCAAATGGGCAACCCCCGCGCGCCAATCCAGCTCTAAATGATGACACAAGAAACTCACTAGCATCGCGCGCATACGAAAATTTAGGTAACCAGTTGCTATCAAGCTTCTCATACAGGCATCAACCATTGGGACCCCAGTATTACCGCTTTTCCATGCTTCAAGCCTCTCATGCTCTGCTTTCCCTGTGACTCTAGGCATATTTTCATAAGCTCGATTGACACATCTGAACTCCATGTCACACTCACTTTCAAATTTTTGAATAAAATGGCAATGCCAGTGGAGCCTTGAAGTAAAAGCAATAAGTGTTTTACGCCAATATGGCTTTTTCCAGTTTTTGAGTACTTCTTGATAGACTTGCCGTAGACTCAAATTTCCCCAAGCGAGATAGGTTGAAAGCCGAGAGCAATGCTCTACAGCCTTTTCTGGACTCGACAGAGAATACGCATATTCCTTACCCCTATTTTCAAAAAAAGACGTTAAAACCTGTCGCCCAATCCCTTCCCCTCCTGTTTGAAACACGCTATTTGTTTGTACGCGAATAAAAAAATCCAAACCGACATGATTATTAAATCTATGCGTTTCATTGAAAAAATTCACTTGTTGGATATCCACATCAAGTACTGAATCACGCATCGTTTTTTGCCAATTTTTGTCCCAATTGGTTCTAGCGCGAAGCCCCCTAACTACAGCACCTTGTGGGAACTCATGCCAGACAATACCTTTTGACTCACACCATGTTGCAACCTGTTTGTCTCGCTCAAATGTATACGAAAGGCCAATTTCTTGATGACTAAAAACCTTATTAATGCCCACAGATGTTTGAATTTGCTCTAATACTGCCAAGCACTCTCCATATGCACAATAAAGCGCACCATCAGGCAACCTCGACTTAATATCAAGCAACGACTGTGCGATAAACTGAAAGTGTCGCATTGATGAGTGCTTGTCACGTAGGGCAATAGGTTCAAAACAATAGAAAAGGAGAACGGGTTCCTCATGTTGCACGGCGCTAAATAATGCTTGGTGATCAGTCAATCTAAGATCTCTTTTCAACCAGACAATATTTACGGGCACGACATTAAACCTCTTGAGGCCAGTCGACCATATCGACTTCCATATTAACACTAGGGTTATTGATTAACCACTTGCGAACGAACTCTCCTTCTGGGTCGTACATTGCTGTTTGCTTGTCGATATTAAAGTGTCTTCCCCCTCTTGGGTCATCACCCACCCCCGCAATGTATTGCCAATTCCCCCAATTGGAGGCGACATCATGATCTATGAGCTGTTGTTGGAAATATGCAGCGCCATATCTCCAATCTATTTGCAGTTCATTGACTAAACAGCTGGCTACTATTTGCCGGCCACGGTTCGACATAAATCCCGTCGCGTTTAACTCTCTCATTAATGCATTTACCAATGGGTAGTAAGTTTCTCCATGACACCAGCTTAAAAATCGCTGCGGATAGTACGTGGTCAGAGGGCGCTTACCCACCTCCCCAGAAAACTCGAACAACTTGCTCCCTTTCATCATCGCTTTATGGTGAAAAAACTCTCTCCACAATAACTCAAAAAATATCCAATATGTTGAGTCATTAGCACCGTGTATTTGTTCGAAACGTTTTAAACGCGCGACTATTTGCCTGGGAGATATGTTGCCCGACGCTAGGTATGGGCTAAACTTGGTGGAGTTGTCGTAACCGTCTAACTCATTACGCGTTTCTTTATATCGTAAAGCTGCATTTGATTGAAAATATCTTTCTATCAAACAATGCGCTTGCAATTCGCCTCCTCGAAAGGCAGCTTTGTGTTGCAATCCACTTGTTTCTTCGTTCAAGTCCCACTGCTCAAGACTAACCGCACTGCTATTTATTGGCATAGGAAGCGTATCAGAGAGCGCACTGTCAACTGGCTCATACACCAAAGTATGCGCAGTTTTCTTACGAAACTTAGAAAACGACCCGCTCAGCGCATTACTTTCAATTTGTTTGCTACCAAACAGTAGATTATTGTTTTGGCATATAAAACGTACTTCAGGCAGCTGCGCTTTTAAGCTTGATAGGCTTTGCCTCTCTTGTAACCCGCTTGAGTATTGGCAACCAATTACGTCAACATCAAAAGTGCTTACCAGTTTTTTTAAAACAGCCTTTGTATCACCACGTAAAACAAGTAACTCGTAACCAAGCTGCTGCAACTGCTCTGATAGGTCCAGCAAGGACTCTTTTATAAACCGTAATTTACTCACACCTAGCTGTGCGTGATTGTAGTTAGTCGGTTTTAGTAAGCTTTCATCTAAAACAAAAACAAACAATATCTTGTCACATGCGTACAATGTAGCATTTAACGTAATATTGTCATTGATACGCAGATCTTCCGTGAACCAATAGAGAGCTGTTTTCATCGTGTCTTAATACCCATTCGATAACGCTATTAAACAATGCTCAATACGTAGGAAGTAAGTATTTAGATTAGCGATAGATAAAAATTAGAAAGGCGTGTTTAGATTTTGAATGCCAATGTATGTGTTTATACATTGGCATGAATTGAAATGACAATTAAGCAATGCTTGAGTTGATAGCTCTGAGTGCCTGCGCAGGATCGTCTGCTTTAGTTATTGGGCGACCAATAACTAAATAATCACTCCCAGCTGCAATTGCTTTTTCTGGGGTCATAATACGTTTCTGGTCTCCAGCATCACTGCCAGCAGGTCTTATGCCCGGTGTAATTAACTTAAACGCATCACCCAGCTCTGCTTTTAAAGATTCTGCTTCTTGTGCAGAGCAAACCACGCCGTCTAAACCAGACTCTTTTGCAAGTTTAGCCAAATACAAAACTTGTTCTTGCGGTGTTTTCTCTACACCCAGCTTACTTAATTGTGCTTGATCCATACTTGTCAGAACAGTCACTGCAATCAAAAGAGGCGCTTTGTCACCGTACTGTGCTAAGGCTTCTTTCGCCTTTGACATCATTTCTGTTCCGCCACTAGCATGCACATTCACCATCCATACACCTAATTCAGCAGCCGCTGTTACCGCTTTTGCTACCGTGTTCGGAATATCGTGGAATTTAAGGTCTAGAAATACATCAAACCCAAGATCGACAAGTTTTTTAACGAATTGAGGCCCAAAGTAGGTAAACATTTCTTTGCCAACTTTAAGACGACACTCATTCGGAGACAGTTGAGAAACAAATTCTAATGCCGCACTTTCGTCATCATAGTCCAACGCAATTAGCACTTTTTTTAGTTCAATGTTTGACATAATTACCTTACTTTTATTCAAAAAGAATCAAGAAAATCTAGTATCCATCTAAACCACGATTTGGAACGACTGACTCCCATGTTTTGCAAGATGGGCACAACCAGTATAGTTTATGGCTAGTAAAGCCACATTTATGGCATTGGTAGTCAGGTTTTGTCGCGATATACGAAGTTACCAGGTGATCAATCTCACCCAGCACGTCCTGTATTTTTGCGTTTTTAGTACTTAACAATTGCAGTAAGTAACTAAAGCCTCTAATAGATGGCTCTCTCTTTAAGCTATCTGTTAGAAACTCTATTGCTGTCGCAGTTTTACCGGCCTCAATCAAACCTTGGCAGTGTTTAATTTTAATCGTGACACCACTATTTGGTAGCAGCTCTTCAATTAACTCATAATATTCCAATGCGATATTGAGGGATTTATAACAAGTTTGTAGGTCATTGATTATTAGAGGTGCTATTTGAGGATATTCTGAGAGTAGTTTTCGCCAATAGTAAATTGCTTTAACATTGTCTTGACGGTTAAAAGCATCTAACCCTAGCTCATACAGTGGTCTAATTGCTTGATGATTTAACTTGGTTGCTTTGTCCAACAACAAAATATCGTTTGACTCCAACGCAGACTCACAATAAAAATTCGCAATAGCAGAGCAACTATTTTTATCTATAAACAAGTCGGAGTAGGCTTCATACATATTAATGCCTTTCTCCCAATCCCTTGTTTGAGAGTACAACTGAATAATTGGCTCTCTTGCATCTTCAAAACCGGCTTTAATCAATACGACGAGGTTTAACTCTGCACTGTCTAACAATCCGGCCATCACATAATCCTGCGCCAATTCAAGTCGGCAAGATTTCACCAACTCGGTATCAAGATTCGGTTGTTCAATTAATAGTTCATGGATTTTAATTGCTCTATCCAACTCCCCTCTCTTTCTAAACAGAGTAGCGAGTGTCAAATAGTGTTCAACGGAGTCAGCTGAAACTTCTAGCAGCTGAATTAAGTGTTCAAGACCTTGATCTTCTTCACGATCGAGAAGAAACTTTAGTCCCTTACTATATTCTGATGTGATTTTTCTATTTTGCTCATGCGCTAAATTCTTAGCACTATTTTTACCCATTACATAGCCGTAAGCCGCAGCAACAGGAAGCAACAAGAACAAAAGCTCTATCATGACTGGTTTTGATTTTTAGTCAGTAGTAAGTTGTTTGCCTTATGTAATTGACGATTTTTTTGTTTAAGCCTTACCAAAGATAAAAGGTTAATCAAAAGTCCTACCAAAATACCAGTAAAAAGACATAAGCTTAATAGTGTCGCCAACGGCATTTCAGCACTTGCAACAATAAAGTTGACCTCTACAAGGTTTGGATTTTGTGTACCAACAACAAAAGCCACCAACAGCAACACTAACAACAGTCCTTTTTTTACAACTCGAACCAAACTAGGTTTCTCCAATTAGCCTTCAATACTAGCGTTAACGCGATCTCTTAACTCTTTACCAGGCTTGAAGTGTGGTACATATTTACCGTCTAACTCTACTGTTTCACCAGTTTTAGGGTTACGACCTGTTCTAGGTGAACGGTAATGTAGAGAGAAACTGCCAAAGCCACGGATTTCAATTCTATCTGAGCCAGACAGCGAACCTGCCATTTGTTCTAAAACTTCTTTTACTGCATTTTCTACATCTTTAACAGGAACATGCGCATGCTGTTCAGCAAGTTTTTCTATTAATTCAGACTTTGTCATAACGTTTCCTTAAGGTAAAAAAGAAGGGCAAAAGTGCCCTTCTTGTTTAGACTTTAAAAATTAGTCTTTCTGAGCATTTTTGAAAGCTGCAGCCATTGCATTTTCGAATGCAGGCTCTTCTTTCTTAAGCTTCTCTAGCGCTTCTTTCTCTTCAGCTTCGAAGATAGCTTTAACTGATAGGCTGATCGCACGGTTCTTACGGTCAACACCTACAAATTTAGCTTCTAGTTCGTCACCTTCAGAAACAACAGAAGTTGCATCTTCTACGCGCTCTTGAGCAATGTCAGCTACACGGATGTAACCTTCAACGCCTTCAGCTAGCTCTACAGTTGCGCCTTTCGCGTCAACTTCAGTCACTTTACCTTTAACAATAGCACCTTTTTTGTTTGCGTCTAGGTAGTTATTGAAAGGATCAGCTTCGATTTGCTTAACGCCTAGTGAGATACGCTCACGCTCTGGGTCAACCTGAAGAACGATTGCAGTGATCTCGTCGCCTTTCTTGTACTCGCGTACAGCTTCTTCGCCTGGAGTGTTCCAAGAGATATCAGAAAGGTGTACAAGGCCGTCGATGCCGCCTTCAAGACCGATGAAGATACCGAAGTCAGTGATAGACTTGATCTTACCAGTAACTTGATCGCCTTTGTTCTGTAGACGAGCAAATTCCTGCCAAGGGTTAGCTTTACACTGCTTAAGACCTAGAGAAATACGACGACGTTCTTCGTCGATTTCAAGAACCATAACTTCAACAGTATCACCTAGTGAAACAACTTTTGAAGGGTGGATGTTCTTGTTAGTCCAGTCCATTTCTGAAACGTGAACTAGACCTTCAACGCCTTCTTCGATCTCAACGAAACAACCGTAGTCAGTTAGGTTAGTTACGCGACCAGTAAGCTTAGCGCCTTCTGGGTAACGACCAGCGATTGCTGCCCAAGGATCTTCGCCAAGTTGCTTAAGACCTAGAGAAACACGTGTCTTCTCTTTGTCGAACTTAAGTACTTTAACAGCGATTTCGTCACCAACATTTACGATCTCAGATGGGTGCTTAACACGCTTCCAAGCCATGTCAGTGATGTGAAGTAGACCGTCAACACCACCTAGATCTACGAATGCACCGTAGTCTGTAAGGTTCTTAACGATACCTTTAACTTCTTGACCTTCAACAAGGTTAGCAAGTAGTTCTTCACGCTCTTGAGAGTTTTCAGACTCGATAACTGCACGACGAGAAACAACAACGTTGTTACGCTTCTGGTCAAGCTTGATTACTTTGAACTCAAGCTCTTTACCTTCAAGGTGAGCAGTGTCACGTACAGGACGAACATCAACAAGTGAACCAGGTAGGAAAGCACGGATTGAATCAACTTCAACAGTGAAACCGCCTTTAACTTTACCGTTGATAATACCGATAACAGTCTCTTGCTCTTCACAAGCTTTCTCAAGACGGATCCAAGCTTCGTGACGCTTCGCTTTCTCACGAGAAAGGATAGTTTCACCGAAACCGTCTTCGATTGCATCTAGTGCTACGTCTACTTCGTCGCCAACAGCAACTTCTAGTTCACCAGCAGCATTTTTGAATTGCTCTGCAGGGATTGCACTTTCAGACTTAAGGCCAGCATCAACAAGAACAATGTTGTTCTCGATAGAGATAACTGTACCTTTAACGATAGAGCCTTGCTCTGCTTCAAAACCCTTTAGGCTTTCTTCAAATAACTGCGCAAAATTTTCTGACATACTAAATACGTCTCATATATAAATGTACCAATAAGCAACCATGCTGCATGGGGTAGTTAAAAAAACACCAGCAGCCCTGCCAGTGCTATGAAATAAATTAGCTAACTTTTGGAAGTTTTCCTGCTAACACAGCCTCGTCAACGAGCTTTAACACTTGTTGGAATACCGCATCAGCGTCAAGCAACGTAGTATCAATATGAATGGCATCGTCTGCTGGCACCAAAGGTGCAACAGGGCGATTCATATCTCTATCATCACGCGCTTTGATATCTTCTAAAAGGCCCTCTAGTGTAACATCAAGGCCCTTATCCTTCAACTCATTAAAGCGTCTGTTAGCACGTTCTTCCGCACTTGCCGTCAGATAAATCTTTAGCTCGGCTGAAGGGAACACAATAGTGCCCATATCGCGGCCATCTGCGATTAAGCCATTTTCGGTGCTAAAAGCTCTTTGTCTTCTTAAAAGCGCTTCTCTAACACGAGGGAGCATCGCTATTTTTGATGCTGTAGCACCGACTTCTTCATTGCGAATTGTATTAGTTACATCTTCCCCTTCGAGTACAATTTTAGATTTTTTAGTCTCACTATCAATCATAAATTGAACATCAAGGTTTGCCGCAAGTGGCACTAATGCTTCTTCGTTATCTAAAGCAATTTGATGATGTAAAACAGCAATAGACAGCACACGGTATATTGCGCCACTATCTAAAACATCCCAATTTAGTTTCTCAGCCAACAAACGACATACAGTCCCTTTGCCAGATCCGCTTGGGCCGTCTACGGTGATTACGGGCATTGCAGCCTGCATTAATACCTCCTGAAATGCACACCTTATATAAATCGGCGCCTATTATACGCAAGTTTGATGAATAGATCCTTATCAACATGTAACTTTTTGTTCTGTTGATAAATTTGTCTACTTTTCAGGTAATAGGTGTGCGGGTGCACACCTATAGAATTTTTAGAATTGAGAGATGGAAGATAGTACTTCGAAATAGGTAGGAAAAGTTTTTGCTGTACAACCAGGGTCGTTGATTACAACTGGTTTTCCTCCTACAGCCACCATAGAAAAACACATGGCAATTCTGTGGTCATTGTAAGTATCAATTTCGGCTAATTTAAATTCTGTCGGTGGTGTAACTTCAATATAATCTTCACCCTCAACGACTTCAGCCCCCACTTTACGAAGCTCCGTTGCCATCGCAAATAATCTATCTGTTTCTTTTACGCGCCAGTTATAAATATTTCGTATTGCCGTTTTACCTTCAGCAAAAAGAGCAACAGTTGCCAGTGTCATTGCGGCATCAGGAATCTCATTGGCGTCTATATCGACGCCCTTCAAATGGCCTTTTCTAACGATGAGTTTTTCATCAAACCATTCAATTTGAGCGCCTACTTGCTCCATCACTTTGGCAAAACCAATATCCCCTTGAACACTAGCTAAACCAACACCGTTAATTTCAATTTCTCCACCAGAGATTGCAGCTGCGGCAACGAAATATGATGCAGAGGAGGCATCCCCTTCAACCATAATGCTACCTGGTGATTGATAACCTTGTTGTCCCTTAACATAAAAGACTTGATAGTTGTCATGTTCCACCACAACACCAAAGTGCTTCATCACTCCGAGTGTGATGTCTATATATGGTTTCGATACAAGCTCGCCAATTATTTTGATTTCACTATCACCTTCAAACAAAGGCGCAGCCATCAGCAATGCAGTTAAAAATTGACTAGAAATACTACCGTCAATTTCCACTCTACCTCCGGCAATTTTTTTACCTGCGATCTCCAATGGCGGGTAGTGCTCATTCTTGAGATACGTGACATCAGCGCCCAACGCGTCAAGTGCATCTACCAAGTGCCCTATTGGTCTTTCTTCCATTCTAGGTTCACCGGTTAACGTAAACTTGCCTTGTGTCGCAGCCAAGACTGCAGTTAAGGGGCGAAATGCGGTACCGGCATTACCTAGAAATAACGGCGCTTGAGGAGTGATTAATTTACCACCTGTGCCATGCACTGTTGCGACCGTCTTGTCTTCGTTTAATTGAACTTGTACACCCATTTCATCTAGCGCGCCAAGCATATGACGAATGTCGTCACTATCCAGCAGATTTCGAACTTCAGTCACACCATCACATAACGCAGCAAGCAACAAAATTCGATTCGATAAGCTTTTTGACCCAGGCAATGTAACCGAGCCCGATACTTTTTTAATCGGTTGTAGAGAGAGTTGTTCCATCAGCTATTCTCCTGAGCAAAGCGCTTCATAAATGCGATTAGCGCTTCGATACCTTCTTTGGGCATTGCGTTATAAATACTTGCTCGCATACCACCAACAAAACGATGACCTTCAAGTGCCATCAAGCCATTTTGTTCCGCTTCAGCTAAGAACTTTTCATTTAGCGCATCGTCTTTTAACCAGAAAGGTACATTCATCAAAGAACGGCAATCGGTTGCGACTTTGTTGAAATAAAACTCTGAACTATCAATGTAGTCATAAAGGAGTGCTGCTTTATCTCGGTTGTGCTTTTCCATTGCAGGTACGCCACCGATTGACTCTAGGTATTTGAACACCTCAGCAGCTAAATACCACGCATAAGTAGGCGGCGTATTATACATGCTATTTTGATTTGCTTCGATTGCATAATCTAAGATGGCCGGTCTTGGTAAGCCTTTTCTTTCTAAAAGAGTCTTGCGAACAATTGCGATACTTAGCCCAGAAGGTCCTATATTCTTTTGTGCACCTGCATAAATCAGATCAAAATCGTCCACATTAATTTCACGCGACAAAATCATTGAAGACATATCCGCGACAATCGGCGCGGTTGGATGCTTAGGGACATCAAATATTTCTATGCCATCTATTGTCTCATTCGGACAATAGTGAATAAAGGATGCTTTCTCTGGTAATGCCCACTTTTCTACAGGCAAAATATCAAACTTTCCTTCGGCATCTGTTCGAATGTCCAAAGATTCTACAGCCGTAAACTTAGCACCTTCTTTCGTGGCGCCAACAGACCAAATACCGTTTTCAACATAGACGCCTGGTGCGTCGTCTAGGTGCAAATTAAGCGGTACTGCAGCAAAATGGCCACGACCACCACCATGCATAAACAAGACTTCGAATTCATCTGAAATATTCATTAACCTTCTCAAACTAGCTTCACACTCTTGTGCCAACTCAAGAAACGGTTTAGAACGGTGGCTTATCTCCATTACCGAAACACCCAGACCTTGCCAATTAATAAATTCAGCTTGGGCTTTTTCCATTACGGCTGGAGGCAACATAGCTGGCCCCGCACAAAAATTATAAACGGTCATTTTTTCCTCATTCCAAATAAAAGACGTTATAAAAGACGAATGCTCTGCAGGTTAAACGCGCCGAACATAAAATAGTAGTCTATGAATTTACATCAAATACGATGTTTGATGAAACAAAATTATCTGCTAAATAATTTAATTTGATTGAATTTTTTTAATAAAAAAGCGGCCTAAGCCGCTTTTATTATTCTTCTGAGTCTTGTTCCGGTGTATTTTCTGGTGCTTGTTCACCAGTCGCCTCATCAGTGGCTACCTCTTCAAGGTCATCCACTTCGATTTCTTCAATACGCTGGAGTCCAACTACTTGCTCATCTTCAATGGTACGGATCAAGATAACACCTTGTGTGTTTCGACCAACGGTAGACACCTCGTTAACACGAGTTCTAACGAGCGTACCTCTATTTGAAATTAGCATGATTTCGTTGTTGTCTTCTACCTGTACAGCGCCAACTACATTACCGTTACGCTCAGTTACTTTGATAGATACAACACCTTGCGTTGCACGGCTCTTAGCAGGATATTCTTCAAGCGGTGTACGCTTACCATAGCCATTCTCGGTTACAGTTAAGATAGCACCATCGTTTTTAGGTACGATTAAAGAAACCACCTTCACGCCATCAGGCATCTTGATACCACGGACACCCGTTGCAGTACGGCCCATTGGACGAAGCGCTAGCATTTCTTCACCCGTTTCTGGGTCTAATTTTACTTCACCTGTTTCTGAGTCGCGTAGCTTCTCATTAAAGCGGACAACTTTACCGTGATCGGTGAATAACATGATGTCATTGCTACCATCAGTGATATCTGCACCAATTAGGTTATCGCCGTCATTTAGGTTAATAGCGATAATACCGCTCGCGCGCTGGCGGCTGTATGCTGTCAAAGGTGTTTTCTTCACTGTACCGTTAGCAGTTGCCATTAATACGTACTTGTCTTCTTCGTATTCACGAACAGGTAGAATTGTCGTGATACGTTCGTCTGCTTCAAGAGGCAGTAAATTAACGATTGGCTTACCACGTGCCTGACGAGAAGCAAGAGGCAGTTGATACACCTTCAACCAATACAAACGACCCGCTGTCGAGAAGCACAGAATCGTATCGTGTGTATTCGCGACAAGCAGACGTTCGATGAAGTCTTCATCCTTCATCTTAGTGGCTGCTTTACCTTTACCACCACGACGCTGTGCTTCGTAATCTGATAATGGCTGGTACTTAACGTAACCTTCGTGAGAAAGCGTTACTACAACATCTTCTTCGTTGATTAAGTCTTCTAAGCTAATATCATGGGCTGCTGCAGTGATTTCTGTGCGACGCTCGTCACCATACACTTCTTTAATTTCTACAAGCTCATCACGGATAACTTCCATTAAACGCTCTGGCGAAGAAAGAATGAGTAGTAATTCTGCAATTAGTTCTAATAACTCTTGGTATTCACCTAAGATCTTTTCATGCTCTAAGCCAGTTAGCTTGTGAAGACGAAGGTCTAGAATCGCCTGAGCTTGTTGCTCTGATAGGTAGTACTGACCGTCTCTAATACCAAGCTCTGGTGCCAACCAATCCGGTCTAGCAACATTTTGCTCTCCGGCTCTTTCAAGCATCGGCTGTACTGAGCCAAGCTCCCAAGCGCGAGATGTTAACGCGGCTTTTGCTTCAGATGGTGTTGGAGACTTTCTAATAAGTTCAATAATTGGGTCGATGTTCGCAAGTGCAATTGCCAGACCTTCAAGAGTGTGTGCTCTATCACGCGCTTTACGCAGGTCATATACTGTTCGGCGTGTCACAACTTCACGGCGGTGAATAACAAACGCTTCTAGCATTTCTTTCAGGTTGAAACACTTAGGCTGGTTGTTATCCAAAGCAACCATGTTCATACCGAACACAGTTTGTAGCTGAGTTTGCGCGTATAAGTTATTAAGGACAACTTCGCCTACTTCGCCACGCTTAATCTCAATAACAATACGCATACCGTCTTTATCTGACTCGTCGCGTAGTGCACTGATCCCTTCAACTTTTTTGTCTTTAACTAACTCAGCAATTTTCTCAATCAATCTTGCTTTGTTAACTTGATAAGGGATTTCATTGACAATGATGGTTTCTTTGCCAGTCTTCTCGTCAGTTTCGATTTCCGCGCGAGCTCGGATATAAACTTTACCACGACCAGTCTTGTAAGCTTGTTCAATCCCTTTTTTGCCGCTGATAATTGCTGCAGTTGGGAAATCAGGGCCCGGAATATATTCAATTAACTCTTCAATGGTGATATCTGGGTTTTGAATAATCGCCAAGCAGCCATTGATAACTTCTGTCAAGTTGTGAGGCGGAATGTTCGTCGCCATACCAACCGCAATACCAGATGAACCGTTTACTAACAGGTTAGGCACTTTGGTCGGTAAAACATCAGGGATTTGCTCGGTACCATCGTAGTTAGGTACGTAGTCTACCGTTTCTTTTTCTAGGTCAGCTAATAGTTCATGAGACATTTTAGCCATACGAACTTCGGTATAACGCATCGCAGCAGCTGAGTCACCATCTACTGAACCGAAGTTACCTTGACCATCAACGAGCATGTAGCGAAGTGAGAAAGGCTGAGCCATACGAACAATTGTATCGTAAACCGCACTATCACCATGAGGGTGGTATTTACCGATAACGTCACCGACTACACGAGCTGATTTTTTATATGGTTTATTCCAGTCATTGCGTAATTCGTTCATTGCGAAAAGCACACGGCGGTGAACAGGCTTCAAACCGTCACGTACGTCTGGCAATGCACGCCCTACGATTACACTCATCGCGTAATCTAGGTATGAATTTTTCAATTCATCTTCAATATTGACCGGGAGGATTTCATTGGCGAGATCAGTCATTTGATACCACTTTCCTTCAGAGTCTTGCCCTTTTATGTCACACTATTGGTGCCAAAGGGTTAAGTTATTATTTATTCGGCTGCCGATACTAACACAGATAAATCTAATTTGCAGTCGTAAAATGTCTGGTATTTTTATAAATAGCCAATACAATGCGCCCAGATAAACGAGGAAGCTTTTTATGACCGAACATCAAAATGTAGACCACGAAGAAATCGCGAAATTCGAAGAAATTGCCGAAAGATGGTGGGATACAGAAGGTGAATTTAAACCACTACACGACATCAATCCACTGCGATTAGATTTTATAAATGACAAAAGTGCTGGGCTTTTCGCAAAAAAAGTACTTGATGTTGGCTGTGGAGGCGGCATTTTAACCGAGAGTATGGCCAAGCTTGGCGCAGAAGCTACAGGTATCGACATGGGACAAGAGCCACTCAATGTCGCCAAGTTGCACAGCCTTGAAAGCGGCATTTCTGTCGAATATAGGAAAATACCAGCAGAGCTGTTTGCGGATGAGAACCCAGAGCAATTTGATGTCGTAACCTGTATGGAAATGCTAGAGCATGTACCGGATCCTTCTGCGATCATTGCCGCAGTAGCCAAAGCAGCGAAGCCTGGAGCAAGCGTATTCTTTTCAACTCTAAACAAGACACATAAAGCATATTTACTCGCTGTTGTCGCCGCTGAGAAGTTACTAAAAATGGTACCAGAAGGCACGCACGACCATAACAAGTTTATTCGTCCTTCAACTTTAATTGGCTGGGCAGAGCAACATGGACTAAAAGTTCGTCATTCAGCTGGGATCAGCTATAACCCATTCACTAAAACGTTCACTCTAAGTGATGACGTCAGTGTTAATTACCTACTGCATTTCGAGAAACTAGCATGACCAAAGCCGTTATTTTCGATCTAGATGGAACCTTGTTGAATACCAGCGATGACCTAGGCGCCGCGCTCAACCATGTATTACGTATTCATAACAAACCCGTTGTTTCTAAACGTGAATACAGTCCAGCTATTTCAAACGGAGTAAAAGCTTTGCTTGAAGTTGGATTTGGAGAAACGCTAAAAAACTACGATGTTGAAGTTCTTAGACAACAAGTGCTAGATAGCTACGCGCAAAATATTGCTGTCCATTCTCATTGCTTCGACGGTATCTCCGAGCTATTGCAAAAGCTCGAATCAATGGATATTGCTGTTGGCATCATGACCAATAAACCAGGCTTTCTAACAATCCCCCTTTTACAACAGATCCCTGATCTGGCTCATATTAAAGTTGTGGTTTGTGGAGACACGCTAACAGTCGCAAAGCCCAATCCAGAGCCATTGCTATTAGCCGCAGAACAGCTTGGTGTTGAACCTGCTCAATGTATTTATGTGGGTGATGCGCAAAGAGACATTGAAGCCGCCCATGCCGCTGAAATGCGTTCGGTCTCCGCTTTGTGGGGGTTCATACCTTCTTTGCAAGACGCACTCTCTTGGGGTGCTGAATTAAATCTAGAACACCCAACAGATATAATTTCGCATATATAGTGAGAAATTATAATTTGAGACACTACATATTGTGTCTTACACTTAGTTGGGAAAATAATTGAACATAAAAAAATCACTCGGATTTTTTACCAAAAAAAGACAAAAATCCTTGTATTGAAGTTGATTTTTTTACGGGCTCAGACAACGTGGATAATTGAAGGTTAGTAAATACTAACGTCTTGAATTTATCCCAATGTTATCCACAATCTGAGCCAATTTGTTCTATTGCAAAATACAAATAACCACACTATCTTGTGATGCACTTTCAAATAGGCACCATATCTAGTGGTGATTTCCTAACCAATATAAAGAACTTGGGAATACAGGCATAGCTTATGAACCAACAATTATCTGTCAGTAAAAGAAACGGTCGTAAAGAACCGCTTGATTTAGATAAAATTCATCGTGTGATAACTTGGGCCGCAGAAGGTCTAGATAATGTCTCAGTCTCTCAAGTAGAGTTAAAATCCCATATTCAGTTTTATGACGGGATCCGTACTGAAGACATTCATGAAACTATCATCAAAGCAGCTGCTGACTTAATCTCTAAAGACACTCCAGATTATCAATACCTAGCCGCTCGCTTAGCTGTGTTCCACCTAAGGAAAAAAGCTTACGGTCAGTTCGAGCCACCACACCTTTACGACCAAATCGTCAAGCTTGTGGAAGAAAAGCGTTACGACGAGCACCTATTGAAAGACTATACACGCGAAGAACTCAATGAACTTAATGAGTACATTGATCATAGCCGTGATATGACTTTTAGCTATGCCGCAGTAAAGCAATTGGAAGGAAAGTACCTAGTTCAAAACCGTGTAACAGGTGAAATTTACGAGAGCGCGCAGTTCTTGTACATACTTGTTGCAGCAAGTCTATTCTCAGATTACGACAAAGAAACACGTCTTGATTACATCAAACGTTTTTATGATGCTGTCTCTCAGTTTAAAATTTCTCTACCTACGCCTATTATGGCTGGCGTACGTACACCAACACGTCAATTTAGTTCGTGTGTACTGATTGAATGTGATGATAGCCTTGATTCTATCAATGCAACTTCTTCTGCTATCGTAAAATATGTTAGCCAACGTGCAGGCATCGGTGTAAACGCAGGTAGGATCCGTGCTCTAGGCAGCCCTATTCGTAACGGCGAAGCTTTCCATACGGGCTGTATTCCATTCTACAAACACTTCCAAACGGCGGTAAAAAGCTGCTCTCAAGGTGGTGTTCGTGGTGGTGCAGCTACCCTATTCTACCCGCTTTGGCACCTAGAAGTAGAGAACTTACTTGTTCTTAAGAACAACCGTGGTGTTGAAGAAAACCGCGTTCGTCATTTGGACTATGGTGTTCAATTCAACAAAACAATGTACTCTCGCCTTTTAAAAGACGACTATATCACGTTGTTTAGCCCATCAGACACGCCAGGGCTTTATGACGCATTCTTTGAAGATCAAGAGCTTTTCGAAGAACTTTACACTAAGTACGAGAAAGACGAATCAATTCGTAAGAAGCGTATTAAAGCAATTGAGCTGTTCTCAATGTTTGCGCAAGAACGTGCAAGTACTGGTCGTATTTACCTACAGAACGTGGATCACTGTAATACACACAGCCCGTTTGACTCAAAGGTTGCGCCGATTAGACAATCAAACCTTTGTCTAGAAATTGCTTTACCTACGAAGCCTCTTAACAACGTGAATGATGCAGAAGGCGAAATCGCCCTTTGTACTCTTTCGGCATTCAACTTAGGCGCAATCAAAGACTTATCTGAGCTAGAAGAGCTAGCTGAGCTTGCTGTTCGTGCACTAGATAACTTGTTGGATTTCCAAGACTACCCTGTTCCGGCTGCACACACAGCGACAATGGGTCGTCGTACTCTGGGTATCGGTGTAATTAACTTTGCTTACTACCTTGCTAAAAATGGTAAGAAGTATTCCGATGGTAGTGCAAACGCATTGACGCATAAAACGTTCGAAGCGATTCAATACTACCTAATGAAAGCGTCTAACGAACTAGCGAAAGAGCGTGGCGCATGTCCTAAGTTTGATGAAACGACTTACTCAAAAGGTATCATGCCTATCGATACATATAAAAAAGATATCGATAGCATCTGCGATGAGCCTTTACACCTAGACTGGGACGCACTTCGAGACAGCATCAAAGAATTTGGTATGAGAAACTCGACAGTTTCTGCATTGATGCCTTCAGAGACTTCTTCTCAGATCTCTAATGCAACTAACGGTATCGAACCACCTCGTGGCCACATCAGTGTTAAAGCGAGTAAAGACGGTATCTTGAAACAAGTAGTACCAGAGTATGAAAAGCTTAAAGATCAGTATGAGCTACTATGGGATATTCCATCAAATGATGGGTACCTTGGCCTTGTAGGTATCATGCAAAAGTTTATTGACCAAACAATTTCAGCTAACACAAACTATGACCCGACAAAGTTTGAGGGTGGTAAAGTACCAATGAAGCTGTTGTTAAAAGATTTACTTACAGCATACAAACTTGGTGTTAAGACGCTTTACTACCATAACACCCGTGATGGTGCGGCAGATGCGCAAGACGAATTGAAGCCAGAAGCAGAAGATGATGGCTGTGAAGGCGGCGCTTGTAAAATTTAACAAGCCATAAAATAGTAACAAGCCCAGCAAAAGCTGGGCTTTTTTAATTCAATGACGTAAAGCCAATTAAAGTCTCCCATAAAACCTCCCAATATAATATTTATTGTGGCAATAGTGACAACCCAAGCTGTTATTCTCATTGTTCACACTTGTCTCAATGAGTGTCCATTCGCACTATTTCCCTCACTAAAGCCTCACTGCTATATTGACGTTAGGAAATTCATACAAAATATTTTACTCAAAGTGTAAGGCTGTGAGTCTAACTAACAAGGAGTTCGCACATTTGCCAAAACACATACCTGATCCTTGTTCCTCGATATTTGATAACAAGCGCCTTGAGGTGACAATTGATAGCAGTTGAAAACCTGATGGAAGGGTAGCTGCCAAAACTCCGCCAATAGTGGCGCCACAGATCCTGTTGCGGGGTCTTCTTTAACCCCATACTGCGGTGCAAAATATCTAAAATATAGCGTATTAGATTGTTCAATATCTTGAGCCGTAACAAGTAACGCTCTGCGTGTAAGTTGACAATATTTAGCAACATCAAACTCAAAACTGGGCAACCTACCCTTATTTGGCACCTGGGCCACGAAGTAACCATCGTCAGACTCTGTGTGTTCCAATCTACAAACATTTTCGCCAAAAATATTGAAAATGTCGCTCCATAGCGCGCTGGGTCTGAGTTTGATTGAAGAAAGCAACATTTTGTATTTACCCGAAGCCTCCTTTTCAACACAAATTAAGTGACTGGCAGACTGGAAGCGTAGTGTATCTTGAGATGTATTTAAGGCTGTGAACAAAACGTCTGCTGCAGCCAATGTACCATGGCCACAGAGTTTAATCTCACTGAATGGGGAGAACCAACGAATTAAATGAGCGCCACCAGCCTTCAGAAATACAAAAACTGTCGCAGCTGCTGTATTGCTAGCGGCTATGGATTGAAGGTTTTCATCATCATTAAACTCACAGAAGCGCGTGCACAACCTAACATGCGCAAAGCTACCTCGATAGTGCTGCGAACAAAACACTTGACGAACAAAAACCTCATTCATATCGATTGTTTCGCCAACCACGTCTCTTACCTGCATTACAGGTCATCTTTGACCACTTGCCAAAGAGAGTCGACAAAATGATGCTGATCATCTGTAAAGTGTTGAATGACTTTGAAGCCAGTTTGTTGGCACAAACACTCAATATCATGAGGTGTAAACTTAAACGAATATTCTAGATGGATAGCTTCATATGCATCAAACTGAAATGCGCGTTGCAGCGCAGAGATGTATACTTCCTGCTTTTCGGTTGAAAGCACATAGCTTTCCATTGCACCTAATATGGGGTTATAAACGCCAAAATGTTGAAACTTATCTAGCTTAAAGTTGCCACCCAATTCGGTGTTTATTCGATGCAGTAAATTGAGGTTAAATTGTGCCGTCAGCCCAGCTTTATCATTGTAAGCCGCAGTGAGTTTATTCACGTCCTTTTTCAAATCATAACCAGTTAAAATAAAGTCTGATGCATTCAAACTCATCCAGAGTTTTCTTAGAAAACCATGACTCTGCTCTCGATTAAAATTACCAATATTAGAGCCTAGAAAGAGTACCAATTGCTTGTTACTCGATTGACTTCTAACGAGCTTTAGCCCTTCAAAATACTCTGCAACGACACCATGAATTGCCAACCTTTCATCCGGTACAATGTTCTCTTGTAACATTACCATGGCTTTTTCTGAAATATCGATAGGGTAAAAATTTACTTTGCAGCCAATTTGTAAAAAACCATCTATAATCAATTTGCTTTTGTGGCCATCCCCTACACCAAGCTCAATAATATCAATTTCAGGTTCATCAATTAACTGCGCTAACTGCCCGCTTATTCGAGTCAGGATTTCAACTTCTTTGGCTGTGAGGTAATAATCTTCATGCTGTGTAATCTTTTGAAAAATTTCACTTCCAGTATCATCATAAAAGTACTTTGCTGACAGGTGTTTTGGTGTCGCGCTCAATCCCGTCAGTACTTCTATCGCTAACTGGTCATCTTGGGTATTTTCGCAATGTGTGTCTTGCGTGAGTAATCTGAAGTGTGTCATTAAATATCCTTTGCTAATCTGATGCCTGAAAACATCCAACGTTGATTTGGTGCATAAAAATTTCGATAGCTATGTCGATAATGACCGTTAGGTGTGGCTACACATCCCCCTCTTAAAACAAATTGATTGCACATAAACTTGCCATTGTATTCATTGAGCATTCCCTGATAAGGTTTGTAGCCAGGGTAGCCTGAGTAATGACTTTTACTCCAACACCAAACCTGGCCAAATGGCACACTACTCTGAGTTGGATGATAAATGTCAGGTTTTTCGTTCGGGCGCCTGTCAAACTCAGGTACGCCAAACAAGTCACTGTCGAATGAGGTCAAAAACACTTCCATCTCTTGCTCACTAGGCAACCTGTGCCCCTTCCATTTTGCATACGCATCAGCTTCAAAATAGCTGATGTGTGTGACAGGCGCATTGAGATCCAGTAAATTTAAACCATGTAACGAAAACTCATACCACTTGTTTTCTATTTTTTGCCAATATAGTGGGTGTGTGAGTTCTTCACTAGTTACCCAATCCCACCCTAGGCTTAACCAAAACGCCGCTTCGTCATACCCTCCACTGTCAATAAACTCTAGATACTCTCCATTTGTAACCGTATTTTGGCTAATCGCAAAAGAATAGATATAAGCTTTATGCTTTGGTTTTTCATTGTCATATGCAAAAGTTCCCGCCAAAGCACCAATTTGAATTATCCCTTCGTTAAATGAACGCCATGCCGGTTTGGGGAAAGATGCCGTATTAAGGCGAGTCTTGCTAAATAACGGTAAGATAGGGTTGCATCCAAAGATATATTTAATGTCCATTAACAACAGCTCTTGATGTTGCTGCTCATGATGAAGTCCAACCTCTAACAAGGACAAAGCATCATCATCGACTTCAGCACTGGACAAATAATTCACGACCAGCTTATCCACATGGCTTCTATAGCGCATCACCTCCTCAACGGTTGGCCTTGAAAGATCACCGCGTTGGTTTTGCTGCCAATGATTGCCTGCTGACTTGTAATATGAATTAAACAACAGCCTATACTGACAATTAAACCGCGTATATCCGCTTAAACACTTTGCCAATATGACTTCTTCAAAAAACCACGTAGTGTGGCCTAAATGCCACTTGGGTGGACTCACATATGCAACTGGTTGCATAACGTAATCTTCAATTACTAGACATGAGCAAAGCGAAGTTGTACGCTCCCTAACCCGAAGGTATTTATCAATAAAGTACTTAGATTTTTCGTTACTGCTTAATTGTTGCCATTTCATACGCTACCTGATCAAGAAGCCTTCGTAATTTAGCTTGCTTTTTGATAGATAAACACCACAAACTGATGTCCACTGAAACCTTGACCTACCAGCCACTATTTCGATGTTTTTATCTACTTACCTGAGCACTAACTAAATACATTCCAGTCATTGAAGATTGTCTAGTGATGTATGTGTGTCAAGTTTGCTGTAGGGAAAGCGTGCTGCTGCGCTCTTCCATACGCTTTTACACAAGAAAGCACCGCGAATTGACATCTCAATGCGTATTGCACCACCTAGTCTGGTAAATAAGGTTTCAACTTGAAAAGTTTGCTGTCATCAAAGAAGGTGCTTCAACAAAATAGAAACACCAACACTTTGATAAATGCTATCAGTTGCTTTATTTTACAGGCACTACATACGGAAATTTAGTGGGGTGCCTGTTAAAGGAATTAGCATGATCGGTTACTTTACGTCCCATAAAAAGGCTTAACACCGCATCCATCGCATCATCGCTTGGCTTTCGCCCGTTTACACTTCCATAACGGTACTCGGCTCGACTGCCCACTTTGTATGGAATCACATCTGGTAGTAACTGCTCAGCAACAGAGTCCGAATACTCTACTATGTTTGTTTTTTTCCCATCCAGCGCCACTGCTCTTAAAACCATACCGGATATCGCATATCTACGAGACAAATCGCTATCCGGACGATGATGAACATGCTCACTAACTTCCATTTTGTTGTTTGCTAAAAATAGATGTGTGACTAGCGGATTTGCTACCCTGTTAACTTGTACCCACTGATCAACGTTGTACATTGCACTAGTCGCATACACGTGGATGTTCTCCGGTAACATCTTGTTTGGTACTTCAATCAGAATAACGCTGCTTTTAAAATCTTTAAATAAATCAATACCATTGTTGAACTTTGACAATTCAAGTTTACCTTTTCCAATCAGAGTCGTTAAAAATCCTATTATTCCCTCTGAATTTCCAACAAATGGGTCATGTGCCGCACCACTCCAAACTTTAATGCCATTTTTGAACCTAGCAGTCTTACCCACGGCCGCTTTGCCAAAAACTTTGCCTTTAACGCCAACCGCCTGATTTGCACCATCAATGATACCAAAAACCAACTGCCCTCCCTCTAAGTGCGTCGTTATCGTTAAACCTCCTCCACTGAATGATTTGTCGCGCGCAATATGAAAGCTATAAACGCCATTTTCACCAAACTCTGCTTTGTCTTTAGTTGTGGGGTTTACATCCATCATAAATGAAGTGTAACCACGCTGGTCCGAGTTAAAAACAAACATATCAGTTAAATCAAACTTTGGATGCTGTTGCGCCAATTTACTTTCGAAATGATGGCTTGCATGCGCTATTGGTGGACTTAGATTGAATCCAATCGCCACCAGTATTGCTCCAAATACAGTCTTTTTGATTGAATTTTCTCGTATTTTACTCATGATGGTCTCCTGTAATACTGTCGTGCAATTCAATAACGTTTTTATTATTGGTCATACCCTCCCCTCCCTATTTTAAGGTAAAGGTATTTGCTGGAAGCTGTGTAATCGCAACACCCGATGCAATCTATTGGCTTTTAGTACAAATACGCGGTATTCGTTAATGCTATGTGCCATCAAGTGCAATATCCATGACCGATGAGATTGATCTTTTGTCCAATCGTATAATTGTCGAAAGCGTTTTTGTTCTAAGTTGCTGGGTTGAAAGTTGAAGCTCCGAAGAGAAATCAGCGTGAAGAATCTCATCTTTGCTTATGGAGACACATTGGTCATTTGCTAAAAAACTGATAACCGATTCAATCACATACTTTTTGACGCACTATACTCAATAAGGCGATGTTGCTTTTTGCCTTGTGAACCAAACGGAGTAGTTAAATGTCAAACCTTGTTAAATTTAGCTTAGAAGATGATTTTCCTAGAGCTAAAAACTGTCTCGCTGGTTCTGATGCTTTATCTGATATTCTCAATGCCATTAGGCTCCAAGCGAGTAGTTATTTTTGTACTGACTTTGCTGCCCCTTGGGGTATAGAAGAGAGGAGTACTGACTACGGCACTTTTCACTTCGTAGTCAGTGGCGAGGCCTGGCTCACTATGAAGGATAAAAAACAACAAACCTATTTATCCTCTGGGGACATCGTGGCATTCCCAACCGGATCCGCTCACCATATCAGTGACAAACCCAGTAGCGACGTTTTCCCGGGCGACAAGTTGCTAGAAAAAATTCACAATAACGAAAACCCTTTTGCAGGAGAGAAAAACATCACGACCCTTTTATGTGGATACTTTAAATATCAACAGCACTCCAATTTGCCTCTATTAAGAGATATGCCGGAGTTTTTGCATATAAAAAGCGACGAGAAAGGGTCTTTGTCGAGGCTGAGCAATCTAGCCAACCTGTTAGCCCATGAATCTCGCTCCACTTTACCTGGTGGCACAGTCGTAGTGGATAGGCTCACAGAAGCATTTGTTATTCAAGTTTTACGATGGCATATCAATAGCAGTCAGCCCAACAAAGGTTATTTTGAGGCATTGGCAGATACTCGGTTAAGTTGTGCATTAAGTTTGATCCATAAAAGGCCGGCTGAGCCATGGACAGTTCAAAGTATGGCAAAGTCGGTAGGTATGTCTCGATCCGCATTTTCTAACTTGTTTCATGAAATCATTGGCATGACACCGATGTCCTATCTCAGTCAATGGCGTATGCATCTTGCTCAAGATTTACTCAAGACAGGTAAAGAATCAATGGTGAGTATTGCTGAGCAGGTGGGTTATCGTTCCGAGGCGTCATTTAGTAAGGCTTTCAAGAAAGTTGTTGGCGTTAGTCCTGGGCATCTGCGCCGGAATACCCTTAAAACAGAAAGCAGCACAACTAGTCCTTCGTGATTGCCTATCTGCTTTAAAGATTAAACGCGCGAAAAGACCGTAATTATAATAAGGAGTTAAATGATTACAGGCTGTATGAACATAGCATGTGTAACAAACTGCTCGCTATATAACATGTTCGCCCTTTCCGTGTATTTCTGAAGACGGGGCTTTGCTCTGTCATCACGCCATTGCAAAACCCCAAATATTTGTGTCTAAATAAACTTTTTAATAATGAAATCTACTTTAACCCGTTTGGCTTGCCCCAGTATTTTTTGTACTGGCGCAGGATAATCTTGCAGCGTCTCAATGTCATCAGGGCCAGAGAGCTTTCGGCAATGAGCTAAAATGGCCTCTTTTTCTGTATCAATATAAGACTTTAACTCTTCAGCTTTATCCTCAATCAAAATACCGTTTTCTATATCAAGCCCCCAAGCTCTTGGGTTTAGGTTATGTCCCGTCATTAGGTGAACTTGGTTGTCTTTATTTATACCTTTTAAGTGGAAAGAGTTAGCGCCATCTTTCCACAAGTACACGTTCAAAACTCCCTGCTCTATGTACTTTCTTTGTGATTTTAGGAACTTATGAAGAATGCGTTCATACAAATAAGGGAGCGCTCCTATCCGACTAAATGGCTTATCTGGCGATATATAAAAATCATTAGCAGTTTTATCACCCACCACTATAGTGATTGACTTACCCTGCTTCAACAATCTCCTCAATGACCTCAACAAAGGTGCAGGAAAATTGAAGTAAGGTGTATATAAAATTAGCTCTTGTTCTGTCGTGTCGAACAGCGCTTTAATCAATCGATTCAACTTATTTGTTCTGCGACCAAAGCCTAAGAATGCTCTTACATTTAATCCTGACGTTTCATCGCCTTCAGACATATCATAATTTGCCCTTTTCAAAGAACGCATTAGTTTCTTTTGCGCTAGTTTGATATCTGCAAAAGAAGGCAAAGGTCTCGAGTCTAACCTAGGGACAGCCTCAGAGCTGACTAAATGCTTTTCAATAAAGCCAACAAAGCTTTCAGCTAGCTTTGTGTTTTCAATCAAAAAGTATCTATCAAGTCGGTATTTGTCTTGTTGATGTAAATACACATCATTAATACTGGCGCCGCTGTACAGCACCATATCATCAATTACAAACCCCTTTAAGTGAAGTACACCAAACAATTCTTTGGCTTTTACTGGCACACCATAAACTTGCACATTTGAGCCAAATTTCTCTAAGAAATCGCAGTATAGGCGCGCATTACCTTCGGATTTTGCTTCTCCAATAAGGCCTCGTTGCGCTCTATGAAAGTCAACAAGCACTTTGATCTCTAAATCTGGGTTTTGTAACGAAGCATTGTGTAACGCAGTCAATACACCTTGACCTGCGCTATCATCTTGCAAATACAAAGCAGCAATATAAATTCGCTTTTTAGCTTTACCGATCAGAGATAATAATTCGCTGTGATAATGCTTAGCATCTGTTAAAACCGTGCACTTATTTGCCTCTAAAGAAAAGCCAGCGTTGTCCTGCCAAAATGCCATATATACCTTATATTCTTGGGCGGCCGTCACTACGGCAGCAAAAAAAATTCCTTAAAACATATCAAAAAAAAATAGAAAGGTCATGGAGATCCGACAATTTAAGCTTCGTTGGCTTACTTTTCCATCAAGTACAGTATTTTTGACAAGATTCTAATTTCTCCATTTGCTTTATTTGATTTTTATTTTACTTCTGGGTTGATTTACTTAGAATCGGCATCATTGTAATGCTAATACTAAATTTTAGGACAGAAATTAATGAGTGATAAGCACTGTAAACTACTGATTTTAGGCTCAGGCCCTGCTGGATACACTGCTGCGGTATATGCTGCACGTGCAAACTTAAACCCGGTTTTAATTACTGGTATGCAACAAGGTGGTCAGCTAACAACAACAACTGAAGTAGAAAACTGGCCTGGCGATGCACACGGCTTAACTGGTCCTGCATTAATGGAGCGTATGAAAGAACACGCAGAGCGCTTTGAAACTGAAATTATCTTTGATCACATTAACAAAGTAGATGTAACAAAAAGACCTTTCACCTTAACAGGTGATCAAGGCACATACACTTGTGATGCACTTATCATCGCAACAGGTGCATCTGCTAAGTACCTAGGTCTAGAATCAGAGACTAACTTCCAAGGTCGTGGTGTTTCGGCATGTGCTACTTGCGACGGTTTCTTCTACAGAGGTCAAAAAGTTGCTGTTGTTGGCGGCGGTAACACCGCTGTTGAAGAAGCACTATACCTTTCAAACATTGCTGAAGAAGTTCACGTTGTTCACCGTAGAGACAGCTTCCGCAGTGAAAAGATCCTATCTGATCGCCTTTTAGAAAAAGCGAAAAACGGTAACGTTGTACTACATTTTGACCGCACTCTAGACGAAGTTTTAGGTGACGACATGGGTGTTACAGGTATCAGAATTAAAGACACTAACTCTGATGCGACTGAAGACTTAGATTTAGCAGGCGTTTTCATTGCAATTGGTCACAAGCCAAACACAGACATGTTTGAAGGTCAGCTTGAAATGAAAGATGGCTACCTAGTTGTAGAATCGGGCCTTAACGGCAACGCAACACAAACAAGCGTTGAAGGTGTATTCGCGGCGGGTGACGTTTCTGACCACATCTATCGTCAAGCTATCACATCAGCGGGCACCGGCTGTATGGCGGCACTTGACGCAGAGCGTTATTTAGATAATCTAAAATAATACGTTAAGCACGCCACTTTTTGGCGTGCTTCCATTCTTATTTTGCTAAACTTACTGTATGTTTAGCGCTTAACTGCCTTACTCTTTAATTCAGATATGACGCAACAGCTGTTTCACTTATCACCGTCTGATTTTCTTTTTCCTCCTTGCCACTTTGCATTGACAGACCCTGATGGACTTTTAGCAATTGGTGGATGCCTTAGTACACAAAGACTGCGCAAAGCATACCAACTTGGTATATTTCCCTGGTTCAATGAACGCGAACCTATAATGTGGTGGGCACCGAGTGAACGAGGTATTCTTGAACTAGAAGATTTTCACATCGGACGTACACTCAAAAAAGCTAAAAACAAGCTCAACCCTAAAGTAACTGTAAACACCGCATTCGAACAGGTTATCGATAGGTGCCGTGAACAAAGGTTACACAACGAGGGCACTTGGATAAACAAAAATATGGTTCAAGCATACTGCCAAGGGCACCATGAAGGCTTTGCACACAGCGTCGAAGTGTGGGTAGAAGGCAAGTTAGTTGGTGGGTTATATGGCATTATGGTATCCGGTGTTTTTTGCGGTGAATCGATGTTTCATACTGTTCCTAATGCATCTAAATTGGCAATGTGGGCGCTTGTAAATTGGTTAAAAAGGCATGATGCCCACTTTATTGACTGTCAGTTGGATAACCCCTACTTGAGTTCTATGGGCGCAAAAGTCATTCCTAGAGCTGAATTTTTGACTAGACTTAAAGTAGCAAGCGACTACATTCCAAAAAATGATATGTGGCAGCCACAAGAACTGAGGGCGATATATGACTGAACACTTCCCATCAAAAATCGGACTCAGTCAACAGTTTGATTGCAGTTATTTACCAAATAGAAAAGAACAACTACTCGTAATTCTCGATCACGAATGCTATTCACCTGAACGTTTTGAAGCGCTGCTATCCCTTGGCTTTAGACGCAGTGGAGATCAAATCTATCGCCCCCACTGCCCTATGTGTAATGCTTGCCAGTCAGTAAGGGTACTGGCAGAGCAGTATGTTGCTTCCAAATCTCAAAAACGGAAGTACAAAAGAATTAAAAACGAATTTTCAATTCAAGTTAGTTTCGATGAAAAGCCTAACTATTACCCACTGTATGAAAAGTACATATCAGAACGCCATCAAGATGGCACGATGTACCCACCTAACCGGTTACAATATGAGAGTTTTTTATTTTGTAGATGGATGCCAATCTCTTTTATTGAGCTTTGGCACGAAGAAAAACTAATTGCAATTGCGGTTACCGACACAATGCCAAATGCGCTTTCAGCTATCTATACCTTTTTTGATCCTGATTATGAACACATGAGCCTGGGCACCGTCATGATTATGGCACAAATTGAACTCGCAAAATCTGAGAATAAACAATATGTTTACCTTGGTTACCAAATAGACGAATGCAAGAAAATGCGCTACAAAAAGCAGTTTTTACCAGCTCAACAGTTTAAAGAAGACGTTTGGACAAATATTTAAGTCACTAATTTAGGCTCCCTCCTTTACTTATTGCGTGCTTTTGGGCAAAATCTCCAACGATTAACTTATACAGAGGTGATACGCTCCAAATGGCGAAAGAAGACGTAATTGAAATGCAAGGCACGGTCCTTGAAACTTTACCAAATACTATGTTCCGTGTTGAATTAGAAAATGGTCACGTTGTTGTGGCTCATATTTCTGGCAAAATGCGCAAAAACTACATCCGTATTTTAACAGGTGACAAGGTCACAGTAGAGTTAACACCTTACGACTTAAGCAAGGGACGCATTGTTTTCCGCGCGCGTTAATTCTATTCGTCTCGCCAGCATCAATTGAGATGCTATAAGACGTATGTAGCAAAAAACCTAGCTTTATGGCTAGGTTTTTTGCATTTAGAGCACGCCTGACAACCGATTTTAGTAAATTCCTAACAACGCTATGCGTTTTTCGTTTAATAGCTAGCGCTAAGTTGGTAAAGCGTTAGAGAACAATAATCACGACTTTAAACCCATCTCTGTATCGCTGTAATTAAGGCTTCAAAAAGCCCGCCAAGCCCCCTTCGCCGACAGTCCCTCAATCTGGCTTATCTGTCTCAAAGAATAAAAAAGCCCGCTGAAACAGCGGGCTTTCCCAATTTAGTTATAACTAAGTAACTTTAAGCAGGCACTAATTCTTGCTCAAAAGTAAATAGCAATTCATTACCTTTGACTGATACTTTAACGCTACCACCATCAGCAAGTTTGCCGAACAATATTTCATTGGCCAATGGCTTTTTCAGGTTATCTTGAATTACACGGGCCATAGGCCTTGCACCCATTGATTTATCATATCCTGTGTCTGCAAGCCAATCTCTCGCTTCGTTAGTGAGCTCTAAGTTAACAGACTTTTTATCAAGTTGAGCTTGTAGCTCAACAATAAATTTGTCCACAACTTGCAAGATAACTTCTTTCTCAAGGTGGTTAAACCAAATAATGTTGTCGAGCCTATTTCTAAACTCTGGCGTAAATACTTTGTTGATTTCTAACATCGCATCATGTGAATGATCTTGCTGTTGGAAACCGATCGACTTTCTTACCGTTTCTTGCACACCAGCATTGGTGGTCATAACAAAGATAACATTTCTAAAGTCAGCTTTACGTCCGTTATTATCTGTCAACGTACCGTGATCCATAACCTGTAGTAATATGTTATAGATATCTGGGTGCGCTTTTTCGATTTCATCTAACAGCACTACAGCATGAGGGTGTTTAATCACCGAGTCTGTTAGTAGTCCACCTTGCTCAAATCCAACATAACCAGGAGGCGCACCGATTAAGCGACTTACCGCGTGTCTTTCTGAATATTCAGACATATCAAATCTGATAAATTCTATGCCCATGCACTTGGCCAATTGCTTGGTAACTTCTGTTTTACCTACACCTGTTGGCCCTGCAAACAGAAATGAACCAATTGGTTTTTCTTCATTGGCTAAACCAGAACGTGATAGCCTAATTGCGGATGTTAATGCATCGATAGACTCATCTTGACCAAACACCAACATTTTAAGATTGCGATCTAGATTTTTAAGGACTTCTTTATCACTAGATGAAACATTCTGCTGAGGGATACGTGCAATTTTCGACACTATCTGCTCGATATCCGACACCCCGATTGTTTTCTTACGTCTCGAAACAGGCAATAGTCTTTGGTTAGCACCAGCTTCGTCGATCACATCAATCGCTTTATCTGGCAAATGACGCTCATTGATATATTTCGCGCTCAACTCAGCAGCCGCTTTAAGTGCTTTTTGTGTATAGCGAATGCCGTGGTGTTCTTCATAGCGCTCTTTCAGTCCATACAATATCTTGGCTGTATCAGCCACACTTGGTTCGACCACGTCAATTTTTTGAAAACGACGAACAAGTGCCCGATCTTTTTCAAAGATGTTTTTAAATTCGGAATATGTTGTAGAGCCTAAGCAGCGTAATTTACCGCTTGATAATAGTGGCTTAATTAAGTTTGATGCATCCATAACACCACCAGAAGCCGCACCTGCACCTATGATTGTATGAATTTCATCAATAAACAAAATCGCATTTGGTTTAGCTTGCAACTCTTTTAATAGCGCTTTAAACCGCTTTTCAAAATCACCGCGGTATTTTGTTCCCGCTAACAAAGCGCCCATATCAAGAGAGTAAACGACAGCATCCTCGATTACTTCTGGCACTTGATCGTTAACAATGCGATATGCAAGGCCTTCTGCGATTGCTGTTTTACCTACACCCGCTTCACCAACCAATAGCGGATTGTTCTTCTTGCGGCGGCATAAGACCTGAATCGTACGTTCAACTTCTTGATCGCGCCCTACGAGCGGATCTATTTGGCCGGCTTTTGCCATCACATTTAGATTTGCCGTAAAGTTCTCTAGCTTAGTTTTTTCTTCGCTTTGAACTTCAGCCCCTTCATCATTTAAATCTTCGTGTTCTTCTGGTTCAGGCTCGTCGTCTGATTTTGAAATGCCATGGCTGATGAAATTAACAATATCTAGACGACTTACATCAGCTTTCTTAAGTAGATAAACAGCCTGACTTTCTTGCTCTGAGAAAATCGCAACGAGTACGTTCACACCCGTAACTTCGTTTCTTCCTGAAGACTGCACATGAAACACTGCACGCTGTAAAACACGTTGAAAACCAAGAGTTGGCTGAGTTTCTCTATCTTCTTCCAGCTCTGGTATGATTGGCGTTGTTTCATCAATAAATTCGGAAAGATCGCGCTTTAACCCTTCTGTGTCTACGCTACATGCATTTAATGCTTCACTTGCTGATGGGTTATCTATCAAGGCAAGTAATAAATGCTCGACCGTCATAAACTCATGACGACGTGTGCGAGCTTCGCGAAACGCGGTGTTAAGTGTAATTTCTAAGTCTTTATTTAGCATTGGCAACCCCCAACGAGAATAAATAAGGTCATTCTTGCTCACAACTACACAAGAGCGGATGCTCATGGTCGCGAGCGTATCTGTTCACCTGCTCAGCCTTTGTATGGGCTATGTCTGCAGGATACATTCCACATACCGCTTTTCCCTCGTGATGTACTTGTAACATCACTTCAGTTGCTCTTTCGCTATCCATGTTGAAAAATGTCATCAATACCTCAATGACGAAATCCATCGGTGTATAATCATCGTTATTTAAAATAACTTTGTATTTTCTTGGTGGTTGAAGTTTTTGCTTCTCTTGGTCTCTGACCTCTTCCAACACACCTGAATCTTTTATCCCACTCATAATTAAATATAGTCTTGTCTTATATACTCAAGCAAACTTGAATTAAAAAATAAATAAAATGTTAAAAAACTGCACTAAAAAACTTGACTGTATGGTTATTTAAACTACATTCTAGTCCTAGTTGTTCATGTTATGGACAGCTTAGCAAATTTCAAAGGTTAGATTAACTTAATTAGTCAACTTATAGAAGGATGTAGAAGTATGGCTTGCGGAAAAGTCAAATGGTTTAACAATGCCAAAGGGTTTGGTTTCATCGTAGAAGACGGCAGTGACGAAGATATCTTTGCACATTACTCAACGATTGTAATGGATGGATACAAGACGCTTAAAGCTGGTCAAGATGTAACATTCGAGCTACAGGAAGGGCCTAAGGGCTTACATGCTACTAATATTGCACCAAAAATTGGTGAAATGGCGTAGAATATTCTCAAGGCTCTAAAGCGAGTTACGCAAGTATCTCGCTTCATCTCTTTATTAATATCTCTCACGAAAGCCCCTATGTAACATATTTATCTATATCTGAAGTAAATTGCATTAGCAGCATTGCATTTAGATTGGTACAATCCCTGCCGATGTCCAGGTCTGTTAGTTATGTTTATTGCTTTACTAAGTAAAAATAACTAACAAACTTGCTAATTACTACGAATTTAGATTTGATCTTACAAGCTAATTTTTTTGCTGCTCACACGTCGATATAACGTTGGGTAACAAAAGTTAGCAAGATTTTGCTTATGTTGAACGGTCTTAGTTGACCCAAAACTATCTAGGAATGATGATGACATCAAAAATTATTTATACAAAAACCGATGAAGCGCCAGCTTTGGCAACATATTCTTTACTACCAGTAATCCAAGCTTATACTAAAGCTGCTGGTGTTGAAGTAGAGACAAGAGATATCTCTCTAGCTGGTCGTGTGATCGCAAACTTCCCTGGGTTCCTTAAAGAAGAACAAAGAATTGCCGATGCGCTTTCTGAGCTAGGTGAACTGGCAAAAACTCCAGAAGCAAATATCATCAAATTACCTAACATCAGTGCTTCAATCCCTCAGCTAAAAGCAACTATCAAAGAGCTTCAAGAAAAAGGCTATGCACTTCCTGATTACCCTGAAGAGCCTAAAGATGACAAAGAAGCTGCTATTAAAGCAACTTATGACAAAATCAAAGGTAGTGCGGTAAACCCAGTTCTGCGTGAAGGTAACTCTGACCGTCGTGCACCTGGTTCTGTAAAAGCTTATGCTCAGAAAAACCCACATTCAATGGGTGCATGGTCTGCCGATTCACAGTCTTATGTAGCAAGCATGAGTGAAGGTGACTTCTTTGGTTCTGAGCAGTCTACCACGATTGGTGAAGCAACTGACGTACGAATTGAGCACGTAGCTGCTGATGGCACAGTAAGTGTTTTAAAACAAAGCACGCCGCTTCTTGCTGGCGAAATCATCGATGCTTCACGCATGAACGTCAATGCGTTACGCAGCTTTTTACAAGCAGAAGTTGAAGCTGCAAAAGAAAAAGGTGTTCTTTTCTCACTTCATATGAAAGCGACAATGATGAAGGTTTCAGACCCAATCATTTTTGGCCACGCTGTTAAAGTATTCTATAAAGAAGTTTTCGAAAAACACGGCGAGACTTTTGAAAAGCTAGGCGTAGACGTAAACAATGGTATCGGTGACGTTTATAACAAACTAGCTAACCTTGACGACGCAAAGCGCGCTGAAATCGAAGCTGATTTAGCTGCAGTTTACGACATTCGTCCAAGCATCGCGATGGTAGACTCTGACCGTGGTATCACAAACTTACACGTACCAAGTGACGTAATCATTGACGCATCTATGCCTGCGGCAATCCGTACAAGCGGTCAAATGTGGAATGCAGAAGGTAAACAACAAGATACTAGTTTTGTTATCCCAGATCGTTGTTACTCTGGTGTTTATCAAGCAACTATTGACTTCTGTAAAGAAAATGGTGCTTTCGACCCGCGTACAATGGGTACTATTCCTAATGTTGGTCTAATGGCGCAAAAGGCTGAAGAGTACGGTTCACACGACAAAACGTTTGAAGCACCTTCAAATGGTGTTATCCGTGTAGTGGATAGTGCAGACAACGTACTTCTTCAACATGACGTTGAGCAAGGTGATATCTGGCGTATGTGTCAGGTTAAAGACGCGCCAATCAAAGATTGGGTTAAACTTGCTGTTAATCGTTCACGCGCTTCAAACACGCCTGCGGTATTCTGGCTAAACGAAGAACGTGCACACGATGCAGAGCTAATCAAAAAGGTAAATGCCTACCTTCCTGAGCACGATACTGACGGCCTAGATATTCGTATTCTTGCACCTGTTGAAGCGACTAAGTTCTCTTTAGCACGTATGAAAGACAGCCAAGATACAATTTCAGTAACAGGTAACGTACTTCGTGATTACCTCACTGACCTGTTCCCAATTTTAGAGCTTGGAACGAGTGCAAAAATGCTTTCTATCGTTCCGCTAATGAATGGTGGTGGTTTATTTGAAACAGGTGCGGGTGGTTCAGCTCCAAAGCACGTTCAGCAATTTGAAAAAGAAAACCACTTACGTTGGGATTCACTGGGCGAGTTCTTAGCTTTGGCTGCGTCTCTTGAGCACCTAAGCCAGGTTTCAAATAATTCAAAAGCACAAGTTCTTGCAGATACACTTGATGCAGCAACAGGTAAATTCCTTGATGAGAACAAATCTCCATCTCGTAAAGTGAATGAACTTGATAACCGTGGTAGCCACTTCTACCTATCTCTGTACTGGGCTCAAGAGCTTGCAGCACAAGATAAAGATGCAGAGCTAAAAGCTAAATTTGAAGCTGTTGCAAAGCAACTTACTGAAAATGAAGCAGCCATTGTTGCTGAGCTTAATGACGTTCAAGGCCAAGCAATGGACGTTGAAGGTTACTTCCAGCCGAATGACGAAAAAGCATTTGCCGCAATGCGCCCAAGCAAGCTGTTCAATGATGCACTAAACCTAATCGCTTAATTCTCGCGGTTAAGTCAAAAAAGGCAGCGATAAGCTGCCTTTTTTATTTTTAAGGTAGATGTCTCAGTGTGTAAACTTTGCTAAAATTCCACATTCGATGTTCCAGCCTAATATCAAGATGACCAACAGTAACCGTAATCGCCCTTTTCCACCTTCCGGTAAAAAGCCTTTTAATAAGAATAAAAGATATAAAAATCAGACTAAGCAAAAACCACCTGTAAAGCCCGAAGATGTAAAAGTGGTTTTGTTTAACAAGCCATTTGATGTGCTTTGTCAATTTACCGATGACCAACACCGAAAGACACTTGCAGACTTTATTGATATTAAGTCAGTGTATGCAGCAGGACGTTTAGATCGAGACAGTGAAGGCCTACTGCTCCTCACTAATTGCGGAAAATTACAACATAAACTCACAGAGCCAAAGAAAAACACCCACAAGACTTATTGGGTTCAAGTTGAAGGTAAGCCACGTGAAGAGCAACTGAATCAATTGCGTACCGGTGTTGAGCTGAAAGATGGGATGACTAAACCCGCAAAAATAGACGTAATACCAGAGCCCGAAGTATGGCCTAGAAATCCGCCAATTCGAGAACGTAAAAATATTCCAACCACTTGGCTGAGTATTACTATTTCAGAAGGGAGAAATAGGCAAGTACGACGGATGACCGCACATATTGGCCACCCTACTCTCAGATTGATCCGTTACAGTATTGGTAAGTACACATTATCTGGGTTAAATAACGGACAGTATAGGGTTTTACAAGGAAATAAAGTCTAAAGTGTGGCTTTTGAGGGGGGGCAATTGCATGCTATACTCACGGCCTTTCAAAAATTCATATAGATTTACAGCGATATTATGAGCGATAACAGTAACATTAAAGTGATTGTCGGCATGTCTGGTGGCGTGGATTCTTCAGTTTCAGCTTATCTTTTAAAAGAGCAAGGCTATCAGGTAGAAGGCCTTTTCATGAAAAACTGGGAAGAAGACGATAACGATGAATACTGTGCTGCTGCTGAAGATCTAAAAGATGCGCAAGCAGTCTGTGACAAGCTTGGTATCGAGTTACACACCGTCAATTTTGCGGCTGAATATTGGGACAACGTATTTGAGTATTTCTTGGAGGAATACCGAGCGGGTCGCACGCCAAACCCAGATATCATGTGTAACAAAGAAATTAAATTCAAAGCTTTTTTAGAGTTTGCTGCTGAAGCACTTGGCGCAGATTACATTGCTACTGGGCACTACGTACGTAGAGAAGAGCGCGATGGCAAATTTGCGATGTTAAGAGGCCTTGATAACAACAAAGATCAAAGTTATTTCCTATACACTTTAAGTCATGAGCATGTTGCTCAGACACTCTTCCCTGTCGGTGAAATTGAAAAGCCAGAAGTGCGTCGTATTGCCGAAGAGCAAGGCCTAATTACACATAATAAAAAAGACAGCACAGGTATCTGTTTTATTGGCGAACGTAAATTTAAAGACTTTTTACAAAAGTTTTTACCAGCTCAACCGGGTAAAATCGAAGACACCGAAGGTAATCATGTCGGCGAACATGAAGGCTTGATGTACCATACTCTAGGTCAACGCAAAGGTCTTTTAATAGGTGGTATGAAAGAAGGCTCAGGAGAACCTTGGTATGTCGTTGATAAAGATATCGAGCGTAATGTGCTTGTGGTTGGTCAAGGTAAAGATCACCCACGACTGTACAGTAATGGATTAAATGCGAACCAGCTTCACTGGGTTGACCGAGAAGGACCACAAGGTACAACGCGCTGTACTGTCAAGACACGATATAGACAAGAAGATATTCCGTGTACGTTATTAGTTGGTCAAGACGGCATGGCTCGTGTTTTGTTTGATGAGCCACAAAAGGCTGTCACGCCAGGCCAATCTGCGGTGTTCTACTCCGATGACGCTTGTCTAGGTGGCGGTATCATAGAGTCGGTGATTAAATAATGCAGCCAAAAGTCGTTATTCCTCTTGCCGCAATTTGCCAAATAGCAAAACTAGTACAAAAGTGTGCGAGATACGGTACTTTCAATGAAAATGAAGTGCACACTTTTTTGCAAAGTATTTTAAATACAGCGCCGGAAAACCCCGAAGATGTATACGACGACCATTTTGCCTTAAAAGGTGGTTATCAGGCGCTCGTTTCTCAACTTTCAAGCGAAGGTGAGAAAGACGTTGAGATAGTTAAATACGTTGGCAGTTTGATGCAGTTGGAAAGAGCTCTATCCTCTAATCCTGATGTGTTTTCAGAGTTGGCCAAACGTATTGAGCAAGTGGAGAGACAAACACTTCACTTTAATGTGTATGACGAGCAAATCCTTGGTGCTTTCGCTGATATCTATACCCAAGTTATCAGCCCTGCAGGGCCCAAAATTCAAGTTTTTGGTAAACCAGACTTGCTTCAGCAAACTCATATTCAGCACAAGATCCGTGCACTATTATTAGCAGGGATCCGAAGTGCAGTGCTGTGGCGACAGCTAGGTGGAAAACGCCGTCATTTCTTCTTTTCGAAAAGGAAGATCATCGCCACAGCACAACAGTTTATTTAAATATCGTTCAAAAAAACCAATTAGTTAGGAGAAATTATGGAGCTTTCAGCGTTAACCGCTATCTCTCCAGTGGATGGTCGCTATGGTAGCAAAACCAAAGAACTGAGAAGCATCTTCAGTGAGTTCGGTCTGATCAAATACCGAGTAACTGTTGAAGTTCGCTGGTTACAAGCATTGGCGAAAGCTGACGCTATAAAAGAAGTACCTGCGTTCAGCGACGAAGCAAACGCGCTACTAGACAGCATCGTTGACAACTTCAGTGAAGAAGATGCACAACGAGTAAAAGACATCGAGCGTACGACTAACCACGATGTGAAAGCCGTTGAATACTTGCTGAAAGAGAAAGTGGCAGACAACGCAGAATTACAAGCTGTAAACGAATTCATTCATTTCGCATGTACTTCTGAAGATATTAATAACTTATCTCACGGTTTAATGCTTAGCGAAGCCCGTGACGAAGTGTTACTGCCATACTGCGACAACCTACTGGCTGCGATTAAAGAAAAAGCGATTGAGTATAAATCAGTACCTATGATGACTCGTACTCATGGCCAACCTGCTTCACCTTCTACAATGGGTAAAGAGTTCGCCAACGTTTACGTTCGACTTCAGCGTCAACGTGAGCAAATTGCGAACGTATCTATCCTTGGTAAAATCAATGGTGCGGTTGGTAACTATAATGCACACCTAAGCGCCTACCCTGAGTATGACTGGCACGCGCACGCTGAATCTTTCGTAACGAGCCTTGGTTTAACTTGGAACGCATTCACAACTCAAATCGAGCCGCATGACTACATCGCAGAATTGTTTGATGCAATTGCGCGTTTTAATACTATATTGCTTGATTTTGACCGTGACGTTTGGGGTTACATCGCACTTAACCACTTTAAGCAAAAAACAATTGCAGGTGAGATTGGCTCTTCAACTATGCCACATAAAGTTAACCCAATTGATTTCGAAAACTCTGAAGGCAACTTAGGCCTAGCAAATGCAATCTTCGCCCACCTAGCACAAAAGCTACCGGTTTCAAGATGGCAACGTGACCTAACTGACTCTACAGTTTTACGTAACTTAGGTGTTGGTATGGGCTACACACTGATTGCTTACCAAGCGACACTAAAGGGTATCAGCAAGCTAGAAGTAAATGCCGATCGTCTACTAGCAGAGCTAGATGACAACTGGGAACTATTAGCAGAGCCAATCCAAACGGTAATGCGTAAATACGGTATTGAAAAGCCGTATGAAAAGCTTAAAGAGCTAACGCGTGGTAAACGTGTAAACAAAGAGATTATGGCTGATTTCATCGACGGTCTTGCACTGCCTGATTCAGCAAAAGCTGAAATGAAGTTAATGACACCGGCAAACTACATTGGCCGTGCTGAAGCTTTCATCGACGAACTAAAATAATCTAATATAAATTAGATATAATTAAGCGAAAGAAACAGCCGAGAGCTTGTTACTTTCGCTTTTTTTATGGGGAAAATATGTATCAGCTGTCTATCAATGGTATGACTCATCAAGAGTTTTTGACACATTACTGGCAAAAAAAACCTTTGCTAATCAAAGGTGGATTTACTGACTTTGAAGATCCTTTAACCGCAGAGGAACTCGCTGGGTTAGCAATGGAAGAAGCGATTGAGTCTCGCTTAGTCACAAATCATGAAGGGAATTGGCAAGCACACCACGGACCATTTGAAGATTTTTCAAAACTGACTGACAGCCACAGTACATTGCTCGTGCAGGCAGTTGATCATTGGCACCCTATAGCGGCTAAATTACTAGAACCTTTTCGATTTATTCCGAACTGGCGAATTGATGATCTAATGATTAGCTTTTCGACTCCTCACGGCGGTGTCGGCCCTCACTTAGATCAATATGATGTGTTTATCATTCAAGGTCAAGGCAAGAGAAGATGGCGTGTTGGTTTGCCTGATCCAAGCCTAAAACAATTTGCTAAAGACAAAGCGTTACTCCAAGTAGAGCAATTTGAAGCCATCATAGATCACGATTTAGAACCAGGTGACATTCTTTACATTCCACCTGGCTGCCCTCATGAGGGCTATGCAGTGGCAAATGCGCTCAACTACTCTGTGGGTTTTAGAGCACCAGACCAAAAAGACCTTATTAGTAGCTTTGCAGATCACATCATTGATGAAGAAGTGGGTAAGCAGCGCTATAGCGATGCGGGTATAGATGTAAGAAAATCACTTGGTGAAATTACCTCAGAGGATAAAGATAGAGTCCGTACGCTTCTTAATTCGCTGATAAATGATGAGTCTTTGTACAGTCATTGGCTAGGCACATTCTTGAGTCAGCCCAAACATGATATGGATCTCGCTCCTCTTGAAGATGCACTCGTAGCAGACTTTTTAGAAGATGAAATTGACGAAGAAGATGTGATTCACAGAGCGGGTGGAATCCGGGCAATGTACCAGCTCGTTGATAGTGAAATTCTTCTAAGTATCAATGGCGAAACCTACCACATTCCCGAGAAATACCTTAAACAAATACAATTGTTAACAGATGAAACATTTTTTTCATTTAATGAGGTAAAACCAGCTCTAACTTGCTTGGAATTCAAACAAACGTTAACTACGCTTATAAATGACGGGCTGTATTATATTGAAGCTTGGTCTTAATGCCTGACTTACAGGGCCAACCAAAGAATAAAGGTGTCATGACTTAGTGGCACCTAATAATAATAGGGGTTGAAATTTCCCTTATTCGTCAGGACGTGTTGAATGATTTTTCGCTAAGAGGTAATCATGATTTATCACGTCGACAAAGTGAGTTGGAAACAGACTCAGGGACAGCTGCGCCAAATACGTGAGCGTGTTTTTGTGTGTGAATTACATCTTCCTAAACATGTTGAATTTGATCAACATGACAGAACAGCAGACCACGTTCTTATCAGGGACGAAAACCAGCAAGCTGTAGGAACAGGACGACTGTGCAGCGATGGGTTGATTAGTAGAATCGCCATTGTAAAAGCGCACAGAAATCGTGAGGCTTACCAATCTCTTATTGGGTACCTAGCTGATTTAGCACAGCAAAAAGGACTCAAAGAAGTATTTGTTCAATGTATCCTTGAAGAAGTGCCTACTTTTCTTAAGTCTGGGTTTAGTAAACAAGGCTCTGTATTTATGGAAGCCGGCATTCCCAGGCAAAGACTCAAATGCGCAGCTTCCATGATAAATTCAGAGCCGTTTACGATGCTTCACTAGGCCACAATTTGTCGCTTTCATAAAGGTCATACAGAGCATGCGCACGATTAACAAGCAAGTTAGCAAAATCTAACTGAGTCTTGTCTCGAACACCTGAAGCCATGATGCCATCAGCTTTGATCTGCCATTGAAAAGAAAAATACCTCAATACATCTCTAGGGTTGGATGCTGCAGACTCTTCTGTTGCATCTGTTGGCATTTGGCCCGAAATAGCCCAATATCCCTTCCCTTTTTGGTCTTTGAACTTCCAAATTGCAATTGCTGGCGGTAAAAGACGGCATTCTTTCTCAACGACTTTCGTCGTGATTATCCCTTTTTCTGCTAAAAACTTCTGAGCATTCTGCAGATGTTGCCTCTGCCACTGTACTAATCTTTGTTGCTTTTGTTCTTCTGTCAGCTCTGGCTCAACGTGTTTATTTTCACTCATAATATTACTTCTCTAATTTTTTTACTCACTCTATTAATTTCGTTAACTCGTTGCAACAAAGAAACGCCTAAGACACAAAACAAATTAAAGTTTGCACAATAATCATACTTTACTAGTCTAAAAATAATCCAACAAAGGATTTAGTAAAATGCTCTTGTTTGTCTCTTATGCTATGCCGATTGTTATATTGGTAACTGGGTTCTTCTTTATTGAGTCACTCATTGTAACAATCATTGTGTCTGCGGTTTGTGCATTAGGCCTAATATTGCAAAAAACAGCATTAACAAATAAAGAGAAAGAAGAAAACGAACACAATATTGATACTGTAAACAGTGCTTTCGAATCACAGCAAAACCAAGAGGACGACTTAGCATGTTTAGAGCAGCTAAGTAGCGTCATTATTCCTCAACTTATCGCACAAGTTACCACAGCGAGGGAGCAAACAAAAACGTCCGTCGTCAATATGTCGGGAGAGTTTTCACAGTTAGTAACCAATATTTCAGACACATTGGAAAGAACCAATTCGCAAGATGGTAATAGCCTGCAAGAGGTTTCTGAAACAAGCCGAGAAAAACTGAATGGCGTGCTTGAATACATTGAGCAAACCAATGACTCGCAAGCTCAAATGACCGAAACGATAAAAGACCTCGTACTGAAAAGCAATGAGCTGCAAACAATGTCGATTGATGTTTCCAAAATCGCAGAGCAAACAAATTTACTCGCCCTCAATGCTTCCATTGAAGCGGCTCGCGCTGGCGAAAACGGCAGAGGGTTTGCTGTCGTAGCTGACGAAGTAAGGTCTCTCGCCAACTCTAGTGGTGAGACCGGTGTTCGTATTGGGCAGTTGATTGAAAGTATTGCGAATGCAATGCGAACTTCCATGGACATGATGAATGCAGAGCTCGAAAAAAAGCAGTCTTTAACCGAAAAATACCGCTCAGAAATCAATCAGGTCGTGGACGAATGGTTAGAGCTCTCCCAACAGGTTGAAGCACAAGCCGCCGAATTACATACATCCAATTTAGATATTAGAGAGAAAGTCTCACAAATCCTCGTAGACCTGCAATTCCAAGATAGAGTCGACCAGATCCAAGACAGTGTGACCATCGCTCTGAATCTCATGACAGAAGAAATAGACCAATTTATTACCAGCAGACGTGAATGTAAAAAAGCTAAATTTAATCACCAAAGGATTAGTAAAGCGCTTAAAAAAACAGCCGCCACAAACGAGCAACGAGATATTTTGTCAAAGCACGGTGGTGACGATACTGTCGATGACTTAACTTTTTTATGAGGAAATTATGAGTAAAACAATATTAGTAGTAGATGATTCTGATTCTCTCAGACAAGTCGTAAACATCGCGCTCACAGGCGCTGGATTTAACGTTATAGAAGCTCGAGATGGGAAAGATGCGCTGACCAAGCTCAACGGCAATAAAATCCATCTCATTATCAGTGATGTAAATATGCCAAACATGAATGGTATCGAATTTGTCAAGCAAGCAAAGCAATTGCCTCAGTACAAGTTCACACCGGTGATCATGCTCACAACCGAAAATCAGCAAAGTATGATGGAAGAAGGGAAAAAGGCCGGTGCAAAAGCCTGGATGGTTAAACCTTTTAAGCCAGCACAAATGCTGCAAGCAGTTTCAAAGTTATTAATGATGTAGAGAGTTAAGTATGTCTGAGTGTTTTAAGTTCCCGTCTGAGCTAACAATATATGAAGTTCAGGAAACGTTTAACGAAATAAAGTCTTATATTTCAGACAAAGAGCACGTCTCATTCGATTTCAGTGAAACAACAGAGATCGACTCAGCCGGCTTGCAGTTGATAATTTGGGTCGTTTATCACAGCCAAAAAGTTGGGTTAAATATAGAAGCTATCTCTACCAATGAACTAATAGAAACACGGTGTAAAAAATTGGGGGTAGGAATCTCCCCCACTCTAAGCGACTAAGGGGCAAACATGTCTATTGATTTGTCTTCGGCAATTGCAACTTTCGTAACCGAATCGAAAGAGCTATTGCAAGAAATGGAGAATGGGCTTCTAGATCTTGAGTCTGAGACCTCCGAAGAGCATGCCAATGAGATTATCAATGCGCTCTTTCGAGCAATTCATACAATAAAAGGCAGTGCGGGAATATTTGACTTTGAGCATGTCGTTACCCTCACCCATATTGCCGAAACCCTGCTAGAAGATGCGAGAAATGGCAATTTGCAATTAGATAAAGAGCTTATTTCACTTTACCTAGAAACCAGAGATGCCACTGAGTCATTGATTGTATTAGCTGCCGCTGAAACAGAGCCAGACCAAGCCCTATTGAACAAAGTGAATAATCTGGTGTCCTGTTTTTCAAAGTACATTGACGCAGAAAATAACCAAATTATCCACCAAGATGCTGCCTCAAGTTCGAGTGAAGGCACGCTCGATAACGAACGATGGATTTTATTTTTTGTACCAAATGAAAATGTGCTTAGAAATGGCCTTGACCCCTATTCGTTCATCCATTATTTGGACTCAGAGACTTCAAATTTGGTTGTAAATACTTGGGTTGAAGCGATGTTTGGTCCCCATCACTTTGACCCAGAGTCAAATTACTTATCGTTTGTTTTATCTTTCGATTCCGACAAAACAGAAAATGAAATATTGGATGTATTTGAGTTTATTCAAAGTGAAGCATACATTGCCGTGCTACCACCGAAAGGTAACATTGATGTATTGAAACATAGCATACAAAAATATCAGGATTTTGACTTTATTACAGATGCGCTTCGCAAAGCAGATAGTTCGTTTGCAGATATCGTCAAGCTCCTAAATTGCGATGCGACTGACACCAATGATCCCGTCCCTGCTGTGCCTGAAGGGCCAGTACCACCTGCCGCATCGAAGATCCATAAAAGTAAAACACTCAGAGTGGAAGCCCTCAAGTTAGACCGACTCATTGACCAAGTCGGTGAAATGGTTATCACGGGTGCCCGGACAAACTTACTTGCTCACGAAACAGGAAATGAAACGCTCATTGAAGCCATGGCCTTATTGGAGCGTTTGGTCGAAAATATTCGAGACAGTTCACTTAAGCTCAGAATGGTGCAGATTGGTGAGACGTTCAATAAGTTTAAACGCGTAGTAAGAGACATCGCTGACGAACTCGGTAAACAAGTCGATTTAACAATTATTGGCGCCGAAACTGAACTTGATAAAACATTCGTGGAAAAGGTTAGCGACCCTCTTATGCACATTGTAAGAAATGCAATCGACCACGGTATAGAGGACCCTGAAACGCGGCTCGCTCAGGGCAAACCTGAACAAGGGCAACTCACCTTAAAAGCTTATCACGACTCCGGCTCCATCGTGATTGAAGTCAGCGATGATGGAAAAGGCCTCGATCAAGAAAAAATCCTCAAACGCGCTATCGACAGAGGGTTGATTTCTTCAAGCCAAACCTTACAAGAAAAAGACATCAACCTACTAATTTTTGAACCAGGTTTTTCCACTGCAGAGTCCATAACCAATATCTCTGGACGCGGTGTCGGCATGGATGTGGTTAAAAGAAACATCGATAGTTTGAGAGGCAGTGTAGAGGTTGAAAGCGTTCAAGGTGAAGGGTCAACAATTTTGATCCGACTGCCGCTGACGCTCTCTATTATTGATGGCTTTATGTTTGAAGTACATAAAGAAAACTACGTCATTCCACTAGACACGGTCGTCGAATGCTTAGAGCTTCACGAGGTAGTATCGGAACAAGATATTCAAGACAAAAGTTACATAAACCTTCGCACAGAAGTACTGCCATTTATTAGATTACGTACCTTATTTGGTATAGAAGAGCAAATTGACCATACTCGAGAATCTTTGGTCATTGTGCAATTTGGCACACTGCGCGCTGGGTTAGTTGTAGACTCGCTGAAAGGCGAGTTTCAAACGGTTGTTAAACCGCTAGGAAGGCTGTTCGAAGGACTCAAATGTATAAGTGGCGCAACGATTTTAGGTAGCGGTAATGTCGCAATCATTTTAGACGTCTCCGCGTTAATAAAGTCAGCCATATCAGTATATGAAGCATTAGAGAAAAAACATTAGGCAATGGCCGGAGAACGAACATGTTTAAGAACTTTACTATTCGCAATAAAATAATTCTTGCGATGTTTACCATGGGGCTATTGCTGCTAGTTATAGCCATGTCAGTGCAACTCAAAAACGGCGAGATTGAGGAGTTTGCGGTCGATGTGGGCAAAGTTGATATACCTGAGACGATTTACGCATTAAACATGCTGGATGAACTGGGTGATATGAACAGCAACGTCCTTGAATATATCGCCGGTGAGTCTGACGAGAGTGAAGACTTTAGATCAAACTACAACGAGTTTATTCGCTACCTCGAAGATTTAAAACAGCTCGGGACGGTAAACAACTCCATGGTTCGCCAACTAGAAGAGTTAGTCACTCGCTATGCGAACGAGAATCAAGAACTTATCTTTGACCGCTTTGACCCTTTGTTAGAAGCCAAAGCAATAGACAAATACGACTACCTAAATAAAGAGTTCGCTATTCCTCTTGAGCAGTTACTAGATACTTTAAAAGAAGAAGAAGTTGCAGATGCTGGTAGCAGCGGAGATTTCAATGAAGTGGTAAACGACGACCTCCCAGGCGTACGCTACTACTTAGAACTTATTGATGAGCAAGGCGATATGATGAGTTCTCTTAACGCCTATATGCGGGGTGCACTTGGTGCCGACGCTGCTTTCGAAAAAGACGCTAGAACATTTACCGGTTTTCTTGGTGATTTGAAGCCCTTAGAAAGAAAGCCGCCAGAAATTAAAGCACTGAGTGAAGTAGAAAGAATGTATCTTGAACTCTATAACGGCGGTAAAGAAATATTCGCCATGTATGACCCTCGCGACAAAATTAAAGCGTCTAGAGATGTCGACCGCTTAGAACATGAAGTGTTTAACAAAATTGAAGATTTACTAGAAGAAATTTCGAATGAAGCCATCAAAGAAGGTGACGACTCTCTAAACTCGCTCGTAACAGCAGCGCGAGAAAGCATCTCTCTGGTTTGGGCCTTGCTCGTTGTTGCTATCATACTTGCCACTGCCACTGCTGCATTCTTAATTCGCGGCATTGTAATCCCTATCAATGCGCTTGCTGAAGCCGCAGAAGATCTGCGCTCAGGAGAAGGCGACTTGACTCGTCGAATTCCTGACTTTGGCAATGATGAGATAGGCGAAACCGCACGCAGTTTTAATGGCTTTATTGAACGACTTCAAAATATTCTGCTGGATATTCAAGAATCTGTAGAGTCGATCGCGCATAGCACGAATGAGGTTGGAACCACTTCTAGAATGCTCAGTTCTACCTCCAATCAACTGGCCGCTAGTGTTGAAGAAACGTCGGCTTCACTGGAGCAAATGAGTTCTTCTATTTCCATGAATACCGAAAACTCTAAAGTCACCAACGACATCGCCAAACAATCTAGTAGCGAAGCTAACGATGGAGGACGTGCAGTAAAAGATACCGTCAAGGCAATGACTCAGATTGCAGAAAAAATAGGCATCATCGAGGACATCGCATACAAAACCAATCTTTTGGCCTTAAATGCAGCCATTGAAGCAGCAAGAGCGGGTGAACATGGTAAAGGCTTTGCGGTGGTCGCTGACGAAGTTAGGAAACTTGCTGAGCGTTCACAGGTGGCTGCGCAAGACATAAGTACGCTAGCCGATAACAGTGTAAAAATCGCACAGCATGCAGGTGGTATGCTCGACAGAATGGTGCCAAATATAGGTAAAACAGCAGATCTTGTTCAAGAGATCACTGCAGCATCTACAGAACAAAGCACCAGTGTCGCAGAAATAAACCGGACCGTGTCTCAACTTGACGAGATTGCACAGCAAAATGCCTCTGCATCTGAAGAACTCGCGTCAACAGCCAAAATGGTGCAGGACCAAACAAGTGATATACGCTCTACCGTTAATTACTTTAAGCTGAGCAACGACAGACAAATGATGAAGATTAGACGCTCCGTGCAAGAAGGAAAGTCTTCAAGCTCAATGCCAGAAGAAGGCTATACGCCATTTGACGAGTAAAGACTATGACTGATCAAACAACTCAAAATAGCTTTGTCGATAAAGATAAGTATCTGGCTTTTGAGCTGAATCATGCTACGTACTCTATCAATATATCGTTGGTCAAAGAGATTATGGAGTATGTAGAGGTCGATCCAATCCCGATGGCTCCTGATTTTATTATCGGCGCCATAAATTTACGGGGTGAAGTTATTCCAGTATTCGACTTGTCTCTACGCTTGGGAAAACTGCCTCAAGCACTCACAAACAGAACATGTATTATCATTGCTGAGTGCCTTTTTAACGAGCAGCAGATAACCATTGGTTTAAAAGTAGACATTGTGACCAAAGTACTTGATATCTCCAGTGCAGATATAGACAAAGTGCCGAGTATTGGTGGCCAATTTCATAGTCGGTTTGTATTAGGGCTAGCAAAACTGCCTGACAAATTAATGACAATTTTGGACATTTCAAAGATCCTCACGCTAGATGATATGAAACTCATCGAAGATCTCAACAACGCGGAGCTAAGCGAAGAAACTGATCCGGATATCTCTGACTCGGATAAGGATGAAGATGAGAGCACCCACGATAACGCATGTGAAAATGACGAAGCCGAGGTAAATCATGAATAACGCTCAGCCCGACAACACTCATATTCAGCAAAAAGATGAGCTAAGATATCTATTCGTTAAAGTTGGGCACGACCACTTTGGTATTCCTATTGACTCAGTCAAAGAGGTTATCGAGTTAGTAGAGACCACGATGGTTCCCATGTGCTCTGACGTGATTCGTGGCGTAATCAATGTGCGTGGTAGCGTTATCCCTGTATTGGATCTTCAAAGGCGCCTTGGACTCAAACTAACCACACCTTACGACAAATATAGCTGTATCGTCTTGTATGACTTCTATGACCACTCACTAGAAGAGTCAATGACTTTGGGCATGCTTGTAAATAGCGTGGTTTCTATCGAGTTTATAGATTTAAGTAACCTCGAGTCGTCCCCTTCCTTTGGTTCGAATATTCCTCGTCATTACGAGTGGAAAATGGCAAAAATCAATAACAAGCTAACTACCCTGTTAGATATTGCTAAAGTTCTGAACGTAAACGAGATTAACTCTTCTCTCAAACATGAACAAGAGCAATTCTTTATTGACTACTGCCAAAGGTAACGAGAATAGATGTCGATTTCTAAGCTTGAGTTCAATCAGTTAAATCGTGTTTTAGATGAACATACAGGCATAAGATTGAACTTTAACAAAGCAGACATTATGGCAAGCCGATTGAGTTCTAGATTGAGGTCAAACCATTGTGCGTCATTTAATAAATACTACCAACTCATTGTTAGCCCAGAAGGAAAGAGCGAACTCGATATTTTTATCGACAAAATGACCACGCATGAAACCTATTTTTTCAGAGAGCAGGTGCAATTCGAATTTATGTACGACTATCTTCGCCAAAAAAAAAGTAGAAACGTGCCAATTAGAGCTTGGAGTGCTGCTTCTTCAACGGGGGAAGAAGCATATTCGATTGCAATGGTGCTCGATGATTTATTCTATAGTGGAAACTGGTCTGTAACGGGCACCGACATATCACCAACCGCTGTTGAAATGGCTAAAGAAGCTTGTTTTGCATTATCAACAGTACAAAAAATACCCAAAAAGTACCGGCGTGCTTATTGCCTTAAAGGAACTGGGCAAAACGAAGGTACCTTTACAGTCAACAAATCGATTCGGTGCCACTGTAATTTTAGCGTTGATAATCTGTTAAAGCTAAGAACAGTAGACTATTCCTTTGACATCATATTTTTACGCAACGTACTCATTTACTTTGATGAAGCTAAACAACACAAAATTATCGACAACATAATTCACCGTCTTAACCACGGGGGCCTATTGTTTTTAGGCCATTCAGAATCATTGCGAAAAAAACGACCTGGCATAGAGTTAATTCAGCCCTGTATTTATAAAAAGGTGCGATTATGATTAGCGTGTTCATCGTTGATGACTCTGCGGTTATGAGGCAACTAGTCGGAGAAATCATTAACCATGATAGAGAGTTAAAACTGATTGGCTCGGCTCCGGATCCAATTTTGGCTGAAAGAAAAATGAAAATGAACTGGCCTGATGTTATCTTGCTTGATGTAGAAATGCCTAAAATGGACGGCATCACATTTTTAAAAAAGATAATGCAAGAAAGACCGACACCTATCATTATGTGCTCTGCACTGACCCAAAAAAATACAGAAACCACAATGGAAGCGCTAGCTTCTGGCGCCGTGGATGTAATCGCTAAGCCAACTCAAGGGCTTGCAAACTTTATAAATAATCAAGGTGTGACTCAGATTATTGACGCTATAAAGGCCGCCGGTAAAGCCAAGGTAAAACCGATGCGCTACTTGGCGGAAGAATCGGTTAGACGCAACCACACAGCGGATGAAGTGCTACCCCCTCCAAGCCCAGACGAACTCCAACCACCCATTACTTCTGATAAAGTCATCGCAGTTGGCGCTTCCACAGGTGGGACTGAAGCTTTGACAGGGTTTCTTTCTTTGCTACCTCCTACAACCCCCCCGATCGTTATCGTGCAACATATGCCAAGTAAATTTACTCACGCTTTTGCTCAGCGGCTAAACAGCATAACTCGACATGTCGTAGTCGAGGGAGAGACCGCAATGCGCCTGAAATCAGGACATGTGTACATCGCCCCAGGCGGTAAGCATATGTTGGTAAAACGCCAAGGGAGCGACTACTATTTAGAAATACGGGACGGCCCATTAGTCAGTAGGCATAGGCCTTCTGTGGATGTGCTGTTTAGATCTGTCGCACAATCGGTCGGCAGAAACGCAATTGGCGTCATTTTAACGGGAATGGGTGATGATGGCGCCTCTGGCATGTTAGACATGAAACACGCTGGCGCAATTAACTTCGCTGAGAGTGAGTCGAGCTGTGTCGTGTTCGGCATGCCCAAGGAAGCTATCGCAAGAGGAGCCGTTGATAAAGTGTTTTCTCTGAGCAATATTCCGTATCAAATTTTAAAAGTGCTAAGGTGCTAGGTATGCAAAAAAGCCTCATTGAGCTGCTCAACATCATCTACGTTGCGTATGAAAAAGACGGTACTATCACCGGAATTTCTGACAACGCAAGTGACCTGATAAAACTTAATGTGAATGACAACATCGTAGACAGCCCCACTTTAAAATTTTTTGACGAAGAGTTCACTGAGCTCAACAGCAAGGACATATTATTCGAACCCTGCTTTGAGCAATTAGAGGTAGGAGTTAGCGTTGACAACAGCAATGTACACTGGGTCAGGTTTAACTATACACGGAAAAATACGCTCACTTTCGTGAAAGTTGAACTAATCGAAGAGCTGGTAGCAATACGAAGGCTCAATAAACAACTGGCCATTAGAGATCCGCATACAGGGTTGCTCTACAGAGAAGCATTTGTCGCTAAAGTTCAAGAGTTAGATACTCATGGCATCATGTGCTGTATTCGAATATGTAATTATCAACGAATATCCGAGGTATGGAATATTGGTGTCGCCAACTTAGTGTTTATGGAAGTCCTTTCACGGTTTCAAGGAGATTTTGAGCAAGGGATCTTTTCGAAACATTCCTCAGATTGCTTTTGCGTATTTGTCCCCCACACTACCCCTATCAACATTGAAGCTTTATACAACCATCTAAATGAACCATTTGAATTTAACGACAGTAGCTTCTACAGCAATGTAGCATTAGGTTATTACAAAGAGAGTCATGTAGATGATCACGAATTGAGCTTAAACAAAGCAGAAATGGCGACATTTGATGTTTTGTCGGACAAGCTGAGATTAGTAGAGTTTCAAGAGGGTCTCGCTAGGCAAATTGAACGCCAAAATAAAATTGAAACAGCACTTAGAGATTCATTCCATCAAGATTTAAATAATAGCTTTACTGTCGTGTTACAGCCTCTGCATGACACTAAAACTGAATGTCTCATAGGGGCTGAGTGTTTAATGCGCTGGACACTAGAAGGTAAGCCAATCTCGCCAGCTGAGTTCATACCAATTGTAGAAAGTACAGGTGATATCAACAAATTGACACTCTTTACGCTTACTCAAATAAGAAAGACAGTTGAACACCTGACCAGTGAAGGGATCGATTGCAAGCACTATATGTTCGCTATCAATATTAGCGTTGTAGAGATTCTAGATGTTAAATTTGAAAACAAGCTACTCGCCGCGTTAGCTGAACATAACATTGACCCAAAACGTATCAAACTAGAATTAACTGAATCCGCCCTCATAGACAACTTTTCGTACGTAAACGAAGTGTTGGTGTCTTTACAGTCAAAGGGGTTCTTAATTTCTATTGACGATTTTGGTACCGGATTCTCCAGCTTAAGTTATTTGTGTAAGCTCAATTTTGATGAAATTAAGATCGACAGATCATTTGTGACTAACGTCGTGAAAGATGGAAAACTACAATCAGTTTTTAACTCAATCGTTTCACTGGCAAAAAACCTCGACAAACCGCTGGTCGCGGAAGGCGTGGAAGATATGGAGCAAATGATTTACGCAAAAGCAAAAGGCGTACAATATGTCCAAGGGTACTATTACAGTAAACCCTTGCCCATCGACGCCTTTGTTGAATACGTGCTAGAAGATAAGTCTAGCTATTTGCACTTTGAGAGCTGAGCTACCCACCACCTAACACTCGAGCCGGTTCGATTTTAGTAGCCTGCCATGCCGGATACACGCTCGATAATACAGAGATAATTAACGTTGCGGCCAATACAATGATAATATCAGCGAACACGAGTTTACTTGGTAAAAACTCTATGAAGTAAACGCCCTGCAATGGATTAGCTCCATCAAGTGAAATCCACAAAGAGAACAAGTCAGTGATACTCAACGCAATCAAAGTGCCCAGTGCCAGCCCAAAAAAAGCCCCAACCATGGCATAACTCAAACCTTGTACAGCAAACGTCATAAAAATCGTTTTATCCTGCATTCCCATGGTTTTAAGAATGGCAATATCTGCTTGTTTTTCTTTTACTTCCATCACCATAGATGAAATGATATTAAAACTTGCCACCGCTATGATTAAAAAGACCACCAAATATACAATAGTTCTTACCATTTGAATGTCTTGGTATAAACTTCCTTGGGTACGAAACCAACTCTCAACATACACAAGGTCTGGCAGTGCTCTACCTGCGCTCATCGCAATTTGATGTGCATTAAATACATCATCAACTGAGAGTCTTAAGCCTGTTACAGTCTTTTCAGGTAACGACAACGCTTTTTGGATCTTTGGTAAGCTGACCACCACGAGGTTTCTATCTACTTCACCACCCATTGCAATCAACCCAGCAACGCTAAATGACACTCTTTTTGGTGCCGCGAGGGCATTTTTTGCATGTTGGTTTGCAATCAATATAGTCACTTTATCGCCAACTTGAACCTGCAATTGCTTTGCAATTTCTCTACCTAACAAAATCTCATCACTGGATAATTGGCTAAGCTGAAACGATTTTATATAGAGCCCAATGCTTGACACACCTTGATGCCTCGTCGGGTCAATGGCTTTGAGCTGAGCTGCTTTTAGCTGACCTTTAAACTGGACCATAGTGGTGAGGTTTATCTCAGGTACCGCAGACTTTACACCAGGCTGCGCTTCTAATAGTTGGACTTTCTTAGGCCAATCTTCTATCGGATCGTAAGGTGCCTGATAACTAACGTGCGGGACAACAGATAACAACCTTTCCTTAAGCTGGTGTTCAAAGCCATTTATAACCGACAGTGCGACAATAAGGACTGTCACACCGAGAAACACACCAATGGTAGACGCCTTGCTTAAAAAGCCAAACAAACCACTGTGGTTTTTTGATTCACGAAGTCGCTTGCTTAAAAATAAACTAAGCATGCTTCACTCCAGCGCCTTGGTAATTAACGAGCACACCATCATCCAATTGCACGACCCGCCCCAGCTTTTCGGCCAACTCTAGATCATGAGTTACAACAACAAAACTTGTTTCAAACTCCTGATTCAATTCGTTTAATAACTCGTAAATTTTAAGCGCATTATGTTTGTCTAAGTTTCCGGTAGGTTCATCCGCGAGTACCAAAGAAGGCTTGGTTACAAGCGCCCTTGCAATGGCTACTCGTTGCCTTTCTCCACCAGACAATTCTGAAGGTCGATGATCAATTCGATGTGCTAAGCCTACTTTTTCAAGCATTTCTGTGGCTGTTTGATTTGCTTCAGCTTTTGACTTGCCAGCTATTAGCAGTGGCATCGCAACATTTTCCAATGCACTAAAATCCATCAACAAATGATGAAATTGGTAAATAAAGCCCATATGGCGATTACGGAATTCAGCTTGCTTAGCCCGAGAGAGCTTGTCTACTTCCACCCCTTTGATTTTTAAACTACCATCTGTTGCGCCATCAAGCGTTCCTAATATATGCAAGAGTGTACTTTTCCCCGAGCCTGAGCTTCCCACAATAGATAGGGTTTCTCCTTGTTTCAGCGATAGATCAACACCTTTTAGTACCGAAACCTGTGAGCCAGCTTCTTGATAAGACTTGCTTAATTTCTGACACTGAATAACGGGATCACTCATATCTTAATACCTCAGCAGGCATCACTTTTGCTGCTTTTTTTGCAGGGTAAAGTGTTGCTAAAAAACTTAATAATAAACTTGTAAAAATAATGAAAGACAGGCTGACTGAATCAAATTTAACTGGTAGCGCCATTCCTCCAAGCAGAGATAAGCCAATTAAATTCAGTACTTCATTTATATTGGCCGCAAGTGCAATACCTAAAACAGACCCTATTAAAGTACCAACCACACCATTATATAAACCTTGAACCATGAATACTTGAGCAATTCTACTCGGTGTGAACCCTAAAGTTTGTAAAATTGCGACCTCTCCTTGCTTTTCGCTGACCATCATGGAGAGAGCAGAAACGATATTAAACACCGCGACAATGACGATTAATGCGAGAAGCAAAGACATTACACGCTTCTCCATAGCGACAGCTGCGAATAGCGCCCCTTGCTGTACCTGCCAATCTTGGTACTCGTACTGAGAGAATAATGCCTGATTAGTTTGTTTGAACTGAGCGACAGAAAAAGCGTCTTCAAGCGTGATACTTACATCGTACTCATCTGGCTTTTTCTTTAATAGCTTTAATAGACTGGTGCCATCGGCAAACGCCAAGCTAGTATCTGCCTCACTGGCAGAATTATAGATCACCGCGACCGTAAATAAGCGCTGTTTTGGCACACGCCCTAGCGGAGTGTAGCTCGTTATATCAGGAAAAATAACTCGCACCTTACTCCCTAGCCTAACATCAAGCTTATTTGCCAGAAAACGACTCAGGGCCAACTGATAACGCGAATCCTCTAAGGTTTGAACACTGCCTGATTCGACATGTCTAGAAATGGCGCTAGGGTAACCTTTAAATGTACCTTGTAACCTTACGCCCACCAGCTCTTTATTCGTTTGCAAAATTACATCTGATGTAACGTACGGCGTAACACGCTGGACACTGGGCAGTGTTGCGAACTGCTCAGCTTCTATTCGCGGCTGATCAGGTGTTTTTTTCGCTAGTTGCACATGAGGTATTAGATCTAGCATGGCACTTTTCAAACTCTGCTCAAAGCCGTTCATAACCGAATTAACCGTTATTAAAGACATAAGTCCAAGTGCTATACCTGCAATTGAGAAGAAAGATATAAAAGAAACAAAGGCGTTACCTTTTGAGGAACGACTGTACCTAAGCCCGACAAACAAGCTAACCGATTGAAACATATTAAAAATTTAATTCTGAATTTTCATCTAGGAACTAATCCTAACACAGATAGGAATTTACGGTCACACTTAGATGTGTAAAAAATTTTTAATTATCCGCTACTTAATATCTTAATTTAGTGTAAAATGCGTGAAATCTTGCGGTATGGAAGTTCTATGTTATCCCTAGACAGATTTAAGCATATGAATTTAAAGGGAGATTTTTTCGGTGGTGTGACCACCGCAATCATATCTCTCCCTCTCGCCCTAGCCTTCGGGGTTGCTTCTGGTGCCGGTGCAGAAGCAGGAATGTGGGGCGCTATTCTCGTCGGTCTTTTCGCTGCCTTATTCGGCGGCTCAACCTCCTTAATTTCTGAGCCAACAGGTCCGATGACTGTTATTATGACAGCTGTTTTGACCACCATGATGGCGCAATATCCCGAAAGCGGGTTGGCTATGGGCTTTACCGTCGTTATGATGGCTGGAGCATTCCAAATACTTTTGGGTACATTGAAGTTAGGTAAATACGTCACGCTTATGCCATATAGTGTGATATCGGGCTTTATGTCTGGTATTGGTGTGATCCTCATAATATTGCAACTGGCACCATTACTAGGACATCAGTCGCCTGCTGGTGGCGTTTTAGGTACTTTATCAGCACTGCCAGCATTAATACTTGATTTGCACTTTGCAGAATTATTTCTAGGTGCAATCACTCTTGCTATATTATTTTATTTGCCACAAAAGTATCGACAATATGTTCCCGCACAACTTGTTGCTTTAGTTGCGGTTACGCTTCTTTCGATCATATTGTTTGATACAGACAGTATTAATCGCATCGGCGAAATCCCAAGTGGGCTACCTTCGATCGTGTGGCCAACGTTTACTGCTGACCAATTTACCTCGATGGTAATCGACGCATTAGTACTGGGTACACTAGGCTGCATAGATACGTTACTTACTGCTGTTATTGGAGACAGTTTAACCAGAACCGAACACGATTCTGACAAAGAGTTACGTGGCCAAGGTATTGCAAATATGATCTCAGGGCTGTTTGGTGCATTACCGGGCGCCGGTGCAACAATGGGAACAGTTGTAAACATTCAAGTAGGTGCGAGATCTCCCCTCGCAGGAATTATCAGAGCACTCATTCTAATGGCCGTGGTTTTTGTAGCAGGAAGCCTGACAGAACCAATTCCAATGGCTGTATTAGCCGGTATCGCTGTATATGTAGGCTATAACATACTCGATTGGAGCTTTATTCAGCGCGCGCACAAAATCAGTATCAGCCAGATGGCGATCATGTATGGCGTTATGCTTCTCACCGTGTTTGTTGATTTGATTGTTGCTGTGGGGTTAGGTGTTTTCATTTCTAATATCATGGTAATTGAGAGATTGAGCCGTGTGCAAGAACAACACGTGAAAGCAATCAGCGACAGTGATACTGATGAAGATGTACCTTTAACCGCACATGAGAAGTCACTCCTTGAAAAAGCACAAGGTCAGTTACTGTTTTTCTACTTATCTGGTCCAATGATTTTTAGCGTATCTAAAGCGATCGCGCGTCAACATAGGCAGATTAGTGAATATAAAACGATGGTTTTGGACTTGAGTGACGTTGCCATGTTGGACGTAACAGTCAGCCTTGCTATTGAAAACGCTATCTCAGATGCTGTTGATGCAAATGTGCAGGTGTTCATCTATTCGCCGAATCAAGAAACGAGTGAAAGGTTAAACAAGATTAATGTACGTGAAAAGCTAGGCGATGATGCGTTTTGCACTAGTCGAGAGTCAGCGCTAAACAAAGCATTAGATGTTATGAGCTTGAGTTAACCGGGTTAGTTTCTGCCTAACCCTGCTGCAAGAAACTCAAGCAACTCTCTAACTGAAGTAGGCAAATACCTTCTGGGTGGATATACCGCCCAGATCCCTTCTGATTCAGGCTCAAATTCTTGCAAGACTTCAACCAAGGCACCATTTTCGATCGCTTCCTCTAAGTAATAGTGTGGAAGTTGAACGAGACCAAGGCCCTGCTCCGCCGCATTCACTAATGCCCACCCACTGTTGCACCTTAGTCTGCCTTTAACATGTAATTGCACCTCTTTGCCTTCATCTAAAAACCTCCATGCACTTGACTTGCCTAACAAGCAGTAATGATGTTCTAAATCATTCAGTGTTTCGAGTTTTGGTGCGTTAGACAAATATTTAGGTGCGCCACAAACCAACGTTTGGCGGTGAGCTAGTAATCTAGCCCTTAAAGAAGAGTCCTTCAAGTTGCCTAGCCTAATTGCAAAGTCAAAGCCCTGCTCTATCAAATCAAGCTGATTGTTATTTAGCTCCATATCTACCTGAATATTGGGATATATAGACATGAACTTATTAACGAGTGGCATGATGTATTGCTCTCCATACATCACAGGTGCGGTTATTTTGATCTTTCCTGCTGGTTCCGCATCACGTTGTCGTAGTGCTGATGTTGCATCATCAAGGACATGCTGCAAGTGTTTTGCATGAGATAAAAATACATTCCCCTCAGTCGTTAGAGATAACTTGCGCGTTGTACGATTTAATAATTGGTAACCCAACGTTCCCTCTAACGCTTTCACACGACGGCTGACTTGTGCTACAGATGTATCTAGTTGTTCTGCAGCTCCTGTAAACGAACCACAGACCGCTACTGCAACAAATTCATCAATGCCTACCCATCTGTCCATTATTACATATCCGTAAAAGTATTTTATTATTTTGGAGATTATCAAATTTATAATAAAGGTTATACTAAGCTCATCTATAAAAGTAGGAAAACAAAGAAATGGGACAATTTATCAAATCAAAAGCAGCCATCGCATGGGGCCCAGGTCAACCACTTAGTATTGAAGAAGTAGATGTCATGATGCCTCAAGCTGGTGAGGTGTTGGTAAAAATCACCGCTACAGGCGTTTGTCATACTGATGCATTCACCCTGTCTGGTGATGATCCTGAAGGCGTATTCCCAGCGATTCTTGGCCACGAAGGTGCAGGTATAGTTGAAGCTGTAGGTGAAGGCGTAACAGGTCTAGAGGTGGGCGATCATGTTATTCCACTTTACACGCCAGAGTGCGGCGAATGTAAGTTCTGTACTTCAGGTAAAACTAACTTATGCCAAAAAATTCGCGAGACCCAAGGTAAAGGTCTTATGCCAGATGGTACCACACGCTTTTATAAAGACGGTGAACCAATCTACCATTACATGGGCACTTCTACTTTCTCAGAGTATACGGTACTGCCAGAGATCTCGCTTGCAAAAGTAAACAAAGAGGCTCCGCTTGAAGAAATTTGCTTACTTGGCTGTGGCGTTACAACAGGTATGGGTGCTGTACTGAATACAGCTAAAGTGCAAAAGGGAGACACGGTCGCAATTTTTGGCTTAGGTGGTATTGGTCTGTCAGCCATCATCGGCGCTACGATGGCTGGTGCTGGTCGTATTATTGGTATTGATATCAATACTGACAAATTTGAATTAGCCACAAAGCTCGGAGCAACTGATTTAATCAACCCAAATGATTACGACAAGCCGATTCAGGATGTCATTGTTGAGATGACAGATGGTGGTGTTGATTTCTCATTTGAGTGTATCGGTAATGTGAACGTTATGCGCAGCGCGCTTGAGTGTTGTCATAAAGGCTGGGGGGAGTCGGTGATCATTGGTGTTGCCGGTGCTGGACAAGAGATCTCTACAAGGCCTTTCCAATTAGTGACTGGTCGCGTTTGGCGCGGTAGCGCTTTTGGTGGCGTAAAAGGCCGTTCTGAGCTGCCTGAAATAGTAGAGAGATATATGGATGGCGAATTCAAACTCAATGACTTTATAACCCACACAATGAAACTTGAAGACATTAATGAAGCATTTGAATTGATGCACAACGGCGAAAGCATTCGCTCTGTTATCCACTACTAAAAGTCTGAGTGGCGGTAGGTTTTGCTGCCGCCAACAAATCAACCTACAATCCAATTAACACAAGGGTGTATGAGTAAGTATGGAATTGATAAGCGAAAACAAAGTATTCGGCGGTTGGCATAAGCGATATAAACACATGAGCTCCGTCAATAATTGCGAGATGACTTTTGCTATATTTTTGCCTGAGCAAGTCGCAAATGGTGAACAGGTGCCTTCTTTGTATTGGTTATCAGGGTTAACCTGTACTGATGAGAACTTTATGCAAAAAGCAGGTGTGTTTAAATACGCAAGTGAACATGGAATTGCCATAATCGCGCCTGATACAAGCCCAAGAGGTGAAAACGTCGCTGATGACAGTGATGGTGCATATGATTTCGGATTAGGAGCTGGCTTCTATGTCAACGCCACACAAGCGCCTTTTAGCCTTCATTACAATATGTATGAATACATAACCAAAGAATTACCCGCACTTATTGAAGCCAACTTTCCTGTAAACGACAAAAAAAGTATTAGCGGGCACTCAATGGGCGGACATGGCGCCTTAGTCATTGGATTACGCAATAGTCTTGATTACCAGAGCATCTCTGCTTTTGCACCAATCGTCAACCCCATTAATTGTCCTTGGGGACAAAAAGCGTTTAAAGGTTATCTAGGTGATGATACGGCAACTTGGCATGAATACGATGCTACCGTATTAATGCAAACTTCTTCTTACGACAGAAAACTGCCAATTAAGATAGACCAAGGTGCGGCAGATCAGTTTTTGGAGGCCCAGTTGAAGCCTGAAAACTTTATAGAAGCAGCACGAGTTAAAGATTTTGGGGTCGATTATCAGAACCATGAAGGTTATGATCACAGCTATTTTTTCATTTCTTCTTTCATCGGGCACCACATTAAATTTCATGCAACTGCTTTGAAGTGAGTGTCGTTGGGTTGCTGTGCTATTAGTTAAACTGCACACAGAAAAAAGGCGCTTTTCCCTAGCGCCTTTAATTGCTTAACATTAATTTTAATTACTTACTTATATCCTGATACTGATTCAAACCATCTAGGGAAATAGGTTGTTCAAATCCGGGGATATGTAATTCACTCTGATCAAGTTGTAGACCTGATTCATCAATCATGCCATTGCCAAAACGATAAATAAGCTCGTATTGCCCAAGATCAGCTGCATCTTTATAAGCCTGCTGATTAACAACGGTTTGATTCAATTTTTGTGAGTAGGATTCAAGCGCTTCTTCTCCATGACGCTTTCTCAATAGGCTTTGAGTTACGTTAGGCGAGAATACGGTCGCAGTTGCATTATTGCCACCAAACCCTTTCGAGTTAATAAATGCGACATCCATCTCACCACAGTCATAGTGCTCAGTTCGAATATCTAGGTGTTCATTCCAAACATCATCTGCAACTTTATCGATAGTTGTAATGCCTGGCATAACATTATGGCTGAACACACCTAGTGCCATCGCCAATTGATCTCCAGAAGCTGGGGCAATTGTATGACCTACGAATGCCTTTGGTGCGGCTAGTTTCCACCCTTCAATCGAGAATGCTTCTGCAACTTTATGATAAATTGCTGACTCAGTAACGCGGTTTTGTGGCGTACTCGAACCATGTGCTAGGATGAAACTGCGTTGTTGTAACGATTCGGAGCCAACGATTTGCTGAGCTAGCGCAACCGATTTAGCCATCGTAATGTAATTGCCCGGCCCTGGCGCTGTGATAGATTTTTTAACACCATCGGCATTTACAAACACATCGACGACTGAACCCATTACTTCAGCACCTAATTCAAGTGCTAACTTGTCATCCATTAAGATTGCAACTTGCGCACCTTCACCAATTGTGAATCCACAGTTTTCACCAAACGGCCTACTGGTCCTGCGGTGATCAGCAACATCTGAGTTATCAAGCTTTTTCAAACCCTCTTCATTTGCTAGTGCGCCCATATTACCAAAGCCTTCAATGACTTCTGGTGTTAACGCACATTCGACACTCGCTACAACAGCAATGCGTGTACGTCCAGCTTGAATGTCATTCACAGCAGCTCTGAGATTATATAAGAATGTTGCGCATGCACCCGTCGTAGAAAAAGTCGTTCCTACACTTCCTGTAACGTATGCATTGATAAAGTCAGTAGACATGGTGTTTAAGCCCAAAGCTAGCTGCTTTGTACTAACACGATCACCTTTTAATCTGTTTCTAACAAGACCACCTAGGCCCTCTGCGTCCATTTGCCCTGCTACAGAAGCCGAGTAAGTCCCGATTTCGTCAGGTTTTACACTGTTAATTACGTGGTCCCAGTCTAAGCCTGTTGATTTGATAGCATCGGTTGCTGCAAAAATGGTAGCCTGCAAGCCTCTTGGTTGATAGCGGCTGTTGTACATTTTAGCTGGTTCAAAGCCGGTAGGTAGCTGACCCGCAGCTTTTATAGGGTTATCTCTGTAACTATCATGTTTTATTTCTAGCTGTTCAGGAACTCTAACACTAACCGTTTTTGGTTCAATTTCTTCAACAATCCAACTACTAGGTACGGGAGATGGCAGATCGCGTTTTCTACAAGTAAAAGAGATTCCTTCACTGCTATTTGCAGTAATAGTCAGCTTTTGGTGCCAATGTGTGGCGTCTACATCAAAGTGATTTTTTTCGATTTTTCTAATCAAAGTGCCAGAAATTATCTGCTCACCAAATTTTTTCTCAACATCTTCTGGACTCACGACTTCCCCATCATGAGTGACTAGTTTGCCTTCTTCAAAAGATACTAAGTTCATCAACGTAGCGAGGCCAAGAAAAGTTTCCTTTCTCGCAGCATCATCAAGCTTATCAAGTATGATTCTTCGGTAACCTTGGTGGAAAGACGTACGACCTGCGGCGTTGATACCGCCCATACCGACTATGATAGGTAATGCTGTCATATATAACTCGTTTAATACTTATTTGTTGCAATAATTCTAGAATGAAGTAGATAATATAACTTCACATATTTCGCCATTAATCATGCTTTTTTCGCCAACACAGAGTGGTCAGATGAGTTTCAATGAATCAAATTAGAATAGCATTAACATTATACGAACAATTATTAATCACTAGCGTAACTTTACCAATTGAAATGCTCCGTGCAGGAGAAGCATTTGCCAAACGGCACTCACGAGCTTCATTTGTGCCTCTTAACATAGAATGTTTAAGCCAAACAGGTGAAGTTATAAAAACGCCCATGGGCCTTTCTATGGATATACACTCTAATTTTAAAGCGTTGAAGGAGTATGATTACGTGATCGTACCCAGCATTTGGCGTAATCCAAGGCCCGTTGTTGCCAATAACCCTCAGCTTGCAGAGAGCCTTTCAGAAGCTTGGTATCAAGGCGCAACGCTAATTGGCGTGGGTACTGGCGTGTGCTTTTTGGCTGAGTCAGCAGTACTTGACGGCCATTCTGCTACAACACATTGGCACTATGCTAAGCAATTTTCAAAAAGCTACCCCCATGTTCAGCTAAAACCCGACTACTTCATCACACAATCCGATCGCATATATACAGTAGCGAGCCTCAATGCTTTAGCTGACGTAATTGTACATTTAATTGGTCAGTTCTATGGCAAAGAGGCTGCAAATCACGTTCAGCAAAACTTTTCTCACGAAATAAGAAAGCCCTATGAAGAGCAGCGTTATTTAGAGGGAGCTGTCGATAGACACAGTGATGAGCAGATTGCTGCAATTCAGTTTTGGTTGAAAAATAATGCAAACTCAATTACTTCACTTAGTGATGTGGCTGAACAGTTTGACATGAGCTACCGCAGTTTTAATCGGCGCTTTAAGTCAGCAACAGGTAAAACGGCTATTTATTATGTTCAAGAGGTTAGAATACAGCAGGCCTCTGACCTACTGTCTTCGACCAACTTGAGTATTCAAGACATTGCTCTGACGGTAGGGTTTAGCTCGCAAAGCCAATTATCACGAGCATTTAAGGAGCACATGAACCAAACCCCAAGCAACTACCGACAAATCGTAAGGAAAAAGTTGTTTTCGTAATTACAAAATGTTTTCAATACACAGGTATTGAATACGATTATTAAAATTAAACTCGACCTCGTCACCTAAGCTTTTTCCAGCGATGGCTTGCCCCAGTGGCGAGGCTAGTGTCAATATCATCACGTTAATCGACTCAATTTCAATTTTTAGGCCCCCTTCTGCCGGCCCTATGTAATACCAGTTCGAAGCAGGTGTTTCTTCGTTCGAAACTTGCACTAGTGCGCCTTCAACAACATGCTCTGCTGTATTTAAACTATAGGTCTCTTTAAAAGCGTTTATTGCACTTATTGCCTGCTCAACTCTCTCACTTTGGCCTTCAGCCAAATAACCCGACTCAATACTCAGCGAGTCATATTGAGTTTCTGCGGCGCTCTGTTCATGGATAGCGTCTTGGCGAGCACTATCTGCCGCAGCTCTAGCTTCATACAATTTACCTTCTAGGGCGAGTTTCAACGCCTCAATAACGACTATTTTCTTCACTGTATCCTCTTAAAAACAAAAAGGGCCAATCGGCCCTTCTTGCTTTTACACTATAAATTTAAAACAAAGACTCAAAGCTACCATCTGGAAACAACACTCCGGGGATGCCTCGAATAGTCCTAACATCCCCAACGATTTTATCACCAAAATAAAACCCGCCAGTATAGAGCTTATCTTTCTTCTTGATATCAACCCAATAGCCGTCTCTACCTCGAGCGATTAAGTTAATATTGCCACCGACATTGGTTACTGTTAGTTCGCTTACATATCCGCCTAATATCATTGAGACATCAACCGTACCAAAGTTAGTAAACGTATTCGGCTCCCCACTAAGCTGAAAGCGAAGATCTTTACCACCGTTTAACGCCAATTCTAACTGCACCCCAAATGTAAGATCAAGCTTCTCAGTTATTGCGAGCGGAGAGCGTTCATTGGCATAAAGCCTAATCGGCGTAGTTTGATTTGGCGTTGTAAGCACACCATCCACCATCAGGTATGGTATTATCGTTTTGGTGGAACGTATGTTCAGAGCTTCACGAATCGCATCAAGCTCAATTTTACCAGTTAAAACGGCATTCGTTTGTGTAAGCTCCAAACTGCCTTTCGCTGATGCTACACCTGTTACTTCTTGTACATTATTTGGATCAAAGCTGCTGCTAGACACAATTTCAAACGTTTCAAATGTAAAGTCCAGGCTTGTGCCAGGCTTGGTAACGACCCCGCCACCTGTACCAACTATCTTATCTCCCAATGTTGGGCTAATTCGCCATTCTGGCACACTAACATCGATATTCACATCAAAGCCACGGCGAGTGCCGATGACCTTCCAACGAAAACCTAATTGCGTTTCATAAGTAATGTTCAATCCGGTTAATTCATACTGCCCCGCCTCAGATCCCTCAGCTGGAGATACGTGTTTTACAACATCCCCTATAACCTCACCAATCGTCACTAAAGCTTCTTGTGCATCATCACTCGCGATGTTTTCAACATCATTAAGTTTTTCTTTTAATTCTGCACTGTATTGTTCGTCTTGAAGCCTAAGTACTCCAAGAGCATTTCTTACTTCATTGAGTAGTTCGTTACTATATGGCGTGACGGTGCTTTGCATTTTGTCTAGTGGGCGCAATCTAAATAACTCATTCACCTCAAGTAATGTTTTTGCGGCGTGTTGCCGATATAGGGTATTTGTGTCTTCACCTAATAGCGTGTCAGATAGATATTCATTCGCCAACTCCGAGTACAAAGTCCAAATATTGCTCTCCCCAGACATGGCTGAGTTAAACGCATCAACAAATTGTGACGAGTTAGATGTATTTGATTGGTACTGCTGCATAATGTCTGCATAAGTCATCGCACTGGCGACATACTCTGCTTTTCTACGTTGAAGTATAGTGTTGATCGTTAAATGGTAGTGTGGCGCTGCGGTTAATGATAATGGCCTACTATCATAATTACTAAACGCGACAGCACTCGAATAAGGCGAAAAATAAAGTTGGTTTAGACCAGGTACTGGAAGTGCAGTAAGTTCTAAGTTTAATTTAGCGTTGACTGGCTCGCCAAAATCAATTTCATTATTTTCGTTTAGATCGTTAGGGTCATTTAACTTAGATCTGCCACAACCAAGTAATTTAGGGCACAATATTTGGTCGTTTTGCGGCTCAAACTTAATATGATACTGTCCACCTACTGCTAATGTGGTGGAAAACTCACTTAAGGCATCTGTCGTAAGAGTAGAAATAGAATTATCTTGCAGATTAGTGATAACCAGCTCACCTTTTTGCGCAAGAAATGAGGGTAAATAAAACTCTAATTCAGCTTCTAATTGCGCGTTTACATCATTACCAAACCCAGGTTCAATATCTGCTACTTTTGGTGCATCTCCCCCACTGCCACCGCAACCTGCTAGAAAGACAGCCCAAGCGCATATTACACTTAACTTTTTCATAATTACTCCCTAAAACGCAAACTTAAAATACCAGTTAACTTTTGCATAATATGCGTCATCTAAATCAAGCTTGTCTGTTTTAACCGAGACACCAAAATATTTATTTGTAATTCCAAGCTCTATGGCCTTCGAATGGGTTTCATATCCAGAAAAAACACTCCAATTATCACTGAAGTGGTAATGAACATTACTTTGAATAAACGTGTCACTATTGAATTTTCGGGTAAATACATCAAATGAAATTTGATCGCTATATCGATATGATATGTCAAAATAGTAGCGAGCATCATGTTCAAATGAATACTTAATTTCACCACCAAAAGCAGAGGTTTGTAATCGAACTGAAGGCTCGGTGGTTATACTGTCTCCCTGCTCCGTAAAAGGCACATCTGTTGTAAATCCATTTACGAAGCCTACCCCATCATATTTAGTTTCATTGATTAAGTCTTTTGCTCTTATAGAGAGTTTAAAGTCGTCATTAACTTGCCATTGAACTTCAAGATCAAATGAATACCCGTTTCCCTCTGGTCTTTCGACAGGAGTGAAAGACTTAAATAATATGTCTCGCGAAAAATAGTACTCAGTCTGTAATTGCCCTTTAATTTCATCACTGAACACTGTGCCATCGACAACAGCATCTTGAAAATGGGCACTTTGGTAATATGTCACTTTGGGTGTAATCGTGATCCCATTACCAAGCGCTTCGATGTCATAAGCTAAAAATACACCATGTGTTGTTGATTGCTTGCCTTTGAGTAAATATCGATAATTTCTCTTTTCGAAAGGTAAGTCATTTTTCTCCAAATACGTGAATAGCGCAGTATCAGGGTCGAATTCCAAAACATAGTTGTATCGGCTTTGTGCACCAAAAGAAAACCCTTTGTATTTAACGCCTAGTTCAAAAATATTGTAAGTAAATGCGCTATCTCCTGAAGTTAGCGGTTGATCAAATTCATCAAGGAAAGACTTTACAGGCTGTGCTTCTGTATAAATCTCAGACTCAAATGAGTGAAGAAGCTCAATATCTGCCGCACTGCAAGTAAACGCTGCACACAGTGCCATAGTAGAAAGGCCGTATTTTATCATAAGCAAGTAGAACAAAGGCGGTACTATTGTGCCGCCTTTCCTGTGTTATTATTTTTTTATTGATTGGTCGATTGACCTATGAAGTCAATGTCTGTGTAGTCAATTGAAACACCGTCAATATACGTAACTCGGAATCCATTAGTGATTTCAAGTACATCACCCACCTTTAATGGAGACGAGTTATTGTTGATCAGGACTTCACCAACAAGTGGAGCATCTGAATCGACTAGATTGACATTAAAGGCGTAACCATTAAACAGATCTAACGTCACGTTCGCCATACCCAGTTCATCGACGCCATCTTCATTTCTCAATGCAAGCTCAAGACCCATCACTAAATCTTGGGTTGTACCATTGATTCTGACATCTGCAACTTCAATCGCGTCATCAACAAATAGAGGAGATGGGTTGCCATTTGCATCTACTGAAGTCAGCTCAGCAAACATTGTGCCATTGAAGCCATATTGACCATCAATGAATTCAACAATGTTGAACGTTTCAGCTTTAGACGCCTCAAAATCTTTGGCATCTTCTATCGTCGCAATGTTACCGTCGATTGAAATGACAGAACATGATGCGTTTGGCGTTTCTATGGTACCAAGTGCCCAACGTTCACACTCTGCCAAATCTGGTGACTTCACTTCAACAGTTTGGCCTTCAACAGCTTTTAACATACCGCTCCAAGTCAAAATAATCCGACTAGAGGCACCAGAGTTCACTTGCGCGACCGCAGAGATATCAGTACCTTCCTGAGCATTTGTCAGTTCAATTCGATATCCGTCTGTGTCATATGTATACGTCCAAGCTGGATAGTTTGGTGCTGTACCGGTATGCAACCCTGACCCAAGATCTTGTTCCCAAATGTCTCTTACAACGTCATAAACGACTTCGCCGGCATTAAAGACAGCATCGGCGCCATCTTTTGTGACAAACCCAATTGACGTGAGTCTCGTTGTACCTTCCTTACCTCTGGCGACATCGAACCCTGCTGAAATTTGAGTTCGTAATGCACGAATAGACTGCTCTTTCGCTCTAAATGCTGCAAGATCTGAATTAAACTGGCTTTCAATACCTTGCACAGATGCAAGAATTTGTTCAGCCTCTTCTTTTTGAGAGTCAGTAGCAGACGAAACATAACTCTCAGCTCGCGTTTTTGCCAGCGCAATGTCACTGAGAATTCCACTCACACCGTTATTTATCTCTCCAAACAATTCAACAGCACTCTGCGCTGTTGCTAGCGCCCCTTCTAGGGCGCTTGTATCTGTAGCAGCGGCAAACTGGCTCGTTGCATCCTCTACGGTGTTATCTAAAGTATTATTTTGAGCATTGAAATCGTTTTGCGCCTCAACAATTCTTGCAAGCGTGGTCTCAGCGAGTATTTTTGCGATATTCTCACCATCGCCAAACGCATCTAATGCCTTTTGTAGCTCCTCATTCGCACTTGCCACTAAAGCTACATAGCTTGAATTCACAGTATTGGCATTTTGTATCAATGATTGCGCACCAGTTAATACTGCTTGCGCAGCACTCGTTAAAGACGTGAATGACTCAGCACTGCTCTCAATGAGCGTGACCTGTGCAATTAGATTCGTAATATCCGAAATAAGATTACTCGCCCCAATCGTTACAACTAAACCATCCGCCAACTGCAAGTAAGCTTCTTTTTGAGCCTGAGTATCGAGTGTTTGACCAGCTGCGACAACCGCGGCTAAGCTCGTATTTAACCCTTCAAACCTGTCGTTGAGTGTAGCGAACCTAGTTTGAGCGTTTGAGAGCGCTTCGCTCAATTGGGCAACCCCTTCATTTATCAGCGCTTGGTCACCTGCATTACATTCATCACCAGTACACCCTAAGTCTTCAACAGCCTTTTTAGAGTCTTCCGCTGCATCATTTAAAGTCGACTCATCTGTAGCACCGGCTTCAATCGCCTCATCTCGCGCCTCTTTTGCTTTGTCTGCCAATTCAGAGATTGCGTTATCGCTCAATTCTGGCGCTATGTCTCTTAAAGCATTCTTTATCGCTTCAACATCACCACTGGCAATAGCCACAAATACAGTTGCGGTTTTCGTTACTTCCTCTTGAAGCGTTGCGGCAAGCGCTGCAACCGCCTGATTATTACTTCCTTTAACCGCACCGCCAGACACCCCCTCTTTCAGAACCCCTATAACTGAATCTAATGAAGAGCCTGTTCCATTGGACGCGATATTCTGTATCGTCGATGCAACATTTATTAAAGCAAGCGTACCTGCATTAACCACATCATCAGACCCGACATTTGTGAAGTCAATTGCGCCACCAATAGAAATATCACCCGCAAGAAGAATCGCTTCCTTCGCTGCATCAGGTCCCAATAGCAAGAGTAACGTGTTTAAACTCGCCTTTGATATTACCTCGCTGTTAATCGCATTTCCGTTTTCAGATTCGGCTTGCAGTAACTCCGTTGCAAGACTTGTAAAAATTGTTGCATTGGCTGTATATGCTTTGGTTGTACCCTCAGCTCCTTTCGCATTTCGACTTGCTTGTGCGGTTATTTCCTTCACTACGTTTAACGTCAAATCATCTTGATACCATTCATCAAAATCGACTTTTAAATTGGCGTTCACATCGAGAGAAGAAGCGGCTGAAAAAGAGCCACATCCTAGAATTGCATCACATTTAATAAAGCCACTTGATTTGGTAGTCTTTACAGTTATGTAGAGTGCACCACTAAAACTCTGGTCAATGTAAAAACCGTAGGTGCCATCATCCGCAGTCTGCAGCGAACTTGGGCTACCTGCAATGATTTGTGCATGTGCTTTTGCGATGGCTTCGCTTTCTGTTGTCGAAGTAGCCTTTTCTTCTACACTTACTAACTCAGACCTAAAAGCAATATCGATTAGCTCGCCATCTTTTAGCTCTTTAACGGTTAATTCTGCACCTCTCATGGTTCCTTTGACCGCTTTGCCCGAAACAAAAACATTGAACTCTGCGGTGGCCGTACCTTCTACATCTGTAGGATCTACGGGGGTTACTGGATCGACAGGTACAGTAGAGGCACCGTCTTCACTATCAAAAAGACTACATCCAGTTAAACCGAGAGTTAAAGCTAACGATGCAGCTACTGGGGTAAGGTAAATTTTTTTATTCACCACTGAGGCCTCCTTAAATGCCCAACATTTTTCTTTTAGTTATGTAAAGCGTAGTTGTAAAAGCATAAAACTCTAGCGATGGTTCATATTTTTTGTTGGATATTTTGTACTTAGCTCATAATCAACTATTCTAATTACTGCACTCAGGCCAAACCGAAATACGACAAACCCAACAAACAACACCAAAAACGCAACAATATAAGCGCAAAGAGTATAAAAAACCCACAACTTGTTAAATCAATGAAAGCAAATTTATAAATAAAACGCAATACGATCATTAATTAATCATAAAAGTTAAATTTTATTGATTTTTGCCGTTTAAAAAGTAATTAGTAAGTTAATCGTAGTAAATACGAGACCTAGACGGGATTTGATATTGACGTATTAAACCGAAATGACACTTTTATTAAAGGGCTATTTGGTGAATTTTGCGAGCAAGTTTAACAGTACAAATCATCAATAATCATTGATACGTATACACACTTGGAGAAAAATCTAACTTGTCGTTATTTGAGTTGTGCAATACGAGTTTCCATTTCATTTCTGACAAATTGCATGACCCTACCATAATCTCTGATTGCCATACCCCCTCCCCTTGCTCTTCAAACAGCAATGGGATCTTACCCATGTACATGGACACGCCTTCCAAATGAGCATTGCTAACATCAATAGGCTGCTGTGAAGTAAAAAAAACCTTAAATGGTGTTTCTGGCTGAGGCTTCTCAATTTCAACCCAAAACGCGATGTTGTCTTGAAAAACACAAGGCATTTCCTGCGTGCAATTTTTAGTTTTAATTGAACGTTCACTTTTTTCTGAACTTTCATGTATACTTATATCTAGGTCTGAACAAGCCACCAGAAAAGAAACTAAAAATACCACTGCGAATGTTGAAAAATAGCGCATAATTTAAACTGACATCAGGCTTAGTAAGTAAGCTCAATGTTACGCTTTTCGATTGGTTTGAGCCAGTTAAGTTTAGGTAGAGTCTAGATTTGGTGCGGCAAAACTCGTTACATACAGTCTACTCACTGAAAATTTGATTGATGTCATGCTTTAGGGTGTTTTAGGTATCTTTTGTTTTGCAAAAAAATTATTATTTCCTTGCAAAAATAAGGGTTTCTCGGGCGTGCTTTGTCACTTTAGCGTACTCAAAGCAAGCCTGTTGAAATATAAAAATAGGGCCTGTTTTACAGGTTATTCATTTCTAATCGCATTAACTGCAGCGGAATCCAGAAAATGAGCCAAACAGTAGCATCACAAACTGAGTACAATTATAAAGTTGTACGCCAATTCGCTATAATGACAGTGATTTGGGGCATCGTTGGCATGGGTGTAGGTGTCTTTATCGCAGCGCAACTCGCTTGGCCTGCTTTAAACTTCGACATTCCATGGTTAACTTACTCTCGACTTCGTCCGTTACATACGAACGCTGTTATTTTCGCATTTGGTACAAGTGCATTATTTGCAACATCGTATTATGTTGTTCAACGCACATGTCAAACGCGTTTATTCTCCGATAAACTAGCTTCTTTTACTTTTTGGGGCTGGCAAGCAATCATAGTTGCAGCAGCAATTACACTTCCTTTGGGTATCACAAGCTCAAAAGAGTATGCTGAACTAGAATGGCCAATTGATATCGCAATTGCTGTCGTTTGGGTAACATATGCCGTGGTTTTCTTTGGCACGCTTATTAATCGTAAAGTATCTCACATTTACGTTGCCAACTGGTTCTATGCAGGGTTTATAATTACTGTGGCTGTTTTACACATCGTAAACAGCATGGCTGTGCCCGTTTCTTTAACAAAGTCTTACTCTATTTACGCTGGTGCAGTAGACGCCATGGTTCAATGGTGGTACGGACACAACGCCGTAGGCTTCTTACTCACAGCTGGCTTTTTAGGAATGATGTATTACTTTGTTCCTAAGCAAGCAGGACGTCCGGTATATTCATACCGCTTATCAGTCGTCCACTTCTGGGCGCTAGTTTCTTTGTATATTTGGGCAGGTCCTCACCACCTTCATTACACCGCTCTACCTGATTGGACGCAGTCTTTGGGTATGGTTATGTCTGTTATCCTCTTCGTGCCTTCTTGGGGCGGGATGATTAACGGTATTATGACGTTGTCGGGAGCATGGCATAAACTTCGTACTGACCCAGTATTAAGGTTCTTAGTTGTTTCTCTTTCGTTCTACGGCATGTCAACGTTTGAAGGCCCAATGATGGCAATCAAATCGGTTAACGCCCTTTCTCACTACACAGACTGGACTGTCGGTCACGTACATTCAGGTGCACTTGGTTGGGTTGCTATGATTTCAATAGGCGCAATCTACCACCTAATTCCAGCATTGTTTGGTCATGCAAATATGTATAGCGTTAAATTAGTAAATACGCATTTCTGGCTTCATACCGTTGGTGTAGTTTTGTACATCGTTGCAATGTGGATCTCTGGTGTAATGCAAGGCCTTATGTGGCGAGCGGTTAATTCTGACGGAACATTAATGTATAGCTTTGTGCAGTCGCTAGAAGCATCTTACCCATTCTATGTTATGCGTTTCTTAGGTGGTGTGTTCATCGTCGTAGGCATGCTAGTTATGGCCTATAACGTGTTCCGCACTGTTACAGCGAAAAGTGGCTCTTTAGCTACCGATGCAAACACACAAATGGCTTAAGGGGTAACGAATATGAGCAGCAATGGTTCTACTAATAAACATGAAATTGTAGAAAAGAATGTCGGCTTAATGGCTATTTTAACAGTGTTTGCAATCAGCTTTGGTGCACTTGTGGAGATTACTCCACTTATGTTCCAAAAAGACACAACCCAACCTGTTGATGGCTTACGTCCACTTACAGCACTAGAGATGGAAGGACGAGATATTTATGTGAGAGAAGGTTGTTATAACTGCCATTCTCAGATGATCCGCCCTTTTAGAGATGAGGTTGAGCGCTATGGCCATTATTCAGTAGCTGGCGAATCGGTTTGGGATCACCCTTTTCAATGGGGTTCTAAACGCACTGGGCCCGATTTAGCCCGTGTAGGTGGCCGCTATTCTGATGATTGGCACTATGCACACCTAATCGACCCTCGCTCAGTAGTTCCCGAATCGAATATGCCTGGCTATCCTTGGCTCGAAGAGAACATTCTGGATGGTAAATTAACTGCCAAAAAACTTGAGGTCTTTAAAAACTTCGGCGTTCCTTATACCGACGAAGATATTCAAGGTGCAAAAGCAGCTGTTGAGGGCAAAACAGAAATGGAAGCGCTCATCGCCTATTTGCAACAACTTGGCACGCATTTGAAGTAATTAATTATGGATTATGGCACATACAGAGGCATTTTAACTCTGGTAATTTTAGTACTGTTCATTGTGATTGTTGTGTGGGCTTATAGCAAGCGGACCAAAGGTAGATTTGACGACGCCGCTAAAGCAATTTTCGACGACGAAATTAAACATGACAACACGATCTCAAAAGAGGAAAAGGAGTCTGAAAAATGACTAGCTTTTGGAGTATTTGGGTCATCGTATTGACCCTAGCATGTCTGGCTCTGATATTTGGCCTGCTTATTTGGAACCTGAAAAACTACACAGGTGTCGAAGAAGGCGAAAGCTGTGGTCACGAGTTTGACGGCATCGAAGAATTAAACAACCCACTACCAAAATGGTGGACCTATATGTTCTTCGCAACCTTTGTTTGGTCAGTTTACTACTTAGCAATGTACCCAGGCTTGGGTAACTTTGCCGGTTTGTTAGGCTGGACGAGTTCCAACCAAGGTGTCACTTCGATGGAAGAATCCAAGCAAGCCGTGCTAGACGCAAAACAAAGTGGCGTCTGGGTGCAACTTGATAAAGAGTTTGAAGCCGCAGACGAGCGATTCGGACCTATATTCAAAGCTTTTGCTCAGCAAGACGTATTGGCACTAGCAAAAAACAACGAAGCACTTGAAATCGGCCAACGTCTGTATGCGCAAAACTGCGCACAGTGTCACGGCTCAGATGCACGTGGTGGATTGGGTTTCCCTAACCTAACTGATAAAGACTGGTTATATGGTGGCAACCCAGACCAAATTAAAGAAACCTTGTTACATGGTCGCGTTGCCGCAATGCCTGGCTGGGAAGCGGCGCTAGGCGAGCAAGGCGTTAAAGAGATGACAGCTTATGTTCTTAGTTTGTCAGGTCGTAAAGTCAATCAGAAAGACGCTGATGCAGGCAAAAGTAAATTTGCAATGTGTGCCGCATGTCACGGCATGGATGGCAAAGGTTCCGTTGCACATAACTTACCATTTGGTGCGCCAGACTTGACTGACAATATATGGCTTTATGGTGGCTCTCAAAGAGCTGTTGAAGAGTCAGTTCGTCACGGTCGTGCGGGTGTGATGCCAGCTTGGAAAGACATACTAGGAGAAGATAAGGTCCACTTATTAACTGCATATGTCTACAGCCTTTCACAAGACAAATAAGTAAATTATATTAACCTAGTAAGCCTCTGGTATTCAGAGGCTTACTTTTTAAAAAAGCAAACACCTAAACTTTAAACATTTATACAACCGTACTTTAAGTACATAACAACATTGTAAAGTAGTGAACAATTATGAATCCAACTCCGTGGTATAAGAATTTTTGGCCTTGGTTTTTAATGTTTTTCCCGCTTGTTACGATTATAGCGTGCGTTATTTTGGTCAGTGTTGCCGTAGGCAATGGGCCCGATATGGTAGTTGATGATTATTATAAAAAAGGCAAAGCTATCAACTTAGAATTAAGCAAATTTAATAAAGCAAAAGCGCTTTATTTGCACGGAGATTTGCAAGTAGAAAACGACAGAGTAAGCTTCAATTTCACCAAAGGCGATCATAGCAAAGTAAACGCGCTTAAAGTCTCTTTTTATCACCGCACTATTAAAGAGTACGATTTTTCCCTTACCCTCTTAGCCAACGCCAGTGGTGCATTCACTGGATTGCTTGAAAAACCTCACCAAGGCGCTTTTACTGTTTTTATCGAGCCTATGGATGGGAGTTGGAAAATGAAAGAGAATCTACAATTGCCAACTAAGAGTCTTATTTCAATCACACCGCAGTACAAGTAGGCGATATGGCAAAAAGTTGTTTTCATTGCCTTGAGCCCATACCAAAGGGTTTTACTGGCGAAATTATTTTTGAAGGTGTTTCTAACCCGGTTTGCTGTACCGGGTGTCAAGCCGTCGCTGACACTATACTCGCCCAAGGCATGAGCGATTATTATAAATTTAGAACCGAAACCAACGGTAAAGTCGAAGAACTAGTTCCTGAAAAACTCAAAGAATTAACGAGTTACGATAACCAAGATATACAGCGAGACTTTGTTGATCAGCAGGGAGATCTTAAAGAAGTATTATTAAGCGTCGAAGGTATAAGTTGTGCCGCGTGTGCTTGGCTAATCGAAAAACAACTTCTTGCGATCTCAGGCGTCAAGCGAGTCGATGTCAATACTTCAACCCATCGCGCCATGATTTTGTGGCAAGACAAAAATGCCAAACTCAGTGAAATCATTGCTGCGCTCATGCAAATTGGCTACAAAGCCTACCCTTTCCAAGCTGATGAAGAAGCAAGTCAAAAACAAGCTGCTGCCAAAGCTTATATGAGACGCTTAGGTGTTGCAGGCCTCATGACTATGCAAGTAATGATGTTTGCCTTTGCAATGTACTTTGGCATGTTTTCTGGCATGGATGAGGGATTTGAGCAGTATTTTAGATGGATCAGTTTAGTTTTAGCTTCACCTGTTATTTTATACTCCGCACTGCCCTTTTTGACCAATGCAGTAAAAGGCCTACAAAGTAAACAACTCAATATGGACTTACCTGTGTCCCTTGCTATTTTTGGCGCTTATGGTGCGAGTTGCTATGCCACTGTGATGTCGGTTGGCGAGGTCTATTTCGAATCGATTTGTATGTTTACATTTTTATTGCTGCTGGGTAAGTATCTTGAGTTTAGAGCGCGAATGAAAGCAAGTGAATTTACAGCAAACTTACAAAAACTGCTGCCGTTGACCGCAAGAAAAATATCAGGCAACAAAGAAGAAGTCATTGCCGCGAAAAGCCTGCAATTAAATGACATGATTTTAGTAAAACCAGGTGAAGCAATTCCAGCCGATGGTCTAGTCGTCGAAGGAAACAGTACCGTCGACGAGTCAATGATGACAGGTGAGCATCTGCCAATCAAAAAGTTTGAACGTCACCAAGTTTATGCTGGCACATTAAATCACGATGGCTTAATTACGGTTCGTATCAATAAGGTTGGACAAAATACTTTACTCAACCAAATCATTAAACTACAACATAATGCGTTGATGAAAAGGCCAAAAATTGTTGAAGTAACAGATAAAGTGGCACAGTGGTTCGTCGCTTGCCTTTTAGTTTTTGCCTCAATAACGGCGATTGGTTGGTATCACGTAGAGCCCGAACATGCATTTTGGGTAACCATTGCTGTGCTTGTAGCAACCTGTCCATGTGCACTTAGTTTGGCTATACCAACAGCACTCACCTGCGCCGTTGCAACGCTCACCAAAAAAGGAATTTTGATAAAAGAAAGTCATGTTCTTGAAACCACGCCTAAGGTAACGCGTTATGCCTTTGATAAAACAGGCACACTTACTGAGGGGCGTTTTTCCATCATAAAAACAACCATGCTTGATCAGAGTTATTCTGTTGAGCAAGCGCTTGGATTCGCAAGCGCATTAGAAAGATACTCTGAGCACCCTATCGCAAAAGCATTTACGCAAAAGGATGCACAAGTTATTGAGATAACTTCTCCTTCCGTGAAAACAGGGCTTGGCGTCTCCGGTGAAATGAATGGCAAACAGATTGCGATAGGAAAACCTAATTGGTTTAACAATCATGCGTCATTTGCACAAGCAACCCTTTTTATCAACGAGCAGCCTATTGCAGACTTTTATCTTCAAGATAAAGTTCGAGATAGCGCACATAAAGTAGTCGCTTATTTGCAAAGCAAAAACCTAACCTGCCATATGCTTACAGGCGACAGCTCAAATGCAGCAAAAGACTTAGCTGATGAGCTTGGGCTTGATTCATTCAAACAAGCGTGTTCACCCAAAGACAAGCAGATCAGTGTTGAAAAGTGGTCAAGAGAACAAGATGTTGTTGCCATGATTGGTGATGGCGTAAACGATAGCCCTGTATTTAATAGCGCTCATTTATCAATTGCGATGGAAACCGGTGCCGATATTTCAAAAAATACAGCCGATGTAGTACTGTTAAATAGTGATTTGAACTCACTACGGACACTGCAAACAGTTGCTGTCAAAACTAAGCGAATCATTAAGCAGAATTTGACGATTTCGTTACTTTATAACGGCTCCATTTTACCGTTGGCTGCCATGGGGATGGTGCCTCCTTGGCTTGCAGTAATAGGTATGTCGGCAAGCTCGATTGTCGTAATTTCTAACTCATTGAGGTTATTAAAACTATGAGTATTATCTATGTACTAATTCCCATAGCGATTCTATTTGTCGTCATTGCCATTGGCGTATTCTTTTGGGCTGTAAGAAGTGAGCAATTTTCTGATTTAAATAAGCAAGCGCACAGCATATTGTTTGAAGATGACAAAGAGCAGCACAAAAAGAGCAATGATGGAAATTAATTTGGCTAGCGCATTTTTTATGGGCCTAGCAGGCAGTGGACACTGTTTAGCTATGTGCGGTGGCGTCGCCTCTAGTTTACAGCTTGCGCAAGACAGACAACACCCACTGGTGGTCGCGTTTTTATATAATTTCGGTAGGCTTTTAAGCTATGCAATGGCGGGCACGTTAGTCGCTTTACTTGGTACATCTTTTGCGAAACAAAACACCACATTCGCGCTCGGCCTCTCTTACTTAAGTGGTATTTTTATGCTGCTGGTCGGTCTGTATATTATGCGATTTGTGGGCACGCTAAATTGGCTAGAAAAGTTAGGTAACTTTGTAGTCTGGCAAAGAATCGTAAAATTAAACAAATATATATTGCCCATCGACAGCAAGAAAAAAGCATTAGCATACGGGGCCCTTTGGGGCTGGCTTCCTTGTGGCTTAGTGTACAGCGCATTGGTTTGGAGTTTACAAGCCTCTAGTCCGCTTTTGGGTGCACTTACCATGGTTGCATTTGCACTGGGAACCTTTCCAGCTCTTATCGTAGCGGGCCAGTCAGCTCAAGTGTTAAACAATTTTTTAAATCACCCAGTTACCCGAATAATTTTAGGAAACTTGTTTGTTTGGTATGGGTTGTACCTGATTATAATAGCTAGTAACAAATTAGTACTTTAATCTGGTTTTATGGTGGTCATTGTAAGATAATACCAACCATACAATAGGCGATTGGAAGCAGGAGTTTTTATTCGCCTAAATCGTGGAAGTTTTGTGGTAAAGATCAAAAGTACTCTAGTTTTGTCTGTATTTACCAATAACTTTTTGAATTTAATATTTTTTATGTGCGTCTAAGAGTAATGGATTTATTATGGATTTAAATAATCGCTCCAAAAGTCAGTGTACGATCAGTTGTACAAACTGCAGTATTAGTCAGCTTTGTTTGCCCTATTCTCTAAATGGGAATGAAATGGACAAACTTGATGAAATCATTGAACGTAAAAAGCCTTTGCACAAAGGTGACTTTTTGTTCGAATCGGGCTCGAAGCTTGAAGCAATTTATGCAGTCAGGTCCGGGTCATTTAAATCTTATACTTTATCAGAACAAGGCGACGAACAAATCACTGGCTTTCACCTTGCCGGAGATCTCGTTGGCTTTGATGCCATAAATAAAATGCAACACCAAAGCTTTGCGCAAGCACTCGAAACATCAATGGTGTGTGAGATTCCGTTCGATACACTCGATGAACTAGCGGGTAAACTTCCTAAGTTGCGTCAACAAATCATGCGTTTGATGAGTAGCGAAATTAATTATGACCAAGAAATGTTGTTGCTACTTAACAAAAAAACTGCTGAGGAGAGGCTCGCAACATTCATCTATAACTTGTCTAATCGTTTTGGTGAACGAGGTTTCTCCAGAAAAGAGTTCAGATTTACGATGACACGCGGTGAAATCGGCAACTATTTGGGACTTACAGTTGAGACAATCAGCCGCCTGCTAAGCCGTTTCCAAAAAGCTGGGTTAATTAAAGTTGAAGGGAAGTTCATTACCATCCTTGAAGCCGATGGATTAGCGAGTGCAGCAGGTATTAGTAGTTGATCTAAACCAATTTTTCCATCGAAATAGCTTTATACCTTGGCTATATCGGTTACACTCAAAGTATACTGATTAGCCAAGCGCCATAGGAGGCTCCGATGGATAAGATTAAACGTATTCTCACTGTCATTGACCCAACTAAAGAGCAGCAAAATAGTCTTGAACGATCTATCAGTCTAGCGAAAAAAACAGGGGCTCAAATCACCGCATTTTTATCTATCTATGACTTTTCATATGAAATGACCACCATGCTTTCTAAAGAAGAAAGAGAAGCCATGCGGTTAGCAGTTATAAAAGATAGAGAAGAATGGATCAATGAACTCATTACTGATTATGTTGGCCTTGATATTAAGGCTAAAGTTGTGTGGCATAATCGCCCCTATGAAGCCATTATCGAAGAAGTGCTAAACGCACAATTTGATATTGTTATTAAATCAACACATCAACACGACACGCTAAAGTCGGTGATTTTCACACCCACTGATTGGCATCTGATTAGAAAGTGCCCTACTCCCGTATTACTTGTTAAAGACCAAGCTTGGCCAGAGCATGGAGAGATCATTGCCGCTGTTAATTCTGTCAGCGACAACGAGCAACATCAAACATTAAATAAGCGAATAATTAAGGACGCTTTGTTTATTTGTGATCTCGCTGATGCATCGTTAAGCCTAGTCAACACATACCCAGCAACTCCAGTAAATATTGCGATAGAAATTCCAGAGTTTAACCCATCTCAATATAGCGAAGCAGTCAAAAAACATCACGAGGATGAAACATGGTCGCTTGCCAATGAGTTCAATATTGCGAAAGAGACCTGCATTGTCGAAGAAGGTTTACCCGAAGATGTGATCCCAGCAATAGCCCAGAAAAAGTCGGCTGAATTGGTCGTCATTGGTACTGTTGGGCGAACGGGCCTTAGCGCTGCTTTAATTGGCAACACCGCTGAGCATGTCATTGATAGCCTTGACTGTGATGTGTTGGCGCTCAAGCCTGATGGCTATAAAAGCCCACTAGAATAAATGCCACAGAAAAGTCCGATAATAATATCGGACTTTTTATTTTATAAAATTAAATAGTACACTCATTTAAGTATGCCTAATAGACTCCTATAAATATTCAGCTATTAGTCCCCCCCCCTCCTCTTCTAGCTGAGCTTTTTTATTCCATTCCTTAAATTACGTGTATACCCTCCCTTAAAATTAATAATTTTTTTCATTTTTTTCCCTTTAGTACCCAAGTTGATACTCCATTGATTTTGTTAACAAAAACGGAACTTCTTATCCTTGTTTCTTAATTGATACACCCCAATGCGTTGATATAAATTCAACAAAACCATGTACAAATCTTAATCGCATATTATATATTGTATACAATCATACTTTATAAACTGTCATTAAAGTATGGTATGCAAGAGGTATGTCATTGAAATTCAATGCCTAAAACTCCTCTTTAACAACATGTAAAGCATATTTGTGCTTTACCCATACTCGTTAAAGGAAAGTTACAGTGCGACAAAAAAACCAATTAAAAAAGCTGGCGCTAGCAACGGCTATCACTGTTTCATTTTCAGCTTCGGCTCAACAAACCTATCTATTCGATAGACAATTGAGCTTCGAAAATGAAATTACGAACCGAGCACAGTCATCAACAGCTGAGCCTAGCCAAACAAGGCAAAAGCTGATTTTAGATTCAATTAAATTAAACAGTGCTTTGGGTACAAGCCTACAAGTGGGAAATTCACTTAGCCTCACAATTGACGGGCAGTATGTACAAATTCACCTGTATGAAGTAACGCAACAAAATAGCAAAACAACCTACATTAACGGCCGCTCGTCCGATGGGCATGCTAAGCTGTCAATGATAAAAACAAACAACAGTTACAGCGCAAAAATTTATATCGGTAATACAGGCTATTTATTAACTCCCACGGGGAATGGACAGTATAAATTAAGTAAATTCACCCAAGATAATGCACCTATTGACTCAACGACAGATAGACCGGGTTTGGAGCATGGAGATTCTTCACACGGTTTAGTTAGCCACACAGATATCTCTCCTTTTTTACGTGCTGGCGCAAGTAGCGATGCCAATGCTGTACCCGAAGTAACCGTGGTTGTTGCTTATACGGACAAACTCGCTGCCGAGGTTGGTGATGTCGATGCATACATCGCACTGATGGAAAAAGACACTAACGACAGCTATGCAGCAAGTGGCATTAATGCCAGTGTTAGAGTAGTACACTCCTATCAAACCGGTTATGTGTCAACCGGTGATATGTCTGAGGATAACTCTTTACTACTCAACGAAAATACCAGTAGTTGGCTAACTGAACCCAATCCTCTCGCCCCAAATGGATTTGGCGTAGAACTAAAGAGTATTAGAGATGAACACCACGCAGATATCATGGTCTTCTTAGCAGACCAAAATGCTAGTTCACCTTGGGCCGGATGGGCAGGACAAATAGGTACGGATGCCGAGAGCGCTCTGTTTACTATGAGTAGTTGGGGTACCTTTAAAAATACCTTTGGCCATGAACTCGGTCACTTGTATGGTGCAAGGCATGACAACGATTCAACGACCACGCCTTTTGCTTTTGGTCATGGATTTTGTAATGACTCCAAAACCTGGCGCACTCTCATGGCCATTAGTGATTGTGGCGAAAGACTAAATGTATGGTCTAATCCAAATAAAACTTATCAAGGGGAAGCAGGGGGTACTGTCGAAGTCAACGACAATGCACGCGTACATAATGAACGCGCGACATTTATGGCTGCTTTGCGGACCTCATCACACAACGCGCCGTCAGCTACGATTACTCAAACAACCATTACACCAGGTAGCCTAACAGCCAATTTCTCAGGTCAAGCAAATGACAGCGATGGCAATATTGTGTCTACACTATGGGACTTCGGTGATGGTGTATACAACAACAAACCATACGCACAAGGTGACTCTGTTACACATACGTATTTATTCCCCGGCAATTACATTGTTAGATATACAGCAACAGATAATGAGGGGTTGATCCATTCAACCTCGCAGCAAGTCACTATCACCTCCACTCCAGGCCAAAGCTACTGCGGTGTAAAAGGATTAAATGCGGTCTATCAATATACACAAAGTGTGTCTGTGAATGGTAAGACGCATCAGTCGGATAGAAGGCAGTACACGGATCACACTGCATTGGAACCATTTACTGTTTATGCTGGTTCGGCAACAGGCATTGAGCTACAACAAGGTACCCGTGGCAGCAAGTTTGGTCCCTACTCCGCATATTGGGCCGTATATGTTGATTTAAACCAAAACAACAGTTTCGATGATCCAGGAGAGCTCATTCATTTTTCTGAGCCACTACCCAAGTCATCTCCTGAACCCATACTTGCTAGTATCACAATTCCAGACAGTGCACTTGCGGGCACAACTCGAATGCGTGTTATTCAATCTAACACCCTACGTGAAGGAGAAACACAACTTGCAGCCTGCGGCGATTTTAAGTTTGGTGAAGCTGAAGATTACAGCATTAATATAATTAAACAGCAGAACCCAGCAGAGTTTACGACGTCTATTAACAATAGCGATCTCAATGTCGGATTTTCTGTCGACTCTGCCGATGTTGCATCGGTTAAATGGGACTTTGGTGATGGCCTCTTTAGCGACTCGAGCACGAGCACCTCTTTCAATCCAAATCATCAATATGTTTTTGGTGGAGAGTACACCGTGACGCTTACGGTTACTTTGAAAAATGGTGAAACTTATACTCACACTAAAGTCATTACGGTAACCGCCCCTACTGGACAAGACTATTGCCGTGCGTATGGTAACCAACCAAAGTATCAATACAACGCAAACGTCACACTGAACGGTAATAGCGTTACTTCTGGCTCGGCAAATTATACTGACCACACAGACAAAGTATTAGGTGCCGTTAAAGGTGGCAATATTCTTTCTGTACGTCAAGGTGCTACAGGTTCTAAAACCTCTTATAACGCTGAATGGCGCGTTTATATTGATATGAACCAAAACGGTACTTTTGAAGACTCTGAAAGTGTTTGGTACTGGGTAGGCGCAAATACAGCAAATGACATTGAAAGAACAATCACTATTCCTACAACGGCATTAACGGGTAAAACCAGAATGCGTGTGCTGCAAAGTTACGAAGAGTTGAAATCTCCATGCGGACGCATCAGATGGGGTGAAGTTGAAGACTTCACTGTAGACATTCAGTCTAATAATCCAGCCGATTTCACGGCCAACGTAACTGCAAATAACCTGACTGTGAACTTTACAGACTCATTGGGAAGTAATGCGGATATTGCTTCAATTGAGTATGATTTTGGCGACAGTGTGGTTAATCCAAATCATACCAGCACACAAAGCAACCCTTCGCACACTTATCTATATGCAGGTACTTACTCTGTTAGATTAAAAGTGACTTTACAAAATGGCGTAAGCTACATGAAAGAGCAAGACGTCGCTGTAAACGGGCCCGCTTATTGTATCGCCTACGCTAAATCGACTACTCAATGGACTAGTAACGTGCGCGTTGGTATCTTGAGCAACAGTTCAGAGAAAAGCCAATTTAGTCGTTATGAAAATACAGGCTTTAGCTTCAAGAAAGACGTTGCAACAAGTATTGGATTAACACACGGTTCCAATGGACCATACCTAGCAAATTGGGCCGTCTATGTAGATCTTAATCAAAACAACCGCTTTGATGATGCAGGTGAACTATTAATCCAAACAAGTGCAACTACCTTTGACGAAATCATTAACTCTGTAACAATTCCAGCCTCTGCTAAAAGCGGCCCGACCACTATGCGAGTGATCCAATCCTATGAGTTAGCCGATGGGAAATTGCCTGCATGTGGTACATATGACTGGGGTGAAGTAGAAGATTACACAGTCACGATAACGGATGAGCAAGGTCCTGATTCTGATTTACTCAATGGTGTAACAAAGTCAGGTATCTCAGTTGCAGCAAAAGAAACCAAAACCTTTACATTCTTTGTTCCTGAGGGTGCCAAAGACATCAAAGTTGAAATGGGCGCAGGAACCGGTGACCCAGATCTTTACGTAAAATTTGGCGATTTAGATACGGCTAATAACTGGGACTGTAGACCTTATACTAGCGGCAACAGAGACGAGACTTGTGATAGCAGTAAACTCAACAAGTCAGGTGGTATTTACTATGTATCCGTTGTAGGTTGGACCGCATCAGACAATGTCACATTAACTGGCTCATATACCGCAGGCGATGTTATCGAGCCACCTGTTAATGTTTGTGCAACTAAGGCACCGCAAACGCGTGGTAACTTATCTAATAATGACGCTATCTGTATGGGCAGTAACACCGTCTATGTTGCCATTAGCGTGCCAGCTGGCCAGTCGAAGCTAACCATCAGCACTACAGGTGGTGACGGCGACGCCAGCATTTACCAAAATGCGGCAGGCTGGCCAAGTGCGAGTAACTTCCAAAACTCAGCAACCACCCAAGGTAGCAGCGAAGAGCAGATCGTAATCGCTAACCCGAGCTCTGGATGGCACTACTTAATGGTGTCTGGCCAAGGCTCCGGTGCACAGCTTAACGCAAAGTTTGAATAAACACATCATCATCTCCCTAGCCAAAGCCTCTTGGTAGTAAGAGGCTTTTTTATAGAGTAAACAGGTAGGCAACTCCTAGCCCACATAAACAAAACAGCACCTTCATCAAAAGACTTAATCCCTTATTTTTGTTTGACATTTCATTTTTCCTAATGCCTTTAAGATAGCGAGCGTCTTGACTAGATAAATCTTTACAGTGTGGGCACTCAGGTTGATCGTCACTCACTAAAACACCGCACCTTTCACATGGGCTACTATGCTCACTTTTATAATTAAAAAACTGAAACCACATCTTTTCTTTAAGCACCTAAAGTTGAACTACAAGCTGATTTCCAAAGCACTGCTTAGCCAAGGAGTATGACAGCTATCGACTGGCGAATTGTACAGGTAATTTCGAAAGAAATAAAAAAGGGCCCGACGGCCCTTGAGGAATAACCCAGTGCTCTACTAAACACTAGTTTTTATAAAAATAGCTCTCTTTCGTTATCGAAATACTGCTATCTTCATTCGCGGAAATCGTAAAAGTAATAGGAATACGTTTGCCTTTGAGGTCGTAACCATCAGCTGCAATAGTAACGGGCACCAATAACATCTTACCGGCTTGGATCTCAATGCGCTCTGGCGCAGTTAACTTAGCATTGTTTATCCCACTGAAACTTACTCTGTAATGCATTGTTTGTTGAGTTTTGTTAATGACACTCAAAGTGTAAGGATTTTCGACTAACCCTTCGTAATTCACGCGATACAGTGCATTTCTATCTCTTATTACAGAGGCCTCTATTGGGGTGCGGTTAAACGCCCAAATAGCCATGGTAACGATTATCAAACCAAATAAAGCAGCATAACCCACCAATTTAAGCCTAAATGGGCTCGACTTCTTACCTGCGGTTTGGTTTTCACTGGTATATTTTATTAGTCCTTTAGCATAACCAAACTTGTTCATTGTATCGTCACAAGCATCGATACAGAGCCCACAATTAATACACTCATATTGCAGTCCATTACGGATATCAATCCCAGCAGGACACACTTCAACACATAAGTTGCAATCGACACAGTCACCTAGCCCCTGTGCTTTGTGGTCTGACTTACGTTTGCGTCGGCCTCTGTTTTCTCCTCTGATAGCGTCATATGCAACGACTAATGTATCTTTATCAAACATTACCGATTGGAAACGTGAGTAAGGACAAGCGACGGTGCACATTTTTTCACGTAAGAATCCAGCGTTGCCGTACGTACAAAATGCAAATAAGAATACCCAAAAGCTTACTAGTCCAGACCACTCCAATGTAAACATTTCTATATATAGTGTTTTTGCAGGCACAAAATAGGCCATAAATGAAGTCGCTGTAAAAACGGAAATGACCAACCAAATAAGATGCTTAGCAACTTTTTTAGTTGTCTTTTGCATGTTCCAGTCAGACTTATCCAGCTTTATCCTTTGGTTTCGAGTTCCCTCCACTTTGTGCTCCACCCAAGTAAACATGAGCATCCAAATTGTTTGAGGGCAGGTGTAACCACACCACACACGACCTAACCAATTTGTAATAAAGAAAAGGCCGAACGCGCCGGCCATAAAAACCCATGCTAGGATCATAAAGTCATGGGGAAGGAAGGTTTGACCGAAAATTCTAAACTGCTGACTCGCTACATCTAGCAAAACAGCTTGCTGGCCTTTGTATGGTATCCAAGGGATAGCGACAAATACAAACATAAGGATCCAGCCAAGGTAACGACGGATTTTTTGGAAGAAGCCTTTTTGCTCACGGATATAAATTGGGCCCTCTTGCTTGTAGGGCTTTATAATCATATCTTCTTCTTTGATATCAAACTTCATATTACTTGCTTACAAATAGTGAAACACAGTTCATACTTTGCAACTTTCAGACCAAACTGAAACTTTGATATATCATTGTTTTATAAGAACTTAATAATTATTACCACTCAGCAAGGTCGTGAAATATCACGAACAACCGTTAGATATCACGATTTTTAACAATATTGAGCTTTTTCATCTTCGACCGAAGAGTGCTTTCGTTTAGGCCTAACTTTTCTGCTGCACCAGCCTTTCCTGATATTTTCCAACCACAAGACTCCAAAGTCTTAGTAATATGACGCTTTTGAATCGCCTCCAAACTTTGATTCTTATCATCATCTTGCGTATCAATCTCACCTAAATCTAGTGGTTGGGACAAATGCAGTGTATGACTGTGGGACAAGATTGCTTCACGCTCTAACACATTCTGTAATTCTCGAATATTACCTGGCCAACTATAAGCTTGCAGCTTCTTCAATGATTGCTTGGCTATACCTTTAATTTGCTTTTTGAGTCGGACATTCAATTTGCTTATCATGTTTGCACAGAGCATTGGCAGGTCTTCCACTCTCTCACGCAGTGGTGGAACCTTGATAGGAAAGACATTTAGGCGATAGTACAAATCCATTCTAAACGCGCCTTCTTCGACCATTTTCCACAGGTCGCGATTGGTTGCAGCAATAACTCGAATGTTCACAGCAATGGTTTTACTGCCGCCTACTCGCTCAAACTCTTGCTCTTGTAACACCCTTAGCAGCTTACTTTGCGCTTCTTGTGGAAGTTCACCAATTTCATCCAAAAACAAAGTTCCATTGTGGGCTAGCTCAAAGCGCCCTTTCCTCTTATCATGCGCGCCAGTGAATGCCCCTTTTTCGTGACCAAAAAGCTCTGACTCTAATAGGCTTGGAGAAAAAGCAGCGCAGTTGACGCGTACAAATGGCATCTCAGATCGCCCGCTCAAAAAGTGTAAATTTCTAGCAACGAGTTCTTTGCCTGTGCCATTTTCACCGAGGATTAGAACAGTACTATCCGTTTTACTCACCAGTTTTATTTGTTCGAGCATTCTAATAAACACATGACTTTCACCAACGAGTCCTGACCCCTGCCAATTTTGATTTATTTCTGAGAGTAAATAACTGTTTTCATCTTTGAGCTGTTCTGACAAATTCTGAACCTGTTTCAACGCACTTCTAAGCGCCTGCTCAGTTTCTATCTGTTGTGATATATCACGAAAAATAGCCACTGCACCAATGATCTGGTCATCGCGATAAACTGGTGTTGATGTGTACTCCACAGGAAAACAAGTGCCGTCCTTTCGCCAAAACACTTCCCCTTTAACATATCGTGTTTCACCATCAAACATGGTTTTATAAATTTGGCACTCATCCGCGGGATATTCGCTACCATCAGCATGGCTATGATGATGGTATTGATGAATTTTTTTACCCAGTAACTCCCCTGATTCCCAGCCAGTCATTTGTTCAGCTGCAGGATTAATAAATACAGCATTACCAGATAAGTCGAAACCGTATATTCCTTCCCCTACTGCATTGAGCAGTAATTTTGGATCATTTAAAAAGTGCTTAATAACAGAAGACATGATACCCCCTCGCGATATTTCACGAGTATAGTATCGTAAAGAAAACCTTCGTACGAATTAAGGTCGTCAGTATATGATCTTGATCAAAAGATCCTAGTAATGGGCTCTATTGCATTTATGCTGCGTTATTTATGTAATTACGTTAAATAGGGCTCAAATAGAGCTAGACGTGAGTAAGTGTGATGATAATAGAAAGTATAAATAAAAAAGCCCAACATGTTCCTGCTGGGCTTTTGGTCTATAGGTTAGACAAATTAGATATATTCAACTTCGATGATTTCGTATTCAACAGTACCGTTAGGAGTTTGAATGTTAACTGAATCATCTAGCTCTTTGCCAACTAAGCCTCGAGCAATTGGTGAGTTCACAGAAATTAAGTTGTTTTTAATATCTGCTTCATCATCGCCAACAATTTTGTAAGTTACTTCTTCGTCAGTATCTACATTTACAATAGTTACTGTACTGCCAAAAATAACTTTGCCATTGTTTGCCATCTTTGTGACGTCAATTACTTGAGAAGTCGATAGTTTAGCTTCGATTTCTTGAATACGCCCTTCACAAAAACCCTGCTGTTCACGCGCTGCGTGATATTCAGCATTTTCTTTTAAGTCACCATGCTCGCGCGCTTCGGCGATATCGGCAACAATTTGGGGGCGGACCACTTTTTTCAGATGGTTCAGTTCTTCACGAAGCAATTCTTCGCCTCGCACAGTCATCGGAATTGATTGCATAAGTCTCTCACTTACCACCAAGGCCAAAGGCCTTGGCTTATATCCATTAGTTCAATCGCTGGTGTAATTCTTGTACAGAGTTTACAGAGCTTCTGTCATCTGCGGCATGCGCAGTACAGTTTGCAAACGCTGCATTTAGCGTGGTGGTGTAGTTAGTCTTATGCTGAAGTGCACCACGACGTAACACCTTCGAATCTTCAATCGCTTGGCGACCTTCAGTGGTATTTACGATGTAGCTGTACTCACCATTCTTGATGCGGTCAAGAATATGAGGACGACCTTCAAATACCTTGTTCACGCGACGAACTTCAATGCCAGCCTCTTCTAGTGCTTTAGCTGTACCGTTCGTTGCGTCAAGCTCAAAACCGATAGCTTTCATCGTTTTAGCAAGCTCAACAACGCGTGACTTGTCGCTGTTACGGACAGATAGTAACGCGCGACCGCCACGTGGTAAAGCGTTTGATGCACCTAATTGAGCTTTTGCGAATGCTTCGGCGAAGTTTTCACCAACACCCATGACTTCACCCGTTGAGCGCATCTCTGGACCACGGATTGGGTCAACACCTAAAAACTTAGCAAAAGGAAGTACAACTTCTTTCACGCTGTAATAAGGAGGAATTACTTCTTTTGTTACGCCTTGGCTTTCTAGAGATTGGCCAACCATACAACGTGCAGCAACTTTCGCAAGTGCAACACCTGTTGCTTTAGAAACAAATGGTACTGTACGCGCTGCACGAGGGTTAACCTCGATTAGGTATACTTTGCCATCTTTAACAGCAAACTGTGTATTCATCAAACCAACTACGCCTAGCTCTAATGCCATATCACGTACTTGCTTACGCATTACATCTTGAATGTCTTGCGATAAAGTGTGAGCCGGTAGTGAACATGCCGAGTCACCAGAGTGAACACCTGCCTGCTCAATGTGCTCCATGATACCGCCGATGATCACGTTTTCACCATCACAGATAGCATCAACGTCAACTTCAATTGCATCATCTAGGAAACGGTCTAGAAGGACTGGCGCTTCGTTTGAAACAGATACAGCCTCCGTCATATAACGACGTAAATCATCTTCGTCGTATACGATTTCCATCGCACGACCACCAAGTACGTATGAAGGACGAACAACTAGCGGGAAACCGATTTCTTGAGACTTCGCTACCGCTTCTTCTAATGAAGTCACTGTTGCATTTTCAGGTTGTAGCAGGTCAAGACGCTCTACAAGTTGCTGGAAGCGTTCACGGTCTTCAGCACGGTCGATGGCGTCAGGAGAAGTACCAATCACTGGCACACCATTCGCTTCAAGGTCACGCGCTAGCTTAAGTGGTGTTTGACCACCATACTGAACAATAACGCCTTTTGGCTTTTCAACGCGCACAATTTCTAGCACATCTTCAAGTGTAATCGGCTCGAAGAATAGACGATCTGATGTATCGTAGTCTGTAGAAACTGTCTCAGGGTTACAGTTAACCATGATAGTTTCATAACCGTCTTCACGCATTGCAAGCGCTGCGTGCACACAACAGTAATCGAATTCAATACCTTGGCCGATACGGTTAGGGCCACCGCCGATAACCATGATCTTGTCTTTTTCAGAAGGCGCTGCTTCACACTCTTCGTCATAAGAAGAGTACATGTAAGCAGTGTCTGAACTGAATTCTGCTGCACATGTATCAACACGCTTGTAAACAGGTAGGATTTCTAACTGATGACGCTTTTTGCGGATTTCTTTTTCAGATACACCTGCAATTTCTGCGATACGTGCATCAGAGAAACCTTTACGCTTAAGGCGACGTAAGAATTCTTTGTTAAGACCTGCAAGGCCTGCTTCTGCGATTTTCGTTTCATCTTTGATGATGTCTTCAATCTGAACTAAGTACCAACGGTCAATCTTCGTTAGTTCGAATACATCTTCAACGCTCATACCGTGACGCATTGCATCAGCAATGTACCAAATACGCTCTGCACCTGGCTCACGTAATTCACGGATGATTGTTTCTTTTGCTTTAGGGTCGTCAAGAGCAACAATTGGATTGAAGCCTGTTGCACCGACTTCTAAGCCACGAAGTGCTTTATGAAGAGACTCTTGCTGGTTACGACCAATCGCCATAACTTCACCAACAGACTTCATCTGAGTCGTTAGGCGGTCATTTGCGCCAGCGAACTTTTCAAAGTTAAAACGAGGGATCTTAGTCACAACGTAGTCAATTGAAGGCTCGAATGACGCAGGTGTCGCGCCACCCGTGATGTCGTTTTGAAGCTCGTCTAGCGTATAACCTACAGCTAGTTTTGCTGCGATTTTCGCGATTGGGAAGCCTGTCGCTTTTGATGCAAGTGCCGATGAACGAGATACACGAGGGTTCATTTCGATGATAACCATACGACCATCTTTTGGATTCACACCAAACTGAACGTTTGAACCACCTGTTTCAACGCCAATCTCACGCAGTACCGCCATAGAGGCGTTACGCATTAACTGATACTCTTTATCAGTCAGTGTTTGCGCAGGTGCAACTGTGATTGAGTCACCAGTATGAACACCCATTGGGTCAAAGTTCTCGATAGAACACACAATGATACAGTTGTCGTTTTTGTCACGTACAACTTCCATTTCGTATTCTTTCCAACCTAATAAGCTTTCATCGATTAGAAGCTCATTTGTTGGCGAAAGATCTAAACCACGTGTACAAATCTCTTCAAACTCTTCCATGTTATAAGCAACACCACCACCGGTACCACCCATTGTGAAAGAAGGACGGATGATACATGGGAAGCCAATACGTGTTAATACGTCTTTTGCTTCATCCATTGAGTGTGCGATCTCTGCACGAGGACACTCAAGGCCAATGTTCTTCATCGCGATGTCGAAACGCTCACGGTTTTCAGCTTTGTCGATTGCATCAGCAGTTGCACCGATTAACTCAACATCATGCTTAGCAAGCACACCGTGTTTGTCTAGGTCTAGCGCACAGTTAAGCGCAGTCTGGCCACCCATCGTTGGTAATACTGCATCTGGCTTTTCTTTTTCGATGATCTTTTCAACAACTTCCCAGTGAATTGGCTCGATGTACGTCGCATCAGCCATTTCTGGATCTGTCATAATTGTTGCAGGGTTCGAGTTTACAAGAATTACTCGATAGCCTTCTTCTCTTAGCGCTTTACAGGCCTGAGCACCAGAGTAGTCAAATTCACATGCTTGGCCGATAACAATTGGGCCTGCGCCCAAGATTAGAATGCTTTTTATGTCGGTACGTTTTGGCATTGTTACTCCAGTAATAAATTAGGCTTTACGCGCTTGCATTAATTCAATGAAGTGGTCAAACAACGGGGCTGCGTCGTGAGGACCAGGGCTTGCTTCAGGGTGACCTTGGAAACTGAAAGCAGGCTTATCAGTGCGGTGAATACCCTGTAACGTACCGTCAAATAGTGATTTATGAGTTGCTCTAAGGTTCTCAGGCAAGCTCGCTTCGTCAGCTGCGAAACCGTGGTTTTGCGCAGTGATCATCACAACATCGCGGTCAAGATCTTTAACTGGATGGTTACCACCATGGTGGCCAAACTTCATTTTTACAGTTTTAGCACCTGACGCCAACGCCAGTAATTGGTGACCAAGACAAATACCGAAAATTGGTGTGTCAGTTTCAAGGAACGACTTGATAGCATCAATTGCATAAGTACATGGCTCTGGATCACCAGGTCCATTTGAAAGGAAGATGCCATCTGGATTTAATGCCAGTACTTCTGCAGCGGAGGTTTCTGCAGGTACTACCGTTAGCTTACAGCCACGGTCAACTAGCATACGCAAGATATTTTTCTTAACACCAAAATCGTAAGCAACAACATGGAACTGCTCTTCACCCTGCTCTAGCGTTTTAAAGCCTTCGCCCAGTGTCCAGCTACCTTCATTCCAATGGAAAGAAGATTCTGTTGTAACAACTTTCGCTAAATCCATTCCTTTAAGGCCTGGGAATGCCTTAGCCGCTTCATGCGCCTTTTGCTCATCGATGTCATCACCTGCGATGATACAACCGTTTTGAGCACCCTTATCACGTAAGATACGCGTCAATTTACGCGTATCGATATCCGCTATCCCTAAGATATTACGTTCTTTTAAATAATCACTTAACGATTGTTCGTTACGGAAATTACTTGCTAGTAATGGTAAGTCACGAATCACGAGGCCTTTCGCCCAGATTTTGTCCGCTTCTTCGTCTTCACTGTTTGTACCAGTGTTTCCGATGTGCGGGTAAGTTAAGGTGACAATTTGTTCCGCATATGACGGATCTGTCAAGATTTCTTGATATCCTGTCATAGACGTATTGAATACTACCTCACCAACAGATATACCGTCGGCGCCGATGGCAGTACCGCGAAACACCGTACCGTCTTCAAGGACTAACAGAGCGGATTTAGTCAAGTTAACCTCCATAGATATAAAAAAACGGGATAAGCAAACACGCTTTTTTCCCGTCTACAAAGCGCTTGGTAACACGCAGATATTAAATTTTTGGCAAATTCGTTATAGTCTACAGCACTTTCTGAGATTCGTCTAACTATTCATTGAAAAAATTTAAAAATAAGCCCTTAAATGTATTTTCTTTGTGAAACCGCCAAAAAAATAAACAAACTACTTCAAACCAAGGACATCTTGCATGTCATAAAGTCCTGCTGGCTTATTTTTCAACCATTGCGCAGCCCTTACAGCCCCTGATGCAAACGTAAGTCTCGAAGCCGCTTTGTGGGTTAATTCAAGTCTTTCTCCCATCGTTGCGAAATAAGCGGTATGTTCACCAACTATGTCACCTGCTCGGAGGACTGAATAGCCAATTTCATCTTGACTTTTTGCTTCATGCACATTAGTGCGGTCGTATCGTGCAACTTCATCATGATCCCACCCTTTAGCCTCTGCAATTGCTTCGCCAATAGCTAAAGCCGTACCAGACGGCGCGTCTATTTTATTGCGGTGATGTGCCTCAAAGATTTCAATATCCATTTCGTCTGCAAGTTTTGTCGCAGCGGTTTGAACAAGATTTAAAAGCAAGTTCACACCAACACTAAAATTTCGCGCAAATACTATTGGAATCACCTTTGCCGCTTCCCTTAACTGGCCCATTTCAGTGTCTGTTAATCCGGTTGTACCAATTACCATGGGCGTTTCATTGTCAATTGCACTTTGCAAGTGTGTCAGCATGCCCTGCGGTAGTGTGAAATCAATTAAGACCTCTGCATGACCTACATCACCTTCTTCATCTGAAAATTCCAGTTCCGAAGAATGAACGGGTTGTAGCGCTTTTATAGGAGTATCTAAAAACGGCGAGCTTGATCTTACAAATGCAGCAGCCAACTGTGCTTCTTTTTCTATTTCTACAGCTTCAATTAAAGCTTGACCCATTCTGCCGTTGGCTCCAAACACACCTATTTTTGTCATTATTTTCTCATTCCTAGTTTTCAACATCATTTTAAATTTGGCGTTATAACGCGCCTCAAACATAGTCAAAATGCTCATGTGACATGTAATAGCAAAGCGGCTATTTCATGACGCTAGTAAGCAAAATCATTAAGTTACAGTATCAGTAGTGTTTTACTCAAGCTATGTCAGGCCTAGAGTTTAGCCCATCTCTATGTCATAGTCAGTTATTGAATAATTATAATAAACACCATTGGACTTTAGACGTCTAAACATTTAAACTTCCACATTCGCCGATTTAAATTATTGCGGGCGTTGAAGTTTAAATACAGCTAATAATGACCCTGTTGGCTGTGGTTGTATCTACTTACACAGGTCGTATTAAGTAGATAATGGTTTTTGGGGAGTGCTATGCAGCCATCTTTTGACAACTCACGTGCAAAGTTATCTTTGCTACCTTTACTTACATTTGTTGCGCTATTTTTAGGCGCGGGACTTTACTTACACTCGCAAGGTGTTGATTACGCTTTTTATCAGCTACCTGCTCCAGTCGCTATTTTGCCAGCGATTGTTTTAGCGTTTTGGCTAAACAAAACATCTATTAATCAAAGTGTAGAAACTTTTATCAAAGGCGCAGGGCACAGTAACATCATTACTATGTGCTTGATTTACTTGCTAGCAGGTGCATTTTCAGCAGTAGCAGGTGCAACTGGAGGCGTGGACGCTGTGGTAAACGCAGGTTTGTCACTTATACCGCCCTCATTTTTACTGCCCGGATTGTTTTTGATTGCCGCTGTCGTATCTACTGCGATGGGTACTTCAATGGGTACTATCGGTGCTATCGGTCCCATTGCGTATGCAGTCTCTGTTAAAACAGGAATAGATCCAGCATTGATGGCAGGCACAATTGTCTCTGGCGCAATGTTCGGTGACAACCTGTCTATCATCTCTGACACAACAATCGCGGCTACACGTACCCAGGGCTGCGAAATGAAAGATAAGTTTAAAGAAAATTTGAAGATAGCTTTACCAGCGGCCCTGCTAACAGTGCTTCTTTTAGTCTTTTTAACACCTGAACCTCAGGCAGTCGAAACCAAACCATTTGACTGGTTACTTGTACTTCCTTATATATTTATTCTGGTATTGGCCGTTATGGGGCTAAATGTTTTCGCAGTGCTTTTTAGCGGCATTATATTCGCCGCAACTGTCGGCTTTGCAGGTGACTATGAGGGCGGAGCTTTTGTAAAAGATGTGTACAAAGGCTTTACTGATATGCAGGAGATCTTCTTATTATCTATGTTTATCGGTGGCCTTTCTGAATTCATCAGAGTTAACGGCGGCCTCGAGTACATCGCTAAAAAAATACATAAGCTAACAGCAGCACTTGGTAAACTCAATACTAAAGTCGCTGACCAACTGGGTATTGCGGCATTGGTTTTGACCAGCAACATGTGCATCGCAAATAACACGGTAAGTATTATTGTTGCCGGCCCTGTCGCTAAAAAACTTGCTGAAGACAGTGATATATCGCCAAAACGTTCAGCCAGTTTACTTGATATTTTTGCCTGTGTTATGCAAGGTTCACTGCCCTACGGTGCACAAGCACTATTGCTTGGTACCACGTTTGGTATTAACCCTTTTGAAGTTTCAATGTCATCGTTTTACTGCTTTATTTTAGCAATTACGGCTGTAACGGTAATTGTTTTACGTCGTAATCACGCCTGACCTTAATCGCGCCCAGTTTTTGGGCGCATTAATTACCCTTGGCAAAATTCACATAACTTCATGAATTAATATATAATTACAAAGTTCCCAAACTTTGAAGAATTAATTAATGAATAAAAAGTTATGTCTGACTCTCTCTCTTGCGCTGCTATCTTCAACTACTTTCGCGGCAGACTGGAGCAACACTCAACTTCATATCAACAATGGTGACTTTAAAAACCCATTTAGTCGAGTTGAGTCCAATACAACCGTGTACTCTCTGCAACATAGCTCTGGTTATGCCTATGGTGACAATTTTTTCTTCATTGACTATCTCGTTGATGATTTGAATGATGATTACCAAGACAGAGACTTTTATGGAGAATGGTACTCAACATTTAGCTTGAGTAAACTTGCCGATATGCAGTTTGACAATAGCTTGATAAAGGATGTGGGTATTGTTGCAGGCTTCAACATGGCTGGCGACTCTAAAGTCATGAAGTACCTACCAGGTGTTAAGGTTTCTTGGAATGTCGAAGGCTTTTCATTTCTTTCGACACTCTTTACGGCATATATTGACGACAGTGAAGGTTTATCGAAAGGTGGTGCACCAGCTCAAACGAATAGTTGGATGATAGATGTAGCTTGGGGCTATCCTTTTACTCTCGGTAATCAAAAGTTCGAAGTCACAGGACATGTTGAATACATCGCCGAGCGAGAAAGCGAAACTGGTGGCGATGTTAAAGGCTGGCTTTTAGCACAGCCCATCATTCGTTGGGATTTAGGTCATGCTTTAAATATGGCCGAAAAGCAGTTGTATTTGGGCGTTGAATGGCAGTATTGGCGCAACAAACTAGGTACGGACACCAATGAGTCTGTCCCTCAAATCCACCTAGCTTGGACGTTTTAGGGTTCTCCTGCATGTAGCAAGCTTGAAAAGCGCGCTACATGCTAACTCACTTACCTCCAACTTGATGCGCTCCGTGCTTGTTGACAGCACACTCCCCTACATTTTATTTGGTTATCAGCTACGAGTGTCATCATTTAGACTTCCATTGAATATATCGTTGTATTCAAACCATTAAATCATGTCTAATTTATAAAAAAAATTAAAATTACCTCTAAAGTATCTCGCTCTTAGCCCGATATATATTTCGGGATACTGTACTCGTCTATCTTTCACGAATTGTTATATCAGGGATTTTGAATGAACTTACTACATGAAATGAGCCTTGCTTATGGCCATATGTTAAAAACAGACATTATGGCGAAGGCAAAAGAAAGGGAACAATCAGACGCTGTTGATGGAGAAAGTGTAGAGAATAAGGAATCGAGCTCTAAACATACGGAGAAAACGTCAGAGTTGGAAGGCACACACAAGCTTTCGGAAGAAGAAAAAGAAAAACTTTCAGGTCGTGAAGCCCAAGAAAAAAATGAAGACAAGTATGGCGACTTACCTGAACACATTCGCCGTATGTTAGAACGCTTAGAAGAAATGAAAGAAGAACTAGATGTACTTAAACAAGAAGTTGTGCAGCTAAATGCTAAAATTGACCACAATAACGAAGCTGAAAAAGCAATGTACGACCAAAAAAACCAGTACTTCATTCAACTTCAAAATCAGTATTTTGACATGATCAAAAATGTTAAAGAAGCAATGAAAGAAGCTGGAGTTACAGATATGAGTGTGCTACTCAAAGCGATAGCATGACCAATTAACATTGAGCAAGCAAGTGAACAACATATACACATCGCAAAAGGCCTATATTATACAGCTTATAAAAACAATAAAGTCAAAAAAACATAACAAAACCAGATAATCTTCGCATTTATTTAAATACACCCAATACTTTCAATAAACAAAACAATAAATATACACTTCTTTGAGCATGAAATAATATTGCTCCTCAAGTAACCCAACTGAGTGCCCCCCCCCCATTCCTTCAAGTAGCTACTTAGCATATTACCCTCTACAAAATGATGTAGAACAACATCATAGGTTTAATTGATTGCCTAGCTAGTCATACTCTTGTGAACCGGCTTTTACTGTTTACACTAACCCTTGAATCAACCGCTCAAAAATCAACCAAAGATATTACACCGCATTACACCTGTATTTACTAATTACATTTAATAACGTAGTATCGAATTTCTCATGCCGAGAAATATAATTGCAAATAACAGAATTAAATAACACGAAACAAGACATCAAACCAGTTTGAAAAAAACGATTAACTTAACAATTAAGCACTATATTATACCAAATATCAAAAATACTAGTTTTAGCGTTACAAGCAGTTATAATTGTAGAGTTTAGGTTTACTAAACGGGTGTTACATAATCGTTCATTTATTATTATCGCACACAATAAATGTACGCTATAAACGGATATTAATTTAGAGAAGCTAATTAACACTATGTCATTAACTCAATTTTCTGATTCATACATCTACGAACGCTTTGAGTCTTCCAATTACGAGTTGCTAAATAAGATTGGTGAGGGTGGCTTCGGTAAAGTATTTAAGGCCAAGCAAAATAGCACAGGTCAGATTGTCGCTATTAAATTCCTCGCTATAGAACCTCATTGTGAAGAGCAAAAAAAACAAAGATACATTGAACGATTCAAGCGTGAAACATCACTAAGCAGCCAATTGCAACATCCCAATATCGTTAGGTTATTAGATCAAGGTCAGCTTGATGAAGACTTGCTTTATGGCGTATTTGAATTTGTAGAAGGACGTTCACTACGTGAGCATCTGTTGATTGAAGGCCCCTTTAGTGCGCCTGAGGCAACAGATATTATGTCTCAAGTATTGGACGCACTCATCCATGCACATAGTAAAGGCATTGTTCACCGAGACATTAAACCCGCCAATATCATGCTGAGTAAAACTGGCGCTAAGCTACATGCAAAAATATTAGACTTTGGTATTGGTACGCTCACCCATGATAGTCGTCAAGCAGATTTCAGAACACTCACATTAACACAAGAAACTTTAGGTACTCCCTCCTATAGCGCGCCAGAGCAGTTACGAGGCGAACCTGCTACAACAAAGACTGATTTATATGTTTGGGGACTCGTATATCTTGAGTGTTTAACTGGCTCCCCAGCAATGAATGGTACTAGCGTAGCATCCATTTACCATAAACAATTGAGTGATGCGCATATTCCAATACCGAGCGCACTTTTAGGCCATCCCTTAGCAGGTTTATTAAGACGAGTGTTGAACAAAAGCGCAATAGAACGGGTTATTACAGGTGAAGAAGCGTTTAATGAATTAAAATCCATTAATGTTTCAAACTTAGTCGGCGTTATATCTGACTTTACGCCACCAGCTCAAGATGATGAAACGATTATTATACGCAATGACTCAACAGGTCAAAACCCAGGGTTTAATTACACTGCGCTCACTGAAAGGAAACAAATTACAGTCTTAGCCGTGCGATACAGTACTACATTTGTAGATAACCGGGAGCATGACTTAGACGTTATAGATACTCTGCTCAAATCACAAAGCAACCACTGTATTGATATTGCGACCAGATTTGGGGCCTATCATGTAGGCAGTGTTGCAGACACTTCTCTATTTTATTTTGGTCACCCAAATGCCAGCGACAACGATACGCGACTATGCGCAAGAAGTGCACTGGAAATTGTCAGTGATATTACAAAACGAAATGCCTTGATTAGAGATGCACATGGTGCACAAATCAATGTACATGTCGGTATCAACACGGGCATTTTTATAACATACGCAGACAAAACGCCCGATGGCCATGTTGCAAACGCAGCAATGGCGTTAGCTAGAACGGCCAAAGAAAAGCAGATCCTATGCAGTGCAGAAAGTAGATCCATATTAGATCCCTATAGTGAATTTGAAACCTTTGTCCCTTTAAAGTTAGGTCAGTCCTTCAGGCCTGAAAATGTTTATGATCTAAAAGGTGAGCGTCAAGTTGAAGCCTTTGGCTTTATGAGAGGCACCCGTAACAACCACGATTTAATAGGCAGAACAGAAGAGTTAAACAAAGCTTTATCACTATTAAGCAATTCCAATAGTACATATAACTTTGCCTATATATATGGTGAAGCTGGGATAGGTAAGTCTAGACTGTTACAAGAGATTAGAGGTAATGCTTCTGATTACCAACACTTGGTCGCACAGTGCCTTCCCGAACATAAAAATAATGCTCTGTATCCAGTTATCAATTTAGTTAAGTATCTATTCAATACTGCCAAGTCTGACCCGAAATTGATCTCGGCACATTTTAAAGAGGTTATTTCTCAGCAAAACAGAGCAATGAATACCGAGCAAGTACTGCCAATTTTACTGATGTGGCTTAATATCGAGCTTCCAAGTGATATGCATGCCTCCTCGCTAGCACCCGAACAACAAAAAGCACTGTTATTCGACGCAATAGCCTACCTGCTTCTCTCTCAGCTGCACAGTATAAATAATCAAAAACTTTATGTGTTTGAAGATATACATTGGGCCGATACAATTACACTAGACTTTATTTCTTACTTTACTTCTGTCGCATCTAGCCAACACGCTGTTATTTGTACTTCTCGCAACGCCATGCCAAACAGGTTTGATGAACAAAAAGCGCTATGTTTACAACTTAAAAAGCTGCCTTATAAAGCAACAGCTCAGTTCATAGTGAAGTTATTTGACAATCAACCAGTCTCAGAAAATGTAATTGACATATTAAACAGCCGTACTGATGGCATCCCGCTTTTCATCGAAGAGCTCGTTGGTATGTTAAGACAAAAAGAGCTTGTTGAATTAAACAAACATGGGGAAATAGATTTCTCTAGCCCAGATAAGCTTGATCAAGTACCAAGCAGCCTCAGGGAATCTTTGCAGCAAAAGTTAGATGGTCTGAACCATGCCAAGGAAACAGCACAACTTGCTGCAACAATTGGTAGAGAGTTTGAGTATGACATTCTGGTAGCGGCATCTTCACTGAGTGAAAACCAAATTCAAAATGACCTAAATGAGCTAATAAGCAATGATCTAATTATTCAACAACGGCGAGTAAATCGAGATAGCTATATCTTTAAACACGCGCTTGTTCGAGATGCAGGTTACGAGAGCATGGATCGCACAGTGGCGACCGCAAAACATAAAGTGATTGCAGATACTTTCGCACATTATTTTTTATCTCGAGCTGAAAACCAACCAGACATGCTAGCTCAGCATTATGCAAAAGCTCAAGGATTTATCGATGCGTCCAGTTGGGGTGTAAAACACGCTAAACAGCTGCTCAAAAACGCCTTATATTCCGAAATTATTGACTATAGTGCTCAGATCCAAACATGGCTCAATCAAATCGAAGAAGGACGTGACAAACTCTACTTAGAACTAGAGTCAAAAGATATCGCTCTGACAGCAAATATGACGATATACGGTTATGGCGCAGAAACTGTACTGGCTCAAAGTAGAGACATCGAGTCTATTGTACATAAGTTATCGGCTCATAAACTTACACATGACCAGCAAGAGTTTTGCGCGGCTTCACAGATAAAGAGCGATTGGACTTTATTCTTATCAGCCCACTATTGCTCCAATCGTTCAGACGCAATTTCGTTTGGCTATAAATTACTGAAACAAACCCAAGAGTTATCAGACAGACAAGCTGAAATGGTAGTGAAAGTACAGCTTGGCCAAGCTCATTATGTTGATGGCGATTTAACGGAGTCAATTGCCTTTTACGAGGAAGCTTTAGGCATGTACCAAGCTGATACTGACGACACACTCTCACTGAAATACGGTACAGACCCTCAGGTGCTGGCTCTATGTTTTGCCTCAATATCTTATGCTTTTGCTGGAAATTCAGAAAAAGCATACAACTATGTTTACAAGGCAAGAGACATTGCTGAAAAGCTCAATGACTCAACCTCCATTGTGTTTGCGTATATGTTCATCGCTCAAGTTGCCTCGTTTCTTCATGATAAAGACGTCGTTATTGAGACTATTGAACATTATGAGCAACATCATCGAGATGGTGAGTTAACCTATTTCGAGCAGTACCTTTACTTGTACTACTTCTGTTTAACAGGGAAAACTGAACAAGCCCGTAAGTCACTTGATGCCCAAATTGAGTCTGGGCAGGTGTTTGCTATTGCATGGTATGCCACATACATTGCTGATGCATATTTGGCAGCCGAAGATATACAAGCCGCCTATGAACTCATTGATACTTGTTTGGCCAGAAGTATAAAAAACAGTGAAGGCGCTGCTATTCCGGTGCTTGAAAACAAATTGGCTGAGATAACCTGTCGGCTTGAAGAAAAGGACTTATCAAGAGCCAAAGCACTGCTTCAATCTTCTATTGCAAGGAGTCAAGATTGTAAAGCTCACCTTATCGAGTTGGAGGCACAAATTGTTTTAGCCAAGCATTTGCAAGAGCCGCAAGCCATTTCCCGTATAGATGAAATTATTAATCAATACCCTAGCTTGACACACTGTGGATTAATTAAACAATTTGAGGAATATGCCAATGACAATACTTGAAGATATTAAAATACACGATGCTGATAGACACGTCATTGAGCCTATGGATTTATGGACTGAGTCATTGGGCCAAGCATTTATAAATAAAGTTGGACTCAATTTACGGTTCGATACGGTCGCAAATAGGCTCGATCGTACTCAGCGCTTAGGCAGCTGGGCTGATATTCGGTTATCCCCTCAGTTAATGCTTAAAGGTAAGCCTGCACTAAAAAAGTGGAATGAAAATATGCAAATCCACGCAGCTTACAAACGAGAAGAAAAATTTGCTGAGGCTGACAGTCAAATGAGCTTAGGTATGGATCCTATCAAGCAAGTCCAGTCCATGGGAGAAGAAGTCCATACCGCAAGCATGTTTCCGACTTTTGCAGGTTTTATCGTTAATAATCACAATTTGACGGATGATGAGTCGCTGCAATTTTGTAATGCATATAATCACTGGCTCAATGACTATTGTAAAAATCACGACCGACTTTATGGTGTTGGGCTAGTCAGCAGGCACAACCCATCTAACCTCGTTTCTCAGGTAGAACAAATAAAACGCTTTGGTTGGAAGACAATCGTTTTAAGGCCAGAAGTGATTAACGGAAAAGATCTGGGGGACCCGGAATATAATGCATTTTGGGATATTTGCGAGAGCTCAAACATCTCTATCGCATTTCATGGTGGCACACACCTACAAGCGCCAACAGCCGGCTCGGATAGGTTCTCTAGTCACTTTGCAATGCACGCATGTGCACACCCAATGGAAATGCAGCAAGCGTTTTTATCATTATTAGAGTCTGGCGTGTTACATAGACACCCAAATTTAAAGTTCGCGTTTTTGGAGGCTGGCGCTGGATGGGTACCTTCTTGGCTTTGGCGATTAGATGAAATATGCAAAGACGACTTACCAAACGAGCTTGCTCACAATATAGCAATGCCCCCTTCAGAGTACTTTAGAAGGCAATGCTGGGTCGGTGTTGAGCTTGGGGAACCATGCCTACAAGAAGTGATAAAAATGATAGGTTCAGACAAATTACTGTACGGCACTGACTTTCCCCACCCTGACCATTTGAAGTTTGATATTAATGAGTTTAATGAAAAGAACACAGGCCTAAGCAGTAACATAATTGCACAAGTGCTTTCAGGAAATGGTTTAGAGTTTTTCAATATAGGACAAAAAAAATGAGTTCAAATTTTCAACAGTATGCAAAGCAGAAATTAAGTAGCGACCAAGGAGACATCAGCCATAATGCTCAAAACTCAGGAGAGTTACAAAAGATAGTCGAGAGCTTTATTGAACATCATAATACTTGGATTGTTCGAGACCGTGCAAATTGGGATCTTCTATGGCAAGAGGCGACTGCGCACTATTGGCATAACTTTGAAGACTACCAACAAGTTCACAGTATCTTTGCCAAGCAAGAAGACCCAGAAGTACAATACATACATCACAATGGTACTATTTACTCTTCAAACTTTGTCTTTGATATTTTTATAAAACTTGGAGTTGCCAACATCACCGCTCTACCAAAACAAAAAGTTGCCTTTTTGTTTAATGATGATGTGGATGGCAAAATTTCGAACTCAAATCAGTTTATTGTCGTTTCGGGTGAGTTTTTCTTCGACGCCGCAAATGCAAAATCGCAACCTACATACAATGCTGAAAAAGCTTTCGAAGATAGTAATGGTTGGGAAGATGTCAGTGCCACGTTGAAAATTAAAGTTCCCCCTTCAGATCTGTACTCGTATGCCAACCCTGCCCTGTTCAGAAACGCAAACCAGTTCAATACACAGGCACAAGAGAGCTTATTCAATTTAATCGCTACGCTTGGAGAAAACACTCTTTCAGAGCAAATTAATAAACTGGTGACTACAGCAGTCAACTCTGTAGAAATTAACTTTGATTCGAGCACTTTTTTACATTCGGTCTACAGTAAAGCGCCTGAGGCAGTTCAGAGAGATTTTGCAACGTTAGCTGCAAACTTTAATAAACCCTATAGTGAACTTGATACAACACAATTGGTTAACTTTTTTGCGCAAGCTTATAGCCTTGAGCAGCTGATATCTGCTGCAAAGACACAGAGCAAAACAACAACTATCGCTTTTGATACATACCAAAAGCTACATGATTTATACCAGAATGTTACAAAGGTAGATAAAGACCTTAAATGCGAGCAGCTGACAGCGCTCATTAGCTTCTTGAATCAAATTTCTTCGAATCAGGCTTACACCCTGTCTTCTTATACCGCGCTCAACTTGTTCTTCCCATTTGGCTTTGAAATGACTCAACCGTTCGAGTTGAACCCGGTAAACGGAGAAAAGAATAACACGGATGAATTAGCAGGTTTAGGCACTCAAGTACTCACAAACCTGTCTCAAAAGTTTAAAGCGGGTGTTTTACAAAACCCTGTAAAGCTTGCTTACAACAGCGCAGGCTACAATACCGAAACAATATTTGGTAGCCCTGGTGACAGAGGCGGCGCAGCCGGTCTAGACGGAGACTACGCGTGGAGCCAATTTGTACCAAGAATGGTTGCATACAATTGGAACTTTAATAGCCTAGGCTTAGACGATGGTAAAGAGAAGAGCCTAAGCGATAAAGCATTCTCGGCTATGAAAACGCTGTTTGGATACCATGTCCCTCAGGCAATCAATATTGAAGTTCAAGAAGCAGCGCGATTACCGTTTGTCTTTACAGACAATACAGAAAAAACTCGAATTTGGAATATCGAAGAGTATTTAAGTGAACTTGTAATCGAGTTCCCTAATCCTCCACAGGGCTTTTTCCAGCCGATCGCACTTGCTGATTTTAGAGCGATTCGCGCAAACGAACCATTTACTTGTGCATAATTAACTGAATAGTATGCGGTCGAGCGAACACGCTGCACTGGCCGCATACTTTTAAAAATATGAATCGATATAATTACAACAGAGATGGGTTCTTTACTGGCGAGCTCCCATCCGAATCCAATATACACCTAGACAATTCGATTGCAAAACTACCGAACATACTTGCGGGAAAATTTGATTTAAATAACGCTCCTTGGGCGGCGGTTGGTTTTGAAAATCACGAAGAGCTCAAACGCATTTCACAGCTGCATATTGTTGACCAAGATTTTCGCAATTTGATTACCTGTTCTGATCTTGCACAACTGGTTGCTAAACATTTAAATGCCTCTCAAATTAAAGTTTGGGGCAGCCAGCTTTATCTCAAACCACCAAGCTACTCTGATAAAACGACCGTTGGTTTTCATAGGGACTCACAACATATGCCACTCTTTAAAGCTGGCAGTATAACTCTATGGATACCTTTCATTGATTGTGATGAACTAAATGGCAGCTTAAAATATTTGCAATGCTCTCACCATTGGGAACATGCTCTCCCCGCTTCGGGGGCTCACTTTCAAAATATTTTATCGCAAGAGCACTTGCTAAAAGAACTGGTTGCAGATGATGAGTGGAGCAATATTTCAGTCAATTTAAAAAAAGGACAATTTAGTGTACATCATATGCACACTTTGCATGGAAGCGGGCCCAACTATTCGCGCAATTGGCGGACAGCTTTGGCCATTGGCTTGCTCATTGACGACTACGAACTAGACACACATGCACCAGATTATGGGTTTAAAAAAGCATTGTCAGATGAATTTTTATCGCCCGTGATATTCCAGAAGTAAAAAATGCGATTAAGACGATGAATAAGACAGTTAACTGGCTACCGCAATATAGAGCAATACGTTTACCAAATGACAATTTAATCGTTCTAGATGCTCAAAATGAGTACCTTTTCGAGCATACGTCATTCCCTTTATTTCATTTAATCAATGGCGCTCGGTCTTTGGATGAAATTGCTTCCCTGGCAGAAAACGAACAGGTAGCGAGAAAATTTTTGGCTGTTTCTAATCAATTAATTGCGAGAAATCAGTTCATTACCTCAACTGCACTGAAGGGCAACTCAAAAGTAGCAAGTTTTAACTCAGTGAAAAACAACGTCTTCAGCAATTTAGGCTCTGAAGCCAATAAGATAATTCGGGATATACAGACTTTACCTGAAACTTTCGTTCACGTATTCACAAGTAGCATCACAGCTCCTGCTCTTAAGCCAGTTATAGACAAGCTTTGCCAAAAACACACTGTTAATTTAATTATCGTGAATCAATCAAATGTCATACTGAGTCCAAAGTTAACTGACATTACCGTGTTTGAGACACTTTTACAGCGTCTGTTCGACAACAAACCAGTTCTTAATTTGCTTAATCAATATTGCACTGACGAACTCAGCTGCATACCAAATTATATGGATGGTAACGACGAGCTGCCGAACTCTATAAAACAGCTACCGAGCATACTAAGCGCGCTTATTTCCTACCCAGATCGCGCCCAGAATAATGTACTTGAATATGACCTAGCTGATAATAGGGTTGTGAAGCATCCCTTTTATCGCCTCAATAGCAGTGATGAGATAGAAGTTGAATTAGTACTACGTTCACGAAAAGTTACTGATGATAAAGATGGTGGCTCCCGATGCCAATCAGCAAAAGACACAGTTGATATGCTTCACCCATTTGTGAGTCCACTCACGGGACAAATTACCCACCTTGAGGTGGTAAAACAAAAGCTCCCAACGCCTGTAAATACGTATAAAACCGCATTTTTCAAAACACCTGCAATAAAAAATATCCACAACATTGATAATGAAAGCTTCATTCAAATCTGCCTAGGTAAGGGAGTAACTAAATACCAGTCAATGGCCAGCGCTTTGTGTGAAGCGATAGAACGGAAAAATGCACAGTATAGCCAGATACAACCCAGCGTGTTTGCCCATTCTCAAGAATTAGCTCATCGCCATTATCATTTCGAGCAAATTGCCCAATACAGTTATAGGCAATATCAGAATTTTTCTGACCCCAAACACCCAGACTCCGCGAGAAAACAAGCAGTTATCCAAGTTACTAATGAAGAGATTAACTGGCAAGAGACTTGGTCACTTACACACAATGAAGCTGTTTATGTTCCTTATGTCCTCTGCTTTGCAAATACACCTTACGAAGAAGATAAGTATGGTAAGTGGCAATCCAACGGGTGTGCAGCTGGAAACAACTTAGAAGAAGCAATTCTCCAAGGTTTATTCGAACTTATTGAGCGAGATGCCGTTGCTATTTGGTGGTACAATTTGCTACCGCGCCCTAAATTTGACCTTAGCAACTTAGATCCAAACTATTTAAACCCTCTACACCAAACCCTTTCCCACGAACATGAATATTGGGTCTTAGATTTGACTATTGATACAGGCATAGCCGTAATGGCTGCAATTGGCCGGAATAAGCAAACATTGGGGTGGACCTTTGGATTTGGATGCCATATAAACCCGAATATGGCGGCTCAAAGAGCATTGACGGAATTGTGCCAACTTATTCCCATTCGAGACCAAAATGGGGCACCTTTCGATTTTGACGCAATTGAAAACGATGACTTTTTATTGCCAAGCTCAAGTAGCAAGCACCTTCCTTCACTGCTACAGCCCAGTGGAGATTTAAAACTCGACATACTAAATATTGTTGAACAGCTTAATAGTTTAGACATGGAAACCTTAGTTTTAGACTACTCTCAACAAGCAATTCCCCTTAAAACGGTGAAAATATTTGTTCCTGGGCTATGTCATATTTGGCCACAGCTTGGGAATAATCGACTTTACAACACACCCAAGCACCTTGGTTTGCAAACTCGAACACGAGATGAATCGACGATAAACCAACAAGGCCTCTATGTTTAAGCTTCCTATTAGGCACTCGTTCTCGTTAGTGCCTATTAGTACAATTTTAAACAAATGCGCTTTAGCCGCAATGCTTATAAGCGGGTTAGTTCACAGTAGCTTGCATGGTTTTCAGCTTCTTTAACCACATATCACGTGTTTCTACGTCGCCTGTTAGTTCACTATACATTTCTACAGCAAAGATGTTGTCATTGGCATCGGGCAACCATCCACTATCCAATAACTCAAATAGTGATGGAGTCAATTTTTCTGGCTTTTCATTTAGGACATACCAAAACGGCTGATAGCGGATATCCAGTTTTGTCGGTCCATTTAAAAAAGCACTAATGAGCGCTCTGATTTCCTGTGCTTTACTTCTCTCATCCACCTTCTTTAAAATGAGCGCATATAGCAAGTAAACACCAATATGCTCGTTAACTTGAAGATTCAATGTGCTTACTTCTTTAAAATGTTTTTCAAAGAGGCGCTTTGCGGTGCTGTATTGCCTAGTTTGATATAGGCCCATGATATAGGGCATTGCATAGTGATTGTCCTCTGGTGCTAATAAGTAGCGCTGCCTTAATAATTCTATGGCGCCTTCTTTGTCTTCGCTATACCACCTTAACCCTGCTCGAACATATAAATTAAATGACGTTGTACTTTGCTGCGTTATTTGGATCTCTTCTGATTTTTGTATTGCTTCTTCTAACTTTCCTGTACTCAGTAAAAACAAAATATGCGAGAGCTTGTGAAGTGGGTAAACTCGACTGTACTCTGTCATGTGTTTTTCGAACCAAACTTTATACTCTCTTGCTCTTTGCATGTTCAACAAATAAAAATCTAATTGGTAAAGCGCAATATGTTTAACATGCGGTGCGATTTCAACGCTACGCTCAAAATACTTTCGCGCATTTTTTAAGTCTCGACGATTTAAGTAGGTGTATGCGAGCCCTCTTAATACCGTTGGATTGTTAGGTGCAAGCCTAAACGCTTTTAAATGGGCATTTAGCGCTTCATCTAAATTGTTTTTCTCTCGATGAAAGCGTCCGTACCAATGCCATAACATTGGAGAATCATTTGACAATGAAAGCGACCGGTCAAAATACGTTTTCGCTTTATCGAACCTTCCACTTAAAGTTTCTAATCTCGCAAGCGAAGTAAGCACATCAGGGTTGTTGCCATCAAGCTCCAAAGCCTTAGATAATAGCGGTCGACACAAAGCGTCTACTTGTGATTCTGGGAATGAGCCATATATTGCTAAAGCCATGTAGGTATTACATAAGCCGCTCATAGCAAAAGGATGTTCAGGGTTAACTTCCAACACTTCGGTATAGATTTGTTTGGCCTTGGTAATTCTTTCAGGTAGCTTTGATTTCGCAAGATGCTCAGCTAAGGATATTTCCTCAAAGTGGGGGTCACTTTTTGAATCAATTTGCTTTTTTGTATTATGAGTATGAATGGTCCATAAAACAACAACTACTAAGACCGCTGCACCTATCAACAAAAGTGGTTGAAGCTTTGGTTTAGTCTCTACCAACGGCGTATCAAAGTTACACACTTCAATTTCAGTAGACAGCCGATATCCTTGGCTAGAAATACGTTCTATGTAATCAATATCGCCGTCTTCATTGAGCACCTTTCTTAGCATTGCAACTGCTTGGTAAACAGAGTTATCTGAGACAACTCTGTCAGACCATACCAACTGAGCAAGGTTTTCAACACTGAGTGGGTTATTGCGGTTTGCAATAAGGGTAGTGAGCAGCGTCATCACTTTTGGCGTTACAACATGAACAGAAGAAGTGCTTACGTGCTGCATTTTGTTTAGTTTAGGTGTGACAACCCACTTCCCGACGCGAAATTTTTCTAGCTCTGATTTCATATTAGCTTTTGTTTTTATTGCTTTTTTATTTTTTAAGAGAAATTTAAGATTTCTATTATTGGATTTTCATTAAATCGGTCGCAGTTTTTATAAGCTCTGCGCAGTAACGGAGGTCTTATGAAAAAATATATACAACTTACTGCCCTATTAACTACGGCAAACCTAGCTTTCGCTCAAGTCGATTTACTCGTAACCGATGCAACGATTATATCACCGATAAGTAAAAGCGAAGTATCTATAAAAACCAATCATTGGCTATCAATTAGTGAAGGCCGAATAATTGAAATCTCAGATCAAAATAAACTGCCCTTGGCAAAACAAACGATAAGTGCTGATGGACAATTTTTAATTCCTGGCTTAACCGATAGCCACACTCATTTACGGACAATGCCTGGACTTTTAAAAACAGACAAAGACGCCCCAAAGATGCAGGCAGCGTATTTAAAACGCCAAGGCAGCAACTACTTATTTTATGGTGTAACACAAGTCATAGACCCGGCAAATACCGCACAAGGAATCACTGACTTTACAACACATAACATATCACCTAACGCTTACTTTTGTGGTGCAATGCCAATATATCAGGGCTATGCGGCTCAAGGCATCAAATATCAGCATCTTAGCAAGCGCAAACCTTACTATGTTCACCAACATGGCGACCCATCGCACTTGACTGCGCCGGCTATCACTTCTTTGCACGAAGCTACAGCGGCGGTAAAAAGAATGAAAAAAGATGGTGCAATCTGTACCAAAATATACCTAGAAGATGGATTTGATAAGGCTAAAAATATACGCCTCATTGACAACGAAAATATTAAACAAATTGTCGCAGAAGCAAACCGCCAAAAACTACCTGTGATGGTTCACGCCAATGCTACCGATATGCATTCAATCGCGCTAGATAGTCGAGTGGACATTCTGGCTCACGGTATTTGGAATTGGTTAGATGAGCATCAACGCGGGGGCAGTGTTTCTCAGGAATTACCCAAAAATGTGCAGCAAGTTGCAGATGGTATCTTAAAATCTCAGACTTACTACCAACCGTCTCTAAATGTGATGCGCAGTCTTACCGACGTCATGGTGCCAAATCATTTGGAAAAAACAAGATACCAAACAGTCTTACCGACTTGGCAAATTGACTGGTATATGTCCCATGGTGGACAATGGTTTGCACGCGAAATGGTGTCTGGTTGGAAAGGCCTGACACACCAACAAAAAATTGATTACATGCGCACTAAACAAACCAATGGAAAACGCGTTCTGAATTATCTATACCAACATGGCGGTGAAATATTGCTGGGCTCAGACACACCTCCTGCTCCAACATACGCTTCACAACCCGGACTATCTACTTTTTGGGAGCTACAAGATATGCACGACGCTGGTGTAGACTTAATCGGGCTGTTAGCCAGCGCCACAATAAACAACGCGAAAGCGTATGGCCTAGAATCAAAATATGGAGCCATTCTGCCAGGCAAAATCGCAAACATACTGCTACTCAATTCAAATCCTCTTGAATCAGTCGATGCTTACGACGATATTGACCGTATTATCCTAAATGGGGTGGTCCATCAAAGAGCTCTGTTTCATATTAACAATGTAAAATGAATTGAAATGTATCTAGCCTTGTAAGCCCACTACATCGCTAGATATATTCTTATATCCAAACATCGTTTTGTGCAGTTAACTTACCACCAGCTTCACCGGTATTGACGACACCTTTTGGCTCAATGAGCAAAATTTCACATTCTTGTTCTGCTACAGGCTTATGTTGTTCGCCTTTTTTCACAATAAACATGTCTCCGCTCTTAAGTACCTCAATTCGATCGTTGAAATGAATATCTAATTGCCCTTTCAAAACGAAAAATAGCTCATCTGTATCATCGTGTTGATGCCAAGTAAACTCACCCTGTACTTTCACTAACTTTATTTGGTAATCATTCAATTGCCCAATGACTTTGGGCGACCAATGCTCGTCAAAAAGCGCTAACTTCTCTGCCAAATTGATTACGACGTTATTACTCACTTTTAATCCCCTTTTTAGCCTACACGAAGATTAATTTGCAATTAAACATGAATCAAATGTACATTTTTCAGATAACCATGAATTTGATACATACTATGAATCTAAGACAATTTGACCAAAACCTTTGGTTAGTATTGGACGCGCTATACCAAACCCAAAGTGTGTCTGGCGCTGCAAAAAGTTTAAATTTGAGCCAATCAGCTATGAGCCATGCATTAAAAAGGCTACGAATTGCGTTTAACGACCCACTTTTTGTCAGAGAAAGCGGTAAGATGCTTCCGACTCAAAAAGCACTTGAAATTAAACCGCTTACACAGCAAGGCCTTGCTATTCTCCATCAGGTCGCAAATAGCCTTGATAGCTTTAATCAAAATACGACAAACCGGCAATTTGTGATTGCTGCAACTGACTTTACAACTAAGCTATTTATTTATCCCCTGCTCAATATGCTATCTGTACTTAACAGCAATATTCGCATTAAGGTCATTGATCTTAGCTCGGAAGTCCCAATTAAAGCGCTGTCCTCTAATCATATCGACTTGGTCCTGACATTTAGTCACGAACAAGCTTTTGCAAATAATCTTAGTCAGCAAAAATTGATATCTGGGCAATATCGCGTAGTTGCCCGGAAAAAACACCCGATTGTTTCAAACAAACTCTCTTTAAATGCTTATTTAGATGCAAAACATATACTCGTCTCCCCTTGGGGGGCAGACAGCGGTAGTTTAGACAACGAACTTAATAAACTCGGAAAGTCACGTCATATAGCGGCCATAGTCCCACAGCTTATGAGTGCCGTTGAACTGGTGAGCAACAGTGATTTAATCGCTACGGTCCCTACTCTCTCTATCAGGCAACACGACATTGCAAATGTACAGATATTAGAGCCACCTCTCGCATTGCCTGACTATAAATTGTTCATGGTGTGGCACCCATCATACAACTTAGACCAAGGTCTAATATGGCTACGTTCTGAGCTTGAAACTATTGCAGCACAAATACTTGAAGGATATTCATAGTCATGCAGCCGATGCTCTGTTTACATATTTAGAACAAAATTATTGCACTTGAGTTTTATTTATGACAACGTCTAAGGCAGGCAAAGCCGTTAAAATAAAAAATAATTATAGAGTAGTAAGTTATGACAGGATCTCTCAAGCTATCGCCAATAGCATTAGCACTATTGGCAAGTACCACGATGGCGCAAGCCAATGAGCCAACCGAAGAAAAAATTGAAACAATTTCAGTCCTCGGTTCAAAAGTTTCAAACCGTACTGCCACCGAGTCAACCTCGCCAATTGATATCTTAGATACTGAACAACTCAACAAAGGTGGTTTCACAGAACTAGGGCAAAGCCTTCAATCTATTGCCCCGTCTTTTAATTTTAGTAGAACTCAAGTATCGGATGGCTCGGATTTGTTCCGTCCAGCAACTTTGAGGGGCTTACAACCAGACCAAACATTAGTACTTATCAACGGAAAAAGAAGACACACTCAAGCCATCTTCGGGTTGTCGGGAACTGTGGGCGCGGGCGCTGCGGGAACTGATATGAATTCCATTCCTATGATGGCACTAAAGAATGTCGAGATTTTGCGTGATGGTGCTGCGGCAAGATATGGTTCTGATGCCATTGCAGGCGTTATTAACTTATCTTTGAATGACTCAACAGGCGTAACGACTGGCTTTTTCCAAGGCAGCTCTACTGGTGAAGGTGATGGAGACACTTATGCATTTGGGTTAAACCGAGGCTTTGATATTGGCAATGAAGGCGGCTTTATTAACGTATCTTTAGAGTACAGAGATGCCGACGGTACGAACAGAGCAGAAAGAGATACTGGCGGCTCTTCTACAGTTGCTAAAGGCGATCTATCTGACACTGTTCGCTGGCGTCAAGGAAATTCAGACAGTGAATTTATGTCTATTTTCTACAACGCAGCACTGCCAGTGGGAGATAAAGAGCTCTATTCATTTGCAGGTTACTCAAACAGAACGGCACTAGGTAATGGCTTTTATCGTGACTTTGATCGCGCAGAACGCAATGTCCCACAGGTTTATCCTGACGGGTTTTTACCTCGCATTGACAACGAAGCGGAAGATATCTCCTTTGCAGTGGGCCTAAAAGGAGACATCAATCCAGATTGGAACTTTGACTTGTCCACTGTGTATGGCGAAAACCAATATGACTATTCTTCGTCAAATACCATCAATGCGTCTTATGCCGCTGAATACTTAGCAAATAACCCCAATGCCAGTAGTCAAGATATCGCCGATAATGCGGGACCGAGAGGTGGATACTCTGGAGGATTCCGTTTTGATCAATGGACAACAAATCTAGATATCAATGGCGTGATAGACAGAGACAATGCAGAGCCTGTCTACCTATCTATCGGAGCTGAATATCGCAAAGAAAACTACCAAATCGTGCCTGGTGAAGTTGCTTCATACGCTTGCGGCGCCTCTAACGCTGAGCGTTCTTTTGCCTCTGTAATAAACCCAGACGTTTTTGCTGACTGTGGCTTTCAAGCATATCAGGGGTTAAGACCTGATGCAGCAAACAGTGCTGATCGCTCTAGCCATGCTATTTACGTTGAAGCTGAAACACTACTCAATGAAAATTGGTTAGTCAGTGCAGCATTAAGGTATGAAGATGTGTCTGATTCAGGCGACGACACTATTTGGAAATTGGCAAGTCGTTACGAAGTAACTGAAGACTTAGCTGTTCGTGCGGCAGCCTCAACCGGCTTTCGAGCGCCATCATTACAACAGTCTGGATATACAGCATTTACGACGACTTTAGGGGGCGATGGTTCTTTAGCAACATCATATACTGCTACGGCTGGATCACCCTTCCCTTCTGCACTTGGAATAGACGGGTTAAAACTTGAGTCATCAGACAACTACAACTTGGGTTTAGCCTGGGATGTAAGCGGCAACTTATCGCTAACTTTAGATTTCTATCAAATCAAGATTTACGACAGGATTAACTTAGGTAGCTTCATCGGCGCTGACAGCGCGGAACTCACAAACTTTGCCGACGCAAATACCGCACTAAAAGCAACAGGCGCTGTTCAAGGAAACTTCTTCTCAAACTCCTTAGATTCAACCACCAAAGGGGTTGATTTAATTGCGTCATACAATACGGATTTCGGTAATGGCGAGCTTGAAATTACCTTTGCAGCCAATAAAAATGAAACGACCATCGACAGAGTTAACTCTCCCGAAGGTATTCCTGATACCATTGCTCTTGATGAACAACGTCGCTCATTTTTGACTCACGGTCAACCGCAAGAGCGTGCCACATTGACGTTTGATTACCAAACAGAACAATGGTCATCTTTGCTAAGGTTCAATTACTTCGGTGAGACAGAAGTAAGCTACTTTGCTGGCAGACACATTGTGCTACCGGACTTTTTATCACCGACTAATAGCTGGCAACAAACAAGTGTCGTTGAGTCAGCGGTCTTAGTCGATGTGAACTTCGGATATGAATTGACTGAAAACCTCAACCTGTCTGTCGGGGTTGATAACATCTTTGATGAGACACCTGATGAACTTGGAGAAGATGAGGTCTTAAACTTCATTACCAATGGTGCAATGCGCTATCCACTTAGAGCTCTACCATATGGCTTTGATGGAATGACGTATTACGCGAAAGTCAGCTTTAGCTTTTAAATAAAAATTGTTCTTGGTGCATTGAGCGCTTTTTCAGTGCACCATTTTACACTTCCCCCTTACCACCTCAACACCGTTCCTGCGATAATTTAAAAACGTACAAAATCACTTCGCCTTTAGTTTGGTCAATGGCGCAAAATAACACCAAATACACTACAAAAACCGGTGTAAACTCCTCTAAATTCACCTTTTAAAGTGACATATAAACTGCGCAGTATTTGGCATTGAAATTAGTATAAATTGATGAGGATTTATGAGCCACATTTATGCACTCTACTTTTATTATGCTCGACATACCTGCCTCAGGCACCTCTTTATCTGCAATTTTTGACATATTGGACACTGTCGAAACCATGAAAGCTGCACCAAGCATTTGATAGAACATATTCTAAATGCAAAGAGAGGTATAATATAGCTTCGAGCTTTCCCTAGTCTTTTGGTCTCTATGTCATCGATTTTTTATTGAGAATGGCAACAATTGAGCCTCTGTGTAAAATAAGCGTTTAGTGATAGAGAAGCTATCAGCTCATTGCTCATATGCAGAACTGCCAATATAACGAATCGTTTGGGTTACTAATTTAAGAAATGAGTATGTCAGCAACGACATCAAAAGCGTATCGAACCCCTGAGAATATAAAGGTCGAGCAAAAAAGCTCGACGCTTCAATAGATATGCGAGTTATCATTTAATGCTCAATTAAAGAGCCTAAGACAAACCCCTTTATTGAGAGGAGCTTAACCTGCGGGGGGCTCATCCCCCCTTGCAGTTGTAATATCAATGCTACCAACAGTGGTCACACCGTTACCACCAACAACTTGCTTTAGGTCCTGCATAGACAGTTTTTTTAAGTTCTTTTTTTTCAGCTTCATAACACTTTAACACCTTAAAAATGACGAGAATCGTAATTCCCATATAAGGTCCTTAGTATACTGCTAGGCTCTGAAAAAACGACAGGAATAGTGTTACTTTTTGTACCGAATAGTTTATTGCGCAATTTACGAGCCTATTTGTTGGAGTGGATATTTGACTGTTACTAGTTTTAATCAAAATTAAGCTTATTTATTTCGAGTTTTTGCGACAACACTTCGAAAAAATCCTTTTTTATATTCATAAGAGGTATGTAAGCTTGCAACAATAATCTAATCTCACTGGCGTTCTCCCCTCCTTCAAAATCTTCTATTTTGATATCTTTCATCAACTCCTCTACCACTGATTTACTTTGTTCTTTATCAATATTAGCTGAGCTAAGGAGTTCAATACTCTCTTTCATTTGTATACTATCTAATTCAGCTTTTATGTATTTTTGAGAGCTAATCGCTTCAGCAAGTAATTTTTTGAAAGAATCGAAATCTGATTCAATTATTTTGAAATAGTAATTAGAAGAAAACCGAATTTTATTGAAGTAGTCTTGAAACTCATGAGCACTTTCAGTAAACGAGTCACTTATCGTTTTCAATTCATTATATTTTTTAATTACAACTTCCTGATAATATTTTTCGCATTCGTCTGCCAGTTGCGAGCTTTTCTTCAGCTCTTGCTCAGTTCGTTCAGCTGAATTTTTCGACAACATGTTTTCAAATTTATTGCGTTCATCTACTTTTTGTCTATAAATTTTAATTCTAATCGCAATATCCAAAAACTTAACAAATAAGTCTCTCCAATTTGCGTTTAGCTCTGGTAGTACTTTACAAACCATATGATACCTTTGAGGAAAAGCCTCACGTATTTGCGCTTTGCTATATTCATTAAATGCAAAGATTAATGCTGCCAGAGCAGAGAAACCACCAATCCAGCTTCCTAGCGCGCCCAGTCTCTCCAGAGTGCTCATACTGATAGAAAACCAAGCTAGGTAAACGCCATAGAAAGTAAAAATAGAAAGAATAAGAATCGATGTAAACTTCTTCATTTGCAGGTTGTCCTCGAACTATCCGCCCCACAAGCCATCTTATTGCCAATAATTCAGCCCTATAGATCGTGCAGAACCAGCTTGAATACCCTAGTGAGGAGTGAGTTTTTATTTAATTTTTATTACTTACCAACTCCCTTTGTTATTGTTCTACATAGGGAAACACCAACCCTATCACTTTTATCAAACGTGGCCAATCCTCATTGTCTGGGCGGAAGGCCCACATAGCATTATACCCTGCATCAAACTCCATTAAGCAGACCTATCGATAGATTGCTCACTTGCCGATAAAAACGAGCTACATTCTTCAACGAAAATTACGCAAACTCTAAATTCACAACACTTAGTTGATTATGAATCGAAGCTAATTTTCAAATGTGTTACTATGCGTGCGTTAAAAACCAATCATTACAGCACAATAGATAGCTCACGACTTTATGAAAGAAAACAATAAATTACATACAAAAGAAAATGTTGAAAATATACCAACTATCTATTGGCATGACTATGAGACTTGGGGGGCAAGCCCTCAAAAAGACAGGCCAAGCCAGTTTGCTGGAATTAGGACCGATTATGACTTAAATATCATTGGTGAACCTCTTATTGAATATTGCCAGCCTGCACCAGATTATTTACCGCACCCTGAAGCATGTTTAATCACAGGTATAACACCGCAGCATGCGCTTAAACACGGTTTACCAGAAAGCGAATTCATGGCTAAAATCCATGCTGAGTTTATTAAGCCAAATACATGTGTTGCTGGCTACAATAGCATTCGATTTGATGATGAAGTTACCCGTTACAGTTTATATCGCAATTTCTATGACCCGTATGAGCGCGAATGGCAAAATGGCAATAGCCGCTGGGATATTATTGACCTTGTGCGTGCCTGTTATGCACTGCGCCCAGAAGGGATTGAGTGGCCTTTAAAAGAAGACGGTTCACCAAGCTTTAGACTTGAAGAGCTCACGGTAGCGAATGGTATAGAACACAGTGCAGCGCACGATGCTCTGAGCGATGTTACAGCAACTATTGCGCTTGCTAAATTAATTAAAGAAAAACAACCAAAGCTATTTCAGTTTTTCTTTAACTTACGTACCAAAAAGGCATTAACTGAGCTGGTCGATGTATTTAATATGCAACCTTTAGTGCACACTTCGTCACGAATTCCTGCCACACAGGGTTGTACGACCTGGATTGCACCGATGAGTTTTCATCCCGTCAATAAAAATGCTGTCGTTTGCTTTAACCTGACACATAACCCAAGTGTATTGATGGACTTGTCTGTAGAGGAGCTAAGAGCGCGCTTATACACAAAACACTCTGACCTTGAAGAAGGCGAGCTGCCGGTTGGTTTGAAACTCATTCACATTAATAAGTGCCCGATTCTAGCACCAGCAAAAACACTTTTACCTGAGAATGCAGCTCGTTTGGGAATAGACCGAGAACAATGCTTAGAGCATCTCAAGTTCTTAAAATCTCACCCTGAATTACGCGATAAGGTATCTCAAGTATTTGCAGATCAGGGAGACTTTAGTGACACAACTAACCCAGACTACCAACTATATAACGGCTTTATTAGTAAGGCTGACAAAGCTAAGCTTGCGATTGTACGAAATTCTTCACCGGTTGAGTTAAGTAGCTTATCTTTAGATTTTGAAGACCCTAAGTTTCATACTTTATTATTTAGATACAGAGCAAGAAACTGGCCTGAAAGTTTATCTCAATCCGAGCTAGAAACTTGGCGCAAGTATTGTCAGGGTAAACTCATGCACGGTGAAGACAATCCGTCTATCAATGCTCAAGATTTTATGCTCACTCTTGAAAATCTCGTTTACGAGCATGAAGGAAACGAAAAGAAAGTCTCGATTCTAAAAGCGCTTTACCATTACGCTCAAAGCCTATAAATGATAAAGGGAGCTCGTAAGCTCCCTTATTAATGTGTTGATTTAAAGATGTGACTCGTACACCTTTAATGCTTGTTCTAAGTCTGCAATAAGGTCTTCAACATCTTCAAGACCAATATGCAAACGAATTATCGGTCCGTGTTCCCAACCTGTGGTTGTACGTAACGCAGCCATTGTGCGATTTGCTGTCACTAAGCTCTCATATCCACCCCAAGAAAAGCCCATTTTAAAATGGTGAAGGCTATCTAAGAAGCGGTTGATCGCTTTTTGGTTTCCGGACTTCATAACAAAAGAGAACAGACCATTGCTGCCGTCAAAATCTCGCTTAAAAAACTCATGCCCAGGGTTCGTAGGTAGCGCAGGATGACGAACGTGGTCAACAAGTGGGTGCTCAGTTAGCCAGTTAGCCACCTTAAGCGCACTTTTCTCATGTTGTTGCAGACGAACCGGCATGGTACGCAATCCCCTTAATGCCAAATATGCATCATCTGCCGATGTACATTGACCAAGAAGATACGAGTTTTCTCGTAAAGTTGGCCAGTGCTCCTCACTTGCAACGGCAACACCCATCATGACATCTGAGTGGCCAACAATGTATTTTGTAGCGGCTTGGATACTGATGTCTACTCCATGCTCAAGCGGTCTGTAGTGCCAACCATTACCATAAGTATTATCTAGCATTGTGATGAGACCATTTGCTTTCGCTTCTTTAACCAAAGCCGGTACGTCTTGCACTTCCATGGTAATTGAGCCAGGAGACTCTAAAAATAACACTTTGGTGTTCTCTTGAATAAGGTCTTTTATACCTACACCAATCATTGGGTCATAATATGTCGTTGAAATTCCAAGTCCTGCTAAGATTTTGTCACATAGATCACGAGTTGGCTCATAAGCCGTATCAACCATCAATAGGTGATCGCCTGTCTTTAAAAATGACAGTAAGCTTTGGCTTATTGCTGCTGCACCACTTGGGTATAATGCGCACCCAGCACCATTTTCGAGTTCGGTGATGGCATCTTGCAGCGCGTAGTGTGTATTGGTGCCCCTGCGGCCATAAAATAACGTACGATTACCTCGTTCTTTGATGGCTTCGTGCATATCCGCTACGGAGTCAAACACAACTGTAGACGCGCGTTGAACGACTGGATTAACTACACCTTGCGTATATTGCGATTTGCGCCCTGCGCTCGCTAACTTAGTATTCTTTTTCATTGTTTACTCTTTTTCTGGTAGTTGACGCCAATGCTCAACTAAAAAACGTGATATTGAATCTGGTCTTGTAAGCTTATAACCAGGTACGTCATCTCCCCACTGGGCAAATTTGTTGAGATCTTCTCTAGAAAACCACTGCGCATGCTCAAGTTCGTCTTGTTCTACAAAAATATCGGTTGTCTCTGCTGTAGCAATAAAGCCAAGCATTAATGAAGATGGAAACGGCCAAGGCTGTGACGCCAAATACTGTACATCAGTAACTTTAACACCCGCCTCTTCTTCTACCTCACGTGCAACTGCCTGTTCGAGCGTTTCCCCAGGATCAACAAACCCAGCTAACGTTGAATATACACCTTCAGGCCAAGTTTCTTGGCGACCAAGTAAACATCTCTCTACACCATCGGGGAAAGTGTGTTTAACCAACATGATCACCGCAGGGTCTGTTCTTGGAAAGGTCATATGCTTACACTCTTTATTTGTGCATAGACGAGCATGTCCGGCCTCTACACTGAAATTCTCGCTACCGCAACGGCCACAAAAACGGTGAGTTTTATGCCAATAACATAGTCCTCTTGCCAAAACCCCGACAGAAGCACTCACTTGCTCTAGTCTCGGGCCGACCTTTCTCATATCAGCGAATTGATAGTTGCCGTCTTGATCCTCAGCAGTGCACAGGCTCAAGTGTTTTTGTAAGTCATCAATTAATAGGCCTGATACATCTAGCGCAAAATACGAAAACTCATCGTCTTTACCTAAAAATACCGCGTTATTTTTATCAAACTGTTCTATTTCGGACTGTTGCAACAATGCTAATTCGGACAGGTCATGGGAAAAAAGGTTTTGGTCGTTGTGGATCAATAACCAACGGCTACATTCACCATATTGAGTGAGTAACCAATTTTTGTCTTTACGCTGAGCAGACGCCCTATCTAGCGTCATTTGTGTGTAGTACAACAAATGCTTGTCCTTTTTAATTTAGTTTCATTATTTTTATTAAAACTAGCAGGTGTCTACAAAAGAGAGTTATATGCGCAATTACCTAAATACCTAATATTCGCATAAATGTTGCCCGATTGCTTTGCCCTTACTTACTAAGAAGAAAAGCTAACAATAGTCGTCGAGTTTGCCAATAGCTCAGGCAAAAAAAAAGCCCTTTCGGGCTTTAAAACTACAGTGTGATCTCACACTACAGAGAGGCAAGGTGTGCTTGAAGCTTTTGGTTTTCCGCTTCAATGTGTTTGTAAAACTCAATATTATCTAATTTGCTAGCTGCTGCTTCATCTATAACAATCACTGCATCACGGTGCAACTGCAATGCAGAAGCAGGGCATGACGCTGTCAAAGGCCCTTCTACAGTCGCTTTTATTGCGTCTGCTTTGTTATCACCAGTGGCTAATAAAACGACCTTTTTAGCATCAAGGATTGTTCCGATACCCATCGTGATAGATAAGTGAGGCTGATATTCATCAGCAGAGAAAAAACGAGCATTATCGTCAATTGTTTCTTTTGTTAGTGTTTTAACACGCGTTCTTGACGTCAGGCCAGATGAAGGCTCATTAAATCCGATATGACCATTGCGGCCAATGCCTAGCAGCTGAACATCAACGCCACCTGCCGCAACGATTTGCGCTTCATACTCTTGGCATGCTTCAACAGGGTTCTTAGCATTACCAGGAGGTACATGGGTATGGTCTTTATTAATATCAACATGATTGAACAACTGTTCATTCATGAAGTATCTGTAGCTTTGAGGGTGACTGCCCTCAAGGCCAAGGTATTCATCTAAATTAAACGTTACAGCATTTTTAAAGCTGATGTCTCCGCTGCGATTCTTTTCAATTAAATTTTGATATAGCGCCACAGGTGTAGAACCAGTAGCTAAACCCAACACCGATTCTGCTTTACGATTTAACTGATTTGCGAATATATCTGCACCATAAGCAGCGACTTCAGCAGCATTTTTTAGAATTACTATTTGCATGATATTAAAGCTCAATGTTGAGAAAAAAATAAGAAAAATGGGATCTGAGCCTTGCTTCGCGTGCAATCAAAACAAGGTCAGATCAAAACCTAATTGGGATACACTGTATTAGGTTATTACCATTATGACAACGCTGTCATTATTATAAGAAAAAAGAGCTTTGTAAAGTAAAAGTGAAGAAAAACTTGTATTTTTTTTGTGCCAATAAAAACGGCTGCTTTCTAGCAACCGTTTTTTAGGTAATTGTTAGTCGTTAAACACTAACGAATATTTTGCGTTTATACATCCAATGCAGGACAAGTAACTGTACCAATAACAGTGCTATCACGGACATCAACGGTTGCCAACTAGCCCCCACTGCGTTAACAAATCCACCAAAGACACTTAGGCTCACGAACTCCCAATTGACCAAGCTAGATGCCAAATAAATAATGATTGAATTCGCACCGATAATAACAAAAGGATAGGCAAATTTTTGGCCATTCAAAATATCAACGAGCGCATAAAACACCGCCAGAAGCATTGCACTCCACCCTATCGTCACAAATACGAACGAACTAGTCCATAGCTCTTTATTAACTGGGAACTGTAAATCCCACAGCCAACCCAATGCTACGCTCAAAACACCGGCTGAAAATAAATACCCTGCCACTTTCCACTGACCCAGCTTATCGACTTTTGCTATCAATTGACCTGCAAATACACCTGCTATCGCATTCACTATTGCTGGTACACTCGATAAAATCCCTTCGGGGTCGACGGGTCGATTTTGGTACGTAATACCAGGCAGTAAGTTTTGGTCAAACCATGCGTTCCAGCTTCCTGTGCCGGGGGCTGCTAATTCACCAGCGTTTCCACCGGGCACTGGGATGAAATTCAATAGTACCCAATAGCCTACCAATATTCCTCCCGCCACAAGCCCAGTTGTTCTTAAACTCGTGTGCCAAACCAGCATCGCACAGAAGAACCAAGCGATTGCAATTCGTCCAAGGACACTTGAGTAACGTATTTCATCCAAAGCTAGTGGAATACCGGTTCCCCAACCGTGGTTATACAATACACCCAAACCACATAGCAGCAACAATCGCTTTGCAGCCTTTTGATAATATGGCACTCGCTCATTCAACGGCAGGTGATCAATTCGCTTGGGTGAAAGGCCCATCGCAACACCAGATAAGAAAATGAACAATGGAAAAATCAAGTCATAAAAAGTAAAACCATGCCATGGGCTATGCACTGTATGTGCTTCAAAAAGTTTCCATCCCTGCCAGCCTGTCAGTACAAACATAGCGGCGAAAATAGATTGGCCCCCTAAGATCCAAAACATGTCCATCCCGCGCAGGGCGTCGAGTGAGGTCAACCTTTGTTTTTTATTCGTCATCAATACCTTTCCTGTAAAAACAAAAAATCCCCGCTAAACTGCAGCGGGGGTTTTTACCCAGGGAACTTTTAAATTTGTTGTCCGCCAATGAAGTTACATAACACTTCTTGGCTATTATTTAGTAGTACAAAGTCCGCATCAGCACCTTCTAGTAAGTGCCCTTTTTTATCTAACCCTAAATACTGAGCTGGGTACAAAGATGCCATTCTAAGCGCTTCGATAAGTGTAATATCAAGTGTATTAACGGTATTTCTAACTGCACTTGCCATATCTAGTACACTGCCGGCTAATTCTCCCGTTGTAGAGTTTAACCTGTCACCGGTTCTAATAACCTTTCGACCATCGAAGAAGTCAAACTCCATATCATTTGTACCTACTGGTGGCATTGCATCTGTCACCAACATGATTTTTCCACGCTGTTTTGAACGGATAGCCAGTTTAGCCGAAGCTGGGTGTACATGATGGCCATCTACAATCAATCCGCACCAAGCATTGTCTTCCCATAATGCTGCGCCAACAACCCCAGGCTCTCTTGAGGTATATGCTGACATCGCGTTGAATAAATGGGTAAACCCGTCAACGCCGACTTCCAGCGCAGCCATTGTCGTTTCAAAGTCCGCGTTCGAGTGGCCAATACTGACTTTGACACCCAGTTCAATAAGCCTTTTTATATCAACCAATGGGACCGTTTCTGGCGCTAGCGTCACCATCTTAATGCCTAGGTCTTGCCTTGCATAAACGGCAAACTCTTGTTCGGAAATTGGGCGAATAAATTGCTCGCTATGCGTCCCTTTTTTAGGGTGAGACAAGTGAGGGCCCTCAAAATGGATACCAACCACACCTGGCTCATTGTCTGCAATCGCTTTTGCTGTTGCATCTGCGGCCCGTTCCATCACTTCAATCTTATCGGTGATCAACGTGGGCATTAGCGCCGTAGAACCATACTTAGCATGAGCCGACACGATTGTTTTCAAGCAGTCTACCGACTGTTCCGCATTGAAAAAACCACCACCGCCACCGTTTACTTGAACATCAATAAAACCCGGCGCTACCAAGCCCTCTAGCCTTTCTGCTTGTAAGTCTGAACCTTGTGCCGAGTAAGAAATTTTACCATCAACAACCAGAAACTCGACATTCTGCTTTAATTTGTGCCCATCAAAGAATTGACTCGCCAAATACTTTTTCATTCTCAAACCGCCTTTTCTGACTGCTGCTCAACACTTTGGATTGCAAAGAAAATTGCGCCCATCTCAGGCGGCTGCTTTGGCATTTCAACAATCTTTGCAATTTCAGGGTCAAGCCATTTACGTAGGGGCTCTGACAAGCCACCAATCATTGATAACCGTGGTGGATTATTTTCCATCAAGCGATGCGCTAGATTACTGATGTACTTAGCACCCGACTCAACAATTTGAAGAGCAACTTCATCTTGATCTTCTGCCGCAGCTAGTACAAAACGAGCCAATTGCGCGTAACTGCTAGAAGGTTTGCCAGCCATTTGTTCAGCAATACCCATGGCTGTGGTTGTATTAAAGTGTTGCTTTAATGTTTCACTCAATACAGTCTCTGGACCAAGCTTATCGATTCCTAATAATGCTGCCTTTACCGCTTCAAGGCCCATCCAAGCACCACTGCCCATATCGCCTTGCGCAAAACCATGGCCACCATAATTAACAGAAACGCCATCAACCATCGCAAATCCGCATGAACCTGTACCAGTTATAATAACTGCTCCATCACCACCTTCATGAGCTCCGATACAAGCAGTATGCAAGTCGGTCGTTAAGAACATTTGTTTAAACGGATGGTCCCATCTCATAATTTTGTCATGAAGCGCTGGTAAGTTTACGCCAGCAAGCCCCAAACCTGCATAGAGGTTATGCACAGCTTCAATTCTCAGCCCTGCATCCTGCAACGCCAATTGTGTCGATACCATGATCGATTCAATTGTTCTCTCAAAACCATGAAGTGGATTAGCGGGCCCACCAAGACCAGTGCCCAAAACGCCGTTTTTCATCGAGTAGATGGTGGCTCGACACTTTGTCCCTCCTCCATCGATACCTATATACAACTGGTCTTGTTCAACCTGTTTAGCCATCATTAAGCGACCCCTAAGAAGTAAGATATGAACGCGAATTCCATCGCGACACAGTATTCAGTCATGTTGATTTGATGTTACACAATAAATGACAGCGTTGTCATTAAGTTTTTTATTATTTTTTCTCAGTTTGAGAAATTCTAATATTGCACACTTTAAATTAATTGTCAGGAAAAAATCGATTTTATCAGCTAAAACGGCATAAAAAAACGGCCTATAAAAGACCGTTTATTGGTTAATTATCAGTGAGTTACTTAACACCTAATTCACGAAGGCGTTCTTGCAGGTATGAATCTGCAGTGTAACGTTCTGACAAAACCACCTCTGGTTTAGGGTGTAAGAATAGCGGTAATGAAATACGAGACTTGTCGCTTGCTTTACCTGTTGGGTTAATAACTCGGTGAATTGTAGACGGGAAATAACCACCTGACGCTTCTTGTAACATGTCACCGATGTTGATGATTAATGAACCAAAATCGCAAGGTACATCTAACCAACTACCGTCGCCCTTTTGAACTTGTAAACCAGGCTCGTTTGAAGCTGGAAGCACAGTTAACAAGTTAATATCACCGTGTGCTGCAGCGCGAATTGCGCCCGGCTCTTCATCACCCGTCATTGGTGGGTAGTGTAAAACGCGTAATAGCGTTTGATCTGAGTCTTGGATCATATCTTTTAGATCGATCGAAAACTTTTCACGTACATCCTCTGGTGATTCTGCTTGAACCCAGCTTAATAGCTCAGCAGCAAATTCATTTGCTAGGCGGTAGTACTCTCTGATTTCAGCTTCTAGCTGAGCTGGTACACGCCCTTTCGGATAAACGTGAAAATATTCCTTAATATCTTTTACAGTAAAGCCTTTAGCGACTTCTGAAACTTCCGGTGGAAAATAGCCGTCTTGAGTGTCCTTGTCAAATAGGAAGTCGTGCTTTTCTTCTGTGTAGAAGAATTCTTGCCAGTTTTTATAGATAGACTCTACTAACTCTTTAGGAATTGGGTGATTTTTTAAAACACCAAAACCTGTGTTACGTAGAGACTCAACAAATTCTTTTGCTGCTGTTTCTGACTTATAATCAACTGTAGGTAGCTGTTGCATAATGGTTCCACCAATTTAATTGCGTGACTTCAATTCAAAACATTAATTAGAAGAATTATTTATAATTAACCTTTGGAATAAAGATATAAAATCTTTGCTCGGCGAGCTTAGTGAAATACGAAGCCACATATAAGGACTTATGTCCGCCTTATTGTCGATTAGTTTAGTTCATTGACACAGATCAACCAGCTCTTACGGGGATTTGTATCACCCATTCTAGCCCACGCTCCTTTTCAAAAACCTGATAGCTGCCGTTTAACGCATTAGTGATTAGGTTTGCCGTCACAGCCGCACTCAACCCTACATGGCCTGCGTTACCTCTTTTTGTTGTAACAAAAGGCTTCAACAGCTCTTCTACGGTTAAGTTTTGTAACCCTTGTCCATAATCATAAAAAATGATTCTCGTGGCTTGTTCCGCCTGCTCTACTTCAATTGTAATGGGTTTTGCCTTGTCCAGCTTGCCGTGTGCCACGGAATTGGCGATCAAATTATCCAGCACAGTCGATAAAACTTCATCATCGGCGAATATAATGTTCGTGTATGTGCCCACATTCAAATGCACGTTTTCATCTTGCCAGCGCTCCTTCAAACTCTCCAGAAAATCGCTCGCTTCGATTTCTCGCGGATTACTTGGCCGTTCCACTTGCGCAATCTCTTTGAGCATTTTTACAAATTTTGCAACTCTTATTAAGCTTCTTTCACATAGCCCGGCACTCTCCAACGAGTCGACAAGGCCGCCAGATAATTGTTCTGCGCTGAGTGTTTGGCCATCAAATGCGCTACGTAGTTCGTGCAAAATACCGTCAAAGTGTGTTACTGCTGTTATTGCAGTACCCAGAGGAGTATTTATCTCATGTGCAACACCGACCACCATTTGGTTCATTACATGAGACAAATGCTGACGCACAGCTAACTTATGGGCTTCAATCAATTTTAATTGGGTATTTACTCTCGCGATAACTTCCGCTGGCTTAAAGGGTTTGGTTATATAATCGACGCCACCTACTTCTAAAGCCGCAACGATATTGTCAGTTTCACTTTGGGCACTAACAAAAATAATAGGGATTTGTGCCGTATTTTCCGATTTTTTTAATTCTTTACAAAACTCCAATCCATCCATTTGTGGCATTTTGATGTCCGAGATGATTAGGTCTGGCAGATGTTCACCAACAATAGTCAAGGCTATCTCAGCACTGATTGCCGCATAAACCTTATGCCCTTCATTACGTAGTATGAGCTGAAGGATCTGTAGATTTTCTGCTACATCATCAACAATTAGGACGTTTGCCATGTAAACACTCCTTACGGTTATCCGTTTTTACCGTCTGCAATCACTTCGCTTGTTAATTACCCTCGGCGGTCTATTGTTAATATTAGTAAAGTTTTGGAAAGTAAGTTATGTCAACAAAAACAATGTTTCATTCGTTTTTTGTAATACTCTCAATCTTGCTAAGCGCAGGGATTATCTCGCTATTAATATGGCATGAAGATATGTCTAAATATATGCAGCGCTTTAATTCAATTAACAATCAACATGAAGCTTTTGTTAACCTACAATCTATGCGCGCTGAACTTTTCTTTAGCCTCAGTAATTATAACAATAAAAAAGATAGTGCAAGCCGCAGTCTCGCAAGTGCTCAGCTGATTAGTCTAAGAATACAACTCGAGTCTTTACAACCCCACCTTCAACCTAGCATTAGCACCAAATCGACCGTTGATGCTGTAAATAACTACCTCCTACTTTACAACATCGCAGAAGAAGTGCTGGTCAAAGATCTTGACCAAGCGAGATACGACGTAGATACAGAGGCTTTTGAAAACGCTAATCGCGCTAGCATCGACGCTATTTCTAGGGCTTTAGATCAAACCGACCAGCAAATAATCATTACACAAAATCAAATAGACACGATACAAGGTAAGCTATTAGCGTCCCTATCTTCCATCCTAGTTTCTCTGCTTTTTATGGGGCTCGCTGCTTATTTTTATTTAGCTCGGCGCCTAGTAACCCCCTTCAACGTGCTACACCAAGCTTTTTGTATCAATAATCCAACTCAAGGTGGCGTGTCTTTGCCAAAAGGGCTGCAAGGAGAAGTCGCAGATGTTGTTGAAGCCGTTTCTTTAACATACCAAAGCTTGGATGAACGAGCAGACATAGCAAAAATTAGACATGCTTTTGGCCGTGAAGTACGACACTGTGTTGACCCCGAAGATATGAGAGTTACGACCGCCAATTTTTTAGCTCACAATTTTAACGCACCAAGCGTTGCGATATACAGTTATGACAACAACGAATTTACAGAGCAAGTCTGTGTCGGGTTTCCCGCTTTTTTTGATGACTCTTCGTCACAAATTCAACGGCTCATCTCAAACAAGACAACCCAGACTTTTTTGAGCCAAAAAGCACAAGCCGTCCTAACAAAAAACGAGCTTTCATTAGCTCTGCACTCCGTGCTTTATTTGCCCTTAGTTATAAATGAGGAGTTAGCCGGTGTCACTGTTGTTGCTCTGACAAGCCCGATAAGTGAAGCACAGCTACACTGTCTAAACCTACTTTCTGAAGATTTAAGTATACAGCTGAGGCTGAGTGAGAATACGCAAAAGCAAATAGAAGCTGAAAATGCACTGGCTGCGCATCTGGAACTTACGTTACATATAATAAATGCGATACCAAACCCGACCTACTATAGAGATAAACAAGGCATTTTCATGGGGGTCAATCGGGCTTTCTTGGCCTTTATCGATAAATTTGAAGTTGAGGTTTCTGACTCTCATTTAAATCAAGTTTTTGACATGCAAACTGCCACCTATCTAGAGTCGAAATCAAAACATACTATCGAGAAAAAGGAGGCCCACTCCTTTGCTTTATCAATGGAGAATAGCCTAAAAGAAATGCGTGAACTCGTGGTATATGAAGCGCCATTTTTCGACAGTTTGGGAGAGGTAGGTGGAGTCGTTGGCACATTCTTAGATGTGACCGAACGTAATGAGCTTGAGCGCCAAATGTTAAATGCCAAAGACGAAGCCGATAAAAACGCTCAGGTAAAAGGTGAGTTTTTAGCAAACATGAGCCATGAGATACGCTCGCCAATGAATGCCATCATAGGTATGTCTCACCTTGCTCTCAATACTGACTTGTCAGCTCAGCAAGAAGGATACATCACCAAAATTGACTACGCAGCAAAGCAACTACTGAAATTAATTAATGATATTTTAGACTTTTCTAAGATCGAGGCTGGTAAGATTGATATCGAGTACATTCCTTTTCAACTAGACAAAGTGCTCGACAACGTCGCAACCATTGTTGGGATCAAAGCTCAGGAAAAACAATTAGAGTTTATTTTTAACGTACCTACAGATTTACCCATTAACTACCTAGGCGACCCCTTAAGAATATCGCAAGTCCTTATCAATTTGGCTGGAAATGCTGTGAAATTCACTGAACAAGGCTGCGTATCTGTTTCCATATCCATGCTGGGTTTGGAGGGCGAACTGGCGAAACTCACCTTCTCTGTCAAAGACACGGGCATTGGTATGAACCAAGAGCAGCAGAAAAAGCTCTTTCAATCATTCTCACAAGCAGATACCTCAACAACACGAAAATACGGCGGTACGGGACTGGGGCTAACAATATCTCAGCAACTAGTTAAGTTGCTTGGGGGAGAGATTTTTGTAGAAAGTGAACCAGATAAAGGTTCAGAGTTCTACTTCACTTTACCATTGACCATCAATAATCAAGCTTCCTCGTTATTACAAGACTCAAATAAATTCGCGGGCAAGCGCGCATGCATTGTTGATGATAGTGAGGATGCAAGAGATATTCTTATAGAGATGCTAGAAGGTCTGGGTTTGAAAACCACCGCTTTTCCAAGCGGCAGCGCGTGTATAAAAGGTTTTCAACAGCAAGGTCAGTCATTTGACATCATGTTTATTGATTGGTTTATGCCAGATATAGATGGCCTAGAAACCGCTCAACAATTGAAATCACTTGGAATACAAAGCCATTTTGTCCTAGTGACTGCTCATGGCCATGATATCGCGTTAAATGATGCTCAAAAAACGCTGTTTGACAGCATGTTGCTAAAACCGCTAAACCCTTCTAATTTGGTGGATTGTTTACAAGCATCATTCATATCTGCCCCGAGCTCAAAAGCACATCACCCAGCACAGGAGCCAGACAAACGTCTAAACGGCATTCATGTGCTGGTTGCCGAAGATCAACCCGTCAATCAAGAAATCGCTGTTGAAATACTCTCCTTCCACGGCGCACAGGTGAGCGTGGCCAACAACGGTGAAATTGCAATTCAACAGGTCACGAATACCCAATTTGATGTTGTGCTCATGGATATGCAGATGCCAGTTATGGACGGGATACAAGCAACTAAGTTGATACGAGAGTCCATTTCGCCTGACTCACTGCCTATATTGGCTATGACAGCAAATGCCATGGGGCCTGATATTCAGCTTTGTCTGGACGCTGGTATGAATGGCCATGTCGCAAAGCCAATTGATGTCGAGGGGCTAATTCAAGCTATTATTGAGGTTACCTGTCACACCCCACTTGAACAACAAGTCAACCAAAGCCACTCTCCTCCTCCTGAAATACCAAAAACGAAAGAGGATATCGAATTAGTGGGTATTGACGTTGTCGAGGGGATCAGGCGTGCAGCCAGTAACGAAGAGATATACTACAAACTACTAGAAAAGTTTGTTTTTGAGCAAATTGAAGAGATTATTAATCTAAAACAAGCCATTGAAATAGGCAATTATGAACTGGCTCTGCATATTCTACATGCTGTCAAAGGTGCTGGTGCGAATCTTTCAATGACATACCTGGCTGATTTAGCGCAAGAGCTTGAGCAACAGATCAAAGAAGACAATGTTAACGTCGATTTACTTGACACACTTTTAACTCACCTTCAGACAACCAAACAAAAAGTATCCATTATTAAAAGCAATCTAGTTGCACCAAACATGGCCACTCAACATTGTTCTTTAAGTGATTTTGCAACAGCTTTAAAGGAATATGATTCGAAAGCAACGGAACTTGTAGAGCAGTTAGAGGTAAACGAGCCGCTAGATCTTAAAACCATCAACGAATTAAAAGTTATGGTCTCTCGCTTTCAATTCTCAGAGGCCTACGAACTACTTGAGGCGGCAACAGATAATAGCTTAAACGAATAAGTTAATAGCCATGCTGTGTAAGTGCATGGCTATTACTAGATTTAACTACAGGCCCAACTCGGCCATAAAGTCATCATCAGCCGCATCTTCTTGCGTGTCAGCTGGTTTTTGTGCTTTTGTTTTTGTCGATGTCGTATTTTGTTTCGCGATAATGTCATCTGGGTCAACAGCCTCAGAAATATCAAAGTCATGTAACTTGATAAACTCTGTTTTATCCATCGCAAGCTCTAGATAGAAAATGTTTTGACCTTGCGTTGTGAAAGTAACACGCCTTGCTTGAGGTCGGTCCATCGTCGTATCAACAGAAATTTGTACTTGCTTGTTGATTGCCATCATCTTCGGTTGGTTTTGTGTAATAGACGTATGTAACTGCTCTCTCACTTTGCTTGTGAAATCACCTACAATTTGGTTCATCAACTCACCAAGTACATTTGATACATCATCCGACAAATGACTTTGCGCTATTTCACTTTCCGGCATGCCCATATTACGCATGTAATCCTGATAAACTTCCATCGCTGCTTGCGCTGTAAAGTTGGTTACAACCAACCCAGTAAAACCACCATCAAACAATACAAAGCAACCGATATCAGGTCTCATACAGGTACGTGTGATTTTTTGTACCATCGCTGAATAAGCGATTTGATTGCCACTTGCAGAAGACAGGACTTCTGTTACCGAGTGACAAAGTGTTGATAGGATATCTTCAGTGCTGACCACTTTATTTTTCGCCATTTCTTATCTCATTTTTTACTTCTTATGACTAATAGTAGCCAAGCTACTCAATTTATCACTGACTATCCAGTATAAAATGCTAAAATAGCGAGATTATTTTTGTATGAGAGTAGTAAAGTGACTGGCAAAGACAGTATTTATGCCACAGAGCAAAAAGTTAAGGACTTCACCTTCGACGAAAATGTGGTCGAAGTGTTTCCAGATATGATACAGCGTTCCGTTCCAGGTTACGCCACAATGGTCAATAACATGGGAAAGTTGGCTGGCCAATTTGCACAAAGTAATTCCAACCTCTACGACCTTGGATGCTCTTTAGGTGCAGTAACGCTGAGTATGAGACGAAATATCGACAAAGAAAACTGCCAAATCATCGCTATAGATAACTCAGCACCGATGGTTGAACGTTGCCAACTGCATTTAAAAGGCTTTAGGTCAGATGTGCCAGTAGATGTGCAACTAGGTGACATCAATGATGTAAACATTGAAAATGCCAGCGTCGTTGCCATGAACTTTACCTTGCAGTTTATTCCACCAGAACAAAGACAGACTGTGCTAGAAAAAATATATGCGGGCCTTAAGCCTGGTGGTGCCCTGTTGCTCTCAGAGAAGATTAAAGGTGAAAATGACATAAGAGACAATTTATTGATTGATTTGCATCATGACTTTAAGCGTCAAAATGGCTATTCAGAGCTTGAAATCAGTCAAAAGCGAACAGCCATTGAAAACATTATGCGCACAGATGCACTGAGCACACACTTAGGCCGATTAAGCGCTGTTGGTTTTTCGAACACACAAGTGTGGTACCAATGCTTTAACTTTTGCTCAATGATTGCAATTAAATAACGAGGACACTATGAACGCTTGGTTTACTGACTTTTATGCCGCTATCGCCAAAACGCAATTAAGTCACTGGCTCGACACGCTACCTGCTCAATTGACTCATTGGCAAAATGAAGCGCAGCATGGTGATTGGCCTAAATGGGAAAAGGTGTTGAAGAACCTACCAGAGATCAATACCGACCAGATTAACATCGAAGACCGCGTAGAGTTCAGCTCTAGCGATGATTTGTCTGAAGGCCATAAAAAACAATTAAATCATTTATTAAGGCGGATGATGCCTTGGCGCAAAGGTCCATTCCATATTCATGGTATTCATATCGACACTGAGTGGCGCAGTGATTGGAAATGGGACAGATTGCTCCCTCACATCAGCGATCTACACGGCCGCACAGTACTAGATATTGGCTGTGGTTCTGGTTATCACCTATGGCGAATGAAAGGTGCAGGTGCAGAGTTTGTAGTAGGAATTGACCCTTCAGATTTGTTTTTAAGCCAATTTCAGGCGATAAAACACTTTAATCCTGATCCTAATGTGCACTTGTTGCCCTTAGGTGTGGAGCAATTACCTGAATTAAAAGCTTTTGACACCGTTTTCTCAATGGGTGTACTTTACCACCGTCGCTCTCCTATCGACTTTTTAAGTCAATTGCGTGCACAACTTCGCAAAGGCGGTGAGCTCGTGCTTGAGACATTGGTGATTGAGGGTGATGTAAACACCGTTTTAGTGCCCACAGACCGCTATGCGAAAATGCGCAATGTTTGGTATATACCAAGCTGCGACGCTCTAAAACTATGGTTAGAACGCGTAGGGTTTAAGAATGTACGCGTGGTCAATAAAGATGTGACCTCGCTTGATGAGCAGCGTAAAACTGAGTGGATGGAAACAGAGTCATTAGCAGATTTCTTAGACCCGCAAGATCCATCAAAAACAATTGAAGGGTACCCTGCGCCATTACGGGCAATTTTTGTCGCTGAAGCTTAGGATTTTTTTGCCTATGCCGCCAGTTGCTTGTGGCATAGGATTTCCTCTTGATTAACACGCTTCTGAACAAATGCCCAAAAAATGCAAAATGCGCTTTTGCTAATTAAGTGAATACGTATCCTCGATGTCTAAGATAGCTTAACTATTGACTGCATGACACTCTACAAAATAAATTTGAACAGTGCCAACGCTATTTAAGACGGGACACTGATAAAGAAAAAGCCGCTAAACTAGCGGCTTTTTTTGACCTTACCCAGCTGGGTAGATGTAACTTGATTGCAGGCCTAATGGAACACCTAGTCCCCAATAAGCTAACAAAAAGATACTCCAACCAACTAAGAAAGCGATAGAGTACGGGATCATAAGAGCAATTAACGTACCAATTCCCGTATTCTTAACATACTTTTGACAATATACGACCACTAACGGGAAGTAAGGCATCAAAGGTGTAATAATGTTTGAACTGGAATCACCGACACGGTAAGCCGCCTGAGTTAAATCTGGTGACAAGCCCAGTTGCATTAGCATCGGTACAAAGATCGGACCTAATAGAGCCCACTTAGCAGAACTAGAACCTACAAATAGATTAACAAATGCGGTCAAGAAAATAATACCAATGACAGTTACTGAGCTAGGAAGTGCAAGTGCTTTTAACACTTCGGCACCCTCAATTGCTAGTAACGCCCCTAAGTTAGACTGGCTAAATGCAGCAATAAATAACGCACAGAAGAACGCCATAACAATATAGTAAGCCATGCTTCCCATCGACTTACTCATCGCGTCAATCATATCTTTTGAAGACTTGAATGTGCCAACAATGAAACCGTATACAGCACCCGGTATCCAGAATAGTAAGAAAATCAATGGCACGATTGATTGCATCAATGGCGCGCTAAACTCTGTTAATGCGCCACTTGGGCTACGCAGGGCTGAATCTTCGCCACTTGCTGCATATATTAAAAGCGCAATACCAGCTAACATCACGCCAGATGCCGCTAAGAAAGCTTTTTTCTCTTTTGCATTTACTTCATCAAAAGACGGTAAACTGTTTGTGTCGCCATCAACTTCAGTGTTTTTAAGTCTGGGTTCAATAATTTTATCAGTAATGTACCAACCCAATAGAATGATAAATAGGCTTGATGCAGATGTGAAGAACCAGTTATTAAGCGGGTTTACAGCAATCTCTGGATCAATAATTTGCGCAGCGCTTTGTGTAAAGCTTTGCAATAATGGGTCGATACCAGAGGGGATAAAGTTAGCACTGAAGCCACCGCTTACACCAGCGAACGCTGCCGCGATGCCAGCTAGAGGGTGACGGCCCATTGCATAAAAAATAACGCCTGCTAAAGGAATAACCAATACATAGCCCGCGTCAGTTGCGGTATGACTCACAATGGCAATTAGGATTATTGATGGCGTTAACAATGCTTGAGGCGTTCTTTTAAGCATTAGTTTTAGACCCGTATTAATGTAGCCTGAGTGCTCAGCAACACCTACACCTAACATTGCGACTAAAACAACACCGAGTGGCGCAAAACCAGTAAAAGTTTTTACCATGGAGGCTAGGAAATTGGCGAGGGCGTCGCCACTTAGTAAGTTGTGAACAACAATCGCTTCCCCTGTACGCGGGTCAATTGCGTCAAAATTAGTGCCAGACAGCATCCAAGATAGTAGCCATATCAGCAACATAGCTGATAGGAAAATGATGGCAGGATCGGGTAGTTTATTCCCTACGCGCTCGATCCCATTAAGAAAACGCGCAACTGCCCCACTCGGTGCTGCCGTTTCTGTTGATTGACTCATAATGGTTCCCAAACAATAAAATTGTCTAACCTTAACTTAACAAAGCTAGCGAAAGCAATATTCCGTTCCTGAATTACCAACTACTTGGCTAAATTGCACGCAAAATTGCATAATTCCTTACGCTAAATCACAAAAATAAGAAACAGACGGGCTATACTAACCTTACTTCAGTGCCAAAAAACCGCGTCGTATAGTAACGCATCATAAGTGGATTAGTTATGATAGAAATCGATAATATTGTTCTCAATGACGTAGAGAAAGGCTTTTCGCTACCTCCAAAACCTGAATTACTCACGCATTTACATGAGCTCCTACAATCAGAAGAGCCAGAATTAGGACAAATCGCTGACCTAATTGCAACCGACGTTGCGACATCGGCAGCAGTACTTAAAGTAATTAACTCGTCTTCCTATGGATTTTCGCGGACCATAACAGATATCAAACAGGCAGTTATGTTTCTGGGCTTAAATAGTGTCGCCAACCTTGTTACCGGCTTTTTACTTAAGCAAGCTTTCGATCAGTCTCAATGCTGTATCAGCTTGGAGCGGTTTTGGGATACGGCCAACGAAATTTCAGAAGTAGCAATGCTCATTGGTAGAAAAATGCCAGTTCAAGTACCATTAGAAAGCTTGCACATGTTAGGGTTATTTCATGATGCTGGCATTCCCGCTATGGCCCTAAAATTTGATGACTATATCAATGTCCTTTCTAGCGCCAATAGCAACCACGATATGCTGTTAGTTGATCAAGAAAGTGCCATCTACAATACCAACCATGCCACAATAGGTTATTTTCTCGCCACGAGCTGGAATTTACCCAAGTCTATTTGCAAACTTATATTACGACACCACGATTTAGAGTTTTTTAAAGAGCCGCATGAACAAGACTTTGCATGCACTATGGCAGCACTAAAAATGGCTGAGCATTTAGTACAAATAAACAAACGCTTTGTCTCTGTTCCCGATTGGGAATATTTAAAAACGGACATACTTCACGTACTGGAACTAGATGAAGATGCTTATCAAGATATTAAAGACGATGTCGAAGAGTTGTTTTCTTAGTTAGATGCCTCGCATAAATTAATTCATCCCCTTTTACTTAACACCGCTGAGCGATAATTTCCGCGGTGTTAAGTTCTCTAATGAAAAATAAATATTCATTTCAATCGTCTAGTTTTTATTGGAACGATTGCACTTTTTAAATAAATGTAAATGAAAGTGAATTTAGCTCTATGATTGCGAACAGAAAGCGATTAGACTATACGTTCCAAATTTAAATACAGCGTTATTTTACTCGTAGCTTTCTAGAAAACTCTCAGGTCTTAAAAGGGAAAATTGTGCAATATAAAGATCTAAAAATTGCAATAGTCGATCACAATAGTGACAACATAAGGTTTTTAGAAGCTTTGCTAAATAAGCAAGGAATATCTCACGTTCGCTCATACCGCTCAGGGAATGCGTTTGAACGCTCTGCACGACAAAATACGTACGATATTGTTTTCTTGGATAACCGTATAGATACGACTAAAAACCTCTATGACCTTGTTAGTGAACTTGTATCAGACGGCACTTTACCCGCAACAACACGTTTCGTATATATGGCACAAAGGCAAAGCGCATTTGATTATGCATGCGAATACCCTTTTCACAGCAATCAACTGCTAGAGGTGCCTTATACGCTTCAGGATCTCGTCACTATTCTTGAAGAACACACTTTGCAAGTGAAAGAGTTTAAACAAGCATATACGTGTATTGAAAATAAAAAGTACAAAAGCGCGCTGCTTAAACTCAAAGAGCTGCGCAAGCAAGAATATCCAAACTATTTAAAAAAAGCACGAAACCAACTGTTAGTTAACTTACTTCTGAAGCTAGGTCACTATTCTTTAGCAAAAAAACTATTATTACCCTTAGCTGAAAGAAACATTCAATGGGCTAAATGGTCGTTGTTTCATGTAAACTACGAATTAAGAGACTTTGAAGCTTGCAAACAGTTCCTTAGCGAACCGCAAACTCGACAAGATTACCCTGTACGGGTGTTTTACTGGCAAATATATATCGCTTTTCAAGCCAATAATAGAGAGCTGGCTACCGCACAAGTATTAGCATTTCCTGTCGAGGATATGTCTCCGAGTATGTTTAGACTCAGCTTAATGGTACTTCATGTGTCTAACGAGCTAGATGCAGTCGACAACTTAATAAAACGCAAAGAAAGGGTATACCAAGAAGACCCAGCTCTTGCCACATTACTTACGGCACTCTCCATTAAACTTAAACTGCTCGAAACGCTCAATACGCAAAGTGATTTTAAGCCCAAAGATTTAAAGATTAGGCAATTAGAGCTAAAGGCCTTACTGACACACTCCGCCGGCAATATTCAAAAATACTGCCCTGAAGAGTTCAATTTAATGTTTGTAATGATGATGTTGTTGGAGGGAAAATCAACTGAAGCGAGCAGTAAGCTGTTGCAGCTTAGTCAAACTCTGCATGATCCAAGTGCCATCATCATGATTGCTTATCTCTTCCATCTTGCAGGCGAAATGGAGCAAGCGAAAGAAATGCTGTTTAACGCCCATAAAGCACTTGGCAAACAACATAGAAACAGTCATTACGTTTTGGCTGGTTTAATGCACCGCGAGATATTTGCAAAAATATATCGAGAAGAAGAAACGCAGCAACAAGCTTATATACACTTTGCGTCTAAGTTATTTAATTCGGGAGAATTTAAAGACACAATAAAAATGTGTAGTAAAGCACTTCGTAGCGGCATCAATGATAAAGAGCTCAATGAATTATTGCTTCGCTCTACCAAAGAGGCTGGATTAAAAGAGCAAGATTACCTCCACTACCTCGCCCCCAAAATGCCTGAACAAACAGTGGTAAGCTAAATTAAGCACTTGAATTTAATGTTTATATTAATTTCACTTAGAAATCAGTAAGACATCAAATCAACATCATGTAGATGCGCCTACTTTTGCATAAATTAACGTCCTCAGGCCGTTAAAATTATAAAGATAGGAACACTCTATGAAAACAAGTCTGCACACCTTCTTATTCTCAATATCCGCCGCAATCCTCACTAACCAAGCGACTGCCAATGAGCAAATTAAGCCGCTTGTTGGTGAATATTTAGGTCAAAAAAAGCCGGGAAACACGCCAAGTGTTTTTGCGCCGAGCCATGTATCTGGTAAACATCGGGATGTTAACGCTTTTTTCTCCCCTAACATGACTGAGTTTTATTTTACTAGGATGGATCTTAAGCTAGAAACATGGGACTTAATTTCTTACACCTTAGAAGACGGTCAGTGGCGCGAATCTATTGTGGGTCCTCGGGTTGGTAGGCCTCTTATCTCGCCAGATGGGAAGACCATGCATCTAGGCCAATATTATATGACCCGAAACTCCTGTGGGTGGTCACATTTAAAACGCCTAGATCCACCGTTTTCTAGAAAGGACTGGGGAATTATGCGATTAAGCGCTTCAAGGTCAGGTACATACATTCTCGATGACTACAAAAATGGCGACATAATCAGAATTTCCGAAGTAATAAATGGCGAACGCCAAGCGCCCAAGGCGATGGGACCGGAAATCAATACCGGTAAGTACAATGCCCATCCTTTTATTGCCCCCGATGACTCTTACATTATATGGGATGGTGTCAGAGAGTCTGGTTTTGGCGATTCAGATTTATATATTAGCTTCAGAAAGCCAGATGGGACTTGGAGTGATGCGTTAAACATGGGAGAAACGATAAACACCCCAGTGAGAGAAGCATCAGCCAGCGTTACACCGGATGGCAAATACTTATTTTTTAATCGTGCAACGCAGAATAACGATAGCGATATTTACTGGGTTGATGCACAGATCATTAAAACGCTCAAACAACGCGTGAAAATGTAATCACTACTGCTTGTAGCGTTGCAGCGACATTATGCTTGTTACAAGCCCTTCACTTGAGAATAAGGGTTACCATAAATTAGCGAATACCCAGTACATGATTATAATAAAAGACCACAAGAAAAAATAAAAAACAGACGTGTAAAGAGCTTTAATTTTGCTTTTTACTCTAAATAAATTTCTCTTAAATTCGCTTAGGTATATGCTTGTAGATAGTATCACTATCAAATGATTGAACCTGATTAGGAAGTTATAGATAGTATTTTCGATAACTCGGATGCAATGCTTCAGGCTAGGTCGTGTACTAAATGTCATTTAGAAAAGGATTACTTAGGTCCCACATATGAAGCAACAATCATTTCTTAAGGTATTCGCTACTCTCTTCGTCATAACCACCGTTGTTTTGGTGATCGTGACCCCCTTGCTGGAACATCAGCTACACAATGCCATGTTTCAACTAAACCTTGATAAAAACCGAGAACAAGCAGAAAGATTGGCAACTTTAGTATCCATTGAATTAGAAAGAGGCGAAGATTCCGCTAAGGTGCTGGCTGATGTCCAGAACATGTTAGAAAATACTTTGCAAACTAGTGAACATTTTGCCTGCATTATTGAGCACGAGAATAAAGTCATTGCACACCCTAAACCCTCTAACATCAACAAGGACACCACTGGGTGGACAATGGACAACGGTGTTGAAATCAAAACGTTTACTCAGTCAGCAGGAGAAGGCATTCCTTTTGGTGGCGTTCAAACTAGAACGGACGGTTCCCAAGATATTAACTATCAAATTCCTATAAGCACCAAACCTTGGGCTGTGTCGGTACATACCAAGCTTGATATCGTAGACCAACAAGCAAGAAAAGTTTTATTGCAGATAGGTTTTATTGTGCTCCCAGGGCTGCTACTCATTATCGTGATTAGCGCCCTATTAATTACACGGCAAAAACACCAAACAATAGAGCATAACTAAATGAACGCGTTAGAGAAAAAAATCGCTTTTAGCTTTGGTTTTGTCACGCTTGCCTTTTTGTTAATGACACTACTCACACTGTTCAAAACAGACCAATTGACTGAGTCTTCAAGGCGCATCCAGTATGTTTTAGAGCCATCTATCAAAGCTAACCGAACAGTCGCTCAAGCAATTAATATGTCTATTATTAGTCTTCAATACTGGGTACTAACCAATGACAAGAAGTACATCCAGCAAAGAGAAGCAACTTGGTCTGTTATTGATAAAAGCTACCTGCAACTTAAGAATCAATCTCAACATTGGAATCGCGAAGAGTATATTGAGCTACTACAAGAGGTTGCTACAAGCTTATCAATATTAAAACAACATCAGCAAGAAATTCAGGATGCTGTACATTCTCAAGCTCACCCACAAGCGATTAAACAACTTAAAGAAAAACTCGCTCCACTTGGGCAAAAATCGGTAGAAACGCTCAGGAAAATTGCAGAGCCACAATATTGGGAAATGCAGCGCACATTTATGAAAGAGGAAGAACAAGAACGCTCATTAAAAGATACAACCTTAATGTTTTTACTGTTAAGTATATTGGGAGGGGTGTCTTTGGCTACTTTATTAGCAAGGGCTGTTTTTAAGCCTCTTAGCCATACCATCCATTTAGCTGATGCCATTGCACATGGAAACTATGCATTAGGCAAAGAGTTTTCGAGTGGGGATGATAAACTTGATTCGGCATTGCGCTCAATGACTCTCCAGCTGTATGAGAAAGAACAAAAAAACCACAGCTATCAGGCGAATTTAGAGCACATTAACGAAAGGTTAGTTTCCTCAAACGATGAGCTTTCACAATTTTCATATAGAACCTCTCATGATTTAAAAGCACCATTAATTACTGTAAGAGGGCTAGCGAACGCAATTTGCGAGGATATAAAAGATGGCGAATTTCATGAAGTACAAAGAAATGCTACTAAAATAGCAAGACATGTAAAAACCCTTGAGGACCTCGTAAACGATATTTTAAGTTTAACCAAAGCAGAACTCGAAATAACTGAAATCGAACAGGTTGATATTAATGAGATATTAGATGAAATCCAGCAACGCTTGAAGGCTGTCTATATCGACAACGATGTTGAAATTCAACATCACGTTAGCAGCTCTACAATAGTGACGGCATCAAAGGCGCGAGTAACACAAATTTTAGAAAATTTAATGTCCAATGCAATAAAGTACTCGGATAAAGACAAGCCTTCGCGCTATGTCAGGGTAACGGCTACCCACAACGCTCAAAGTACGGTGCTGACTGTGGAAGACAATGGTATTGGTATTCCTAAAAAATTTACGGAGCGTGTTTTTGGCATGTTTCAGCGCTTTCACCCAAATGTCGCTTACGGCAGCGGATTAGGTATGTACATTATCAAAAAGCACGTTGAAAAAATGAACGGTTCAATTCAGTTCAGTAGTTCACCCAGCGGCACCACATTTATCGTAACATTACCAAAATAAAAATGAGACCCTATGAGCAAATTTTCAATGATGATTATCGATGATTGTGAAGATGATCGATATTTACTAAAAAGAGTAATTAATAAACTAGGCATTGCTACAGAGATATTTGAGGCCGATAATGGCGAAACTGCGCTTAATTTCCTAGTAGACTATGACGAAAATGCTAAAAAGTTTAAAGGGGACTTTCCACCTCTACTCATCTTTTTAGATATTAATATGCCTCGAATGAATGGGTTTGAATTTCTAGCGTCTTTCGCCAAGCTTAGAAACGGTAATCCAAACTACTCTTCATTAGTCTTTACCATGTTTACTTCTTCAGCAATTGAGGAGGACAAGCAAAAAGCGCGCTCTTATAGCTTTGTTAAAGGGTTTCTCAATAAAGGAGACTTAACACCTCATAGCCTAGAAAGTTTGCTTGAGTCATGCTTGAAATAAAAAAGGCGCTCTATCGGCGCCCTTTTGTTATCCAAGAAATTCAAATGGGTTATTTAAAATATTCATCTAGCGCGCTCTTTAAATGTCTTTGCATTGCTTTGCGGTGATACTTTCTTACACCATAACTTTGCTCAAGGTGAATAAAACGTTTAGAAGAAGCGTCTGCACTTTTGTGACAGCTGTCAACAGAATCGTTTGTATGACGCCCCTGAACATTCCAAGTACCACCTAGGCTTCTAGTATCATTGCCGTAAACGCATGCTTTAATAACGCCTTCGCTCTCAACACTGCGGCGAATAGAGTGCAAAATACTATGCTCGTGGTCATTCGTGGCGTATCTTACAGATTCGCTTAAATTGAGCATTAAATCGTTATCCGTATTACATTGTGCTTGCAGTTTTGCACGCGTTGTTTTGCCAAAGCCATGATATTGGATAAATACGGTTTCTAAATCATAGTCACTCATATATTCGTGAACTACTTGGAACAAAGATTCAGTCTGGTGTGCGACATCACTTGCCGAGTAGTTAGTGCCTGTACACACACTCACATCATGACTGCTATCGCGACGAGTACCGGCTAACATCAGTAGTTTTGTTTGCGTATATAAAAATGCATCAATCGCTTGAGTACCAGTGAAAGAGTCTCTTTTGGGGTGTGGTGCTTGCAACACAGCATTTGAGCCAGCTAAGTTTAATACATAAGTTCCACCACCTATAAACTTGTCGCTTGGTAATTGATATTGTTCTTGAAGTAAATAATACACTTTGCCCGTATCGACATCATTAAACTGAATAACCTGATAGTTTACCGCTTTAGCCAGTTCATCAGCGAGTGGCCAATTTTGCTGGTGAAACGCTTCAAACAAAGCCTTGAAGTCAGCTTGAAAATTATCACTAGGCTGCACCCATTTATTATCTGCTTTAGTACCATAATTGTATGACTTAAGGTGTCTATCCAACTCTCCTGACATGAACACAAGCGCTTTTGTTGGAAAACTAACTACCGTTAAAATGAGCAAAGCGATGGTGAAAACTATGTAGGTGGCTAGTGGGCGAGCGCCATTAGTCAATCTTGGTGAGTGCGATTCAAATAGTTGCATATAAATACTCCAGTGGCATTAAGGTTAGCTGTGTTAAGCAAACATCCCTGGAAAAAATCAATACCAAAGTACTGTTTTTCAGCTTTAGACCATGTCAAAAGTTGCAAGTATTATTACCAATAACTAAACAAAAGCTCTAGTAAAACTAGTAAAAATGACCTTTTGGTATTACATCAATATAGGAACAAATTTCAACAAAAACACCTTTAACTAATTTGATATCATAAGGATAGAGCACTGATACGACCTCTTTATAAAACACAGCTTGTTGAGAGGTGTAAACGGACTAGATTGTAAAATATTGCAGTTAAAGGAAAGGTTCAGTGTAAAGAAGGAAGGTTTTTGTAGTTGGGCAATATAAAACCCAACTACGTCTGGACTATCTGTGAAATAAACAGGTCAATAATTAGATTGCTCAGAGTGCCCAACAGATTTAACTAACACACCCACTTCATCTTCACTCATGCCTAACTCTGCAAGCAACAGCCCCACTACAAACCTCGTTCGACCAGAACCTCCTTTGCTATGAATAGCAATTACGTAACCGCTAGAGATTGCAGCCATAACGTTAGGTATTTGATTTTGAATAGAGCATTGAAACTCTTCATCAAGATTACTGCTCGTTGGCACACTCAATTGTAACCATTTTACTTGAGTGCTTTCGCAAACAGCTTCAAGGTCGCATGCCCCACTTTGAATTAACTCTTGGTCATTCATTAGTGTCAAAATTGCATTCACGCCCTGCTCTTTAAGGTGCTTAATAGAAGAGAATAAAGCAACACCTTGAGTGCCTGGGCAAGGGGTAACAAAAATAGTTGCACCTTTGCCTGTCTCAAGTTTGCTAAATGGATGTGTAGTCATAGTAAAGCTCCATAAGATCTATGATTTCATCTTATTTTAAGGTAGTGCAGCCCCCCTAGCGCTCACATAAAGGTTGTACCAATCGTTTCTGTCTAGGTGAATATTGAGGGCGCTTACCGCATTTCTAATTCGATTTTCATTTGTTGTACCAATGACAGGCTGAATCCCAGCTGGATGGCGCATTAAAAATGCCAACACAATGGCCTCACTTTCAACCTGATACTTATTAGATAATTGCTTAACCAGCTCCGATGTATTTCTTACATTTTGGTTACTTGAGTATAGTCCCTGTTCACAAAAAATCCCTTTTGATAAACTTCCCCATGCCTGCAATTGAATACTGTTCAATTGGCAGTACTCTAGCGTACCACTCACAAAGTCAACCATGTGATTTCCCTTAGAACCGACCATAACGCCATCATCAAGCCAATCAAGTTTTGCTAAGCTCATTTCAATTTGATTACTGATAATCGGTATATCTAATGCGGACTGAATTAGGCTAATTTGATGCAGATTCATATTTGAAACCGCAAGGTGATTTATTTTTCCAGACCGCTTAAGGTGCTCAATTGTGTTGGCTAACTCCTCTAGCTCCATAAGCGGATCTGGTCGATGAAGCATGAGTACATCTAGATATTCGATATTCAAGCGCTTCAAAATGCCGTCTACCGAATGTGTTATCCAGTTGCCAGAGAAATCATAACAACCAAAGTTATCGCCTTGTTTAACACGGATCCCACACTTTGATTGTATGATCATCTGCGCCCTTAACTGCGGTGAGTTTTTCAGCACTTTGCCAAACGCCTGTTCAGCACTACCGCGTCGATATATGTCAGCATGATCGAAAAAGTTAATCCCACACTCTATCGCGCATTCCACGATACCCTGCGCCTTTATAATATCTTCATTCGAAAGCAAGTTGCTCTCTTTGTTATCTGCGCCTAGCCCCATACAGCCATATGCGATTTTGCTCGCATTCGGTAAATACTTTTGAATTGAAATACTTTTTTCCATTGATTCCCCCAACGTTCAAGAATATACAGAGGTATGATATTGTTCCCTCACAAAAATAAAACACCCATAATAAAAACACATTGTTCAATATAGTGAACAGCAGTCATTAGGTATAGAGTTTGAAAGAGCATAAACGTATCGAACTAATCATGTTGTTTGTTAAGCTTGCTGAGGAGCTTAGCTATACAAAAGCAGCTTTAGCGCTTGGAGTCTCTAAAGGACACTTATCTGAGCAGATAAAAAAGCTGGAGCAACACCTAAAAACGCCCCTGTTACTGCGTACAACTCGAAGTGTGAAGCTGACCCAATATGGCCATCAGGTCTTTGACCAAGGTAAGCGTCTCAGAGCCGAGCTCTACAATATTGAACGTAGCGTAAGCAGCGAAAACGTTGAGGGCTTACTTCGCCTCACAGCTCCTCGAATGTTTGCACAGACATTTTTACTAGACATATGCGCTCAATTTAAAGCTCAGCACCCAAATATAGAGTTTGAGATAAATGCTAGTTACCAAACACATGATTTAAATGTGCAGGATTATGATTTAGGCTTTAGGGCAACCATAAATCCACCCCAAGACATGGTAGCTGCTAAACTGTTGACTTATCACCATGCTTTAGTTGCGTCCCCCCAGTATTTGTCGAACTGTCCAGTTTTATCCGACCCAGAGGATTTGGCAGAACATCAATGTTTAACAGTAAACTCATACACAACGTGGCACTTTTTTCAGCAGCAAGTGAAGGTAAAAGGGTGGCTTACGACGAATGACAACACCCTGTTAAAAAGCCATGCTTTAAATGGCCATGGGCTCTTCAAAGTTGCGAGTTATTTCGTACAACAAGAACTGCAAGCAGGTGAATTACATGAGGTGCTGTCACAATATACTCAACAGCCCAACAACTGTATTTATTTGTTCTATCCGCAAACTATATATCCAACACATAAACTAAAAACCTTTGTGACATTCGTTAAGCACTACTTTGCAAATCAACAAGGTAGTTAACGTGCAGATTCGACCAGATCAATCACTTTAATAGGTAATAATGTGCTAGCTAATAACGGCTTGTTAATTTTTTACTTGGATAATTTTACATACAAGTTAACATAGCCCAAAAAAAGGAATCGTCGTGTTATCTGGAATACTATCAAAAAGTAAATCTTTAGGGCCGGGAGTACTCATGGCCACCGCAGCTGTAGGTGGCTCTCACCTAGTGGCAGCGACACAAGCTGGCGCGCTATTTGGCTGGCAATTACTGTGGATTATTGTGGCTGTAAACATCTTGAAGTACCCGTTTTTTAGATTTGGGGTAGAATACACATTACATACAAAACAAAGCCTTGTTAAAGGCTACAAGGATAAAAACCCCTCTCTATTTTATCTTTTTGTGGCGATAAACTTGCTCGCTGCGGTCGTTAACTCTGCAGGTGTATTGCTATTAACCGCTGCACTCTTACAGTACATTTTGCCTTGGAGTTTAGCACTCACAACAATATGCTACGGGTTGCTGGCTGTCTGTCTTGCTATTTTAATATTTGGTCATTACAAACTATTAGACAGTGCCAGTAAAGTGATTATGGTGTTCCTATGCTTGGCAACCACAGCGGCGCTCATTGTCGCGGTTTCAAACGGCCCCGCCCACCCAGTACCCGCTGTTGCACCATCACCTTATGAACTAGCCCTGCTTGGCTTTATGGTGGCATTGATGGGGTGGATGCCCGCTCCTATTGAAATATCGGCAATAAATTCTTTGTGGCTCAAAACAAAACTCAAAGCTAATCAATTAACAAGAGAGCAAAGTCTATTCGACTTTAATTTAGGTTATGCGGTCACTCTATTACTGGCTCTGATGTTTTTTATTTTAGGCGTATTATTGCAGTATGGACAGGCACAAGAAATCCAACTAGCTGGTGTGGCATTCTCTAAACAGCTCATCGATATGTATGCGCTCACCATCGGAGAATGGGCAAGGTGGCTGATTGCTGTGGTCGCATTTTTATGTATGTTTGGCACAACTTTAACGGTATTAGATGGTTATGCCAGAACACTGGATGAGTCTTTAAAAATAATCAAACCGCACAATAATAGATATAGCTTATCTGCGATTATCGCTATTCAGTCAGGGCTTGGTATGGTGGTTGTCTTGTTCTTTAAAGGTAATTTAAAAGACATGTTGATGTTCGCAATGACCTTGGCATTTTTAACCACACCGTTTTTTGCATGGCTGAACTTGTCATTAATTCGAGGTGAGATTTTTGATGCCCAGCCCAAATCTGTCAAAGTACTCGCAGTGCTCGGTTTAGTGTACTTAGTCGCTTTTTCACTGCTGTTTATCGTGTGGAAATGGGTTTTGTAGGCTTTGATGGTGTTAAGGGCAATCACCATTGTGTTTGCCCTTACCTAACTTTAGGCTGCAAGTGCTTTTACTTGCTCCCAAATATTAACAACATGCGTTTTATCGTCTTCTGTTAATTCGCCATTTTTATATGCTTTAACTAAACTTTCTTCAATTTTATTGTTTAGTTCTTCAGGTGCTAAATCTAACTCTTCTACCTGTGCGTACCCTACTGCTAGATCAAAGTGGCCTCTTAAATAGCCACCAGCAAACAGCTCATCATCATCTGCACGATCAACTAATTCATCAAAAAACTGCTGTGCAGCCTCTACATAGGTTTCAAATGACATTCTGTCTCCTCAGTTATTCTTGATGCCCTACGGCATACATCACATGGTCATTGTACCCTGTGACGACCTTAATATATCCACTTAACTCATCGTCCAGTGATTGATCGCCCGTATCGGCAATTAATGGGCGACCATTTAAAGCTTGTAGCTTGCGCTTTGTGGCAACCACAATAATATTCTCTTTGCCTATTTTACGAATTAAAGCGGGGCTAAGTTGCTGGTTTCCTCGACCAAAGATATGGCCTTGGCCACCAATCAGTGTAATGACCAGCTTAGTTGGACAACCTTCTGTCATTTCAAGTAACTGCACAGCTGTTAGGTCCTGACCTACTAACTCATGGTCTTGGATCAAATCAACGCCAAGCAGTGTATTTTCAAGGCCTAATTCTTCCATCACCGCTGCTACTGTTGAACCCGATCCCATGATATAACGTTCGTCTTCATCCATTTCTGAAATAACATAGGCCGCGATATCTGCAAGAACAAGCTCATCACTTTCCTTACCGCCATTTTTAACGCTTTGAACGTAACGTACTTCACTGGGTACCTGCATTTCACCGTAACGTTTGGCTTTAACAGTTCCTTGTCTAAATGCGGATTCATCAATGTCCATTACATCTGCATCTGCCAAAGTAACAAGCTCACCATTAATCAGCATTTCGACCACTCGACCAGCAGCTTTTGGCGTAATTGCATAAACACCACTGTGAATTTTACACCCCGCTGGCACACCTAGCACAGGAGCAGTGTCTTCTACAACAGCACAAACATTTCGCGCAGTCCCATCACCACCTGCAAATAGAATGAGGTCTACTTTTTGCTCGACAAGTATTTTCGCAAGTGCTTCTGTGTCTTCAGGCGTTGTCTCAATTTTTGGTTGGTACACAACCTGAGTATCAAAACCCAGTTCTTTCGCTATGCGCTCACCCATTTCGCCGGACGCGGTGAATACTTCAATGCTCTGCTTATAGGGCAACAACTGTTCAATCGCGAGTTTGGTTCGGTTATTTGATTTGGGTTCTGCGCCCAGCTCAAGTGCTTTTTTCGCGGTATCTGCGCCATCGCTACCTTTTAATGCAACTGAACCACCTAACCCAGCGACGGGGTTAACGATCAAACCTAACTTAAACGACATTTTCAAACTCCTGTGGACAATGCCAAGAAAACTGTTCTGCTGTTAACGGCCAAGGTGTTTTATAAAAATCGGCCAACGCTTTTAGAAGTTGTTCTGTACGAGTGTTAAAACCACCCTCGATCAGTTCAATTACTTTTGCATGCACATTTTGTTGAAAACTAAAACGGCAGGTTTGTTCGCCATTTAGGTTATCTACAGACACATTAAAGTTAAATCCAGCAGAAACACTAAGTGCCCACTCTATCGCCTGCGGCTTAACTTCAACCTTTTCGAATTCAGCTTGCTGCACTTTGTCTCTACCATCTGGGCAATACCAGTAACCGTAGTCTTCTTGCAACCTTCTAGCCTCTCCGGCTACGAGCCAATGTGCTATTTCGTGCAATGCGCTTGCGAAAAATCCATGGGCAAATACCACCTGATGATAACCACATGTGTCACTTGCTGGTAAGTAAATAGGCTCATCATCCCCTCGCACCAAACGAGTATTGTGAGACTGGCCAAACTGGGAGTCGAAAATATTTTTAAGGTCAGATATGTCGTGCATAAACGCCAATAAAGCGCGGTAATTCAATGGCCGATGATTGTACGGATTTTTGGTGTGAAAGTAAAAATTTGCAGGCATTAACACAAAAGAAAGTGAACAAAAGTTAGGTACGCTGATAAAGCGCACCTAACTTTCGGGATCATTACATTGAGAAAGTCCGAGAAACCGACAAAACGATTCGCTCATCAGCCGTATCAATATCTAAATTAGTATTCTCGGCAGCCAATTCAATGTTAAACGCATCTAAGCTCGTTTGATACGCCAACCGGTAATGGTGGTAAGACTTTTCATCGTCTTTCCAAAGCCACTTGTCGCCGTCCAATGAATTAGACACATCAAAGCTTGCTCTTACAGAATGATTTGGTGCAATCTCAAAAGTATGCGCAACCATCGCTATCGTGTGGCCTACATCAACGCCAAAATAGTCCCAACTGTACCAAAAGTTAAACTCTGTTTTCCCTAAGGCATTATTATAACCAAACTTTGCATATGCCTCAGGGTAGTTCCCATCACTAGACTCACTTGCGCCATGATACGTGTAATAGGCAACACCATAGTCAACACTCCAGGCTGTATTAAACTCATGATACTTGCCAATGTAAAAATCCCACTCGATATCAGTGTCACCAAAGTCAACATTTGACGCCCAAGAGCCTACATAAAAACCGCTGTCGAAAGACTTATCGATACTACCTTGTATAGCAGGGTCATTTTGAGTCTGGCTAACACCATTGAATGTGTAGTCTGACGCCGCTGTTATAGTCGTACTCAAGTCGGCCATCGAAAGTCCTGAAAATAGGGCCAATGGGAGCAATGCAATTTTATTTATCTTTTTCATATTTAGCTGACTGTTTTTATTTTGTTAAAATCAATTTCATTATCTTCTGGCGAACTGTGTATTCCACCGACCGCACGCAACTTTTTACCAACAATATACCCAAAGCATGAGAAGAAAATTGCAATAACAATCGCCCCTACCCATTGGATTTGTAAAAAGTTAAGTTGGAACAAGAGAGTGAGTAGCGATAACACAATTATATTGAGCCCAATATAATTGCTTTTACCTAAACGCTGTGTGGTCAAGCCTAAGTTGTCTGTATATAAACGTATCAGAGAGTCTAAAGAGTTAATCACGAAAACAACGCCCACAAACACCATTGCAAAATTAGTCAGTCCTTCAGTGGAGATCCCAGCTTCATGGTAATGGTACAAGACAGCAAACCAAGCTGCGATAGGAATTGACGGGAATACGAGCATGGCAGCCAAAACTTGATAGGTTTTCAATCCACCGACAAAACGAGCTGTAAATTGGCCAATCATAATGCTCCAAGCAAACCACCAAAAGAGATAAAATTCGTGATAGTCATTGAGAGGCAAAACAAACTGGTGCATATTGGCAAAGTAGTCGCCCATCAATGCCAAGTTTGTAAAATAACTGCCAATTTCGCCATCGCCTAGTAAGAATGCATCAGCCCATAAAAGAGCAATTAACCCTATGAAAACCCAAGTAGTAGAAACACTGAGTAGCCTCACATACTTAATGTTTGTACTGGAGTAAACAGCAAGTGAGATAGCTAAAAAGACGATTAAATAAAATGGTGCGACAATGGATTCACCGTCACCTACACTTGGCAGATACCAAGGCAAATTTGATAACAGTAAAAATGCGGTAAAGGCACAAGTGCCAATAATTACCACATTGTTGATAAGTTTAACCAAAGGGATCTCGAAGAACTTCACTTTTGGCTCAATTACGCAGAAATAAAAACAGGTCAGGAAATAAAACCCCCAGATTAGAAATCCCCAAAATCCAAACTCAATGGCGAGCGGGTTGGTAAATCCATATTCTGGGCTTGCGCTTATGTCTGCGTAACCTGCAAACTCGGTTAATGGAAACATGATCAAACCGACATCAAGTCCCGAAGTAAATAAAATCGCGATAAATGTAAATGTTTTAACTGGAGTCACGCCCACAACTTGAACGCAGCCCCATTTGTAAAGAATAAAAGCGATAGATAGAAGGGTAAATAATACGCCTGCGCTAAGCCAAATGGTCATTATCGCCCTCCCAAAATAAGTAAAAATAACTCATATATTTTTCCGTTTAAGGTTGTAATTATTATGCTTGCTTATTTTTCCTAACCTAGATAAGGATGGACACGCCTCAGCAAGCGAATGATGGTTCAAAGACCAGCACTAGACGAATTCTTTAAATATTTAACGTTGTTGATGACGCCAATCGGGATGAATAAAAGTGATTGCCGTAGAGGGTGGCAAAGGTTTATTCCCTAAAATCATATCTGAGGCTTTTTCAGCTACCATGATCGTTGGTGCATTGAGGTTTCCGTTAGGTATAGTCGGATAGATAGACGAATCGACGACTCGTAGCCCTGTAATTCCATGCACTCGAAGTTCAGAATCAACGACTGCCATATCGTCCTCACCCATCTTGCACGAACAAGACGGATGATAGGCGCTCTCTACAGCTTGACGTACAAACTCGTCAATTTCTTCATCGGTCTGAATATGCTCACCTGGCTGGATTTCACCCTCCCTATATTCATCAAATGCCGATTGCGAAATAATTTCTCGCGTAAGGCGCACACAGGCCCTAAACCCTTCTATGTCGTCTTGATGTTGTAAATAGTTAAACTGAATTTTTGGAGCAACCATTGGGTCACTAGACTGAACAAGCACAGAGCCTCGACTTTTTGGTTTATTGTGCCCTACATGAACCTGAAACCCGTGCCCCTCAAATGCAGATTTACCATCGTATCTAATTGCTGCGGGTAAAAAATGATACTGAATATCAGGCCACTCGATGCCAGCCTTAGAACGAATAAATGCACACGACTCGAAATGGTTTGTCGCACCCAGCCCTGATTTGTTCAAAATCCACTTGGCACCAATCAAGCCTTTTGATATCAATCCAAGTTTGCCATTTAACGTGATGGGCTGTTTGCATTTATATTGAAAGTAAAACTCAAGGTGGTCTTGTAAGTTCATACCCACGCCTGGCAAATGGTGTTTTACTTCAATAGCCGCTTTTTGCAATGTCGTAGAATCACCAATGCCTGACAACTGCAAGATATGAGGCGAGCCAATTGGCCCAGCGCTTAAAACAACCTCTTTATCAGCTATGGCGGTCACTAAAGCATCACCCAAAGCGTATTCCACACCTTTTGCATGCTTACCATCTAACAACACTCGTGTTACTTGAGCGCCAGTTACCACAGTCAAGTTATTGCGAGCTTTGATTGGATCTAGATAGGCACGGCTTGTGGAGCAGCGAACCCCATCCTTAACAGTCATATGCATCGGGCCAAAGCCCTCTTGCTGCTCACCGTTGTAATCAGTGGTAACCGGATAGCCCGCTTCATTTCCGGCCTCAATAAAAGCACGATAAAGGGGGTTCACCATATTATTGCCGTTATTGACACCTACAGGCCCTTCTCCACCTCGATAATCATCTTCGCCCATCAGCCAAGTTTCAGCCTTTTTGAAATAGGGTAAACACGTTTGGTAGTTCCAACCTTTAGCACCATGGCTTTCCCACTCATCAAAGTCCTTTGCATGACCTCTAACGTAAACCATGCCATTAATTGATGAAGAACCGCCTAGCACTTTTCCTCTCGGACAGTGCATTTTACGATTGTTTAAATATGGCTCTTCCTCGGTATGAAATTGCCAAGCATATTTCTCGGTATTCATAGGAATAGAGAGCGCAGTAGGCATCTTAATGAAGATACTCTTATCTGAGCCGCCAGTTTCAAGTAATAGGACTTTGTGCTGTGGGTCGGCTGAAAGGCGATTTGCCAAAACACAACCGGCAGAGCCAGCACCAACAATGATGTAATCAAACTGAGACATAAGCCCTCCTAGAACGGGCTTTCTATCTTGCTCATACCAACATACACAGATTTTGTTTGTGTGTAGCTGTTAAGCGTTTCTATGCCATTTTCTCTACCAATTCCCGACTGCTTGTAGCCACCAACAGGCATTTCAGCCGGTGAATTTCCATAGCTATTTATCCAGCAGATGCCCGCATTTAACTGATGGATCACCCTATGAGCCCGTTGAATATTTAAGCTGAATACACCCGCTCCTAACCCCAGTTCAGTGTTGTTTGCCCGAGCAATAACATCCGCTTCATCTTCAAATATCAGAACACTCATTACAGGCCCGAATATTTCTTCTTTTACGATGCTCATATCGTCTGTACAGTCAACGAAAATCGTCGGTGCAACAAAGTACCCGTTTGGAGCTGATTGCGGTGATATAGGATGACCACCTGTCAAAAGTGTCGCGCCTTCCTTTTTACCGGCTTCTATATAATTAAGAACAAGTTGCTGATGTTTTTTGGAAATTAAAGCACCCAAGTTAACTTCGGGGTCAAGTGGGTTGCCCGCAATAATATTTTGCTCAGTACGCGCTTTAAGTTCATCGATAAATCGCTGATAAATATCCTTATGAACATACACCCTTGTACAGTTAGTACAAATTTCACCTTGCGTATAAAAGTTGCCTAGCATCGCCGCGCTGACAGCCTCAGACACATCCGCATCATCGAATACGATAAGTGGCGACTTACCTCCCAACTCCATCGTAACGTCTTTCAGATTAGACGCGGCACTCTGCATGACACGTTTACCAGTCCCAACTTCACCAGTAAAAGAGACTTTTTCAATATTAGAGTCAGACGTTAACCACTGGCCAACTTGTGCAGCGCCTTGAACTACGTTGAATACACCCGGAGGCATACCTGCTTCTATAAAAATTTCGGCAAGTTTAATCGCACCAAGCGGTGTCTCTTCGGAAGGTTTGAAGATTAAGCTATTGCCTGCCGCAAGCGCTGGGCCCGACTTCCAGCAAGCAATTTGCAATGGATAATTCCATGCACCTATACCTGCACAAATGCCCAAAGGCTCCTTACGGGTATAAAAAAAGTCGCTCCCAACCGGTTGCTGCGTACCCACTTGTGTTGGTGCCAAGCCCGCGAAATACTCAATTACATCGGCGCCTGTTTGAATATCAACGCAATCTGCTTCTTGAATAGGCTTACCCGTATCTAAAACTTCTACCCGTGCCAGCTCGTCATTTCTCTCTCTAAGCAACGCAACCGCTTTGTTTAAAATCCGGCTGCGTTCAACTGGCGCCATTGCTGACCATATTGCAAAACCTTGTTTCGCACTCTCAATTGCGCGAGCCTGAACATACTCATCGGCGACCTCAACATGATAAATTACTTCATCAGTGGCTGGATTTTTAACAGGAAATGTTTCTTGAGATTGGTTCGCGATAAATGCGCCATGAATAAAGTTTTGATAAACCATCGTGGTCATACTTGTACTCCAGAAGATGAGATTAGAGATGAGATATATTGCTTGGCCAGCAACTCGGCTTCTTTGAACGTTTCTTCGTCGGCTTTACTCAGCACCGCACGTAACCACAGCCCATCAATCATAGCTGCGGCTAGCTTAGCAGCTTGCTGCGCTTCATCTTTCTCAAAATAGTGGAGAAATGAATACGCTAAGTTGCTATAGAGCCTTTTAGAATTAATAGCTTGTAAGCGATGCAGCTGCTCATCATGCATTGATTGCGACCAAAAACTTAGCCATGTTTTTGTCGTTTTGCTCTGTTGTTGGAGCATTGAGAAATTCGCTTCGACGATGAACATCAAACGCGTATGGGCATCGCTGTTTGGTTTAACTTTAGACAGCAAACTGGTTTTTAAGTTGGTCAGAAGGTAGCGAACGGTGGCCTCGATCAAGCCCTGCTTTCCACCAAAATAATGACTAATGATCCCTGAGGATAAACCTGCGCGTTTACTAATACTATTGATAGTCGTTGCATGCAAACCTAGCTCTGCAACTGATTCTAACGTCGCTTCTATTAGCTGCTGACGACGTATTGGTTCCATTCCGACTTTTGGCATAACTTTTTTAATTGAACGTTCAATTAATTATAAATTATATAGACCTCTAATTATTATAACAATAAGCAATTCGTTAACATTTTTACCAAAAGCTTTGGTGAATTTATCAAAAAACACGTATGCCATTGTTTTAATTAAGCAATAAGCCTATCCAAATGGCTGAATGTTAAGCTCCAAACTTACAGTACAATCAATAATTAGTTAGTATCCGAACAAAAATAGATAGCTCTCTAATTAAAACCTGTCGTTTTTTTGTCCTATAAGCATGCTGATGATACTGCGAAATGTATGCAACAATTAAATCCGGGGGCTATCGAAAGGTGACAATAAGCGCAACCTTAAAAGACAAGGTTGCGCTTACGAGTTTGATACGCAGATTGCAGTTACGCCGCTTTTGGACTCAACTGTTTGCTAAAGTTTATAACTTTATCAGAAATAAGATAATTAACTGGCACCAAAATCAGCGTAATAAAGGTCGCAAACACAATACCAAAGCCCAGAGAGACGGCCATTGGGATTAAAAATTGTGCTTGGGTTTCTTGCTCAAATAACAGCGGCATTAAACCAAAGAATGTGGTAATACTAGTCAACATAACGGGCCTAAATCGTGCCGCTCCGGCAGTCAATACGGCCTCCATCACCTCTTTGCCTCGAGACCTTTGTTTATTAATGTAGTCGACTAGAACCAGTGAGTCATTGACCACAACGCCTATCAGCGCCAGCATGCCCAATAAGCTCATAATCGTGAGCTCCATTGACATGATCCAATGACCAACCACCGAGCCGATTAGACCAAATGGGATCACACTCATCACGATTAGCGGTTGAACGTAAGATTTAAACGGGATCGCGAGCAAGGCGTAGATAATGAAAAATACGAACAATAATGCCCACCCTAACGAGCCAAACGACTCACGCTGCTCTTTGGCTTCCCCTTCCAGTGAGTGGGTTACCCCTGGGTACTGCAAAACAAGTTGATCTAAGAAAACCTTGAGCTCTTCTTGTAACACCGTCATGTTGGTATTCTGCTTTTCGATATCTGCCGTAATGTTGACTGTTCGATAGCGATCTATACGATAAATGTTCGACGGGCTTTGACCCGGTGTCAGTGTTGCAACATGGCTCAGCGGCACTGAAGCGGAGTTTGGAGTATCTATCAACAGAGTATTAAGCGTCGCTAAATTACTACGCTCTGCTAGAGGTAAACGTACCATCACTCTCACGTCATCTCTGCCACGCTGGATCCGCTGAACCTGCGCGCCAAAAAACGCACTTCTAATTTGTCGAGATACATCTGTGCGGGTTAACCCCAGCGCCTTGCCCTGCTCTGTTAGTTCTATTTGTAGCTCTTCTTTACCATCGCTCAAGCTATCTGTGATATCAAATACGGTTGGAAAAGTCGCTAACTGCGCTTTGACTTTTTCAGCGGCGTCTTTCAGTACTTCAAGAGAGGTGCCAGTCATTTGTACATCAATCGGATCGCTAGAGCGCCCTATTTCAGCTCTAAACGTCAAGCTTTCGGCTCCTGGAATAACGCCGATGAGTGTTCGCCATTCTTTTACCAATTGCCGAGAATCAATTGAAGCTGAGCGAGATTCAGGCGGGGTTATTTCAAAACGCACTCGCCCGGAATTTGAAGCGCCACCACGCCCACCTGTTGTCGCTAAAATATGCGTTATAACACTTTCCCCAGTCTCTGGATCTGTGTACTTCTCTTTTAATAACTGCGCTTTATCTGACATTAAATCAATGTACTTTGCCGTAACTTCAAATGGGGTTCCCGTTGGTAAGGTCAGATTCGCTCTTACGGTTTCACTTGGAATGCGAGGGAAAAATATAAACTTGGTCCATCCGCTGGTAATGAGTGCAACAATAATCATGAAAACGCCAACAAATGCACTTAACGTGACCGCTTTGTTTGAAACCGCAACCTTCAAAGCTGGTTGATAATACTTTAAAATTGCACGTTCGAATCCATCAGCAAAGTTCTGTTGAAATTGGCTGAATTTATTCACTTTGCCTTTGTCTTTTCGCAATTTCAAATTCTTTAAGTGCGCGGGCAGTACGAATTTGGACTCAATCAAAGACATCAATAAAACAGGGATCACAACTGCCGGAATTTGCGCAAAAATGGCACCACGTACCCCATCAATAAATGCGAGCGGTAAAAATGCAGCCACCGTTGTTAAAATGCCAAAGGTAACGGGGGTTGCTACCTCTTGGGTGCCTTTAATCGCCGCCATTTCACCTGATTCCGAGCTGTTGAGATGCGTGTATATGTTTTCACCTGTTACTATTGCATCATCTACGACAATACCAAGTACAAGGATGAACCCAAACAAGCTCATTATATTCAAACTCATACCAAAGAGTGGCAACGCAATAAACGCCCCCATAAACGATACTGGGATGCCAATAAAAACCCAAAACGCAATCGCAGGTCTAAGAAAAAGCGTAAGTAATGCAAGGACCAGAATACCACCTTGCAATGCATTAGAAGTCAGTGTGGCAATACGCTTTTTGACAATGACAGAGTCATCATCCCAGTAACTCAGCTCGTAGCCGTAGGGTAATGAATCTTGGCGATTTTCTATATAGCTTTTAACTTTATCAGCAACCTCGATGGCGCTTTGTTGACCAATGCGATACACCTCAATAAAGGCGGCTTGTTTCCCGTTAAACCGGGTTCTAACCGGCGTTTCTTCAAAGCCATCAATGATATTGGCCACATCAGACAGGTAAATTACCGAACCATCTGCATTGGTTTTTATCGCAATATTCGCAAATTCATCTTTACGGTATGCCTGTCCCTTTGAGCGCAGTAATATATCTCCACCTGACGACTTTAAGTTTCCTGCGGATATGTCCGCACTAGACTTCCCAATCAGATCAGCAATCTGATTTATGGTTAATTCATATTGCCGTAGCTTGTCTTGGCTAACTTCTATCGCCACTTCATAATCACGCACGCCGTCTAAATCGACTTGTGTGACGCCAGGTATACGTAACAAATCGTCTCTCACCTGTTCAGCAAACTCTCGCGTTTCCTTTTCTGAGTAGCTTCCAGCTACGGTTACCGTAATGACATCCCTTTTACGCTCAGCAAGTGAAATGACTGGTTTTTCGGCATCTGCTGGGAAAGTATTGATTGCATCGACTCTACTTTTTACATCTGCCAGCATTTCACGGGGGTCATAACCGTTTTCGACCTCTATCGTGACATTTGCAGATCCCTCAGCAGAGCGGCTTGAAATCTTTTCGATGCCCTCTAAGTCTTGTACAGCTTCCTCTATTCGGATCGAAACACCTTGTTCGACATCTTCAGGTGTGGCACCTCTGAGTGTCATACTGATGCTGATCCTATCCGTTTCAAATGACGGAAAAACTTCTAATGGAATTTTTGTAGATAGCGCAAATAAACCTCCAAACAAAATAGAGATCATAAGCAAGTTGGCGGCAACTGAATTTCGAGTAAACCAAGCAATCATATGCCCTTCTCCTGCGTTTTTTGCAGTCTTTCAGCTAAAACTTGCTCTACACTAACGCCGCGCTCTGCTGCTATTTTTTCCACTCTGCGCTGCTGCTTTTCAGTCAGTTGCTCCCAGCTTCTCGCCTTACTTTTGTCTTTTTGCAGCGACGGGTTCATAACGGCTACACGAGTTCCTGAACTTACTTGGCCAAGAGGCGTTGTCACTAACCTCATGCCTTCAGACAAACCCGACTTAATAATCGCGCGCTCATCACTTTGCCAAGCAAGTGTGACATCTCTTCGCATCAGTAGGTTGTTGTTATCTAATACATAAACGTAGCTGCCTTGGTAAATTGCACTGTTGGGAATACTGATTGCCTTACTGAGTGTTCGGCCAGTTATCTCTGCATTCACGTATTGACCAATTTTTATGGCAAAGTTGTCTTGTCGCTTAACTGAATATGGGTCGTCAATCTGCGCGACCACATATAACTGCTGAGACTGCTCACTAATGGCACCTTCAGTTCGTACAATGTTGCCAATCCACTGTTGCTCAATGCCCAAATCAGAGCTTAATATTACTTCGGCAAGCTCGCCATGCTGTGTCCCCTCTCTAGACTGTTCCGGTAATGTTAAAAACACCAAATCTCTATTGTTTATCGGTAGCCTAACTTCCACATAGTCAATGGCATAAATTTCAGCGAGTTGGCTATTCGTCGAGATCACCTGTCCAAGGTCAACTTTTTTACTCAAAATACGACCAGCAAATGGAGCGATTATTTGCGTTCGCTCAAGCGCCAACTCTGCTTGAGCAAGCTTCGCCTGTGCCGAAAGTACATTTGCCTGCTGCGCGGCTAATTGTGGTTTTCGCAGCACCAATTCGCTGGGTTTAGTCCCATCGCCTAGCCTTTGCCAATCAATTTCAGCTTGCTTTCCACGCGCTTCTTCCTCTAGAAGGCTTTGCTGTGCGCTCAACAGCGTTGCTTTAGCTACTTGTACCTCAGCTCTGTAATCTCGGTCGTCGATACGCAGTAGCAATTCACCTTTTTCGAAAAATCCTCCATCTCTAAAGCTATCGTTTATTTCGCTTATCTGGCCTGAAACTTGCGCCACCAGCATGCTTTGCGTTCGAGGCTGTACAACGCCATAACTCCTGATTTTCATCGTAAAAGGGGCTGCAGAAATGGTTTCAAAATCTACCGTCATTTGCGCTTGAGGTTTACCTTGACCGCGCTTTGCCTTTGGAGGATTAGAAGTGATAAAAATCACCAACACAATTGATATAGCCAATACAGCTAATGGCAAAATAAATTTTTTAACTAGATTCATTATTGTTTTCCTCAGGCTGAGATAATTTAAAGTCTCCGCCCAATGCGAGATGGAGCGCCACACGATTTTTAATTAATTCATTTTTTATTGAAATGAGACTGCTTTGCGCTTCAAACGAACGCTTTTGTGCATCTAACACTGTGGTGTAACTAACCAGACCTTTTTGATATTGCTCAAAAGATAATTGTTCAGCCAATTTAGCGTTTTTCTCTGAAATCAGCGTTTCTGAATATCTGGTGCGTAATGCTTGTTCTTGGCTTATTCCATTTTCAACTTCTGTAAATGCGTCTTGTAGACTATCGAGGTAAGACAACTCTTGTGCTTTCAATTGCACCCGAGCTAACTCTTCATTGGCAGCCAGTCGGCCTGCATTAAATAGCGGCGCCGAGATACCGGATAATAATGACCAGCCTGCTGAAGACATTGAAAAGGCGTCATTAAAGTTGATGCTACTGGAGCCATAATTCGCAGTTAAATTGATACTCGGGAAACGACTTTTGTGCGCGAAAGCAAGTGCCGCGTCTTGTGCTAAAAGTTGATACCAACTTGATAACAAAGCAGGTTTACGACTAACCAGCTCGGAGGGTACACCCATGGTGATGTTTGAATTTAATAATGGTAAATCAGCTTCCACTAACAACTGAGCGCTGGGATATTCACCGATTAAGCGCTCAAGGCTTCTTTTTCTTTCGCTGACTAAAGCGCCCTGCTGAGCAACTTTTGCTTGCTCGTTGCTGTACTCATTGCGAGTTAAATACACATCTAAAGCACTATTTAATCCTTGTTTGTAACCATTTTCGATAATGTCCAAGTTTTGCTCGACGAGCTCTAAGCGCTGATAAAGCAACTCTAACTGCTTTTGTCCTTCAATTACTGAGAACCAACTTATCACCACATCTGCAACCAAGTTATATTGTTGCTGCATAAACCCGGCTTGGCTAGTCATGACCTCCAAATTGGCTTGGCGCTCATCAGCAGCCAGTTTCCCCCACAAATCTAACTCATAGCTGGCTTTCAGACCAAGTCCATGGGTGGTAGAAAGTGCTCCGGTATTTGCAGCTTTACGTCTTGCGCTATCAAACGAAACTTCAAGGCTTGGCCAAAGTGCACTGCCTGTGGCAATTAACCTTTGACGAGCCGCTTCAATCTCTGTTGCTTGTTTGGCAATTGATAAATTGTTACTCAAAGCCTGTGCTACCAACTCGTGCACTTGCGGGTTTTCAAGCTGTGTTAACCAGCTTTGCTGTACTTCACCCTGAGTATGCGTTTGCAGCCACTTATCAGGTATTTTTAGTTCGCTTCGGTAGTTTTCTGCGATTTGAGCAGTCGAATTACAACCAACTAAAACGCCTGATACAGCAACAACAAGCACTATGTTTTGCCACATTATTCTCTATTCCTAAAGAGTCTATGAATATTATTTTAGTTTAGTGTGCGACAAAGCGATGACTCAACAAACTTTACATAGCCTTACAATCGCTCAAATTTTGCCAAAAATAGTTTATAGCTTGTACTCATTGAGCACGAAAATAGATCAACGAACTTTTCAGCCCCGGATAAAACACAAAGCAATGTTAAAGAAGAGAGAGAATAGACCGATAGTAGTTCTTAGAACAAACGGCTAGCTACCATGATACTGCGTCGCATAACTAGAAAGTGCGCTTTAAAATCAAAAGCAGCATCGGTGACATCTCTTGCCAGCATTTGCCATGAACCAATTAAAGCTGAAGCCAATTTAACTCATCGCACTCCTAGATACAGGATAAAAGGACCCCTTACGAGATATACGCTGAATTTTTATTACCTGCGAAAAGCTTGAGTTACTCTCAAACCAACGGCAAGGGATAGATTTGTATTGATGTAAAAAAACACCCCAATAATTGGGGTGTTTTCAAAGTTGAACTTTAGCCGTAATAACCTTCGCCAGCCTCAGCTTTGGCTCTTAGCGGTTCAGAAGGTGTGAACACCTCATTCTCTGTTGCATAGGTCGAAAGCTCAGAGCAAACTTTATTGATACCGCGTTTATCCATATAACTAAATGGGCCGCCCAAGAATGGTGGGAACCCTATACCAAAAATAGCTCCAATATCACCGTCACGCGCTGATGCAATAATCCCCTCATCAAGACACCTTGAGGCCTCATTCAGCATTTGAGCAACACAACGGTTGGCAATTTCTTGCTTGTTTAGCCTTGGCGCTTGGGTAATGCCTAGCAGCTCATAGACTGACTCATCCACTTTTTTACCCTTCTTGCCTTCGTAAGAGTAAAAACCTCTGCCCGTTTTGCGACCCAAGCGCTTGTTATCTATCATACGCTCGAAGGCATTTGGCGCCTTAAATCGCTCTCCTAGTTCTTTTTCAAGAATTGGGGCTATTTTTGAACCAATATCTATGCCGACTTCGTCAAGTAACGCCAACGGCCCAACAGGGAAACCGAATTCAACCAACGCAGCATCAATTTTCTCAATTGGCTCGCCTGCTAATAGCAAGTTAGCAGCTTCATTGACATATGGCGCGAGTATTCGGTTGACGTAAAAACCAGCTTTGTCTTTAACAACAATTGGTGTTTTACCTTGTTTACGTGAGAAATTGACTGTTTTTGAAATAGTCTCTTCAGAGGTGCCTTCGTGAGGAATAATCTCTACCAGTGGCATTTTCTCCACAGGAGAGAAATAATGTAAACCAATTACATTTTCTGGGCGTGCCGCCTTTTCAGCAATCTGGGCAATCGGCAACGACGAAGTGTTACTTGCAAATATCGTGCTTTGAGAACATTCTTTTTCGATGTCTGCAACCATCCCTTGCTTAAGGGCAAGATCTTCAAAGACCGCTTCAATCACAATATCGATATCTTTAAAACCACTGTAATCCGTTGTGCCTGTGATGCTATTCATGGTCGACTGCATCTCAGCTTTAGATAGAATACGGCGCTTTTGTTTTTTCGATAAAATCTTGTAGCTATAGTTTAGCGCATTACTGATCCCTTGATGGGCAACATCTTTAATGCGCACGCGTACGCCTGCTTTAGCAGCACTTACGTGGGTAATACCAGCACCCATCAAGCCGCCGCCCAGTACCGCAGCGCGTTCAATCTTTGCGTTACTGTCGCTTTGCCACTCTTTTTTCATTTCTGTGGTCGCGAAGAAAATACCACGCAATGAACGAGATACTTCAGTCATTACTAAATCTGCAAAACCTTCAGCTTCAGTTTTGTAAGCTTTTAATTCGTCCAGTTCTACAGAAGCTCTTACCGCTTTGATAATTGCAAAAGGCGCTGGGTAATGTCCACCCGTTTTCTTTTCAACATTTTCTTGCGCTTTTTTGAAAATCACATTTCTGCCAAACGGATTTGATTCCAAGAGCTGGCTTAACTTGTCTAGTTTCGGTTTACGTGGCTTTGGTTTTCCTTTTCTTGCCAGTTTTACCGCAACATCCATTAAAATACTTTGAGGTACACAGTCATCAACCAATCCCGTTTTGCTCGCCTGTTTAGCCCTAACTTGTTTACCAGTGAGCATCCACTCCAGTGCTTTTTGAATACCGACAAGTTTAGGAAGCCTTTGCGTGCCACCGCCACCAGGCAGTAAGCCCAATTGAACCTCAGGTAACCCAAGTTTAGTTTTGTCATCACTTGTACAAACTCGATAATCACAAGCCAAAGCAAACTCTAGTCCACCACCGAGCGCAGCACCATGGATAGCTGCTACAGTCGGGTAAGGTAGCGCCTTCATTTTAAAAAATGCTTGCTGGCACATTTCAGAAAGGCGTAGTGCATCTTCGCGAGTATTTGCATTGTCTAGCATTTTAATATCAGCACCAGCAATAAAGTTATCTGATTTACCGCTGATAAATACCATACCTGTTACATCGTCGTTTCTACCTTGCTCTAAGATCTCCAGCAACTCATCGGCAAATGAATCACGCAGCGTGTTCATTTTTTCACCGGGCACATCGATTGTAACTAACGCTACTTTGTGACTATTCAATTCATAACTAAATACTGACATTTATGCACTCTCCAATACAAAAGCCGCACCTAAACCACCGGCTGCACACGCTGTTGTAAGCGCTAGTCCACCACCTCGACGTTTAAGTTCGTTTAAACTCTGAGTGATTAATCGAGCTCCAGTTGCTGCAAATGGGTGTCCATAAGCCAAAGAACCACCATTGACGTTAAATTTATCCATATCTATTTCACCAATCGCTTTACTGCGACCTAGCTTTTCTTGTGCAAATTTATCAGAAGCAAACATTTTCACATTCGCAAGAGCCTGAGCTGCAAATGCCTCATGCATCTCGATAAGATCTAAATCTTTCAATTCAATGCCTGCTCTATCGAGGGCCAGAGGTGTTGAATGTGCAGGCCCCATTAGCATATCTTCATGCACACCAATGGCAGAAAATGCGTATGAACGCACATAACCTAGAATTTCATAGCCCAGTGCTTTTGCTTTGCTTTCGCTCATCATTAACACCGCAGCGGCACCATCAGTCAGTGGCGTTGCATTTGCAGCAGTCACTGAGCCGTGTTTCCTATCGAATACAGGGCGTAACTTAGCATAGCCCTCTAATGAAGAGTTCGCTCTTATATTATTATCTTTATCAATGAAACCTTTGTACGGTTCAACATGTGCAGTCATAACTTCTTGAGACAACAGACCATCATCCCAAGCTTTTGCAGCCAGTGAGTGAGAACGATGCGCGAGTGCATCTTGCTCTTCTCGGCTAATGCCGTGCGTTTTGGCCATTTGCTCTGCCGTATCCCCCATAGACAATCCGGTAGAGTATTCTGCAACTGCTGGAGGAACAGGTAATAAATCTTTGAGGCGTAGCTTAGAAAAAATCTTCAGTCTTTGACCTAAAGTGCGTGCTTTATTTAGGTCAACTAAACTGCCCGCGAGCTTTTTACTAACACCAATAGGTAAGACAGATGAAGAATCAGCACCGCCCGCGATACCAACAGCAGTATGACCTGCGATAATTGACTCCGCGACGTTAGCAACCGCTTGAAAACTGGTTGCACACGCGCGTGATACAGAATACGCATCCACGGAGACAGGCATCCCCGTTCCTAATACAATTTCGCGAGCAATATTTGGCGCTTCAGGCATTTGAACAACTTGGCCAAAAACGAGTTGGTCGATTTCTTTCTTATCGATGTTCAAACGCTCAAGCATTTCATTGACAACGGTTTTTCCCAAATCTAATGCTGGCACATGGTGATAAGCAGTAGCTTGTTTTGCAAATGGAGTTCGCAGACCACTGACAATGGCAATACGGTCTCCGTTTATTGTTTTTAGTATGTTTTGTTCAGACATGAATTTTGCTCTCCCGCTGACAGGTCTGACCTGTTATTTTAATCCGATTCTAAACAACCGAATCCGTTATGCCAATAGAAATTTAAAAATTGTCTGTAAAATCACAGTGCAAATTAAACTTAGCGCGAAAATTGTACAATTCAAAAAGTTGCTGAAAAATATATTAAAAGTTTGGAACTAAACCCAAATATACGGTCTAAGAAAAAAAGCGGAAATACACCTCAAAAGCTTGAGTTTTCCTTTTCAATCCATATAAATAAGCAACAAATTTGTCAGAACAAGGACAAACAAGCATGGCAGTTAATGAGTTTACTGAACTAAAAAAATTTTTAGATACGCAAATCTTAGGTCAACCTGACCTTACTGAAGCACTTCTTATTGCAATTTTAGCTGACGGACATTTGTTAGTAGAAGGTCCGCCTGGATTAGCTAAAACACGTGCAGTCAATGCTTTGGCAAAAGGTATTGAGGGTAGTTTTCAACGAGTTCAGTTTACCCCAGATTTGTTGCCAGCAGATATTACTGGTACCGATATATATAGACAACAAACCAGTGAGTTTGTATTTGAAAAAGGGCCACTTTTTCATAATTTGATTTTGGCCGATGAAATTAACCGTGCGCCAGCAAAAGTACAGTCGGCACTGCTAGAAGCGATGGCTGAAAGGCAAGTTACGGTAGGTAAAACAACATACCCATTGCCAGATTTATTCATGGTAATGGCAACACAAAACCCGTTGGAGCAAGAAGGTACATACCCTCTACCAGAAGCACAGTTAGACAGATTTTTACTGCATCTGAATATTGACTACCCTGACGCGCAAACTGAGTTAGAGATACTCCGTTTGACTCGGGGTGAAGCGCTTAGTGATAAAAAAGTCACCTTTAGCCCAATTAGCCAACAAACATTGTTTGAAGCTCGCAAGAAGGTTTTAGCATTACACTTGGCAGAACCTTTGGAACAATATTTAGTCCAGTTGATTATTGCGACTCGAGAAGCCGCAAAATTGGATGAGCAGTTAGGCGCATGGATCGAACTTGGCGCAAGTCCACGAGCGACAATCGCTTTGGATAAATGTGCAAGAGCGCACGCTTGGTTACAACAACGAGACTTTGTAACGCCAGATGATATTCAAGCTGTTTTGCATGATGTACTGAGACATCGCATCATTCTGAGCTACGAAGCACAAGCTGATGGCATCACGAAAGACCAAGTGATCAGCCGTATTCTCGAGCTAGTGCCAGTGCCATAAACTTGGCTGATTTATATGAAAGCGAATATAGACACAACGAGCTGGTTTTCTAATAGTCATAGCAACGGCTTTGAATTAGGATTAAAAGAACTGCTTTATTATAAAGCGAAGTCACGTTTACTTGATTTAAAGCCCAAAGGACAGATCCGCAGTGCACAAGCAGGGCAATACCTCGCACCACACAAAGGGCGAGGGATGGAATTTGCAGAAGTACGCCAGTACCAATACGGAGATGACATCCGCGCCATTGATTGGCGGGTCACTGCCCGTACTGGTGAAGCGCATACTAAGCTATATCAAGAAGAAAAAGAGCGCCCTGTTTTTATTTTCACAGATCTATCAAACAGTATGTTGTTTGGCAGTCAGTTACTGCTTAAGTCAGTGCAAGCGGCTCACTTGAGCGCACTTGTCGCATGGTCAGCCACCCAACGAGGCGATAGGTTGGGCGGAGTCGTATTTTCGGAACACAGCCATCATGAGCTAAAACCAACTGCTCGCGACAAAGGTGTGTTGGCATTTTGTCATCAATTGTGTGATGTGCATGAAACAAGCCTAGCGAATAGAGACACGCCTTTGCAAAGTCGTTTTAATGAAAACTTAAGGCGCCTCAAACACCTTGCTAAACCTGGCAGTTTAATCTATCTCATATCCGATTTTTCAGACTTAAACGATGAGAGCTTTTCATTACTTGAGGGCTTGAGTCGCCATTGTGAACTTATTGGATGCCAAGTCAGCGATCCTTTTGAGCACCAATTACCTGAATACAGCGATGCCATCGAAATTCAAGGTGCACAAACCTCATGGACCCTGCCGCTTGGCGACAAAAAATTTAGAGAAAAATTCGCGCAGCAGGCGGAACATGTGTTTAGTACGCGGCTTCAGCGTTTAAGTCGCTCGGGCATGACCATGCTTAATTTTTCTGCCGCTCTACCATTGGAAACCCAGCTCTCTAGGTAACATTTATGACTCCCTCTCCACTCGATGCCCTAAATGACGTTTTACCACCCGAACAGGTTGCTTGGTGGCCACTGTCTTTACCTATGTGGGCACTTATACTGTTTTGCTCCGCACTTATATTGGGTCTCGCCATTATTACTTACCGTCGTTGGCAATTTGGCGCAGCAAAGAGAGAAGCCATAGCGCTAAGCGCTCAATATCAAGCTGACCCATTAGCTTTACACGGTGTGTTAAAGCGACTGACAAAGCACTATTACGGTAACAACATGGCTGCTCAATCAAGTGCAACTTGGTGTAAAACATTAAACCAGTTAACTAAAGCAAATTTTCAAGAACAAGATATTGTGTCGCTATACAACCCAAACTCGAGTTCGGAATTACTTCCTAAACTCTTAGAGGCAATAAAAACATACAAAATAAAGGAGCGCCTAGATGTTTGAATTTGAATGGCCTTTGGCGTTTTTACTGCTTCCACTCCCTTGGCTCATTGCCAAAGTCAAACCTCGGCCAGCGAAGGCTTTACAAAAAATACGTATGCCCAGCTATGCCACGTTAGGTACTAAAGGCGCTGAAGTACAGCCAATTTCTGCAGCAAAAAATTGGTTAGAAATATTAATATGGTTACTCCTTGTCACAGCATTAAGTAACCCAAGTTGGCTTGACGACCCCATTACTTTGCCCAGTGAAGGGCGAGATATAATGCTTGCCGTGGACCTCTCGCACTCGATGGCAGAAGAAGACATGGAATATAATGGTCGTTACGTCGATCGTCTGTCAGTGGTTAAAGCAGTGCTCAGTGATTTTATTGAAGAACGACAAGGTGACCGATTAGGGCTAATCCTTTTTGCGGATACGGCATTTTTACAAACACCACTTACTCGTGACATCAATACTGTCAGTCAAATGCTTCAAGAGTCACAAATTGGCCTCGTTGGCAGAGCAACTGCGATCGGCGATGCACTTGGGTTGGCGGTAAAGCGTTTTAATCAAAAAGAAGAAAGTAATCGCATTTTAATTTTACTTACAGATGGAAGAAACACTGCCGGTAATTTAGAACCCGATGAAGCACTGATACTCGCTCGCGAAGAGGGTATAAAAGTGTATACCGTAGGTGTCGGATCTGATGGACGCAGGAATTTAGGATTTTTTTCAATGGGCAGTATGGGTGGCAACAGCATTGATGAGCAAACCCTGACACATATTGCTGATGAAACTGGTGGAAAATACTTTCGTGCAAAAAACGTTCAGGGCCTTCAGCAAATTTATGCTGAATTAGACAACCTTGAACCAATCACCGATGAAGATGAAACATTCAGACCCAAACTCGCGCTCTTTTATATCCCTTTGCTAATGGCGATAGCACTATGGGCGCTCGCGATCCTTATACGCGCCGCGAAACAATGGAGGCGAGAAAAGTAATATGACCGAATTTCAGTTCATCCGCCCAGATTTGCTATGGCTTCTCGTACCGTGGGCCATCATAACAATAATTCAGTGGTATAAACGCGCTAGCACGCAAGAGACTCAGATTATTGCCCCACATTTAGCGAACGTTGTTCTTGCGAAAAGCGATGAGCAAAAAGTGAGTCAATCCTCTTGGCTTACAGGCCTCATTTTATTTCTTAGCATATTAGCAATAGCAGGCCCAAGCATCGAGAAACAAAGTGTCCCAGTATTCACAGCAAAACAAGCACGCGTTATTGTCATGGATATGTCTTACTCCATGTATTCAACCGATATCGCACCAAATAGACTAACGCAAGCTAGATTCAAAACGCTCGATATGCTTCAACTATTTAAAGAAGGTGACACGGCGCTTGTAGCATATGCGCAAGATGCATTTATTGTTTCTCCTCTTACGAGTGACATCAAAACACTGGAAAACCTAGTACCAAGCATCAGTCCACAAATTATGCCTGGCAAAGGGTCAAATGTGCTTGCAGGTATCGACCAAGCTAAAACGCTGTTAGAACAAGCCAACTATACACAAGGTGAAATAATACTCGTCACCGATGAAGTAGAAACAGACGAAGTCACAGATATTCAATCTATGCTGTCCAATAGCGGTTATACGCTGCATGTTTACGGTGTGGGTACGGTCCAAGGTGCACCAATTAGCGTACCAGAAGGAGGCTTCTTAAAAGACCGGTATGGGCAGATTGTAGTTCCTAAGCTTTATGTAGACAGATTAAAGTCGCTTGCTCAAAGATTAGGGGGGAATTACGCAAGCTATGCACCTGATAATTCGGATATTCAATCATTTTCAAATATACAAAGAAGCGATATAGAGCAACCTGATCAACCAAATGAAACTCTATGGCGTATAGATGCGGGAAAGTATTTGTTGTTTGTTATCTTGCCGTTGGCATTAATTGCTTTTAGAAAAAGCGCCCTAGCATTATGTTTTACACTATTTGCTTACCTGCCAAGTACACCGTCCTATGCTGCCGAGTGGCAATCATGGTTTAAAAATACCGACCAAAATGCGCTTTCAGCCTACCAAGAGAAAGATTATGAAAGTGCAGGCTCGGCGCACGACCTAACACTAAAAGGGGCCGCTTTGTACCAACAAGGTGAATTTGAGCAAGCCGCTAATGTGCTTGCTCAGTCGGATTCTTCAATTGGTCAGTACAACCTTGGCAATGCACTCGCTCAACTTGGTAAGTTGAATGAAGCCATAGATGCATATAACAGAGCACTGGATATCAACCCTGAATTCGAACAAGCGAAACAAAATAAAGCTTTGGTAGAACAGCTCAAAGAACAGCAACAAAACCAACAAAACTCTGACCAAAATGACCAGCAGCAGGACCAACAGTCTTCTGAACAACAAGAAGGCGATCAACAGCAGTCTCAGGAACAGTCTCAATCTAACTCTGACCAACAAGGCGAACAAGATGCTCAGCAGCAAGACTCGCAAGGGAATGAGTCCGACGAGCAACAAAGTGAACAATCACAAAATGCCAATGGTGAGGAGCAACAAGAAAGAGAGAATCAAAACCAACCAGAACTTGCCAATAAAGAGTCAGAGCAAGAGTCTGACGGACAGCCCCAACCTCAGCAAGTTGATAAAACTCAGCCAAATGAAGCTCAGGGTGAGCAGAGCAAACAACAAGTTCAGGGTCAAATGAGAGAATTAACTCCCGAAGAAAAGGAAAAAGCTCAGCAGCTAGATCAACTTTTACGCCGAGTACCGGATGATCCAGCCATTCTTCTAAAGAATAAAATGCTTTTAGAATCAAGACAGAGACAACAACAAAGACAACCAGTAGGAGCAGAAAAGTCATGGTAATGCGAAATGCTATTTATTTTTTAATCTTTGCGCTCGCACTACCCGCTTGGGCCATTGATAAGCTGACTGCAAGTGTGGACAAAAACCCAGTGCTGGTGGGAGAGTATTTCACCCTTACGATAGAAGCAAATGGAAAAGTATCTGGCCAAATGCCAGACACCTCTGCCCTATCTCAACGCTTTGTAACAGGTCCTATCAGCACAAGTTCTCGAACACAAATAATCAACGGTAGTATGAGCAGTGCTACGACTTGGCAAATGCAAGTCATGTCTAGACGTGCAGGTGATTTTACAATCCCATCGTTTGAAGTTGCAGGTGAGCAAAGCCAACCGCTTAATATTAAGATCGTAGCGCGTGACCAAGATGCCAGTGAACAAAAGGACGTGTTTATTAAGGTGAGTTTAGAGCCTCAATCCCTGTACGTTCAACAGGCGGCACTTTATACGATGAAACTCTATATCGGTAAGGATTTAATTGAAGCGCAGCTCAGTGAACCAGTTATGACAGACGCGACCTTGACCGCCATGGGCCAGCAAAAAGAAGATTACGAAATCGTTGAGGGTCGACGCTATAGAGTCATCACAAGAAATTACCTGATCCAACCGCAAAAGAGTGGTACATTCAGTATCGATCCACCCGTATTTAATGGTCAAGTAAGAGAAGGCTATCGCCGAATGGCAATGAGCGCAATTGGCGAAACCATTGATGTGGAAGTCAAGCCAATCCCGAACGATTATCGTGGCGACTGGTTACCCAGTGAATTGGTTAATTTAGCGGAAGAATGGCAACCAAGTGACAATAAAGTAGTGGTAGGCTCTCCTATCACACGCACTTTTACACTTACAGCACTTGGGATCACAAAAGAGCAGATGCCTGATATTGATGTACCCAGTGTTAGTGGCTTCAGGATTTACCCTGATGAAACTGATAGAAACCAAATGGCACGGGATGGGCGTGTAATATCCCAGCTTGTTGCGTCATACGCTATCCTGCCTCAAAAACCGGGTGTTTATACTTTACCTGAAGTAAAACTTCCATGGTTTAACACCGTCATAAACAGAGTTCAGTATGCAACTTTGCCTGCTCGCACAATTGAAGTCGTCGCAGATCCAAATCAACCTCAAATCCCCAGCCAACCAGAAGAAGTACAGACATCGACAAATAATGACCAAAGTCTAACGGCTGTTGAACCACAAATTGTTTATAAAGAAGCTGAAAAATCGGTCATCGACTGGGCAATCTCGACTTTTGGCTACATACTGTGGGTTATTACAATGGTTATTTGGCTGGTTAAGTCTCGCAGGCAGCTACCTCCTGCGCCTACTCATAGCATTAAAGAGCAAGAAGCGGACATTTCTGCTTTGGTAAAAGAGCTATCATTGGCCGCAAAACAAGGTGATGCTGGTGCATTTTACAAGTCATTGAGAAAATATGTAGAAACCGGTCAGAAACTCACTGTTAAGGCTTGGCTTAATAAGCAAGACACCGAAATCAGGGACGAAATTGCAAAACTGCAAGCATCCCTTTATAGTGCAAACGAATCTGATGTAGATACTCTCTCGCTGTACAAAAAAATAATTAGTGCTGAAAAGCGTGTAAAATCAGGCACTCAGAATCGCCTCGAGCAGTTGTATTAAAATAATATGGCGAAAAGTGAAATAATATTGCTAAAGACAAGGTCTAGTTAGCATGACCCAAAAACAAAAACGTTACGAATCGTTGGTACAGGTCTACCATACAGAGCTTTACCGCTTTGCCTATTGGCTGTGCCAAGATCCAACTATTGCAGAAGATTTGGTTCAAGAGACTTTTTTAAGAGCGTGGCGTTCTTTAGACGCCTTGCAAGATGAAAAAGCAGCCAAATCTTGGTTATTAACAATATTACGACGAGAAAATGCACGTCGTTTTGAAAGAAAACAATTTGACTATGCGGATGTTGAGCACGACACACTAGAGGACACCAAAAGCACGTCATTAGACGACGAAATGGAACAAACTGTTGTGCAAAGACAAATTAGCCAATTAGCATCTGAATATCGTGAACCACTGTTACTGCAGGTTGTCATGGGTTGTTCAGGTGATGAAATCGCAGAAATTTTGGAGTTAAACAAAAACACAGTCATGACTAGATTGTATCGAGCGAGAAATCAGCTAAAAGAGGCATTAACCAACGTGAATGAATCAGCAAAGGGGGCATCAAACTGATGGATGATTTAGAATTTCGTCGTCGCCTGTTCGCAGATCCAAACGATGAGCAGCTTGCCCAAGAAGCAAAGGGTGATCCGGAAAAGCAGCGCTTAGTTGATGAAGCGCAAGATTTTGATACTATGCTGGGCGATGCATTTAAAGTACCGGTTCCCAGTGACTTACAAGCAAAACTGCTTGCGCAAGTTGAAGAAGAGCCGAAACCGGTAACATCATCTAATGTGGTCAATATCGCTTGGTATAGACGATTCTCGGTACCCATCGCTTCAGCGGCGTCGGTGATGCTTGCGGTTTTGGTGTATTTTAGCTCAGCAGTTCACGCCCCTCTTCATGCAGGTGAGCATGCTTTAGAGCATGTTTATTATGAGGAAAGCGCGTTAAGGCTTAATAAAGAAGTAACCTTACAGGTCGTTAATGAAAAACTGGCTATGCTTGGCGGTAAGTTAGAAGCGATGCCCGGTAAAGTGACCTATGCGACTTTTTGTAACTTTAAAGGCCAAAGAAGCTTGCACTTAATTTTTCAATCTGAACACGGCCCCATGACGGTTTTTATTGTACCAAGTGATAGCAATGATTATAGAGATGGTAAGTCCCATTTTAATGATGAAAGATTTGCAGGCTCTATCAACAAAGGTAAATATGCAGACACCATATTAGTTGCGAATGTTGGAACGCCTATTGAAAAATATCAAGGTGAAGTCAACAACTCCTTACGCTGGCTATAAAAATAAGGCGCACTAAGCGCCTTATTTGTTCCTAAAACCAACCTAATTTAGTTCATTTCATCCGTTATTTTCTTTAAAATAACAGGCAGTATTTAAACTTAGAGGAAAACCATGAAACAATTTTTTGTTTTATTGACTATCGTTTCGATGTTGTTTGCAACAGCTTTTGATGCTGAAGCTCGTAAAAAGTTTGGCGGTAAAAAGAAAGGCAAAACACATCAGACATCCACTGTTCAACAAAAAAAGCAAGTAGATACAAAATCTCTTGCTGCTCAGCAAGGCGCTAAGAAAAAATCAAGCAAAAAAGGCATTATGGCAGGTGTTCTAGGCGGCCTATTGGCTGGCGGCCTAATTGCAGCAATGCTTGGTGATGACTTTGAAGGCTTCCAGTTCCTTGAAATGATCTTATTGGCAGTAGCTGCATTTGTACTGTTTAAAGTAATAAAGAGCTTTATGAGTAAAAAACAACAGCCGCAAATGGCTGGGGCGCCAAACAATTTTGGCCAACAATCGCAAAGCCAACCGTTTTCACAACCTCAGCAATTTCAGGCGAACCAAAACGCCGGAGGCTTTGGCGCTCAGCAAGAGGTACCGTTTAACTTACCACGTGATTTTGACGTAAACGGCTTCCTACAAGGTGCCCGCTCTCACTATCAAACCATTCAAACTGCGTGGAACAAAAAAGACTACGCGACAATGGCCGAATATTTAAGCCCAGAGCTAGTTGAAGAGTTCCGCCAAGAGCGTGAACAGCAGGGCGATGTTGCAACTGAAGTCATGTTTGTTGATGCTGAACTTGCTCGTGCAGACGTAAACGCTGATAAGTGGGAAATCAGTGTTATGTTTAGAGGTAAATACCGTGACTTGGGTGATATGCAAGAAGAGCCAATTCACGAAGTTTGGCACCTAGAACGCAAAACTCAGGGTGATGCCCCTTGGCTAATCGTAGGTGTTGAAGACCTAATTGATAGCTAACCAGCTTAAAAATTAATAAAGGCGCTATCGAGCGCCTTTATTATTTGAAGTAATATGATTACCGAGGGGTAATGACGGTATTAGTACAAACGATTTTGACATAATCAAACTTGCTCATTTATTTTTATCAGCTACCGCTTTTACATTGCGAGTTGCATCTAGCACCAATTCTAAATCACATAGTTCGGGTAGCTGCTCTATCCCCCATTGCGTTAATCGCTGATACGATTGGATAAACTCCTGTACTTGCTTGTGATCCATCCCTTTACCTGTTTTCATCACTAACTTTTGCTCTTGCTCCAAGCGCCAGTTATATACATGCTCAAAGCTATTACCATTTAAATATAGTAATTTATCGAACAAACTAAACAGATATTGATAATCTAAGGCTAAAAACTCATTAACTTGTTTTCGGTATTCTGACGTTGCATCTTGATGTACTTCAAACTGATTACATGCCTCGGCTAACAGTGCTTGTGGTTGAGCTGGTATACCCAGAAACCACCCTTCAATGATCAATACATCTATAGGATTGCTCACTCTCGTCCAAGCAGACTCAGGAAATGGGTTATCCGTTGACTTATCAAAGCGGGGAAGTACAAACGGCTCATTGCTTTTAAAGCTTTGGAGCACCTGTATAGCCCCTCTAACATCATGTGTTCCGGGTGCCCCTCGGGTTTCAAACGCGGGGTGATAATTGCTTGCTAAAGCCTTTCTTTGACACTGACTGAGATAAAAGTCATCAATTGAAACTGACTCTGCAAGAACACCATTTTCGCGCAGGTAGGCAACCATGTAGGCTGATAATGTTGACTTCCCACTTCCTTGGCATCCAGATATGGCAACAATCAACGGGGCTTCTGACTGCTCCATCGTTTTATCTAGCCAGGCCAACGTTTTTTGAACTTGCGTGACATAACCAAAGGGTAACTGAAAACTTTTGCAAAATTGCGCTTGCCAAGGTGCTAAACACGTCATTTATTTACGCTTCAAACTTATAACCAACACCATAAATCGAATGAATAAACTCGCAATCTGGTGCAATATCATGAAGCTTTTTACGGATCTTCTTTATGTGGCTGTCAATTGTTCTATCACTGACTACCCTATCGTCATCATAAATTGAGTCCATTAAACGTGCTCGATTGTAGACTCGCCCGGGGTGTTTGAACATTGTTTGTAACAGCATAAACTCCACATGAGTTAAATCTGTTCGCTTGCCTGCATAGTTAACAAACAACGTTTCTTCGTCTAAGTGCAGACCAGTCTGTATCGGCCCTGAGCCGTTTGTCCGTCTCAAAATCGCTTTAACTCGTGCTACAACCTCTTTGGGGCTATAAGGTTTACAGACGTAGTCATCCGCACCGACTTCTAGACCTAATAAACGGTCAATTTCTTCAACCTTTGCCGTAGTCATGATGATAGGCACTGCCGAATCTTTGCGAACTTGATTGCAAATTTGGATACCGTCCACCGATGGCAGCATCAAATCCAGTAAAATAATGTCTGGTAAGAAAGTACAAAAACGTTTAAGTGCATCAGCACCATCCATGACTATATCGTATTCATAGCCTGCTTGCTCAAGGTACTTACCTAGAATATTTGCGAGTTTTTCTTCATCTTCAACAATCAATACTTTTTGTTTTTTCATGTCAGTACCTTATTAATTTATTCGCTTTATATTGCTGATCTTGCGAATTTTTTGCATCGGGTAGTTAACTTTATTATTTAATCGGTAGTGTAATTTCAAAGTTAACACCTCCTAAATCACTCGATAGTGCATGAATTTGACCATTATGTGCCTGAACGATACTCGCACAAATAGCTAACCCTAGCCCAGACCCTCCAGACGCTCTATCTCTCGCTTGATCTACTCGGTACAATCTATCAAACAGCTTTGGCAACAAGTCCACTTCTACGCCTGGGCTACTATCTTGCCACTGGATACACACATTGCCTTTCTTTCTTTGTAAATGTACTTTAATGACACCCGGTTGCCCTAACTCGGAATCCGTATAGCGTAGCGTATTTTGCATTAAGTTATTAAACAACTGTGCCAAACGCGCTTCATCGCAATACAGTTCGATATCCGGTTCACCTGTAATTGACCATTCAAAATACTGTGTTTTTAACGTGGCGGCATGGGAGTCAAAAGTGTGTTGAACAATATCTATCAACGTACATTCGGCCATTTTATAGCTGAGAGAGCCTCTATCTGACATAGACAGTTGATGTAAGTCATCCACTAATTTGGTAAGCCTGTTAATTTCGTCGTATAGTGAGTTTAGCTGCTCTTCGTCAGTCTCAATGACGCCATCTATCATGCCCTCTAGTTCAGCTTTAAATACAGCTATGGGGGTTCGTAACTCGTGTGAAATATCCGCAATCCACTGCTGTCGAGAGCGCTGATTTTCAGCAAGTGTTAATGCCAGTGTATTTAGATCTCGCGCTAACAAACCAAGCTCATCTTTGCTGTGGGATTTGAAAGGTGGTTTATAATCACCAGAAGCTATCTTTTTTGCTGCACTTCGCAATGATAATACTGGCGCAACTAAAAATCGGCTAAATGGGATAGCTAATAAACTACTGACTAGCATAGCAACAATGGCAATACCTAAAAACCAGTGCTGCTGACGACTTGCAAATAATGCGTCTAATGAATTGCTTATCTCCATGCCATTAGCAATACCAATGTAGCCTAGTAGTTGCCCTGAATTGTCTTCGTTTTGATAAACTGGTTGCCACAATGCTGTATGTTTCGATTTTGGGCGACCGACTAGCATCGAACCACTCACAGATTTGAACACCAATCTAGCAGGGGATTTGTGTTTAGGCTTTGGCGGCCGACCTTCTCTGCTTTCAGACCCTCTTACAGGCTTTCCCTCGCGTCTTTCTTTGCTATGATGCTTGGGAGGTCCCCTTCTTGGCTTTTTCGCCATCTGCTCTATTTCTGCTTCTGAGCGGCCTTCAAATTCACCTACGAGTCTTGGCCATAGCGGGTTATGTCTAGAAACCCATTCCTCGCCATATAATGAAAAGTTGCTTCTAACGGTAGGCATAATCGCAACCAGTTTAGCACGGCTACTGTTTTGTAAATACTCTCGAAAGCTTTTTTCAAACGCCAGTTGGTTCGCGTAATAAACGGCCGAAATTAATACGGCGTTAACCAACAGCAAAATGGCTAGCAACTTTCGTCGCAAGGTAAGTTTCATCGCAACTCCATTGTTATTAAACAAGTTGGCTTTGGTACCAATGCTTACCTTTTTCGTCGCAAGTTGTTGTTCCATAAAATTTCTATTGAATTAAGTGACGGTCTTATCCATGAGGATTGGCAGCTAATAGTGAATACCAGATAAGCTGATCACATTATTTACCAAGAATGTGCAAAAACCGTGGAAGATGCAGAACGTAAAGCGAGCCAAAACTCGCTTTGTTCTTGATGAATTTAGTTAATTTGTACGATTTCTAAACCAATAATATAAGAGTCAGGTGAACTTTCCGCACTGCCACAGCGAACAACTTTGGCATTCGCGTTAAACGGCGGAATTGTCGCGCTTTTACTATTAATAAAAACGGTTATCAACTCGCCTACTTCGAGTGGGCTTTCGATTTCAACAGATAACCCTGTTGCACTTAAATCTTGGCACACACCGATGATTTTCTCCCCAGTTTGGCTAACTGTTAATTCTGCTTGAGCGTTAACCATCATGCGCATAAAGCGACGTTTGTCTTCATGGATCATAGTGAACTCCTAGACCATATTTTTTATTTTTTCCAAAAGAGATTGCATCGCAAATGGCTTTACTACATATTCATCGCAACCTGCTTCGTACCCTGCTTGTTTTTCCTGTTCAGACTCTAAACCCGATACCATCATTACTGGAATATCTTTGGTCTCAGGGGTGTTCTTTAGCATACGACATGTGTCGTAACCATCAAGGCCCGGCATACAAACATCGAGCAAAATGACATCCGGTGGATCTGCTATTGCATTAGATAAACAACTTAACCCTGATTCCGCATAACTGAATTTAAACGCATCCGACAAGGCCATAGATAACATTTCGTAATTGAAATACTCGTCATCAACAACCAATACGTGCGGTGTTCTACTCCGTCTTTGCTGCGTGGACATAGTCAATGCCGCTTCCTTCTCACAATCCAAAAATCATATCCTCTTATTAAGGTAATTGTCTCAAGGCAAAATGCAAGTCAATTCCTATAAATCCACTTCATTTAACGCATTGCTAACACGCTTAGCCGAAATTGGGTAAGGTGTACCTAATGTTTGAGCGAACAATGAGACTCTAAGTTCCTGTAGCATCCAAAAAATATGTAATAAATCTTGCGGTATTGGCATACCTTTGGGTACTTTGTTGTACTTTTGTAAGTACAGTTCAGATACTTTTTCGATTTCCAGCACGCATAACCTATCTCTATTAGGGTCTACAGGCAGCTTCTCTAAACGTTTTTCTATTGCTTTTAGATATCTCAATAAGTCGGTCATTTTATCTGCGCCATGCGCACTTACAAACCCTTTGAAAATGAGCGTTTCTAATTGAGACTTAATATCACCATGTGCTGTAATCATTGTCAGGTCAACGCGTCCTTTCATGCGCTTATTAACGGCATGCGCAATACTCAAAACCTGCTCAACCTGTGACGCAATCTCAACGACTTTATCGCCAAGCTCACCCCTTATAAACTCTTTTGCGCGCTCAAACTCATTTTCATCCCTAATCGCGTCAAACTTTCCTAGCAAGCTGTCTACACCAGCAGCTGTACAATCTGCAATTAAATCATGGATTTTTCCAAACGGATTAAAATATAGACCTAATTTGGCTTTATTGGGTAAATGTTGCTGCAAATATTTTACAGGAGACGGAATATTCAATAACACCAGCCTTCTTAGCCCAATTTGGTGTGCTTGTTTTGCCTTCTCTGGGTGATCAAATAAAGTTATGGCTGTGCTTTCTTTGTTGTCTACCAGTGCAGGAAACGCTTTTATCTCGTAACCACCCTGTTTCTTGGTATATTCTTCAGGTAGCGCACCAAACTGCCACTGTGTAATGCCCTCTTGCTCTATGCCTTTTTCAGCTACCTTAGATAGAGTTTGTGATACTTTCCCTTGTAGCTTTTCCTTTAAGGCACTTAATTCAAAACCGTGAGCAAGCACTTTTCCACTGTCATCAACAATCTCAAATTGCATTTTAAGATGATTTTCCAGTGCAGATAAATCCCAATCCGTTTCTTGTACTTTAACCCCTGTCATACGCAGTAATCGCGTCGCCAGTGAGTCTAGTAACGGGCCTCGCAATGGCTCAAAAGAGGCAAGTACCGCGTCTGCATAATTTGGTGCTGGGACGAAGTTCCTTCTTAAGTTTTTAGGTAGGCTCTTAATTAATGCACAGATCAATTCATGGCGCAGTGCCGGAATATGCCAGTCAAAGCCTTCAGGTTGAATTTGATTTAATAGTGCCAAAGGGATAATAACAGATACGCCGTCAACCGCTTTCCCAGGCTCAAAATGGTAGTTTAACGCTAAGGTTAAATTGCCCTGTTGCCATGTATCTGGATAGTCAAAAGCCGTGACTTTATCAGCGCCATGGCGCATGAGTGCATCTCGGTCCATGTGTAATACACGATTGTTGCTTTGTTTTTTCCACCAGTTGTTAAATGCCGCACGATTATTTACTTCAGCGGGAATACGTTCATCATAAAATTCAAACATCTGCTGTTCGTCAACCAAGATATCTCTACGTCTCGCTTTGTTTTCTAGAGATTGGATCTCTTCTATCAAAGATTGATTGTATTCCAAGAACAGGGCTTTTTGCCCTAATTGCTGGCCAATTAACGCTTCTTTGATAAATAACTCACGGCTAATTACAGGGTCAATCTGACTGTATACTGTGCGCTTTCTAGATACGATAGTCAGGCCGTATAACGTCTGTTGTTCAAACGCAATTACAGCCCCTTGTTTCTTCTCCCAATGCGGCTCACTGTAGCTGCGTTTAACCAAATGCTGCGACAAGGGCGCCACCCACGAGAGGTCAATTTTTGCGTTTATACGTGCATAGAGTTTACTGGTCTCTACAAGCTCTGCCGACATTAACCACTTAGGGCTCTTTTTAAATAAACCAGAACCTGGAAAAACATGAAAAATGCTGTTTCTGGCACCTTTATAGTGCTGTTTTTCATCTTTAACACCAATATGGCTCAGCATACCACTCAGTAATGCTTGGTGAATTGCTTCATAGCTTGCTTCATTGCCAGAGCCTTTCATATCCATTTCATCACATACTGTAGTCAGCTGGTAAACAATATCTTGCCACTCGCGAATACGCATATAAGCTAAAAAGTCTTTTTGGCATAGCTTTCTAAACTGACTTCTTGAGAGTGATTTTTGCTGCTCTTCTAAATACTGCCATAAGTTTAGAAATGCCATAAAGTCGGAGTTTGGATCATCAAAACGACCATGCTTTTCATCTGCCGCTCCGCGCTTTTCTTGCGGCCTTTCTCTCGGATCTTGAATCGACAGCGCTGCTGCGATAATAATAACTTCGGTTAATGCACCTTGCTCAACCGAAGACAGTACCATCTTAGCCAGACGTGGATCGATTGGTAAACGACTGAGCTTGCGGCCCGCCTGCGTGAGCTTTGCGTTTTCTCTGCGACTAGCCGCTTTAACAGCACCAAGCTCTTCAAGCAACGACATACCATCTTTGATGTTTCTGTTATCAGGCGCTTGAACAAATGGAAACTTGGCAATATCACCTAACCCTAACGCCAACATTTGCAAAATAACAGATGCGAGGTTAGTACGTAGAATTTCTGGATCTGTAAACTCAGGGCGTGATAAAAAATCCTCTTCAGAATACAAACGAATACAGATACCAGCTGCGACACGCCCACAGCGACCAGTTCTTTGGTTTGCACTTGCTTGAGACACAGCTTCAATAGGTAGCCTCTGAACTTTAGTACGGTAGCTGTAGCGGCTAATACGAGCAGTACCTGGATCGATAACATAGCGGATGCCAGGTACCGTCAAAGAGGTTTCTGCAACGTTGGTAGAAAGTACAATTCTTCGGTGGCTATGGGGAGCAAAAATACGATTTTGTTCAGCATTAGAGAGGCGAGCAAATAAAGGGAGAATTTCGACCCCTTTTAAATTGCGTTTACCGAGTGCGTCTGCGGTGTCTCTGATCTCTCGCTCACCATTCATAAATATTAGAATATCACCAGGCCCTGCGTCACAGAGTTCATCCACGGCATCAAATATACCTTGCAGTTGATCATTTTCAGCTTCGCTTTGCTCGCCAGATACATCGACAACGGGTCTGTAACGCACCTCAACAGGAAAGGTACGACCGGACACCTCAATTATAGGGGCGTCATTGAAATGCTGTGAGAATCGCTCAGGGTCAATCGTTGCTGAGGTGATAATAACTTTGAGATCTGGTCTTTTTGGCAGAAGGTTTTTTAAATAACCAAGGATAAAGTCGATGTTAAGGCTTCGTTCGTGGGCTTCATCAATAATGATAGTATCGTACTGATTTAAAAATCTATCTTGCTGTATTTCAGCCAGTAAAATACCGTCCGTCATCAATTTGATATAGCTTTTGTCGGAGACCTGATCGCTAAAGCGGATTTTGAAACCGACTTCCTCACCAAGTTCACACCCAACTTCCTCTGCAATACGGTTAGCGACACTTCGGGCAGCAAGACGTCTAGGCTGAGTGTGCCCAATATAACCATCGATACCACGACCAAGTTCCAAACAAATTTTTGGTAATTGAGTCGTTTTACCCGAACCAGTCTCACCAGCAATTATTACAACCTGATTGTTTGCAATAGCCTCTTTAATGTCGTCTTTCTTTTGGCTAACTGGTAGCGATTCTGGGTAGGAAACTTGGGGCAAACCTTCTTGCCTTTGGGTTTTCAATTGTTGGCTACGCGCAATGGATTCACTGATCTGAGCAACAACCTTTTGCTGTTTTTTCTCATCAGTGATTTTTTTCACACCTTGAAGACGTTTCTTAAATAAAAACTGATCCTTCTTTAAACAAAAAGGAATATCTGAATATAACGACTTTAAGTCCACTACACGACACCTTGAAAATTCCAAAATCGCCGCGTAGTCTATCAAAACCTCATGCTTCTACCCAAGGAAAAACAGACTTTTAAACAAATCTGTTCCCTGATTCGTAGGTGTCATGCAAATGTTTATCAAAAGCGAGTAAAACGTGAGCACGTGTTATGACCCCAATAAGTCGCCCATCTTCTTCGCAAACTGGGTAAAGCTTTGGTTTATCGTTCGACATCTTATCAGCAATTTGCAAAATACTGTCTTCGGGGTGAACACACACAGGGTTTTTGTTCATCACATCAGACACAATGCTATGCGACTCATTTTGATAGGTCGCTTCTAACATTTTTTTGATACAGTCCTGTTCAGACAAAAAGCCAATCACTTTGTGATTGTCGTCCAAAACAGGTCCTCCTGACTGACCGCTTTGTAATAGTTTTTCGACCGCCATTTCTATACGCATGCTTGCGCTAAATGTGACGGGTCTATGATTTAGATAATCTGCTACTTTAACTGATTGCATTATTTATTCCCCCAAATAAAACGCCAGCTACATTTATAATAGTAGCTGGCGTTGATAAATTTGCCTAAGAATCAATAACCGTTTATTTTTACTTAAAAATACCTACATAAGTCGGCGTAGAACTTGACTTACTAGCCCTATACATGCCTTTGGTGTTAAACGGCATGCTGATGTTGCCCTGACTATCGACAATTATAACGCCACCAGTACCGCCAGCTTGGAACATACGCCCAAATATCACTTCCTTGCCAGCTTGAGCGATAGACTTATTTTGATATTCCACTCGGGCACATATATCAGCTGCTACATTGTAACGAATAAAATACTCACCATGGCCAGTTGCTGACACAGCACATGATTGATTATCAGCAAACGTGCCCGCACCAATGATTGGTGAGTCCCCAACTCGTCCATATCGTTTAGCTGTCATACCTCCTGTTGAAGTACCTGCCGATAAGTTTCCATGTTTATCAACCGCTACTGCACCAACGGTGCCCATTTTAAACTCTGCTGGTAAAGACTGATGTGCCGCTTGGTAATCTTTAGTACCGCTTTCTTGTTGGCGTAGCTTTTCTTTAGCACGCAAGAGAGATTTATATCTATCAGGGGTATTGAAGTATTGTGATTTTACCAATTCAATACCTTGCTTTTTAGCAAACTCCTCAGCACCTTCTCCACTGAGCATAACGTGTACAGAGTTGTCCATCACTTCTCTAGCCAAATTAATTGGGTTTTTTACATGCTTAACACCCGATACCGCACCTGCTTGTCGGTTTCGACCGTCCATAATAGAAGCATCTAACTCATGACTCTCTTCATAGGTATACACAGCTCCCTTACCTGCGTTAAAAAATGGTGAATCCTCTAGGATATTGATCGCTTTTGTAATTGCATCTAAGCTATCACCGCCGTTTTCAAGCACCTTATACCCGGCTTCCACAGCTTCTTGAAGCTTTGCCCGGTATGCTTTTTCTTTTTCTGGCGTAAAACGGCTTTTCTCAATGGTACCAGCACCACCATGAATGGCGATTGCGATAGGTTGTTCCGCATGCTTTGCGACAGCCCCTGTACAAGCTAGCGTAAGCATTAGCCCCAATAAAATCTTATTATTCATTTTTATCCTTTTGTTGGATTTTTAACGCTATAACAATGCGCGTAAACACGAGACGAGGCAAGCTTTTGCGTTAAAGCACGGTGAAAATCGCCCAAACAAAGTGAATTGACGTTGAGTGACTGAACTAAGGCCTGTGTAAATAAAATCGTTGATTGCAACCATAGTGTAGCTTTTCGTGTAAACTAAACGCGGTTTAATATTGAGGCATAAAAAAACGCTTGCGGTGCAAGCGTTTCTATCTGTTCGTCAAGCTCACAAAGTGAACTTACCATATTAAGCTTCTGGTAGCTGAGCTTTAAGACGAGCTAGACGCGCTACTTGATGAGTTGAAGTCAAGAAAGCGAAAATAGGCGCTAGGTAACCGCGCTTACGTAGCTCTAGGTACTCTTCATCGCTAAGCTCGTTTAGTTTACGCTCATCTACTAAGTAAATGCCGTTGATGTCTTTTTTCTCACCAGCGATATCAACAGTTAAAGTCTGTTGTACTAGTAGCTCTTTATCAGCAAGGAACTGAGTAAATACTTCTGTTACACGCGCAAACTCAACATAGTTTACAAGGGCTTCTTTACGAGCCTGAAGGTACTCAGTTTCTTTGCCATCAGCAAATAAAGCGTTACCTTCTTCTTCACCAACTAATGGGCTTGCTTCGTCGATAACGATACCGAACTGATCTTCCTCAGGGTGCTTTACTAAACCGAAAGGGTAACGAGCAGCAGCTAGCGGTGCAAAACCTGCCTGCCACTTGCCGTCTCTAACATATAGGTTTTCACCAGGTTCTAAACCGAATAAAGCAACTGCTTGAAATTGACCAGTTTCAGTATTCTTAACAAATGCCATTGGGAACTCTGTTGCAACACGAGCAAACTCATGTGCAACAACTGGGATTAGGTGCTGAGATTTAAGAAATTCAACATTGATGCCGTTTTTAACTTTAATGTTGGCATGCTTCTCGTTGTGTAAAGGCTGCACTTGCTGCTCCGCCATAATACTACTCCATTCAAATTCGTAATTATTACTTTTAGTGGCCCTAAGGCTAATGGTTTTGAACACAAATTGGAAGTGAATTTATGAACTTCTCATTTATTTTACAAATGACCAAAAAGCTGCCGTAGAGTTTTTAGTCAACCTGCTGTGTTCTTCTTGCTCTATGTCAACAACTTAAAGTATGTAACATGAATTAAATGACATCGCTGTCTATACCTGTATACTTTGTTACAAGTTTGAGAACTGGAGTAACTATCATGTCTGAGCAATCGATAAAAAGTATAACTATTGTAGGCGGAGGCTCGTCTGGCTGGATGACAGCAGCATATCTAAACGAGTTGTACAATAGCAAATCACACAAGATCGACATTACGCTAATTGAAAGTAAAGATATAGGTATTCTAGGAGTTGGTGAAGCAACTGTGCACTCAATTCGATACTTCTTTGCAGCTATGGGGATTAACGAACAAGAACTAATGCGAGAAACCCAAGCTACCTACAAGTCAGGCATCATGTTCAGAAACTGGATGAAACCGACTGAGTCAGGCGAAACTCATGAGTACTTCCACCCTTTTGAGCAACAGCAACTCGGGTCAAATATTGATATTGCCACAGCTTGGCTCCTAAGTGATCGAAATAAGCAAGAGCGATATGATGAAGGCGTATGTTTAAGCTCCCACACCATCAAACACGCCCTATCGCCTAAGTTACCTAACTCAACCGGCTACAAAGCGCCCACACCATACGGATATCATTTAGATGCGACCCAAATGGCGCGCTTTTTAAAAACTAAATGCACTGCTGCGGGCGTAAAACACGTAGAAGCCACCGTAACCGATATCTCAGTTGCGAATGGAAATATCGATACAGTACATACCGAAAAGGGAGACTTTTCTGCTGATGTATTTATTGATTGTACGGGGTTTAAAGGCCTCTTAATCAATAAAGTTAGTACGAACAATTGGGAAAGCTTCGAGGAAGCATTACCTTGTAATAAAGCGGTTGCAATTCAAAGAAAGTTACCAGCAAATAAAACGCCGAACCCTTACACCGTTGCAACAGCTTTGAGTAATGGTTGGGTGTGGCAGATTGACCTCGCAAACCGTCAAGGCACTGGTTATGTATATGATGGAAACCGCCTAACTAAAAAAGAGGCTGAAGAAGAGCTCAAGTCTTTCCTCGGTGAAGAAAGTGAGTTCATCAAAACAACACATATAGATATGCAAATCGGCAGGCGCAAAGAGTTTTGGGTTGGTAATTGTATCTGTGTTGGTCTTTCAGGTGGTTTTATTGAGCCCTTAGAGTCGACAGGCTTGCACTTGATTAATCTTGGGGCACGATTACTTTCTACACACCTGACAGGAACACAGGTGCCACTATCGGTTAAAGACTCATATAACCGATTAATGAGGCATGCTTATGATGATTTAAAACAGTTTATTGTATTGCACTACTGCTTGACTGACAGAGACGACAGCGAGTTTTGGGTGCAAGCAAGAAAATCTGTTGAACATTGTCCAGAATTGATAGAAAAGTTAGCACTATGGCGTAATAAACCATGTGAATTCGCAGATATAGGCAGTGCGGGAACATCTTGTTTTACCGATGAAAACTATAGATATATTCTCTATGGCATGGGCCACGCCCCCAAGCTTAATATTGAATATGATTATTCAGAGCACGAAGCTGTTTTTGATGAACTGCAAAACAGGATAAAGCGACTCATCGGTTCAGTTATGACCCACGAAGACGCACTCAAGAGAATTAATAGCTAACAAATAGGAGGGTAGCACAATGATGCGCTACCCTATTTCAGTTTCCGTTGGTAAGGTGACAGATGCGTTTCATATTTACGCCATTTTTGAACTGACGATGTATATATTGGCTTTCTCACTTGCTGATCACTCACAGTATGAACAACTTTACTGCCTTCATAAAAATGTTCACAGCTTTGTTGATAATCCAGCCCTAAAAACGACAGTACTTCGCATATAACTTTTTTCGGGTTTGCGATAAGCGCTTCATACTCTAATGTAAAGATCGCCCCATTTGATGTATCTTCAAAAAAAGACATCAGTTTGTCGTACTCTATGTAATAGTCTGTTAAATCATCTAGACTATTGGCAAAGCCATTACCTAACCCAAAGTTCTGCTCATAACAACTCCATATAGTATCCATCGGCGAACGCCTACAATGGATGACTTTTGCGTTGGGGAAAACCTGATGTATCAGTCCAACAGCTTTGAAATTTTGTGGCATTTTATCCGTAAAGTAAGTAGCCGTTTGCAAGAACGCCGTATTCTCTAGGTATCGGTCAGCTACTTTATTTAATGCTTCGGTATTGATTTTGCCTAACCAATGTGGAAACGCAGTTCGAGGCACATATTTTGCCGCAACTTCAGCACTACAACGAGCAAACTCAAACAACTCATCTCCTGCTGTTACTTCACTATGTGCTGCGAGTATTTGCTCAATCAGTGTCGTCCCACTTCGGGGCATTCCTACAATAAATATTGGCTGTGCAGAAGAATTATCACTTTTATCTAATTCGGAATGTGAGAACTTCTTTTTAATTGCGCGCAGTGCTTCCAATTCATCAACGCCATTATAAGGCACTATCTTGCGCTGTATTTCATTGGCTTTATGTAACCAGTGGACGTATTCGTCTGGACTACTTGAAAGCTGTTTGGCAATGGCAAATGCATAAAACGCTTTGTCTTTATTACTTTCTGCGTTGGAGAAACGTTCTTTCAGGTTGTGAGTGTGTAAAAGATCCTTGCCCGGCTGCGCTCGCACTAGATTATATGAAGCCTCTGAAAAATCGGGTTTGATCTCTAAAGCACTCTTGAAACACACTGAGGCTTGTTCTAGCTCTCCTATTTCTCGATATAAAATACCAAGCTGGTTGTGTATCGAAGCTTTATCAGAATGGTATGCCAACGCCTGTCGCAGCAAATTAATAGCATTCGTATGCTGTTTAAGCGAGCGATAGCTATGCGCCAAAAACTTATACCCAGATTCAAAAGAGGGGGACTTCTGCATAACCTTAGCCATCACACCTACAAAATGGCTATAGCGTCCGGTTTGATAGAGCCACATCAATCCCTGTTGTAATGTTGCTACTGATGCACCTTGAACAAGCAACCCTTCTATCTGTTTCGCTACGTTTAAGCTATCTTCGTTTATAAGCGCCGATTTTAATGCTTCGTAGCTGGTTTTGCTGTGTGAACTTTCCATTTTTTTGGGCTAAACCTTGCTCAAACCAAACTGATTAATCTTCTCCAACAGCGTCCTATTTGGCTCTAACTGTTTTTCAAGGCTCTGAGCATACCTTACGATTTCTGCCACTTCTTTTCTCGCCAGTTCTTTTTGTTGGTATATACATGATAATGCAGAAATGTCTGTGTCAAATTCCATTCCATATAAAACATATAAATAATTTTCGAGGTTAAAAACTTCTAAAGTAGAACTAAAGTCATAAGCCTTCGGTATTTGATATCGCCACAGTGTTAACTTTTCTTGCAGAGATTCAGGAATTGAACTCTTACAGCGATTATCCAACCAAAACTGTGAATCGCTTCTCTTAGAAATGCAGTAATGAAGCTTGATAAAGTCGATAACCTTGTCCCACATATGGCTTACTCTTCGGTTGAATGCTTTTGCGTTCGCTTCCATCGCTTTATGCTCAAATGTGAACTGCTCTGCTAGCATTCTAGCGGTGATATCGAATACTAAAAGGCCTGTGGCTTCTAGTGGCTCTACAAAGCCTTGCGCAAGGCCCATCGCCACGCAATTCTTTGTCCACGCTTCTTCTCGATACCCAATCTTCATTGAAATCTTTCTCGCGTCGACTTGCTCATCAGGCATTTTCAAATAGTCAGATAGATCGCGTAAGGCTTGTTCGTCAGAAGTGTGACTGCTAGAGTAAACATGGCCTATTCCGCGCCTAGAGGTTAAACCGATGTCCCAAATCCAGCCATTTTTTTGCGCTGTGGACAGGGTGTAGCTGGGGATAGACTCATTTTCTTTGCCATAAGGAACTTGAATTGCCAGTGCGCTATCCACAAACAAAGTATCTTTCTTATCCACAAAAGGCACATTTAAAACACCACTGCTTAACTTTGCACTAAACCCAGTGCAATCAAGAAAGAAGTCCCCCTCAATTTCACCAGCTTCAAGGGTTTCAATAGAAGTAATTTCGCCGTTAGCGCCTACGTTCGCCTGCTTCATTGTTGCCGAAATATAGTTAACACCCAACACTTCGGTAGCGTGCTTCTGGAGCATATTCGAAAATTTACCAGCATCTAAGTGGTAAGCGTAATTTGAGATCCCTTGAAACTCTGTGTGAGTAATCGATTTAGGCGCTAAGTTAGCGTTGCAAACGTGGCTTTGGAAACCGACTAACTCTGAATAACTATTAAAATCTTCAAATGCCCCAAGTAAGTAATATGCACTGAGGTCAAATTTCTCTAAAAATGGATAATCAAAAGGGTGATAGTATGCGTGTTGCTTAACATCAGGGTTGTTTAACCAATTTACAAACTTAATTCCTTGTTTGAAGGTAACATCGCACTCTCTGATAAACTGGGTTTCGCTGATACCCAAATATTGCAGTGTACTCCTCATCATGGGAACAGTCCCTTCGCCAACGCCTATTGTGGGAATATCGGGGGACTCGACAAGTGTCACTTCCACCTGTGAGGTATTGTAAGGTTGTAACTTTTTGGCTAAATGGTTGGCAGCGAGCCACCCAGCTGTCCCCCCACCTACTATTACGATTTTCTTTATCACAGCTTCTCCAGAAAATTGTATTTCGTTTTACTCAGAAACTAAAAAAGGGAGGTAACCTCCCTTTTTCTTAGACCACTCTAATAAAAATTAGAAGCGGAAGCTAGCACCTACTGAGATTAAACGAGGCATTTCATACGCGTATACTGGGAAGCCGCGTGTAAAGCCTGTGTACTCTGAGTAGAAGTTGTTATTACCTTCTTGAATAGCATCTTCTTCAAGTAGGTTTACAACTGAAAGTCTTAGGTCGATATTTTCAGTAACATGCCAAGTCGCGCTTAGGTCAAGTGTACCGTAGTCATCATGAAGTCGGTTACCATATGCACCCACATCACGGATCATGTACTCTGAACGCCAGTTGTAAGAAGCACGAACTTCAAACATCTCGTTCTCATAGTAACCTGTTATGTTGTACGTGTGACGAGAGCTGTCAGCAAGTACTGGGTTTTGGTCAGGGAACAACATCTTGTCAGATACTGAAGTCTCTGTGTAAGTATAGTTATAAACCGTACCGAAACCGTTACCAAAGTCTTGCTGGTACTGGAATTCAATACCTTCAACATTTGCAGAACCTTGGCTACGCTTCTCTTCAACCGTCCATCCGAACGCTTGTTCTTCAGCGTTTAGAGGGTAATCGATTTCAGCAGCTGTTGCTTGACGTTGAGATACTGACATGAAGTTTTTAACATCCTTCATGAAGAAACCAACAGAAACTAGAGAGCTTTCGTTGAAGTAGTATTCAACACCTAAGTCAAAGTTATTAGCAATAAATGGCTTAAGACCTACGTTACCAACAATCCAGTTTTGGTTGTTTGGTACGTTATCATTTGCACCCGTTACATTAGGGTTAACGTACATATCAACGTACTGAGGACGAGATAGTGTGCGAGAAGCTGCAACACGTAGAATTACGTCTTCAGTTAAGTCAAATGCCACGTTAGCACTTGGTAAGAACTCAGAGTAATCAGCATCAGACTTTTCACGTGCACCGTCTAGGTAGTAATGAGATGTTGCATCTGTAGAGACGTAACGAATACCAAAGTTACCGCGAGATGAGTCAGTTGAGAAGTTAGCCATTACATAAAGTGCTAGGTTATCTTCTTCAATGTGGCTGTATGCACCAAGATCTTCAGTTTCACCAGTAACTGCTGCTTTAGCCGCATTAACGAAAGTAGCACTATCGAACTTCGTCATTTGGTAATCACCAAAGCCAATGTCGATCTTCTCACCTGTTAGTGCAGACGTATCAAAGTAAGGGTCGAATGAATCTGGTGTAATAAACTCATAACGACGGCTTGTTGTTTCGTGCGTAGAGTAACGTAAACCAGTCTTAAGAGATGTGATAGGACCAAAGTCAACTTCAAACTTTGCATCTGCTTGGAAGTATTGCTCTTCATCAGTCTTAGGCGTTCTGTTCATACGAGAACAGTGTGATGCATTTGTTTGACAGCTCGCTATTGCTACGTGTGAAGGAACGTAGTCTGCAATCGAAGCGCCACCAATACCATTAGGAAGATTCCAAGTTTGGTTACCGTTTGAGAAATCGTAAGTACCATCTACAATTGGAGTTCCTGACTCAGGTGCTCTGCCATTTGCATCAAATACTTCAATTTCAAAGTCAGTACCACCAGTTGATGAAGTATCACCAGCTTGGAAGCTTAATTCGTAGCCGTCGCCTTTGTATTCTACTTTTAAGTCGTAAACCTCTGAGCTCATTGTCGCTTCACGAGGACGAGCCTGCCAGAAACCAACGTTTAGAGGACCACGAACTGGCGTGCCTTCGATGAATGCTTCCGATTCGCCACCACCCCAAGTCGTATCTGCTTGAGTTAAGAAAAGAGCATAGTTTACGTTGTTAGCTTCCATCTCCATATCCATCGCATTGAATGTAATATCCCATTCATCCGACGGTGCAAATTGGAAAGTCGCAGCATATGCATTACGCTTACGTTCTTGCTCGAAAGCTACAGGGCCTGCACCCCATTGCCAGAAAGCTTCATTACCTTGACGTTGCAATTCACGCTCTTGAGAAACAGCAGCGATTAAAACACCAAAGTTTTCATCATCATTTTTCCAACTTGCTAGACCAGAAAGTTGAGGTGAAGTCGTATCTGAATCACTAGAGTGTAACGCTTCTACTGAGCCGTAAACAGTTAGAGGATCTAAATCAAGTGGCTTACGTGTATTAACAACAACTGTACCACCTACACCACCTTCTAATAGATCTGCTTGAGAAGATTTATAAACTTCTAAGCCGCCTACTAGTTCTGATGGTAATAGAGAATAGTTAAAAGAACGTTTAGCAGGCTCAAATACGAACCAGCCAGTAGATGCTACATTTTGTCCGTTTAGAGTTGTCAAAGTTAGGTCGTTACCAACACCACGGATTGAAACCGCAGCACCTTCACCCCATTGACGCTGAACTGTTACACCAGGAATACGCTGTAGTGACTCTGCAACGTTTTTATCCGGCATTTTACCGATGTCTTCAGCTGTTACAGCATCGACTACTGAATCTGAAAAACGTTTTGTATTTAGTGATGCTTCTAAAGAGCGGCGGATACCGCGTACTTCAATTACTTCTACGTCTTCTTGAACTTGATTGCCGGTTTCAGCAACTGCTACACCAGATACGCCTGCGGTTAACGCAAGACCAATGTTTGCAGCTAGTAAACTTTTCTTAAAATTATTAGCTAACACAGGATTCCCCTTGAATCATTTTGTTGGTTTTTAAATCACTTCTGCCCAGTGATGATGACAACGCTGTCATCTAATAACAAACCATACACCCAAAATTACATAATCGCTACATGTTTTTTGTCTTAACACTTTAAAATTTTTCATTTCAAAAGCTAAAAGCCTAAAAAATAAAGGATTATTTTGGATTTGGATATACTTTGTTACAAACGAGTATTAATATACCACAGGAAAAGGATAAATCTGTAGTTTCTGAGGTGATTGATACAAATTTTTTGTATCTAATTTAAGAACTGCGTATTTTTAATGCAGCTTTTTGAAGAGTTTACCAAAACAATAGCCTGGGCAGAAGCTGTTCAAGGTGATAAACATTCTCAATGACAACGCTGTCATTTTAGTTTATTTGTACGCTCGTGTCTAGTAAAAGCTGTACTTCAAGAATACTTGCAGCAGATTTAATAAACGCTGAAAAACTGACTGTAAAATTAATTAGTTACCTACCCCACCCTCTTTCTCAATTAGACTATTAGCAACAATAATCAGTAAAAATACTTTCATACTGCCTTTCCTGCATATAACTTTTCATAATAAAGTATGTAAATAATAAGGCACAAATGTAATTAAATCAGTAATAGGTACGAAATTAATTCAATAAGGTGGTATGCACAGTACAAAAGACTAATAACAAGTTGTACTTAAAAGACGCAAAAGAAGAAAAGTTGTGAAAAGATTTTTTGTATAGAGAAGAAGAAAGAAAAAGCACCCTACCAAGGTGCTTTTTTGTATGTTGTACTTATGGGCACCAAAACACGCTTAGGTTTAAATCGGGTAAGCCTAAAACAGCCCTTAGCGGAATATCAAATTCAGAACCAGGCTGTTTAGCCTCTTCGTAGATTTCACGCTTTGCATCACCGCTTATCAACAAAATTGCGTGTTTTGTATTCGCAATACCACAGAGCGACAAACTCATTCGCTCAGTAATACTTCCAGTAACTTCGCTTTGAATTGCATTGATTGCACAAACAAGCTGCTCGGTATGTAATGCTGACTCTAATCCGCTGGCATTAGGGAATAAAGAAGCGGTATGTCCATCCGGTCCCATCCCTAAAATAGTCACATCAAAAGGCTGCTTCAAAGATTGGTATTCACCCTCGACAGCAGCTTGACCAAGCTCTGCCGACTCAGCACTGTTTTTCATCGTGACGAAATCTGCCGTAGATGCATTGTTTTGCAATAACGTTGAAATAATAAATGCTTCGTTTGATTTTTCATGAGTCGGCTCAACCCACCTTTCATCTACCATCGCAACCGTTACTTTACTCCAATCAAGATCCAAATTTGATAAACGCTTATATGCAGGTGCAGGTGATGATCCACCTGATACCAACATGCTCGCCTTACCATCTGATTGCAGTGCAGTGCTGAGTGTATCTTCGAGAAGAGAAGCCAAGTGCTCAGTCATTTCGTCTTTTGAATCAAAGAACTTTTCGTTTAATAGTGCCATTAATTGTTTTCTCCAACATTGAACCAAGCGTGGTTTTTCTCTGCAAGTAACTCATCAGCTGATTCAGGACCCCAAGAGCCCGCACGATACAATGCTGGAGTGCCCTTCTCTTGCCATCTAGCAATGATCGGATCAATCCATTTCCAAGCTTGTCTAACTTCATCCCTATGTATGAATAAAGACGGGTTATTAGCGGCTGCATCAAGCATTAGACGTTTGTATGCATCAGAATGGAACCCATTACTGTATTTTTCGCTCAATTCGATATTTAACGTCACAGGCTCTAGCTGCATATCAAGGTTATCTAACCGCTTGGACATCAGCGTAAGCTGGATACTTTCTTCTGGTTGCAATCTGATAATCAATCTATTTGGTAAAATAGGCCCAACTTTATCGTCGTATACATTGTGAGATACAGGCTTATATTCAACAACAATTTCGGCACAACGCTGTTTCATGCGTTTGCCTGTACGAAGATAAAAAGGAACGCCTGACCAACGCCAGTTTTCAATGTGCGCTCGAATCGCAACAAATGTCTCTGTTTTGCTTGACCCTTCGCCAAGTTCTTCCAAATAACCTGGTACTAGATTACCATTTAAGTCGCCTGGGACATATTGGCCTCTGACTACATTTTCGTCGACTAACTCATCGGTCAATGGTCGAAGTGCTTCCAAAACTTTTAGTTTTTCATTACGTATGCTGTTCGCATTGAGCTTATGAGGAGACTCCATAGCGACAAGACATAATAGCTGCAACAGATGGTTTTGTACCATATCGCGAAGTGCTCCGGCTTTATCATAGAAGCCAGCTCTACTTTCTAAGCCAACAGTCTCAGAAATACTGATTTGAATATTGTCGATTGTTTTAGCATCCCAAAGGTTTTCAAATAAAACATTTGAGAACCTCAATGCCATAAGGTTTTGAACCGTTTCTTTTCCAAGATAATGGTCTATTCTGAATATTTGTTCCTCTTCAAAGTATTCCGCTATTTTAGCGTTAATTTCTTCCGCTGACTCACCACAGTAGCCAATTGGCTTTTCAACAACTACACGAGAGTTTTTAGAAATGAGGGATTTTTTAGAAAGAAGTTCACAACATGTGCCATATACAGCAGGTGGAAGGGATAAGTAGAATACTCTGGATTTATCTTCGTCATCTGACGCGAGTATTTCTCTTAGTAAATCCCAGTTGTCGTCTGCTTCTGTGACATTTACAACAACAGGTACGAGGTACTTGGCAAATTCATTCCAGTCTTTATTGTTGTATTCATCGTTGCCGAGGTACTCTTGAAGCGCTTTATGTGCCGTGTCTATATATTCATTTTTTTTACTTTCTTCTCGAACAGTCGGCAATATGCGGGTACCCTGAGGCAAGTTGCCTTCTTGATATGCTCTATACATTGCGGGCAACAATTTTCTCAACGCTAAGTCGCCGCCCCCACCAAAAATTACGATATCAAAAGGATTAAGCATAATTATATCTCACAAGGTTAGGCGCGCGATCATAGTGTGAAGAGAACACGCGCGATAATCAAAACCGTTTGGTGTTCAATGCTGAATAGACCAAACTCTACTTCTTTTAGGTTTGAATTCGTTCGCAGATTATTTTACTTACTTACAATTATGTGGAAAAGCAAATTAAGTAAGTTGTATTCAAATTATTTTTAAAATGAGTCTTAGGGGCTCTGTAATTCCTCTCACAAAAATACAGGCCCTAAGTACTCCAGCGCTACCCGTTCAAAGGTATTCTTTACAGTCCAAGTCATCTAAAAACGACTTGCTTATTTATTTCTCTGTTGTTTGTAATATGCAATTAAACCAGACGTTGAACTATCATGTTCGTGAACCACATCGTCTTGCGTGAGTTCAGCTTCAATATTATTTGCCAACCCTTTTCCGAGCTCAACACCCCATTGGTCGAAAGAACATACACTCAAAATGATGCCTTGGCAGAAAATTTTGTGCTCGTACATTGCTATCAATCGGCCCACGGCCTTTGCATCAACTTTATCAAGGATAATCGATGTTGTTGGACGATTACCTTGGTGTATTTTATGTGCCACGAGTTCTTCGATTTCTTGCTCAGATTTACCCTTTGCGAGTAAATCGGCGCGCACCTGCTCTTCATTTACACCAGCCATCATTGCTTCTGTCTGCGCAAAGAAATTAGACAACAATACATCGTGATGTTTGCCTAACGCAATTTGCGGTTCAACTGACGCAATAAAGTCGGCTGGTACAATGACATTACCTTGGTGTAAGCATTGATAGAATGCATGCTGACCATTAATACCCGTCATGCCCCAAATAATTGGTACAGTTGTATACGGTACAGTCTGACCATCAAATGTTACATGTTTACCATTACTTTCCATCTCACCTTGCTGTAAATAAGCAGGTAACATGTGAAGCGCCTGATCATAAGGCAATATAGCCTGAGATGAGTGCCCTAAAAAGCTTGTATTCCAAACACTTAACAAAGCCATAATCAAAGGTACATTATGTTCAAACTCTGCCGTTTTGAAGTGTTCATCTACTTCAAAAGCACCTTCAAGCACTTCAATAAATTTATCAAAACCTAGATACAAAGCGATTGGTAAACCTATTGCACTCCATAACGAAAAACGACCGCCTACCCAATCCCACATTGTAAATACATTTTCGTCTGCAATGCCGAATTCGCGCGTTTTTTCTAGGTTGGTACTCACAGCCACAAAATGCTTCGCAATCGCGCTTTTTTCTTGTGCGCTTTCCAAAAACCAACTTACAGACGAGCGAGCATTGTTCATCGTTTCAGAAGTTGTGAATGTTTTTGACGAAATGACAAACAAAGTTGTTTCTGCGTCTATTTTTTTCAATACTTGGGCTAATTGGACACCATCAACATTAGAGACGTAGTGAACATTCAATGTATCATCTGCGTACGCACTTAGCGCTTCAGTCACCATTTGAGGCCCTAAATTCGAGCCCCCAACACCGATCGCAACCACATCTTTAACAGCTTTGCCAGTGTAGCCTTTCCATTCACCACTTCTAACGCGCTCTGAAAAGCCTTTAAGCTTATCCAATTCTGACTGAACTTGCTCAGTGACATTAACACCATCAACAAGAATTGGTGTACCAGCTCTATTTCTAAGCGCAATGTGCAATACAGCGCGGTCTTCGGTGAAATTTATCTTTTCACCAGAGAACATTTTGTCACGCCAAGCTGCTATCTCAGATTCTTTCGCTAGGTTTACTAACTGCTCGAACGTAGCATCATCCAACAGTTGTTTAGAGAAATCAAAAAGTACCCCAGGAATATGTCTAGAAAACTTATCAAAACGTCCTGAGTCATTGTCAAAAAGCGTTTTTAAGTGCTGTTTTTTTAGTCTTTCTGACGATGTAGTTAATGCTTGCCAACTGTGTAACGATGTACGGCAATTCATAAATTTTTCCCCTAGCGATGATTGTCTGCAAAATACAAAGCCTGCACACAATAAACATAATCGAGCGTTAACCATAAGTTAAAATGACAACGCTGTCAAACTTCATGTTTCTCATTTTACTTTCCTTATGATAACCGATTTTTTCATTTTTGACACCGGTATCATAAAATATTTTAGAGATATTCAGTTGTGGTTAAATTTAACGCACAATACTAATCAAATTAATTTGATCGTTTCCTGAAAAGCGGAAATATACTATATTGCGTTTAAATTATTAAACGTGTCATTCGTTTCGAGTGTGAAGCCCACTATTTTCAAGGCTAAACCGCAGTTACCCATATTTTGGCGATACAAAACGCCTTGTGATCTCATAGAAGAAAAAAAATGAAAGTAACCATCAACGACGTCGCTAAACATGCTGGCGTTTCAATGAAGACAGTATCGAGGGTTATAAATAAAGAACCTTCGGTTAGAAAGAAAACCTACGATATTGTTATGCAGGCCGTAAAAGAGCTGAACTATCAGCCAAACACCGCTGCAAGAAACTTAGCAGGTACATCTTCATTCGCTATTGGATTAGTCTATGACAACCCAAACGCCTACTATATTATCGACATGCAAAATGGTGTGCTTTCAAGATGTAAAGAAGAAGGCTATGAGCTAGTCATACACCCCTGCTCCGCCAGCGATCCTGACATGCAGCAAGAAATCGCAACGATGATCCAGCGTTCGAGACTAGCAGGACTCGTTCTTACTCCGCCTCTATCTGAGCAAAAGCACATCATACAGATGCTTGACGACCTTGGGATTGCTTACGTAAGGCTTCTTTCAGGCCAAAATCATGCCCTAGAAAATGATCAAGACTCAACAACTGAGCATAAAAACAACAACTGTATCTATGTCGATGACTATGCCGCTGCCTACGAAATCACAGAGCATTTAATTAATTTAGGGCATAAAACTATTGCGTTTGCATGTGGTGATGCTGAGCACAAATCAACAACTGAACGATTAGCTGGCTACAAGCAAGCATTAAATGACAATCAACTCGAATTTAGTGATGCACTTGTATATGGCGGGACTTACTCTTTTGAGTCGGGCGTTGAGGGTGCTAAAGCGCTGCTAAAAAATAATAACGAGTCTGGTATTACCGCGATTTTGGGCGGGAACGATGAAATCGCTGCTGGTGCATTATTTGCGTCTCGACTAATGAATATTGCTATTCCTGAGCAGCTCTCTATATCAGGGTTTGAGGATTCTCCCTTCTCTAGGCAAACGTGGCCGAAGCTGACAACTGCGCACCAAGCAAACAGCGTTATTTCTGAACACGCCGCGCGCTTGCTGTTTTCTAAAACTAGAGGCAGCCGCTCCCATGACAAAGACATTATAACTACATTTACACCTACGGTTGTTATTAGAGAAAGTACAGGCCCGGCCCCTAAGTAATCTCTGTGTGGCGCTATTAAATCAGCGCCAATCCACCCTTTAAATTCGCAACATGCTTAAAACCTAACTTTATTAGTGTTTCTTGCACCTTCTGTGAACGTGAACCTGTGCGGCATATCAGTAAATAAGGCGTACATTCATTTAACTGTTTTTCCATAACCGCATTAGCGAGGCGGCCTCTTGGAATATTCATTAACTTTGAACTACCTCCCTTTGTAAATAGCGCTTTGACATATTCTTTAGATGCTTCATGCTCCACTATATCCCTCACATCCAAAGCGACCCCTTCAAATTGAGATAGCCAGCTTTTAGCTTCTTCAACAGAGTTAAGTTCGATTGGTTCGGAGATGTTCAACCCTCTCTTTTTGTTAGCCAAGTCAAACACTACACCGCGAGGCGTGACTAGGGTTTCGTGTAAACACAATTTTGCAGTTTCTTCCTCGGCAAACCGAATCTTTTTACCATTGGTAAAGCGCAATAAATACGTTGGTGAAAGCTCCGTTCCTTGCTGTTTCAAATTCCACTTCTGACAAGTGCGTGTTTCTACATAGCTGCACTCTTTACTTGGCTCTAACACAGAAACTAAACGCTCTTTCACACGTCGTTGCTCTGCTGAATCTTGTTTCAAAAGAACAGCTTTACAGGTCAGCCTTTGAGACAAAATAAGGCGCGAAAGTTTTTGAATGACCCCTTCAATCGGGTTGTAAACAATCGCCTCTAGATCCTCTGTTACATACAACCAGCTACTTTGGTTGTCGTATTCTAACTGTGTTAGCCCAATCAAATTAGCGCACTGTGCTGATGGCTTTTCAATATTTTTTAAAAATAGCTTTTGCAATGACGGCTTTAAACTGCGGATCGCTGCGCACGCGTTTTCAATAAACTCAATATTATCAGCGGGACCAAAAGACAGTCTGATTGCATTTTCGCATTGCCATGGCGTTAATCCCATCGCTTCTAGCACAAAGCTGCTTGATGCACCGGCGCTGCAGGCCGATCCTCCACTCACTCTGATCCCGGCTGCATCAAATAAGTCCATCACTTCTTTGTTAGTTAGGTAAGCCACAGAAAAGTTTATTGTTGTCGCAACACTAAGCTCTGAGGCGTTATGATAAGATACCTCTTCAAACGTGTTATTTAGTGCCTCAACTAATAATTGCCGGTGCTGTTGCAACTGCTCTTTTGAACTAAACAGGCTATTTTTGCTTATCAATATTTCAAATAATGCTTTTAACCCCGCAATACCAGGCAAATTTTCAGTACCAGAACGCATTCCTGATTCTTGCCCACCACCTGCAATAAAAGGGGTATACGGCCGCCCATCGCGGATATACAAAAAACCGACCCCTTTAGGAGCATAGAGTTTATGCCCTGAAAATGGAGCATAATCTATCGAGATTGTATCCATATTTAACGGAACTTTCCCCAAGGCTTGTACGCAGTCGACTAACCAAGCCGCATCAATATTTGCCCCTCTAATTACTTCTTCTAGTCGCTTTAAATCTTGTTTTACACCCGTTTCATTATTGACTGCCATAGTACATATCATTACCGCTTGGCGCCCATATTCAGCGATAAAATTAAGGTCCAATAAGCCCATTTTGTCGACTGGTATTTCTAAAATACGCGCATTGAGTCCCAGCATTTTATTCCAATGAATGAGCGTATTGGGTACTGCTTTGTGTTCGGTCGCACCATAAAGTAGTACTGGTGAGTCATAATGTAGTTGCCCGCTCTGGAGATAGTCACTAATTGCCGAGACAACAGCGGTTTGGATCCCTTCGGTTGCACCTGATGTAAACAACAATTCACCTGATTGTGAGCCAATCACTTTACGCCCTAATGACCGTGTTTCTTCTAGTAATCGCTTAGCTTTAACACCCGTGATATGTGCACTTGATGGGTTGCCAAAATCAGTCTGCATCGCGCCTATCACACTCGTTGCAATGGTTTCTATGACAGGGGTTGTGGCATTGGCATCCAAGTAAATGGGCTGAAATGAAGGGGATAGATTCACGGGCACAACTTATAACTAAATGAAATATGTTATTTCATTTTACACAGTAGTTATCACTTAGTTAAGCCGATTTTTCCATGAATATCGCAAAAAAGGGGCTAATGCCCCTTTTTTAAATTAATTGTTTTGTAAACTGTTGTGGCTAGTTGACCAAGCGTTTCCAAGAGCCTTAACTAACGATGCCAGAGGTATCGCGAAAAACACTCCCCAGAAGCCCCATAGCCCGCCAAAAAACAACACCGCAACGATTATGTAAACAGGGTTTAAATCAACGGCTTCTGAGAATAAAAGCGGAACAAGTAAGTTCCCATCTAAGGCTTGAATAATGCCGTAAACTATAAGAATGGTCCAAAACTCTGGTGCAATACCGAATTGAAATAACGCGACGGCTGCCACAGGAATAGTAACTAAGGCTGCCCCAATAAAAGGAATTAATACAGATAGCCCGACTAAAGTTCCCAAAAGAGCAGCATATCTCAACTCGAGCACTGCAAAAGCAATAAAGCTAGTCCCACCCACTATCACAATTTCAATCACTTTACCGCGAATGTAATTCATTATTTGGTGGTCCATTTCTTCCCAAACTTGTGTGATTAAGCGACGATCTTTTGGGATCAGCTGTTTAATACCGGAAGTTAAAGGCTCCTTGTCTTTAAGCATAAAGAATACAAGTAAAGGCACTAGAATGAGGTAAATCAACCACGCGACAAAGTCCTTGATGGATGTCAAAGACACAGAAACAATTAATTCTCCCAGCGCAACGACTTTACTTTCCACGGCCGCTACAATGTTTTGAACCTGTTGAACCGAAATAAGATTTGGATAGTTGTCAGGCAAATGGAGTAAATAGTCTTTGCCTTTTTCTATCATACTGGGCGCTTCTTGAACTAGATTACTTGTTTGAGTCCACAGTACAGGCACAATCACCAACATCAATGCCAGTACCACTCCAATAAACCCTAGCATCACTATGTTTGTTGACATAATTCGACTTGGTAGCACTCTTTGCAGCCTTGTCACAGGCCAGTCTAATAAATAAGCAATAACGAGTGCCACGAGTACAGGAATAACAAAAGCGCCGAAAAAATACAGCATTGTCCCTGTAAATAACAAAAGGAGCAGTAAAGTGACTGAGTCAGGATCAGAGAATTTATCTTGGTACCAAGATTTAATAAGTTCAAACATCCGTGCTGCGCACCTCTATAAAATTTATATTACTGTCGGTTGTTACCGAGAAGCTCATTTTTTGACTTTCTAAATATCTTACCACGTCACTTATATCCTGCTCTTTACTATAGCTAAATCTGATTACACCAACATGATCTCTGTTGGTTTTTAACTGCCACTTAAACTGGACAAATAATTGCGGACATTTGTAGCGCCGAAGATCTACTGCATAGGTATTTTGTTCGTTCATATTATCAATATGCAAAAGTACACTCCCAAACCCTATCAAAAATTAATAGCGCAAACGTTACGATTAACCTAAAAATCACAATTTACAACTTTTGGTTAAATTTATTCTACATACCTGATATAAAAGCAAAGTCTCTACATTTGTATGTAATAAAACACAATCCGCTTTATAGAGTATATAAGCACTTGGTGGCAAGTAATAAATTGTACGTTTAGGTAATAATTAAACTTTGTTTCTATGGCTTGTATCTAGGCAATGGTTTATTCTTATAGATACAACAAGCATTACGGGAAACCACATGCCACGAGCAAATAACAAGGCACGTTTGCCGGCTAACCCAACATTAAAAGAGATCAATTGGTACAAAAAACAAATCAATTGGGGTGAGCTTCCTCCTTTCTATCACCTTGTTGCTTCTTCAGTTAGTGAGAGTGAAGGTATTTTTCAGCATGGCTTTGATAATGCGATCAAGCGCCTGATTGATAAACGGAATTGGAATTTACACCTGCTAGACGGGTACGAGGACGATAACGGCATCATTCATTGCGAAAATGCTCCAAAAATTCATTTGCATCAAGTTTTTACAGACAGGGGCTTCGAGCTCTGGGCATATCCAATAGCACGTAACGTAAAAGTCGATACCTATCTTAAAGATAACAAGTTTCTGGAATTTAATGTCTGGGATCCCCACGCAATGAAGACACTAATACGCTTTAGCCAACTACATAAATTTATTAGGTTTTATTTTGAACGTGGAGACATTGCAGACAAGGCTCTGATACTTCATGCGCACAAAGTCGTTCATCAAACTATCTCTCTTTTGAAAAGAGAATTGAACGTTGTGTGTGTTGATGGGGTCTCAATAAAAGATTTTTATATGTTATGTGAGAAAGACGCCAGAGCATGCGAAGATGAAATCAACCTCGCAAAAATCATGCTCGGCGATGATTTAAAGAAGGACTAGAATGCAATTTAAAAAAGCAATTGTAACCACTTTGTGCGCCCTCTCTCTGAGTTTTTCTGCTGCTAGCCAGGCAAAGTCCGATTTTAAGTTACCAGATCTCGGAACATCTGCTGTGCAAGTACTACCAATTGAAAAGGAGCGGCTCATAGGCGATGTCATGATGATGCAGATACGCTCTGGTTCTCCGTTAGTACAAGACCCTGTTCTAGATGAATATTTAACCACATTAGGCAACAAGCTTGTCGCCAATGCGAATGATGTAAGGTTTCCATTTACGTTTTTTTGGTTAGATAATAAAGCCATTAATGCATTTGCATTCTACGGCGGTCATGTTGGGGTCCATACAGGCCTACTTGCACAGTCAGACAATGAAAGCCAACTTGCTTCGGTCTTAGGGCACGAAATTGCCCACGTGACACAGCGACATTTGGCGAGACGAATTCAGCAGGCTAAGGACAACAGTGCACTTACAATTGCAGGCTTAATTACCGGGATCTTGGCAACCGTCGTCGCCCCAGATGCAGGCATGGCAATTCTTGCTGCAAATAGTACGCAAGCCTCTTTGAGTCAATTAACACACAGCCGTAAGGCTGAACGAGAAGCAGACCGATTTGGTATGCAAACTCTTGAAAGAGCTGGTTACGATCCATACGCAGCCAGTGAGTTTTTAACCAAACTCGCTGCGCAAGTAAGGTTTCAAAATAAGCCCCCCGCATTTCTACTAACGCACCCATTGCCTGAATCTCGCGTTTCGGACGTGCGTCTTCGGGCGCAACAGTACCCAAAGAGATACGTCCAAAGTAGCGATGACTTTCATTACGCTAAAAGCCGAGTCATGGCTCGCTATCATATGAAAGAAGCGGACGCACAAGCTTTCTTTGAAAACCAGTTAAGAACGAGTTCTGCGCTAGATAAAAGTGATTTACAGTACGGCCTTGCCATTGCTTTGCTCGACCAAGATAAATATCAACAAGCAGAAGCAATTATTAAAAAGCTATTGGCATCAAAGCCAAATAACTTGTTCTTTTTAGATGTGTATACCGACATTAAAATTGGTCAAGAAAAGTATGAAGAGGCAATTGCGCTACTAGATAAAAAGCACCAGCTCAGACCAAACAATCAGGTCATCACGCTTAATTTGGCGAATATCGCGATTAAAGCAGCGCAATACAACAAAGCAGAGCAATTATTGAAAGTATTTTTGCTTGATAAGCCAAATCACGTACTTGCAAAACAACTGCTCACAGATACCTACAAGCTCAGCAAAAATAAAGCAGCTTATCATGAAGCTAATGCTAGTTTGCTGTCACATTATGGTGCATTCATGAAAGCTGCAGATGAAGTTCAAAAAGCACTCAATTTTGTTGAAAAAGAAGACGAAATTAAACGTCTTAGATTGAAGGCCCTACTGGCAAACTACCGAAATATGCAAAAAGAGTTAGCAAAGCTCTAAGCCACCATTTTCTGCCTAACAATCGAAATGATGTAATTTAACTCATCATAAATGTTAGGCAGTATGATTTTGTTAAGATACAATCTCACCCAATTAGAAAAACAAATTCGCTTACTAAGGGATTCTTATGTCTGTCATAATTTATCACAACCCTCGTTGCTCTAAGTCTAGACAAACACTAGCGTTACTAGAGGAAAACTCAATTCAACCTGAAGTGGTTGAGTATTTAAAAACACCTGTCGACGCCGCTACTTTAGATTCACTTATCTCAAAGCTTGGTTTTGAATCTGCACATCAGTTGGTACGAAACAAAGAAACCATATACAAAGAATTAGGCCTAAGCAAAGATAGTGATGAACAAACACTTCGAAAAGCGATGATTGAAAACCCGAAACTTATTGAGCGTCCAATCGTGGTTAAAGGTGATAAAGCAGCTTTAGGCCGTCCGCCAGAGTCTGTATTAGAGATCATTTAAATATTATGCCTGTAATTCTAGTTCTTTATCATTCCAGTCAAGGCTCTGTATCTGCAATGGCGGATGAAATTTACGATACTCTCAGCGCGCTAGGCGCTGAGGTGAGGTTGCGCACTTTTGTGCAGAGGCAAGCTCATGACGTTGTCGTGACAAAACAAGATTTAATCGAATGTGATGGCCTTGCATTTGGCTCACCAACACGTTTTGGCATGATGGCAGCCCAAGCTAAAACATTTTGGGAAACCACCAGCGATTTGTGGTTAAAGGGGCAGCTTATAGACAAACCTGCATGTGTATTTTCTTCCTCCAGCAGTATGCATGGTGGAAATGAAGCAACTTTGTTGAACCTATCGCTACCCCTACTCCATCATGGCATGATGTTAATGGGTGTACCTTATGACGTGCCAGAATTACTGTCTACAACAAGCGGTGGTACACCTTATGGTGCAAGCCACGTAGCTGGAATGGATAATAGCCCAGAGCTAACAGAGACCGAAGTGAAAATCTGTAGGGCCATAGCTACGCGCCTTTTCAACGTATCTAAAAAGTTATTATGAGCCAGATCCCAAAGCAACCTACAACAAAACTGTTTTATAAACTCGCCCTATTCGGCTATGTTGGTTTATTAATCTTAATGCCAGTATGGCTGTTTCTTATCTCGCCTAGAGAAGGGCACAGCATCGGCTTTATGTTTGTAGTATATATATTGCCCCTGCTTTTACCGCTCAGAGGCATTATCAAAGACAAGCCATACACGTTTGCATGGGCCAACTTCATCGTCTTAATATATTTTATTCATGGCTTTACTTTGCTTTGGATCTCAAGCAGCGAACTTGTCTGGGTACTCCTAGAGCTTCTTTTTTCTACTTGTATGTTTATCGGCTGTACTTATTATGCACGTCATCGTGGACAGGAGTTGGGCCTTAAAATACGTAAATTGAAAGAAGACTTAGCTGATGAAAAATCAGCTCATGAAAACGAGCGCTAAGGCCATTCATCGAGCTAACTTCTATTAGCACTAATACAGAAAAGCCACGTACTCTCGTGGCTTTTTCAACAGTAATAAAAGTCGCGCCAGCATAAAGCTAGGCTATGCCTTGGCTCTGCCACCAGTAATTTTATTTGCACGGCCCTCTTCTTTTGCCTTGTCAGCACGCCTTCTTCTCGCTTCTTTTGGATCAGCAATCAAAGGACGATAAACTTCGATTCTATCTCCATCTTTGACAACTTGATGCAACTTCACTGTTCTGTTCCAAATACCCAAACTTAAATCAGTCGGTTCTATTTCTGGACAACGTTCTAAAATCCCTGATTGTAAGACGACTTGTTCAGCAGATGTGCCTTCGGCGACATCCACCGTTACAGTTGTTGCTTTGTCCGGTAATGCAAAAACCACTTCCACTTTTATCATTATCTAACTCCATACACAGACTTAGCACGTTGAGTAAATGCTGAGACCATGTTTTTGGCAACTTCATTAAATACTTTACCAAATGCAAGTTCGATCAATTTGCTCGCGAATTCAAACTCAAGCTTTAGGTTCACTTTGCACGCTTGTTCATCTAACTCAACAAATTCCCAATAACCTTGCAAGGATTTAAATGGCCCGTCAACTAATTGCATTTTGACCCTGTTACCTTCAAATATATTTTTGGTGGTAAACCACTTAGTCAGGCCCGCCTTAGTAATTTCTAGACTGGCCGTCATTTCTTCATTTGAACTACTTAATACCTTTGCACCAGAACAGTTTGGTAAGAAATCCGGATAGGCATTTACGTCATTAACCAGGTCAAACATTTCTTGTGTGCTGTACATCACCAATGCACTTTTTTCTACTTGCGGCATACGATCTCCAAACCTTTATCAGACCGATTTTACCAAGGTTTTTAAGATTTATCTTGTTTGCAGAGACACTGTAGGCGAAAATAAGCCATAAAAATTAAATAACACTGTTTTCCAATTCGATTTGTAGGTAGACTAAGCCATTATGGCAAAGAAAAAATCAAATAAATCAACAAGCAATACCATCGCGTTAAATAAAAAAGCGCGTCATGAGTATTTTTTACACGATAAGTTCGAAGCAGGTATGGAACTACAAGGTTGGGAAGTGAAAAGCATCCGAGCTGGCAAAGTTAATATCTCTGAAACTTATATTCATCTAAAAGACGGCGAAGCATTTTTGTTAGGCAGTCAAATTCAGCCATTAAATAGCGCTTCTACCCACGTGATATGTGACCCTTTACGTTATCGCAAATTGCTTTTGAATAAGCGCGAGATTGACCGTCTTATCGGTGCAACTGAGCGCGATGGCTTCTCATTGGTTGCAACAGCAATGTACTGGAAAAAATGCTGGGTTAAACTTGAGTTTCACCTTGCTAAAGGTAAAAAGATGCATGACAAACGCGCTGACATCAAAGACCGAGATTGGTCTAGAGATAAAGAGCGCTTAATGAAGCATAAAGTCTAAGCCTGCCCATCATAGTAGCCGCTAATTTCATTGTGGCTACTCAACCTGTTTCTTATCCTAAATAGCCGTCAAACAAAATATTGATTTTGCTAACTTCCATGTAATCCAAGTAACCTCAGAGGCATCAGTACAGAGTATTGAGGAGATATTGAGATACCGAATTGAGCTTGAAGTTCGCGTTGTATCAAAGATAAGCATAGAGTTAAGTGACGCTGCTACAGCACCACCATGTATAAAAAAAGCCCTTTCGGGCTTTTTTCTTGGGTTAGTTAAGATTAACCCTTATATTTTTGCACAACCAATGTTGCATTGGTGCCACCGAAGCCAAAGCTATTAGACATTACGGTATTTAACTCAACTTCACGACGTTCAGTTACGATATCTAAGCCTTTTGCTTGTTCATCTAACTCGTCAATGTTAATTGATGGAGTGATGAAGTTATTTTCAAGCATTAATACTGAGTAAATTGCTTCATGAACGCCAGCCGCGCCCAGTGCATGTCCTGTCATCGCTTTAGTTGCACTGATTGCTGGAGAGTTATCACCAAATAGCTCTTGAATTGCGCCCAACTCTTTCACGTCACCAACAGGCGTTGAAGTACCGTGCGTATTAAGGTAATCAATATCACCTTCAACCGTTGCCATTGCCTGTTTCATACAACGTACAGCACCTTCACCTGATGGTGCAACCATGTCGTAGCCATCAGACGTTGCACCGTAGCCCACAATCTCACCATAGATATGTGCACCACGTGCTAAGGCATGCTCTAGCTCTTCGATAACCATGATGCCACCACCACCAGAGATAACAAAACCATCACGGTTTGCATCGTAAGTACGAGACGCTTTTTCTGGTTCTTCATTATATTTAGTAGAAAGCGCGCCCATCGCATCAAATTCCATTGCTAGAGTCCAGTGCAGTTCTTCACCACCACCAGCGAAAATTACATCTTGTTTTCCAAGCTGAATTTGCTCTACTGCGTGTCCTACACAGTGTGCAGAAGTTGCACATGCAGAGCTGATTGAATAGTTAACGCCTTTAATCTTGAATGGCGTAGCAAGACATGCAGACGTCGTACTAGCCATAGTACGAGGTACCATGTAAGGACCAACACGTTTAACACCGCGCTCACGCAATATGTCTGCTGCTTCAACTTGGTACTTAGAAGAACCACCACCTGAGCCAACAACAAGGCCAGTACGTTCGTTCGAAACTTGCTCTTCATTCAAACCTGAGTCTTCAATAGCCTGTGCCATTGCAATGTAAGAATACGCAGCAGCATCCCCCATAAAACGGTGCGCTTTACGGTCAACCAGTGATTTTACGTCGATGTCAATTTTACCAGACACGTTACTACGTAGATTCATGTCTGCAAATTCTTGGTTAAAAGCAATACCACTTTTACCCGCTTTCAAAGATTCTAATACTTCTTGCTTGTTGTTACCGATGCTAGATACAACACCGATCCCCGTAATAACGGCTCTTCTCATGGGTAATTCCCTTAGGACTTAAAAAAATTAGGTGTATTCTACGCGGAAAATGCTAATCAAGTGGTCAGCTTTCCAGCGTACACACGTACTCTGAACTGATATTTGCAAAATTGCAACGGACTAATGCAAATAAAAGCAGTAAAATAGCGATTAATTACAGAAGGTATTCTAACGTATTTCTATGATAAGTAACGCACAAATCCACTTTAACGACGCCGGCACGCCTGTTGCCGATAATTTTGATGACGTTTATTTCTCTAATGACGATGGACTTGCTGAGTCTAATTATGTCTTTTTTGAACAAAACAATTTACCAGAACGCTTCAACAATCACCCAAGACCCCACTTTGTTATTGCTGAAACAGGGTTTGGTACTGGGCTTAACTTTTTAAATAGTTGGGCACGTTTTAACAACAGATCAAAAGATTCAAACATTGAACGTCTTTACTTTATCTCTTTCGAGAAATACCCAATCAAGTTAGAAGATTTAAAACAAGCGTTAAAAGCTTGGCCTTCTCTTCAGTCTCTGTCAGATCAACTTTGTGAACAATACCCAATGGCATTACAAGGTTGTCACCGTCTTGAATTTGAACAAGGCCGAGTGATTCTTGACCTGTGGTTCGGAGACGTTCAAGCATCCTTACCTCAAATTGCATATAAGAATAAGGGGTTAGTAGATGCTTGGTACCTTGATGGGTTTGCACCGAGTAAAAACCCCGATATGTGGCAGCAATCATTGTTTGACGCCATGGCAAACCTAAGTCAGAGCAATGCAACATTTGCCACTTTCACAGCTGCCGGTTTTGTTAGGCGAGGTCTGCAAGAGGCAGGGTTCGACTGCAAAAAAGTCAAAGGCTACGGTAGAAAAAGAGAGATGGTGATTGGTCAGTTAGAAAGCGCGACGCCTCACCAAACGACACCTACCTATTTCCAACAAAATAAAGCGTCGCTCGATAATGTCGCGATAATTGGTGGAGGTATTGCTACAAGTTGCTTACTGTACAATTTGGCAAAAAGAGGCGTAAAAGCGACGCTATTTTGTGAGGATGATGCGCTAGCGCAAGGCGCATCTCATAATCGACAAGGCGCTGTTTATCCAAACTTACAAAGTGAATTTGGAATTCCTTCCGAGTTTTACGCACATAGTTTTTTGTATGCTCTACGATTTTATCAATCATTGGCCCAACAAGAATATAACTTCGCTCATCAATGGTGTGGTGTATTGTTGCAAAGTGTCACCGAAGCGAAAAAACTGCAACATCACAAAATAGCAAGCAGCTCGCTCTACCCAGAGCAACTCATCAAATCAGTCACAACAGAGCAAGCGCAAAAAATTTCGAGCATTGACACACCTTACGGCGGTCTATTTATTGAGCAAGGTGGGTGGGTAAGTCCACCAGAGCTAACACAGGCTGTTTTTGATGCGGCAAATGATCTAGTTCCGAGTAGAGCGCATTTTAACACTTGCATCGATAAATTGGAGCGAAAGCAGGATGGCTGGTACTTGATTTCAAAAGAAACTGAAATTGGGCCATTCTCAGAAGTATTTGTATGTGCAGGAGAGCATAGCGATCGCTTCGAACAAACAAAAGACATTGGTATTCACGGCGTTCGAGGCCAAGTATCACATATTGAAGCGGGTGAAGCGTCTGAAAAACTCTCGACGGTACTTTGTCACAAAGGTTACTTCACTCCGAGTCAAAACGGCCAGCATTGCATGGGGGCTACCTTTGAAAAACACTCTAAATCGAGACAAATCAAAGAGCAAGACAACATTACCAATCGTGAGCAATTAGCAAACTTTTATGCGGGGACTGAATTCGACACCAGCCTAGGAGGCGTTAAAAGTGCCAAGGCAGCTGTAAGGTGCTGCTTTAATGACCACACGCCGATGATTGGACAAGTGCAACAGAAAGAAGATGTAATCCAAGCTTATCGCAACCTTAGCAAGGGTAAGTCTTATGACTTTTCACCTCAAGCGCTTCCGCATCAAGGTCTACATATAGTAACAGGGTTTGGCGCAAGAGGCTTATGTACAGCACCGATGGTTACTGAGCACTTAGTCGCGAGTCTCTTTGAAGAGCCACTTCCATTCAGTGAACGTGTACATGAGGCGCTACACCCATCAAGACTGTACGTAAGAGATCTGATCCGCAATAAGATTTAATAAACCTTGCAATCCTCCAAGCCCTGTCTAGGGCTTGGATATTTGAATGATAACGCGTCGGTTTGTTTCTCGACCAATTGGTGTAGTATTAATTGCCACATGACGTTTTTCACCAAAACCATCTGAGACTATCTTATTGGCTGGTACGCCCTTACTAGCCATGTAATCCTTGATTGCCATAGCCCGCTTTTTAGATAAATTGAGGTTGACGTTTTTAGCACCGTAGCTGTCTGAATAAGCCGAAATGTAAATAGAATCGATGTCAGGATCGTTATTTAAATACTCGCCTATCATATCTAACCTTTTACGTGAAGATTGAGTCAACTCGCTGGAGTTTTGACGGTAGTTCATGACTACAAAAGCAATATCTTCAAAGCTGTAAGGTAAAAGATTGTCTCTGCATTGTAAAAACTCCCAGTAAGACTTCTTAAAGTTTACCGAAGACAATGACACCGATATTTGATCATGCTTATTGTTCCAATCTTCATAATAAAAAGTAGGCTGATACCCTTTTTCTAACTCTGTTAGCATTTCCCAAGCAACGGGGTTGCCTAATTCGCCATCAAACTTTTTCAGCAACGACATTTTGCCCATACTTCTTGCCGGCATGCCTGCACGCCAACTGGGTGGCACCGACTCTAACCCAGCAAAATCGTAGCTCTCGGGCCTGATAACCATGTCCAAGTTAAAAGTAAGATCTTTATTTTTGCTTGCTGTGGAGCTAAAAATAGCTTCTCCATAGTAAGGAACGTTATGAGACAATGTGCACGACAAACGAGTTGTACGATCAACCATCCACTTAGAACTATCTACCGAGGCACTATATTGCCGCATAGCACTTTGCGCAGGCCAAACAACTGATAACACAATTGTTGCAACTAAGATGTTGATATTACGCTTCACTTTTCTTACCTCAAGCAATGTAGCCATTTTTCAGGCAACGCATCTTTAACCTGAATGTTCTTACTGCACTAATTTAAGCAATTAGCGTACCGTTTTAGTATGTCAAAAATGCTGTTATGCATAAAAATAGTTATTTATCAGCTTATACTAAATAGCATCTTGGCGCACGATCAGTATAATAGGCGGCTCGATTTAGAAAACCAAGTTGACCATGGCAGAACAAGAGCAATCCCTATTCGCAAAGCGCTTTCGCGGCTTTTTCCCCGTTGTAATTGATGTTGAGACAGCTGGATTTAATAAAGACACTGATGCCCTTTTAGAAATCGCTGTTAGCCTTTTGAAGATGAACGATGAGGGCGAGCTTAGTATCGATAACACATTGCATTTTCACGTTGCACCTTTTGAGGGTGCTAACATTGAGCAATCGGCAATAGAATTTAACGGCATAGACCCATTCTCCCCGCTGCGCGGAGCCGTTGAGGAAAGCGAAGCCATCAAAGAGATCTGTAAGGCAGTCAGAAAAGCGCAAAAAGACACAGGCTGCCAGCGCTCAGTTATCGTGGCACACAATGCCGCATTCGATCATGGCTTTCTAAACGCAGCTATCGAACGTAACAATATTAAGCGAACGCCTTTCCACCCATTTGTTAGCTTTGATACGACCTCACTCGCGGGACTCGCACTGGGTCAAACTGTGCTGGCAAAAGCCTGTAGAGCCGCAGGTATCGAATTTGACAACTCACAAGCCCATTCCGCGTTGTATGATACAGAGCGTACTGCGGAGTTATTTTGTCATATCGTTAATAAGTGGCAAGCACTGGGTGGATGGCCATTACCTCAGGAAGAAGAACAGCAGGTTCCGACTGGTGATGACGCGTAACTCTCACTGACAAAAAAAGCAGCCTTAGCTGCTTTTTTTTGGTTTAAATATAATTAATTATTAAACTCTTGGGTAATTTTGCCTTCATCGAGCTTTACAAGGTGTGGAGGGTAAATTCTAGAAAAAGAGCGGCTATCTTTTGCAATCGTCAGCTCGATACCCGGGTGCATTAATTCATTTACCTTTACACGGCTCAATTTAATTAAGCGTCTCAGTTTTTGCGCCACCAATTTACTATTTCGCACGTTGCGTTGATAATGCGTATCTAACCGCTTTTCTGTGATTTCAAGCTTTTTCAAATACGCATCACGTTTTTCAGATGCTTTCGTTTTCTTCGCTTTAATTTGCGCTCGCTTAATAGCAAGTAACTTATCAGAGAGCAGTTTATCTAGGTTTTTAAACTCGTTTTCTTTTTTCTTCAAATCGTACCAATCTTGAGCCAGTACAATTCTTGTGCGTGTACCTGATGGCGCACCTACTTCACCAGCCTCAATGCGCATCGCATTATATACATTTCCACCGATAAGCTTACCTCGAGGTGTGTCGCCCTTTCCTACCCTAATCAGCCGTTTAGATTTTAAATCGCAGTGCAGCGCCTGTCGCTCAATAAAGAGATCTTGATCTGATTCTATGTGGCAGTACTGGCCATAACCGACGGAGATGGTGCGCTTTGCCTTAATAATACAAGAAAAATCTTCACCCTCTATTCGTTTTCGTCCTATAGCACCGAGCATAACTGTAACTGCACTATCACTTTCCAGATGGGCAGACTCAACAAAACCAATAACGGTTATATCGCCAGTGGCTTTTATTTTCATCCCGTCTTTGACATCTCCGCTAACAACAACGCTGCCATCAAACTCTATGTGCCCAGTTGTGACATCAACATTGTCATAGCACAGTACATCATCTACTCGCATACCGCGAGGTACAGCGACAGGCACACCTTTCGCCTCGGCTATCAGAAGATTCGGATCATCTGGACTGACTTTAGTGCCTTCAGAGACCTGTAAGGTGAAATCTCTCCCAGGTTTTGGCTCAAGAATATCACCAAACACTGAGAAACCTTGCTCCCCAGGAGTCGGCGGCACACGCTTCATTAAAGGGCTACCCGGTTTGACCGTTATGATTGCCCCCAAGTCACGCATATCTACTTTACCACCCGACTTTTGTTGAGGGCTCAGTACTCTGTCTTGCGCTGTCATGCACAAACGTACAAATCGAGCATCAGTACCGTCTTTCGCTCTCACGCCATGTGCTACGATACCCGAATAAACACTTCCAGAAGGTTGCTCAAACTGCTGGCCTAAAAAGGTATCGAGTGCCCTTTCATTTATCCCCTTAACCACACCAGCACTTGTTAATGCAGCTCTTGCATCGTCGATTGAGATAAGTTTTCCGCCTCTTGCGGTTGTTAGCCGAGCTTCGGCCAGCATGTTATTTTCTTCGACATGGATCATAATAGACGCGTCAACAGCTCTCGCAACGATCAATAAATCCTTTTCTCGCTCATCTGATGGCGCAAACAATTGGCCAATATTGGCATGAATGACATCAAAGTCAGCATAAGGAGATTGCTCTAACAGCTCAACAAGCTGTGCAGCACTCGCGGGAAACCCCGAATGCGCGGGATGTTCCTTCATAGAAACATACCCAGACTCCTCATCAAAATGAAACAAAGACATCACTTCCTTCCTAAATACTCTTGCATTTATTATTTGTTTTTATGCAACCTTCCTCATTTCAGCACAACAACCGTGCAATGTTAAGTCAAAATAGGCCTCTTTTAGCGCCAATTATGAATGATTGTAAACACGGCTAGTGCCAAAAATGGACAAGTTACTATTATTACTAAATTTATCGTTAAAATGCGTGATTTCTTTAGTAAATTACGCAATATGAGACTTTTTACCTAGCCAATAAGTACCATAATTTGAGTTCTTAAATTGTGTATTTACGTGCTTTAGCTTCCATAAGTAGAAAGCTGTATAAAAGTCGCTGTTATCATTCGCTACAATTAACAGTCCTTATTTCCAATGCACTTTTTAGGCCACAATTTGGGTAAAGTTACATATTAATAATTGGTCTGTTATCGGGAATAAAAGGTTAAGAAGAAAGAAGTTAAAGGAAAGAATCAAAATAAAAAAGGCCCTCTTCGAGGGCCGAGACAGATGTCCAAGGGTTGATCAATCTTTGCGTCGGATACTTAAGTTATCATCCCCATTGCTGCTGACTTGCTGCACAAGGCTAACACCACCGATATCCATCACTAGCACAGTTTCCATGGTATGGTTTAACTCCTTATCTTTTGAGGTCTCCTCAACTAATAAGTAGTAGTGCTCCCCAATTTGGCCCCCAGTATGATTGATATTCGCACTGAATAATTCATAAGATGGACTACCAGATTGTGTTTCTAATGTGCCTGAAGAACCACTGCCTGGCACAATTGCAACATATGATACTGTTTCGTATACATGGCCTTCGTTTAACGTATCTTGCTCATAAAAAGCCGCTTTAAAACCGGTTGTTGTAATGTCTTTAACACGAGTCGCAATAGTGTGACCACCATTAAATGTTTGAACTTGGAGGAAAACATACGGCGCACTGTCAAAGTTTTGGCTAAAGTTTGCTTGCTTGAATACTTTTGTATCATTGAGTTCAAAGCTACCCACTTCAATGACCGTCCCATCGGCCATGGTGTAACGACCTTGTTCTAGAGCCATATAATCGAAAGACTCTTTATAAGGATGTACTTGGTCTAAGTAATTCCACTCCTTAAATGCAACTTCAAAGCCTGTTGGGGAAACATTTCTAACTCGGTTAACTCCACCGTGACTACCATTAAAGCTCGGCGCTGATGTGAAAACAGCTGGCGCGAAAAAGTTAGCACTTGCGGTTGAGTGCGACTGCCATTTGTGGTCTAGGTTTTTTACAATTGAATCAGAAATCAAAGTGATCTTGTTGTCCAATGCACATGGATCAGCCTGATAGCAAGCTACTGGTGCTGCTGTATTTGTCGCAAGGTCGTTAATTCTTAGCGGCAAAGTCGCAACAAGGCAAGTGCCGCCCGTTTGCATATTAACTTTGTACAACTCAGACTGATTTCTGTGACCGTGGTCATTAATGACAGCGCGACTAACAAGTACATCTCCATTTTGTCCGATTGTTGCTCCTGTAACCGCAATCAGATTATGGTCAGCCTGTTTAATCAACTCGAAATTATTTTCATCTGTTCTGTCAATTAAATACACAGAGGTTGAAGAAACTAAGTACAACTGGCCTTGATGGAAAACTAAATCGCCTCGGTATTGACCGTCTATATCACCAAAGTGCATAAGCTTAGTAGCTGCACCAGTGCCCTTATCGATTTCATACAGATCGGTATAGCTATTAGCTATCAACACATCATTTTCTTCATCATAGACCATGCCTATAACTGATTTAGTTCGATCAACAACATGATGTTCCTGACTGGCAAAGTCGTAGTAGGCTAAACGGGTGTATTTGAACCTATCGCCTTGTACTGGAATTTGTGCGAGTACTTCAGGCGATGCATTTAGTGCACTTAAGTCCACTTTGTATTCGAAAGGAATAGGCGAAGATGCATAGTACATTCGGTTGAGGCTGGAATCGTATGCCATAGCTGCAGAACTAAATTCAGCCATTGAAATTGCTTTTGCTGACTTTTCTTGCTCTTGTAAACTGAATAGTACCCCAGGTGCGCCGCGACCTGAGTTAATAGAATAAAGTTCGCCTAAACAACTGTTTGCGCTAGCAACAGATGAATAAATAGTAGATGATGCGATCAGTAAGGGGAAAACTGCGCGTGACATATTTAGCATGTTAGAACCTTTCACTTCAATTCTAAATCGTTAAAATGACACAAAGAAATGACATACAATTGCTATATGTGCCTTATGTCCTTTAAGGTAAGCGCTTCCATTATAACTTTGTAACCTGTGATTGGACTATGCAAAATTCATATTGATTATGCAATCAATTCAGGTCACAAATAACATGAACGGCAAGTTCGAAAGTATAAACGGTTAAACTAATTCAATCTGTTTGCTCATCGACACAAATGTAATCGTTGTCTCATCATTCAATTGGTATTCGATTGAAGCTTGTTGAATAAATCCGTGCCTTTCATACAGTTTTACACCGGGTAAGGTCGCCATAAGTTCGAGCTTTGAGTACCCCATAGCAATAGCTTCAGACTCACACTTTTTCATAAGCATTGAGCCAAGCCCTTGCCTCGCATAGTAAGACCTAACAAAAAATGCTCGTACTTTTGCCGCTTGGGATCCAGGCTCTAACAGGGTATTATTGCGAGCCCTTTCATTGTCACTCCCAAACAGTGTGGTGCGATAACTCCACCCCCCACAAGCTACAATCTCTCCCTGATCTTCAATGCAAAAATAGGTTTTATCTTTAATCAGTTGCGTGTCAACACCTAAAGCGCTTTCCAATGCCAGCTCTATTTGTTCCTCTGAATAATGCAGCTTAGACAACTCCCTTGTTGATTCACTGATGATTTTTTTCAAAACCGAAATATCTTCCTCTTGGGCTGTTCTCAACGTGTAATTCATAGCTTTTCTCTCCTTGTGTTCACACCCGTAAAACTCGTTCGACAGCTAACGAGAATACGTTTAACACCAACCTGACGCAAGCACCTCTACATTCAATCCTACATGCACAGAGTAGGTTAATCTTGAAAAGTGTTTCTACTAAAAACAAAAAAGCTCCTACACCATTTAAAACATAACGTAGGAGCTTAATGATATCGTACTTAGCCTATTAGGTGCGGTTTATTACAGAGCAAGCACCTAGATCTCCCTCCTCACACACAAAGGCAAATACTCTGCCATAATGCCTTTGCAAGTGAGATATTGCTTTGTCGCTAACAGTGGTGCCACCTAAGTAAATTTTGACATTTCGAACAGATGCGCTCCCTGTCACCTCGTCTAAGGTGTTGCCTCTAAACTCTATCTGTAAATTACCTATACCTTGGGGTAAATTAAGTGCTTTAATTGCCGTATTGTTTATTCTGAGCAACTCAAAAGAATTAAGAATTTGAATGCTATTGATGGAGGTCCCGCTGATTGAAAGCTGCTTCAACCCCGTATAGGTTGATAAATCAAACTCTGTCAATAAAGTGTTATCTACAAACAACATCGTCATCAAATGCTCGTCTGGTTTACTCAGTTCTACTAGCGGGTTGTTAGACAGATTGAGTACTCGCAATACAGAGAATTTCCCAATATCAAAGGTACTCACTTTATTATCAGATAGCCTCAAATTAACAATCGTGTGATTCTTAGTAACACTTAGCGCTTCCAACTTGTTTCCAGACGCATCTAATGTTTTCAGTTTCGTATCATCAGGTATTTGTAACGTTTCAAGTAGATTGTTTTGCAAACGTAACAACGTTAGTTCAGGGTTATTGCCCAAACTTACATGCGATATATTACTATCATGAGCCTGTACCATTATCAGCTCAACCATATGGGTTAGATCGAGTTCGGTCAATTGTGTATTTGATATCGCAAGAATCTGAATACTGCTCTTATTAACAGACAAGCTTTCTAATGGTGTATTTCTCGCATTCAAGCGAGAGAGGTGTGCCAAAGAAGAAAGCGCAAGGTGGCTCACTTTCGTACCTTCAACTTCCAGTGTTTGTAACAAAGTAAACTGGCTAAAATCTAGCCCGGAAATTGGCGTATTTTTAAGCCCTAAGCTTTTAATTCGATTACTTTGTGAAATACCCGTTATTGACGTCAGTGGTGCATTAGTCGCCTTTAAAGTTTCAAGCGTCGTATTTTGGCCTAAATCCACAGACTTAACCGTGCTGTAACTGATATCTAGCGAAGACAAATTGGTTTGGCCTGCCAAATCTAGATGCTCCGGACCACTCACCGAAATACTTAGTGAGGTTAACTGGCCCCCCTGTGGTAGTGTCACTTCGGTTAGCTCCGTCACTTTTAGCGTCAGTGATTTTAACTCTGTTAATTTAGACAAATCCAAATTAGATTGCGTCATATCAGCAAGGCTCAAACTGGTCAGATTGGACATACCGTTTATTTGCTCTTGTGCTAGATCACTAAGACTATCAATGCCAGACAACGATAAACGCTTTAGTTTTTTAAACTTAACCAGTTCAGAAAGATCCGTTAGAGAACGTATTTCACCACCACTACACGACAAACTCTCGCTATATTCTAAGTTGCGGTGCACGTCATATGCATCGACACATGCCTTTAGGTAAGACTCTGATATACCTAGTTTTTCAGACATACTCTCTGGTATATCTGCAAACTTCGCTTTAATAACACACGACTGCGACAACTGCGTATTTGCAAATACTAGGTGTGTATCCGAATGCGTCGATGAATGAGATATACCACACCCTTCAATACTTTCTAGGTACATTCCCCAATCATGTTTTACAGTAACTTCTAATGGCTGGCCAAATAGTAAGTATGAATGAAGCGCGTTCAACTCAATGCTGCCGCCAGCCGTAGCTTCAACTTCGACGGTATACACGGGTATGTCATACTGCATTTCTCGAAGAGTACCTTCAGCACATGTACTGCCATCCAAATACTCACAAAATGTCATTGTTTCTGCATCGCTACGCACGACTTCTAATAAATATTCAGCGCCATTACGATTGTACCTGAGTTTACCATCTAACCATTGCGCTTGTTGGTGTGGATATGTATCAGCTCCAATTTGTAAGCCATTGACCTCAGAATGATAGAGATGCCAAAGTTTTAGTCCACTATCTGTTCGCTCATACAGCCGTAGATAATCTGCGCCAAAATCTTTGTGATCTTTAAAAGATGAGTGCCACAAAACGTGAGGTTCGATTTCAGATAAACTAGTTTGCTTATTTAGGGCGATCACACGCAGCCCTTCCACATCGTTTTTCAAATGTGAGAATAAGCTTGGCTTCTCCTTTCTTTCAATGACGTACAGTTTTTCATTGTGCTTTGCGAGCACTAAATATTCACGCTTGAACCCTTGTGAACAATGCTCGAATTCTAGCTCACATGCTGGGTCAAAGACCTTTTCCCTATCATTGAATAAGGCTGATACAGTTAGCTTATTACCGTCCCAACTCGTTTTAGCAGCCCCATTTAAATACCCTTTTCTAAAGACACCTTCAGGATGTAATTCAAACCCCTCTGCACCATATACAGACTGATACCGCCATTTACCTACAAGACTATTTATCTCAAAAGTATTGTCCTGCATTTTAACTAGTGCACCCGCACCGATTGATAGCTTAATATTTTTCAAATTCGTATTACTGGCCGATATACGTACCTTGTCAGTCACCAAATTAAAGCCGTCATTTCTTGTCTCTGTCATCTTAAACTCAACAAAGAAGTCATACTCATTATTGAATACTTCTATGTGCCCGAACGAATTGATCCGCCAAGATACCGTCAACTCTGGATCAGTTTGAGATTGAGTAATCTCAGGGTTCAAAGTAATCAATGACATAGAGCCTTGTTGGTCTTGCGACAAAGTCAATTTGTAGTTTTGTCCCAAGTGAAGCAATGATTCATTATCCAAAGCATGATGAGTGAGTAGCCAAGTTCCCTGCATATCTTCAGTAGTTACAGGTATAGTGACCAGGTCACTTTTATTGACTACTTGTATCGGTGCTAAATCGTAATCTTCGTTATCAATTTCGTTTATCGCTCGCCAAATGATGTGGTGTCCCTGAGCTGTGATTTTTAGATCAAAGCCAATGGCATTAAAAACATCGATGCCATTAGTAGATATACGCTCTGTGCCATCATTAAAACGTGCTCGATATAATCCCTCAGATACCTTAGTCATATCTGTCGCAATAATACCGTCATGGGTATAGAGCATCCCCCGGTTAATGTTCTCAAACGACAATCGCCAGCTATGTGGGATTTCAGAGCTCGTGTTAACAAAAACAACGTCGCCTACATAGGGTGGACTTTGCACAAAAACAGCTTTGATTGCGCAGTCATGTTTGGGAGCGTTTACAGCAAAAATATGTCTGAGATCAGAGGTGGTTTGTAGCGTGCCGTTACAGCCCTCAATACTCTCTAGTTCATATCCAGTTTCAGGAATAGCCTCGATAGCAAAGCTCTCGCCATAACGATAAGTGTTTTTAGAAGACACGAGTTGGCCAAGGCCTTCTTGTTCCACATTAATAGTTAATGCTGGAGGTGTTGGTGTGTAGCGAGTTGTATTTTCAGCATTACAATCTGCACCCTCCATAAAGTGGCAAATTGAAAAGCTATTACCATCACTTTCCACAAACTGTAAATAAGATACGCTTTCGGTCGCGATATGAGTTAGCCTAATCCGATCTGATTGCAAAGTAAGTAAATAGTCCTTTCCATTGATTCTAATCGCCTCTTGGCACTCTTTTGGAACACTACCGGTACAGCGAATAAATCGATGAAGTTTCACTACGCCGGTGTCAGTTTGAGCATACAGCTCAGCACGACCATCAAACGCGTATTGATATTTATCTGTTTCAACAAATGCAGTGTAGATATCCGAGTCGGTAAGGGCGTCATCGCTTAGTTCGAATAACAACACCTCACTGTCTGCAATTAGGCTACCAAATTCGAAGTAATTAATTTGCGTAAACTCAACTGCGATTTTATTTTCATAAGCCGCCAAAAGTTTCAGTTGATTGGTTGAATTAATTTTACAATTTGACAGAGATACATCACAAAAATCAACTTCCGTTCGGTCCAATGTATAAGCATGGCGCATCAATTTGCCGTCTATTTTTTCAACAGGCTCCCCGTGTTTAAAAAAGTAGTTGATTTGATTTTGCTCATCGATTTCAAACGACTTGGTTTTCCCTTTCACCTCGATAGGAGTCCATGTTTTCTGATAATCTATATCATCAAAACTAATATTTTGATGCTTAATCAATAAGGCCGATAAAAGGCTGCGTTTATTAAGGTACATATCCTCAAGGTAGATCAATTTGCCGAACGGTAAATTGCGAACAAATTTTGCCGTCAAATCATCACCGTGTTTATTAAAAAACATCTCATGATTTTTAATGCCCCAAGAGATCTGCATTGGATTGATGTATGAGGTCACGTTAGCAAAGCCATTGTCATAAAATTCAATTGCATAGCTACTGTTATTAGCAAACTTATCCTGATAAGAAATTGACCATTGACCAATAAAATCTTCAACTTGCTGTTCAGGCTTTGAGTCTTGGGAAATCAATCCTGAATGGAAGGCTTTTATGAGCTGCGACTTGCCGTCAGAGAACATGTTAATGTCACCTGAGAAGCGGCCCTTACTATTTTCAAAAACATCGATGGTAATGATTGAAACATAGTCAGTTGGAGATTTAAACTGACCCGTACCGTATATTGGTAGCGGCTCAGCCAAGAGTAGTTCGATATTAGAACCATCTCGATCCCACGTAAAAGATACGTTTTGTTTAGCAGTTAATTGCCCTGTGCGGTCTTCATTAAATGAAAGCGCGGCAACAAAGCCACTCATTAACGTGCGTTCACCAATAAAATAAGTGCCTAAAAGTGGCTCAACACCTTCATTCATAAGGTCGTTATCGCCCTTGATTTCAGCCCTTAACTTCGCAATTAGCTCTGGATCTGACTTTCTCAGGGCCTTTAGCATTTTCCGGGCTTCACGAAGGTTACTGGCAAGCTCTAACGTGGAGTTGATCCCATCGGGTAAAGTATGTCCATGATCGATTACGGCTTTGAGCAATGCCGCAACTTCTAACTTTTCTTCATTATCTACATGCGCTTGCGCTTGCGCCAATTCAGCTTCGCTAGTAAGTGCAGAGCCCACTTCCATCATCAATGCGTATTCAGCCGTTGTTACATTTGTAATATTGATGCCAAAGTATTCGCTTGAATCAACGGTGTTATCTTCTCCCGCCGCATCAACTAAACCGCCAAATTCACCAAGTTGAGAGATCAAAGCCACATTTTTTTGTGAACCTACCCCCTGAGCAGACAATTTTATCAGATTGTTCTTTTCTGATTCATCAAGGTCAATCTCTATTACATAGTTACCATTAGCGTCCGCAACAGTATGAAAAATATGCTCACCCACTCTGAGCTGCACGTCCGCATTGGCAATCGGTGAATCGGTCACCTTGCCCTTAAGCGTTGCCGATGTTCTTAAGTGTGTAACTTTGGCGGTAAATGAGTCAGTCGCTGTTGCGCCTTGATGATCCGTCACTGTAACCATGAAAGTAATCTCTTGATCTTCAGTGATATCAGGCACTTCAACAGTTAACGAATTGCTATTTTCACCTACTAAGATTAATTCTAAGCCCGAATCATGTTGCCAAGAATATGTCTCTATCTGTCCATCAGCATCCGTTGCATTGGCAGTTAAAATAAATGGTGCACGCTCTGCAAACTCTGTGCTCGTAGAGGATAACGTTACTTCAGGTGAGACATTGGGTAATGCGACAATCGAAACTTGATGCTCCTCACTGGTTACAGCGCCTTGGTTATCTGTAGCCGTAACAATAAACTTAATATCAATGTCTTGATCAACACTTATACCGGATACTTGGAGTTCCTCAGAAGTTGTGTCGCCAACATCAATAGAAACTGGCGACTCATATGTCCAACGATGGCTAACAATACTGCCATCTTGATCTCGCGACTGTGAAGATAAGGTAAACGCAACCTCTTCACCAATAGAAGTTGGGCCATCTATCGTCACAAGGGGAGCTACATTGCTTTTAGCTACAATGGTCACAGCTTGTGTCGTGGTTGACTCAGCACCATCATCATCCGTCACGGTGACGGTAAAGTTCACATTTCTATCTTCTTGAATATCGGGTGTGAGAAGCGCAATTTTTCTCGCTTGCGCTTCAGTTGGTGAAATATCTAATCCACCATCATTACGCCATCTATAGCCAACAATATTACCGTCACTGTCCGTCGCATGTGCCTCTAGTGTGATAATTTGCCCCTCTTCAACAGAAGCAGGTGCCAGTATGTTTACAACAGGAGCTTCGTTTGGCTTAGGTGTCAATGATACCGTATGTGTTTTGACGGTACTTTGGCCATGCTCATCCGTTGCAGATGCGGTAAACGTGACTGAAGTGTGTGCTTCTATATCTGGTATGGACACATTGAGCTTTGCAGTCTCCTCACCAGTTAAGTTAAATTCTAAGTCAGAATCATGCTGCCAACTGAGTTCCACGTCATCCCCTTCAGGATCGTTAACCGAAGCGATGAGCTGTATTTGTGAAAGCCCTTGTGCATCCGATGGACCTGAAAGTTCTAGCTCTGGTGCTAAGTTGATCAAAGGTTCAATGCGAACCAAATGAGACTTTTCAAACGCGTTGTCGCTAGTATCAACCACTAATATCGTGAAAGTAACATTTTCTGCCGCTTCAACATCAGCACCAGTAACACTTAACGTAGACGTGTTTTCGCCGCTTAGTTGCAAAGGTAACTTTGAATCATGTCGCCATTGATAGCTGGCGACTTCCACCGACAGTTCAGTTATTTCACTTGTTAGGCTAAAAGGTTCATACTCCAACACCGTTTCTATGCCGGTTATATTAATCGTTGGGACTGGCAATAGTGTCATCGTATGATCTGCAGATGCTGAACTGCCTTTGTCATCTGTCGCTGTTAGCGTGAAAGTAATACGATGAGGTTCGGTGATATCAGGGCTTACAACTTGTAACTCCAGGCCGTCATAGTCTGCGATATCTAACTCTAAATCGCTATTATGCTGCCACTTGTAACGAGTAATCTCCCCATCATCTTGTGCACTACCTGCCAATTTAAACTGGGTTTGTTCGAGTACTTTCTTTTCCCCAGAGACGACTACCGTGGGCGTTTTGTTGGTAGCCGGTTTAATATCCTTGTTATCATTGTTTGGGCTACTAGAGCCGCCTCCACAAGCTGCCAACGTTAGACAGCAAAAAACAATTGTACTTATTCGCTTTGCTTTACTACAGCTAATAGAATCCTTTAAAAAGAACACAAGCTTTATCCCTTTTTATTTCTTTTGTCCCTGTTATTTTATCAAAAAAAGTATATTTACAATACAGCCTTTAATCTATAAACAATTAATTGTTAGCAATTTTAATCAAAAAATTAATTTTTTAATTTCACATTAAATAGGCAGGATAACTCTTATTTTACCGTCTATAACACGACAAAGTTCGCGAAAAGAATTAATTTACACCCAATTAAAAATAGAACTTTTATTCCCAAACTTTGGGTTAAATAGATTTTTTAGACATTAAAAGTAGAAAGGCAGAGTACAGTTTAAAACCTGAGGTTGGGCATCATTAAAACACAGACACCGCTTGACCAGACCAAATAGGGGAATCATTGATGCCATGGCCCCTTAATTAAAGCATTGATTTTTAATGCCTTATAGCATTACCCTCTTAAATACATCGACCGGAGATCCCCTCGTCAACAGATATCGGGTGTTTTGGATTCTCTACTTGATAAAACAGCGATATTATTTTCCACTGCCCTTTTGTTTTGACCAACTGAATGCTATTGACCCCTGTAAACTCCGGTGTATTTTTCTCCTGGTTAAACCGAGTCTCCACAACGCTATATATTTGCGAAAAATGATCATAACGCTCGACTTTTCTGACAATCTCGCATTCGTAAAACCCGCTTTTAGAGGGCTTATTTAACAATTCAATAAAGTCCGTGCCAGATTTAACCATCAAATTGTGTTTACCCTCTTTCAAATGCACTCCAAAGACGGTGGCATCCGAATGGAATAACTTTTGTAGCCGCGTAATATCAGCTTTTTCATTTTTATCATGCGACAGGGCTTGCCAAAATTGACTCACAACCTGTTCTGGAGAAGAAGCGAGGGCATTACATGACATAACAGTAATGAACATAATTAATATAAAGCGCATAACGGATCCCTTTGTAATACTTAATTTGCGTGTAGCCTTTAACTTATACCGCAAACTAACTCATTTATTTCACTTTATCTATACCCTACGCCTCCTCGCAATCAGTTTACAAATCGTTTGCTACGAATAGAGCACTGCAATCGCCTTTTAAATTAATATTTTTCATTGTTTTTTCTAATTGATTTGAGATAGACACATAAGCAAAATTTCCCATACTAATACGTCTGACACCAAGTTTTGACAACGTATCAAAAGCAGGTAAATCAGGCATCGCCATTACGTTGATAGGTAACGATGTTGCTGTCACAACTGCCTCAATATCTGACTCGGCTATCACACAAGGAAAAAATAACCCATCAGCTCCTGCCCTCTGGTAGCTCTCAGCCCGTTTGGTCGCTTCTGCAGTCGCATTGTCCAAACCCAACAAAAAAGCGTCGCAGCGAACATTAACAAAAACCTGAGTATCGCTGGCTCTTAGATGCCCCATAACTTCCGATAAAAACGCAGCAAAAGTATCTTTATCCATAAGTATTCTTGTTTGGGCCACCCTACTATCTTCTAGATTCACACCCACCACACCTAAATCAACCAGCTGTCTTATGTTTGCAGCAACCTCTTTGGGATCTCGACTATATCCAGATTCAATATCCACACTCAGTGGCAACGAGCTTGAAGCTGAAATTCTTTTTACCATAAACAAGAGCTCTTCAAATGGCATGTGTTCACCATCTTCATAACCTAATACTGCGGCGACCGCCGCGCTTGATGTCCCTATAGCTTGATACCCTGCCCTTTCAGCACGCTTGGCACTTTCAGCATCCCAAACATTTGCAAGAAGTAATGGTTGTGATTGTTGGTGAAGCATTTCAAATTTATTCATGATGTTTTCCATGTAAACTATTTTATTGTCTGCGATAGCACTATTTTCTTCATATTCATTTACAAACACCAACAATCAAAATCGACTTTTAATATAAGCAGAGCTTATAATTATGAACATCAAGGACAAAAATTAAGATATTGTGTTTAAAAATTTAAATCTGCTTGTCACTTTCGAGTGTGCAGCTCGACATCATAGCTACAGCCTCGCGGCGCAAGAGCTCTGTATTTCTCAAGCTGCTGTTAGCCAGCAAATGCGCCAGCTAGAAGGCTTACTCAGCACCCGCTTGTTTATTCGCAAAGGTAAACAGATGCACCTAAGCCAATCCGGACGCGTGCTATTTGAACATGCACAACAAGGTCTCTCAATTTTAAATCAAGGTGTTAATCAATTGCGCGAAGAGAGTATTGAAGGTGAGCTTACCATTACTTCGACTCAAGCGTTTATCGCACTGTGGCTCATGCCAAGACTGCAATCGTTTACCGAGCAATATCCAAACATTCAGATAAATGTGTCTTCTTCGGCGAGTTTTGTAGATTTGAAACAATACCACCTTGATTTGGCAATACGGTTTGGCGCCAATGTAGAACAACATACTCCAAACAACCTAAACTGTGACTATTTTGGTGAGTCAAATGTTTATCCAATTTGCTCTTCTTTGCTTGCTCAGCAGTTGGCTTTACACAAACCTGAGGCTTTGTTTAAGCAAAAATTGGTGACGTTAGAAAGCCCAGGCCCTTACGATTGGCCAAGTTGGTTTAATAATGCTGGCGTTTCAGGAGTTGAAAACTACAAGCAGTGGACCAAAGTCAACTCGACGGATATAGCACTAAGCGCCGTTTCTAGTGGCCATGGCGTAACATTGGCTGTACCCTATTTATGCCAACGGCAACTCGATTCAGGAGAGCTGTCCATTCCCTTTAACATACCTCACCCAAATACGGTAAAAAGATACTTTGTATACGACCCGACTTCACCTCGGGTAGCTAGATTAAAAGTATTTACGCAATGGTTAAAAGCAGAGATGGCTCAAACAACTTAACCCTTGGTTAAACGCTAATAAAGCCTCTCTCTTCAAAGAGCTCCTCAAAATAGCACGCTCTACATGTAATAATCAGCTCTATTTCGTAACTCATAACTTAGGATGATATTTACGTGCAATGATTGACATGCTAACCCTGATTGCAATAATGCCGGTTTTGTCAACAATAAACGCACGGGGTTTTATCATCAATGTTTACCTTTGGAAAAGAAAGAAGAGCTTTGCAACTTGCTATTGAGCAAGAGCGCAATCATAAACAATTGTTAGAGCAAACGCTTGCTTCAGTGGGACGTTCCACAGCGATCATTGAATTCACTCCTGATGGTAAAATTATTACTGCAAACCAAAATTTTTTGGATGCAATGGAGTATTCACTCCCGGAATTAGTTGGCAAGCACCATCGTATTTTTTGCGATACGAAATATACCAGCACCCCTGAATACACAGCACTATGGCGTACTTTGAATAATGGCGAGTTTTTTTCAGGTACGATTGAACGCTTCACTAAGTCAGGGAGGCAACTGTGGCTGGAAGCAAGCTATAACCCTGTTTTGGACACCTCAGGAAACCTGCTCAAAATTGTAAAATTTGCAGCCGATGTTACTGAGCGAGAGCTCACTGCAGTGTCTCAACAAAACGTCATTGATGCGTTATATCGCTCCATGGCCGTCATTGAGTTTGATGTATCTGGTAATGTTTTAACAGCCAATGAGAACTTTCTTGCTGCAACAGGGTATCAACTAAGTGAAATACAAGGTCAACATCACCGAACTTTTTGCCCCAGTCATATTGTGAACTCTCCAGACTATGCAATATTGTGGCGGCAACTGGCTAATGGCCAATATTTTAGTGGCCAAGTAGAACGTAAAGATAAACACGGTCACGAGCTTTGGTTAGAAGCCAGTTATAACCCCGTCATTGACAAAAATGGCCAAGTCATAAAAGTCACAAAGTTTGCGTCGGATATTACAGAGCGAATTATTGCAACTCGCCAAACTCAAGAAAATGTCGGTCATGCATCTGAGCTTGCAGATACGGCCGCACAAAATGGTACTGAATCCGTAAAAACCGTTATCAAACTCATGCAAGACTTACGCACAGATATGAGTGTCGCGGTTACTAATATTGACGCACTCAATAAGCAATCAGACCAAATAAACAACATCGTCTCAACAATCAGCGCGATTGCCGAGCAAACAAATTTGCTCGCCTTAAATGCTGCTATTGAAGCTGCTCGAGCTGGTGAACAAGGACGGGGCTTTGCTGTCGTCGCAGATGAAGTTCGACAACTGGCAGCTCGAACCAGCTCTTCGACCACTGAAATTGCTGATGTTGTTAAAGAAAATGTCGCTTTATCCACGGAAGCAACCGCCTCAATGGGCAAGAGTGCTCAACAGGTAGAGTCTGGTGTATTATTGATAGAAGAGCTCAATAGCACAATTATCGACATCAACCGCCAAGTCGAAAGTATCGTCGGTGCCGTATCACAACTGAGCCAATAGAAAAGTAGGTCAACCTCTAGTTTGACCTGCTTCATAAAAAAACCACCGGCAACGGTGGTTTTAACGTACATAGTCATAATACGAATTAAAGAGAATTAGAAGCGTGGCTTGGCTTTAATCTCGACTTCTTCTGGCACCAAAAATACGCCAGAAATTGCTTTTAAGTTCGCCTTTTTACCTTCTGGAATTGAGAACTCAAATTTGTGCGCCAATTGTGCAAATAAAGTATGGATGATGTATTTGCCAAAATGCTCACCTAAACAACGACGTTGTCCAAGCCCAAATGGAAATGCCTTGCCTTGCTGCTTCTTGCTTAACTCTCCATTATCATCCAAGAAACGCTCTGGAATAAATTCATCCGGCTGCTCCCATAGGGTTTCGTCACGCGTGATACTGTAGTTATTGATTACTAGTGGCGTGCCGGCGGGTAGAAAATAACCATCTAGCAAAGTATCTTTACTAGTTGCATAATTAGCAGCAGGCATGGATGTAATTGAACAGTGACGCAATACCTCGGCGATAAATGCCTGTGTATATGGCAAGTCTGCTTTGTGTTTATTCAATGGGACTTCATCACGTCCTACAACTTCATCTAATTCTTTTTGCACGCGCGCTTGGTATTCAGGGAAAGCAGCTAGGTATAGCAGCGCCCAACGCATTGCAAATGCGCCAACACCGCCCCCAGCACCTGCAACCTGAGTTAAAGAGCCAACTACAATCTCTTTTTCGCCAATATTTAATGCCGCTTTTGTCGCGTCATCTACGCTGTCATTAGCTTCAAATAAGTAATCACATAAATCGCGATATTCACCTGGCACATAATCTTCTTTGCGACGACCCACATTAAAAGACACATACTGATCCAACCCATTTAAATTTGAGCTGAACTTTTCAATCGCATCGCCATACTGAGCGTAATACTTTTCCTGCAAGTTTTCAGGCATTAATTCATGACGCGTACTGTTAATAAACCCATTTGGAAGCCAACTTAAGCTCTTTTCATCAAAGATACTCACCTCAAATTCACCAAATCGGTCGTCAAACATTACTTTGTGTAAAAAGCTCGCTAACTTTAAAGAAACTTCTCTATTTGGATCAAACGAAATATCGCCCTGTTCTTTCCAAACGGCAGCAATGTCGTTAATCTCTGTCGTCATCCACTCTTCTATTTGATCCCAACGGGTAGCAAAGTACTCGCGCATCGCATGTGCAAACACTTTGCGGTGTACTTGCCATTGATCGCCCGCTTCCAACTCTAGGAAGTGCTTTTGTGGCGCAATTTGTAAAATTTCATAATCTGCACGCACGTTAAATACATCATTTTGCGCTACCAGCGCTTCTCTGATGTATTGATATCCGTTAAGCGCCACAATTGGGCCTTTTGCGGTCTCTACTGAGTAGATATCGCCATATTTCTTTGACAATTCTTCTATTATGAGGTGGTAATCTTCGCCCCAGAAAAAGCGCTGACCATCCTCACTGTTAAATGAAATATGAGGAATCGTTGGAGTCAACTTGTCTATGTCTAACTTGCTCTGTGGCAAAGCTTCTGCTGTATCGGTATTTTTCATTGGTCAAATCCCACTGACTAAGGTTGATAATTCTGCTGATGCGAATTGAGAGTCGAACTGCTCTGATTGCATATACCAAGCAAATGGAAACTTCTCGGTAATACGAAATATTTTTTTGCCTTGTGAATAAACGAGATAAGTGCGGTATAACACAAGATCACTGGGCTCTACGGCGAAGTGATGCGACAGTTCACCTGCATATTCAAAGCCCCATGAGAGCAAGGTCTTATAGGTTTCTATTTGAAATTTTTCCCACGCTTTACCTATGGGAATACGCGTTTCTGATAAAGCCCGAGAAAAGTTCACATTCATATTGCCGTGATACACCAAAGAGTCGGCATATAAATAAGGTAACCCAGTTTTAGCCCCATTGAGCGTGATCACACGCTGTTGGCAGTGCATGTCTTCTTCATGTGGAAGTACGTTCACATCGGCCTCGAGTAACTTCTCGACCACGATCTGTTCGCCTACAATACTTTCAAGTAACTGCGTGACCGTACCATCGGTACCCAAGATAATTTTTTGTAGGTAACTGAGCCTGCTTAAGTTATAAGTTTGCGCTTCAAGATTTTCATCTAAGTTGCTCAAACACTCATCTGACAATTGGATCATGTCCTTTCCTCGTACTTGTTATTTACTTGCTGATTTCGCGTAACCCATCTAAACGCAGACGGGATAGCAATTTTTGCGCTGCCAAGGCGACTTCAAAATGAATGATCCGCGGCCAAGAGCTAATGTTTGGGAAACTTAACAAAAACTCACGTGCCGTATGTGTCATGTTATTTGGCCCATCAAGACGGTACTGGGCAGCAAACTGTGGGTTGTGAAGTAGCTTGACTCGCAGTAATGGATCTTTAAACAAGCTCGGGATCTGTGGCATACAGCCGACCAGTTTTGCCATCGAATCCATGTAGTGACAGTAATTCACCAAAGAAGCCACATGCGGTGTGATCTTGTACTCAGTTTGCCAGTGCTTGGTATCGTGCTTCACTGTGTCATGCATTTCCGACAAAGTAGGTAAGTGAGCCTCACCACATGCCAGCTTAGATAAATAACGACATTGCATTTCTGCGATTACGGGTATTCCGCCCTGTTGAGGACGAACGAATCCGATGAAAGACAGCGTGTGGCCCATCTCAGGAATAAACATTTGCTTAAAGAGGTCACGCATATTTGCGATACTGACATCCAAAAATGGGAAGCTCAGCTGATACCCTGTGCAAAATACTACGGCATCGATTTCTTCTCGTGTGCCATCTTTAAATACTACTGAATTCTTTTCGAATCGCTCGATACCACCAATGTTTGGCATGACTTTTCCGTCTGCAATTGGTCGGAAAAGGCGTTCGTTTTTAGTAACGGCCTGGTGATGAGACGGGCCCGATTTTTTCAACCATTCTCCGCGAATACGTACGTGGTCGTTGCGGCTATTTACATATTTATTGAAAATACCTTTGGTGATCCCACCGTGATATTTATGAGGTAATTTATTTACGATACGTGAAGTCAACCACGATGTATCTATCGTAAAATATGGGTCTTCTTGAAACGCCATATAACGCGGTGCAACCGCTGGGTAACGACGCAGTGACAGAATACACTTACGCGCGACTTCTGATATTTCCGATGTAATGTCAGCAGAGCTTTCGCCAAGTCCCACACACAATACTCGCTTGCCAGTGTATTTGTGCTTGTCGCGATAGTCGTTGGAGTGCTCTATTTCTCCTTTGAACATATCAAGGCCTGGTAACTCCGGTAGTTTTGGTTTCTGGAAATGTCCAGAACACACCGCAACCATATCAAATTCTTTGCTTTGCTCTTTGTCACCGTTTTTACATGTGACTATCCACTTGTCACCTTGTTTCTCGACGCGACGAACTTCGTGATCATAGTGAATATGTTTATCAATATCAAAACGCTGTATATATTCACCCAAGTAGTTTATATATTCTTTCTTTGACCAAAATTTTAATTTTTGATGATTCGGGACATAGTCCGAATACGCCATAAAATAATTTGAAATAGTGAGGTGTAAGTCGTCGTAGATTTTCTTATCTGCAAACACCCCTCCGAAGCTCATGGCTTTTTCAAAGCAAGTAACTTCATGACCGCCATCCGTTAATTGTTTGACGGCGGCAATACCAGATAAACCAGCACCTATGACTGCTATGGTCTTTTTCATAAATCTCTCCGTGTATAGCAAGGAGCTGCTCGTTATTACCGTCAAGACAGTGTCTAGCAACAACTCCTAGGTTAATGTTTACAATGACGTAAACTGGTTACGCACCACCCTGCACAATGGCAGTCGCTTGTTGTGGGCGCGATTCTGATAAGCTTTGACGCGATAGTTTGCCGTTACGATTACGCGGTAGCGCATCCCAATACACAATTTGTTCGGGAAGCATGTACTTTGGCAATCGTTTAGCGCAGTGCATTTTTAACGTCAGCAATGACGGGGGTTCAGATTCAGTCGCTATATGTGCTTCGAGCGTCTTAGCCTCACTTAAAACAACTAAACACTCCTTAATAGCTGGGTGTTGGTATAGTGCACGCTCAACCTCCCCTAGGTGTACGCGATACCCTTTGACTTTGACCATATGATCTTGCCTACCAACGTACATAAGTTCGCCAAGCTCATTGATATAGCCAATGTCACCCGTGTTGTAGGCACTTTCAGCTCTGATTTCTCGCCCCCAGTACCCAGAGAAAACCGTCGGACCAATTACGGTGATGAACCCATGCTCACCCATGTCAACTTGACCGCCTTCTTCATTACAAATGGTGATGTGAGCACCACTTGCAGCATAGCCAATCGGTAGTTCTTCAGGCACCACTTCGGGTACCTTGTAGTAACTGCACACGTTGGTTTCAGTTGGGCCATAGAAATTGAAAAGATCAGAAGTTGGAAACTGAGCGCGTAATGCTTTGAGCGACTTCACATCAAATGCCTCACCGGCAAAAATTATGGTATGAAGTTGCTTACAAGACTCACCAAACTGAGGATCAGCATTCATCATCATAGTTAGGGCTGTCGGCACGGAATACCAAATGGTAATGCCACGCTCAGCAATAAAATTCACTAATTTTTGTGGTACATAACTATCCAATTCAGAAACCAGATGTACACTCGCTCCCGTTGCCAACGCCACATAAATATCCAAAACAGACAAGTCAAAGTGCCATGGTGCATGATTAGAAAAGCGATCCTGCGAAGTCGGCTTTATCTTTTCAATAACCCACTTTACAAATGCAAGTGCGTTGGTATGACTTATTCGAACACCCTTTGGTACCCCAGTTGAACCTGAGGTATAAAGCATGTATGCGAGATTATCTTCACTCACAGCGGTATTCATTCTCAATCTAGATGGCTGACATCGTTTGATATCTTGCCAACTGCTTGCTTGATTAGTCTCAAGTGCCTTTGCTGCTGGTGCAGTAAACTCGCCTTCACTGTCCAATATGACAAAATGACAACCCTCAGCACGTTGCTCGCGATATTGGGAAAACTTAGCCTGCGTTGTAAACATCACCTTCATCGCACAATCATTGCGGATAATATCGACTCGAACCATCGGGTTCATCGGGTCAATCGGTACGTATACTGCGCCAAGCTTGGTCACCGCTAACATAGCTGCCAGTGCACGACATGACTTATCAGCCCAAATGCCTACGCGCTCCCCCGCCTTTACTCCTTTGCTTTGTAAAAGCACAGCAATTTGCGTTACTGACAGCGATAGCTCGCCATAACTGTAAGACTCAAAACTGTCAGTCACGGCTAGCGCATGGTCGCCAACTTTAGAAAGCCCGGTAGTTAGTACGTCACTAAGTATCTTCATAGCAGGCCCAACCTATTACAGATCAATTCCCGCTGAATATCGGACGTACCAGAGAACAACACAGACCCTAAAGCGTCTCGAATGCTCGCATCTACACCACTTTCCTGAAGATAACCTAGTGCGCCATGTACGCGAATAGAGTCTATGCCAGACTGAACAAACGCTTCACTAATCGCGAGCTTGCTCGAAGCAACCGCCTTTGTATTATCAACGTTTTGCGACTTTTGCCACGCGGCAAAATAAAGTAGTAGTCTTGCACTTTGAAGGCGCACTTCCATATCTGCAATACGATGTGAAACGGCCTGGAATTTGCTGATTGTCTTGTCGCCTTGTTTACGCGTATTGGCGTATTCTATACAGCGCTCTAAGTCACGCTGCATGACACCAATAAACAACGCAAACAAACAGCATCGCTCCCAATCCATTGAGGCGGCAAAGATGCGTGCTCCCTGGCCTTCACTGCCCAAAACATAATCTTTATGCACTTTTACTTCATCGAAGAATACTTGATTAAGTTGCGCCGAGTTCAAACCCAGTTTCTTGTAACTATTACCCACTTCAATCCCAGGCAAATTCGCGGGCACTACAAAAGCGGTTTGACCCAAATACCCAAACTTGGGATTGGTTGTGGCATACAGAACAAAATAATCAGCAACACTGCCATTTGTTACATAGGATTTTGCTCCCTTGATGACATAGTAATCGCCTTCTCGCCAAGCTTTTGTCGTTAGCTTACCAATATCAGAACCAGCCTCTGCTTCAGATATCGCGTTAGCGGCAATTTTAGCTCCACTTGTTAACCCTGGTAGCAGCTCCATTTTTAGCTTTTCACTGCCATGTTCATAGATTGGCATTGCACACGCGAAGGTATGCGCCGCACCGGCAAACAGAATACCGGTATCAGTACAACCCTGCCCTAAACCTTCAAGAATTTTGACCGTGGTTAAAATATCAAAACCACTTCCGCATGAAGAGTATTTACTATCTATGGATAACCCGTAATAGCCAAACTCACCAAGCGCATGCCAAGCATCTTTGGGAAACTCCCCTTCAGGCACTTTGGAAAAGTCTAAGTCCCTTGCAAAGCTGAGTGCATGTTCAAACAATTCGAGCTGATCCTCATTCCACTCAAAGTTCATAATCAATCCTTCCTTTAGAAGGAAAAGCGCAATGCTTTTCCTTAACCAGCCATCTGCTTACGGTCGTATTCTTCAATCGCATTTCTAAAGATGGTAGGCGCTTTCCAACCTTCACAATCAAAGCAACACCCCCCAAGTAAACGAATTACTTCGTCACGTAAATCAGGGTTTTGCATTTGATACCCAAAGAAAATTGGGTATATCCAGAAGTAACGGATCAAGTCAGCAGCGATTTGCTGGCCACCATTACTCCAGTCACGGTATGCATAAAATGGTGTTTTCCAATCATTGCCGTCGATGGCTTGTTTAATCGCGTCAGCGGCACGGATCCCTTCTTTCATTGCAAACGATACGCCGTATGAAAATATTGGGTCTAAGAAGCGGTGTGCGTCACCGATACATAACCAACCATCTCCAACGAAAGGTTCAATACGGTAAGAAAAATCAGCCATTGATTGCGAATCGCCAATACGTTCTGCATTTTGGAAACGTCTTCTGATCTCAGGGCTGATGTTTTCCATGCCCCAGGCAATGGCATCGTCTGGGTTTTTACACTCTTTGTAGTAAAGGTCTTTCGGGATCACGATGCCTAAACTGTCTGTATCTGGTGAGATTGGGATGATCCAAGACCAGTGATACTGTTTTGAGTACAAGATGGTGGTGTTAGTTGAAAAAGGAGGTAAATCACGTTCCACACCTTTGTAATGGGCAAAAGAAGCGATTTGTTGAGAAAAGAACTCAATTTCGCGCTTACCTGCGATCCCTTTTCTCGACAAGAATGTGTTTTGACCACTGGCATCAACAAGTACTTTTGAGCGCACTTGATGTTCCATATCATCCGCTTTATAGATAGCACCAACAACCTTGCCGTCATGCTTGATAACATCTTTTACAAGGCCTTGTTGATATTCAACACCATGCTCAAGCGCTTTGCGTTTCAGCATATTGTCAAAATCGCTGCGTCTGACTTGCCAAGTAGGAGCTAAAATTGGGATAAAGAACTCATTTTTAGACAAAGAGCCAATTACATTTACACCCGGTTTATCAGGAAAACCAGCTGCATCCATCTCTGGTGCGAGACCCAAGTCACGAATGATTTGACCCGCATTACCAGTCAATGATTCTCCTATATGAAAACGAGGAAATTCATCTTTTTCAATACACAGAACTGAGAGACCTTTTTTACGGCACTCAATACCACACAAACTCCCTGCTGGACCACTGCCAATAATAACTACGTCGTAACTTTTGAATGCGTTCATGCCATTTCCACCTTGTTTAAGAAATCTTCGACAACCCAGACAAATTCTTCTGGGCGCTCTGATGCAGAGAAGTGGCCACATCTAGAAAGTCTTGTAACGGTTGCGTTTTCAAGCTTTTCTGCTGCTTTTTCACTCCATTCTGGTGGAATAATTTGATCGTGATTACCAGCAACAAATAACGTTGGTACCTTTACACCGTCAAATGTCGTTGCCATGGATTTACGTGCGTATTCGTCCAAGAAAGTGTGGTATGCAGGACGAGATAATACATCGTTAAGTAAATCTTCAAGCGCAGGGGTCATCTTAGGTGGGTGGTAGTATGCAGCTGCTAAGAATTGCTCAGGGTTAGCTGACATTTTCTTCAAGTCTCCCCACCAGCTTTCAACATCATCAACCAAACCGAAACCTGTACACACCAGCGCTTTTACTTTGTCTGGGTGGCGTCTGGCGATTTCGGTAGCAATCATACTACCCGCCGAGTTAGCGACTAATACCCACTCTTTTTCTTCAAGTGTCTCAAGGTATTGCAAAGTGTATTCAACATGATCAACATATGAAGGAGAGTCGTTTTCACTCTGGCTCAAACCGAAACCCGCTAAGTCCAATGCAACTGCGTTATGACGACCTTGCACAGAGCGCAGAGTTGAAGACCAAGATGTTGAAGGGTTACCTAATGCCGGTAACAAAATCCATAAAGGTCCATCTCCTTTTACACGTAATGTATGCTGCTTAAATCCAGCACCTGCGGTAACCAATTCGCTTTTAATGCCATAGCTTTCTTGTAACTTAACAAGGCGGTCAAGCTCTGAGCTTGCTTCCTCAGATTCGACCTGCTCTTCTGCACTCAGTGTTTTAATAAGTGCACACAATGTTTCAATGTTTTCGAAATGTACTGGCGTGATGTCGTGCTCTGGAATTTTAGCGCCATAACGCTGATCAACATGAGCAAGTAATCTCACCATAGATAGAGAATTCAAAATCCCCAACTCTAGTAGTGGTGTGTGCTGGTCCAGATCCGGGGCAGCCCCTTCCAGTAAGTCTTGATTTATAAATTCAATAAGTTCTTCAATCATCCTAGTTTCCTATCTAGTCTGGCAATATTGTTGACCCTCAAACAACGCTCAAAACCAAATCGGCTTTGCGTTTCATCAGGCTAGTTTTCTGTCCGCATTCACCAATTAGACATGTATTTGAAATATCTAAGGTGAGATGCAATCGCGTTTCGTTCGCCTAAAAAAACCTTACCGCTATCGAGGTTTTTTCAACATAGCCCCTGTGGACTATCCCATTGGTCCAAACGGACTATAGGCATCTGCATGCAAAGAATTTACTTTGTTGAGAACTTTCACCAAGTCAGGAAACAAGGAAATGAAGCAGGGTAAAAACCATCTAGTCACACCGGTAGAGAGAGAGTCAACGCCTCATTTGGAACCAATTTATCAGGCGATAGAGAATAATCTTGGTTTTATCCCTAACGGCATATTGACTATGGCTAAAAATCCGATGTTAGCGCAGGCTTTTGGGCAGATGTTTGGCTGTTTAAGTAAATTTGAACACATCAGCAATGAGTTAAAATGGGCCATTGCAACAATCAGCAGCAATGCTGCAGGTTGCCAATACTGCCAGGGTCACTTTTCTCATATTGCCAGCAGAGTCAACGTCAACAGAGCCAAAGTGTTAGCAGCATTTGAGTTCGAAACCAACGTGCTATACGACGATGCCGAACGAGCGGCGCTAAGGTTTGCATTTGCATGTAGTACCGCTCCGGCACATCTAGAAAAAAATCACTACGAGGAATTAGGACAGTACTATTCAGAAGCAGCCGTCATTGAAATCGCCGCAGTTATTGCCATTTGTGGATTCTTGAATCGCTGGAATACCGCTATGGATAGCCAGTTAGAGGCCGATCCCGCTGCCATTTTGGATGAAATTAATCAAATTACTAAGTTCACAGTATAAGGACACCACTATGCCTGAGATTACATTCGTTGATTTTACTGGAAATAAAACCAAGGTAGATGTACCAAGCGGTACCTCTTTGATGCAAGCTGCCATGGAAAATATGGTCGAGGGCATTGAGGCTGAGTGCGGTGGTTCTGGTAGTTGTGCTACCTGCCACTGCTATTTGACCAGTGATTGGCAAGGAAAAATCGCAGAGCCTGATAGCAATGAAAGCGATATGCTAGAGATGGTGACTGAACCAAAGGATTTGAGCAGATTAAGCTGCCAAGTATTGGTGTCTGACGAACATCATGGGTTGCACGTTCATTTACCAGAGTCACAATACTGAGGAAGATGTTATGAAAAGGTGTGTCATTATCGGGGGCGGCCATGCTGGTGCTCAAGCGTGCATTAGTCTGCGCAAAGAAGGATGGACAGGACAGATCATGCTGATCACCGATGAAGACAGCCTGCCCTATCACCGCCCTCCTTTGTCTAAAACCTATTTACAGAATCAGGTTACCGCCGCACAACTATTAATTAGACCTGAGGCTGCTTATCTCAAGGATGAGATCGACGTTAAACTCGATACACGAGTCGACAAAATAGAACCTGAAATTCAGAGCATTCAGTTGCAAAGTGGGGAGCACATTAGCTACGACAAATTACTCATCTGTACAGGCAGTAGAGCCCGTAAAGCAGATTGCATGGGCGCAGAGTTGGGTAATATCTTTTACATTAAAACGCTCAACGATATAGAAAAATTGTCAGCCACATTGAACATTGATGACCTATGCATATCTCGGCGTATCGTGATGGTTGGTGGCGGTTATATCGGGCTAGAGACGGCGTCAGTATTAAAGAAAATGGGTCACGATGTGACCATCATTGAGCGAGAATCTAGATTACTGGCAAGAGTAACTGCACACAGTATTTCCGCTTTTTATCATAAACTGCACAAAAGCAATGGCATTAAAATATTTACAGACACTAATGTCGTTGCATTTCAGGGCAAAGATACGGTCAGTACGGTGCTCTGTGAAGACAAAGTTATTCCTGCTGATATCGTCATTGTCGGTATTGGTGCTCAAACAAATACCGAGCTCGCCCAAAGTGCAGGTCTACTTGTTGAAAACAGTGGCATTGTTGTAAATGAGCTTTGCCAAACAACAGACGTTAATATCTATGCAGCTGGTGATTGCACGATTGGCATTGAGCACCACAGTGGCCTTGCAACACGAATTGAGTCCGTGCCCAATGCGTTAGAGCAGGCCAAAACTGCCGCAGCAACTATCTGTGGAAAACATAAGCCAGTCACCGCTGTGCCTTGGTTTTGGTCAGATCAGTTTGATTGTAAAATTCAAATTGCCGGTCTCAACACCGGTTACGATGAAACCCTATTAAGGCAAAGCGATGCGAATACTTTGTCTCTTTGGTATCTAAAACAGGGCAGAGTAATAGCCGCTGATTGCATTAATTCAGCAAAGGACTTTATGGCTGCCAAAAAAATTATCGCTCAAAGAATCAACGTACCTAAAGAAACGATAACCAATTCAAGCATTGATTTATTTAAAGAATTAGCAAGGTTGACACAGCCTAGTTAACCAACTCACATATAAAGTACGCACCCCAAGCGTGAACCAAAAGAAGCCCGTTAAGGGCTCTTTTTTTATTCTTTTGTTGGCTTTTTGCGACGATAGACACGCAAATTAAATGGGTGAAGCAGTTCACCAATAAATGTTTTGCTGTAGCCGTCACGCACACCTAAACTTGTATTACAGGGCCCGGGTACTCGATATGTACCAAACGCTCGATCAAACACTGAAAAAACAGTCGCAAAATTTGTTTGATAGGCCTCTCGGTCCGTTGCGTGATGCCAGCGATGCATTGTTGGCGACACAAACAGTGCACTCCACTTCCCGTAAGTCCATGGAATGTCCGCATGAATAAAGTAGCCGTAATAGTTACGGATCATGTTGTTGGCTACGATGGCAAATGGTGGCGCCCCCATAATAATCAAAAATGACGTGTCTATGATAAACGTGGTTAAAAAGTTGAGAGGGTGAAACCGCTGCAGTGTTAACCAAGTCATATGCTCATCCGTATGGTGAACACGATGAAGCGGCCATAAAAATCTCGAGTGTTCAAATCGGTGCCGCCAGTAGCCAATAAAGTCCCCCAAAAAAACTGCAATGAAAATGGCAACGGGTTGCGGTAATTCATACCAAAGACTTCTATCGACGATGCTCATCTGATAGCCATACAAATAGGTTAATATCACTGACATCACAGGCGCTAAAAGTAGTAAATTGACACTCATCAGAGAAAAGTTAAAAGCACTTCCTGTGAGTGCTGATTTTGCCTGCTTGTATACCTCTTTACCCTTTAAGAGGTAAGCTAACAAAATAAAAAATGCAGCAATCGCAATTAAGTTGTTAAATGCGGTAACCACCTGTCTTGCTCCGGCCTCTAATACTTCCAGCATAATTGGGGATTGACCTTGATATTCGCTAATATCGCTGTTTTACCAATAAAAAAAGGTGCCTACAAGCACCTTTTGTTTGAGCGTCATAATCTGCCGTACTAACGGTAGGGCAAATGATTACTAAGCGTGTACAGATTTATGAGAGGTATGTGGTTTTGCGACGCCCAAGTCTTCCAAAATGCTGTATAAACATGGTAATACGAGTAAAACCAAACAGGTTGAGGTCATAATCCCAAACACAATGCTGGTCGCCAAAGGGATTAGAATCTGCGCTTGCAGGCTCGTTTCGAACAATAAAGGTGTCATACCAGCAATTGTTGTTATTGATGTCAGAACAACTGCCCTAAACCGATCATGGCTCGCCTGAGCTGCTGCTTCATGTACACTCATCCCCTGCTTCACACGGCTTTTTACAAACTGCACCAACAAGATTGAATCATTTACCACAATTCCTGCTAAGGAAATAAACCCCATTAAGGAAGGCATTGAAAAGTTGATACCCATTATGAAGTGCCCCCAAATGACGCCTATCATCGCTAGAGGGATTGAGACCATCACAATGAGTGGTTCAATGTAGCTATGAAACTGTAAAGCGAGCAAAAGGAAAATTCCAATCATGCCCATTAACATAGCACGTCGCATCGAGGCTTGTGTGATGCCTGCATTTTTCACTTCACCTTCGATAGAATACGTTACATTGGGGTAACGTGTTGGTAGGTCGTGCAAAAATCGCTTTTTCAAATCCCCGACGACAGCACTGGCGGTGTTCAACTCACTATCAACATCAGCATAGACAGATACACTCATTAGGTTATCCACACGATTAATAACCGCAAAGCCTCTAGTTTGTTCAATATTAACCAAAGCAGATAAAGGGATCGCTATACGTGAAGTTGGGTGGATAATTGGAAAGTTATCAAAGTCACTATATTCATCTAGACTTTCGTCGCTTAGTTTTACAGTCACTTCATAGTCTTCTAGTCCTACATGCGTCTCAAGTAACTTAGTTCCTTGGAATGCAGGACGCAACTGATTGGCAATGGCAGCTGAATTAAGGCCCAAATCTAATGTTCCAGGTTTAAGCGTCAGAGTATATTCGGGTTTTCCCGGCCTCAAATTATCCGTGATATTTTGTACCCCATTATAGCCCTTTAGCCAATTTTTAAGTTCGTACGCTGCGTGCGTTAATTGCTCTATATCGTCGCCTTTTAATCTGACATCGACTGCTCGGCCCTGCGGTCCTAATTTGGGCTCTTTGAAAGATAAAGTTAACGCTTCTGGCAAAGTACCTAATTCTTCTCGCCACGTATCCGAAAAAACTTGAATAGTAGTATTGCGCTGCTCTGCACTTAACAAGTCCACAGATATATATGCTAAATTGGCACCTTGATCTTGATAATCAGGGTTTTCACCATAGGTAACTGTCATCGCTTTGACTAATTCAGTGTCCTCATTTTGACTCAATTTGCCATTTGCGCGCTTGAGTGCACTCTCTATCTTTTCCATCGTTTGTTGTGTTACTTGAAACGGCGTACCGTTTGGCATCAACAAGCGACCTTGCAAAACATCTCCATCAATATCGGGGAATGCCGTAAACTTTAAAGTCCCTGAAATAAGCATACTCAGTGAGAATAAAAAACACGCAACCACAGAACCTATGACTAAATACCTATATTTTATTAGCTTATGATTAAGCGTTAAGATTTGGTCATTCCAACGCCGGAACTTCTCCTCAAACTTCGTTCTAATCTCCCCCACTTTTATGCTAAATGGTGTTTCTTTAGACTTGGTTTGTAGGGCATGTGACAAATGGTTGGGCAATATAAGAAATGCTTCTATGAGTGAAACGGTAATAACTGAAATTAATACGATTGGTATCACTTTGAGGATCTGGCCTAAATTACCTTCAATAAACACCAGCCCCACAAAAATACATAAGGTCGTGACAAATGATGAAAATACGCCAGGTAGCACCACTAACGTACCTTGTAATACAGCTTCTTTAATTTCTAAGCCTTGTTCCACCTTTGTGCCTATAGACTCAGCAATAACAATCGCATCATCCATCAATATGCCAAGCGCGAGTAATAGCGCAACCATCGAAAGCATATTGATTGAGATACCAAAATGCAGCATCAAAAAGAAACTGGCCAAAAATGAAACAGGTAACCCCATTACAACCCAAAATGCATATCGAAATGAAAAAAACAGCCACATTACGCCAAAGACGAGCAATAAACCCTGCCATGCATTACTGATGAGTAGTGAAATTCTATCTTTTACCAAACTAGTATTATCACTGGTAAGTGTAAGTAAAACAGTATCTGGCAGAGTTCGCTTGACCTGCTCAATAACTTCTTCTGTCGCCTCTAGTACACGTAGGCTATCATCGACTGAGTTTTTCTTTATTGTCAAAATAGCCGCTTGTTGGTCGTTGTAAAATATCCGCTTTTCATCTTTCTCAAAGGTATCTTTTACTTCGCCAAGATCGGCGATAGTAACATCATTGCCTTGTGTGCCATGTGATACCACCAAACTAGATAAGCTCTCGGCATCTCTGCGCTCGTCCATCATGCGAATCTGTGTATCCGAATAAGGTGTTTTCAATGTCCCGAGCGGTAACTCCACATTTTGGCTAGTTACTCGATTTCCAAGCTCTTGTACACTGATCTTGTGTTGTCTCAACATGTCTTGTGATGCTGTGACACGCAGTTGGTGTTTAGAAAAGTCACTGATTTCGACGATTGGAATTTCGGGATGTCTAAGCAACTGTTGCTTCACCTTTTCAGCAAGGGCCTTTAATTCAACTCTGGATAAAGAGCCATTCTTAGCAGCCAACGCAACACTTACTACATCCTGTGTCCTGCCGCGTTCATTAATAGTCCACTGCTCTACTTGTGTGGGGAAGTCGTCAATTGTATCGATGGCATTTTTAACATCCGTTGTAAACTGTTCAAAGTCACCGTGCTCAAACATTTTAACCGTCATTCGCCCTAGGTTTTGCCTCGCAACACAGTGCTTCTCTTCCATAAAACTAATACCATCCAAGGCGCTTTCTAGACTTAAACAAATTTTTTGCTCGACATTTTCTGGTGTCGCACCAGGGTAAGGCACAATAATATCAATTTGATAGGTGTCGATCTGTGGGAGTGTTTCCCTTTTAATTTGGGGTAAGCTAAAGAGACCAATTGCAAGAAACAAGACCATTAATATGTTTGCCGCTGTCGGGTGAGCAATAAAAAACCTAATCATCAGTGTAACTCCTTGCCATTCGCAGTGCTCAGCTGCGCAGGAGCCTCAGACAAGTCAAGTAATGTGCCCTCTATAGCGGGAAATAAATCCGTGGTAACTAGTTTTGCACCGTCTAAGCTGCTGTGTTGAAGTAAATAACTATCCTCTTGCTTTATCGAATCTGTAAGGTCTAACTTTCTCAATTGGTTATTGTCATCTGCAATCAGTGCGTAGCGACCTCTGACTGCATGTCTAGGAATAACAACAAAGTTTTGGGCGGCAGCGGTTAAAGAAACCTTTGCTCGCAAACCCGCAATTAAGGGTGGCCTTTCGCCAAGCTTGATCTTTTCATAGCTGTTTTGAATAGCGACCACAACCCCGATTGTTTGACTCTGGGGATCAATTTCGTCACTTAAGCGTTCTATATTTGCCTGCCAAGTAATACCACTTTGGGATAATATTTCAACAGAAGCTGCCAACTCCTGAGCTTTTAGATATGACGCCATGCCATCACTAGAAATGTTTTCTATATTGGGCCGTTGTTTGAAAAAGCCTGAGAATTGATTGAATGTGTTATAAGTAAATTGGGCATTGATTAATACTTTTTCCACATCACTTGCACTAAATAGTGTGGCACCTTTTGTCACAAGCTGTGAGCGCTCAACATCCACCTTATGAATACGACCAGTAAAGGGTAAACGAATTTCAGTTCGCTTGATATCCAGCTCAGCCTTATTAACGTCTGCTTCTGCTTTTTTAACTTGTGCTTGTAACGCTTTTATCTCAAGGGGTATTAATCTTTTTTGGTTCAAATACCGTTGCAAATCTTGGCGTTGGACCAGCACACTTTGCTGCGCTCTATCTAATTCAGTTTGTGACACACCAGATTTGTCGAATAACTTTTCAGTACGTTTAAACTCCGACTCTGCAATGCCGAGTTTGTGCTCGCTCAGCTTAATATCTAATTTGTTGTTATCTTGGGCAGTGCGCTTAGCCGCCAAATCAACTTGCGCTGCAGCTAAGTTGGCTTCTGCTTTGGCTAATTGTAACAAGTAGTCACTGTCATCGATTTTTATCAACAGCGTCTGCGCTTTAAAAATCTCCCCTTTTTTTAGGGCTGGATGTATATAAGTAACAGTGCCTGTGACTTCTGCAAGACTGGTTAGTTGAATGTTGGGTTTAACTTTGCCGTAGCCCGTAATTTTGGGGCGTACAAATTGCTGAGTTAATACTTGATATTGAGCAGGCTGCCCAGCTTGCTCAATATTGTCATGTTGAATTGAAGATTTCAGCTTAACAACCAATATCACCAATACAATGCCCACTACTATCGCAATTGGCAGGTTTTTTCTTGCACTAAAATTCCACCTCATTGATGTCACTCTCCTTAAGTCCGAATACAAATCGCTGGTATAAATCCTTTGTCCATTGCTCACCTTGAATTTCGGTGTCGTCAATTCCCCAAGCTTGTTGCCTTAGTGTTTTTAAAATGTAAGGAGAGACTAGCAACGTAATGAGCTGAAAAGCCGCCAATTTAGCTTTTCTTAAATCTTCTATTCCCGTTTCTTGCTGAATAAACTGAGGCAAAAACTTAGAAACACGGGTTGGAAAAGCTTCCATAAAAGCTTGTGCAAGAGGTGTCGTTTTATTCAATACTTCTTCACTCAGTAAGTGAACAAAGCCCGGGTGGGTATGAAGTATTTCTGCAAAGCGACAAATAAACAAATAAAGCGGCTTTTTATGCTCACTAAGGATTTCAAACTGAGCAAAGTGTTCATCCGCTAACGATTGTATCAATTGGACAAAGAGGTTTTCTTTGCCACCAAAGTAATACTTTATCATCGCGGAATTAATACCCGCTTCTGCCGCTATGTCTCGAATTGTTATTTGACTATAAGACTTTAAATTTAATAGCTCTTTTGCAGCCAATATCAACTTTGCACGCTGCTCAGCTTGCTTCACCTCACAGACAGGCCTGCCTCTTGTGACTTTTGTTGTCATACCTTAACTCCAACACCTTTTTTATTTTTTTAATCACGTAGTTAATTAAATAAAAAGATTTAGCCACAGTCAACAGATGTTTATTCTTTAATCAGATTAAATTGCGGCGCCTTGATACCAAAGTTCATAGCTGGTAAATGACACTTCCAGCAAAATCAACAAGAGTAAGAAACTTACAAGTTGACCTACTTTAACCTTTGAGCAGACATATGCACCAAGCGGAGCCCCAACAACGACAATAGGAATTGCTGCAAGTAAGTAACTTTCGATTTGTGGAGTAATGGCATTTAAATGCCACGCATTGATTGCGCTTCCAACTAACGAAGTAAATGCCATCACTACAACAGAAGTTGCCGTCGCCTTTTTAATATCCGCATTATAGGCAATCACTAGTAACGCAAATAGCGCAATATCAGATCCTGAGCCCACTAACCCACTTGCAATACCGCCGCAAAACGCAACTAGCATAAACCGCGCTGTGCTTGGATTAATTCGCTGGGCACTCTCTTGGTGATGCGCCTTTCTCCACCAACGCAGCAACATGGTCACCGCAAAACACAGCAGCAAAAAACTGAAAATGGACTTCACTACCAACCTTGGCGATAAAGGCGCTATATATATTAAACTGATTGCTACACCTAAGGCAGACATAGGCAACGCTAAGAGGACGAGGTTTGTATATATCGGTATGCGACGGCACAATATTGTTATTGTTGCGGCTGTCATGCCAAAACTTTGTATTGCCAACGAGAAAACTTTGGCAGTGCTTGGCTCAATGTGCAGGACTTTGGTCATGACTGGGAATGCCACAGCCCCTCCTCCTAACGCCGTACCACCTGCGACAAATGACCCAAGTGCCATGGTAGCTGCAATTTCAACTTCCTGCAGGATTTGCAATAAAGCGCTTGAAAATCCTTGCATCCAAATCAACGCTGCATAAATAAAAAGCGTGAAGTATAAAGGCCATGTCGTTGGCTTTCTTAGTTTATCAATCATGATATTTCCCAGTCCCTGCTACGATTGCGAGCATTCTAACAAAAGGAAAATATCCATGCGAATAGTCTTTTAGGACCATAGCTGTTTCACTCCTTGTCTTAAAATTGACCGTTATACGAAACGTAAAAAATAACCGATCAATTCATTTGATTGTCAATTGTGAACTTTTTTTCTCATTTTTTGATTTAGATCAACTTGACTTTTTTTTATGAAAAGTCATGATACTCGCAAATTCGTGTTATATCCATTAAAAACAATCAGATAGTGGGAATATCTTATTCCCAAAAACAAAACAAATCAGGGTATATAAATATTTTTATACAGTTAAAAAAGCGTAAAAGAACATTTTTTTAAACTTTTATACTTATTTAACACACAATTCTTTCACTTTTCGTTGATATCAATTCCCCGTTCATGTTTAATTAATCGTGCGATTAATTAAATGGAAGACCGTCAAAACAAGATCGGATAAGATCCATAGAAGCGATTAACCGATGTGCCTTTTGAGATCGTATTTGTAAAGGAGAATGCATATGTTTTTGGGTTGCACTAAAGAATTGTCTAGCGTATTAAAAGCAATCGAATTGTTGAAAACATCGATTTTTGAACATTCACTAGATGGAACAATATTTCAAGAAGCGATGTCCTTCGCTGAGTCAGATGAACTTTATTTAGCACTAATAGATAAAACTAGCTTAGAGGTTAAAACCGAATATTTACGTTCATTTCCAGAGCACTTCAAGGAAGATTTATTGACAGTTGCAAAACTTAAGAAATTTAAAAACCTAAATTTACTAAAAAGCTTATGTAAAGACAGAAACCCATTATCCGATGTAACCGTCTACGACTTAGACAATCCCAACTCAAAATATCTGACACTGGTGGCTTTTAACAACAAGCGTTCAAATCGCAGTGCCCCTGCGTCCTATTTAATTGAACTTATATTGCCTTATCTACATAAAGCACTCATTGCACGCTATCAATCAGATAAAACCAACCGCTCACCGATTAAATCTCTGACCTGTCGTGAGAAAGAAGTACTAGATTGGATTTCATCTGGTAAAACAAATGGTGAGATCGGTATGATCCTTGGAATTAGTCAATACACGGTAAAAAACCATGTTGCAAAAATCCTTGAAAAACTGAACGCGCCGAATCGCTCTGCGGCTATGGCGCTGAGTAAAGAACTGGGCCACAGATAAATGTGTTTGCCTAGGTACATGAAAATACTCATGTCGCACACGATGTATCTATGTCTAAATGTGATTTTTAAGGTGCTTTAAGGCTTGAATCGTTATGCTACAATTTAATATCGTTTGATTCAGACCATACTCGCAGTAATTCCAGTATTCCCAGAGCAGACCGGCCAAACTCAGTTAACTCGTAAGTAACTGCAACAGGCCGGTCACTAATCACCTTTCTAATCACCATTCCCTCTAGCTCAAGCTCTTTTAGCCGTTGATCAACCATTTTTTTCGTCGCTCCTCCAAGAAGTCGAACTAAGTCATTGAACCTCACCGGTTCATCTTTCAAATGATATATAATTGACCCTTTCCACTTCCCTCCAATTAAACGCATTCCTTTCTCAATTGCACAGGGTTCATCACAAGCATTGAAAACTTTTTTTCTACCTTTACTATCTGTTTCTATTGAGCTTTTCATAATTTCTTCATAAATATAACTAGGTTACTAAAAGTATACTAATTGATCTTACTTACTAGGTTCCTAAACTATACCACACACATAATCTGTTGCGAAAATAAGTAAATCAGGAGACCTATATGAGTAATGTTTTAATCATCAACGGCCATCATTACTACCCTTTCTCTGAAGGCAAATTAAATGCCACATTAGTTGACCACGCAAGGATGATGTTTGAGCACCAAGGTCATCGCGTCCGTACAGTATCAATGAAGGATGAAATCGATATAGAACAGGAACTTAATAACCATAAATGGGCTGATTTTGTATTATTCCAGTCTCCGATAAATTGGATGGGGGTAACATGGTCGTTTAAGAAATATATGGATGAAGTATATACAGCAGGCATGGCTGGGGCATTGTGCGAAGGAGACGGCCGAAGCGCACAACAACCGAAAAGCAACTATGGCGGTGGCGGAAAATTATCTGGCAAGAAATATATGTTTTCTGTCACTTTGAACGCACCCGAAGAGGCTTTTAATAATAAAGATGAATTTTTCGATGGCAAATCTATCGATGATCTACTATTCCCTATGCATATGAATTTTAAATTTTTTGATATGGCACCTTTGCCAACGTTTGCCTGCTACGACGTAATGAAAAATGCAGATATTGAAGCCGACTTAACACGTTTCACAGCACACATAACACAGTACTTTTGAGGACAAAATCATGCCCAACAATTATACAAATAAACTTCATCCAGGTATGAAATTTCCCGAATTTTCATTACCCCTCCTAAATGGTGAGGTACGCACCGTAGGCAAGCCACAAAATGGACTAGACTGGCAACTCGTTCTGATATACCGAGGCCAACACTGTCCACTTTGTACAAAATACCTTAATCAATTACAAGTTTTAAAGAGTGAGTTTAATGACATCGGCGTAGATATTATTGCCGTGTCTGGCGATAGTAAGGCTCAGCTTGAGACTCATCTTGAAAAGTTAACCATCGACTATACGATTGCCTATGGTTTGACCATAGAGCAAATGAAAGTGTATGGATTGTACATTTCAGATCCTCGCTCTGCTGAAGAAACTGACCATCCATTTTCAGAGCCGGGCCTATTTGTAATAAACGAAGATGGTTTGGTTCAAGTAGTCGATATATCCAATAACCCATTTGTCAGGCCTGAACTCGGGGCTTTAAAAAATGGTTTGGCATGGATCCGTAACCCAGACAATCACTACCCGATACGTGGGATGCATACATATTAATTCTCAAACATGGGCGTGCGTGACTCTGCTTGCGTACGCCTCACTATTACTTTGGCTTAATAATGGCAGTTTATAATGAAAAACAATAAAATTTTGCTCCTTTTTGCACACCCGTCTAAACATCGCTCGAGTGTCAATGCGCCGATGTTTGAATATGCGAAATCTCTAGACTACGTGACCGCGGTCGATCTCTATGCACAATACCCCACCTATCAAATTGATATTGATAAAGAGCAACAACGGCTGAATGCGCATAATGTAGTGATTTTTCAATTTCCTTTTTATTGGTACTCGACACCTTCGATTTTAAAAGAATGGCAAGACTTGGTGCTCGAATATGGGTATGCATATGGACAAGGTGGAGACGCACTTAAAGGCAAATTATTCATCTGTGCGATTAGCGCTGGCGGTAAAGAAGAAGCCTACCGGGCCAAGGGATATAATCATTTTACAGTCAGAGAGTTACTCCAACCTCTTGAACAAACGGCGTATATTACAGGGATGACCTATTTACCGCCATTTGCACTGTTTAGTAGCCGCTCTGCACAAACAAGCGGAACAATTTCGGCACACCTTAAGCACTGGAAAACACTGCTCCAAGCATTACATCAAAATACAATCGAACCAGACACCACGGAGTCATTGATTACTATAAATGACCTGTTGGACACGAGTGAAAATTAGGAGTACGCCTTATGACTATCTACTTCATTCAGGCTTTTGTGTATTTACTTGCTGCCGTGGTAGCTGTTCCTCTGGCAAAAAAGCTAGGGCTTGGGTCAGTCTTAGGGTACTTGATCGCTGGGGTTATTATTGGCCCAATTACAGGTATTGTTGGCCAAGAAACCGTAACAATTCAGCATTTTGCAGAGTTTGGTGTAGTTATGATGCTGTTTCTAGTCGGACTTGAGCTACATCCACAAATGCTTTGGAAAATGAGAAATCGATTAATCGGACTCGGTGGGCTACAGGTTCTTTTAAGTGCCTTATTTATAAGTGCCGTTGCCTACTTTCTGGGGCAAGCTTTAACCGTTGCTATCGCAATTGGTTTAATTTTTTCACTCTCTTCGACAGCGATTGTACTTCAAACATTTAATGAGAAAGGCCTGAGTAAAACAGAGGGTGGCAAAAATGCATTTTCTGTTTTACTGATGCAAGATATCGCTGTTATTCCGATGCTTGCCTTTATTCCCATGCTAGCAATACCCGAGCTCGTTGCTTTAGCTGAGCATGGCAAAGCAGCAGCCGAGCACCAAGAGCAATTAAGCCTCGTAGCCGGCTTGCCCACGTGGGCATTCGCGCTCGCCATTTTGGCCAGTATTAGCAGTGTAGTTGTTATCGGGCACTTTTTAAGTCGCCCCTTATTCCATTATGTTGCTCAGTCAGGCCTAAGAGAAATTTTTGTAGCAACTGCACTACTCATTGTAATTGGTATCGCTGCATTGATGAGCTTAGTGGGCCTCTCACCAGCGTTGGGCACCTTTATGGCTGGCGTTGTGCTGGCAAATAGTGAGTTTCGCCATGAACTAGAGTCGAATATAGAACCTTTCAAGGGGCTACTCTTGGGGCTATTCTTTATAACCGTGGGTGCCGGTATCGACTTTGTGGTTTTCACAAGCAACATCGCAACAGTTATCGGTTTAACCATAACTGTTATGGTGATAAAAGGCTCTGTACTTTGGGGGCTCGCGAACCTGTTTAAGATCCGCAACAGTGATAGATGGCTTTTTGCTCTAAGCCTAGCTCAGGCAGGAGAATTTGGCTTTGTATTACTCAGTTTCTCCTTACAAAATAATGTTATTCCAGAGCATATTGCACAAATCTTGCAACTTGTTGTTGCACTGTCGATGTTCCTAACACCCTCACTATTCATTCTGTTCGAGAAAGTAATTATGCCTCGTTACCAAGTTTCAGGTAGCTCAAAACCATTTGATGTTATTGATGAACAGGGAAAAGTGATCATAGCAGGAGGCGGTCGATTTGGCCAAGTTGTGAATAGACTGCTGGTTGCAAATGGCATTAAAACAGTCGTCATGGATCTTGATGCGTCCCAAGTTGAAAACCTTAGAACAATAAAAATAAAAACCTTTTTTGGTGATGCAACAAGGCCAGAGTTGCTACACACGGCTGGAATAGACAATACGAGTACGCTTGTCGTAGCGATAGACGACAGAGAAAGCGCTAAGAGTCTCGTACATTATGCCAAACATAGCTTTCCAAATATTAAAATAATCACCCGTGCATACGACCGAGGGCACAATTATGAACTCAGGCAAGCAGGCGCCGATATCATAGTTAATGAAACGTATCACTCAGCATTAGAAGTTGGTGCTCATGCCATGACGTCTCTAGGTTACCATCCATTTTTAGTCGAACAGAAAAAATACGCGTTTGTAAAAACAGAAGTTCAAGCTTCTCAATACTTGTATGAAAAATGGTCCCTAAGAAGTGAAGGAGAACAATATGATCACGATTATCGTAAATTATTTATGCAGATCGAAGAAGCAATTAAGGAAGCTATGCAATCAGACCGAATCGATAAACACAGCCACGATGAGCGAGGATGGACACCACCGCCCAAAGGGTATGAAAATGACTTTGACTAAGCGCTATTCAATAATTGAGAGTCGAGTCTTTCTATTCTTGGAGGGTCCTGTCGTTACAAACATCTAAAAATCATAATGTTCTACGGGAATTTCCATACCGGTTGCCACTTAAATCCGGTATGACCCCTGTGGTTACTTCATTTAAAAAATTTTATGACTCACTGGCGACACAAAAGTAAAGTGATAATAAACTAAGTTCCCATAAAACTCTGTATATCATTCATCCCAAATCACTGAGACTGTGGCTGGCAACAACCGCTACAATTAGTTACCTAGCATACAACCTAAAACCACGCTATTTTGCGTTCCACTGCTGCGTTTATCTGGGTCATGGAAGGTCTCATAAATTGTAAAACCGGCATTCTTCATCATGCCTGCAGACGCCAAGTTCTCTTCATGGCGTTCAATCAAAACAGATTTCGAATTTAAAGACTTTGCTTTATGTTTACACTCCCTGAGTAGTTGGGAGGCAATACCCATTCCCGAATGTTCTTTTGATACGACAACATCCCCGATAAATGACGATTCCGCAACTCGAGCATATTTCTCTATATAACTTGGAGCATCAACACCTGAAATAAGAATGGCCAACCCAACTATTTGATTTTGATAAATTGCCACTGCGGCATGGGCCCTTCCACTCTCGACCAATTGTAATTCGGCGTCGACTCCTTCTTCAGTCAAATAATTCCATTCATTAGGACCATATTTCCATAGTAGCGATTTTAATTCACCAACCTCTGTGGTTTTCGCCAATCTATAACTAATCATCAGTAATAACTCCTTTATCAAACATGCATCAGTCTACATTCCAATCTTTCGCCAGCTCAATGTCATTTACATGTTAGCCATCAAGCTCGCGAAGATAACGCTCACTATGGATGAGCAGCCGCACCCCCAAATTGTTCAGCGAGATAATTGATAATTTCAACTGGTTCAGTAATTGTGTCACCGCTTTCTAAAACCAATACCGGAAGCCATTGCTTATCAGCGCCTAACAAGTCTACAAGTACTTTCCTTGGGCGCTCAAATTCAAGACGTTGGACTTCTACTTTCTCATGCCAATGTGTATTAACAGACAAGGCACCTTCAATCATGGCGCAATGAGAGCATATCCACATTTTTCCTGGCCCATCTTCAAATGGCATTTTTAAAACAAAGAGCTTTGGTTTCATATTTGTATCATTCCCAAATGCAATCACAATAACTATTTTATTAAAGTAATTATCTACTTAAAATTTGAAGGCTCAATATACATTGAAAATAGAAGTAATGCATTTTTATGATGTAATCCATTCGGGCGCTTGTGGGTCAAGCCCCCTTAAAAGCGCTTTTAGCGCCCAGAAAACACCAAAAAATCTGTAGACCACATCGAGGAGTAAAAAGAAGCTAGCAACACATGATAATAGACATTAATTACCACCCCTTTTGTATTAACGTTTCAACTCAAAGATGCGGGATGACTTATAAACTTTAACGTTACACACACTTGAAATTAAAAAATGAATATATTTATTTGAATTAAAGATGCGAGTACCATGCAAAAACAATTCAGAATACAATAGCTGAGCCGCCAGCATTATAGGTACAGACTAAGAATCGGTTAAAATCAATCTATGAGAATCAACAAATTAATTAATAATACCAGCCTATCCAAAAAAACAAACAAATTACGAAACAACAAACACTTACGTTACTAAAAAATAACCTACATATAACTTTAAAAATAATAAAAAATTCCACGACATTTTGAGTTGACTACTTTAACTTTCACTTATTAACTTGTTATTGCGCTCTACTGAAAAGCGCGATAATAAAATTGTTAAAAGACAAGGACAAAATATGAAGACAACAATAAAAGCACTGACACTAATTGCGAGTACAGTTTTTGCCGGTCAAGCCTTCTCTGCTGAGCTAGTGTGCGCAGTATACGCAAAAAGTGGTGGCAGCTCGTGGGGCAATGGCACAGCAAACTGTGAAGCTTTCGATTATTCTTTCAGCAGCGCTACGGGCGGTCGCTTTTACCTTAAGAATGTGACCAAAACGGTTAAGGAAGTAAGATGGAACGGCTCAGCTAGATGCAGCACGACAGCAAGCACTAGCTGCAACGCGACAATTCGTGCTTACGCAACGAACCAAGCAACTGCCACTATTTTATACACAGATGGCACATGGGAATCTACAAATGTAGCTAGAGCCTATTATGAAACAGGTCACTAATCTACATTAGTTAACAAATTCAGCACCAGATGTAAGTTGTAGGTGCTGTATCAAACAGGTTCCTGTAAAAGCCAAGTGTAGAATGTACCAAGTTTAAGCCGCGACAATTGAACAATCACGTTCAGCCCTACTTTCTTTAACTGCACAGTTTTAACTATTGATAATAAAGACTAACCCCGTAAAAAATATAAAGATATTTTTTATAAAATGAGACTCTTTATTGTGCTTTTTTATTGTAATGAACACATTATTTAAAAATGCCATTTTTACGTCTTTTTAGATGGCGCTGTGCTGTTTAAAAAATAATACCTGTAAAAACCAACTACACCACTTACGACAAAACACAGCTCTAAGATAATGGCAATAGGAGACATCAAAATTACATTATGGACTAGCCAAATTGTACCGCCAATGATCATCAATACACGCATTGTTTTATCTTTGCAAAACCCGGATAGCGTTATAAAGATTGTTGCACATAGCCCTAATAAGCTTAATAGTCCTGTATACGTAAAGACTGTAATGCCGAAGCTTATAGACAAAAAAGCAGCAGCTAATCTTAGGTTTTGCCACCTCAAATTAACTAAAAACCTTACGCTCGATAGTAAAAAAATGAACCCAGCTGTCGCTTGTTCTAGCAAAAAGTAATGAAAGCTATTAAACAGACAACTTAAAGAAAGTAATACAAGCAGGTGCGGCTTACGCTTCATCTGCATCGCCGTAGCCTCAATTATTAATGCAAACGCGACTAACACTTGCGAGGCAATAAAAACAGACATAGGATTCCTTGCTTATTTAAAGCTAAAAAGTATTTAAATAGAGAGGGTCAAATAATTTCAAAACGACTCATAGCGAAGTTTATACATAATAACCTCTTTTTCAAAGCGATAAGCTTGCTAACCTAAAAGAGTAACAAGCTTATCATCTTTACAAAAAATAATACTGAAGCGTACATTGAGGGGGTGAAACGCATCACGCTTCGAGGCGTTCTAAAAAATCAATGCAGCAGGCAACGCATCTCGCATAGCTAGTCTCTGGCTCATCTCTTTACTTCGGTCTTCTACGAGGTAACCAGATAAAAACCCTTGGGTTACGACTAAGTGACTTTTTCCAGCTTGCACTGCATCTTTAAAGTTAATGTTAGAGCTAAAGAGCTGTGCCGTTACTTCTGAAGACTCTATCGACACTATCTCATCAAACACACCATCTTTACGAATCAGCTTATCGCGGTTCGTCAAATATTGTGCATTTTTTAATACTCCCTTAGACGTGAGCAGCGGATGCTCACTGGTAACAACCAACTCTTGGCCACTTGAGGTTATAATTTTAACAATGGAAACTTGCCCAATATCACGTTTTTCACTGTTAATAGAAACCATTTGCTCAGTAAGATTAATTGACTCCAGCGTAGAGGTTTCATCAACTACTATCAGTTGCTTTACCTCTTGCGAATATGCGTCGTAAATAGCACGTTCTCCAGGCGCGAACAGCAAAGAGCTACTGCCAAACGCTTTATCCGATAAACAGGTGACCATCCCCCTGTAATGATAATTCTCACAGCTGTAATTTTTAACTCTTGGTGCAGCAAACCAATCATTGAAATTACCTGGTTTATAGTAGCTAGAAAAATACAGTGCAGTGCGCCTGTTTCCCCAGTCGTCATAGACATTGTAGTCATAGGACCTATACGACAAGTACTTACATCTCAAAGACCAATCATTTCGACCTAAAGCTTCAAAATATGTCAACCTGTCTTCTACATAACAACGTTTATCGATTCGATCTGGCGACAAAGCAGCCAGCGGCGCGCTCACAGCCAATGTTAACCATGTGGCTGAGAAAAGCATGTTTATATTTAATTTCATCATTTTATCCTTAAAAATCATCGTGTTTTCGAGTAGCTACTGCCGTACTCATGCCCGGTTCGTTAAAAAATCAACGAATCAGGTATATTGTCGCGAAGAGCCAATCTGTGACCTTTGGCACTGTGTTGATTCTCGAAAAGGTAGCCTGAAAGGTACCCTTGTGTCACAACAATGACATTGTTTTGATTATGTTTCTGGGTGGTTTGTTGAATATTGATATCGGTTTTATAGAGTTGCGCTGTAATAGATAGCGGCTCTACGGATAAGATACTTTCAAACTCACCGTCTTGACTGACTATTTCATCATAATTCGTGAGATATTTGGCCGCCTTAAATTTACCTGTCGCAAGAAGTAACGGATGCTCAGGCGTAACCGTGAGTGTGCTACCTGTTTGAGTTGTGATTTTTACGACCGATAATGAGGATATTGATGCTTCCTCACCGTATATAGACACATTTGCCTCGCCAAGATGAATTGAATCTAATGTTGAACTTTCATCTACAATAACCAGTTCATGCACTTGCTGTGTATAAGCATCAAATATGGCAAATTCACCCGAAGCGAACAATAAACTTGTAGAACCAAATGGCGCATCGGATAAGCACCCTATGTAGGATGTATGTCCATATGAAGTACAGCTGTACGACTTAACTCTTGGTGCTGAAAACCAGTCTGAAAAATGACTGGGCTTATAAAAGCTTGGGTAATATACTTGCGATCTTCTATTACCCCAATCGTCGTACACAAAATAGTCATGAGTTCTAACTGAGATTAGTTCACAACGAAGTGCCCAGTCACTGCGGCCCACAGCTTCAAAGAAGGTGAGTCTATCCTCGATATTACATCGCTGTTCAATATTAATTGGATTTGGATTGTCTGCTTCTACCTGTATTGAAAATAAGACCAATACTGAAACAAAAATAAAGTTTTTGGTTTTTAACATCGGTTAATTCCTTCTTTGCTCGAAAACTGGTGTGCATTACACATTAAAATAGTAACGACTCGGAGATTGAATCGCGCATGAGTAGCCTCTGACTCATCTTATTTTCCTTTCTTGGCAATAGATAACCTGATACAAACCCTTGAGTTACAACCAATCGATTACGACTTTCAGATGAAGGCTGCGTTACATCTATGTCTATGTCAAAGCGATTAAGCTGTATCTTTTTTTCAGAAACGACGGTAAGGGCAACCTGTTCAAATTTGCCATTTTGATTAACTAAAGCGTCTGAGGGAGTCAGTAGGTTCGCACTTTTCAAAGTACCATCGGATAGCAGCAGTGGGTGATCTGAAGAAACCATTAAGCGACTACCATCTTGTGTATAGATTGTAACTATCTCCACATCCTGCAGCGCAGTGCGAGAGCTTTGAACGTACGCCTGAGCTTCAGTAAAGTTAATGTGCTCGGCAGAGGCGCCATTATCAACAACAATTAACTGGTGAAACTGTGGATAAGAGACATCTCTAGGGAGAAGTTCACCAGACACAGATAACACATGTTCCAAATAAACATGATCGGAATTACACCCTAAAGACTTTGTGTAGCTATGACGTTCGCAGCTCGACATTCTTGCTCTTGGTGCCGAAAACCAGCTGTCAAAATTACTTGGATTATAGTACGACGGGTATTGCAGTACTCGACGCATATTCCCATAGTCATCAAAAACATTATAGTTGTATGTTCTTGACGAGATATAATTACACCTCAGTGCCCAATCATTTCTTCCTAAACCTTCAAAAAAGGTCAACCTGTCACTTCTGCATCTTTTCTCAGCTTTTAAAGGGTCAAGTGCATAACTAGAACCACAAAAACTAAATAATGATATTGACATGGCTATAAAAATAGAGGTTTTCATAGTATTTCAATCCTTAAAATAATATTTTTCGAGCCGTATTATTTCTTTGCTTAGCTCAACACCCATACACCAAAGTTAAAAAGTAAAGACAAATAATACTGCTTACCTGCATACATAACATAAAACAAAAACACATGATTAAAACTAAGCAGCAATTAACTTCTTAAATCATGCTAACTCTATGCTCCCCTTCTGGCAACATCATAAAAAGTGAAAATAAATCAGCATTCTAAAGAGATTAACAATCAAAAATAGATGAAAAAATGCACACCTTGCAATATTTAATAAAACAAACTAAAAATTGAAATATATTCATTAAAATTAGCACCAAACTAAAACAAACAACATTGCAAAAAACAAAAAGTTCCAGTTTTCGAAATTCAAGTGAAAAATTAAAAACATAAAATCAATAAAAATTTATTAAATCATACTTATCAACATAGGTAAGGCTTGTTTAAAATTCTTATTTGGATTTTTGGAGTGTATCGTTCAGGTTAATTAAGTGTTTTTAAACTTATTTCGCTCAGTATGAAAGGTATCTGTTACTATCTAGTATTTGAGGCGTTAATAATGCTGGCTAATACGCCTCCATGACGTCTATTAGCTCGGCACTATTTTGTATCACGTTGGCACTTTATGCGTGCCTAACAAATTCGAAAGTCCTCCTAAGATTCAACTTTTTCGAATATGTAAAAACCGTATCCTAAATAATCTCTACCCCACTTCAAGTAAGCGTTAAGCCACTGTTGAATATGAGATTGCTTGCCTAAAAGCTCCTCATTGTTAGGATCAAGTTTTATTTGGTTGTGAATAGTTCGGCTTCGGCGCCATTCAAAATCGTCCCATTCATCTTGATTGCTCGATGTAGCGTAAAGAGGCTTAAAACCATACTTTTCAAACACCTCTATGTTACTTTTATAATCCCGATAAATGCTGGCAGGCTGACCGAGGAAATCCAAAAACGCTTGAGGAGGGGCCTTTTTCCAGTAACACTCGCCGAGTAAAAGGCGCCCGCCCCTTCCCAATAATTCATAGGCTTGTTGCGCCATATTTGGAAGAGCCGCTTCTTGTGTACCAAACGCATGGGATGAACCGTTGCAAACAAAAAGGTCATAATATTGTGACTTGATTTTCAACTCATCAAAACGCTGACATGTAAACTGATATTTTGCTTCGCAGCTCCGACTTTTCGCTGCGTCATTTGCTATAGAAATAAGCTTACTATCGATATCAACACCAAGAACATTGATGTCATAGGTATCTAGTAAGTTTAACAAAAACCTGCCATTTCCACAGCCAACCTCCAAGACTTTATTGTTAGGTTGTAAATCCAATAAGGATGTCAGCTTACGCTCTTTTTCCTTTCCAAGAGGGCTATTATATTCCAATTTAAAACAATCCTTTTTATATATAAAAACAGAAAGATATCACCAATTAAAGTTAAGCAAAAACAAATTTCAATCCGCAAAATTTAAAAAATTAAAATCGTACTGCTGTCATTTACACCTTTTGCTTTACCTACCTAGGCTTTCTGATTTATCACCAAATAACGAATCGAGCTATATACCACAATAAAAAGTAACAGCTATAACATTCAAACAATTCGTAAAATACACTTCATCTGCACTTATTATCTTCGATATATTATCCCTCTATAGCTAGCTTGATAAAAATAGATAATTAATTAGATAAGTGGGTTAAGCCGCTTTATTGATAAGTAATAGGCAAACTCGTGAGCATGTCAATATGGCCACAATAAGTGCTAATCAAATACCCAATAGAGGCAAGTTTTTTCTAAGCTTATATGTCAATGCAAGCTCTATACAGTGAGTAATAATCGTTCTGGGGAGCGTTTCAGATAGGCTTAAAACTATGGCCCGTGTACTTTGAAGCACAAGGTGCTCCCCATATACTACTCGAAATGTGTCAACCAATTTGGTTTGGCAATTAAAATACATAAAATAATGGTCAGGGTAAGCTCGCTTCCAATCAATCCTAATTGGGCTGCCCGTTTTGACGCTGTAACTTACTTCCCCCCATTTCAAAGACTGATCCACTGCCCCCAAACCTAAACTACTCGCTACATCTAAAATAAGGTTATGCAATTCCATTAACCTCTCTTGAGCATGCATTGGGTATTCTGCGAGTTTTAGCTTTATCAGCGGGTCCAATGACACCTCCTAGTAAGAGTTGTGGGCGTTAACTATGGCGATTTACAATAAAAATAGCCTACAAGAAGTAAAGCTTTTTCTCGTCTTAGGCCACAAACTATGGTGGCCTACCACTTTACAACTTAGAGGGTCTGAACTCTAGACCAAACTCTTTTAACATTCTATCTAGTTTTTCTTCATTCTTTGAGTCCAAAATAGTTGCATAAACCCATTTGTAATAGCCGTTCGTCGATAAGTTCTCTTGTGCCTTTTGTTTACCAACCAGTTGTGTGAGCGCTATATATTCAAGATAGCAAACAATTAAATGGCTTAAGGTACTTCCTTCGTCTCGACTTCCATATGGAAAGCCTACTTTAACACTTGGAAAGTCTTGCTTGATCCGCGCACGGAAATCTTCCATGCTTGGCTTACCGTTAATAATAACGTGCCAATGAAACTGCTCATGTAAATATGTGGAAAGCAGCTTAATTTTGTTTTCTAGGTATTTGTTTTGCGTACTCATAGTGATGACAGGATGGCTGTAAGGAACCTTCGCCCCTTGATCGACCAAAACCTTATCAGTGTATATCCAAGATCTCAGGTCGTATTGCTTATGCAATGCCTCTAAATCAGATTTGATTTTCTGCTCTTTAGTTGATTGATTTACCGTTGTAATATCTACTTGAGCCAGAGATGAAAAAGTAGAAAAAGAAAGGATAAAAAGTACAAACAAAAATTTCATAGTTATTCAGTATAATTAATAGTTATTTTTACAGTGCAGTTCAAAGCTAGTTAAAAAGATAGGAAAATTTTATTCTATGCGAGTGGAATAAAAACTTCCTCCCTGTATTTAAAATCCAATAGCAAGCATCAACTTACATTCTTTTGTTATCATGCCATCCCAATCTTGAGTTTCATTTGCATGAACAATAATAGGGGTTTTTAATTGGTAAGCTTCCTTAATAAAGTCATACATCGCTGCATTTTTGTCACTTGCACCATCTAGCCAGTAGCCACTGGGGCATAGCGCTCGCGCTTCTTCGTCTTGGTTTTCCAAAGAAAACTTAAATACACCACCAGTATAATCCGACCAAGTCATTAAGTAAGAAATCTTTTGTGGTATTTTGGTTTGCATAACAGCCAAAGAGTGAAAAGATAATATTGTAGCGAGTATAAACAACAAGTTTTTCATTTTATTTTCCTTATAGAAACGAAATGTAAATATAACAACAAATCACTCCTCTAGAAACTTTATAAAAGCAAACCCATAATTATATTAATTTAATCATATAAAATAGGAACATACGTGCAAAAAGCAGGCTAGTAGTAACCCTCTAGATTGTATGGGTGAGAGAAAATTGAAATGGGGAAATTTCTTCAATAAGTACCCAGCACCCTCACGATTTCGTCTGATACACCATGCTGTATATTCGATATACTACACCTGCAAAATTCTAATGTGCCACTTATCCAATTATTAGTTTAGGTATATTGTTTCACACAAAACCCTTTGCTAGGTTAAACAACATAATCCACTTGCTGAATTAAATTAGGGGTTCCCTTATCATCCAGATAAAACCCACTTCTCCTTACGGCACCTTTTAACTCTCCCGACTCTCTGATATTTAACGGCGTCTCTACATTTGTAACAGAAATAGCACCGATTCCAGCCTCATCAAGAGAGAGCAGTTTATCTTCGTCGATGTTCTTTACCCAAACACGGAGACTGTCAAAGACATCGTCATTCTCGTCAATAAAGCCATTTTTATCTTTGTCATACTGGGCCAAATCTGCAAACCCATTTCCACTTAACGCACCAAAAAGCTCTTTCCCATCATCTACTTTGCTATTTTTATTGAGATCCAACGCCAAGAACCCATAGCCTTTCTTCAGATGCGCAAAGCTGTCTTGTTGCCCATCCGCGTCAATATCAAAGCGCATATCTTCCTTATCTAGCTCTACTGACTTATTGTTAAAGCTAATCACTAACGGGTCTTTCATATCAACGCTTTCAATTGTTCGCTGATAACTCGAATACGACTGTGCAAATTCAGCTTTGAAAACGAAATCAATTTGTTCTCCGCTTTCAAGCCTTATCTGACCATCTACTCTCAATGCATTTGATTGACTCTCATTCGTGTAGCGATCCACGATTATTTGAACGGCTGGGGGTTGTTCACGGTCCAAGTTTTCAGCATTCGAGACAGCATTTGAGGTGCCGTGATGTGATACATCAGTTTCAATAACATCGTCATACCACTGTACGTCTTTTCCTGTCAGCTTTTGAATTAACAATTTTAAGATATACATTTTTGCCCCAGCCTGCATGCTTAATTCATCGTCCACTTGAACACTCTCTAACTGCGTCATGTCAGAACCTTCTAGTGAGGCAATTTCATCGGGACTAGTCACCTCTGTCCGCTTTTCAATAACCTGACGTTTCTCTTCATGCTTATTCATCATGCTAACTTGTGCACTTTCAATTTTCATAACCCCTCCTATCACATCCATGCACTTTTATATCGGCAGAAGCGGTTAATTATTAAGCAGTCAACTGGTAATAAATGAAGGTATGAAGAGCAAAGCTAATAGAGTTGGGTTGTCATCTGAAAAATCCCAGAGGCTGCTCCCCAACATATCAGCCCGATTACTTAGAATATCAAAGACCTTTGATATTCCTTGATAGAGCCACAGTCTTATAAATAGGGCGTTTAAAGCTTGAGTAACTGTTACGGATACTTTGACAGTTGCATCCACATTATTACCTAACGTGATGTTTATGACACCACCAAGCTCTGTATTGAAATCCAATAACCCGAGTTTACGTTACATGGGATATACCTTGCCAACCCATGAGTCACTGCCCGCTTGCGCAATAACCAGCGCATCTTCGCATTGCTTAACCTGTGCAATGAGGTTGTTTTTGAACCAAATGGCGCTTTTGCCAGCAGTATCTAGGCCACCACTCGGCTTGCTGTAATTGGCAATCGCCACCAACAATCCATACTCAGATGCATAACTAGACCACATTTTTGCATCTTTGTTATAACCCTGCGGGGTAACGAGTACGCCAGCAATATATACGCTTGCTCCCAGAGCAACGCTAGATTGCGCGTGTTGAGGATTAATGGTGTCCGCGCAGATAGCGTTTGCAATGCCATGCTTTCCTACTTGAAATAAGTGGTGCTTATCACCATGGGTGAAGTATTTCTCTTCACCTTCATGTAAAAACATCTTTTCGTATGTTTCGACCACTCCAGTGCCATGAATTAATATCAAACCTATCTTGGGCGACCCTATTGTTTTCAGAGGCGCGCCAACACCAATCGACAAATTGTATTGTTTTGCTGCATCAATTAATGGCGCTAAACGGTCATCGTCTTCGGTAAATGCTAACTCATTTGCCAATTTTGGTTCATAACCCGTCAGAGACAACTCTGGAAAAACTAGGTAGTTAACGCCGTATTTGCTTGCTTCTTGTATATATCTCAGGTGTTCATCTATATTAGACTCAACATCTCCACGAATTGAACCGCATTGCGCCAATGCAACAATCATCTTTACTCCTTTAGATTAAGTTAGAAACATATACGTTTACTCTTTGAATCATAGTGATAATACCCCACCTACTTTACGCTGATAGCAGGATTTTACACTAACCGTGGTATGCCTAGACTAGGCCTCCACCGCAGCAGAAGCCTATTTTAATTTTGAAAGGGTTACAACCACTCAATGGTTATAATCAAGCCGTTTATGGCTCGAACCAAATTCCTTATTGTCAATTTGCTAGTGACCTTGGCTGACAGACTTGTCGCAAGTAACAGGGTAGCACTCAAATGCTGCTCTTAGCCCTTTGTAAAGGCTCTGATGTAACATCGACATATGATTCTCATCCTGAAATACCTCATAGATGCCTTTTGTCTTGCTTGCAGCTAATAGCAAGTGGCCTGTGCGAGCAATCGCTTGAATATGTGCTAAGTAGTCTGCTAAGAAATCACCTGCTCCATCATGGTCATGACCTGCAGCTACATAAATATTATATGCCTTTGAGTTGAATAAACTCGCAGATAGCTCGACTTGATTTACGATAGTGGCATTGTCCCACCACATAGAAGGGTCAAGTGCGATGTAAGATTTGAAAGTATCTTGGATCTGCTCGTTAAGTGCAGCTGTCATTGTAAACAGGCCACCCAATGAATGCCCTGCTAGCACTCTAAAATCATTTGTGCGGTATTTATTGTCGATATACGGTACGACTTCACTGTGTATAAAGTCTTGGAATCTAGCACTTTGCCCCGTAGTGTTTGGTGTGCTATGGCCATCATTTGGTACTGTGGGGGTTAGATCTCTAGCTCTGTTTTGTCGCGTATCAATCGCCACGAGTATTGCCTGTGGTATATGCCCCACTATATTTGCAAACCACATACTTTCAGCTGTTATAAACTGATAAACTGCTCCATCAGTTATATACACAACTGGGTAGCGCTTTTGAGCGTTCTCTGGACGGTGGTAGCCTTGAGGCAGCGCAACCCAAACCTTTTTACTCTCAGGCAAAATGTTAGGGTCAAATGTAAGTTCAACAGGTTCATGCCGATAGGTATACGGCTCATAAGCTGCAAAAGCCGAAAAACAAAACAGTGTTATTATAATGCCAAGTATTGCTTTCATATCAATCTCCTTTTAAATGGTCGACACTATAGACCACACCACCATGGATTTGTTCGAAATTTTTGTGTAATTTTCACTCAATCGTTTGTAGTCACTAGCGTTAATATTCCTGCTACGCAAAACGTTTAAATTAATACTTTACGCACTTTGGGCATAATTCTTCGACTTACAGGGATTTCAGCCCCTGTTGTTAAAGTCAGTATACCGCCACCAGAAGTAGATTTTTCAAGTGACTGTACATAGTGTGTATTCACAAGGTAGGAACGATGAACTCGCACAAACAAATCAGGTAATTTTTCTTCCATTGTGCTTAAACTCTCACTATGTAAAACACGCTTTGTATCGGCAATATTCACTTCCACATAATCTCTTGCCCCTTTGCAAAAGCAGATCTGATCGGCAGAAAACCACTCAACTTTGCCGGAGTGATTCAGCATGATTTTAGTAGGTTGCCTCGCTTCAGAGTAGTCGTCTAAAGCACGCTGCAGGCGGTCTGCTCTGCTTTGCTCTGAAAGCCTTTGTACTTTTTCATTCCTGTATGCAATTGCATGCTGCACCAGGAAGTAAAGTAACAGTAAAGAGACAAAATAGTAGAAGTAAACATCCAGAAATTTACCTGGCAGGAAAGCAATAAGCATTGAAAAAATAAAAAGAGCAACAGCGTGCGCTAACGCTGATTGACGCTTATAAACAGTTGCATATACAGCTAAAGCTAAACAAATAAATGCAGGGATCTGAATCGCAAAAATAGTGCTCTGCTCTATAGAGTTAGATTGATATACGGCAGCTAATGTTAAACATAAAGCCGACAGCACGAGTCTCTTTCTGCCTGAGTTTAGAAAAGCGTGCGCTAGATAGGTAAGTAAGCAAACACCGCTGAGTGAACCCAATGCAAAAATCGACAAGACTCTAATTTCATGAACCGGATAGTTGTATGCTATTAACCCGCGTAAGAGCTCTGTTACTAGTTGGGCCATCACAACAGTCGTCAATAATGGTAGTAGCAGGTTATATTGAGAGACCGTACCAGTCAGCACTAATGGTAGTGTATAGACCAATCCAATTAATAATATGCCCAGTGGGATAAATGACGGCAAATAATTTCGAAGGACGACATTTTGAGGTGACGCATAATCGCTAATGATTATACGCTGTATTAGTTGCTCAAAGCCTATCAAGTTATGGTGTGATGACAGCTTTATCACCAACTCATTATTGTGTGCTTTGAGTAAATTGGCTGGTAAGTATGTGACGTAATCCATTGCCCCGGCAATCTCGTCAGAAGGGATTGCTGAAGGCAAACCATTTCGCCCAATCATTTGACCATTTAAATAAAATTCAGCCGCGGCTTTTGCAGAAATAAACAACCCTAAGGGCTTGTTACGCAGCATCAATAACTGGTCTGCATCAAATAATGCACCTACCCATACAAGCTTGTCATACTCGTTGACCTCACTCAGCGACCTCTCTTCGCACTTTGTTTTGAAAAACCCGGTTACTAGCCCTTCTGCCTCACCTCCTTCACAGATCTTAACTGATTGAATATAAAGCTTATTATACGTTGAGGCATGCGCTTCTAACGATATTAAACAAGTCATTATGACAAATAAAAGGAGAACTAATCGTGTGTTTGCAGTCAAAACGCTTGTCGCTTTACTTTTACTTAGCAGGTGCTTAGGGTGCGATACCACTTGCAGAAAATTAGCTACCGTTTGCATATAAGTGCTAGAAATATAAAAAGTAATTGTTATTGTCCTTAAAAGTTATCAATACGCTTTAAAGAGGGCCTATATCAATGAACTATATCAAAAAATCAGTTTGCACTGGATTTATATTTTTGCAAACACTCTTGATACCACAAGCACAATGTGCAGGATTCAATCAAAATCAAGTGGATTCGTTAGTCAAAAAGGCGCAACGCGAACTTAATGTCCCTGGCGTGGCGCTCGCAATAGTAAAAGATAATGAAGTCATCCATGTAAAAGGATATGGGGTTAAATCTATAAATAATGGCGACCTTGTCGATACAGGCACATTATTTCAAGTCGGCTCGATTACTAAGTCATTTAGGACAGCCGCGCTTGCCCTTTTAGTTGATCGCAATAAGCTTAATTGGGATGATAAAGTCATAGACCATTTACCCAACTTTCAAATGTACGACCCTTGGGTCACTCGTGAGTTTACTATCCGAGATTTATTAACCCATCGCTCTGGGTTGCCTCTAGGAGCAGGAGACCTACTTCAGTGGCCCGACGCAAAAGCCACAACAGATGAAATCATCGCTGCACTTCGGTTTTTAAAGCCTCAGAGTTCATTCAGATCACAATATGCATATGACAATTTAATGTATATCGTAGCGGCAGAAGTCATCCGAGTTGCATCGGGCATGCCTTGGGACCAATTTGTAGACAAAGAGCTGCTAGCACCTCTAGATATGGAGGACTGTGTGGCCCATTCCAAGCGTATTGCTGAGCCGGCTCTGCGCGCCACACCTCATATGGAAGTTGACGGGAAGTTAAAAACCACATTTTTCAAAAACGCTGATTTAGTCAACTGTAATATCAAGGGCATGGCTAAGTGGGCGCAAATGCACCTCGCACAAGGTAAGCTGCCAAATGGAGAGCCACTTATTTCAATGCAGCAACAACAAGAAATGTGGCGTCCTGTGACCTTACAACAAGTATCGAATCTCGCTAAAAAATACTCTCAAACGCACTTTCAAGCTTATGGCCTAGGCTGGCGGCTCATGGATTTTCACGGCCATTTGCATGTTTCGCATGGCGGTGCTGTACAGGGTATGACGTCTCATATGGCCTTTTTACCAGAGAAAAACATCGCTGTTATCGCATTGACAAACCAATGGTCCAGAGCTGCTCAAGGCCTTACGGCAACGATTTTAGAAAGCTATGTAACCGATCAACCAACCGATTACATTGATATCTATATAGAAGGTAGAAAACGCTATGCCGCAATGCAAAAAAACACAAAGACAGACAAGCACAAGACTACCGAAGCGTCAAAAAGGCCTCCCACCCTATCGCTCGAGAGCTACACGGGTGTCTTCCATGACAGTTGGTATGGTGAAGTATCAATTGAAATAAATGACAACGCACTATTAATCAACTTTTCTCGTAGCAAAGCACTCACTGGAAAACTCATACATATTGATGGAAATCGTTTCATCGCAAAATGGACTGACAGAACTCTTAATGCCGACGCGTACGTCAACTTTGAGGTTAGCTTTAAAGGTGAGGTTTCAGGATTTAAAATGAAAGCTGTAAGCCGCAGTACTGATTTCTCTTACAACTTCCATGATTTAAATTTGAAAAAGTTAAATAAGTAGCGATGTCGCTAGGTGTTGTCTTTCAGCAAACCTGTACATTAGAGCCAATATCAACTTCTACTGTACAGGTTAATCGACTCTAAAGTGCGACCTTATTCGCTGTACAGCCTGCCTACTAACTCTTTATTATTCGGACAAACATACCCTAGAGCCTGATTAAACTCATCGTTAGACAACACTCTTCCATGGTGTGACGACACATATTTCTGCACATCTAGCCCCAAAGAGTTTATCTTCTTTTCAAGAGTTTCTGAACGGTAGTACACATCGCGACTTGGCCAACTGTTTGGCGAATGAAACCCTGCCTCCAAGCTACTCCCATACATATCTTCTGCAAATAGCACCTTTTGCTCGGGCAAGTAAATGACTAAGTTATGATCAGCATGACTACTTGGTACATCAAAAACCTGAACTTTGCCATTCGCCAACTCCGTGGCATCTTCCACTATGGTCATCTTTTTTGGTGTCACTGGTAATCGTTGACTAGATTGCACCGCCTCAACATGCTCAGATAAAAGCAGCAATTGAGCGCCATGTTCAATCACATCATGCAAGCCCATCAAGTGGTCGTCATGATGATGAGTAACGATAAATTGGGATACAGGTTTCTTATTCCCTGTATATTGATGTAAATGCGCTAAGCGCTGCTGCCAAGTGAATGCGTCGTTGGGCATTTGCCAAGACCCCATGGAAATATACGACGCGCCAACATCCACAAACAAGGTAAACCCCCAATCCTGACCAACCAAATACACGCCTTCTGCAACTTGATTGATGCTGGGTTCGGCAAAATCCAAGAATTTGACTGCAGGTTTACGTCGATACTTTTTTGGCTTTAAAATCAATGATCCGTTTGTATCGTTCACGGTCACTTTTCGAGACGTCACATGCTTATATGGGTGACCGTCGTTACTTATCATGGTTTGATTTGCCCAAACAATGCCAAGGTTGTTTTGTGTATGGTTTAGAAAATCATAGCGTGTTTCAGTATCATTTTTTTTGCGTACAACCCTCGATAACAGACCTGTTTTGCTGTCAAAAAACATCGTATGTTGACTGTTGGTTTTCGTCATACTTAGTACATCGTGACTGCGACCTTTTATCAGCATGGTACCTTGACGTTCCATTTGTGTTGTTGACTCAGCCAAAGCTTTAACAATTAAAGAGTCTACAGCCGCTTCCATGTCGAGTGAGACTGAGTCCCAGTTAATCCGTGTGGTTGGCTGAAATGTCTGCATACAGTGGTCAATATGAAAGCCTTTTTCACCTCCAAACCGTCTGTCAACGACTGTCATATCATAATAACCGTAGTTACCGATTAAGTTTTGGTCACTTCGCTTAAAGATTTTTGTTTTCGAAATGTAGTTGATTTTCAGTTGCTGATTATAAGTGTGCAACTGAATGCCATGCGCTCCGTGTGCTGCAAATCCGCTTTGTCCTTCAGAGAACCGATATAACTGCTCTTCAATTTGCAGCTGTTCAAGCGACATCAAAGTATCTCCGCCATAGGCTTCAACGGCACGTTTTATAATCTTATTAACCGTGTCATCGGCTGTGGCTCCTTGACAGTCAAAAGTCAATAAACAGCCAAACACATAAGACGTAACGCCCAGTTTCTTTGTAAAGTTAGTTTGTGAAAATACGCACACAGTATGACTCCTTAACTTGTGCAAAATCAGAGCCTCTACTTTGTGCAAGGCTAACTAAAGTACAACAATGGAGGGCTGATGAAATCATGATTAATAGCTGATATCTATAATTAACAATGAGTTAGAATGTTGACTTAGGCTCGACATCAGCTGAACATATCCATATACTCATGCTTATTCAGGCCTGTAATTGTTAATATATGACCTTACCTCAGCGTTTTATCATCGATGGTTACCTAATAGATATGTCTCTTTCAGAGGTAACGGGTAAAGCGGGTAGCATAAAAGTAGAGCCCAAGGTGCTTCAAGTCTTACTTTTGCTCGCACAAAACGCTCAGCAAGTCGTCAGTCACCAACAGATTATGGATCAGGTTTGGCAAGGCTCCGAAGTGGTACCCAACGCCCTACAACGATGTATAGCAAGACTACGCAAGGTACTTGGTGACAACGCCAAAGCGCCATGCCTTATCGCGACTCACCCTAAAATTGGCTACAGGCTCATGGTTAATGTGCAATGGCAACAAGCACAAACCGAGCAAAGTGCAGTTAGTAGGGTTCCACAAAAATTAAAAGGGATCTGGAAATGGCCAGCTCTTGTGGTTGTGCTCATTTCATTCGGGCTATTTTTCGCTGTTTTCACCCCCCCCTTAGAACCAAAAATAAAATCGATAAAAACAATAACTCATACTGATTCATTTGAAAGTGATGTCTCATACAGCCCAAATGGACAGTACATTGTATTTAACCGTCAAACCCAATCGTGTTACAGCCATATTTGGGCCAAAAATTTAAAAACAGGGACTGAGTCCAGACTGAGTAAGCAAGCAGGGTTTTATAGAGACACTCGATTTACTTTTGATGGTCGAAGTGTCATTTTTACACAGCAACAAAACTGTGACCAAAAGGCAATAGAATTTGAGCCCCAAAGCGCAAACTGTTGGCAGATCAACAGCCTAGATTTTGCAGAATCGTTAAGCTCTCCACAACCCTCTGCGCTGCGTTATCAATGCCAAAATCAGTCGATTACGCGTCCAATTGCACTGCCAAACCACCAATATGCTTTTTTGAAAACCGAACAAGGCAACTCAGGGTTATTTATTTACAACGCACTAAATCAACAAAGTGACGTTTTGTTCGCGCCCTCGGCTCTTTCCATTTATGGCTATGACTATTCTCCTGTTCAGTCGCAATATGCAGTCATTGGTTTTAATCCTGATTCTGAGCATGTGTTGAGCATACTGAATGAGCAAGGTAGAGTTTTGCAGCAAAATATCGTTACTCTTAAAAAGACTATTCTTCCTCTAACACAGTTTGAAATTCGTTATTCAAATGAGGGAGGTGCCTTATTGGCCGTGAGTGACGGCACTTTGTATCACTTGAGTATGGACGGTGAACTAAGCGAATATAAACCCCTGCAGAAAAACATCATAAGTGTCCAAAAGCACCCTACAAATGCTCAAGTCATTGCGATTACTGGGTACAAAGACACTGATATTGCCAATGTGCCAATTTATACACAACGCAGCACCCCAATACAATCTGGGATCAATCAGAGTGTACAGCCATACAAAAGCTTTGCACGCACAAAAAGCGCCGAAAAATCTGCAAAATTTCAGCCCTTCGGCGACCTGATTGCTTTTATCTCAGAAAGAAGTGGTAATGATGAAGTCTGGCTATGGGATGGCGCGCAGGCAACACAGTTAAGTGACTTTGCGAATAATAGCCGTATTGAGCAACTTACTTGGTCTCCTGATGGCAAGCAAATCGCCGTGGTGAGTAATGGGTTACTCAAATTAATCGATTTAGAAGGAAACACACAAAGCTTCAATGCTCCCGTTCTGTTGGAGAAAGTTGCTGGCTGGCACCAAAATTCGAGCTTACTGGTCACTGCAACAGCGGCAAACGCGCGCGCTTTGTGGGCTCTAGATTTAAAGACATTGCAATTCACCCCTCTCCCAATTGAGGGGGTTATCAATACATGGTCTACGAGCCACACTCTATATTTTAGTCACTTAAACGGCAAAGTGTTTCGAGTTTCTCTACCAATTGACTCTCAAGCTCCCGAATACATGTCCGCTTTAAATGGTAAAAGCTTAGTGCTATCTCAGAACAAGTTTTATAGCTATGACCAAACCTCAAGGTACCTATCTATGTACAATCTGGAAGGTGAGCTTATAAAACAAATACGCCCGCTTAAACCGTTCGCATGGAAACTATCAGACGTCAAAGGTCAACATATGCTCTTAGAGCAAGTAATTGAAGTCAACCAAGAGATCATTGAACTAGAGCTGTCTTATGACCATTAACTTAATTCAGCATCCCGTACTTTTAAAAAAGTTAATGGCCTAATTTTTCGCACTTTCTATTGTCTTGGTTCGCAATTAAAACTCTCGTACTGGCGTATTCCCTTCAAAATAAACAACACACTCAGCTTGTATGTTATGTTTGCTTCGTTGCGTTTCACACTCTTCAAGTGCTCTTTTATTTGCAAGCTGCTGAGTTGGAAAGCCGTAACTAAACCCACTACCCCAAACGCCATTGTCGTCAAGCGCAGCTGCATATGCCTTTTTTGCAGAGCTGCAAGACAGGTATTTTTCAACGTCTACTTCAAACTCACTGACATCCAAAAAGGTATTAGTGTTACAGGCTGTCAATAAGCTGATAGAAAATAAACTCACAAATAACTTCATAGTATATTTATTCCTAAGTGGCATCGAACACTGTCAATCATGCACCTTTGGTAACCTGAGACAATGTGTTCAAATTTACAAGTCACATTATTAGGTACAATATACCAGCCGCAACAATTAATGTTAAGGCCAAGAACACCCCTGCGCCATTCGAGCTGTGTGTTTTTGGGCTGACTAACTTGTGAACAGTAACCCCATCAGGCGCCACTTTATGCGCTTTTACAGCTGCACCTTTTGATTTGTATTCTGGCTTTTCAATGCTAATGATTAGCTCCGTGCCAACTTTATGCACGTTTCTATCATACCCTTCGATATCTTTTAGAGGTAAAAACCCATGCCTATCTGCCCCAAAATCTACGAACGCAGTCTCTAATGTAGGCTCAATATACGTGATTTGCGCTTTAAAATAGTTACCTTTCACAAACAAGTCTACTGAACTCAATTTTGCTCCTTTTCTGATATTTGCTATGAAAAACAATAATGATAACACTGAGCAAATAAACGGTGAACTCAAATCGAGTTTGAGTGATTCGCTTATTTCGTATTTTCTATGTCATATAAGAAGTGCTCTAAGACCGTTTTGCTGTGAGATAATTTGGCGACTTCTTCATTGACCATTTTAATTTGGTCATGCAGCAGGTCGATAAGTTCATCACAAGGTTCAAATACGTGCTGGTCGCCTCTTATGCAAGGTAAGAATACGAGAATGGTATTTAAGTTCATGCCTGCGCTTGCGAGTAATTTTATTCGCTCTAAAGTGCGGAGCTCTTCTTCATCATAATCTCGATAACCTGAAGCTGTTCGTTTTGGCGTCAGCAACCCCCTTTCTTCATAGTAGCGTAGCATTCGAATACTCACGCCCGATTTAATGGATAATTCACCTATTTTCATATTTCCCTATTGACCCTCACAGCGCTGTCAGGGCTTATGCTAGTTACATAAGGTACAGATTTCAACTGGGAAGCAATTATATGAACACTCCAACCTCTCATACTCACTTACGTTTAAACGGACAACCAATCGCTGATTCAGAAACATCAAACTTGGCGTTTGGAGGGTTTGCACACTTCACCTCGATACAAATTCGAAATAAGCAAATAAAAGGGCTAGATTTACACTTGGAAAGACTCAAGCAAGCATCTCAAAAGCTCTACGGATATGCACTTGCCAATGACACCGTCCAGAATTACATTCGCTCAGCCATTGAACAAGGGCCAAAGGATCAATCACTCACAATAACGATGTTCTCACCCAATGGTGAATTCACGGCATCCAGCATGAATATTACTCCCTCCGTGTTGACTAAAAGTTCGGCTCCAGAACAAGGCCCTTCAGGCCCACTTACCTTGTCTGTTATCAATCATGAGCGGCCCTTGGCAGAGATTAAACACGTGGGCGAAATTGGTAAAACTTACTATTTACACCAAGCAATTAAACGAGGGTTTGACGATGCGGTGTTTATGAATAACGCTGGCCATTTAAGTGAAGGTACGATTTGGAATCTAGCTTTTTGGGACGGCGAAACAGTTATCTGACCCAAGGCGCTCATGCTGCAGGGTATTATGATGTCCATTGTTCAGCGCCAATTAGCGGACCTCAATATACCTCAGAGACATGAGAACATCACCCTTGCCAGATTATCAGACCTAAAAGGTGCGGCAGTAATAAACTCATGGACTCCGGGGGTATGTGTTTCTAAAATTAATTCTACATTTTTGCCCGATTCTAAACAATTAACTCCCCAACTTCATAAGGTCTACAACAAAGAGCCCGCAATAAAACTGTGTTCAGTAAAATCGTGCCTGCCTTTATCATGCTGTCTCAAAAGTAACCTTGAAAAGAAAAAATGCCAGCTACAAGCTGGCATTTTTAAATTTTGCAATGTGAGTCACTATAATTTGCAATGTGAGTCACTATAATTAGTTACAGTGTCTCATCTAACCATTTAAAGAACTCACGTTGCCAAACAATGCCGTTTTGTGGCGTCAGTACCCAGTGGTTTTCTTCTGGGAAGTATAAGAAACGGCTTTTGAGTCCACGTAGTTTAGCTGCTTGGAACGCCTGAATCCCCTGCCCTAGCGGTACACGATAGTCTTTACCACCGTGGATAACAAACATAGGTGAGTCCCATTTATCAACAAAGTTCACTGGATTAAACTCAGAGTAAGCTTTGCTTGCAGCTACATTGTCTTTCTCCCAGTACGCACCACCTAAATCATGGTTAACAAAGAATACCTCTTCTGTCGTGCCATACATGCTGCGCGTATCGAAAATACCACAATGTGAGATAAAGGTTTTAAAACGCCCTTCGTGATTACCAGCTAAATAAAACGCTGAATAGCCACCAAAGCTCGCGCCAATCGCGCCAATACGCTTTTTATCGACATATGACTCCTTAGCAATATCATCAATTGCATCAAGGTAGTCTTGCATCGCCTTTCCACCCCAGTCCTTACTGATGTCCTCATTCCACTTAACGCCATGACCCGGCATACCTCTGCGGTTTGGCGCGACCACAATATAACCTTGCGATGCCATTACTTGGAAGTTCCAACGGAAAGAGTAAAATTGCGATAGCGAAGATTGCGGTCCGCCCTGAAGGTATAACAAAGTCGGGTACTTTTTGCGCTTGTCAAAGTTAGGCGGATAGATAACCCAGCTCAGCATGTTTTGACCATCTTTCGTCTCAACCATGCGCTTTTCTACTTTTGGTAGATCCAAGTTTGCATAAAACGCCTCGTTAACCTTGGTTAACGCAACCATCTTTTTGCTGCGAAGATTCAACTTAAAGATTTCCTTCGCTTTATTCATGCTGTTACGAGTAACAATCAGCTGCCCATCAAGTGCAGCAACGATACCGTTGACATCAAATTGCCCTTTCGTCAGCTGCTTGATTTTAGGTTTCGCCTTTGATCTCGTGTTTACTGCAACTTGGAAAAGTTGAATGGTGCCGCCTGTCGGCGCCACAAAGTAGATGTGCTTACCATCGTGGCTCCATTTAAAGCTATAAACAGTGCCATCCCAATGCTCAGTCAAATTTACTTTGGTGTTATTCGCCATAACAATGATGTCATTCTTATCGGCTTCATACCCAGGTTCATCCATCTGGAGCCACGCAAGCTTTCCTTTAGGAGAAAATGCAGGGCTTTTGTCATAACCCAGATTACTTTTAGTTATGTTAGTTGTTTTTTTATCAGCCAGATTATAACGATAAATATCGGTGTTTGTGCTCTTTACATAATCAACACCCGTTAATTTCTTAGAGACGTAATAGATATTTTCGCCTTTAGGCCCCCAAATATAATCCTCTGAGCCACCAAAAGGTGAAGTCGGGCTATCGAAGGGTTTACCTTCCATGATATCGACTTTGGCTTCCGTTTTTAAATCTTGATAAAAAACATGTTTAACACTGCCATCTTTCCATGTGTCCCAGTGTCGATAATTCAGATCATCAAATACATAGGCGTTTGCATTGCTTAAATCCTCATGCTTATCAGACGCTAAAATAGCATTCATTTGCACTGATTCATGAAACAATTTTTTACTCCCATCAGGAGAAACGTTGCTATCTTGAAGCAACCCTTGATAAGCCTCTAATAGCTGAGCCGAGCCGCCTTTTAAGGGCACTTGGTACACTTTGCTAGAAAAGTTATTTTTCTCAACACTCGGCGTCGTAACTCGATAAATTACATGGGTGTTTTCTTTATTTAGACCGAGCGCACTTACGCGCTTTACTTGCCAGAGCTTTTCTGGGGTCATTACTTCTTTGGCTGATGCGCCCGCACTGACCGCTAGCCCTAAGCTAGCACATAAAAGAATTCGCTTCATCGCGAAATACCTCCAAAAATAAAAACCCGTCTAGACTACATAAATAAACAACAGCTGAAAAGGTATTAAAGACAGATTACCATTGTCAGCTGTGTGCTAACCCACTCATTATTAAACGTAAAATATAAATAAAAGCGCTCGTGTACTGAAGGCTACTCTTCCTCTTTTTATGCAACACTGTACTTAATTATTCTTAAATTGGCTAAAAGTCACTAAAAATCAGCGCACTATAGTCAAAACAAGCGCCTCATTAAAAATAGGAAATGATAATTATCGCGATGTAGAATTGACGCGACGATGGATATTTACGCGATTCTTTTTTACCAACTTTGGCTAAGGTGGGTGAATCTTTTATACACTGTGAGCATTTGGTTGTCTGTAGGGTTCTAATCAGGGCTGAAGACATGTAACGCTTAAACATGCTTAATACTATTCAATTGAACAAAAACTTAATGAAGTGACTCTATGAGCACAACATAACTAACCGCCATTTACTCAGACATAGAGCCCAAGGTTTTTAGCGCGTTATTTATACATGGCGCGCATTTTTGAACTCCTCAAGCCTTTTATTCCAATTACCACCATGTTCATTGTTACAAGCTTCTTCTGTATCAAATAAAATACGCTTTTTAATTCCTTTCACTTTGATGTTGCATGATGACAGCTTGCCTTCAATGAGTATCTTAAATTGCTCACCTTTGTCGTCATTTATGGCCAATCGAAGGTGCGCTTTATTATCGAACACGCAAATTACCGAAAGACTATCGGGAAATCGCTGATAGTTTACAATGTGAGTCAACCATTGAAAGCCATCATATTGTTTCAATGCCTCTTCGCATGCTTCTGTTAAGGCTGTAACGATGCTTTTCTCAAGCTTTTTATCTGATTTTCTCATAGGCTTTTCACTGTTTTTTACATAAGAAGAATGAGTATTTAGGCTATCTCCGACATATGCAATGATTCAGAAAGGCAACTTCCACATTATCTGTCTGTGTGGTCGCATCTGAACCAAACACGCGATGACATTACAACAAAAGAGCTAGCAGAGCACTGTATCAGGGTATAGTGATTACTATTTTAACAACGAGTATTACACTTTGAAAAAGAGCATCTGCTATGCTCTGTGGTATTAATAACTACAGTATTGTCACGTACTGCAACTTACAATATAGGTTGCTGGGAAAAACGATTGAGTCATCAACAGTAACTGTCACTTTTTGTTTTGCCATTTTTGCAGCGAGTACCAATGACATTGCTGTATTGTTTCCATCTGGGATAGTCACTGTATAACCGCCACCGTGAACATAACAATTTGGCTTCGGCTGGTTTGGATCAGGTATTAGCGTAAACCATGTATGCTTTTTCCAAGCGGGCGCAAGCGTATTTGTTGCCTCGTGATATCTAATTTGATCGATTTCGCCTCTGATATCATACCTTTCTGCCAAAGCATTGGGACTTATTACAAAAAACAGTGCCAAAAGAACTATTAGCTTCATTATATATTCCTCATAAACGCTAATTTATTATAAAGCAGGGTTTAAAAGTGCAGGATAATAATCAATATAAAGCAAATTTCAAAGTTAATTTTCCACCATTTAGGTGAGATAAAAGTCCATATTAAAATTCAATAAATAGTAGCCTGCACAACAATGATAAAAAACATCCTAAACGCGCATCAGCAAACTGCCAATTTCGTATAATAAACGTCCTATTCGTGCTGCACTGTTATTTATTCGTCAATAAAAATGGACGCCTTTTTATATCAAGTATTTGTATAGTACGTTCTAAGGAGAGCCAGCCGCCATCACCGCTGCGGCAAAAAAAACAGCAGGAACAGTAACAACTGCATCTATTGTGATAGTGGCAGGGGTTGCAATGACTTTACCTGCAGTTTCACTAAAAGTCCGAGGTTGCGCTACCATAATTGTGTACTCTTTTTCTAACTTTTCGAGAGGCAGCTCTCCTTCAATAATATATCGCTTACCCGTTAGCTCACGCTTAAGCTTTAGCTGATTAGACGAAAGCTGCTGTTCAAAGCCCAGAGATATCAATTTTACGACCAGTTCATGTGGTGGGCTCTTTTCTTTCATTGTAAGCGTAACGCTGCCTACAACGTTATTTTTCTCATCTAACCTAAAGTCCTCAAATGTAGGGATGAACTCTACCTCCCTCGACAACTCAAGCGCCTCACCGAATTGCGCATCAATCCCTAACAAGTAAGCAGTCTTCGTTGTGGTGACAAATAGCTCCTTAGTGTCACTTTTGACATAAAAGCCGTTTAGACTTTCTTCTTTGTAATTTGTAGCCCACAAACTTGCGGTGCAACCGCTTAGAAAAACCAAAGCTAATAAAATATACTTGTACATTGAACCTCCTCTACTCAAAGCTACGCTTTTATTGTAAAAAATTTTTCCTTTTTCATCTCGCTATGTAATTATCATTCGATATATTACCCGTTTGGCATGTTACGATGCCTGTACTTAAATTTCTACGGCAGCTATACGTAGACAATTTTCCAGCTTTCTATCTGATCAACTTAGATACGGCTCTATGAGCAATGAGATAATACAAAGCATCACCACTATTTTGATACTCACACTGGCAGCTATAAACTAGCTTAATAATATGCGAATCATCAGACACCAATGCTGCTTGTATCACTGAATCAAAACAACATTGACGTTGTTGTACCTCAATTGCATTTCGCTTGTATTCATGCCCGGTGCTCAAATATGCGACTAAGATGGCCTTCCAAAGCGAGCGTAAAGCGTACTCCTCATCATCAAGAAAAGGGGCTATCACTGAGAAAGCATGGCAGCCAGTAACAGTATGTAGTAGCGTAAAATCTTCACGTAAATAAAATGCTTTTAATGCAAACTGGCGTAGTGTGCAAAGCCTAATGGATCTGGGTTGGATCACGGCTTCGAGACGTCGTAGCAACCCACCTATCTCATCCATCCTATCTACTATAATGCCAGGCGAAAACTCAAAGCCTGCACCATAAGGCGACAATCGAGTTAGTATTTCTTCGTAACCCTCTTCGGTGGTCTCATTTGTTAGGTCAAACGCCTGATACTCTGAACTCCAATAAGCGAGCGCAATGGCAACTTCGCTCTGGCTATGTGCCTCAATGCCATAGGCTAGCCGTATTAACCCGTGAAAAGCAGACGCAGCAATGCCTGAAATCAAACTCGGCAATGACTTTTCAAGTACTTGTCTGACACCATGCTCAAGTAATTCTGCTTGATAGTATTTTAAATATCGCGCATAGCTTTGACGGTTTCCTAATTCACATTCAACACCTGTAACTGCTTGCACCTCGTCTAAGCTTTCTATTAGCTCCAAGTCCCCAATGCTGTTTTTAAATGTAATTAAGAGCTTTTCATGCGGTGCATTCAATTTTGTTAATGCGGTCAGTACCATAGGAAGGTGTGTAGCTAACCCACCTCCATAAAGTGGATGATAAATCGCTATTTTATCCAAAATTGAATTTAAAGGGCTAATTTCTTCCATGCCTGTCCTAGGTTATGATTGTGATACTAGTGATAAAACCTACCAAGTACGTGCTTTTGTTGTAGATACTACAAGGCACTCTTAAAATTTAACTTAGCCTACAGCACCTTGTACATACACTGTTAAACTACGCTTTAATATCACATGTCTTAAGCTTGATACTCAATAGTGTGGCCAAAGCAGCGCTCAACCAAATCCTCTTTAATTGCACCTACTGTGACACCAACTTATTGGCGAGTGAATACCCTTCTCGTTTAATGAAGTTTTTCTGGGCATCATATATATACTGGTACTTTGCTACTCCACGATTATTCTCAGCGCGATTCATGTTTACATCATAGTATGTAATTGATTGCCTTTGATTAAACTGATTATATTTCGCGACCGCATAAGCTGCATACTTGCTGACCAACTGCTCTTTTTCATCAAATAGAGCGATCTTGTGCCAATTTCCATATTCATCGATGTCCTTGTATTCGATTCTGGCAAAGTACCCACTTGGCCCAAGAACTAATCGATCATTTAAATCTCTGAATTCTTCTTTGGAAAAGGTGCCATTCTCATCAAACCAAAAGTAAGCTGTCGCATATCCGCTTGGCCCTTCCATTATAGCGCCGCTGCGATCAAAGCCTTTTCGGTACGTGGCGTAATCATTATTATCAAACGCAAATCGGGCCTCATAAAATCCATTATGCTCGTGCACCACTTGCTTTTTTAAGTTAAGCCTGACTTCACTAACTCTTCTGCCCGCCCCATCTCTTTTAAAATGGAATTCAGCAACCCCTGACGAGTTTTCTGTCAACTTTCCATCTTCATTCAAAAACTGTAATAAACGTGGATACTTGTCACCTTTTAATAGGTACTTTTCAATGTACACTCCATCACGATTCGCTACTTGTTCTCCTGAGGCATTGAAAAAAGTGCGTGTTTCACCCAATTCACTATATGAGAATCGGACACAATGCGCCCCGAAATTTGAATCATCACTGGGTTTTAAAAAAGCGTAGAAACATACACTAGATGGTTTTGCCTCTTTAACACTCACCTTGTAAGTCTTAAATCTATGGGCATCCTTTTGCGTTACAGGGTATACTGGACGAATTGCTCGCACCGTATGATCGCTATTCCATTTTAAGAAATGGCCCGGCTTTAAAGTCGTTGCTGACACAACAGGAGCCACTGTTAAAAATAAAAATGGCAAAGCATACTTCATACTTGTTCCCTCAAACTTATCAAATAAGATTACCGACACACTGAGATTACGTGCATACAAACTCTATTAATATTGATGAATAATCACACTGAATATCTTCAGGTACATGAAATCATCATAGCTACCCATAACCTACTGGAACACGTGCAATATTTCAAATATCGAAACGAACTCAAAAGTTTATTAGAGATTTACCTATAGAGTATATAAATTGGCAGTGTTATCAAAGGTTGTGCCTTTTACGATAAAAAAGCTGGCAACAGCATCGAAACTAAAGCTTGTTTTAGACCCTGTTTGACGTTACTGAAAAGTTATTTTTGGCATTGAGGCGGTGAAGCCCAACTTGATTTCATCACAGCATAAACCAAACTCCCAAAGCGAAGCTGATCTTTTGTTCGAATCAAAGCGGATGATGTCCCAAGGAAGGTTAAAGTTTGTCATTAAATCTAAGCCGTCGCTTTCTATGTAAATGATATCTACATTTTCAAAAGCTGCAGTGGCTTCATTTTTAAGATCGTCCCATGGGGCAACAACAAAGCGAATTCCTTGCTGTGACAAAGACATCGCTTTAAGTGCATGCGTGCCCAAAGAACGAAATAACATATCTGAAATATTTTTTTCCATACACACCACTAAAAATAGGCCGTCATCTTTATTGCGAGCAAAGGCGTTCTATTCACTGAGTCTAGCCTCCTAATAATGTAAGTTTACAATTGTAAAAGGCCCAAATACATGGGCATCCCGCGCCCCATCGTAAAAGTCTGACAGCTGCTAATATTTCTAACTTTTATAGAAACTATTCCCGAGATTCTAAGAAGAGTCACTGCATCTCTGGTTATATGATCACGATTAACTCAGCTATTTTGTTTAAACCTAGCCTTACTTACTACTTAAGTAGCGCTAAAGAATTTAAATTAAAAGAATAGACTTGAAACGAATCATCAACTTCTTGCAGCGTTATAGTTATCAAACCATCCCCATTTTCATACTTAGCAGGGACTCTGTAGGTTACAAAAGAGCCCGATGCTTCACCAGCCATTGCGGTACTCGAGACATTCATAAACTGGAACTCCCCAATCTCGATTAATCTCCCCATTTTTGATAGCCCTTTTACTAAGGCTTGCAAATCAGATTCTGAGACCCTGTCATTTGTACTTACAACTAAATAACTTCTCACCGTGTCTACTTGCCAAGTAGAAATATCTTTGATGGCTTTGTCCATGTATGGGATAGCGGTTTCTTCATATGATGCGGCTTTATAGCTTGTCCAAGCTAACGCAAACGTAAACAGGCCTATTATTACCAATAATGTAAAACCCAAACCTTTTAAAATTTTTTTAAACATAAAACCTCTAAAATTTATTCCGCCCCGCGTGAGGGTAAAGGAAATCAAGCCAGTTGAATTTTTGATATTAAGCGTTATCTAAAACTCCTCGCACAACTCGCATCCGCAATGTAAAGAACACTGTTAGCCTTCATTCTTTGTGTAATTGAGTTTCAGTAAATCTGATTTATTGCCGTAAAGGTCTGAAGCACAGCCACAGTACCATACTCTTCCCATGGGTTGCCTAATAAAATATAACCCCATTTGTTTTCATTGATTTGTAATCACACCAAAATCATTCATCTGTAAAAACATAAAAATGCGCCCTCCCGCTTGGCTTCCAATTACCTGTGTTTGAGCTGCGTTACTTTCTTGTGCCAGTAAAAGGCTGGTTCCACTAGAGTTGGGAAGCGCAACCTGAACCCATCGTGTGCCACCACCTAAATCGGTATCTTCGACCAGTATAAACTGTAGTTTTTGGGTATAGAATTTAATCGCACCATCGTAGTTTTCAACAATTAATGCAACATTTCCAATTTTTTGCTTAATAAATTTAGGCATGCCCATTGCTGACTATTTCGAAGTACTCCCCTACTATAACTCTATGATTCAGCAACGGGTGAGACATATTTTTGTGTGTAAACATCTGGTGTTTAATTAACTCTTAATTTTGCAAATGTATCATTCGCTTATTCAATACAATCACGCATCGACAAACGGAAAGCCTTTGATTAAAGCGTTTCCGTTAAGTTAAAGCATATTTTGTCTTTTATACGTTCCCTACCACGGCATACTACCTATTTTAATACCCAGTAGATCTTGCGCATTTCCCCAGCTTTTACATGTTGGCGTGGTCACTAGCTCAACCGCATTTTCTTTTGTGGCGTAAGCAGTTAGTGCAACACTCACCATTTCTTTAAAATTAGGAGCCGTGCTATCAATCGCAAAACGCTGTGAACTTGCACACGAAGCCATGCCAGACTTATCACCATTGACATGAACAAACAAAATACTCTTGTCACCGCTAGCATAAACGCCGGCGCCTATTATTGTCCTTTCTCTAAAATAATCCGAGGCACAAACACTATTTACAAAAAGCAAACACATAATCAAAGCAATAACTTTATTCACAATTCATTCCTATTAATTTCTCGTTGATAATTTCAGCGCATTACGCTTTTAACTCAGTGCGTAAAAACACTATATTTATGATGTTACTAAAAGCGAGACTATGTTAATTGACAAATAAACCATTAACAACACTCACTTGCTCAGAGTAGTTGTATTTAAGTCACTTTAAAAAAGACAAGTTATTTCGTAACGCATGTAATTTTGCCAAATACACTGGCTTTAATAACTTCACACGATTGGAAACCTTTTGCTAACGTCACGGCATCCCCACACCCGGAATTACGCACCACAGGCTTACCATTAGGCTCTATGATAAAGCGCTTATTACTACATAGCTCACGTGCTTTCTGGTACCATTTTTCGAGTAACTCCTCACCAGTATCAGTTTCACCTGTAACGCTTATCAAAAAGGCATTTTGACGTGCTGTGACATCAAAATGGATGCCTCCTTCATATGAACAGCCTAAGCAAAACAAGCACAGCAGTAAATTTAACCTCACATTTGGAGTCGCATGCATGGGGTAGCTCCCAAGGTTCAAAGTTATGAATTCGATTAAGGCTAGATAGAACCATTGCAAAGTAATAACACAAAAGTATCACGCCTCTACGTGCCTCACAATGTGAGGCTATGTGTCTATAAAATTCAGCGTTTAAGTATTGCGCCAGCGTCCAGATAAAACATCCTTTTCCAGCCCTGGGATTCAGTGGTTATCAACCAAGGGTACGGTAAAATAGATAAAATTGAGTAGTGCACATGAGCGGGTTTTCCTTTTGCGTTGCCTGAGTCACCTAAAGACCCTATTGCTTCTCCTCGCTCGACAAACTGGCCAGTACTTACCGAGTCGCTATTTAAATGTGCATAATAGTGACTGCGCCATTTTGGACCAAGCACAGCGACCACATTTCCACCTTTTTCCACATGTCCCTCAAAAATCACAAAACCGTCTACCGCTGAGATAACCGTAGTACCGACCTTTCCAAAAATATCAATCCCCTTATGCACGCCAGAACTTCCCCACGGTTCATACCAAAACGTTTCTTGATTCCAATCGTGTGTAGTTGCACCTGCAACAGGTATTTGTATTTTTTCTGGCACCAACGTACCTAATAAAAACACTAAGAATAGACCAAAAAGAGTTCGTTTGAAGTACGTCAATCTTCTCTCCTTAAAAAAAATTACTTTATTGGGTGCAATAAAAAGTGAACAACTTCATTGTGCTAATTGCACGAAAAGCCTTAAATTAGCGACTAACCAGCCTTTAAAAGTAGATTAAATACTAAAACTCCTTAAAAAGTGCTGAATATCCATTTGTTCAAAATACAAACTAGTAATCTTGTCTTATATAAAATCAATTTATTCCTCCATTTTGCTTTCATAATTATGTATCAACATGTGCTAAGAATGTGGTGATCTGGCTCGGAATTTATATGCAGCAAACTTCAAAGAGGGAAAAAGCTATGCCCTTTAACTCTGTTTGTGAACAAAAAAATAACAACAAACACGCTAAAAGTAGTGAAAGTCCCAACATTTTAAAAATCCCGCTTATTTCGCCAGAAAGCCTAGGAAGCCGTGATTTTTGCAACGATTATTGCATTAAGTATGCTTATATCGCGGGAGGCATGTACCGAGGTATTGCGTCAAAAGAATTAGTGATCGCGTTAGCTAACGCACAGCTAATGGGGTTTTTAGGTACTGGAGGCCGAACATTAACTGATGTTGAGCAAGACATCATACATATTCAAAGCGCGCTCACCAACAGCCAAGCTTATGGCGCAAATCTAGTTGCAAATATAGACTCGCCAGAAGCAGAGTTAGCATTGGTCGAGCTTTATCTCAACTACAATATTCGATGCGTAGAAGCGGCTGCTTTTATTCGCATCACACCAGCGCTTGTTTTGTATCGCTTGCAAGGCATATATAAAGACCAACACGGTGCTGTACGTACCAAAAATAAAATTATCGCCAAACTCTCTCGTCCAGAGGTAGCTAATCAGTTTTTAAGCCCCGCACCTATGCACCTTGTTCAGCAACTGTTTGCCCTCGGTAAGATTACCCCCGAGCAAGTTGAGCTCAGTCAGTTCATTTTTATGTGCGATGACATTTGCGTTGAAGCGGACTCCGGCGGGCATACCGATAGAGGCCAACCAGCTGTTTTACTGCCAGCCATTCAAACCCTACGCGACCAAAAAGTACTTGAACATAACTTTGCTCAAACACCCAGAGTCGGTCTCGGTGGCGGAATTGGCACGCCACATTCTGCAGCCGCGGCGTTCATGATGGGTGCTGACTTTATTCTCACGGGTTCTATCAACCAATGCACCGTTGAAGCAGGAACTTCAGACCTAGTAAAGCAGATGTTGCAAGACATTAATGTACAAGATACCGACTATGCTCCAGCAGGCGATATGTTTGAGTCTGGCGCAAAAGTACAAGTTCTTAAAAAAGGCGTGTTTTTTGCTGCACGCGCAAACAAGTTATTTCAGCTGTACCAGCAATATGACTCATTAGCCGCTCTGCCAGAAAAAGTCCAAACGCAGCTTCAAGAAAAGTATTTCAATGCGTCGTTTGATGATATTTGGGCGCAAACTAAGCAGTATCTGCTCAATGCAAATCGCTTACAAGATATAGAACGTGCTGAGCAAGATGATAAATACAAAATGGCGCGGGTTTTTCGTTGGTATTTTGCTTACAGCATGAAGTTGGCTTTTACCGGCTCAGAACAAGCGCGAGTTAATTTTCAAGTACACACAGGCCCTGCACTTGGCGCATTTAATCAGTGGGTTAAAGGCACTGAACTAGAACAATGGCAAAGCCGCCATGTTGATCATATTGCCGAGAAACTAATGCAAGGCACGGCAGCGTTATTAAACACAAAAACTCAGCAGCTCTTAACGTTAAACCATGCAGCTGAAACTACGCAGGGGTAACATGAAAGCTTACATATTTCCGGGGCAGGGTTCGCAGTATATCGGCATGGGAAAAAAGCTCTTCGGTGAATTTTCACAACACGTTGAGCTTGCAAACGAAATCCTCGGTTATTCAATTACCGATCTTTGCTTGGTAGACCCAAATAAGCAACTAAACAACACGCAGTTCACACAGCCAGCGTTGTTCGTCGTGAGCGCCCTTGCCTATTTACAGCAGCAAAACCAAGACATCAGCTGCGCCGATTACTTTGCAGGCCACAGTTTAGGAGAATACACTGCTTTATTCGCCGCAGGCGCAATGAGCTTTGAAATGGGTCTAAAGCTTGTTAAAAAGCGTGGTGAGCTAATGAGTCAAGCGGCATCCGGCGCGATGGCGGCAGTGTTGAATGTTCAAGAAGTAGAACTACGTAATTGTCTACAGGAACACCAGCTAACGGGTATCGACATTGCTAATTTAAACGCTCCCGATCAAATCGTGATCTCAGGGCTTGTGGATGACATAGATAAAAGCCAGCAAATTATTGAGCGACTGGGCGCGCGCTTTATTAAACTCAATACCAGTGGCGCATTTCACTCTCGTTACATGGCCCCCGCTCAGCGAGAGTTTGCCAAATACATTGCGGGCTTTAACTTCTCCTCACCACATACACCTGTAATTGCAAATGTCACCGCACACCCTATCAAGGAAAATGAAATTGCCCACTGCCTGATTGAACAGTTAACTCAACCTGTAAAATGGACACAGAGCATTGAGTTTTTAATCGCTCAGGGCGAGATGTCGTTTACCGAACTAGGACCCAAAAAAGTACTCACTAAGCTTGTCGATAGCATTAAAAGAAATTGCGATACAGCTCTTCACATCGGCGCTGCACAAACTCATTTGACGCCACAACAGCAGGTAGAACACTGGAATAGCACCTATCCAATTGGCAGCGAGGTCAAAATCAAGAGCACATCAAAGCGAGGGAGCACTCGTTCTCGAGCCATCATGTCGTTCGGCCACCGCCCTACAATTTATTTGCACGGTTTTAGCGGATACTTTCACTTATCTGAATTAAGCCCACTACAACAAATCGTTAAAAAAGCGACTGAGGCTTAACACAATTATGAATAAATACATCGGCTTTGAACATAATCAGGCCATCAACAGAATAAACATTAACAAAACTTTTGGATCACAGCGATGAAATATTACATTGGCTTAGCAACCTCATTTCACGACCCTGCTATTGCAATCGTTAACGAAAAAGGCGAACTAATTTTCGCTGAAGATGCAGAGCGCTTTTTGGGCTATAAACGCGGTTTATACTGCTTGCCAGACAACCCTTATTACATTGAAGAAGTACTGAAAACCCACTGTGCAGATTGCACCGAGTTAGTCATTGCTAAAACTTGGAGTAAAGGGCGTGAAAAAAGCACCAATATTCTCGAGAATGTAGTCCTAAGTATTTTAGAAACCTTCTCTTTTAACATCGATGTCAACACCCGCGACATCAAAGATCAGTTCTATTTCGCAAGAGCCTCTCAGGCGGCAGCTGGCAGAACCTTGTCTAGGTTTTTTGAAGCGGGTTGTCGGAACTTTATCGTAGGTAACTATCGCACCAAAAAACCAACCGATGTTCGCTATCACGATCACCATTTAACACATGCTGCTAATGCTTGTTTTAACAGTCCATATGACGATGCCGCATGTATCGTGGTTGATGGTATGGGTGAAAAAAGCAGTATTGCTTACTACACCTATAAAAATGGCCAAATAAAACCAGCGCCAATCAAAGTAAAGCGCTCTTTCAAAAGCTTAGGTTTGTTCTACACCATCATCTGTGAAAACCTCGGATTTGACCCGCTTAAGGGTGAAGAGTGGAAAGTCATGGGCTTAGCACCTTATGGTAAGAAAGATCAAAAAGTCTATGATTTACTGCGCTCATCGCTTCAGGTGAAAAACGGTAACTTTTTCGTACCGAAAAACCTCAATGCCATTATGAAAGAGATCAAGGGTATGGCAAGAGAACCTGGTGAATCGGTTGAGCGTTTTAAAGACTTCGCTTACACAGGTCAGTTGGTGTTTGGCGAGATCTTTATGGACTTAATCAATGCGGCATACGAGTATGCACCTTCTAAAAACCTCACAATCTCTGGTGGCTGTGCGCTAAACTCATCATTTATGGGAACCGCCCTTGAGCGCTCCAAATTTGAAAATATCTTTGTGCCTTCAGCCCCAGCAGATGACGGTAATGCCATTGGCGCTGCGCTTTTAAGCTATCAGCAAGATAACCCAAGTTGGCAGCCCAATAAAACGGTGCAATCTCCATATACCGGCTCGACGGTAAAAGAAAAGTCACTGCAAAAGTTAGCACAATACGGCCATTTAAAAGCCACCGATTATGGAGATGAAGTTTACAAAAAAACCGCTGAGTTTTTAGCCGAAGGTAAAATCATTGGTTGGGCACAAGGCCGCGCCGAATTTGGCCCTCGCTCTTTGGGTAACCGCTCAATCCTAGCAAATCCATGTTTGCCAGACATGAAAGATACCATCAACGCGCGCGTTAAATTCCGTGAAGAATTCAGGCCTTTTGCACCGTCAATCTTGCACGAGCACGGCGATGAGTACTTTGAAAACTATCAAGAGTCTCCTTACATGGAGCGTACTTTAGTCTTTAAAGAAGCCGTTAGAGATAAGGTACCTGCGGTTGTGCACGTTGATAACACAGGCCGGTTGCAGTCAGTTAAAAAAGAGTGGAACGAACCTTATTACAACTTGATAAGCAGCTTTAAAGAAATCACAGGGGTTCCTGTACTACTCAACACCAGCTTCAACATCATGGGTAAACCCATTGTGCACTCTGTAGAAGACATGCTTGCGGTGTTTTTGATGTCTGGTATCGACGTATTGGTGATCAACAATACCATCTACGAAAAAAACTAGCAGCAAGCGCCCTAAGTCAAGATAATTTAGGGCGCCCGCCAAGCTCGGCGGTTACTTTATTTGTTTTGCCCATTATTAGTTATATCCGTTTTACTGAGACGAACCATGAAAAACAAACAAGATACTACGGCCAACGAACCTACAAATACGCAACAAGAGATTGCCATTGTCGGTATATCTCTGCGCTTTCCAGGTGCAAGCAGCAAAGAACAGTTTTGGCACAACTTAGCTAACAAAGTAAGTAGTATCTCAGAAATCCCTGCGACACGCTGGCAATGGCAGGATGACTTTGACCCAGCTCCAAAAAAAGACGAACAAAAAATTGTGAGCAAATGGGGTGGATTCATCGATGACATCGACTGCTTCGACGCAGGCTTTTTTGCCATCTCACCTAAAGAAGCACAAAGCATGGACCCGCAACAACGTCTGAGTATGGAACTGGCGTGGCAATGCTTTGAAGATGCGGGTTTGTCTCCAAGCACCTTCAAAAACACCAAAACGGGTGTGTATTTGGGCTGTAGCAATACCGATTATCAAGAGCTTGCAACAGGGAATATCGACCCGCACTTTTTAACGGGCATGTCTACGGGAGTATTTGCCAATCGTATTTCCCACTATTTTAATTTTCAAGGGCCTAGCGAAACCGTCGATACCGCATGCTCTTCTTCTCTTGTGGCTCTACACAAAGCTGTGAATGATTTTAAAGCGGGTGAAATCAATGCAGCGCTTGTTGGTGGCGTTAACTTACTTATCACAAAAAGTCGTTACGTATCGTTTAGCAAACTTGGTGTTCTGTCTCCAAGGGGGCGCTGTAAAACACTAGATGCAGAAGCTGATGGGTACGTACGTGGAGAAGGTGTTGGTATGGTACTACTACTGCCGCTTGAACGTGCACTAGCAGAAAACCTAACCATTTACGGGGTAATAAAAGGTAGCAGTGTCGGTCACTCTGGCCACACGAATACGCTCACTTCCCCTAGCCCATTTTCGCAATCTCGGGTTGTACAAGCTGCCATCGACAATGCGAATATACACTCAGATGATTTATCTTATGTCGAGTTGCACGGCACGGGTACCGTACTTGGTGACCCAATTGAAATTCAAGGTCTTAAACGCGCTTTCCGTGCAACAAAATCTACCAATGCAGACCCTAAACAGCCTTGCTATTTAAGCACCGTAAAGACGAACATAGGGCACCTAGAATCTGCTGCGGGAATTGCTGGGATTATCAAAGTGCTTTTGAGTTTTAAGCACAAACAGGTGCCGCCACTACAGAACTTCGAAACACTAAACCCGAAGATATCGTTAGAAAAATCGCCCTTTGAACTCGCAACAGACTGCAAACCATACAATTTAGCGCATGGTAAAACCCTGCTCGCTGGTATCTCATCCTTTGGGTTTGCAGGTGTTAACGCCCATGTAATCTTGCAGTCACCACCAACAAAAGATACGGACTCAATCAAACTCACTACGCCAGCGATGATAGTCCTGTCGGCAAAAAAACCACAAAGCCTGATTAAGCGCGCGAAACAGCTCGTTGATTTTATTGCACTGCAAAATTTCGCAGATGATGTATTGGCAAATCTAGCCTTTACCTTACAAGTTGGTCGTGAACACATGACTCACCGCATGGCCTTTAGTGCAAGTTCCATGGCGGAAGTAACAAAGCAACTGGCTCTATTTATCGCAGGCGAAAGTGGTACTTGGCAACAAGCCGAATCGAATAAAGCTAAGGGCAGCACGTCTATTGAAGCAAGTAATACGAACATTTCCGAAACGCTGAACCAATGGCTATTGGGTGCCGACGTAAATTGGGCATCACTTTATGTAGACGCTCGACCTAATCGTCTTGCCCTGCCAGGCTACCCGTTTAATCCGAAACCTTATTGGGTAACGTCAAAAAAAGACCAGCCAACAACACAGGCTTTACATCCTCTGCTCCATAAAGCATTACCTGCATTTGGTCAGTTATTATTTAGTTCCACGTTTAATGGTGACGAATTCTTTTTGGCCGACCACCAAGTCAATGGTGAGCGAATCTTGCCTGGGGTTTGCATACTAGAAATGGTGCGTGCCGCTATTTCTTTGTCTCACGATTTAAATGAGTCCCACGGCGTTTTAATCGAGAACGTCAACTGGTTACGACCAATTAGCATAGGGTTAGCTGCATCAAATGAGCACAACACCGTTTTCCTGTCGCTTTGGGAGAGCGGTAACAAAATGATTTTTGAAGTGTGGCAAAAACACGATAATACGCAGCAAGTGTGTGCATCTGGTGAGGTACAGGTATCGCCACACAACACGCCTATATCCCAGTTTGAGCCAGAGACCGAGTTTGAGCTGCGACTAGCCCCCAATGACGCATACACCGCCTTCAAAAGTATGGGAATCGAATACGGTAAAAGTTTCCAAGGTCTACAGCATTTAAGTAAGCAAGGTACAACCGCAACCGCCAAAGTGGCCGTGTCAGCGCCCTTTTGCCAAGGCTATGGCTTATCCCCAGCCATTGTCGATACAGCACTTCAATCGCTGATCATTTTTGCCGACCAAAAACAGGCTGCACTGCCATTTGCGACACAACAAGTCATTTTTTACAACACTGAGCAACTAGCCCAAATGCAGCACCGAGAGGTATGGGTAAAAGCCTCTAAAATAAACGAAAATACCGATAATACCCAAAAGTTCGACCTAGACATATACGACCTAGACGGCAACTTGCTCGTGCAGATAACAGGGTTTTCGACTCGCAATGTGCCAATATCCATACTCAAACCTAGTCAACAAGACACGCAAACTCTACTGACACTCACACCTTGTTGGCAAGCAATTACACCTGATGTCGCGCAATCATTTGACCCGCATATATCCTACTTCGGTCCGCCAACCTTAAAGCCCAAGTGGTTAGAAGCGCGCAAAAATACCAATCACCTGCTCTGGCTGGCAACAGACGAATACGCTCAGCCACTGACCTTATTTAAAGAGCTTAAACGCTTACTTTTAGATGGGTTCGATAGCAAACCACTCTCAATTTCCCTTGTTACAGAGAAAACCCAAGCCGTGATTGGCCATGATGAACAAACCTCTTGTAAGGGAGCGAGCTTGATTGGGTTATTGCAAAGTGTCGCGCAGGAATACCCAAACTGGACAGTACGCATTATTGACTCGGAGCAACTAAGCTCTATCCCGAGTGAAATAATGATATTGCCTGCTGGTTTGTACGCGCAGCGATCTCAACAGTACTTTACTTTTGAGCTGGCACAGCATACCTACTTAGATACCGTGTCCGAAAATAGCAGAAGCTACCAAACTCAAGGGACCTATTTAGTTCTTGGCGGCGCAGGCGGCCTCGGCCAAGTGTGGAGTGAGTGGATGATAAAGCACCACGACGCGCAGATTATTTGGCTTGGTCGCCGAGCAGTAAACACTGACATTCAAAGCGATATAGACCGTTTGGCTAAGCTTGGCAAAGCGCCTGTTTACATTCAATGTGATGCCAGCGACAAAGTCGCTATGGAAAAAACCTATGCCGACATTACCAATCAATTCGGTGCTTTAAATGGTGTAGTGCACTCTATTTTACACCTAGAAGATCAAACGCTAGCAAACATGGAAGAAACGCAATTTAACCGCAGCTATATCGCCAAACAGCAAACTGGTGAAGTCGCGCTTGAAGTATTCAGCCAGACAGATTTAGACTTCTTCTTATTCTTTTCATCGATGCAGTCGTTTTCTCCAGCTGCTGGGCAAAGTAATTATGCCGCTGGGTGCGTGTATCTGGACTCACTTGCCCGTACTTACCAACAGAAATGCCCAATTAAAATCATCAATTGGGGTTACTGGGGATCCGTCGGAGTTGTACAAGATGAGTTCTACCAAAAGAAAATGCGTGCCATGGGCATCGGCTCCATCGAGGCAGAGCAAGGCATGCAAGCACTTGCAACTTTTATGGACGCCAACCTAGCGCAAGCAGGTGTTCTTAAAGTAACCCAAGCCGCATTAGCCGATACCTTTGAGCTTCGAAGCTATAGTGCATCTGGCACCCAGTTTTCACTTGCACAACCAAGTGCTAAATCTCAGCCGCCAAAGCAAGAAAATAAAGCGCTCGTTGATTTAAAGCAGCTTTGCTACGCACTCAAGCAAGCAGGTTGGCAATACCCAGAAGAACGTCAACAGGCCCTTGCTACCTTGCCTGAGTATTTCAGCCAATGGTGGACGGAGACTGCGCGTTACTTAAAAGCTGAGCAATTAATAGATAATGAAATAGTCCAAGATGTAGAAGTCACACCTATTTCAAAACCCGCAGTCAACTTACTGGACAACTGCTTAGCTAACTTACCTGCCATTTTAAATGGGGCGATTAAAGCCACAGATGCGCTATTCCCAAATGCTTCTATGGCCTTAGTTGAAGCGGTTTATCAGAATAACCCGATTGCTGACTACGCCAATAAGGTACTTATCGAGCAACTGCAAGTGTACCTATCTAAAATCAATGCAAACTCAGTGCGTGTCCTTGAAATTGGCGCGGGCACAGGCGGCACCACTCGCACCGTTTTGCCAGCCCTTGCACAGTGGCAAATAGAAGAATACGCCTATACTGATTTATCAAAAGCATTTTTCAATCATGCCAAAGCACAGTATCAAACTGATTACCCATTTATTGATACCAAATACTTTGACATCAGCAAACCACTTGCTGGCCAAAACATTGAAGTTGGCAGCTATGATGTAGTGATTGCCACCAATGTGCTGCACGCTACTGTGGATATTAAAAACACCCTGCAAAATGCCAAAGCCTGCTTAAAACAAGGCGGTATATTACTCATCAACGAGGTTGTCCAAAAGTCACTATTCACACACCTGACATTTGGTTTGTTAGAAGGTTGGTGGTTAAGCAAAGATCAATCGATGCGGTTAGCAGGCTCGCCAATGCTATCTATTGATAACTGGACACAGGCACTCACCGAGTCTGGATTTAACGCCCCTTTTACAGCCACCGCGCATAATTGTCCACAACAGGTTTTTTGCGCTCAAAGCGATGGCCTTATTTACCAAAAAAAAGTTAAAAAAAGTGGGCAAGAACAAACTGTAAACTCACATAACAAAGATACAAAACCACCCAGTATGACCAACAAAACAACCACACAAGACCAGTCGCTGCTAACACACACTCCCGATGACTCTGTGCTCACTGAAGCTGTACAAAACGTGTTGTTTAATATAGCAAGCACTGCGTTGGACATGCCCCCTAACGAATTAGATGCTGAAGAGTCATTTGCTGATTATGGCGTCGACTCCATTTTAGCCATTCAAATGCTTGATGAGATTAATGCCAAGTTCGAATTAAATCTACCGGCTACTTTGTTATTTGACTATCCCTCAATTGGAACGCTAAGCGAACATATTGTTGCACAGCACAGTGATAAAGCTGTGGCACTACTCCCGACTCAAAATCAGAACATTAGCACCTCAACGGCGCAAACTATTGAACATGCTATTAGCACGGACGATACGCGCAGTTTATATAAACATCGCTCGCATAATAAAGCGGCACAGTCGGCGCTGCGGAAACAGGAAAAGACCAAAAACCGTCTCGACAGTAACGGGAAAATCGCAATTGTTGGTATGAGTGGTCAGTTTGGTGGCGCTGACAACCTAGATGAATTTTGGGCTATGTTGGCTGAAAAAAGAACCTCAGTCGAAGCACAAACTCGATGGGATCAGACAGAGCTCACCGCCAATGAAAAAAAATGGAGCAAATACGCAAGCCTGCTTAAAGACATCAGCACTTTTGATGCACCGTTTTTTTCAATTACGCCGCAAGAAGCCATGTACATGGATCCTCAGCAAAGACTGTTTTTACAAGAGGCCTACAAGGCATTGGAAGATGCCAATATGATCACCAAAGTGGCTGGTCAAAATGTCGGGGTATACTTAGGGTGCGCACAGAGTGATTATGCAGGTTTGGCCGAGGATGATGCGCCTGCACAAATATTTTGGGGTAACGCGGGTTCAGTGATCCCAGCACGCGTTTCTTACTTTTTGAATTTAAAAGGCCCTGCCCTTGCCATAGACACGGCATGCTCGTCATCTTTGGTCGCACTTCACAGTGCTTGCCAAGCACTTAATAATAATGAAATAAGCAGCGCTTTAGTTGGCGGTGTAGCAACATTGTGTACACCAAAGTTTTCAATTCATGCCGGTAAAGCTGGCATGTTGAGCCCAACAGGCACCTGCTATACCTTTGATGATCGCGCCAATGGGTTTGTGCCTGGTGAAGGTGCTGGTGTTTTAGTACTGAAAAAGTTGGCTGATGCAGAGCGTGACGGCGACCATATTTACGGTGTGATTATTGGGTCTGCTACCAACCAAGATGGCACCACCAGCGGAATTACCGCGCCGAGTTCCCTATCTCAAGAGCAATTGCATCGTGATATATACGCGCGATTTGATATTCACCCTGATTCAATTCAAATGCTCGAAGCGCATGGCACTGGCACTAAGCTTGGTGATCCGATTGAGTTTCAGGCGCTCACTCGCGCATTTAGAGAGCACACTAGCAACAATGAATTTTGTGCGCTGGGCTCTGTTAAAACCAATATTGGTCACTGCCTAACCGCAGCTGGTGTTGCAGGGGTGATCAAGGCGCTACTCGCAATGAAACATCGCACGATTCCGGCATCACTGCATTTTGAAAATGGAAACAGCCATATAGATTGGCAAAACACGCCGTTTTTCGTCAATCAAGACGCGATTGCATGGCAAACCGATAATGGGCAAAAGCGCCGAGCAGCAGTCAGCTCATTTGGTTTTAGTGGCACTAATGCCCATGTTGTACTCGAAGAGTACCAGCCTAACTCCGTAATGCCATCAGACGGCTCTAATCACGCCGTGATAATTACGCTCAGCGCCAAAAGTAAAGATGTATTGAAAAACAAAGCACTAGCGCTGAAAACTTGGTTAGCAAACGAAAAAGTGCCAAACAACATGCTTGCAAGCTTAGCCTTTACGCTGCAAAGCGCCCGTGAAGAAATGGATTACCGATTGGCGTTTACGGCCAACACTATCGTAGATGTGGATACTGAGCTATCGCGCTTTTTAGACAGCGCTCGTGGTCAATACAAACATGGTGAGGTCAAGCAAGGTAAAGAGATTTTAAGTGCATTAGACAACACTGACTTTGCACGCTGGGTAGATCAAGGTGAATATAACAAGCTACTCGCACTGTGGGTAGTCGGAGCTGCCATTGATTGGCGTTTGCTGTACGCTGAGCAAACGCCTCCATTAATGCGCATCCCTACTTACCCGTTTGCAAAAACATCGTATTGGCTTCCAGAAAAACACGCAAGCAAACCTAGCCGCGTTGAACCTCGAGCTGTTGAGCCTGTTGAAACAGATGAAACTTCAAGTATTGAGTTAGACTTCAACGTAAAAAGCACGCCGATTTTTGAGCCCATTGAGCAAATACCAAATGTACATCGCACTACACCTGCGCTTTTGCATTACACAGCCAGCTGGCAAGACACACCAATAACATCAACAGAGCCCGCAACTTATCATCGCCAAGTTGTGTTATTAGGCCGTGACCTGCCGAAGCTCTACTCCGTATCGAGTACACGCTTAGATTGCGAGACATCCAAGGTTCACGAACAACTTGAAATGTATACAGTGGGCCTCATTGACTACTTCAAAGAACTTGAATCACAACAAGGTGCCACGGCCAACCAAGCTGGCAGTAAACTGTTGGTACAAGTGATTGTACAAGACAAAGCTAACTTATTGTCTGCACTCAGTGGCCTACTTAAAGCCGCAGCGATAGAATACAGCAGCATCGAAACGCAACTTATTGCTGTAGATGAAGCTCACGACCTAGAGCACCTTGTAGAAGCAGAAGCCAAAAAACAAGATTCATGCGTACGCTACCAACAAGGCAAACGACAAGTAATCAACTTTGACTTGCAAGCCTATCAGCAAGTCGACACTTCAACATTGCCTTGGAAAGAAGATGGCGTCTATGTGATCACTGGTGGCCTTGGCCAACTCGGTCAAACTTTTGCTAAAGAAATTATTGAACATACGGCAAGCGCACATATTGTGTTTGTCGGCCGCCGAGATAACAGTACAGCTATCCAATCTCAACTCAATACGTTAAGTGATAAGCACGCTAGATTGAGTTATGTGTCTGTAGATATTGCAAACCACGATGAAGTGAAAGGGCTATTTAACAACCTCAAAGCCAAATATGGCTCTGTGACTGGTATTATTCACAGTGCTGGTGTGATTAAAGATCAGCTCATTAGCAATAAAACGCCGCGCGAAGTGGCACACGTGTTTGCGCCAAAAGTGGCAGGCCTCATAGCATTGGATGAAGCAACCAAAGCACTAGATTTGGACTTTTTCACCTGTTTTTCCTCCATTGCTGGGGTCTTTGGTAATATGGGACAGGCGGATTATGCTTGCGCCAATGCCTTTATGGATCGCTTTATGGCAACTCGCCAAACGCAAGTAGAACAAGGTGAGCGCAGTGGTTTAAGCCTATCTATCAACTGGCCGCTGTGGTCAGAGGGCGGCATGCAGGTTGACTCATTAACGACTTCAATATTGCAATCCCAAGGCATTGAATTAATGCCAAACGAAGTGGGCATCGATGCATTTTACCGGATCTTTACGTTACGAAAAATCCCAACGCAGCACTGCTTTTTATATGGTGATACAACTAAATTAACGCAGCTTTGGCATAAACCAAAAACGGCATCTCAAAGCGCCAATGCTACCACGGTATACACAGGAAAAGATCATGCTCAGATCCGCAACTACGTTAAGTCTCTAATTACAGACATTACGAAAATAGACAGTAGCGACTTAGACGATGACGTCGATTTTAAAGACATGGGCTTTGACTCCATCATGCTGATGTCTGTGGTGCAAAGATTAGAATCTGATCAGTACTTGGCTATCGAAACCTTGCCACAGGCCTTACTGTTCGAGATAAGCACCATCAACGAGTTGTGCGACTATTTGGCAGAGCACCAATTGCCAACACACCTAAACGAGTTACCGGTTAATAAAACATCAACCGCTACACCATACAATTTGAGTACGCCAATACCCCTGTCAAAAGCCCAGCAAGGTTTGTGGTTATTGCACAAGCAAAACCCGCTGCTGAGTAACTATCACGTGCCAATGGTGTTTGAAGTAAGCAACTTAAATCCAGCTTACATGCAGCAAGCGCTAGATTGGTTGACTCAAAAACACCCAATATTGTCGGTAATGCTCTCTGAAGTCGAAGGTTTACCTCAGCAACAAGTGACTGGCCAAACACCTGAGTTGACAAAGAGCAATACAAAGAGCATGTCCAAATCGGGCCTGATTAGTTTAATCCAAGCAGATATCAAACAACCATTCGCCCTCACCCACGCACACACTGCACAAAACCAATTGCTATGGCGTGCAACGCACTGGCAAGTGAACAATGAACGCGATGTCGTGGCTTTAGTGTTTCATCACCTGATCATCGATGGTGTCTCTGCGACCTTACTTCTAGAACAATTATGGCAATCTTATCATGCACTTATCGCGAAAAACACGCTAGAAACACCACAACCAAATACTGGGTTTTTCACTTATGTTGAGTGGGAAAAGCAGATGCTCAACAGCGAGCAAAGTACACACTTAAAACACTACTGGCAATCACATTTACAAGGCGCAGAGCCTGAACTAGCGCTTGCCAACAAGCAGCCTCATCAAGACGGACAAAAACAAGCGCAGCGCATCGAATTGCCTATGGAAAACAGCCATGTCCAACGTATTCATCATTACTGCCAGAACAGTAAGATAAACCCAGCTGCATTCTTCTTATCTGCTTTTCAAACGCTGTTAAGCGCAAAAACTCAGCGTACAGACATCATTTTAGGCGTACCTGTATTGCATCGCCCGACTAATGAAATGGCCAACTCGTTGGGACTATTTGTAAATCAGTTACCACTTAGAAGCGCACTAAATAAAGCACAGCCATTCGCCAAACTTGCACAAAACAATCAACACCGTCTTGGTGAATTGATAAAACACAGCGCCTACCCATTTGCAGAGATCGTACGTGCAACTGGCGCGCAGCGCACCCAACATCGCCACCCAATTTTCCAAATGGGGTTTGCGTACCACAACTTCTTAAAACCTGACTGGGTAGAGTCGAATCAAGATCTGGTCGACGCCATTTGGACTCAGTGTTTGCAAGAACCTGAGTTAGACTTAAGCCTTGAAGTCACTCCTTTGAGCAATACCTTTAAGGTTGCCTTTAAGTTTGACGGTGCTATCTATCCATCCCATGTAATTGATGCGTTAGCCAAAGACTACTTAACCCTACTTGACGAGGTCATGTTTGCAGGCGACCAGTTACTTGGCAACTTACCCGTTTTTTCAAACTCGCAGCCACAAGCTATGATACAATCAGCGCAAACTACGCTCGTTGATTTATTTGAAGCGCAAGCTGCAAAGCACCCCGAGCGCACAGCCGTATGCTTTGGAATGCAATCGATCAGCTACCGTCAGCTCAATAACAAGGCCAATCAATTTGCGCACACCTTGTTAAATCACAACGAGTTCAAACAAGGTGCTGAAAACCTCATAGCACTGTGCGCAAAGCCATCCATTGAGCTAATCGTCGCCATACTGGGCATTTTAAAATCGGGGGCAGCCTATGTGCCGCTTGATGCTAACTCTCCAGAGACACGTATCAATCATATTTTACAAGATGCCAAACCCAGTATTTTGGTCCTAGGCGCAGATCTGCCGCATGCACAAGCCAGCCAACATAATCAGGTGATTAACTTACAGTCAGCCCTTGCGAGTAACGCACAAGTTGCCAATATCAATCGCGCATCATCCGTAAGCCTTGCCTATGTTATTTATACATCCGGCTCAACGGGTAAACCCAAGGGGGTGTTAGTCGAGCACCACAATGTGTGTAGCTTGTTTGATAATACTCAATCACTATTTGGTTTTAATGAACAAGACACTTGGTGTTTATTCCACTCTTACGCATTTGACTTTTCAGTGTGGGAAATTTGGGGTGCGTTGCTGCACGGTGGCAAACTCATGATCCCTGACGAGCTAACTCGAAAAGAATCCACCAGCTTTGCCAAGTTTGTCACAGACAATGAAATTACGATTTTAAATCAGACCCCATCTGCATTTTATCCTTTGATGGACATATTACTCACCAAACCAACAAATGCGCTGCGCAAAGTGATATTTGGCGGTGAGGCGTTAGATCTAAGCAAACTAGCACCTTGGTTTGAACAGGCACAACCTCAAGCTGAGCTTGTCAACATGTACGGCATCACGGAGACTACGGTGCATGTAACTGAAGTGACCATAGATGCTAATATGATATATGGTGCACAAGCGCGTAGTATCATAGGCCGTGCCCTACCCGGCTACGACATATTGCTATTGGATGAGCAATTAAATCCAGTCCAACAAGGGCAGGTGGGCGAGGTTTATGTTGCGGGCTGCGGCGTGACTCGCGGCTACCACAACCTACCGGCTCTGACTGGTGAGCGCTTTATAACACATAATTCAGGTCAGCGCCTTTACCGCTCAGGGGATCTAGCCCGCTTAAACGAAACAGGTTTACTAGAATATATGGGCAGAGCCGACGACCAAGTTCAGATCCGTGGCCACCGCATTGAACTTGGCGAAGTGCAACATGCATTGCAAGCGCTAAGCTACATAACAGAAGCCTATGTTGTTGCCGCACAAAAGCAGCTAGGACAAGTGTTAGTGGCTTATATTATTGCCCCAAATGCGCCGTCTTCGGCAAAAATCCGAGCGGATTTACTTACTAAACTACCAGAGTACATGGTGCCAGCTTATTTTGTGTTAGTGCCTCATTACCCTCTGACCTCAAACGGTAAAATTGATAAAGAGACACTATTAAAGCAGCTGCCTTTTAATCAAGCAGCAAAAGCGGCGCTTTTGAATTCGCAACCGCCAGCATACACCAGCGCTCCCCTTCCTCAACTTGCAACTAGAGATGAGCGCTCAGAGTTAACATCCGCCGTGAAGCAAATTTGGCTGCAAGTTTTAGAAGTAGATGACATTGCTTCTAATGTGCCATTTTTTGAGGCAGGCGGTGATTCATTACTGGCTAATGTGCTAACTGCAAAATTCAAGTCACAGTTAAGCATTGAATTTCCGCTGACGAAGATTTTCCAATATAGCACCATTGATGCGATGACAGACTACATCGAGCAGCAGCTGCCTGAACATAACACCAAGTCTGCCCACGCTATTGAAGAAAATCAGCGAAACAATGTATCAATGGCAAGCAGTCGCGACCAAAACATCGCTTTAATCGGGTTGTCTTGCCAATACCCCGATTCACCTAACCATCAAGCGTTTTGGCAAAATTTAGTCGAAGAAAAAGACTTTTTAAAACGCCTCAGTGAATCTAGCAAGCAAGGTGACATCACCTGGCTAGACTCATGGGTTGAAGGCCAAGATCAGTTTGATCCAGAGTTTTTCAATATCTCTGAAAAAAATGCTAAAACCATGAGTTATTCACAGCGTCAGTTACTGTTGCACGCTTGGAAAGCCATTGAAGATGCGGGCTATTGCGCAGAAAACATGCCAAATACAGGGGTTTATGTGTCATCGTCTGGCGCTGATAACCCAGACTTGAACTTGCAGGACAAATTTAAAGACGGCCAGTTTATTTTAAACGCCGAAGATTATGTGGCTTCAACCATGAATCAACCCGGTACGCTGCCAACTACAATTTCGTACCACCTTGGTTTTACAGGCCCAAGTTTGTTTGTCCATTCAAACTGCTCTTCCTCTATGTCTGCTATTGCATTGGCCTGCAGTGCACTGAAAGCTGGAGAAATTGACTACGCCATTGTAGGCGCTGCTTGTTTATATCCACAGCGTTACACAGGGTATCAGTACGAAAAAGGCCTAAACTTCGCAGGCGATGCCCGCTGTAAAGTGTTTGATAAAAAAGCGGACGGTATGATTGGCGGCAGTGGCGTTTCTGTGATTGTGCTCAAACGCGCAGAAGATGCAATGGCAGACGCAGACAACATTTACAGCCTGATACGTGGCATAAAAGTGAATAATGATGGCAAAAACAAAGCTGGCTTCTTTGCACCGGGTACCCAAGGTCAAATGAGCCTGATTGAGCAAACGCTCAACGCAGCTAAGGTGTCTGCTGCGTCGATTAGCTACGTTGAAGCCCATGGTACTGGCACCGCACTTGGGGACCCTATCGAGTTTTCCTCGCTTCAGCAGATTTATCAAAAGCAAACCAGCGAAAAACAGTATTGTGGTCTTGGCGCCGTCAAATCTAACCTAGGCCATACGGATACGTTGGCGGGTTTAACCGGATTGATTAAAACCTCTTTGGCGCTTTACCATAAAAAGCTCCCCGCGTCTTTGCATTATACAAAGGCAAACCCACACATAGAGCTGGCCAGTTCGCCATTTTATATTGTTGAACAAACCAAAGACTGGCAAACACCGCTTTTACCAAGGCGTGCTGCGGTTAGTTCGTTTGGCATCGGTGGTACCAATGCCCATGCTGTTTTAGAAGAAGCTGGCGCAAACGTCATCAATTCAAAGGCTGACAACGCATTGCTTTTACAGCCTAAGATCATTGTTTTGTCGGCACATAATTCACAAGTACTTGCAAAACAAGTAGCGCTACTCTGTGAATTTCTCGACCACCATGACATAGATGAACAAAGCCTCGTGCGGCTTGCGTACACGCTGCAAACAGGTCGCACCGTTATGGACGTGCGTACAGGTTTTATCATTCATTCAATTGCAGAGCTAAAAGCCAAACTGAGCAATTACCTTGGTGCGCCGGACTATGTTGTAAAAGACACTGACACAGCAAAGCCTGTTACCCCCTCAGAGCTTAACGTGTTGCTTGCCCAAGAAAATCATGAAGCAATTTTAAACGCTTGGCTGAGAGCTGGATTTACCAATTGGGGCTTTTTATATCAACACGCTAAGGTCACAAAAATAAGTTTGCCAACTTTCCCGTTTGCACTCAAAACAATACCAATGGGGGATAATCACCAAGTCAAAGCGCCTAACACAGGTAACTCTAATCAGACCGATGAAGGCCAGGTTTGTATTAAAGTGCCAATGTGGGTTCCAAAGGAGCTGGCTGTTCACGATGAAAAAGTGCCATCTAAAGAGTATCATCATGTCGTTTTATGTGAGGCCCCTTCAGTCGAACATACCAGCGACACCTTACATACACTGCACTCTGAGCATTTCGCTATTGAACAAAAAATAGAAGATTACGGGTTTCAACTTGTCGAGCTGCTGAAGCAACTTATCGCAACCAAACAACCAATAAAGTTACAATTGGTGGTTGGCGCAACTCAAGAGGAAGACGCGGCTAACTTATATACGTGTTTTCACGCGCTGCTCAAAACTGCAAGTCTTGAAAGTAACACGCTAAACACACAACTAGTGCTATTAAATTCAAATATGTCGGCTTGCGATATCGCCAGCATACTTAACCAAAACCTGAACAGCTTTGACGATAGCTATGTACGCTACCAACACGGCAAGCGGGAAGTATTAAGCTATCAACCGATACCTAGCAAAACGCCGTACACGCCGTTCAAACCTGATGGTGTCTATCTTATCACGGGTGGTTTTGGAGGAATTGGCAAGCACTTTATCGATGAACTTAACGCACAAACATTCCATAAAACGGTCATTGTTACTGGCCGAAAACCCTCAGAACATCCAGATGTACAGCAGTGTTTAGCGGCATTGCAAAACCCACACACCACTTTGCAATATCACTCAGTAGACGTTTCGCACAAAATGAATGTATTGCTGTTGGTGCGTAAAATCATTGCCCAGCATGGCGCCTTATCTGGCGTTATTCATGGCGCAGGTGTTCTCAAAGATACACTGCTAACTAAAAAAGACCGCGATACATTTAATCAGGTACTCAGCCCTAAAGTTGCTGGCGTCGTAGCTTTAGACGAGGCGACACAAGACATTACCCTAGACTTTTTTGCTTGTTTTGCGGGGTTAAGTGGTGTCAATGGTGCATTAACTCAAGTGGACTATGCCACCGCAAATGCATTTTTAGACTGTTACATGCAACATCGTGCAGCTCTACAAAAACGCGGTAAACGCCATGGCCTGAGCGCAAGTATTGACTGGCCCTATTGGCAAGATGGCGGCATGAAGATCAACCCTGCCTTCGAGCACACCCTGCGCCAAAACGGATTTGCACCAATGCCAACACACATCGGAGTCGATGCATTCTATCAAGCTTTGCACTACCCACAAGCATTGGTTGAATATACCCATCAAGACGAGCCTAACTTAGCAAATAATCAGCAAGTCGCACCTCAATTTTCTGACTTAGCATCTTTGCAGTCTGAACTATCTGTGGGCCTTGCTAGCATTGCAGCAAATGTTCTAGGCGTGAAAGCTGAAGAGCTTGATGCAGATACTGATTTAGGAGACTTTGGCGCTGATTCAATCGCATTTATCACCTTTATTAACCAAGTAAATTCTAAATATCAGTTGGCACTCTCGCCAAGCGTGCTATTTATGCACTCAACCTTAAATGGTATTTTGGGTCATATAGTCGATGAACACAGCGATTCGTTGATAGGCACGGCAGTAGCGCAAACGTCGGCTCAAAACACTCCAGATGAAATGCTCAATAACGACAATGAAGATCGCATTGCGATCATCGGTATGAGTGGGCAATTCCCACAAGCAGATAATCTTGAGGCTTTCTGGCAAAATTTAGTCAATGAAAAAGACTGTGTCACGGCGTTCGATTGGCAGTCCCAACAAAATAGTGATGCCCGTTCACAACAACCACTACCAAAAGATATTAACTGGCTAGGTCGCCTTGAACGCAATCAAATTTTTGACCCGCTGTTTTTCAATATTGCACCGGCTGAAAGTGACCGTATCAAGCTTCAAGAAAGCCTACTCATGACCCATGTATGGAAATGTATTGAAGATGCTGGCTACAACCCTAAAGCACTCGCAGGTACTAATACCGGGCTGTTCATTGGCTGTCAGGCAAGTTATCACGACGGTTTAATTACTTCTTCAGCCTATGCACCAAATCGTATGAGTTATTTTCTTGATTTACATGGCCCCAGTGAAGGCATAGATACTACCTGTTCATCGTCACTTGTGGCTATTCATAAGGCTGTGCAGTCCATTAAGAACGGAGAATGTGAACAGGCGATTGTAGGTGGAGTCAATGTTATCGACTCTCCAAGTGCATCCCTTGCCATGCATGAAATTGGCGCTTTGTCTCCTTCAGGTCGATGCCGAACTTTCTCTAGCGATGCCGATGGTATCGTGCGGGGTGAAGGCGTTGGCATGATCTTTATTAAAAAGCTTTCAAAATGTGAGCAAGATAATGATCACATCTATGCCTCAATTTTAGGTTCTGCTATCAATCACGGTGGTAAATCTCAAGGTTTTACCGTCCCCAATGCAAAAGCGCAAACACGCTTATTAGATAAAGCTTGGGCTGATGCGGGCATAGATCCAACCACACTAAGCTACCTAGAGTGCCATGGAACGGGCACATCATTAGGCGACCCCGTCGAAATTGACGCGCTAAAAGCTGCGTATAAAAACGCCCAGCCTGACACGGAAGCAACAACAAAATGTGCTTTGGGCTCTGTAAAAAGTAACATTGGACATTTAGAGATTGCAGCGGGAATAGCTGGGGTCATTAAAGTGCTGTTGCAGCTCAAAAACCAAACTTTGGTGCCCTCTTTACATGTCAATGAGCTCAACCCTTATCTTTCTCTTGATAACTCACCATTTAAAGTACAAACAGCGGTTAGTCCTTGGAAAGCCGAGCACAAGCGCAGAGCGGGTATAAGCTCCTTTGGGATCAGTGGTGTCAATGCACACCTTGTACTAGAAGAATACCCAAATAAAGTCTCAAAACAGGCGCAAACACCTGATACAATAACCGAGCACACCATAATTTTGTCTGCTTCGAATAAATCCGAATTAACGGCTAAAGCCAATGAACTCAGCATCTATCTTAAGAAGCACCCTACCACTGAGCTCACTTCTTTGGCGTATACGCTGCAAGTAGGCAGAGCCGAGCATAAATATCGGATCGGTTGGGTTGTCTCGTCACTTGACGCTTTACAAGACAAGCTCTCGAACCTTAAGCACTCAGCAAAAGTGCCCAGTGGTAAACAGCCAGCATTAAATAATCACGACGTTTTGCAATTACAACAAAACCCGCAAACCTTGCTGCGCTTTTGGCTTGAGGGCAAAGCGATAAATTGGCACGCACTGTATACACATAAACCAAAGAAACTAGCATTGCCAACGACCCCATTTATCAATCCTCAAAAGGCCTTTTCAGATCCTGCAAGTACACCGTGGTTGCTGCTTGAGAACCAATGGCAGGACCAACCTTTAGACTTGCCAACCAATGAGCCTGAGGAAGTTCTCCTAGCTGCCAGCGAACAACACGTTATGGTTGTAGCACTAGACTCTCAAACCGCGAGTGAACTAAGTGAAAAGTTGCCCAGTGCACACATAACGACAGTATTATTTTCGCAATTAGACTCATTGAAATTCGGCCCAGAGAATCTGCCAGATATTGTGTTTTTCATCGGTCCGGCGGGTAGTTTGACGGCTGTCAATTCGCAAATTGAGCCCCTTTTCAAGTTTATACAAGCGATAGCGCCATTCGATAATCACCCTATGCAACTTTTTTATGGGCAAACGCTCTGTGATGACAGGACCTGTTGTGATGATATTTCCGCATTGCTCAGAAGCTACACTTTGAGAAATTCAGACCATGTATGGACCTTGATTGAACTTTCACATCAAGTTCCAGATTGGACACAAGTCATGATGCAGGAACTGATTAGCGCCAATTTATGTACTCAGCAAGCGCAACCAAACCATATCAAGTACCAAGGCAAGGAACGAATGGGCATGCACTTGCACAATGCACCAGTGCCGCAAATAAGCACGACTCAGTTTAAACAAAACGGTGTATATCTCATTGCCGGTGCACTGGGTGAGTTAGGGTTGACATTAAGTATGCACCTGCTCAAGGAATTTAACGCCACGCTAGTGCTACTAGGTAGACGACCAGCACAAGAATGCACTGAGGCACTTGCAGCCTTAAAGGCGCTAGATAAAGGGCAAATTCATTACCTCACAGCGGATATTGCCTCTGTACAGCAGGTGCGTAATGTTAAGCAGTTCATTACAGATACCGATTTAGGTTTGAATGGTATTCTTCATTTGGGTACCAGTTATGCACCAGATGAAAGTACTTGGGATGAATTTGAAAATGCCATGAGTGTCAAAGTCCAAGGTTCACTGAACCTAGATACGGTCTTCGCACGCAGCAAATTGGATATGTTTATCCTCTTTTCTTCTATGGCTGTTTTTGGCAGTCTTAATCACCTCTCGTATTCATACGGTAATGGTTACCAAAACGCGTTTGCTAAGCAGCGTAAGAAACTGGTGGAGCAAGGAGAAAGACAGGGTAAAACATTGGCAATTAATTGGGGGTACTGGCACTCGAATGATTCGGTAAAAAGCATCGAAAACGGTTTCGCCGAGAAAAAAGGGTACCGACTCATTGAAATGCCTGAGGCATTTAATTTGATTGAGTCTTTACTGGACTGCGAGCATACCTCAATTGGCGCCCTATTAAGCTCAAACCCTGAGCAGATATACCAAAACACTGCCCAGTTGATGACTCGAAAAACGCCGAGTATCAACACGCCTTCTTCCTCTTTGGCGGCTATGGACCGTGATTTCAGCCATACAGATATTCGCAGCACAGTGATTCAAATTGTCAGCCGCGTTATTGGTATCGCGCCTGATGAGCTCGATTTAGAGTGTGACTTGTATGAATATGGCTTTGATTCTATTTCGTTACTTAAAACCTTCCAGCAGCTCAAAGAGGTACTGGATATCGACTTGCAAGCGGATGCCTTCAAGAATATGAATAACATTCATTCGTTCATTGACGATATTGAAAGGTTACACCTGACGCAACACAGTGATTTTGCGAACGACCGTACTCAGCAAAAGCCTGACTTTATTTTAGACGCTGGGTTCACCCCTGCTAAGCAAACTGACACGCTCAAACATGCATTTGAAGGTAGCGTGGAGTCTGTTTTACTCACGGGTGCCACAGGCTTTTTGGGTAGTCATATTCTGCATCAACTTCTAACAGAAACAAACGCAACTATATTCTGTTTAGTGCGTGCAAAATCATTAAAGCAGGCTCAACAACGTATCGAGCAATCCGCTCAAAAATATCAATTGGATATTGATATGTCGCGAATTGTGCCAATGCTTGGAGATATGGAGCAGTCTCAACTAGGGCTAAGCAATGCCAACTGGCAAACCTTGTGCGTGCAAGTACAACATATTGTCCACACGGCATCTTATGTAAACCATATTCAGCCCTACTTTGCATTCAAAAAGTCAGTCGCGGGTACTAATCAGTTGCTAACCATTGCGACGACTGAAAAGCTTAAAATGATTCACTTCGTGTCTAGCACCACAGCGAGCACTCAGATTAAAAATTCACATTTTTCGGTTAACCCAGTGGAAGACTTCATAGATATTGAAGATGCCGAATTGATTTGCAGCGGCTATGGTCAATCTAAATGGGTGCAAGAAGAGAATATTCGACAGGCGGCCGCAGTAGGCGTGCCTTATACCATTTATCGCTTTGCACAAATATCTGGCTCGTCAGAGACAGGTATAGGTAACACCGATGATATTTTCCATCGTATTTTAAAGATGATGATGCAAGTCCCTGTGCAACCGGATGACGTGCCCTATTTGCTCGATATCATTCCGGTAGATAAAGCGGCCGCAGCCATCGTGTGTGGCATGAACGAGCCACAAAAGCGTAACTTGGTGTTTCATGTTGCAAACTCCACACCTTTGCCCGTTGCGCAGTTTTATCACTTTGCACAGTCTCAAAAATTGAGTTTCGAGCAAGGCTGCAAATCCGATTTTATTCAAACTTGCAAAGAGTATGTGAATAGCCTGAAGCAGGACAATGCACAAATCATCATGGAAGGACTGCTTACCCAACGCCCAGGTTATGATGAATACTTATTTGAAACCTACTTAATGCCGATGACGCCGTATGATAAGGACAACTACATAGCGCTGATTGAACAATACAACATCGGCTTTACTGATTGGGAGTCGCTATTTGCAACTTACTTTAAGCAGTGGCAACAAGATAAGCACTACCAAATTATATGGCATGATGCTGTGATGGAAAAATGATTTAACGCTGTACTAAAGCCTCACACATCGCTGTGAGGCTTTGAATCATTGCTTTAATTGAGCTAGCTTATTTCAAAAGCACCAAGATACAAACTGCAATGAATATGATCGAAACTGTTTTGCAGGCGCTAGCAGACATTAACTATCCCCAGCAACAAGCCAAAACAGCACAAATACGTAAGGTCTCGTCTGTTACTTATAAATTGCTGCCTGACCATAACATAGACAATGTGCTCACATACTGCGAGCAGCTACTGTCTCAGCGAGATTGGGCACTGAGCCTCATTGCCTATGACTGGGCATTTCGAGTCAAACATCAGTATACACCAAACACTTTTGATGTATTTGAGCGTTGGCTATTTGAATATGTGGTTGACTGGTATGACTGTGATGATTTTTGCACACATGCATTTGGTGAATTACTCGCACAACACAATGAACTCATCATAAAAACGCATGCTTGGGCGACACACCCTCACTTTGCAGTCAGGCGAGCAATGGCTGTCATTCTGATTTATCCAATCAAAAAAATCCGCTGTCCCACAGATGCGCCGATGCAAGCCACAAACTTATTGTTGAACGATCAGCATGATTTAGTCCAAAAAGGGTATGGCTGGATGCTAAAAGTGCTGTCACAAAAATCTTTGAATGATGTCATTGAGTATTTAAAATTAAACCACCAACACATGCCCAGAGTGGCTTTTAGATATGCAATAGAAAAGCTAGACAAACAAACCCGTACAGCACTGATGTCTCTATAAAAACTACAAATATGACAGTGGGCCATAGTATTTCCAACACATATAACATATTATTTTGTTATTTTATAACAATTAAAATGCAAATCATGATAACGATAAAAAAGCTCTCTGACGCATATAAGAACCAAGTTGAGAAAATACAACTGTGCGAAGACCAAATAGAATTTGCAGGCACAGCCACTGAATTTTTAAATGACGCTTCAGACACAACGCATTTGCACGTAATAAAAAATAACCAAGACGTCATTGGGTATTTTAAGCTCGACCTGGCGTATGCCGATAAATATGACTTTTGTCCAGAAAATGCAGTAGGAATCAGGGCATTTGTAATCGATAAACAACAGCAGGGTAAAGGCTTTGGCAAGCTAGCAGTAAGCGCGCTGTTTCCCTATGTGGCAGCTAACTACCCAACTTATTCACAAATCATATTAACCGTTAATTGCCGTAACAAAGTGGCCTATGAGTGCTATAAAAAAGCAGGGTTTCAAGACACCCGAGAAAAGTATTTAGGCAGCCCTGCGGGCCCTAATTACATAATGCGTGGCCTTTGCAACTAGGCTTAATGGCTCAGAAAAACTTGTCTAATTGGATTATCTCAAAGCAGATTATTGCTAGCCGTTTTTTCCATTTCGATTATGTTACGATGTCTTGCGATTAAGTAATGATGGAGACTCAAGTGAGTATTGAAAGTTATATTGCTCTGTTCAGTGCTATGTTTGTAGTAGGTATTATTCCCGGTCCGGCGGTTTTTGCTATCACCACCACATCCATCACTGGTGGCTTTCGTCGTGGTGCAGCAATGACCATTGGCTTAGTGCTTGCCGACTATGTGTTCATTTTATTGGCAGTTTCAGGCTTGGCCTTTGTTGCTGAGTCCATGGGGAGCGCTTTTGCTATCATCAAGTATTCGTGCGCTGCTTATTTGGTTTGGATGGGTATAAATCTATTCTTATCAAAGCCTCATTTACAGGACAGCCACCATGTACCTAAGGCGCATCGATTTGATGTTCTGGCTGGTTTTTTACTCACAATGAGCAACCCAAAAGCGATTATTTTTTACGTCGCGCTCTTTCCAGCTTTCGTCGATTTTCAGCATATCTCTCATACCGATATTTTAGGTATTTTTGCCACGGCTACGCTCGCTTTTGGCTCTGTTAATTTAGGCTATGCATATGTGTCTTCTAGCGCAAGGAAACTCGTTTCCAATTCAAAGCGCCTTGGGATATTTAATAAAGTAGCGGGCACTTTACTCTCGGCGTCCGGTATTGGCGTTGCGTTAAGAGCTTAGTTTATTAGCCCTCAAGGAGCGAACATTGAATGCGGATTTCTTACTAGGGACGATAGCCTTTGCGACATCATTGATAGCAGCAATCATCGGATTTGGGGGCGGGATGTTATTGATTGCTATTCTGCCAATTTTTATTGCCCCCGCGCTGGTGATCCCTATTCATGGCATCACCCAAATTGCCAGTAATGCTTCACGCGCCGTTTTTTCATTTAATTATGTAAAGTGGTCTTTATTGCCTGCGTTTTTAGTTGGCTCAATTGCTGGCACTCTCTTATTTGGCTTGGTGCTATATGCCCTGCCTACAACATTTATACCTTTGGCAATTGGTACCTATTTACTTCTTAACTTATGGCACCGTCCATTTGCGAATTTTATAGGTAAATTTGAAAGCTATTATCTTATTGGTCTTTTGCAGACTGGCCTTGGACTGATCGTAGGCGCAACAGGTCCACTGTCACTATCAGTTCTCACCAAAGAGCTCACATCAAAAGATGAAGTTGTCGCGACAAGCGCGGTGTTTATGACTATCAGCCACCTCGCCAAAATACCGGTATTTATGATGGTTACACAGATGCTTTGGCAAAGCTTAACATTGATTTTAATCATGGTATTGGGGTCTATTCTCGGCTCATTTGTAGGCACAAAACTAAGACTCAAGGCAGACAATACCAAGTTAATAGCCTTAATTAAATTACTATTAACCTTACTTGCACTTCACATGATTTTTGCTGTTTTCAAATAGGTCTCAGCGCCAATTCCTTAGTCAATTTCTCCCTTAAACCGAAACAAAATTAGTACTTAGTTCGCTAACAATAGCTCCACACTCGCTCCATATTCCTAGCCTATAATGATGAATAGATAAATAAGATAGAGAATCGACATGCGCTTAATCACGACTGCTTTGTTGAGTTTAGCCACTTTGACTGGATGTCAATTTGGCGATAACGACACGCCAACAATAACGGAAGTCACCCCCACCCCCGAGGTAAAAAGCAACCTAGAAATTACTGCAATTTCAACAGGCCCTTTGGACATGCTAGAACCTACCGATACGGTAAAAACTTACTACACTGTTGATGTAACGGGTTTTAACGATGTCGATGTAGAAGTTCACTTCTATCTAATGCACTCAGACGAACTTGACGTGCAAAGTGAACAGGAAACAGCAATTGAAGACATCCAACAAATTGCTGTCGTTGAGTTGACCTCATTGAACGAAGGCTCAAGCGAGCACGAAATTGATCTGCGACTGCCTAATACGCTTGAAGGTGGAAACTACCACATTATTGCGCAAATTGATCCAAACGATTTACACGTAGAAGATATCGAAGAAGACAATCACCCTTCGGTAGATCACCAGCCTCACCTTGATGGTGAATTCCCGCATGCTGATATTGTTGTACGTGAGCAAGAGGATCATGATTACAAGCTACTAGCAGCCTCTTTCGGCCAATCAGCTCTTATCTTGGATGTGCCAAATGTCGATAACGGAACCAGTGAGCATCACTCAGATCTTATCGGTTACCTCGAAGCAGATTATGAAGGTGCCAATTTAGGGCTTTCACATATCAAAGCCGAAGTGATGGTTGCAGGAAACTGGGTAGAAACTCATTTTTGGGATGCTCAAAACAAACAGTATTCAGATACACTAGCACATGCATTCACCGCTGAACTGCATGATGAACATATTGGTTTTGATATTGCTTTAGAGACTGAGTTATTACAACAAGTTTATGCTAATTATGATGCTCAGGGTGATAACCAGTTAGAGTTACGTTTTACGCTGATAGATGCAGCACAAGATTCAGAAACACGTACCGATAACAACGAGATCCTGACATCTATCCCGCTTTATTTCTTTGAACAGACTGATGAACCAGAGGCGCGTCCAGCAAAGCAGCAGCGCTTTGAAGAAACCGCCATTGCGCCAGCCGCAGTTGGCCTTGCAAACATCAACTTCTCGAGTGAGTTCAACAAGTCATATGGTGACAAGTCTAAGTTCAGTGTGGGTGTAGACTTGCAGGGTCAATTGTTTATTGTGCCTACTGGCGATCCGGGCGGTCGTATTACAGGTGAAGGGACAGTAGAAGCCTATTTCTTTAACGCCAAAAATACGCTGTTTAGCATTTCATATAACGGTAGCGCTTATATCAGTGGTCTAAACACTGGCTATGAATCAGAAATGATTATCTTCAACAACGTTGTTTTTGAAGACGAGAAGTTTACCGCAAAGTATGAAAAGTCATGGGAAAAGAAATGGGAAGAAGAAAAAGTACTTGCCCAAGCCACATTCACAGTGGGCCCAATCCCGATTAAAGTCGAAGCAGGCGTTACTGGTAACCTTGGCTTTGAACTAACAGTAGGATACAACGCTGAGCTGTATGCTGAAGGCGACCTTTTTCATGTAGACTTTGGTGCATTTGGCCGTGGTGGCGTGAACCTTTTGGTAGCATCTGCCGGTGTGCAAGCGATTTTAAACTTGATCGATAACACCTTTGCAATGGAGTCAAACGCTGGGTTTGCATTACTGACCAATGACAACACCAACCCACATATTTACTACGGCATTGAACTGAAAAACGACCTAGATGTTATTTCAGGCAAGTTTGGTCTGTACGCTGAAACCTATGGTGTGAAGTGGTGTAAAAAATGGGGGATCCCTTACCCTTGCGGCAAGAAAACAACTCGTTATGATCTGTGGTTATACCAAACCAACAGTGTGTTCAATAAATCGTGGACAATCTACTCCAAAGAAGGCGATATCAATCTATGATAACGCTTAATAACGTGATTTTAGCCGGTGCACTTTGTGCACTGGCTAATTCTCAATATGTGCAGGCCAATTGCTCTGCTCAATTTGACTTTGCCATAGACACTCACACCACATTCAATTACGACCAAATTAATAAACAAGGCCAACAAACACACATAAAGCTGTCTGGGCAACTCACAGTTAAAACCGCCGAACACAACGATGAAGCCGGCTGGTGGGCAATGAAAGCTGACAATGTGCGTGCAGGGAGCGGACAATTTAGTTCAGAGCTGGACAGCTATACCGTACCATTTGCTTTTAAATTAACGCCGATGGGATTGATCAGCGACTTTTGGTTTCCATCCCCGCTCAATAAACAGAACCAAGACCAACTAAAAGGGTTGGCATATTATTTTCAATTTCAGCGCCACCCTGACAAGCAGCTTGAAATGGAGCAAGATACCCTAGGCCAGTATTCCGTATCTTATTTCTTTAAAGACGACAAAATCCAACTCAATAAGCAAAAGTACCAGCTACACAATGCCAATCAAGCTGCGCTGCAAACAATAAGTATCGCTTCATCCGGGCATGAAATTACGCCAAGTCCATGCTTTTTCACAACTCGATCAGGCCAAGAAACTTTACTGTTTACAGGCAAGTCGCAAAGCTTAAACCTGAAAACCAAACAGCAATATCGCCTTGACCCCGCTAAACAAGCCTACCCGTCTGTGCTGTTTTCTTTGCCTGCAGAATTGATCAGCTGGCCAACAGATAACCAAACACTTAGCCTCGAAGATGTTGCCCTGCTCAAAAAGGCATTAGTGCGATTGGTACTCGAAAATGATTTAACACAAATTGCAGCCCATGATTTGGCAAAGCAGCTAACTCAATTTGACGCCGTGCTTGGTTCACTAGATGAGGTATTTTTAAAACAGCAGCTGCCAGATAATGCGCAAATGCGTTTATTCAACGCCTTGGGTCAGATAGATAGTAATAATAGCCAATTGTTGCTGGGCACGCTGCTGATAAAAGCCGATAAAGATCCGCTTATGCAATTTAGAGCATTGAGAGCACTGTCTCAGGGCAGAAATGCTTTCAGTCCTGAACTCACCGTGCTACTCAAAGAACAAGTTGAAACGGGCTTCACCAGTTTGGACTCTGAAGTAACCAGTAGTTTTTACATGACCATTGGCGCGATGCTATATGGACGTGAGCCCGACGCTCAATCGCAACAATTACATAGTGCGCTCTCAGAGCAGCTTTCATTAGAAACAGATGAACGTATTCAATCAGCACTCATCACAGGGTTGGGCAATAGCCGCAATGAGCAACACTTTGAACAAATTGATAGTTACACCAACAATCGCAACAAAAGTCTACAGAGATCCTCTTTTCGAGCCCTTGGTATGCTACAAACAGAACAAGCTTACATCAGTTTAGAAAAGCAGCTATCAGTACCTGCGCATCATAATCAAGTTGCACTGCTCAGCGCCCTTGGGAAATACCAGCTAAAGCCTGCGGCAAGTGATGCTGTACTCGCGATTGCAGTAAATAACGAAAATGCAAAAAGCCGTTATGCAGCCATCAAAGCGCTGGCAACACAAAAAAATCAGGAAGGCATTAAACACACTTTAAAGTCGGCATTACGCTCGGAAACGTCTAAAAGAAATTTCAAAGCGATTGTTGAATTACTACATAGCACTGACAATTCAACGCAAAACTAAATCCCCGCCTGCAGCCATCGTCTAATTGTTCGATGGCTGTGTTTCTTACCACACCAATATTAACACGGCTTAATATCAACAGGATCACTGCACCTTACTAAACTGACGAGTTCAATATATGCACCTACAACCACCCATACCCATACTACGTTCCTTTGATGAATACCAAGCCAAGCAATTTTACATAGACTTTTTGGGGTTTCAGTTAGACTGGGAGCATAAACATGAGACGGGGCTGCCACTATATATGCAAATATCTCAGGGAAAGTGTGTACTTCATCTTTCGGAGCATTACGCAGACGCCACTCCCGGTGCATCACTTAGAATTGCTGTAGCAGATCTCGTTCCCTTTCAACAGTTATTAGAGAGCAAACAGTTCAAACATGCTCGCCCTGACGTTAATACCCAGCCATGGGGCTTAGAAATGCCAATTGTGGATCCATTTGGTAATAAACTGATTTTCACTCAACTGGCTTAAAAAGGCAGCACATTCGCTGCCATAAAAGTGACTATTTTTGTGCGTCGTCAACACGCCTGTGAACTGGGTAGCGCTCAAAATCCTCCCAATAATGGATCCCTCCAAGCATTTCTTTGACTAAATACCCCAGAGCAGAGAGCTTTTGTGCAGCTTTACTTGCGCCATTGCATCCAGGTCCCCAGCAATAAACGATGAATAACGTATCCTTGTTAAACTCTTGCATACGATCTTGAGTTATTTCACCGTGTGGTATGTTAATCGCAGTAATAGCATGACTCTTTAAAAATGCTTCTCTGGCTCGTACATCAATGAGTACAAAGTCGTGATTGCCAGATTTGATATCCGCATAAACATCAGAACAGTCTGTCTCAAACGCGAGTTTATCTGAAAAATACTGATGTGCCTGTTTAGTGTCTTTCTCGATGACGTAACGTACATTAGACATGATTTAACTCCTTAATTAACCTACTGAATACTCTACTAAGTGACTGCTAATTAAGGAATTCATAAGTTTGGAACGCAGTGTTCAGACATGCTTAATGTATTTCCTTTAGTCTTTCATCTGCTCAATGGCGACGATTTCTGAGCGGTTCATAGTGAGTTTGTAACGTTCAAGCTGGACCTCACCTTTGGTCTTAAAACGCATGACTAGATTGATTTGATAACGCCGCTCTACAGAGTTTTTTGACACTTTGTGCCCCTCTAAGCTGTAAAGCTTTCCAGCGCCTTTTTTCAAGTAGCGTGCAAATGAACTCATGTTAAATGTGATACGCTGCTGCACTTCCTCATACCCAGGTAAGAACTCATCTACGTGCACTTGGTTCTTTGCACAAAAATGCAAGAAATTCGCTTCTTGTCGATTCTGCCTGCCCCGTTTTTTGAGCAACTTATCAACATCGTCTGGGATCTCTTTTTTCTTGATATGCTCCAACCATATAGTTTGGGTGCAAACCGTTGCATCATTCACAGAGTTCTTGAACTTGTTGCGCCACTTTGGCCTACCTTTTTGTACCTGTCGCCAGGCCCACTGAGTTAAGTCATCTTTAAAGGTTTCCCTTAAACCGTAAATAACCCCCAATAACGCGATGAGGGCAACTGTGATCTCTTCAAAATTAGAACGCGCATTGAGGACAAGGTACATCACGAATGCCATTATCACTGCCGTTACCGCACCACGCGCCAGACGTTTTAAGTTTGCGCCTAAGTTGGTCGTTTCTTTATTAAAAACGACCCCATACTCAATCAGCCTTTCGAGTAAACGCATCTTATTGGTAATGCGATTGGGGTCATCTAAAGTAACTTGTGAGTTATAACTAAGCTTTTCACGATACTCACTCTCTTGTTTACAAAAATCGACTACTGCACTTCTCTCGCGACTGAACTCACTAGATTTTGGGCCTCTTGCAAGTAGTTTCAAAAATGCTTGCTCTGTATGCCAACTCAAATAGTTGTCCGCATTTTGAAAGTATGACTTTAGCTTGTTATCTGGTGGTGTGTAGCGCCGCAGCTTTACTAACAAACGTGCCGACTGTTCAACCAGCTCAATCGCTGCAGGATAAAACTCTTCAGCTTGCTTCAGTTTAAGCGTGTCTTTCACATCTGCGTCTAAAGCAATACGAATTTGATAGCAAAACAAATTTAAGTTCACTCGATAGTCACTCTTTTGTCCTTTGCTTTGGCTAATAAAACGGCTTCTGACTAATGGCAAGTGTAACTGTTCAGAATAGTAAGCACTGTGACTCTTAATGTTTGCATTAAAGTAGTCCACTTCATTTAACGTGTTGGCATTGATACCCATATCGGTGGGTATCGAAAAATACAGGTCAAGTTGGTTGGTCTCTTTGGGCAGGAGCTGATAATTGATTTTAAAAGATAGGCTTTCGTCTTGGCTTAGTTTCGCTTTACTCACTCGAATAATGTACCTCCAATTTTTCATACTCTAAAATTATAACACAAATCCTTTGGGAACATTGGCTTATGCACTTAAAACTCGCTCTTTTGTACCAAAGTCGCGGTTTGCAAGCCTGAAACTTTTAGCGATAATGGGGTTTTAATTCAATAAGAAGTATCAATGACAAATTTACCCCAATCACCTGAAAATATTGAAAGCTTTATAAAACGTGTAACAACGCAGGGCAACACCATAGAATTTGAGCAAACCATATCCTTGATAGACAGCCACTACGAATTTAATGCATGTGCATTTAAAAATGGCGAACAGCACAATGAAGCAGGCACCAACTTGGGTTCATGCAAAATATTAGCATTTGCAAAACTGAATAACTTGTCAGAACATGCAACGCTGCACTGCTTTGGCCGCTATTACAGGGAAGATGTTTTACTCAACCCTAAAGGCACTGATCACGCAAATATCAGAAACTTCATACAATTTGGCTGGCAAGGCGTGTCATTCTCTCAACTCCCTTTGGTTCAAAAGTCATAAGTTAATTCGGGCACATCGCACACGAATAATAAGCATGCGCCCACCCTTTAATACCAATACTCCCCGCCTTGCCACTTTGTATCATATGAATCCAAACCGGCAGTGCTTTCGTATAACCACGCTTTGACAATGCCTTGGATTAAGATGCAATTTAGAGAAGACGAAACATCACGAATAATTGAAATGGCCTGGGAAGATAGGACCCCATTTGAGGCAATACACACCTTGTTTGGGTTAGATGAACAAGCTGTTATTCAGCTCATGCGAAGAAACCTTAAGCCTCGCAGTTTTAATAGTTGGCGAACACGTGTATCTGGACGAAAAACCAAACATTTACACATGCGCTCTAAAGACGTTGTAAGGGGTTACTGCAAGACCCAATATAAACATAGGTAACCTTTGAAAGTAGCTTTGCACAATTTTCGCGCAGATTATATTTTGTGAGTAGAGCGAAAGAGATGGGCCCACAAGCCCATCGACATAGATTTTAGCCATGCACTCAACCAGCATTACAAGTTGCCATAGTCTCTTTTAAATTCTGCGTGGTTAAGTCTTCTTTCACTAAATAGCCTTTTACAAAGTCATAGCCTTTTACTCTGTGCTTATCTTCGTCACATTTTGAAGAGGTATACAACGTAAGAATCGAGTTTTCAAATACTGGAGTGGTCGCTCTCAACTTAACAAAAGCTTCTAAAAACTCAAAACCATCCATAAGCGGCATGTTGATATCGAGGAAAATAATCACAGGGGGAAACTTGTCAGGAAATAGTTTCGCATTGTGCTCATAGTTAGACAAAAAATCGATCGCGACTTGTCCGTTGTCAGCTTCAAAGATATGACCTGTGTAGCCGGCATTTTTCAACGCACGTTTCAGTAGATATCTGTCTACCTCATCGTCGTCTATCATCATAATGGTATATTCTCTCATCTACACTTTCCTTACTCTGAGATAGGTCAATAAAGTCAATATAAAAGGCTGAGTTTATTTAAATCAACAGCTTAGATTATTTAACTGTTCACTGGTGCTCACTTTAGTCTAGTCAAGCAGCTGTGTTCTACAAATTAAAGTAAGTAGTAGGTGTATAAAATGAAGCTGTCTTTTGAAGTATGTAAAGAAGAAAAAGTGACTATGTAACTGCTTCAAGATAGATCAAATTTGCCATTGCTTGTTCATTAGTCGAACCACAGGTTTCTTTGTCTGCTTTGAAATCACTGCACACCTTGGGACGTTCTGGCTTACCAAAAATTGAGCAGAGGTTCTGCTCGTTTAAATACTCACAGCGCACATTGGCTGCTTTTTTCAAAGAGCTGATACTTGGGGCGATACAACAAGCACCGCAGCCTAACCTACACTCCATTTTACTCCCCAACCCAAAAAGCAAAGATTATACGTGTTAGCACACTTTCTGTATGCAAAAAATGATTCTTTTATTAAATTTTAAGCAATTGTACCTGCTAATTGTAAAATTGTGACAATAGTCGCAATGCTTTGTTACATATTGATATGAGATCAAAACACCTAGAAATATCTATTGGCGTATTATTCTGTGTAACCGATACGTATCAGTATCAAATTTGTCAATTCAGGAAGGAATTAACATCGTGGCTAGTAAAAAACAAATCATATTACCCTGTGTGGTTTTACTTGGAGGTATCGCAAGCGCCATTGCGTTTTCATCAATGCAAACCCCTCCTCAAGAAAAACCAGAAAAAATCATTCATCCGCTTGTCGAGGTATCGCCGATCAATACATCGTCTCTGCAAATGTCGGTAAGCTCTTATGGTATCGTCAAGCCAAAGTACAGCACGCAAATGGTTGCTCAAGTCAGCGGACAAATTATTGACCTCTCTGAAGCTTTTGTTAAAGGGGGATTTGTTAAAAAGGGGGCGATCTTGGCGCGCATAGATCCCAATGATTATGAAGCCGCACTTATTGATGCTGAGGCTAACCTCGCACAAGCGAGTTCTGCACTCGAAATCGAGCAAGCTCAAGCGCATGTAGCCAAAACTGAATGGGAGCGTATTAAAAATAACGCTAACTCCACGATTCCCTCTGAGCTGTACTTGCGAAAGCCTCAATTAGCCGAAAAGCTAGCACGATTTAAGGCCGCCCAAGCCAGCGTTAAACGTGCAAAACGCAATCTTGAACGCACCTATATCAAAGCGCCGTATGATGCAATTATCGAAACTCGCTCACTGAGCCTTGGTAGTGTCGTAAATCAAGGTAGCTTAGTCGGAGTTTTAAATTCTATTTCTGTAGCCGAAGTACGTTTACCAGTAGCTGATAATGAGCTCCAGCATCTTCAAAATAATGGAATCAATGCAAATGTCACACTCACTGCGAAGGTTGCAGGCCAAGAAGTCAACTGGCAAGGTACAATCGTACGCAGTGAGGGAGTCATCGACAGCCGCAGTCGTATGACCTACCTTGTAGCACAGGTTGAACGACCATATGACGACACGCAAAAGCCACTGCGCTTTGGCGCATATTTAAATGCAAATATAAAAGGAAAGCGAGTCAATAACGCTGTAGAAATTCCTCACCATTTGGTGAGAAATGGACAGGTGGCGATTCTAAACAGCGACCAAACGCTGTCATTTAAAAAGCTCAATATTGTTCGAGAATATGACGGCCTAGTCGTTATAGATCAAGGGCTTGAATCCGGACAAAACCTCATCACATCAGCGCTTGAATATCCAACCGAGGGCATGCAACTGCGCATTGATGATAATATACCCACTCAAGCCGCGACTCAGCTTGCATTAAAAGAGGAGTAATGGCGCATGGAGACTCAAGAAAAAGGCATCATTGCTTGGTTTGCGCGTAACCCAGTTGCCGCTAACCTTTTAATGATATTTGTACTAGTTGGTGGGTTGCTGACCGCATTCACCATTCAAAAGCAAATTTTCCCACAGAATAAAAATTACTGGTTGAGTATTCAAGCAGTCTACCCAGGTGCTGCACCACAAGAAGTAGAAGAAGGGATCACCATAAAAGTGGAAGAAGCGATGGAAGGGCTAGAAGGTATAAAAAGGCTCATTACCTACTCTAATCGTGGATTTTCACAAACTTGGATTGAAGTTGACCAACAGTATGAGCCAAAAGACGTCCTCGACGAAGTTAAGATGCAGGTAGACGCCATCTCTAATTTCCCCTCAGGCATGGAGCGTCCAATTGTTCGTAACGAGAAAAACGAACAAGATGTAATGTTGCTAACGTTAAATGGCGACATGGACTTCAAGGAGCTGAAGAAACTTGGTAATACCCTTCACGATGAAATGCTTGCACTCCCAGGCGTGAACTTAGTGAATTTTAATAGCGGTCTGGACTATGAAATAGGTATTGAAGTGAGCCCAGACAAGTTGCGTGAATATGGCTTAACATTCCGTGATATCTCCTCCGCCGTACAGAGCTTTTCAGCCAATATGTCGGCTGGGCAAATTCGCTCAGACAATGGCTACATTTCAATGCGTGTTGAAAACCAAGCATACCAAGGTCATGAATTTGAGCAACTGCCTTTAATTACGCTAGAAGACGGCGCGCAAATTCGCTTGGGTGATGTCGCCAAAATTTCAGATGGTTTTGAAGAAGGCTTAATGTACTCGCTATACAATGGCAGAAATTCACTGTTGTATGAAGTCATGGCCTCCAAAGATCAAGACATCACAAAAGTTGCAGGTGTTATAAAAGGCTATTTAAAAGAGAAAGAATCTCAGCTTCCACAAAACGTAAAACTTGAGCCTTTTTTAGATTTCACTTACTACCTCGAAGGCCGCCTAAACATGATGATTGAGAACATGATTATCGGTGGGATTCTGGTAATGTTGATGTTGGCGTTATTCTTAAGAATTAGACTCGCGTTTTGGGTAATGATGGGTTTACCTGTTTCGTTCTTAGGTGCTTTCTTGCTCATGCCTATGGGCTTTATGGACATTACAATCAATTTAGCTTCTCTGTTCGCCTTTATATTGGTACTCGGCATTGTTGTGGACGATGCTATCGTCGTCGGAGAATCTGCACACGCAGAAATTGAAAAGCATGGCCATAGTCTAGATAACGTGGTTCGCGGAGTAAAACGCGTTGCCGTACCTGCAACCTTTGGTGTACTTACAACAATCGCAGCATTCTTACCACAAACTTTGTCTACCGGCCCTGAAGCCGCATTTTCCAAGGCAATTGGCGGAGTCATTATTCTGTGTTTGATCTTCTCATTGATTGAATCAAAACTGATCCTTCCTGCTCACTTGGCCGCCATGAAAGACAAGCCCAGCAATCCCAAAAACCCACTTCACCGTTTGAGAGCGGGTATGGATAATGGTTTAAAACACTTTATCGACAATATCTACAGACCATTTATTGATAAGTGTATCCACTACCGTTACACGGTGATCGTCGGCTTTATCTGTATTTTGATTGTTAGCGCAGGTCTATTTGCTGGCGGATTCATTAAGTTTGTCGCGAACCCTAAAATTCCACACGACTTCCCGAGCATACAAGTTGAAATGAACTTATCTGCTTCAGAGTCTGCAACGCTTGAAACAGCCAATAAAATTGAAAAGCTGGTCTGGGATGTGGAAAAGAAAATTGAAGAAGAGTATGGGCAGGTGATGGTTAAAAACCTGTCGGTAAACATGAATGGCCGCACCAATGCTTCAATCCGCGCGATTTTGGTTGAACCTCATTTACGTCCAATTGACACTTTTGAGCTAAGTGAAATGTGGCGAGAAAGCATGCCGCCTTTGCCCGGCGTTAAAAGCTTGAATATTGAAGACAATGTCTTTGGCGGTGGTCGCGATGATGGCGACATTAGCTTCCGCCTTGAGGGTAAAAACAAAGAGACGCTGAGAGAAGTTGCTGCCAAGCTAAAAGCGAAGCTAAGAACTGTGGAAGGCGTCGGAGATGTAAATGACTCCATGCAGTCTGCTACGGATGAAATCAGACTAGAGCTAAAACCGTTAGCTTACAGCATGGGCTTGACCTTATCCGATGTCGCTTCGCAAGTGAACTTTAGTTATTACGGACTTGAAGCCCAACGTATTTTACGTAACGGTGAAGAAATAAAAGTTATGGTTCGCTACCCTCGAGAGCATCGAAATGCCATCAGTGACATCCAAGATGTGCGTATCATTTCACCTGCTGGGGCTGAAATCCCATTGGTTGAAGTGGCCGACATCAACCTCGTTGAAGGTGTTAACCGCATTCGCCGAGAAAATGCAAAGCGCACTATCAATGTCTGGGCATCTGTAGATACTGACAAAGCTGAACCTTTCAAAATTGCAGAACAAATAAGCGAAGAGTACTTGCCTAGCTTGTTAGAAAGTTACCCTGACGTTACGAGTAGCATTACCGGACGAGTGCAAGAAGAAATGGACAGCGTTGCTGAGCAACTGCGCGATTTTGCTTTATCGCTGATGATAATCTTCGCACTGTTAGCTATCCCACTGCGCTCATACTCACAACCCTTATTAATTATGTCTGTGATCCCATTTGGTGTTGTCGGTGCTGTTCTAGGCCATATGGTGCTTGGCATGACAATGAGTGGCTTGTCTTTCTTTGGCATCATTGCTGTCGCAGGTGTTGTGGTTAACGACTCTCTGGTAATGGTTGATTTTGTCAACAAAGCACGAGAAAGAGGACTAAGTATTAAAGACGCGGTTGTTGAAGCTGGATGCCGCAGATTCCGCGCAATCCTACTTACTTCACTCACAACGTTTATCGGATTAGTCCCCATCATTATGGAAACCAGTTTGCAGGCACAAATCGTTATTCCAATGGCAGTTTCGTTGGCCTTCGGTGTTTTGTTTGCAACAGTAATTACCTTGATACTTATCCCTTGCCAATACGTTGCGCTTGAGGATGCAAAACGGATAGGTAAAAAGCTGTTTGGTAGAAAAAGCGAGGAAATTACCCAAGCACAATCCAATTTGAATTAAGTAAACTCCCTTCCTGACCAAGCCCAGCATATATGCTGGGCTTTTTTATTCTACAACTCCTTACATTTACAAAACAAACATTAACCTATTTATTAAGTTACCGTTAAAATAAAGCAGACTAAATTGCTTGGAAATAGGATAGCTCTTCCTATTGACTAAAAAAATAATGTGAAAACTGCCATTGATAAGGAATAAAAATGCGCAAAATACTTTTGGCCTCACTCGTTGGATTATTAACTGCCTGTGGTGGTGGCGGTAATTCATCCGGAAGCGACGATCAACGCCCATCGACACAAAACCGTGCCCCTACAGTTACACTCAGCGGAGATTCTCTCGCTTTATCAAACGAATCGATTTTTATCTCTACCAGTTTTATCGACCCAGATAATGATCAACTTAGCGTAAAATGGACAAGTTCATTGGACGGCGCTCAGTTTGATCAAGAATCAATGACTAGAACCGTGGTCAAGCTCCCACTTGTTACCGAGAAACAGAGCATTACAATCACATGTGAGGTCTCAGATGGGGTGAATTCAGCGGTGACTAAAACGCACATGATTTCACTCTACCCCGAAGTTGTAGGCGCTAACATTGAATTGAAGGACAGTTATACATTCAGTGGTGGCGACACAGTTTCATTAACGGCATCCTATGCAACCGACACAAGCATTCAAAATGTGAGTTGGGAATTTGATGGTCTAAACCCGACATACGAGGTAACAACATCAAACGCCGGCCGCACAGGAGACTCTACGCTCACCCTTACACTTCCTGATGTATCTGAGGAAACTGAGTTTACTGTGGTGATCAATGTTGTGACCGACAAAAGTGTTCATACTCGCCCTGCAACAGTAAAGATAACGCCAGCTGATGGTCCTTCTTTAAGTTTGTCATTACCAGAGCAAGTCATTGTAGCAAGCGGTAAAACCACAAGTATCATCCCAACTATCTCTCATAGCGACGAAATCGAGTCGTATGCATGGCAGTGGCAACCAAACCCGCAGCCAACCAACGCGACCGATGAGAATAAAACCTATAACTTTACCGCTCCAGTTGTACTGCAAGATACGACGTTTGATTTGTCACTAGAGGTTTCAATGAAAGGTGGTGTAACTGAAACTGCCGCCACCAAAGTTTTAGTCACTAAGCAAGCAACCCAAACCCCTATCACGCTGACTAGCTCTCACGAGGTGGCAGCTTCAGGACAGACAGTCGAAGTCACTAGTAATTTGACTGACTTTTCAAATATCGACAGTGTCACTTGGTCTATCAACAATCAGTTTGACGAACAGTATCTCACTAAGGAAAACAGTAAGCTGACAATACAATTACCGGAAGTCGAGAGCTTTAACAATTTTCACACCATAAGCTATACCGTGAAATACAAGTCAGGCGATAGTACTACCGCAACACAGTCGCTAACTTACCACAATACAGCTGCAACGCGAGACTCAATAAATATTCCTGATAAGGATCATAGGTTTGAACTGTACCCTAATCGTGAGGTTACACGAAACTACACCTTAGAAAGCGCAGTACCAATAGACCAAGTGCGTATTGTCCCCATCACCAACTTGCATACTTACGATAAACTAGAGGTTAACCAAACCGACGGCATTACTGCTGTAACCGTATTAGATAGCCAATACACGATGAGTTCTCTCAGGGCATTTAACCTAATAATCAAAGCGGGTTTTGCCGAGAAAGAAGTTAAAATCTATGCCGAATCGTACAACTCATTGTTAAGAACCTATGCAGGCGTCAATGAAACCTATGTGAGTGGCTCGACATTTTTCTTGTATGGTCAGTTCATCCATTTAGATGGCAACACAGACTATGTGCCTTCTTGGAGCAGTGATATTGGGGTATCAAAGACATCAAATGATGTTGCCTTAACAGCCCAATATCAACAAATACTGCCACAAGACCTTGATGCCAGATTGTCACTATTCACAATAGATGAAGCGGATAAACATGTAACAAACAGCCTAAAAGTTTTACTCGCAAATAACTTAGAAGTTGAAGGTGAGCATTATCGCTGTATTGTTGAGGATAGAGTACTAACAAGGTGTACCAGTACCAACAGCCAACTCCAATTTGAAACACAGCCAGAACAGCTTAAACAAGTGGTTACACGCGGTTATTATGCCTGCTTATTAGGTAATGAAGGCGACGTTCACTGTGCAGGATTTAACGACTCGCCTGTATCAGAAGTACCCGCTTTGGCTGCCGTCAGTAAGCTAAACGCAGTCAACTATGATACGGCTTGCGCACAATTTGCTGATGCCAGCTGGCAATGCTGGGGAAATGATGCTGAACCTGTGCAGCAGCTAATCGCCCAATCGGGTGTCGTGCATCAAATTTTAGGCAACAACACGCATACCTGCTTAGTTAGTAACGGTCATTTAAGCTGCTATGCAGGCAGCACTTTGGCATTCCAAAGTAGTGGAGACTTCGTAGAAAACATCGTCATGGACGATGGCAAGCTATGCTACCGAAGCCAAGGCTCAAACACACTCAAATGCCCATTTGAGGACTAAAAGCGGCAACTCTTTCCACTACAGAGCTGGGAATTCGCCCAGCTCTGTAGCAAGGTCTACAATTGGTTTTCCACTCAACTATCACTCATTTCTGACTTATAAAAAATAAGCTATTTATACTAAAACAAAACAAGAAGTTAGGTTATTTTAATTAGTTAACTTTACAAATGAACTGAATAAAGACACACTAGAGATAGTGATTCGAAACTATGTTTTAACATGAAATATCTCTGTTTTATTTTCGCTCTGACAACTCTTTTTTTAGCTGGTTGTGGTAACGAAGAAGCCGGTCGAGGTGATAAAGACACCCCAGGCTATGCTGCCACGATGTATTTTGATGCGTTGTACAACCGCAAGGATATGAAGGCCGCACTTAAGCTGTCTACACCCAGACTCGCTAGAATAATGCGCTCTTACGGTACGCCATCACAATTCACTAGAAACCTCGTTAATATGCAATTTGATCAGGTCACAATAGAGTTAGACATGACCAATAAAAGTTTGCGTGAACAATACGGAAAAAAAGCCAAAGTGAACCTGATTTTCACCGGTCAGTTACATGGCGACCAAGTTGACGATATGCGCAGTGTACAAATGGTAAAGCGCAAGGGTGACTGGTACGTCGATAAAATCAACCCAGACCCTTACGCACGCTAAAAACTACTGAGCGCTTTGTGTGTCTACACTTAGCGCTTCGTCTCTGAGCTTTAACCATTTTTCAAGTGTGTCTTTGTCCCCTTCAGAAATCTGACCTGATTCACATGCTTGATGTAATTGCTGAGTGATAGTCTTATCGTATATGGTTGCTGAGTGTTTCCTTTGCCAGCGCAAAAAGTCGTGATATGCAGGTTTTGCTTGCTTAGCAATGGACAGTGCTTCTTCTAGCTTTTCCAGTCCGACCATCCCATTACTGTCGCAGAATGCACTAATACGATTACGCGTATTGCTGTTTTCAAAAACACTCGAGCACAGGGACTTCACCTCATCATCTGAAGGCCCAAAAGCTCTTGTTCCAAGCGGAAAAATAACACGCTTCACCACACCTCTAAGCCCCCGCGGCAAAAAGTTTTCAATAAATGCTTTTGCAGCTTGGCTATAGTTTGTCAAATGATACGCCATGGCCACACGAACAAGTGGTAAGTCACCGCACTGGTGTCCATCATCTTCATACTTTTTCAATACACAGGACGCCAAATACAAATGGCTCAGCATATCTCCCAATCGTGCTGATTGCATTTCTCGATATTTAAGTGCTCCACCTAAACGAAGCATTGCAATATCACTCAATACTGCCAACACTTGGCTATACCAAGTAAGGAGCTGGTAATAACGAGCCACTTCTCCACTAACTGGCGAACTGACAAACCGTGCCACAGTTAGACCATTGAACAGTGCTTTTAAACTATTTGTGCCAGAGTGAATGAGATGGGACAGTAGTAACTTATCAAACTCTTTTAGGCCCTGATCTTTATCTTCAAGTTGCACAGCTTCCATTTCTTTTAAAATAAATGGGTGGCAGCGGCTCGCTCCCTGACCAAAGATCATTAAGTTTCTGGTCAATATATTGGCACCTTCCACCGTAATACTGATTGGCATACCTGCGTAATGATTAGCTAAATAATTTAAAGGTCCTTTTTGAATTGCTTTGCCACCATGAACATCCATTGCATCATTTATGACTACGCGTGCTTGCTCAGTTAAATGGTACTTAGCAATGGCAGTGATAACAGATGGCTTCTTGTTCAAGTCGACCGCTAATGCCGTATTTTCTCTTCCAGCCTCAATACTATATGTCAGTCCGCAAATCCGAGCTAATGCACTTTGTACGCCTTCAAATTGGCCTATGGGCTGCTTAAATTGATAGCGAAGCTGGCTATACGCTGAAGTCGCTCGACTGCATAATTGTGCCGTACCAGCACTCAAAGCAGGAAGAGAAATACCGCGCCCAGCACTCAAACAAGAAACCAACATGCGCCATCCAATTCCAACACCATCTTGGCCACCAATGACCCAATCTAACGGAATAAATATATCTTTCCCTTCTGTTGTACCATTCATAAACGCCAAGCCCATAGGGTCATGCCTTTCACCTTTAATGACGCCAGAATGAGCCGTTGGGATCAAGGCGCAGGTTATACCAAGCTCCACTTGTTCACCCAACAAATGCTCTGGGTCATACACTTTAAACGCCAACCCAAGTACATCTGCTACGGGGGCTAATGTAATATATCGCTTTGACCAAGTTACGCTTAACCCAAGTGTTTCTTTTCCTTCAAACTCTTGTTTACATATGGTCGCATAGTCGTTGATACCACCAGCATCTGAACCGGCGTGCAGTGAGGTTAAAGCAAAACAAGGGATCACCTCCCCTGTTGCAAGCTTTGGTAGCCAGTGTTGTTGTTGCTCTTGTGTCCCAAAATGAAGTAGAAGCTCAGCCGGCCCTAAACTGTTTGGTACCATAACCGTTACAGCCGCGGATAAACTGCGAGTCGCAATCGTTGAAACGATCACTGAATTTGCTTGCGCACTAAACTCCCTACCACCAAAGCTCTTTGGAATGATCATAGAGAAGAACCCTTGTTCTTTTAGATACTTCCAAACAGACTCAGGTAAATCCCCCTGCGCAGTAATTTGCGACTCATCAAGCATTGCCATGAGCGATTTCAGCTCATTATTTACAAAAGCCTGCTCCTCATCAGATATCCTTGGTTTGCCAGAATGCAGCCACATCTTCCAGTCTGGTTTACCGCTGAAAAGGCTTGCATCCCACCATGTGTCACCTGCCTTCATGGCTTCCTTTTCTGTATCTGATAGCTCGGGTAAAGCGCGTTTAAAGTAATTAAACAATGGTTCAGAAATCCACTTAACCCGTATTTCCTTGACACCGAAAATAACCCAAACAGCTATAATTATTAATAAAACTAACCACATGAGAGTTTGTCTCCTTCCTTTAATTAAGATAAGTATGGATGAAAAACATACTAACTCAACCATGGCACAGCATTGCTGGCAATAATTCAAAGCCACATTGTCACCAGTATATGAATAAACTTTGATTTCGCTTGTGCCTAAATTAACTTTCAGTGCTCTTTTGGCGATTGAGAGGACGCAAATAGACTGTTATCATCGCGTTTCTCTATAACAAAAAGTGAATAATTATGTCAGCAAAATTTAAACTCAGCCTAAGCGCAGTATTTGTCGCTGGGGCGCTCTCTCTGAGTGGCTGTAACTCGACAACAAGTGAAAAACTAACAGAAAAAGACGCTGAAGCATTCCTAGTACAAGCTGAAGAGCAGCTTTTAGACCTCACAGTCAGAAGTAGCCGTGCAGCTTGGATATACGCTAATTTTATTACAGAAGATACCGCAGCACTTTCTGCTGAAGTTGGCGAAGAATACACCGCGACACTTGTTGCACTTGCAAATGAAGCCGCAAAATTTGATGACCTAGAACTGAGCTATGATAACCGCCGTAAACTAGACAAATTAAAGTTAAATCTGACGCTGCCAGCGCCGAAAGATCCAGCTAAAACCGCAGAGCTAGCGAAACTTTCAGCAGATTTAGATGGCCTGTATGGCAAAGGTAAATACTGTAAAGAAGGCAAGTGCTTAAGCTTAGGTGATATGACTGCCAAAATGGCCACAAGTCGTGATTACGAAGAGCTATTAGATATATGGCAAGGCTGGCGTGATGTTTCTAAACCAATGCGCCCTCTTTATAAAGACTTAGTATCTCTTGCAAATGAAGGGGCCAACGAGCTTGGCTATGCAGACACCGGTGCTATGTGGCGTAGTAAATATGATATGCCTGCGGATGACTTTGCTAAAGAACTTGACCGTATTTGGGGTCAAGTAAAACCTTTATATAACTCCCTTCACTGTCATGTCCGAGCAAAGCTTGGTGAAAAATACGGCGAAGACAAAGTGCCACAAGATCAGCCTATTCCTGCACACTTACTTGGCAACATGTGGGCGCAATCATGGGGTAATATCTATGATTTAGTTGCTCCAGAAAATGCAGATCCAGGTTATGACTTGACTGAGTTGCTTAAACAGCATAATTACGATGCGATTAAGATGACTAAAGGTGCCGAAAAGTTCTTCACTTCAATGGGCTTTGAACCTTTACCAGAAACTTTCTGGACACGTTCACTGTTTTTAAAACCAAAAGATCGTGATGTGCAGTGTCATGCTTCTGCGTGGAACTTAGACTCTAAAGATGATTTGCGTATCAAAATGTGTATTCAGCAAACGGGTGAAGAGTTTTCGGTTATTCACCACGAGCTAGGGCATAACTTCTATCAGCGCGCATACAACAAACTACCTCTTTATTATCAAGAGAGCGCGAATGATGGTTTCCATGAGGCAATTGGTGACACTATCGCCCTATCGGTGACACCAGGGTATCTAAAAGAAATCGGTCTGCTAGATCAGGTGCCTGATGAATCTAAAGACATTGGCCTACTCATGAAAATGGCAATGGATAAAGTTGCGTTCATTCCGTTTGGTTTACTTGTAGATCAGTGGCGTTGGAAAGTTTACTCCGGTGAAATTAGCCCTGAGCAATACAACCAAGCTTGGTGGGAGCTACGCGAGAAATACCAAGGAGTTAAGGCGCCGGTTGCACGTACAGAAACCGACTTCGACCCAGGTGCAAAATACCATGTTCCAGGAAATGTTCCTTATACGCGTTACTTCTTAGCTCATATTCTTCAGTTTGAGTTCCACAAGTCTTTATGTGAAATTGCTGGCAGCAAAGAAGCTATTCACCGCTGTTCAGTTTATAACTCTAAAGAAGCTGGTGAGCGCTTGAATACCATGCTGGAGATGGGCAGCAGTCGTCCATGGCAGGAAGCACTCGAAACAGTAACAGGCAGCAAGCAGATGGATGCAACAGCAATCCTTGACTACTTCGCACCTTTACAAGCATACCTAGACGAGCAGAATAAAAATCGTCAGTGTGGTTGGTAATCACATCAACTTTAGATAGTGCAGCTTACGTTGCACTATCTTTTATCCTCCGCTACATCTTGCAACAATTTTTTTCTTCCTGCTCCTAGAGAATATAGCTAAAGTATTGATATCAAGAGGAGAACATATGAATTTTCATCGTACTTGGCTCTTTAGTCAATTTGAACTGACACGTCTATTTGCCACCAAAAGAGGTTGGCTCGCCGTAACCGCGTTTTCACTGGTATGGTTTATGGTGCTGCGTTATCCAATTTATAATGCTGTACCATTTCTTAATAGCCCCGAGTTTGAAGGCTTTGTCAGCCAGCTGGCCGGCACAATTGGACTCAACAGTTTGGTCTCTTGGCCTGAAGCCGAGCTTGCTATATTTTGGGTGATTGCTTTATTTACCTTTCCGATGTTTGCCCTATTTGTTACAGCAGATCAAACAGTTGAAGATAGAAACCGAGGTACTGTCCGTTTCCTAACACTTAGGAGCGCACGGTTTGAACTATTATTTGGACGTTTTCTTGGCCAAGTAATGATATTAGCCGCTTTGATTGGGCTGGTAAGTATTGCAACATTAGTCATGATGAGTATGCGTGAATCTAGCTTAGTTGGGTCGGGGATTATCAAATCGGTCGCAATATGGGCTAAATTATTGGTGACATGTTTGCCATTTATCGCATTGATGAGCTTACTAAACTTGGTGACTAACTCTGCACGGATGAGCATTGTATTTGCGATTTTATTTTTTACCATTGTCGCTTCAATTATTACTTACATTGGCGACGTATACCCAATGTTTGCTTGGCTAAATTACTTGATCCCTGGACATCATATCGGCGATATCACAGGCTGGCAAAGCAGTTCTAACTTCGCCCTACTCTTACCAATTTTCCAAGCAGCTGCACTACTGGGTGCTGCACAGTTCATTTTGCGGGAGCGTGACCTATGAGCACAGTTATAGAAGTAAGTGCACTGTCAAAGTCCTTCGGTGCAAAACAAGCATTATCCGGTGTTAACTTCAAAATAGAACAAGGAAGTACAGTTGCTTTAGTGGGCCCAAATGGCGCTGGGAAAACGACCCTATTTAGCATTATTTGTGGTTATCTTAAGCCAGACATGGGCCAGGTCGATATTCTTGGTCACTCACCACGCAGTGCAGCCTTATTCAGTAAATTAAGTGCACTACCACAAGATGCGCAACTTGACCCCAAGTTTTCTGTAGCTAAGCAATTAAGCTTTTACGCACAATTACAAGGCATGGACAAAAAGTCAGCTTTAGCTGATACCCAAAGAGTTCTTGAACTAGTTGACTTGTCACATGTGGCACAATCCAAAACATCAGAGTTATCACATGGCATGCGCAAGCGAGTATGCATTGCACAAGCCTTATTGGGCAATCCAGAGATTGTGCTCCTCGACGAGGCCACTGCCGGTTTAGATCCCAAAAATGCCAAAGCGATTAGAAACCTCATCGCGTCCTTAAAAGGTCACATTACCTTTATCTTGAGTTCACATGACCTCAGTGAATTAGAACGCCTATGTGACACGGTCCTATATTTAGAGCAAGGGCAGTTAAGTAGCCATCAAAGTGATCTGCACCAAACCCAACAAGGGAGCTATATCACACTACAAATGCTTAACCTCAACGACCAAATGCAAGCTCAAATTGCCCAGTTGCAAGGGGTAACAAATGTTAGACAAACTCAGTCCGACGAGCTGGTAATAGAATATACCAAACACGCCGAACCATTAGATTTGTCGCTATTGACTTTAATCCATAAGAATCAATGGACCTATAAGCAAATAGTGAATGGTAGAACCTTAGAAAACCAGCTGTTCATAGATTAAACGCTAAACTAAAATACCAGCGTTTCTGCCACTCGGCAGAGACGCTTTTTCTTTGTTTGCAAGCTGAGCATCTTCATTGAGCAGCGTAAGCTTAGCCAAACCATACAAATTCGTGTATGGGCTCCTCTTTGCTAGCCACGACTTCGATGAACAAGTACAAAGCCGCTAAGGTATTTGCACTATTGCTTACACACCAGCTTTAACAATACTGGCACGGCACAATATAAATTGAAAATATCACCACTGCTGAATCCATTACAGACTGTAACCCATCTTTATTAACCTTCGTCACAACGGTATCATCACAACGATGTATTTACTTACTCCTTAAACATTAAAATTCTCGGTAAATGCTCATCGGAATAACTTCGTAAATAAGGTCATACAGTATGAAAACGGCGATTGTATTGGGTGCTACAGGACTCATCGGCAAGCATTTAATTGAGCAACTAATACACTGCGACGACATCGGGAAAGTAATTGCAGTTACGCGTAGACCCCTTGATTTTGGTAATGATAAAGTTGTTTGTGCGCAGGTTAGCTTTGACCGACTTATTGATTATGCTGATGTATTCAAAGGTGACCTTCTTTTTTCATGCTTAGGTACAACCAAAAAACAGGCTGGCTCAATCTCCATGCAACGTAAAGTGGATTTTGACTACCAGCTTCAAGTTGCGCAAATGGCGGCTGACAATCAGGTTTCCCACTATTTTCTGGTGTCTTCAAGCGGCGCAAATGCACAAAGTCGTAACCCATATTTGAAAATGAAAGGGGAACTTGAGGATGAAATCAGCAAACTGAGCTTTGATAAAACCAGTATTATTCAACCCTCACTACTACTGGGGAAACGCGATCATTTTCGCCTTGCCGAAACCTTTGGAGCCTATATTCTGCCGGTTGTGTGCAAAACTCCAGGCCTACGTAAGTTCAGACCCATTTTAGGGGAACAGGTCGCCATAAAAATGGTCAAGATTAGCCAGACACAAGCCTCTGCTCAAAAGACATTTAAACTGGATGAGCTGTTTTAGCTTCCACGCAGACAATAAGCGCTTATTCAGTTTTGACCATCTAAGGTATCAAGTACCCATTACAGAAACCAATAAGACGATGAAAATAAGAACACTAACTAACCAAGATTGGCCAGCAATTTTCGATATTTACGCTAAATCAAAGCTCGATGAGCTTCAAAATGAATCACAAAATATTAAACTTGTTCCGCTAGAACACGATATCCATCGACTAACCGAACTTGAAGAGTCTGATGTTTACATCTGCGAAAATGGTGAAATCATGGGTTTTGGGGCAATTTTCAAGCATGAAATACGTGCCTTATTTGTACACCCTAATTACCGAGGCTGCGGTGTGGGGCAAACCCTTCTTGAAAAATTATTGAGCTTAGGAAAGCGTCCTATCAGCCTGAATGTCGCAAACTCAAATTCACCGGCAATAAATTTATATGTGAAATATGGCTTTAGCTTCGAACGGGCGTTTCATGCAAATTATCACGGTATAATTGTTGAGGCTAGCCGAATGACAAAGCATCTGAGCTAGCCCAGCCCACCACTATTTCGCGGGGCTTAAATCTTTAACATAACCTGCACAAGTACACTGAATTTCCCGCCCTTTGACCTTGATACGCCAATTGAGCTTAGTGTCAGATACCAAAGTGTCTGGATTATATCGATGGCTTTGGTTTCTTGTGCATGCATCTCGCTCTTGCTGCGAGTAGCTCTGAGAATCTTTTAAAGTTGGATAACCAGACTCTACACAGGCACCAACAACATACTTTGCAGCAGTAAACATTAAATTGTTCACCTGAGCCGCTTCTGTCTTGGCCTGTGATTGCTCAGAAGTACTCTGCTGACCCTGATTGCCTTCACATGCAACCAAGGGTACAAAACTCAATGCAATGATATAAAAACAAATTGAAGTCGTGGGCTTACCTTTCATACGTTTTACTCGCTCCTTGTGATTGATCCAAGCTTAGAGCAAATAGATAAGTTTGCCTTTAAATCTATTCATCTAATCCAGCTTGTACCGAATAAAATACTATTTATCATGTAAATCATTCGATTCACTCCAACTGTTGCTTACGGTATACTAGGACCCAATATCCCATCAGCAATGTCAATACTAACATTCATTTAGAGAGTAGCATGACCAGTAACGCCTCACACAATACGCTAATTCAAGAGTTAAAATCTATCGTTGGAAATAGCTTTGTACTTACCGACGACACCAAAAAGCAACCTTATACCAAAGGGTTTAGATTTGGCTCCGGCGAGGCACTTGCGGTCATTAGACCTGCTACCTTGTTTGAAATATGGCAATCACTTGAAGCATGTGTTGCAGCTGATGTTATCGTCATCATGCAGGCAGCTAATACCGGTTTAACTGGTGGCTCAACACCGGATGGGAAAGACTATGACCGCCCCATCGTAATCATCAGCACTATGCGTATTGATGATATTCAACTTATCGATAATGCTAAGCAAATTGTTGGTCTGGCAGGCAGTACCTTATTCGGCCTTGAAGATACATTAGCGCCACATGGCCGTGAACCACACTCAGTGATAGGGTCATCGTGTATTGGCGCTTCAATCGTTGGGGGGATTTGCAACAATTCAGGTGGTGCACTGGTTCAACGTGGGCCCGCATACACCGAAATGTCATTATTTGCTCAAATTGATGAGAAAGGCAAATTGTCTTTGGTCAATAATCTCGGTATCAACCTAGGTGACTCGCCGAAAGAGATCCTGACCAATCTACAAAACAAAAACTATACCGATGCTGACGTGCACTTTCCGGAGCTTAGAGCTTCTGATGATGAATACCATGAACGTGTGCGCGACGTCGATGCTGACACACCTTCTCGCTTTAATAATGATGGTCGTAGGCTATATGAATCGTCAGGTTGCGCAGGTAAATTAGCAGTATTTGCGGTACGATTGGATACCTACCCTGTGCCAGAAAAGCATCAAGTATTTTATGTCGGTACCAATGACCCAGCGGTCTTAGCACAAATCAGGCGCGATATATTATCGAAGTTCGAAAACTTGCCAGTGTCAGGCGAATACCTGCATAGAGATTGTTATGACGCTTCTAAAAAATACGGTAAAGATACTTTTCTTGTAATCGATAAACTAGGTTCAAAATACATCCCAAAAATGTTTGCGATGAAGCGAACGGTCGATCGTATCGCTGAAAACTTCAAGTTTTTACCAAATAAGTTTTCAGATCGCATCATGCAGTATTTAAGCTGCTTGTGGCCAAACCACCTACCAAAGCGCATGGAAGAATACCGAGATCGCTATGAGCACCACTGGATTGTAGAAATGAGCAATGCAGGTGTGGCTGAAGCTAAAGCCTATTTTGACGAGTTCTTCAAAAACCATGATGGCAGCTATTTCGAATGTACCGAAGACGAAGGTGAAAAAGCGATTTTACACCGCTTTGTAGCTGGTGGTGCAATCGGCCGCATGCAAACCATGAATAGCAAAGAGATGGGTGCCATCATGACCATTGATGTCGCATTCCCTCGTAATGAACAAGATTGGTTTGAACAACTCCCACCTGAAATTGATGACCAAATCGCAGTCAAACTTTATTACGGTCACCTGTTTTGCCATGTGATGCATCAAAACTATATTATGAAGCCAGGTGTTGATGCTAAGGCTGTGAAGAATAAAATTCTCAAGACGTTTGATGAACGCGGTGCTGAATACCCAGCAGAACATAATGTTGGGCATGAATATTTTGCAAAAGATGCGCTTAAATCGTTTTATAAAGAATTAGACCCTACCAACTCATTTAATCCAGGTATTGGTAAAACAAGTAAGTGTAAACACTGGCACTAAATTGCTGATTACCGGATTTATAGCGTCTTATCACTCATGGCTTATTGAGTGATAAGACGATCATTGTAGTTGGCGCTATTTTTCTGAGTTAAAATCCCAATTATTCGCGATGAATTAAAATTTTTATATAATCTATTTGAAACATTTTTGATACACTATAACACTATTAAAAATATTCAAGTGTTGTACTACTTATGAACCACCCTTTCAAAACAAGTGCCATCGCACTTTGTGCTCTGCTAACTTCCGCATGTAACGCCACAAACCCAAGTAACGAAAACAACCAAACAAAAAGTAACTTGCGCGTTGTCACATGGAATATCGAACATTTGGCGGCAGATAACACTGAAGGCTGTAGACCAAGAACAGAAAAGGAGCTATCAGAGTTACAAACTTATGCACAATCGCTAAACGCTGACGTTATCGCCTTTCAAGAAGTTGGTTCAGTAAAAGCGCTCGAAACCGTGTTAGATCCACAAAAGTGGCAGCTGGTTATTTCAAACCGTGCCGATAGCCCTAGCTACACTTGTCGTGGCAACGGTTTAGCTTCCACTCAACAGAAAGTGGCTTTTGCCGTTAAGAAGAAATTTACTGTTGAAAAAATTGTTCAGCACAAACAGTTTTCAGATTTAAAGATGGGCTTGAGAAGTGCGCTTGAAGTACAACTTAATTATCGTGGCGAAACACTGAGCCTGCTCAATGTACACCTAAAGAGTGGTTGTTTCGTAGACGATTACCGTCGTTCAGACAAAGATTCGTGTAAGCTGTTAGCTAAACAAGTTCCATTGTTAGACAGATGGGTTGAAGACAAAAGTAACGCTAACGCACAATTTATTGTGCTCGGTGATTTCAACCATAGACTTTCTGCGCCATACAACCGTTTCAGCCGTGATCTTTATCATCCAAACGGCTTAGCTGATAAAGCACCAAACGATGTGACAAAATCAACACTATTTAATGCAAACTTGATGCTGACAGGCTGCCATCCATACTATCCAGCCCCCATTGACCACGTATTAGTTTCAAATACCTTAAAATCAGACTACATCCAAAATAGTGCTCAGTTCCACTACTTTGATAACATGGAACCAAAAAAAATGCTGAGCGACCACTGTGCGCTAAGTATTGATTTAAAATAAGTAAAAGCAGTACCTAGCTGTACGCCCAATTTTGTACAGCTAGGCGCTATCGAATCTTACTGTTCCAACTGCTTAATCACATCTACAACCGCTTTAAATAAACGCTTATTTGCCAGCCCAATACTCTGATTTACCACCGAGCCATAAGCGCCAAATCGAGCAACGACCAGCTGCTTTGAAGGAATAATAACAACATATTGGCCACGATGACCTCGCAATGACACTGTGTCTTTCGGCAAAGATGGTAACCAAATGCCAAGGTCATTTAACCATAATTGACCGCCATAATGATCAACCACACCAGCCCCCATCATCACCTCATTTATCCATTTTTGAGAGACGATTTGTTTGTCGCCCCAATTACCTTGTTGGTTGAACAATTGCCCCACTTTTAGCCAGTCATGAATACTCAAGAACATTCTCGCACCACCACGGAGGTTTCCAGCCTCATCAAACTCGGCTATCGCGTTATTTATCCCCAGTGGGGCAAACAGATAAGACTGATATACATCATTTAATGACTGAATATCACCGCCGGCGGCTACTTTTACGACATCACTAAGTAGCTGGGTAGTGCCAGTCGCATACTCAAATTTTGTGCCTGGCGTGTATTCTGTTGGCAGTTTCGAGACATAATTTACTGAATCTCCGGTGTGATACCACATAGGAGCTAGATCCTCATAGCCATGTATGTCTGGTGTTTCAGCCCATTTCACACCAGAGCTCATGTTAAGTAGGTTTTTAACGGACATTGAATGTTCACCAAAGCTGACTTGCTGGTCTAACGTTAACTTACCTTGTTGCTCCAAAACTCCTGTCAGTAACCCCGTCAAAGTTTTTGCCATCGACCAGCTCAACATTCGGGTATTGCCTGAGTGATGGGCGTCATACTGCTCAGCAACAAGCTTTCCTTGGTACATTACAGCAACGGCAAATGTATTGTCACTCCACGTATAGTCGAGATGATTTGTGGCAAAAAACTTATCCAAAGAAACATCATGACGAATGGCTTTTTGCAATGGCGTACTCGGTTGCTCTGTTGGTAATTGCAAGCCTTGTGTTTGAGCATGCAATTGTGATGGCGTCAATTCGTGAAGTAAGGTACAGCCAAGGCCTTGTCGAAATACAGAGGTGCGGGTTAGACTCTGCCCATCGACTTCGGCAGTTATCGAAATATGCTTTTTGGTGGGATCGATATCTAGACTATAAGCACTGGGTAACGCACCAAGTGCTTCCGGTATAACCCGTTGTTTAATAAAGTCTATAGGCTCATCTGATATAAAGTGCCGAGAACATAATTGGTTTGCGCTGTATCCTAACAATACATTCGGGTCCGTATTACAGCCACTCAGTGCTAAAGAAGATGTAATACAGCCCAATGCCAATACTGTGTTTTTCATATTTATTCCTTTTGTTATTGTCGAAATTTATGACGAATAACTAAACAATAAATACAATGAAAGCTGTCTTGATATCTAACTGAGCACTACTTTTTTCTGTACGGACAAGGTTTCATTTTTCTTCGCGCTATACAGCACTAAGCATACACCTAGTATAAAATTAGATAAGGTCAACCCCCAAACGATCCCATGAAAGCCTGCCACTGCCGCACCGATGTAGGCACTTGGTACAGAGAGCACAAAGAGCCTCACAATACTAAAATTAAGCGCCACACCGCTTCGCCCTATTGCGTTACAACAGCTCACATATAACATCACTGCCGCAAGTGCCACATAGGAAATAGGCAATACTGACACAGCAAAGTTTATAGCACCTTTCACGTCTGACTGTTTGCAAAAACCAACGCTGAGCATATCAGCTCCTAAGAATAACAAAGTAGCAATAACCAACTGCCATACCACGCAAACAACGACTGCCAGTTTCACCCCTCTTCTCACTCTCAGCGCTTTTTTTGCCTCCCAATTTTGACCTACAAAAATGGGGAGCGAAGTCGTTAAGACCATAGGTAGCAGCAAGGCGATTGGTTCTAAGCGCATAACGACTCCGTATGCAGCTACGGCATCATTACCTTGCGTCGCTACAACCCCCATTAGTAATGACTGAGCGATAGGGGTGAGCAATTGCATTGCAACTACAGGGACAGACAATCGAATTAAACAGCGCAGCGCAGCGCGGCTTTTCTGAGACAGTAAATTTACTTTAATAGAAATATTTTCTTTTACTACGAGTAAAAACAGGGCGTATATACATCCAATAGACGCAGCAAAGAAATGTGCTATCCCTAATTTTTCCAACCCGCTAAGCTGCACGCTATGTGCTACGGGTGAGAACAATAAAGCACTCATTAAAACTTGAGCTGCAGAAAACGTAACGAGCAACCAAGCCGCAGCACGCATATTACCAAATGCGCGCAATAAGCCAAAAACAACCATAATGATGAAGAAAAGCACCACTGCACTTAAGCGATACTGCATATATGTTTTTAACGTTGGCCAGACTTTTAGTTGTTGCGGAACAGTTTCATCAAACCCCAGTAAATTTAGTATTGGCAATAAGTTAAACCAGATAATGACCGCTAACAGCACACCCACAATGGCTGTAAAAATCAAACTTACCGCGGCCAGCTCCTCAACCTTGCGCGCTTGAGTCAACCGAGTTGCGACAACAATACCCAACCCGATAGCAAATGCAAACACGGTGGCCTGTATGGGCAATGTGAAGCTCATGGCAGTCAGCTCATCCACCCCTAAACGAGAGGCGAAATAAAGTTCAATCAAGTCAGCACCAAATAGAGCTAAAATTGCAAATAACATCGGGGTCGTGAGCTGTCCTAGCACCGCGCTTGTAGAACCAGTTAAAATCCAGCGTTTTCGCACTGCTCGTGCACGCTGTTTTTGACATGTTTCATTTGACGAAACGGCGCCATCAGGAGTTTGGTATTTTCTACTTGCCATAATGCGTGGTTTACTCCTTGGTATTAAACCATTTTATTGTTATTTCAAGCATTCTCTATAAGGCACAGACCCATGTTTTGCAAAAGAGTTCCTCTGGTATTTAATGTACACGACCAATCGCCTAGGAAATAAGATAAGCCACAAGTAGCACATAATTAGTAAGAAAATGTGAATCCAATAAACAAGCTGGTTTTATGTACAAATTCATTATTTAAAATTCAGCCAAAGTAACGACTTTTAAGAAGCCCACAAAGCCGTCATAATTACCATAGATACGTAGCAAAGTAAGAAATTCATATGGGTCAAAAATCGACTGAGGAACAGGTAACTGTTGCCTCACCCTGCATTCGGAATTGTTGCTTGAACGATAAGGATATATGTATTGGTTGCCTTCGCCATATCGATGAAATCGTTGGATGGGGCAGCAAAAGTTCACAGGAAAAGCTAGATATTCTAGCCAAGTGCGAATCCAGAAAACAAACCAAACATCAGTAAAGAAGGCACACCAAAACCTTAACTCTTTACTCAGACACACCCGCTCTAAATCTTTAAATACCTACTCTACACTCAATAACCATTAAGGATATCAATGAAAAAGTCTAAATTATCACTCGGTATAACTTTAGCCCTTTGCCTCTCAAGTACCCAAGCTTTTAGCCAAGAACTGGTGAGCGATGGTCAGTTCAGTGCACTTAGCTTGCAAGAAGCACAAACAAGCTCAGAGTCTACACATTGGCAAGTATCCTCAATTGACGATGCGGGTATATTCAACCCTACTTCATCTCAATATCTTGCACATGACGCCATTAATAATATTGGATTTGTAAATGCAGGCGCCAAGCTGAGCCAAAATTTACATACTGCACTGGATATGCAGAGCACATATACAGTTTCTGCAAAAGTGGGTTGGCGAAATGACAGCGATGCCTACAACTTTAAAATTGGTTTTAGGGTTAATGGCCAATTCATAGATCTAACCCCTAGCGTGCAATTAGTGCAGGGTGAATGGCAGACAATTTCTATCACATATACACCAGACAGTTCTCATCAAACCTTAATAGACTCCGCACAACCCATTTTCATTGAGTTGATGAACTCGGACTCGCAGATAAGTATCATCGACTTTGATGACATCTCCGTGCTTGTCGCGCCTAAAACACTTGATACTGACGGCGACGGCATGCCTGACGCTTGGGAAACTTTACATGGCCTAAACCCATCTGATCCAAGTGACGCAAACGCGGACTTAGATGGCGATCTAGCGACCAATCTATCTGAATATTTGAATAGTACCAACCCTACCGATAGTACGAGCTTACCTAGTGCATTTAGCCAAACATTAAATGGTAATACGCAAGTGAATGGGGCTTTACGTCTTGTGCCACAGTCTAGCTCACCTGTGCTTTGTGACACAGCACATGAGGGCTCGATGTACTACAACAGTGTAGAAAAACAGGTATTCGTTTGCGATGGCACTGTGTGGAATGAGTTTAAAGGTCTACAAGGTGAAACCGGCGTTCAGGGTGCACAAGGCCCACAAGGTATTCCTGGCTTACAAGGCCTTCAAGGGGAAGTGGGTGCAACTGGTGCCACCGGCGCTATTGGGCCCCAAGGTGATCGAGGGCCAATTGGCCCGCAAGGACCACAGGGTATTCAAGGTTTACCGGGAACCACGCATTGGCAAGACGGGGCTGGAACAGTTACAACTAATGTCAGTGTTGGTGTTGGCACTGCTACACCCTCGGCAGCTTTGGAAGTTATCGGTAATGCCATTGCTAATACCCCGATTCAGCCGAATCACTTAGTTACGAAAGGGTACGCTGATTCAGCAGATAGAATGCTGATGGCCAAGTATGATGAGCTCTTAGCCATGCTTACTGTATTAAACAAAGAAGTATTCCCAAGTGATGGTTCAAGCTGCGCCAATGTGCTCGCATCTAATCCATCTGCACAAAGTGGCATCTATTTGATTGACGCAGACGGCCCTGGTGGCGAGAAAGGCGTGTATTATTATTGTGATATGCTAGATCCAAGTGCGTCGCGCAAAGCCATTTTTGGACAAGAAACTGGACCTAACAAAAACATCGCTCTGGTTTACACTAACTCTTTACAACCTGCAAACTACTCAGCGAGCGCAACCGTTTCGGGCTTTACACCAGCCGGCGCGTTTGATGGGCACCTATATTACACAGCTCCTGACAGAAAGATAAACCTAGATGCGGGTGATTATATCTCTCATGGTATCTGGCTTGGACCAGCTAACAACAATGAATGGTTACAAGTTGCATTTGCCAAAAAGGCCGTGATCACCGCATTTAGTACCCAAGTCGCAATGCATGATGCTAATTTTGCCCCAAGAACGCCTAAAGAGGCGATATTGCAGGTATCGGATGATGGCATAAACTTTGTTGACCACGAACACTTAACAATGGAAAAAGGAAAGGCGCTAGTTACACTTCAACGCCCAGCCGCAGGTACTTACTTTAGACTGTTAGTACAATCAACTCACGGCTCTTCAAGCCGTACCCAAATTGACGAAATGGAATACTACGGGTTTTTCATCGATGAATTTGGCTTAGACCCTAACACTGCGCAAGGAACAAACTGTCGAGACATTCAGCAGAAAAATTCTGGGGCTACATCTGGATATTATAGGATAGACCCAGATGGCGCAGATGGCGTCACACCTTTTACCGTATACTGTGATATGGACACATTAGGGGGAGGCTGGACCCTGTTTGCCAACCATGCTGATGGCCTAGAAAGGAAGCTTGAGAAAGATCCGGTAAAAGTTGACCAATATGGTGTTTTGGCTTCTGCTCGATGGCAAGCACTGAGAGCGACAATGACCGAGGGACTCATGTTTATCGATGAGAACCAAAAGGTATCTATGATCTCGGCTTATAATGTCACTAACCCAACCGGCGTAGGTTGTCAAAGCCTGCTAGATGCCACAGCTGCAAACCTCACTGCAACATTCAACAATACAGCACATATGGAAGGATTAAATATCTTCCGTTCGGAGCCAACAGGTGTTGCATGTAATTACGTTGACTCGGGTACCTTCACCATGGCGCAATTGGCAGATAACACCGGTTACTACCAATACCATATCGCAGGTGCCGCAGTGTTCAATGGAAACCCAGAGCGCCCATTCTCAGTTTGGCCTTACAATACAATTTACGCATATACCGAGCAGGATGAATTGAAGTACTTCATCAAGTAACCTAAAAAGCGGTGCTGTAGCACCGCTCTTTACCACTTAACTATTTACTTAAAAAACCGGCATGAAAACTGGTCGCTTTATTAGGGTCACCTTTGCCATCATAAACAGCCTGAATTGGGTAAGGAAATACTGGCTGCTCTCGGATCACCTCACCTTGAGCATTTTCCTTCTGAGTAAGCAGACTATTTGGGGCGACGCCACCAATCACCCACTCTTCCAAGGCCTTCATTGCATCAAATGTAGCGTTCCCAGGCCCATCGATACCACAATGTATCACCCCTGGTAATAAAAACAGTCGACTGAAATCACGTACTTCCTGTTTTTGGCTAGCCATGAAGCCTTCGACCCTTTCGTACCAATCGATGGTCGCATAAGCAGGGATCGCGGCATCTGCCCAGCCGTGCAATACCAGCATTTTTCCACCTCGATTTTTAAATGCACGTAAATCGGGGTCGTCAGCATCAATCATTTTGCTTATTTCAGCGAGGTTTTCAGCTTCGTCTTCATAGGAGAAGTCTCGCCAATTATAATCCACATGCAGCGCTTCAGGATAAGCTATATATTTCAAATATTCTGTCGCTGCATAATAATGGAATGGTTTGAGCTGAGCCAACTGCGGTGCAACCCATCCCATCCACTCGACTTCAGAACCATAGGGTAAGCCGCCATAAATGACCTCACCTTGTGAATTGCGAGAAGGCTCATAAAGCGCTTTAACTGCGTCGACCTGTTGCTGTGAAAAACAATTTTGTACTTGCCCAGCTTCACAGGCTAAAGTTTGAGGATCAAAATCACAAAGTCTCGGATCGCTAATCACCCCATCTTGTAAACCGTCATATGCATCGCAACGTGCCATAGCAGCTTGAGCGATTTTAGGAATGTCACTTGGGGCGAAAATCGGCTCATCTCGCTCATCGAGTATTGCGCGCGCGTTATCCATACAATTGATTAAATTCACATTTGTATAATTAATAGTCGGGCCTCTTGCTATCACCCCATCAAAGTCATTGGGATAGCGTTTTGCAGCCATTACACCTGCGTGCCCACCTTTAGAGCAACCTGTAATAAATGAATACTGAGGCTGAGTGTGATAGTACTTTTCCATAATTGCTTTGGCTGCCACAGCGACGACATGATTAGCACGATAGGCAAAGTCAATTTTACCCTGCTCATTATTTCTTGCCCACTTACCATCAAAACCATAAGCGGTATGCCCACCATCATGGCTCATGGTTGCATAACGCCTTACTATACCTGCCATGGGTGGGTAAGGACTGACATCCCCGCAAAATCCCATGCATGCATTGAGTAAATACTTTTGATTCCATTGCGCACGAGCAGGTAAGCGTAGTTCAAAGCGAATTGTTGGTGTCACGTATCCCCGCACTAAGCAATGATCTGGTAAGTGCTTTTGCGATTTTGCAATGGGTGCCCCCATCAACCTGCTGTATTTATAGGCCCAAAGAGCCTCAGTTTCATTCATTTCATAACGCTTGACGAAACGAGATTCAATGACATTGGTTGCAGCTTCACCGTCTTCTAGTTTTGCAAAGTCATCAAAGCGTAATGCCATGCAATCACGCTCTTCTGGACTCATTTGCATTTCGGCAGTCGCTGCCAACAAAGTGTGGGAAACAGTCAGACCACCTATAAAAGTTAGTAAACTAGCTGTTTGTTTTAGAGTATTAGATTTTACAGACATCCCATAAAGCTCCTTTCTAGGGTTATACGCAACTGATAACTATTATCAATTGCATATGGATTGTCTTGTATACATCATGGAAACTCAAGTGAATTAATTGAAAATTAAGACATAAACTAGAATTGAAGTCATTGACAATGAAGCTTAAGTGATTTGGTCTAAACGCGAAAAAGGAGAGCGATGAAATAGAATCTTAGTACAGCTTAGCGTATTGATAAGCAAAGCTCGAACAATTTGAATATAAGGCCCCTTAGGACCTTATATTAGCCAAGAAGCTTATTTCTTTACTAACGCGAGTAAAGTTAGGCTACCATCGTTGTCACGACAACGTCTATCGCCTTCGTCAGACTGAACAACTAATGTGTAGTAAATGCCTTTACGACCGTCACTTTCAGCTTTCAGTGCTTGGCCCAATAAGTAGTCTTGCTGGATTTTTGCTGAGTCCTGATAAACACCATATACGTTCTTAAACTCAATGACATATTGATAACCGTTATATCTCACGTCGTCGACCAATCCATCACACGTGAAAATGGTATTTGCAGAAGCAGAAAGTGAAGCAAAACCAGAAGCTAACAAAGCACCTAACAGTAATTTTTTCATTGCTATATTTCCTTTTATTTTATGAAATGTCGATTACCGTGTAATCAATCAGTTTCCATTTTGGGTGTGAATTGTGTCACTATCATGTTGAACTTTAACTCTAAAAGAGTGATTTTTGCGGGCACTTTGTATTGCTAGGTAGCAACGTATAAAATTCAGTGTGTACTGATTGATTCAGGCCAATCCAATAAAAAGTAATGAAGATGAAAGACGGTGGTGTGAAAAGGGTCTGGCTAAAATATGGGCACACAACAAACATGCGCCCTTTCCATCTATTAGTTATTAATTTGACAGCTAATCAATGAGTTTTTCAAGTTTGATAAAGAAGTCATTAAACGTTGCAGACATATCTTCAGAGTGCTCTTGCACTTGCTGTAAGTCATCTTTGGCACTATCAAGCGTATCTCTTAACTGCTGCTCTTGTGAATCACTCAAACCAAAATCTACGATCGACTCTTCGACTTCAAAAATGAGCCCTTCAACTAACTCTTGGCATGATTGGCTGTAATTCTTAAACACTGACTCAATGTCTTCTAAGTCTCTACTCGCAACTTGGCTTAATTCTCTTAGGCCTTTATTTTTGGCTTGAATAGCCTGAATATTCGTTTGTAAGCTCCTAAGTCGGGCATCGGCCCCCCTGACAATCAAAGCCAAAATATCATTAAACCGGCCATATTTTTCGTCGTCCTCAATGGGCATGTTTTTCACAAGTAGTGAGCAGTAACAGCTATTAAAAAAGCTGCGCTTCTCAATGTTAATGACCGTTTTACTCTCTCGTCCTTTTTTAAGTAGCTCGCTCTCTAGCGGGTTAATTGCGCCAAAGTTACAAAAGTCTCTAAACTCGCCGAGCAAGCCAATTTGAACCGAGGCATTTAAATCTAAATTAGTACAGGTTTCTAAAATGGCACTAGATAAGTCTGACAGCGTATTACACTGATAAGACTTTTCGATAAACTCCAAACATTGCCCCAATTCACTACAACTCGTGATTGCCGTCATAGTGACTTCTTCAGCGGTCTCACAGTTTACTTTTAAAGTGTCAATTTCACTGCTGTATTTCACTAGCCGCTCTATTCGAAAGCTCAATTCATCAGCATCGAAAGGCTTAGTGATATAATCATCTCCTCCTGCTTTAAAACCTTCTAATTTATCTTCTATGCAGTCTTTAGAAGAGACAAATAATACTGGTGTATCTGAGTTGACATGCTTGTTTCGTATTGCTTTGCACACTTCGTAACCATTCATGCCCGGCATGACAACATCAAGCAATACCGCATCATATTTTCGTTCATCAAACAACGCTAACGCTTCATCACCATTAAACGCCGAAAAATACTCATGCTCATCGCCTAACATCGTCCTAGCAATATCATGATTAACTTCATCGTCGTCCACTAATAATACAGTGTATTTCATACCACCCCCAATTAGATGCTAGTCTCGATACTGTTGGGAAATATCAAAAAACAAATCCTCTTTTTGCAAAAACTCGTCGAGTAATTCCGGGTCAAAGTGCGTCCCACGTCCCTCTCTCATAATTGCAATTGCTTTATCGTGCTCCATTGCATCCTTGTATACCCGCTTGCTGATCAACGCGTCATAAACGTCCGCTATGGCCATTAAGCGAGCGCTAAGCGGTATTTCGTCCCCCTTCAATCCCATTGGATATCCCGAACCGTCCCACTTTTCATGGTGGTAATGGGAAATTTCTTTTGCTGTTTGTAAAAAGCTATCTGTTTGACCAAGCGCTGACTCAGCCGTCTCAATTGCATTGCGGCCAAACACTGTATGGTTTTTCATTATTTCAAACTCATCGGCGGTTAAACGACCTGGTTTGAGTAACACATTATCCGGAATACCCACTTTGCCGATATCATGCAAAGGGGCTGATTTATAAAAGTTGTTGATTGTTTCAGATGTAAGTACTTCTTTGTACTTATCTTTTTCACTAATAATGGTAGCGAGTAACTTAACGTATAGCTGTGTTCGGCGAATATGATTTCCGGTTTCTTGATCTCGCGTTTCAGCCAAACTAGCCATCGCCTGAATAGTCACGTCTTGCAACCTAGACATTTGTTCGGTGCGTTTTTGAACTTCCTCTTCTAAATAATCATTTTTGTTTTTAAGGATATCTTTGGATTCTTTGTTTAAAAGGTGAGTATTCAACCTAGCTAGCAAGATCGGAGGGCTAATGGGCTTGTTGATATAGTCACACGCCCCCAGTAAAAAGCCTTTTTCTTCGTCTTCAACGCTGGTTTTCGCAGTCAGGAAAATAACCGGTATTTCGCTATAAACCTCGTGTGATTTCAAATACTTAATTACTTCATAGCCATTCATATTAGGCATAACAACATCAAGCAAAATAATATCGACATTGTTTTTGGCGACGACTGAAATTGCAGCTTCGCCACTTTTTACTGCCAGCACGCGGTATTTATCCTTAATGATCTCCGTCATGAAAGCTAAATTCTCTTTAACGTCATCAACCACTAGCACTGTTTTTTGCTGTTCCATAGTCCCTTCTATTGATTTGTTGGACAATTGTTCACCACACACAAAAATATAGGTCTATTATTAGTGAAACGCCAAGATTGGACCGGATCCGATGAAAAGTTTAAGAATCAGCTTTTTTATCACATTCTCAATCATGCTCCTCGTCAGCATCGGGATTGGGCTGATGTCTTACTATGTGAAAACCGAAGTAAGCGCGCTATCTGCAAAACAAACCCAATTATTTAAGCTCACTGAGCTGGCCCACGAGCTGAAACTCAGTTCGGATAATCTAACCAACTTTGCAAGGGCTTATGCTGTCACAGGAAACGATAAATGGCAGCAGTTATTTAGTTACACTCTGCTTGTCCGCGATGGCAAAGTGATCGCCGAAAATGCAAATACCTATGATTACTGGGATAGCTTGGCTGCGCCCCACTCCAGCTTGCCGCAATATGAAAGAATCACAGATGGCCACAACATTATTGAGCGCTTTCAACAGCTCGGCGCGCAAGACTTTGAACTGTTACAAATGCAAAATGCGCTTTCAACCTCAAACTCTCTTGTAAGCCTCGAAAGGCGAGCTTTTAATGCAATTGAAGGCATACACAAAGACGAGTACGGAAACTGGGTAAAAGATGCAGACCCTGATCTTGTAAGTGCGCAAAAAATCTTGTTCAGTGATAACTACTTAGTTGAAAAATCAAAGATTATGTCTGCAATTGGCGAGGCGCATAGAGCCATTGAATCACGTCTCACAACTGAGCTAGAAAGCCACCAAACCAGTTTAAGTAATGCTTACTTTCTCAGAAACATTTTTAATATAGTGCTGTTGGTTAATATTGCTCTGTCGTTTTATTTACTTTGGCGGCTTTACATCAACCCTGTGGCATCAATTCAAAAACAAGTCGTCAGCAATGTTGAGCAAGGTAACTACAACTTTACTTTGGACGAGTCAGTAAAAGGCGACCTCTCAGACCTGTCCAAATCAATGAATAAGTTACTGGGTGACTTGTCAGAGCAACTAGAATTTAACACGATTATGAAAGACTTTGGTCTTGCTCTTCGAGGCAAAAAGAACCCCCACGAACTTGGTGAAGAGTTGCTACAGTTTTTAGAACAGCGCCTTTCCGTGCCATTACTGGGGCTTTATGTCTTTGAAGAACAAAAAGTGCTAAATCGCGTGGCTGGAACTGGGTACAGCTGCAATTCTGCAAAAACTTACAGCAATTACGACTCTATCCATTTTCATGTACTAAGCACGCAAAAGCCCTACTCTATGAAGTTTGAGAAGGATCAGTACGCCATTGAGCTCAACGGCGAAAAACTATCAATCTGTGAACTTTATTACTTTCCTCTGGTGGTGAGCAATGACAGCATAGGCTTATTAGAGCTGGGCAGCTTAGTTGCATTGACAGATCAAGACTATAAATGGATTAAGTCTGTAATTAACGACTTAGCAGTCAGCCTGCAACTCACACAAAATATTGATCTACAATCCAAAGCAGAAAAACGCATTGTAGAACAATTAGAGCTCAATAAAAAAATTCTCGATGCCATTCCAAGCCCAATGTACTACAAAAATAGCGACGGCAAATATTTGGGAGTTAATAGCGTTTTTCACCAGTATTTTGGGACATTTGACGCAGATGTGTTAGACGCAACTGCAGAAGACATCTTCAATTATGAAATCGCTCAAGTGTTTGAGCAATCACATCAAGATTTACTCACTGGTAATTCCAACCAGCACTACGAGATCACTATAAATAATTCCGAAAATACGCCACGTAACTTCATTGTCTACGAGGCCGTGTTTACTAACGCTGAAAATGAACTAGCAGGTGTCGTAGGCCTGTTATTAGACGTAACAGAGCGCAAACAAATGGAGTTAGAGCTGAGACTTGCAAAAGACAAAGCCGACGAAATGAGCACCGCAAAAGGTGAATTTTTAGCGAACATGAGCCACGAGATCCGCACACCCATGAACGCAATCATTGGCATGAGTCATTTGGCTTTGAGAACGGACCTCACTGAACAGCAATCTGGCTACGTAAACAAGATTGACCAAGCAGCCAAGAGTTTACTTGGGATAATAAACGATATTTTAGACTTTTCAAAAATTGAGTCGGGAAAATTAGAAGTTGAGCAAATTGATTTCTCACTGCAAGAAGTGCTCGATAACGTGGTCAACATCAATGTGATACGCATGCAAGAGAAAGGCCTTGAAATGCTGCTGGATATTGCGCCAGATGTACCGATAAGCCTTATAGGGGATCCCCTAAGGTTAGGTCAGGTGCTTATTAACTTATGCGGTAACGCCATCAAGTTTACAGAGCAAGGGGAAATAACAATCTCTGTTACCACTGTAGAGCAGCAAGAAAATACAGCAACATTAAAGTTCAGCGTCAAAGACACAGGTATTGGCATGTCACAAGCGCAGCAAGATAAGCTGTTTCAGGCGTTTTCTCAAGCCGATGGTTCCATTACGAGAAAGTACGGTGGTACAGGGCTCGGTTTGAGCATTTCGAAAAAACTTGTCGAGCTTATGGATGGCAGTATTGGGGTAAACAGTGAAGAAGGCAATGGCTCGGAGTTTTACTTCACTACGCGCTGTGGATTGCAGTCAGCCAAGCTGACCAACGTCATTTGTCCAGACAGCCAATTAACAGGGAAACGCGTTCTGGTTGTTGATGATAATGAGAGTGCACGGTCTATTCTCACGAATTTACTCAAAGCTATGAAGTTCAATGTTACTTGTAGTGCCAGTGGTGCAGGTGCCGTTGAATTGGTGCAAGCGAGTAAATACGACATCATCTTTATGGACTGGAAAATGCCGCATATGAGCGGTATCGATGCTATTAAGCATATAAAGTCACTCGAACTCGAAGAAGAGCCTAAATATATCTTAGTGACGGCCTATGGCACAGACATTGGCATGAATGCCGAGATCCATGATTTGATCGATGCAATTATTCTAAAACCAGTTAACGCATCCATCTTGTTAGACGCGATTATGGAGTCATTCAAACTCACACCACAGACTTCTGGTGTTGCCTCAACACACACGTCGCAATCAGAACAAATAGAATTTAACCAGCAAAAAGTGCTTTTGGTGGAAGACAACAGCACAAATCAAGAAATCGCCAATGAAATGCTTTGCTCACTCAATTTAGCAGTCAAAATTGCTGACAATGGGCAAATTGCTGTTGATATGGTCAACGAAGAGCAGTTCGATATTGTTCTTATGGATATTCAAATGCCGGTTATGGACGGTTATAGCGCAGCGAAAAACATTAGAAAAAACAGTAAATTTGACACATTACCCATCGTTGCGATGACAGCAAATGTGATGAAAGAAGACCTCGAAAAATGTGAACAGGCAGGTATGGATGGCCATATAGGTAAGCCCATTAACTTTAACCAGATGGCGGAAACAATAAAGTCACACTTATCAACAAAGCGCGGAGCAAAGCCTAAACCATCAATTGCAACACCAAAGCAAGAGAAAAGCCCCGAGCCGGTAGAAGATACCCATCAAACACCCAGCTTGAAAGGTGTAAATGTTGAATGCGCAATTAAGCGGCTTGGCGGCAACGAAAAAGCATTTTGGAACATCATCAGGAAGTTTGCTAGAAACCAAATTGAAGAAACTATCAACTTAAGCCAAGCGCTCGTTATTGGTGATTTAGAACACGCAGAACGCATTGCGCACTCACTGAAAGGGGCAAGTGCAAATCTGTGTATTGATGAGTTATCAAAACAAGCATCGGATATTGAGTCTGCAATTTCAAAAGGCGAGAAGGTTCCTTCTGAAAACATTGAAGTGATGACTCAATACTTACGGGAGTTACATCAAGCATTATCTGAATCTCAACCTCAAGAAACTGCAGCACCAGAGCAAAAAGTGTCGAATGTGGTGCCTTTAAACCTGTCACGGGATGATTTCATAGAGCTAGAAGAACTGCTTTTAAGCTGCGATACCCAATCGGTCGAGAAGGTGCAAGAACTTAAAACAAAACATAAAATTAGCGAAGAGACCTGTAATCAACTTGTTGAGCTAATCGAAGACTTTGAATTTGACCAAGCGAGGGAAGTCATCTCGCAACTGCTCAATCAGTCGGCTTAGACTTTTAAGTGATACTAAAATGCATGACCTTTTGAATCTACATGCACAAAACTTGAACGCTTAGGTTCAAATCAGTAGCAAGTTGCATATTGATAAAGCCCAGTATTTTTATGGTGGGCTTATATAAACATTATTTGTAATAGTGCTGCCGGCAAACTCAAAGCTTAACTCGCCAGCTTGCTTAAACCCCAAGCGCTTATAAAATGAATTAGCGGCATTCTCAGTCCAGGTATATAGCCAAAATGGTGCGCCAAAGTTTTTTCGCACCGCATTCACAAGTGCGCTCCCCACACCTTTGTCATGAAAGTGTGTATGTACATAAAGCTTTTCTAACTCGTAGCCATTGTCAGGCCCCTCAAAAAATGAGCTTTTGTTAACAACGGCCAAACCTAAAATTGCTTCCTGGCGTTCATATACCAATATCTCGTAGTCTTTCAGTGATAAAAGGTTGCTAAAGTAGTCCGTTGTAAAGTGGTTTATTGCAAAATCAGCATACTCTCTTCGCATTCCATCTACTGTATATGTGTTAAACCATACTTGGAGTGCCAGTGCAGTTAAACTGACCGCGTCCCCCTTATTCGCGAACCTAATCATTATGCTACTTCCTATTATTAAAGCATTTATAATTTCAAACCACCAAATTAACAAACAAAAACATTTTAACGTAAAAAATTAAACCTGCATTTACCAAAATCATAATATAAGATGATATAGAGCATTAATATGTACACTTACTTTGAGATAGAACATAACCAAAGAGTGTAATAGTCTTATTTTCGCACATAGTTTGAAGCGGCAGTGCTTTTTAAAGTCTTGGTTTACGTTGATTTACTTAGAGGTTAGTATGGCGGCAATTTTTTATAGTGCCGCCAAAAGCAGGCCATTCATCATTCAAATAATGTGCGAAGGTATCTGTTGTGATTCAAAATATTAACTAATTCACAAAGCGTCTTTAATATATAAATTATTCGATTGAATTAATCTTCTTTGCCTAATTTTTTATAATAAATAATCAAGTTCCTTAGCTGTTTTAGAAGGGACAAACTCTGTGACTTGATACTCAGCTATACCCGTTTTAAAAAAGGGATCTTCACTTAAAACCGTCTCCAGCTGCTCTTTCGAGGTAGAAGTTGCCAAAATCACCCCACCAGTTCTAGGCTCAGTACGACCAGACATTAAAAAAATGCCATCGTCGTAACACTTGTCCAAATATTCAACATGTAGTGGTAAATACTTATCAACTTCAGATAAACCAACTAAATAATTTAGTGTGACGATAAACATGCCAGTTCCTTTTTATAATATTTGAGGTGCTATCAATGCTTGAACAAAATAGGATGTTATTTAAATAAATTAACGCACAATCCTATTTCGATTCTTTTAATAATGTATCAGCCAAAAAGATGCCTGTATATAGGCACTCACATTTGCTTACAACTTGCTAGGTACTGGCAGTGTTAAGTAAATGCAGCCAACATGCGACAATTTGTCACATGCCATTCTCAGCACTCGTTACATATAATATGAAAATTATCCTCAATATAATAATAATCATATGCTTAAACGGCTGCTAAAATGGCATAGGCGAATAGCCCTTTTTTGCCTGGTACCTTTCCTAATTTGGGCTCTTTCTGGTTTACTGCACCCTATCATGTCGCACTTTGCAAAAGCGCCTAGGATCGATGCAGCGCCTGTTCAGGTTAATACGCAATATTTACAAAATTATGCACAGTTGAGAGATCTGCTGAATAAAGCGCGTATAGAACACTTTAGTCATGCAAGCCTAATACAATATGATGGGCGCTATTACTACCAAATTAGGGAAGTTAAGTTTAATGAATTGCTGGTCCACTACTTGCCCATTGATGGGCAAGTATCGAATCTAACTGATCATCAATATGCCCAATCTTTAGCGAGTAAATGGTCTAAAGCAAATATAGTTGAATCAAGATTAATTACGCAGTTTAGTCCAGCCTATCCCGAAATAAACCGCGTTCTTCCGGCATACCGCTTTACCTTAGACAATGGCAACCTCTTATATATCGATACGCTTGGTAAAAGAGTTACCGCACACAATACACCGATGCGCGAATCTCTGTCTTATTGGTTTAAGCAACTACATACTTGGCAGTTTATAGGTGAGCGTAATAGTATTGTACGTATAATCCCCATGCTGTTGATAAGTAGTGCCCTATTCGTTATGGCACTTCTGGGACTTATTGCGTATAGCCTACTTTGGTCGCGCATTAAATCTACACATCTAAATACTCAAACAATGCACCGTACAGCAGGCCTTTCTCTCAGCTTATGTTTACTCGGCTTTTCTTCAAGCAGTATGCACATTTTAATCGATAAGTTTTACCCTCAATCGTTTCGGCAAGTTGCACCAAACAATACGTTGAATACTCAAGCTTTGACCCATGACCCGATACAAGCTCTTGCATTAGCAAATGGCGATAACTTCCAGCTTGTTGCTATTAAGGGTGAAATTTACAGCCAAGTCGTTACCTTCAACAAACGCAGAATGCAGTTTTCGTATTGGCAAGATGCGCCAAAAAATGTAACTAACCAACTCCTCGCCGAGCAGGTTTTGTCTACTCAATTGGATGTAAGAGGCCAAGTTTTTCACGCTGAAAAAATTGATAAGTTTGGGCCAACCTATGGCTTTATCAATAAGCGTCTGCCTGTTATCCAGCTCAGGTTTGAGCAAAGTCCAAGCACACTTTATAGCGTCGAACCTCACACTGGTTATATCGCAGCAGTCGACGATACATGGCAAAATGCGCGTAGCTGGCATTTTGGTTACTTGCACAAATATCATTTTTTAAACCCGATTGGCAAAGATCTTCGCGACAGTGTTATCGCAATAATTTGTCTTGGGCTAGTCTCCGTTGCGATACTAGGCACTAGCATATATTTTGCTAGAACAGCTCGCCAGCGTCGGGCGAGAAAGCAACGTGACTTAAATAACAACGAATTACTAAAAATAACTAAGGAACAAGCATAATGAAATCAGGCTTTTCTTATTCACTGATTACTATTGCACTTTTACAAGCTGATATTGCCGTTGCACAGCAAGGTGCAGCTGATGATATTGAGCAAATTATTGTCACAGCAAGCCGTACAGCCAAAGCGAATACAGACTTAGCACTCAGTGTAGGTAGCGTATCAGAAGATGTGATAAGAAATGATAATGCACAGCATGTCTCAGAATCTTTGGAAACAATTTCGGGTGTATTGTTAAACCAACTTTCTGGCGGACAAGGACACAATGCCGCAATCCGTATGCCCATAAACTATGGCGGTTATACCCTTTACCTTCAAGACAATGTGCCACTGCAATCTGCTGCATTCTATAATCACAATGCGCTTTGGTGGGCTAGCACAAACTCGTCAACGTCAAAGTTAGAAGTCATCAAAGGTGCGGGTACTAGTCTATACGGCTCAGGAGCGGTGGCAGCAACAGTAAACGTGCTTTCAGCACCTGTTAATACCAGCAATAATGAACTAGCCACCACATTTGGAGAAAATGGCTACCAGAAATTTAATGGTGCCCTAGTTCATAAAATGTCCGATAATAATGGCGTTAGAATCTCAGCGGCACACCTAAACAATGAAGGCTGGCGAACACACAGTAGCGTCAAAAAGTCTGAGTTTAATGTACTGCATGAACTGACCATTGATGACAAGCAAAGCGTCAAAACAAGCTTAATTGCATCGACACTCGACCAACAGATGCTTGATGCACTCAACAGTGAAGAATTTGCGGCTGATCCCACACAATCCGGCTTATCACAAAACGTGTTAGATATTGACCCCCGCCGAGACACAAATTACGTGCGCTTGAGCTCCGAATACCAGTATGAAAGCCAAGATTTTTATGCCTCTGTCATACCTTATTTGCGCTACAGAAGTAATGATTATATCGCCACATGGCAACCAAATATGCCCAATGTTGAATCGAGTGTGAGATCTCTTGGTTTATTGGCTCTAAGTAACTTTGAACATAGCAGTGACTTTGAAACTACAGTAGGTATCGATATAGAACGATCTGAAGGTGAAGCATACTCTTATCAGCCAACCACTATCACTACATCTGGCCGCTCAAGTAAAACGTTCCCCAAAGGGCATATTTTCTATAATGATACTACCCGCTACACGGGTATTTCTCCTTATGTTCAGCACATTGGCCACCTTAATGATCAATTAAGTTACGCCGTTGGATTGCGCTATGATTATAACGAGTATGATTTTGACAACCACTTACCGACATACGATGACGACGGGTTTAATAATCGCTCAATACCTAGCCGCAGTGACACATTTGAACACTTTAGTCCGAAAGCCAGTTTGAATTACAAACTTCAGGATAATGCTAGCGTATATGTGCGTTATGCAAGTGCTATTCGACTTCCAACCGCGTCAGAAATGTATCACCTTAAAACCAAGGAAACCAGCTCTCAACTAGACTCTCTCAGTGAGGAGACATCCGACACCTATGAGATAGGGTACAAAGCCAATTTAGACAAACTCTCGGTTGAAGTCGCCTATTATGTAATGGACGTTAAAGACGCTATTGTAACTGCCTATGATAATTTAGGTGCTAGCTATAGAACTAACGCAGGTGAAGTGAAACACCAAGGTTTCGAGTTCGGTGCAAACTATACCTTTAGCCCTAACTGGTCGCTAGCGTTAGCCTACAGCCAGTCAAACCACGAGTTTGGACACTATATTCAAGATCAAAACCGACAAGATAGAGACGAAAAAGAACTCACTGGCAATAGCTTACAAATGGCGCCAGAGTATGTCGCCAACTTAAGAGTGAATCACACCAGCCCGCTACTTGAAGGACTACAAATCACTGCTGAACTCAAAAGCATTGGCGATTACTGGATGGATGCCGAAAATTCCGAAAAATACAACGGGTATACAATTGCAAACTTAAAAGTAAACTATCAATTGTCAGAAGCTCTCAAACTCCATGTTCGCCTTGCTAATGTGGCAGATAAAAAATACGCGCTTCAGGCCGAAAAACGCTACGGCAGGGAACGAATTCAACCTGGCGCTCCGAGAACAGCTTATGTTGGGTTAAGTTACACTTTCTAATCCGCCTTAAGTGATTAACGATTAATCTGCTGTGGTATCGCAACATCATGCGTGATATCACAGCTCTTTGTTCAACTTCCCCAGTTTATTGCAACCACTTAAAAATTGCCGACTGACTTATTGTCGTCATCAAACCGTCATTAACTTCGTGCTTTAATAACTGGTATAGACCAGAAAGAGAAGCATCATGAACAACGATTATTTACTATTAACCCCTGGCCCATTGTCTACATCAAATACTGTTAAAGAAGCCATGCTAAAAGATTGGTGTACTTGGGATGATGATTATAACTTAGACATTGTACAGGCCATTCGTAGCGAATTATGCTCACTCGCCACTAGCAGCACTGAATATACCGCAACATTAATGCAAGGAAGTGGCACTAGTAGTGTCGAGTCTGCCATAGGCACGCTTATTCCCAATGGCGGCAAACTACTAGTAATTAATAATGGGGCCTATGGCGCGCGTATAATCGAAATTGCACAATACCTTAAAATTGCTTGTACGGCGTTAAATTATGCTGAAACGCAGCAACCAGACATTAAAGATGTCGAACAGGCACTACTTTCAGATCCGACTATCACACATGTTGCGATGGTGCATTGCGAAACCACAACCGGTATTTTAAACCCAGCAAAAGAGATTGCAGCTGTCGTAAACAAACACAAGAAAGTCATGATACTAGACGCAATGAGTAGCTTTGGTGGGATCCCTTTTGACATTGCAGACTGGCAAGTTGACGTATTGATAAGCTCCGCCAATAAATGCATCCAGGGTGTACCGGGGTTTGGCTTTGTCATTGCCAAAAAAGCGCTTATGCACAACGCTAAAGATAATGCTCGGTCATTATCCCTCGATTTATACGCACAGTGGCAAACCATGGAGCAAAACCAAGGAAAGTGGCGCTTCACTTCACCGACCCATGTTGTCAGAGCGTTTGCCCAAGCATTAACTGAACTCAAACAAGAAGGTGGTATTTCAGCGCGCTACCAGCGATATGCAAAAAACCAAGCGCTGCTCGTTAAAGGCATGCAAGCACTTGGGTTTAAAGCCTTACTCCCGATAGAGCTACAATCACCAATTATTACCTCTTTTTATTCACCAAACTCGCCTGAATACGACTTCAAACGTTTTTATCAGAAATTAAAATCTTTAGGCTTTGTGATTTACCCAGGCAAGGTCTCCAATGCCGACTGCTTCCGAATTGGTAATATCGGCGAAGTAACTCCTCAAGACATCACACAATTACTAGAGGCTGTTGCTCAAGCAAAGTATTGGTAAAAGACAAACAGTGATTATCGCAGTGCATAACCAGTTTTTGCACTGCGCTTTTTGGGTATGTCCCCGAAACACTCTCGAAAACGCATCGACAAATTTATTTCAATTTGAAGTCCAATTGCACTTCCAGTCGTTTACCGTTCTGTACATTTCCGTTTTCATTAAGTTGCACATGATACTTCCATTTTGCCAGCGCCGCCTTCGCTTCTTTGTCAAACACGCCAATTGGTACTGACTCAGTCACCTCAATATTTATTGGAAAGCCTTGCATGTTTAAGTCGAACATAAGTTGAACATGTCCTTCTACCTTTGCTTGGGCCGCATGTATCGGGTATTTTGGTTCTATGCGAATAACCGGTTTTGGCGCTACATGCTTGTCTAGCAGTAACTGATAGGCCGTTTTATCAAGCGGCCTATCAAGATAGGTGTAATAGACTTGCAGTTGCTGCTTGGCTGCTTCATGGTTATTCAACCCAACGAATATTTCAATTAGGTTCTTCAATGCCTTTTCGTGGTCATAGGCATTAAGCTCTTTTAAATGAACCGCACGGTTCAAGTACTTTACGGCTTGTTTTGGCATCTGATTATGAAATGAAATACTACCGATATAGTAATCAACCACAGCCCGATCATGGGAGTTGATTGGCTGAATACTCAATAAAATATCAAGTGCTTTATCCAAATTACCAGCATAAGTGTAGTCATACGCATTAAGCACTTTAACCGCAGTGGCATCACTCATTACTTTTTTCTTCATTTTACTATGACAAGCATAAGTAAAGTGCTCTGGCAGGCAACTTGGTCCAGCCTCGCTCTGTTGTTGATTAGCTTGATTTGACTGGCAGCCAATCAAAATAAAAGCCAAGCAGCACAATATCAATGTCGTTTTCATCTTATTACTTCTTATCCTTTAATCAGAGTCGAGTTCAATTGTTTAATCAATTTCAAATAATTAGTTTCTATTTTGGCTCTTTGTTCGAATCGTTTAAAACTATTTTTATTATTTTATTCGTCATGTCATTATGAAAATAGCCAATTTCCATATAGTTACCATTCATTATCACTTTTCCCTCATCCCCTTGCCTTGCCACATTTCAAAGACTCGCTCTGTAAAACCACTTGGTTTGGGTGGCTAGCAACTAATAAATAATTAGAGAATGTGACTAACAAGCCAATCACAATAACGCCACTCATCGCCACTTGAGTTCAGTGTATTCGCTCGTTTGCCAACTCTTCATTCAGATATATCTGCTTCAGTGCTTTGGGAAAAAGAATAACTCGGCTGGAATCACCCGTAAAATACACAAAAAAATAATGAACTAACTACTCGGCAGCTGCTCTTTGAGATATGGAAAGCGCCAGCTTCAGGCTAAAAGGCGCAGTCTACATGCTTTTAATATACCCATACAGTAATTTAAGGCCATTATTAAATCGCTGATTATACGGAGCCGCATTTATAGTCAGCTCCGAATTGCTGCACTAAACTCTGAAACCTTCAACCACAAGCCCAAGTTCTTGACTGGCGCTGCGCAGTGCCTTGCTCGTATCGGTCAGTGATTGCGTAGCATCTAAGGACAGATTTGTAGAATCCGACAGATCCGTTATGCGCCGATTAACCTCTTGAGCTGCATGTGATTGTTCTTGTGTGGCGCGCGCAATTTGGCTGTTCATTTGCGAAATTACTTCGATTAAGCGTTCAATCTCAGTCAAAGCAGTATCCGCTTCTTTAGCTTGTTGTACTGATTCTTTTGAAGTTGCCTGACTTTGTTGCACTGCAATCACCGCCGCTTGCGCTCCCTGCTGCAAACGCTCAATCATAGATTGAATTTCATCGGTACTTTCACTGGTTCGACTTGCAAGCGTTCTGACTTCGTCAGCAACAACCGCAAATCCTCTTCCCTGCTCTCCAGCTCTGGCTGCTTCAATTGCTGCGTTTAAAGCTAATAGGTTTGTTTGTTCTGAAATACCGCGAATAACATCCAGCACAGAGCCTATATTATTGCTTTCCTCAGCCAATGAACTGGTTACTTCATTGACTTGCTGGATGTTTGAAGAAAGACTCTCAATCGTACCAATTGTTTTTGCGAGCGTATTTTTACCTGATGCACTATTTTTCATCGCATCGCTTGCAGCTTGCTCAGCCGCTTCAGCGTTATTGTTAATCTCTTGAATCTGCATACTCATTTGTTCAACCGCAGTAGCAACTTGCCGGCTGTTGTCATTTTGCATTTCGATGAAGTTTAAATTTCCGCGCCCAGCCTGATCCACCTCATGGGCAAGGTTTTTTACGCTGTCGCTGTTGCCTGCAACTTTCAAAATTGAACTGCGCATTCTTTCTGTGTAAGCATTAAAGTGCTTCGTCAGTTTAGCCACTTCATCTTTACCGTACTCATCTAGACGCAAAGTCAAATCTCCATCCCCATTGGCAATGCGCTTCATGGTATTCGCAGTTTCTCGAATGGGATGCAAAATGCTTTTTGAAATGAGTATGCTCAAGCTAATCGCAAGAATAATAATCACACCAAAATCGACAAGCAGGTCATTTCTTTGCGACTGATATTCTGCATAGATTGTATCTAGATAAACGCCTGAACCAACAATCCATTGCCACGGTTCAAACCCTTTCACAAAAGAAATTTTCTCAACTGGCTGCTCCGCGCCCGGTTTTGGCCATTTGTATGGTACGAACCCACCATTTTGCCGCTTCACTACATTTACCATGTCCACGAAAAGCGCTTTGCCGTCGGGGTCTTTTACCCCAGTAAGTGACTTGCCGTTTAGGTTTGGCTTAAAGGGATGCATGACCATGACAGGCTCAAAGTCATTTACCCAAAAGTAATTATTACCTTCATACCGTAAGCTCGCTAACGTATTCAATGCACTTTGGCGCGCCTCTGATTCGGATAAGGTGCCATTTTGCTGTAGTTGATAAAAATGGCGTAAAATACTGTGAGCACTCTCTACTAAGCTTTGTGTTTTTTCGTATTGCTGTGATTCCAATGCAGCATATTGACGCTGCAAATTAAGAATATTTTGGATCACCAAAGCGGCAATCACTGTCCCAATTAAAATCGTGAGGCGTTGATAAATACTGCATTGCCTTAACGTTCGCATAAGTTGTTCCTTCTTGCATACATATTGAACCTTAAATATAGACACGCAGAAACCGTTCGCCAGTGAAAATAAAAATAAAGTTTATTTAAAACATATAGATAGGAACAAATTACAACTTTACAAAAGCAATTAGCCTTTAGTCTAAAATTTGGGAATTTTTTAATTAAAGCGCATAGGAGTCAAAGCATAAATAAGGACGTGTTTGGATTATTAGCCTAAATACCGGCAACAAGCAGCTTGCCAAATCACATGGTGTCAAAGATTACCATCGTTTTTCTCAAGGAGATCAGCTAGCATAGCGCTGGTTAAATAATAATTAAAATAGAGGAAATCATGATCCAAGATGGATTCTCATTTATCGCATTTTTAATGTTCTTTTCAGGTCTCGTCATTTGGTATGAAAATAAATATAAAGACGGTCGTTTTTTTAAATATGTCCCAGCAGTTATTATTATATATTTCTCTGCGATGGTGATGTCCACTTTAGGTGTTTGGGAAATGACAGATTCCGTTAAACAAGCACGTGGTGAAGTTAGAAATGCTATTTTACCAGCAATGATTTTTCTTATGTTATTGAGGGCAGACTTAAGAGACATCGTCAAACTCGGGCCAAAACTACTGGGCACATTTTTTGCCGCGACACTCAGTATTGTACTTGGCTTTATCGTCTCATTCGCCCTGTTCCAAAATTACTTAAACGATAACGCTGCACTGACCTTTGGTGCACTTGCTGGAAGCTGGATAGGTGGCACCCAAAATATGGTGGCAGTTCAGCAAGCCCTAGGCCTAAACGATGCGGGCATGGGCTATACGTTACTGATAGACTCGATTGACTACGCTATGTGGATTATGTTTTTGCTTGCACTCGTGCCCTTTGCCCACAAATTTAACGAATGGACAAAAGCAGATACCAGCACCCTAGACGACCTGCAAGAAAAACTGACCCTTTCAAACGATCAAATTCGCAAAGAAACGACTTTTCCAGATATGATGTTGTTACTCGGCTGTGCTTTTGGTTTATCAGCACTTGCAAACTACGCATCAGCGCTATTGCCACAAAATGCCGTATTGACCAGCACGACATGGAGTATCATGATAGTCACGTTTGTAGGTGTAATTTGCGCCATGACACCACTGGGAAAAATTCCTGGCTCGCCTCAACTGTCCAATGTTTTACTTTACACTTTGGTTGCACTAATCGCTGCTAATGCTAATTTTGCGGAGCTAACGCAGGCACCAGCATACATACTGGCCGGCTTTGTCATTTTACTTATTCATGGCCTTATTCTGACCACCATTGCTAAAATCTTTAAACTCGATCTGTTCACCTGTGGTATTGCTTCTCTGGCAAATATCGGAGGCGTCGCCTCCTCTCCTGTTCTTGCAGCAGCTTACAGTCAGACACTGGTGCCTGTCGCCATTCTCATGGCATTAATGGGAGTCATTATTGGCACTGGTGGTGGGATTGGCGTCGCTTTGCTATTGCAGGCAATGTAAACTTTCACTCACAATGACGCGGTAGTGCGCTATCGCGTCTCATTTAACCTTATATCCCTTCAACCACCATTTCTATGGCGTCATGAAGCCAATACTCTATGTTGTAGTCCACTAATTGCTTGTGAGCATCATAACGTGCTCTTTGTACTTTTAAACATGGTGCCCCGCTATTCTTTTCCAGTCTTGAAGACGCTTCGTCAGGTAATACAGTGACACTAATCACACATTGTTCATGGCTCACTTCAGCATTATATTCTGTAGACATCACCTCCGTAATTGAACCGTTTAATACCTGATTTTCAAGCCCTTCGAATCGTGCTGCGAGACAGTATATTTCTTCCATCAAAATTGCACGCTCATCGACCTTTCTTACTCGAGTCAGTTTGTAAATGGCCTCGCCTTCAAATCGCTCATGAGCCACTTGGTGTGCAGTGCTTGGCGCTTCAATACTAATCACCTCCGTTTTCGGCTCAAATCCTTGCTCCTTGGTTAAGCGATTAAAGTTTACTTTACGCGCAGGGTGCCACCGCAGTTTTTGTGGTGTGACAAACCAACCACGGCGTTTTTGGCTAAATATCACGCCCTCGGCTTCAAGCCTTGCAAGTGCCTCTCTCACGGTGATCCGTGTAGAGCTAAACTCCTCTTGTAAACTCCGCTCTGAAGGTAACTTTGACCCAGGCTGCATGGAGCCTTGAGCTAGTAAATCTTGAATATAATTACGGATTTTTTGATAAAGCAACATGGTATTTTAAAAGTACAAACCCCAAAGATGTGACAAGCTTACGTGACTTTTATGACAATCGGAATCTCATTTGGTGTAAATCTAAAACTCAATTCAAACACTGTTTACATCTGGGTCCAGCTTAGCCGCGCTGCCGCTTAACCTACTCAGCCAAGTGTCTAATTTGGATGGCACCAAATTCATATCTTGCGCATGCTCTTTACGCCTTATTGCGTTTCTAATCGCATATGCACCAATACTTCTGAATGGTTCAGCAGGAAATTTAGCTAGCTTGCCATTTACCAATGCACATTGGCTCCAGCAGTCTTGCTGATTGGCTATCAAAGATGACAGGATTTTTCCTCCTAAGTAAGATTGCACAACACCATTGCCAGAATAGCCACTGCCATAAAATACATTCTTCTTTCCTTTGAGTAGGCCAAAAAATGGCATACCTGAAACGCTGCGATCAGATGGGCCCGTCCATGTTCGCTCGATAGGTAAAGGGGTATCAAAAAAGTGCGCGAGTGAACGGTGCAAAATATCTAAATAACGGCTCGGTGCATCAAAACGAGTCTGTACTTGATTCGCAAAACTAAAATAGTTACCTCCCTTGCCTAGCATTAATCTGCCTTCAGAGGTCGTACGATAATAATTGACAAAAATCCTCGCATCTATGACAGGCGCGCCATGCACAAGTTTGAGTTGCTCAAGCAATTCAGGCATTGGTTTAGAAATCACCATATCACTTGAGACCAAAACAACATGTCGAGAGAACTCCGAGCGCAGAGAAGGCAGCCACGCATTGACGGCAAACGTCAGGCTAGTCGCGCGAATCTTAACGCCCTGTTTGGTTGAGATAGTGACAATCTCGCCATCTATATGTGACTGATAAGCTGTTTTTTCAAACACACGTACACCAAGTTTAAGCGCGACATTTCTGAGCCCACGCACTAACTTTGCGGGTTGTACACTGCCGGCATGCGGACTATAGATTGCATGTAAATTGGCCTCAGACCCGGTTGCTCGCAAGCCTTCTTTATCAACTGTTTGCCAATTGTTGAGATCATGTTTTTCAAGTAATGAAACGACCGGAGCTAGGCTCGCAATTTGCGCTTGATTGGACGCTGTGTAATACGTCCCGTCCACTCGGCAATCACACTCGATAGCGTGACTATCTGCAAACCGTTTAATTTCATGCACGGCCTGCTCTGAGCTTTGTACCAAAAAGCGCGCTTGCTCTAGGCCGAACTGCTTTACCAAACTGGCAAACTTGGTTGACCACGTCAGCATGGCTCCACCATTTCTGCCTGACGCGCCTTGGCCACATAAATCTTTTTCTATCACCGTAACATCCAACTCTGGCGCTCGTTGCTTCAACATAATCGCCGTCCAAAGCCCTGTAAAACCGCCACCAATGATACAAGCGCCGGTTTCTAAGTTATGTGTTAGCGGCTTCGCTGAGACGATATCTGTCTCAGCAATTGCGTCATCAAACCAAAACGGTTGGAAACGCTTCATGGGCGCTCTCCACGCGCGAGTTTAGACTCAATTTCAATCAACACGGCATCTACATCGGCGAGTGAATCCACCACGTAGTGTGCTCCCGCAGCTGACAATTGGCTGTAAGCTTGTCGAGTTAAAGCCGCTTGCTGCGTATTGTCCAACGTCTGCCACTCTTGCTCACTCAAACCAATAGCATTGCCCGTTACGGCTACCCCAATGGTCCACATACCCGCATTTAATCCCTCTGTAATGCCATGTACAGAGTCATCGACTTTTACACACGAGGCAACTCGGTTAATTCCTAAGCGCTGGATATTTTCTAATGCCATCCAGGGGCCTGGGCGAGAGCCTGCAACACATTCATCACTTGCAACAACACAATCAGGCACATAGCCATATTCAGCCGCAGCCGGCACCAAAACATCCATCACGGGTTTTGGGTAACCAGAGCAACTACCAATTTTCACGCCTTGAGCTTGAAGTCGATGTATAACATCCAGCACACCAGCAATGGGTTCTGCGCGCTCTGCAACTTTGGCTATTTGCAAAGGCATAAATGTGTCGTAAATATGATCAACATCTTGATGTGTAGGTTGACGCCCAAACTGAGCCTGCCAACGGTTTGCTATTGCAGGTGTATTGAGTAGTGTATTAATGTGGTCCCACTTGCCCATTCCCATGGGGCCGCGTGCTTCTTGTAAAGAAATATCAAAATCAAAGCCTCGTTTAAATGCTTCAACAAAAATGCTAGTTGGTGCAATGGAGCCGTAATCCACAACCGTGCCTGCCCAGTCCAAAATAAGTGCTTCTATGTGTTTCATATTGATTCCTAGTAAGTGTAAATTCGATTAGCTAGATGCGATTTCAATGTTGCGAGTGGACGACCATTGTGTGCTCAGAAGCGTCGTTTTAAAGTAAACCAATGCGCTGATAACCAGTACGCCAGCTATCGCCGCCACCCAATAACACGCAGATATAAAAAATTGCAGCCAAGACAGTTCAGGTGTAGCAAACGTTTTGTACAGTAAAATCCCTACAGAACCGATGTACCCTGCTGAATCTGCAAGGTAAATTAAAAAGCCCGCATTGGCGCTAGAACCCACTGCGGAGATCAGTCGGTCAAACAAAAAACAGTTATACGGGATGTAACTGATATACAAACCCGCGCCGAGTAAGACCATCCATGCTTTAGAGGACAGCCACTGTGATTCATATCCGTACGTGCTCCCAGCAAGTAGTAACACCCCAAACAAAATAAAATAATGATTAGCGAAAAATGCGGTTCGATTATTTTTAATTAATACCAACGCCGCCATTGCCAGCAGAACAAAGAATGCAATTCTAATCCCTGCATAAGCGAAGATAGTGGGCTCATGACCATAGCCCAATGCTTGCCAAATTTCGGCCGAAAAGTTGTCTCGAAAGTCTCGAAAGCCCGTAAAGAGTAAAAAGCTTAAAACTAGCGCTGAGATGCCAAACCAATATCGTTTGAAAAATTGCCATCGCGCTTTGCCGCTCATGGGCGCGCGTTTTTGTCTGGCTTGTTCATCTTGTGAGGTCGGTTTTGGAATGCTGTTTAAACACAAAACGCTTAAAAACAACAAGGGTAAAAATAGTGCCCCCGTTGCTGCTGGCATCCATAGCTCTGCCACATTGAGCTCTACCACCAGCCATTGGCCAACCGTTCTAACAAGACCTGATGCCAAAATAAACGTCACACTCAAGACGGCCCCGAGAATTTCAGTACTTTTACGCCCCTCTAAGTAACTGAATACCAACCCCCAAATCATGCCCAGTGAAAGGCCATTGATAAAGAGCCAAAAGACATTCATACCTACAGGCGTTAACGCAAACAAAACCAACGCAAGCTCAGCGCTTAAAATCATACCGATGATCACATACACTCGCCTGTCTGGCCGCATTTCTGCGATGACTTTTACACCAATGAACTTGGCGCATAAATAGCCAAATACTTGCGCTAGTATCAGCGCCACCTTGAAGCTCACTAGCCAGTCCGAGCTGTTATATTCTTCATATGAATTAACTGAAAACGGCTTGCGAAACGCATACATACTAAAGTAAGTTAAAAACGCGCTAGATGCCGCAAACAAGACGAAACCAATGCCACTGGCTTTTTCAAGCCAATTAGGTGGTTGCTGCCAAAGGCGAAGATTGGTCATGATACTTCCACTTGTAAAGGCAGACTTAGCGCCTGCCATCTGATATTAATAACTAGAACTGATAATTCAGCCCGACCATACCGCGAATACCGTAGTATTCGACTTGAAGAGGACGCCCTTCGTTTCCTTGGTAGTACTCAAGTGGTTCGTCGGTCAGGTTATTCAACTCCAGGTACACTAGAGCATGCTCATTAAGTTGGTATGACGTAGTAAAATCAACGGTCGTATTCGCGCCATAATAGATGTCTTCTTGAGATGCCCTACCACCAGTGCCGTGCTCATCTATATAAGCACCTTTGTGATTAACGGATAATCGAGCAGCAAACTGCGTGTTATCGTAATAGAGTGTGAAGTTATAAAGCTCATCAGCTTGGCCTGGAATTGCAGGATTGTCGCTGCGGCTGAGCCCCGTCATTTCTGAGTCCATCAATGTCGCGTTACTCATCACCCCAAAGTGCTCTAATTGAGGGGAGATAAATGCCAAGTCGCGATTAAACGCAACTTCAACCCCCGCTACTTTTGCATCGTTACCATTTTCTGGACGATTAATGCTGATCCCGTCAATGCCTCGATAAGTATCTTTTCTTGTAGACCAGTAAATTGGGTCTTGAATGTCTTTGTAAAATACACCAGCAGATAGCAGTCCAACGCGATCGAAGTAGTACTCGACCATTAAGTCTAAATTTGTTGAGAATGTTGGGTTGAGGTCAGGGTTTCCGGTTTTAAGCTGTTGCTCTTGCTCTAAGAAAGTGCCTCCCGCCGTCAAGTCTCCGAAGTCGGGGCGTGCAAATGTACGCGTCAAGGCAAAGCGATAATTAACGTCTTCACTAGCGCGATAGGTAAGATGAAACGATGGTAAAATAGCCCAGTAATCTTTTGTATGATTGTTGGCTTCAAGTGTTTTGGAATCCTCAAGGTAGGTAAATCCAGATACATCCGTGTCTGTATGGGTTGCTCTAATACCCGCGACAATTTCAATATCTTGGTTAAATTGATAAATTCCCATCCCATACAGAGAAGCATGTGTTTCATTCACGGTAAAGTTTCGACCCAGTGCCCCGCCATTGTTTACAAGTGCGGACTCGTCTTCAATCAGTTCAAAATTCGACCTATTGCTATTCCAAAATTGCATTGCATCCTCTGTCGATGCAACGGGGGCGAACAAGGCGTGATAATTCACGGGTAATTCTGACAGGTAATCAGTGCGACCCGGCTGTTCTGCTAAAGAAAAGCTATCTAGGGTTGGCACGTCACCACTAGACGCCTTCCAGCTATAGAACTCATCCGAAAAGCTCGCTTGCCTTTGCTTATCTCGATATTTTGCACCGAACTTAACAGCGAGCGCGTTGTCAATTTGCCATTCAAGGTCCACATTAACCACAGCTCGGTCTTTCTCATTAACGAAGACTTTGTATAGATTGACCCAAGATAACTGGCTTTGAGACGGATCCATTTTAAAGTTTTCAGGCAAATAAGTACGAATACCGTCCCAAGGGTCTTGACCACCATCGACAATATTGTAGGCGTAGTACTTTCCATTTTTCGCTTGTGTTAACCCAGAGTAATTAACCTTTTGATCAAAACGCATCACAAAATAACTGTGGTCTTGTTTATTGGGCTTATTACCATAGCGAAATTCGTTTTCATAACTGGCAATTTGCCAATTTAGGGTTTTATCAATACCCAAGTCATGGTCACCTCTCAACTCAACCCCTGTCATTTCGGTGATCAATTCATCGCGGATATGTTGCAGCTCGATACGGCTTTTATCAAATCGCAAACGATGCTTGTAATGTGTTTCGTCATCAATCAAAGTGCCATATAACGCGCTGGCGCTAATAGAACCACTATCTAATTCGTATTCTACAGAGCCGTTTAAACCAAACGTCTCTCTTGTACCTGTATAGTCCCTAAGTTCTAAGCGGTAAATACCGTAATTTTCTTCCTCTCCACGTCTGCGTGCTTCGAAATTATCTGTCGCCCAGTCGCGCTTCCAAGCTGTCGCATTAATAATAAAACCAAGCTTGTCATCAAGCAGACGGTCGCCGTAAATCACATTCGCCGAGTAATTATTACCTTCAGCGAGCTCATTCTGACCGACACCCACATTCGTCTTCAATATGAACTCATCAGCTCCTTTTTTAGTGATAAAGTTGACATTACCACCAATTGCATCGCCTTCCATATCTGGTGTAATTGCCTTAGATACCTCAACGAACTCAATTAATTCACTGGGGAAAAAGTCAAATGCGGTTGCTCGGCTCGTTGTTTCTTCTTCTGCTGTTGGCAACCGATTACCGTTTAAACTTGTTGAGCTCCATTGCGCCGGAAGCCCTCTAACTGCGACAAAACGGCCTTCACCTTGGTCTCTTTCAATAGAAACTCCAGGGATCCGCTGTACAGCTTCCGCCGCATTTCTGTCAGGCAACTTTCCGATGCCATCCGCAGCAATGACACTCTTTATACTTAATGCATTCTTCTGAGTATTGGCAGCGGCCATTTCACCTCTAAAAATTTGCCCAACACTCACGACTTCTTCAATAGTTTGACTACTGTTGAGAATGATAGGCTCAAGCGTTACTACTTTGCCATCAACCACTTCAACCTCTACCTCGGTGTCTCCATAACCGATGTAAGACACTACCAAGGTATATTTACCACGGCTCAGCTTTGATAATGAAAATTCACCGCGATAGTCCGTCACCGTAGAGAATTCACTTCCCTTCACGCGCACAGTTGCACCCGATAAACTTGTATGTGGGTCTGCAACTACCCCGACTAATTTTCCGCTTGAGGCATATACACTTGCACTACTAGCCAAAACTATCGCTGCCGCGATTTGTGTTAGTTTACTCATTGCTTTTATCTCAAATGTTGGGTTTCTTTTCTGGTCTAGACCAATTTATTGCAGATAGAGTAATGGTGGTTTTTTACACTGGCGTGACGGTTTGGTTAAAGCTTGATTTAAAGAAAAAGACGTAACCTATCTTTTGATAAGATAGCGCTGTATAAATTGGTTCGCAGCGCTTATTAAAACAACAGTGCGACAGTCATAGTGACAAGCTTGATTGAACGGCATCCACAAGATCTCGTGACCAAACGCCATCACTGTTACCATTTGTAAAATAAACAATGATATAGGCATCACCCAAGTTATCTTTGTATAAGATTCGTACCCTGCTCAGCGCACCGCCATCATGGCCAAGCTCCTGAAACTGCCAATTGCGGCCATAATCCCACCCAGAAGCGAAGTAGCTGATATTTCCATCACGCAGACGATAAGGCTGAAAGTATTCCTGTAATTGTGCCTGCTTAATCAGTCTGCCAGACGCTACCGCAGATAAAAACCTGCCAATGTCTTCGAGGCTACTGTAATAGCCTCCGTGCACAACACTGTAGTTAGGCCATTGAATGACCTCTGATTCCACTAATTTTCCTGCATTGACATGGTAAGTTTTAATAACATTGGGGTGGTTTTTCGGGTCCTTTAGCCGCAATGTGTTTTTCATAGCAAGCGGGTTGAATATGCGCTGCTCAACAAGCGCTTCATAGCTAAGCCCTGAAACAGACTCTAATAATGCAGCCAATACCAAGTAGTTTGTTTGTGTGTATCGAATCTTCGCCCCAGGGGCAAAACGCACGGGCTTAGCCTTTAATTGCTCAAATGTCCCCTTTTTATCTGCTGCAAAAGCAAAGTTATTCACCTCACGGTCGAAGTACTCTGGTACACCCGAGGCGTGGTTCAAGAATGCACTAATAGGAATGTTATGCCAGTGCCTTGGTAAGCCTCGTACATAGAGAGACGCGGGCTTGTCGAGTGAGATTTTCTGCTCTTGTGCAAATTGCAAAACCAAAATACTGGCAAACAATTTACTTATGGAATGAATGGGAAATAAACTGTCTTCGGTAAGTATGTGCTCTTTTTTAAACAGCTCACTACTGTGCATACCCTTGAACAACTCTTTGTCTTTATGCAAGACTAAAAGCCCTTGAGCCGGTATTTGATGCTGTTGTTCGTGCTGAGCAAGTAATACCTTCAACTTCTCTGCATCACTGCGCTCATCAAAGAAATTACACCCTGACAAAGTGAGTACACACAACGAAACTTGAGTGATTATTCTAAACATCGACGACTCTTTTATTGGCAACCCTACCGATAACCTACAGAAAAATCTAGAGTTACCGATTATTTAGTCAACTTAAATTACACAGTTTATATGAATAATTATCTAGTCTAGCTGCTTTCTCCCACTTTAAATAGTCGTGAATCAGCTACTCCATTTAGCATCTGTATGATGTTCCATACAAAAGTGTTGAAGTATGTTCCATTTTAAAAAACAATAGCTAACGAAAGGTGTCTATAAAATCGTGATTTTTTAGGCTATGAAGTAATATCAACAAAGACTAAAATTGACCAAGGAGCGCCATATGGCAAACACAAAATGGACTCAACGCACTTTGACACATAAGGACGCTATTCTTTATGCTGTGCTAACCTGTTCAGTTATGCTGATCACTGCCATCATCATTTGGGCCAAGACGCCGAATTTCCGTCCTTTAATAGACGATCTTCGACTTGTAGACGCGGTAAAAATCACCGATGTCTTAGACATGCAAAAAATTACCTATCACGCTGATGTTGAAAGCCATATGCTGTACATAGACGAACGACACACTCAAAATGCACGACTCGCACTTGCCCGCGCAGGTTTTGTATTTGAATACCCTAAGCATGAGTCATTCAGCGCTTTGCCAAAAGCCTGTGCAGAACTCGAATCACAGCTTGGTCAATATGCAAGCATGCCTATTTGGCAGCAACCTTGGTTTATGTCTGTACTGCGGCTAATTATGGGTACGCTTATTATTATTATATTTATTGTTGCCGTTGTTCGCCCTGCCCTAAGCGCACTCATCCACGGCACGGTACCAAATGAACAACAAAAGTAGTTAGTAAAACATTAACATAGATTAATAAACAAATTGGACGCTACACATGGAATGCACTATTACACAGCAAATTTTCAAGGCAGAACAAACGCTAAAAACTGCGATGCTCTGCTCAGATACAGCGTTATTAGCAGAATTATTGGCTGACAATCTCGTGTTTATTAATCATCACGGCCGGCGTTTATCTAAACAAGATGACCTTGATTTACATGCCTCGGGCCAACTTTGTATTACAAGCATTTCGCTGGAAGATTTAAACGTAATAACAATGGGCGATATGGCCATTGTTCACGTTAATGCCGATATCACCGGTGAATATGATGGACAAAATGCAAACGGACAGTTTGCATTCACGCGAGTTTGGGTTAAACAACAGTTAGATTGGCAAGTTATCAGTGCGCAATCAACTTTGCGCCCCTAAAAAGGGGCTCTTCAAGCCCCCTCAACGGTTATGTGCTCGGGTATAGTCTAACTCTGGCCCGTTGGGTACCACTTGAGTAGGATTAATCATCGTATGACTAAAGTAGTAATGGCGCTTTATATGGAAAAAATCGACCGTCTCTGCAATACCTGAGTATTGATATAAAGCACGTACATAATTTGAAATATGCGGATAACTTTCAATGGTACGCTTGTTACATTTAAAGTGCCCTACATACACCGAGTCAAAACGGATCAGGGTTGTGAATAAACGCCAGTCAGCCTCGGTCAATGTGTCCCCTACAAGATATGAGTTTTCACTCAGTAGTGTTTCGACTTTATCGAGCGCATTAAATAACTTATCAAATGCAGCTGAATACGCTTCTTGACTCGTTGCAAAGCCTGTGCGATAGACCCCATTGTTGATGTTTTCGTAGACAAAACTATTTATTTCATTGATTTCAGTGCGAAGCTCAGCAGGATAAAAGTCAAGCTCATTTCCCGTTAAATGGTTGAATGCACTGTTAAACATGCGAATGATTTCTGATGATTCATTACTCACAATACGCTGACATTTTTTATCCCAAAGCACAGGAACAGTTACACGGCCACTGTAATCAGCTTTGTGTTTGGTATAAAGCTGATGCATGAAGGCACTGTCGAATAAGGCATCGCCCGTACTGCCAGCCTGTTTGTCAAACGTCCACCCGTTTTGCAGCATATCAGGGCTGACAATAGACACATCGATATAGTCCTCCAGTCCTTTTAACTTACGAAAAATTAGGGTGCGGTGCGCCCAAGGACAAGCTAAGGATACATATAAATGATAACGACCTTTTTCCGCTTTAAATCCAGCATCACCACTTTGCCCAGCTTCACCATCCGCTGTAACCCAATTGCGCAGCTGTGCAGCCTCCCTCTGAAATTCCCCATTACTCGATTCTGTGTCATACCAGTTGTCATGCCACTGACCATTTACTAATAAACCCATCATCAATCTCCTAATCTAAAAATTTGAAATCGTTCGAGTAGCCTTGCCTAAGTGCTCAGAGCCCCCATTTTCACCTGAGAAAAGCCACTTCTTCACATTATGTAACGTGCTGATGAAACACATACATCAGCACGTTAGTGCACTATTGCTGTGTCAATTTGTGATCAACACTAAAACGCCCTGCACCTGCTGATGCCAGCGCTAAAAATCCACCCGCCATTGCAATATTTTTGAAAAACATAAAAAATTGCATTTGATCTGCTAAGTTGTTGTGGAACACAAGTGCACTAACAACACAAAACCCAGCAAACGCCAGTGCCGTTAATTGCGTCAATGCGCCAGCAAGTATGAATAACCCCCCTATCAATTCGAATACAATCACCAGTGGTAATAAAAACTCGGGTAAGCCACCTGAAGCTAAGTACTGCGCATTACCTTCGAAGTATTGGATTTTATTCATACCGGCAAGAATGAAAATGACAGATAAGCCTACACGACCTACTAAGCTTGCAATACTTGCTAGGCCTTCATTGTTTGAGATAATGTTGACTAATTTCATTTGTTTGCTCCTAAACTTTGACTTGTTTCTAGGCATTACCGCCTGACTTGCTAACAAGTTTACTATCTACTTAAACAAATAAAATTAGTTAATATAGAGAGATTCATTCTAATAATTAGAACTTTAATGAATGGAGGTGAGCGTTTTAGACCTAGGTTTATACCTGATAGACGCAGGGCTAACTGGCCCGATTTAGCATAGTAATGATAAAGCTGAGCTGTTTACTCAGCTGCCAGTTTGTGTGTCGATATGTGCTTTGCACCGCAATATAAAAGGCCACCCAAATCAAAGGTGGCCTGCCGATAATCTGACCTTTACTTATTGGGCCTTATTTACCTTATATGATTTAATGTTACCTTCATTTTCAGAGGTCGAAGTGATATAAGCCAACTGAATATCTCCGGCTTGTGGAGATAGCGTGGCTTTGGCAATCGGGTTTTGTGTATTTGCTCCCTGTCCGGCTTTTACAACAATAAGCTCGTTGCGCTCAATCGGTAAATCCAGGTAGTTAGTCGTATCACCATATTCAAGGTTTTCTGCCACTTTTTCATCGCCCATATAGATATCAATCTTACCCATATCAGCTACATAGGTATGAAAAATAATGACGCGATATTTACTACTGGCAATTTCATCATCATTGATTTTAACAGCACCCAATTGTGCAGCTTGTGCGGAGTCGTTGTCGAGACGACCAAATGTGTAAACAACATAATCTGCGTGCTCAGAAAAACGAAAGCGGGTAGACTCTATTGCGGTCTCAAGAGAGTTACCTTTAACACCGTAAAATGCGAAAACGTTACCGTCTGAATCATCTTGCACTAACATCTTTTCATCAGACTTCTCACCAAACAACAGACCATTTTTATCCGTTAAAGACATTTCCTCATGGCCTTTTTCGAACTGCCAGTACACATCGACTTCGCTATTCACTAAATTAATGGCACTAACGTCTGCTGTGTAGGTGTCATCGTCATTACAACCTGCCAATACACCAACCACAACTGATAATACTAACCCTTTGATTAAATTCACCTTCATCTCCTCCAATTGTCACTGGGAAAAGTATAATCAAAGGGAGATTTTCAAGTTGTTACCGAGTGTAATTATTAACTACTTTGATGTATTCAAGCGTAATGAAAACAATGAAAAGATGCGTAACATCGTAAATTTCACTGATTTTAGATAAACTTTGTGGTGCTTTATTTTATATTACTGCAAAAGGGTCAGCGTTAAATATTACAAAAGCTCATCGCACAGTTGTTTCTGAGCTCTTGCTCAAACAGTTTTTGTAAGATTGTAATGTCATTTGTGCGTACATAATTAGGTCTTACAACCAAAGAAATTGTGCGATGAGGTCCTGGCTCATTGAGATGAATAGCCACCAAATCGGACTCCCCTTTTACAAGCTGGTCCAATGCCATTTGAGGCACAAGCGTGGTTCCCATTTTTCCAGCCACCATTTGAATTAAGGTATGTAAGCTTGTGCTATCAAAAGAAGTGTCTTTTTGATCGTTGGATAGCTTACATGCACTAAGCGCATGTTCCTTAAGGCAATGGCCATCCTTTAGCAGCATAAGTTTGTCTATTTCAAACTGTTCACTGGTAATTTCTTCAATGCTGGTTGTGCACTCGTCTTTATGACTCACCCAATAGAAATCTTCATGCCAAAAATCAAATGCCATCAATCCTTCTATTTGATATGGTAATGCCAAAACAGCCGCATCTAAATCACCTTGGCGCAACATATCAACCAACACATGAGACTGCTCCTCAATAATTTTTAACCTAAATTCTGGGTATTGATTACGTACTTCAGGTAACACTTTTGGAAGTAGAAATGGCCCGATTGTTGGGATCACGCCAATCTTCATAGGACGGCATAGAGGCGCTTTGCTGGTTTGAGCAAGGGTCATCAATTCATCCATTTCTAGCTTGATGCTTCTTGCTTTGTCGAGTAGCTGCCTGCCCTCTTCTGTGACAAACACATGTTTGTTGTTGCGTTCAAAAATAACTGTACCTAACTGCTTCTCGAACTCATGAATCGCGGTACTCAAAGTAGACTGCGACACATGGCAAGCATCCGCAGCCTTTTTAAAATGCAGTGTTTTCTCGACCGCCAGCGCATATACAATTTGTTTAAGTGATACCATCTGTTTGTTCTTTATTTTAGATTGTTTTCTCTATCTTAATCGTTAAATCAAATAATGCACCCGCTCGGATGCTTAGAAATCAACCAATTCTAGTTTTCGATTCAAGCAAAATAAATAAAAGACAATAATTTCAATTAGATAGAACCCATTAAGTGCATTGCTAATGAGTATTCTAAAAAACTGATGATTATCTTTAAGTTATTCAATTTTAATTCTTAAGTTTGTACTTTTAGGCTCTAAAGAGCACTCACTCAGGTGGATGACAGACAAAACCTGAGCATACTCATTTGGAGCTTTTTTATGCGTACACATCTATTAACCTTAGCAGCAACCGTTAGTATGGCACTTTCAAGTGCCGCTAATGCATCACCGTCTGCAACTCAAATCAAAACCAATCAATTTTGGTGGCCTGAACAACTCGACCTGAGCCCCTTAAGACAACACAGTGGCAAATCAAACCCATATGGTGAGCACTTTGATTACCGAAGTGAATTTATCAAGCTCGATTTAGAAGCTGTAAAAGCCGACATTAAAGCCACTTTAACTGATTCAAAAGATTGGTGGCCTGCCGATTGGGGACACTATGGACCATTGATGATCCGTATGGCTTGGCACAGCGCCGGCGTTTACCGTGTTCACGATGGCCGAGGGGGTGCAGCTGGTGGGCAACAACGCTTTAACCCACTGAACAGTTGGCCAGACAATGCCAATTTGGATAAAGCAAGACGTTTACTTTGGCCAGTTAAGCAAAAATACGGTAAACAACTCTCTTGGGCCGATCTGATGGTACTCGCTGGCAATGTCTCCTTGGAGTCCATGGGTTTTAAAACCTTTGGTTTTGCCGGTGGCAGAAGCGACGATTGGGAGCCTGATTTAGTCTATTGGGGTCCAGAGACAGCTTTTTTGGCTGATGAAAGGCGCGATAAAAAAGGTAAGCTAAAAGGTCCACTCGCGGCTGTAGAAATGGGGTTAATCTATGTTAACCCTCAAGGCCCGCACGGTAAACCCGACCCAATTTTAGCAGCTAAAGATATACGCTTATCATTTGGTCGTATGGCAATGAATGATGAAGAAATCGTCGCGTTGATCGCAGGCGGCCATACATTTGGTAAAGCCCATGGCGCTAAAAAGCCCAGCAATTGCGTAGGAAAAGAGCCCGCAGCAGCGCCGACTGAACAGCAAGGGTTTGGCTGGAAAAATACCTGTGGGAGCGGTAAAGGAGCAGATACAAGTACCAGTGGATTCGAAGGTGCGTGGACAGTGACTCCAACACGATGGTCAACCAATTATTTAGATAATTTGATGAATTTCAACTGGGTACAGACTAAAAGCCCAGCGGGCGCAATTCAGTGGATCCCAGATAATCCTGCGGCTGCAAACTTAGTGCCCGATGCTCACATCAAAAACAAGCGCAGCGCACCAATCATGTTTACAACAGATCTGGCGCTCAAAGAAGATCCTGCATTTCGTAAAATTGTCGAACGCTTCCGAGCCGACCCAAAAGAGTACGAGCTCGCTTTTGCAAAAGCCTGGTTTAAGCTCACTCACAGAGATATGGGGCCTCGCGCACGTTATCTCGGGAATGACATTCCAAAGGATACCTTACTCTGGCAAGATCCTCTGCCCGAACAAACAGGCAAGAGAGTCTCAAGTTCGGATGTTAAAAAGCTAAAAAAAGCCATTCTTGATACTGGGCTAAGTAATGCAGATCTCATTGAAACTGCTTGGGCTGCTGCATCGAGCCACCGCATAACAGATATGCGCGGCGGCGCCAATGGGGCAAGGGTCAGACTCGCGCCTCAAAACAACTGGGCTGTAAATAACCCAACACAGCTCGCTTCTGTGCTAAACAAACTAGAGCGCGTGCAAGCAAGGTTCAACAGCAAATCAAGACGGAAGGTCTCAATGGCTGACTTGATTGTGCTTGGTGGCGCCGTAGGAATTGAAAATGCTGCGAGTAATGCAGGTTTCAAAGTTTCGGTACCGTTTGTCCCGGGACGCACTGATGCAAGCCAAGCTCAAACAGATGTATTGTCGTTTAGTTATCTAGAACCAAAAGCAGACGCTTTTAGAAATTACTATCAAGAGAGTGCATTTATGTCTCCTACCAAGATGCTTGTAGACAAAGCAAATATGCTTGGTTTATCGGTCCCAGAAATGACTGTGCTATTAGGTGGTATGCGAGTGTTAAACACCAATACAGATAATTCCAAAACTGGCGTGCTCACTCACACACCAGGAAGCTTAAATAATGCCTTTTTTGTCAACCTTTTAGATATGCGTACTAAATGGAAAAAGTCAGATAATAAGCTGGGTATGTATCATGGTTTCGACAGGAAATCCGGAGACAAGTTATGGCAAGCAAGTTCGGTTGACTTGATATTTGGTTCAAACTCGGAATTGCGCGCAATCGCTGAAGTATATGCATCTCATGACGCCAAACAAAAGTTTGTTGATGACTTTGTCACGGCTTGGGTCAAAGTCATGCAACTGGACAGATTTGATCTACAGTAGTACCTAAAGTAAAAGCCGCACATCGCGGCTTTTACTTAGAAGGACTTATTTTTACAGAGTTTTGTTTAATAGTTACTTTTTAACTATGACGTGTATTTTTATGATTAAACGCCTTTCAACCCACAGTTACCCAACCAACCTTTGCTTTCAAGCTTAACCAACTATTAGCCTATTATTCGTATCTCTACTGGACAGAACTTGGCTAGCATCAAACGAAGTTGCACGCTTTGCCATGCGATCGTACAACAGGACATTGACTGTGGCCGCTAGGTTCATACACCCTGTTGTTGGTACATACACAACGGCGTCAGCTGCATCAACAATATTTTGTGGCAAGCTGCCATCTTCTGGACCAAAAATATACAGCGCATCATCTGGGTGCTTAAATTCAGGCAACGGAGTGGCACCTTCTACCAACTCCACGCACACCAAAGCTCTTCCCGGTGTTTTTAATGAGATTAAGTCATCAACTTGCTGAATCGTAATGTGATCAGCAATGTTTTTTGTATCTGTATGATACTTTGCGGCTTTTGCATACCGGTTACCATTAAAGTATACAGCCTGCGCCCCATAGCACCCCGCTGCACGTAATACACCACCTACATTGGTTGGTGATTTTGGGTTAACCAATCCAATAGCCGAATACGACTTACTCATATTATTTAACTCTCATGTATAGGCAGTTCAGCTGCCAAAAAATACCGACGCGCGATTGTATCATGTGCATAAGATTGTGCCAGTAAGCCAATACATCATAGTAAGTGAGATTTAGACATAAACTGTAACAATTGGGAAATTACCATCTCATAAAACCCCATTCAATTCAGATGAAAACTGTTGCCAAAAAAGAAAGTTTATAAAACAATTCATTAAGCATTTCTATCTAAGAAAACGTAATAAAACATTTCAGAAACAGAACCTGCAAAAGGAACAAAGTTTAGTGTTTTTCCTGCACGAATGTAACATTTCATGTTTTTACATTGAATCTAGGCGCTCTATTCGCTAGCTTTGAAACGGTACAATTTTGTACAAATCAAGGAGATACCAATGAAATTAAAAATAAAGAAAAGCACAATAAAACACTTATCTAACAAACGTTCATTGAACTTAGATTTAACGCCAAACGTTGCTGGCGGTAAACCATTGGTCGAGACGCGTGCGGCATGTCAGTCTATTTGGGCCTGTACTAACCCACAAGCTTGCTTGTCTTAAGCAAATCAAAAGCACTTGTAACATGCCATTTTGATGGCTTAGTCGAGCGGCCTTGATGAAACCAGAGGTCGCTCATATGATGAATTAAATTTTAAGCTAGCATCGCAAAGCAACTAGACTTAGCTTTCTTGCCATTATTTGTCATCTATCGCGCGACGGCTCAGCTAAGAACAATACAAATCCGCGTATCAAAGCATGCCCTTGCACAAATACATCTGCTACACCCAGCGCCTAACATTGCGACAATAAGCTTGGTATTGCTCTGCAAATTTTTCGAGCATCACTCGCTCTTCAAAGCGAATATACCAACGGTCGGATACCAGTACGAATAATACAACAAACCCCAAAATTAGCTCATTTGCACCTAAAAGCAGGCAAAACCCTAATAGCGATATAACAAACCCCAAATACATTGGATTGCGTGTGTATTTAAACACCCCCTCCACCACGAGTTTATTTGGCTCACCAAATGTCATTACGTTGGTGTCGGCACGAATGAATTGACGTTTTGCTCGCACGGATAGCATCAAACCTAAAAAAGCAAAAGGCAAACCGATTAAATTAAATGGAAATAAAAGATAATGTGGCAATGCAAACCACCAGCAAGTTAAGCTCATCGTGACGAGCGTTAGTATAAATAAATTGGGGGGAAGTAACTTTTGCATTTTTTGCTCCTTGAAATAACGAGCAGTTTAATGGTCAAGTTACTGGCCTACCTTAACCTATGTTAAGCCCATTTTATTTCTAATCCTGGATAAACTGACATCCGTTATCCCTAAATACATCGCAACTTGGTTGAGGGCAATATGCTGAGCCTGATCGCCAAAGTCATCTAAAAACTGCTGATATCTCTGCTGGGCACTTAAAAGTAACAATCCCGCTTCTCGCTTTTCTTTCTTCAAAGCTAATTGCTCGTAGACCTTTCGTACATACTCACTCCAGTTTAAGTTCGCTCTAGCAAGTCCGAGCAATCGCTCGTATGGTATCGACGCTGTTATGCAAGTGCTTAACGCCTGTGCATAAAATGGGCTTGGTTGCCTTTCAATCAATGAGCCTATGCTTGTAAAAGCACCACCGTGTTTTACCAATGATTTATTAAATTCTTTGCCTTGAGCATCAATATAATAGTATCTACCAACGCCTGAAATGAGAAAGTACACATCAGAAACAATGTCTTGGCAACGAAATATATGGGCTTTGGGTGCATGCTCGTTAAACTTAAAATGTGGCAGCGCACTGCCTAATTCTTGCTCATCAAATGGTACCAATGTGGTGAGTATCGACTGCAATAACTGCCTGCTTTTGGCTTCATCCATGCGATGTTCAACTCAACTTTATGCCACAGTCAATGGGTTATGCTTCACAAACAAAAGTGTGTCATGGTCATAGATTTCATTGCACCAGTGGTGTTTGCTCAATATTAAATCAGGCGCGGTGTTCCGCTCTTTCACACGAGCAAAACCAAATTTTTCATAAAACTCAGCTAGGTGAGAGAATGGTAAACAATACACACTCTGAAAATGGCTGGCGCTTTCAACTAAGAATGAAACGAGTTTATCGGCAATACCCGCCCCTCTAAAATTAGGGTTCACATACATTCCGCCTAATTCAGCATCTTTATCTGATATCGTCTGCACTCGCCCCACACCCACTTTTTGTCCATCGATAACAGCGATTGCAATTAAATCCTGTTCAGGGTTTGAGAGTTTAAAACCAATGCGCTGATATTGCTCATTGACCCAATGAATTTCCTCTTGCTTTGCTATTCTAATCGTGACCTTGTGACTCATTGTCTTCTACTCCTTAAAACATCCTAATGTCTGAATATCATAGGCTTATGATAAATACCAGCCATTAACTCGAATGAATGACAATTTACATAGTAATGAATTTTAAGTTTGATAGCGACATTGACTGTTGACCAATGAGAAACTCATTTATTTCAGCTAATTAGATTACTTTTTAAAGACAAAAGAAGCGCGACATTAAATCAATTCGCCCCCAGTAATTAACACCTATCAAACTGTAAATATTGATGTTTTCATTTCTTTTTGCATTGCATCTACCTTCTATTAGTTTCTCTACTATACATTCGTACATAACATAATTTGGCAATAATGAAACGCATTGTTATTTAGCTTCTATACTTGTTTCAGGACTTTTGATATTTCTCGCTACAACAGCGTCTTAAGGGAATTTTGAACATGGTTAACTCAGCCCGATTCAATCTACTATCGACATTAAGATCTAAACTTATTGCAGCTTTTTCTGCCGTTATGGTCACCCTGGCTATTATCGGTTTAATTTCTTTCTTTGCTTTAAAAACCGCTTCAGATGGTTTTAAGGACTACCGTGAACTTGCTCGCGATAGCAACCTCGCAGGTATTTTGCAGTCAAATATGCTAATGGTTCGCATGAATGTGAAAGACTTTCTGCTCACTGGTAGTGATAAAGACATACAGCAGTATAGCCAGTACTTTACACAAGTAGAAAAGTTACTAGACGATGCCAAGCGTGAAATTAATAAGCCCGAACGTGCCGCAATGATAGTAGAGCTTAATAAAGAAATTACTCAGTACAATCAAACATTTGAAGTTATCAAAGCCTACCGAGTACAAAGGGATGAGATCGTGAATGGGCAACTTAACGTGCTTGGCCCACAAATGGAGCGTGAATTAACCAAGCTCATGTATAACGCCTCTGAAAGTAATGACACTCAACTCGCCTACCTAACAGGTGTTGCGATGAGAAACCTGCTGTTAGCGCGCTTGTATGTAATAAAGTATCTCGAGAGCAACGATGAGAGTGCAGATCAAAGAGTCAGACAAGAATTCTCTCAATTTGAACAACAAATGGACAAGATCGAGCTCTTGACCACCTCTAATGCAAGTAAGCAAATGATTGACCAAATCAGGTCAATGGAGTCTGAGTACAAACAAGCATACCAAAGCGTCCATGATATTATCGTAGACCGAAATGACAAAGTGACTAATACGCTAGATGTGATTGGGCCGCAGTTCGCCAAATTGGTTGATGACCTAAAGCTATCTGTTAAAGCTGATCAAGATACACTCGGCCCAAGGTTAAAATCAGATAACGAATATGCCATTAACAAAATACTCGTGACCTTTGCAATCGCACTAATTTTAAGTGGTTGCGTGGTGTTTATTTTAACACGCACTGTAATGGCACAATTGGGTAAAGACCCTAATGAGTTAGAACAAATTGCAATGGCAATCGCGCGTGGTGATTTAGACCAAAAATATGACGAGAACAAACCTAAAGGGGTGTTCAAATCTATGCTCTCGATGCGTGATAGCCTGCGTCAAGGTCGTGAAAAAGAGCGCGAAGAAAAGCGAATTGCAAGTTCAAATGCGCGAATTAAAAGTGCTCTGGACAATGCCAGTGCTTGCGTCATGATAGCCAATAGAGATGGCAAAGTGACTTATCTCAATGATGCCATCAACACAATGTTTAAAGCGGCTAGCCAAGATATCTGTGCCTTAAACCCGAGTTTCGACTATACCAAAATTATTAATGCCCCATTAAGCACTCAACTGCCTTCATTTGCCGATATAGAAACACAACTTCAACAATTAACTGAAGCTTTTGAAGGCGAATTCGAAATAGCCGGGAGAACCTTTGCATTAGTTGCAAGCCCTGTAGTTGTTGATGGTCAAACCGTCGGATTGGTATATGAGTGGGAAGACAAGACAGAATGGCTATCAAACGAGCGAGAAAAGGCCCGAGTCGCCTCTGAAAATGCGCGTGTTAAATACGCTCTAGACGGTTCATCAGGGCAAGTAATGATAACCGATGATAAATACCAAGTGATTTATTTAAACGCTGCTTTAGAACAAATGTTTGTTACTGCAAGCGCAGATATCACCAAGGCCTTACCTGAGTTTAACCCAGTTGAGGTTAAGAACCAGCCCCTTACTCATTATTTTGACCACTTTTCACAACATTTAGTCGAGTATGATCAATTAACAGCCAGCCACGAGAGTGAGTTTGTGATTGCAGGCAGAACCTTTTCGATTGTTGCCAGCCCTGTAAATGTCGAAGGAAAACGGGTGGGCACAGTTATCGAGTGGCAAGATAAAACGCAATGGCTAGCACTTGAAAAAGAGAAGTCGCGTGTGGCATCTGAAAATGCACGAGTAAAGTATGCATTGGACAGTGTATCTGGCAATGTCATGATCGCTGACCCTGAATTAAATGTCATTTATGCAAATAACGCATTACAAGACATGATGGAAGCGTCAGAGCGTGATATCCGTGAGCACGTAGGCCACTTTAGCGCGAATGAATTGATTGGTTTTGGCATACAAGATTTTTATCTTGAGCCTGACCAGCAGAAGCTTGTATTTGAAAACTTGCAAAATACCCACCGAAGCGTGGAGCATATTGGTGACAAAGTATTCGCGCTAACAGCCAATCCAATTGAAGTAGATGGCCAGCGTATCGGCACTGTACTTGAATGGGTTGACCGCACCGCTGAAGTCAATATTGAAAAAGAGATAGATCAAATAGTACAAGCCGCTTCAAAAGGCGATCTAAGTAAAAAGATTGACCCATCTGGTAAGTCTGGGTTCTTTGGAAATCTAAGCCAAGGGTTAAATGGCCTTTTAGATACGGTTGAAGTCGCCCTAGATGATGTCATGCAGATGCTTGGTTCACTGGCACATGGGGATCTATCTAAGCGGATCACCAATGATTATCAAGGCAAGTTTGGAAAACTCAAAGAAGATACGAACGCCACCGCAGATAAGCTTACAGAAATTATTTCAAGCATACGCACATCAGCAGGCAGTATTTCACAAAGCGCAAACGAAATTGCGCAAGGCAACATGGACCTGAGTCAACGTACGGAAGAACAGGCATCAAGCCTTGAAGAAACTTCAGCGAGTATGGATGCCATGACAGATAGTGTAAAACAAGGGAGTAAGCGCGCCGAAAGTGCCAGTGAATTGTCGATGGAAGCTGAGCAACGCGCCGAGCAAGGTGGACAAGTTGTTAATTTAGCAGTGACAGCGATGAAAGAAATCAGTGACTCAAGTAAAGAAATCTCAGAAATTATTGGTGTTATTGATGAAATTGCATTCCAGACTAACTTATTGGCGCTCAACGCTGCTGTGGAAGCCGCCAGAGCCGGTGAGCAAGGAAGAGGATTTGCTGTCGTGGCAGGTGAAGTAAGAAACCTTGCACAGCGATCATCTGAGGCCGCCAAGGAGATCAAAGAGCTTATTCGTGATAGCCAAACAAAGGTGGAAGAAGGCACGTCTTTAGTTAATAAGTCTGGTGATACCTTGTTAGAAATAGTCGAGTCTACTTCCAAAGTTCGCGCGATGATGCAAGAGCTTGCAGAGTCTGCTAGACAGCAATCTGAAGGCATAGTGCAAGTAAACAGCGCTGTAACTCAAATGGATGAAATGACACAGCAAAACGCGGCCTTAGTCGAAGAGGCATCCGCTGCTGGGCAGTCCATGGCGGACCAAGCGCTTAACATGAATAAAACCATGGACTTTTTTACACTAGAGAACACCCCTTCAGGAACAGGGCTAGCTAACATAGCCTATTAGTTCAATTGCCCGCGGCCACGTTTGCGCTGCGGGTACTTATTGTAAAACTATGATTACTCTCCTAACGTCAATATCAAACTATTGAGTATTGACCTGTCTACAGCTTTATAGTCTAAAGTCAATCAATAGTGTACCTTCGATGAGAAACGGGGGCCTTAACCTAGGTATGCATCTAATGTTACTTAACTTTTAGCCCTACTCTACCCCGAAATGGTGTGCTTGGTATGTACAAAATATCTGAACTCGCTAAACAGGTTGGAATGTCCAGAACCGCCTTACTGTATTACGAGAAACAACAACTTATATCAGGTCAACGGCTCGAGAATGGATATCGTATTTATACCCAGAAAGACGTACAGCGGGTACGGTTAATCCAACAATTACTTGCCGGCGGCTTAACCCTAAAAGAATGCAAAGCATGTCTTGAAACAAAGTTAGACAGGGCCATTCTAAAAAATCGCCTTGACGCACTTGATAGAGAAATTGAACAAAAACAGAGTTCGCGAAACTTGCTTGCAGCGCTGTTAGGTGAAGGGGAATTAAAGACATGGCATGAAAAGCTAAACAAAGTTGCACCAGACATACACATTGATTGGTTAATAAACCAAGGTTTTGAAGAAAAAGAGGCATTGCGCCTGAAGTGGTTATCAAAAGACATGAATGAACATGACAAATATATGGCTGATTTTATGCGTGTTTTCCAAGGCCTTGCGCGTTGGGGCCCTGGAAGTGAAGAAGATACATTAAAGGCCCTTCAACACGTGCCAAAACCAGTACGAAAAATTTTAGAAATCGGCTGTGGTAAAGGTCAAGCGACTCGAGTCCTAGCACAAAATTGTCAAGCCCATATTACCGCGATAGACAACGAACAATCAGCTCTCGATGCCGTATCGGAAGTTTTTGCATCGATAAACAAGACGGACTGGCTAACAACAAACTGCATCAGCATGACGGATCTGGATTACCCCAGAGCGTATTTTGATCTGATCTGGTCGGAAGGTAGCGCTTATATTATGGGTGTAGAAAACGCCCTACGCCGCTGGCGACCTCTTTTAGTTAAATCAGGCACCTTAGTATTCAGCGATTTAGTATGGCAAACCGATACTCCCAGTGGCAAATCGATAACCTTCTGGCAAAAAGAGTATCCAGATATGCAAACTCTTTCTGAAAGACTCAATCAGATCCAAAACATCGGGTTTAAGTTAGTGAGTGACTTTCCACTAAGTACTAAAGCAGCTGAAAATTATTATGAGCCTTTACGAAAACGCGTAAAAGCGCTCAATGCTAATGGTTTGAACGTCAAAGCTTATGACGATATTGAACATGAAATTGATATTTGCACACGTTATGCAAATGAATTTGGGTATCACATGTTTGTGCTGCAAAAGCTTTAGCTTTGCTCGATAACACATTCTGGTGCGCCATGGTTGAGCCAGTATAAATGCTTTCACGTAACATACAAAGCTATAGGCATGCGTCTGGCGCTCGTTTACAATCACTCCATGTTAAAAGATTCGCCAAAAACCCGGCTAAACTTTGCCATTAGGTAACCTTATGAGAGAATTTATAAAATAGAATGTTAACATAAGTAACAATGCCATTTAAAAAGTCACACATGTATCGATTATGAAGACTGTAAAGCTCTTATCCTTAGTTATTATCTCTCTCCTATTCGTACTGGCATTTTTTCACCAAAAGGTCATCTCTTTAACTCTCTTACCACAATATATTGAGTGGGCCCACACCATTGAAAGCCAAGGTCTTGAGGTGGGAACTGGGCTATCTAAGCGAGAACTAGCACTTGCGAAAGAGATAGGTATCAAGCACCCGGAAAAAGTCAAAATTGTGTACGTCGAAGAAGTGCCTTTTCCCTATGAAAACTTTGCTCTAAAAACACTTGGCGAAGCGCTGGGGTTTATAGGAGAAGGGATAGTTAATAATGCACAAGTATTTGGTTACACGATATATGTTAGAAATGGCTTTGATTTAAATAAACCTAAATTCGCTCATGAGCTTGTTCATGTATTACAAATGGAAAGAATGGGGATGCACAATGTCGTAACTCAGCATTTTTCTAATCTTGCTGAGTATGGATATAACAGCGCCCCTTTGGAAGTGGAAGCGTTTGAGGCTAATAAAAAATACAGCCAAGATTGGTAAGTTGATTGAATCCGCCAAACACCATGAGCACGGTACTTACGGAGTTAGCACACTGCGACCGCGCCAGCTAAAAAGGCATAATTTACAGTAAACAAGACTCGCTTATGCACAAGGAGTATCACCAAATGAAAATGTTACTAACAAGAAATGTGATGAGGATTTTAGCCATATTTCTTGCTTTCCCATTTTGGGTAATTACGACGGTTATGCTATTCATCATTACGATTGGAGAATATAAGGGCGCATATGCTTGGGCACTTGCAACGGGCTCATTTATTGGTGCTCTAAGCCTCTCTTATATCGCTGTAACAGGCCACGCCAAAAACCCTCTTTGAATGACCTGTCTTTATTTTAAAGCTGGCATAGAACCCTTGTGCCCGAACACCGTATACCGAGGTATACCAAATTGACGACAATATTTTGTAGTGGCCTATTTTTGACAGCAAGTTAATCCTTGTTCACCTTACTCTTTACCGCTTGTTGAGATACACCAATCTGGGTTATTAACAAGGCGGCACCTATCAGTGCAAACCCTTTAAGAAAATGCGCCTGCTGCAAAGCACGTACAACTTCGAGTTCTGCGTACAGCATCTCGTACCCATGGACAACAAGCGTCACTGGAAGTAAAAAAAGTACTAACAACCACCCACCAAGTCGAGCTTTCCAATTGAATAAAATCATCAGGGCACCTGCCAATTCGACAATTCCAGAGACCCAAATTAAAGTGACTTTATAAGGAACTACTTGCGGCATCAGGTCCAAGTAATAAGGCACATTCGTAAAGTGAGTAATACCAGATAACAAAAATAGTGACGTAAAAAGAAAACGGGCGAAAGTATTAATTGATATATGCTGGGGCAATCGATTTTCTTCAAACATTTAAATGTTCCTATACAATTCAAGCAAATTTATGGTTACCGAATTCAATGCTAAGTAAATGAATTTCATTAAGAAGAGAAAGCAGCATTTTGCTCTATCCAAGCTTTAATTCGAGCTTTTCTTTGTTCACTGACATCTTGTGCTATCCCTGCCACTAACTCTGGCAGCTTTACATTGCTGAGCTCTTGCCTGAATTTATCTTCAGCATTTCGAAAAGACGCAGCAATTTTGCATGGCGTTATAACTTCATCTGAAGACGCACCGCATGGACCATTTTGCCTTACTTCTGTACAACGAAAGCTTCGAGTTGTTCCATCGATGGCCCCCGTTATGTCCCATAGCGATATGGTTTCAGGTAAGCGCGCTAATTTATACCCCCCCGCTACACCGCGTTTTGCCTTTACTATCCCAGCTCGACTCAGCAACTGCATCTGTTTCGCCAAGTATGGCGAAGGCACACCGATAAAGTCAGCCAACGTTTCCAAAGCCAATGCTGCATTCGCAGGTAACAAAGCTAACAGCGCGCACGTGTGCGCTGCCCACTCAACACCTTTTCCGATTTTCATAAGATAAAGCCTCTTAAATTACGGACAAAATATATCTGTAATAAAAATCACCGTCAACAATTATTACGGATATTTTTTATCTGTAATTAAATGGGGCCATTTTCGTTTGCCGATGTTGTTTCTGACACTTAGCCAATTAGTCAGAAAAATCAAATAACTCTCCCCTGCGTGGGATAAATGAGTACTGACTTAACTCCACAAAAGCAATAAAATAGTAGTCAGAACAGAGATTTTTAAAGAATTGATGCAAAAGGAAAAGAGTAATGGAGTTAAAGAAAACTGCACTGAGGGCGTCTGTAGGTTTTTTATTGTTCAGCGCATTGTTCGCAATGTATGTCGTTTTGGTAGGTCAATTTGGCCAGTTTGAAATTAACGTGTTGCTAAGCACATTATCAATTTCAATCGCCAGTATGTGTGCTATGGCCTGCGCCGCATATATCGAAAAAACAACCTCTAAGACAATTGGCTCTCTGGGTATGGGTCTGTCAGCATTCAGCCTAATATTGATGCTGTTATTAATATGGGACCTACTCAATCATGACTCCTACTGGCTACTGAGCTGGTCATCATTCGTTGTCGCGTTTGCGATAGCCCATGCTTTATTGTTAAATTTACCCCCATTATCGACAAACCACATGTGGTTGCGCTTGCTTGCTAACGGATCAATAGCCTTACTTGCCGCATTGGTCGTCTTTCTTATTTGGCAGCATGATGTTGCAAGCGATGCCTACTTTAGGGTAATGGTGGTTGATGGAATTGCAATAGCCCTGGTGACGTTACTCATTCCAATATTTTCAAAATTAGACCATAAAACAAACACCGAGACGCAAAAAACCTTTGATGTCGCACAAAGCATTCATCTAACGCATCTAAAAGATGATATTTATATAGACGAGGATGGCGCCCAATATAAGCTACAACGTCTAAAAACTAATTGATGCTGCAATCAAAATAAGCCGAGCGGCCATATGGCCGCCTACCTAATACTGACTATAAATGCGAGGCCAGATATTCAACGGGATGTTTAGGTTTAACCCCCTCAAAGCGCTTTACTTGGCTTCGGCAAGAAAAGCCTGTAGCGATAATGGCCTGTGATTGAACATGTTTTTCCCATGACATTTCATACAATTGCCGAGAAGCAGATTGATTTTTCGATTCATGGCCAAATGTACCCGCCATTCCGCAGCACCCCACACTCGGCGCTGTGAGCTCAACACCTAATTGCCTAAAAATAGACTGCCAAATCGCAGTAGACGATCTTGGGTTGGTCTCTTCGGTGCAATGAGAAAGCAGTGTTAATGCTTTAGAGCTGCCTTTTAGCTCGAGATTTGATAAGTCTTGTTCCTGTAGCCACTCATGGATGGTTAATACTTCGAAGGTTCCGCGCTGTGTGTCAGATAGTACCTTGCGATATTCATCTTCATAAACAAACACAAGTGCCGAATCAAGCCCGACCATTGGAATATTAAGTGTTGATACTTGCTGTAGAAAAGTACTATTTTTCGAGGCGGTCGCCTTAAACTGTTTCAAGAACCCTTTAACATGCTGTGTCTTGCCATTTGGGTGGTACGGCAACACTACTGCTTGTTTACCTAACTTATTAATCAATTTGATCGCTGACTCAAGCAACTCGACTTCATAAAAACGGGTAAATGGGTCTGGCACTATCAATACAAACTCTTTTTTTTGTTGCTGGCTGAGATTGCTCAGTGAAGCAAAATCAAATTTGAGTGCATTTGGTTTATGCTTACTCAATAGCGGTAAGTCTTGATAGCCGACGATACCCTTGAAGAGTGAATTCGTAAATTTTGCACCGATTATTGGATTCAATAGAGATGCAAAATTGGACATGACCGGCAGCAAGTGCTCAATATTAGCAACCAAATAATCTTTCATTGGTCGCCCATATTTTTGATAATACAAATCGAGAAAGTAAGCCCTCGCATTAGGAATATCGACTTTAACCGGGCACGCACTGGCGCAAGCTTTACATGCTAGGCAAGAATCCATAGCCGCTTTTACTTCGTGGTTGAGTGTTTTTAATGCACCGGCTTCTGAAATCTCCGCCTTGGGCAGTTCTGAATTTAGCTCATCGTAGCCCGAGCTTAGTTCTGGCAACTCAATCCCTTTCAGCCCTTGTAGTCGAGCCCACTCCTTGAATAAGGTTGCTCTTCCCTTGGGAGATTCCCTTCTGTCTTTGGTAACTTTATATGAAGGGCACATTTGAGTCGTTTCAGAGTAATTAAAGCAAAGTCCATTCCCATTACAATTTAAAGTATCTTGGAAGCTTGTTTTAATATTAATGGGGACTAACGTATCAAAGCGAGCTCTCAACGGACCATTAACCTTGGCAAGTTCAGTATTATTATTCAGTGGTGTACATATTTTTCCTGGATTTAATTTGTTGCGTTTATCAAATATTGTTTTTATTTTTTGTAACTCTAAAAATAACTCTGCACCAAAAAATTCAGGTCCGTACTCACTGCGATACCCTTTACCATGCTCACCCCAAAATAACCCTCCGTACTTTTTGGTCAACTGTGCGACTTTATCCGAAATCGGCTTTAGCAAAGCTTGTTGAGCGTCATCACATAAGTCCAGTGCGGGGCGGACATGCAACACCCCCGCATCTACATGACCAAACATGCCATATGACAATTTATGAGCGTCCAATAGAGCTCGAAATTCAGTTATGAAATCCGCTAGATTCTCGGGCGGAACAGCGGTATCTTCTACAAATGCGATGGGCTTTCGGGTGCCCTTGCTATTACCCAATAAGCCCACAGCCTTTTTACGCATCGCATATATTTTAAGAATGTCAGCCTTATTTGTGGTGATCGAGTAAGATAAAACGCCAGATTGCTTGTTTGCGATAAGCGAGTCTAGTTGGGTAGTTAAAGCCTCGACTTTCTGTTCGATGCCTTGTTTTTCCGAGCCATTAAACTCCACCATATTCAAACCATTGGATGTAATATGCGCGGGAGTTTCTAAAAAGTCCGATACGCTACGCCAAACCATATCTTCTCTCGCCAGATTCAGGACTTTACTATCAACAGTTTCTACTGACGTTGAATTGGCGCGAACTAAAAATGGTGAATGTCTGAGCGCTGAATCAAAATTGTCGTAGTTAATATTTACCAACGTTTTGAATGGCTCAATCGGTAAAATATTGAGTTTCGCTTCTGCTACAATGGCCAATGACCCCTCACTGCCAGCAATAATACGCGAGAGGTCAAACGCCTTTAGATCATCACTAAATACATTTTTAAGGTCATACCCAGTCAAAAATCTATTTAGATTGGGAAAAACAGACAGGATTTTTTCTCTGTTTTTTTCACAGCTAGTGAGGACAGTATTTAATATTTCCCCTGCTCTGTCGTTTTTTTTGGCCTTTTCCTTTGCCAGTTTCGTTGTAGTTTGTTGCGTATTTAGTTCAAAGCCATCAGATAAAAAACACTTCAACCCTAACAAGTGGTCACTGGTTTTTCCGTAAACTAACGAGCCTTGCCCAGAGGCATCAGTGTTGATCATGCCACCAACCGTTGCACGATTACTAGTTGATAGATCAGGCGCGAAGAAAAATCCGTACGGCCTTAAAAAATCATTTAGCTGATCTTTAATCACACCAGCTTGCACTCTCACCCACCTTTGCTCAGTGTTAATCTCCAAAATGCCCCGCATATGGCGAGATAAATCGATGATAATACCATTTGTCAGTGATTGGCCATTGGTGCCTGTGCCTCCTCCACGCGGGCCAAAATACAGCTCGCTAAATTCAGCACGCTCAGAAAGGGAAAGTGCCATTTGAATATCTGAATTCGATTTAGGAAAAAGCACAGCTTGAGGTATTTCTTGATAAATACTGTTGTCTGTTGAGTGCACTACTTGAGTTGAGTAACTGGTATCAATTTCGCCCTCAAACCCCTGCTCGACCAGTACCTCGGTATATACTTTAACTGTATTCTCAGTAATGACACTTGCTACATTTTCTTGACCCATGCTTTTTTGCGCCCCACAAAATGATACAATATAACATATCAATAAATATATGGTAGCTTGTCCTGAGTTTCACATCGCTCTGTTAAGTTTCAAATGTGGGCGGCTGAGTCTCTTATTACCGCCCTAGATTGCGTGTGAACTTAAAATTTATGTATATCAAGGTTCTAGACTTAAATAAGGCTTTACCATTGACTATACCCCTCAATGTTTTTCGCAAGCAGCTCAAAACAAAGATTGTCTCTGGCAATACATAGACGATGCTCGCCCTCGGTCGCCGACAATGCTAACCACTCCCTTTGTGCCAAAGCGCTCGCATTCACGCCATTAAAACTAAGTATTTCATCACCCACCTGAATGCCAGAGCCAAACGCAGCCATATCAGGCATGACATAACGCACGACAAATGCACCGTTTGTCAGCTTTCTAAGTTCCATCCCCAATAAATTGTACTTTGCCTTAAAATTCGCTTGTTCGTATGGGTTTAAATGTAACTGCAAATTATGGTAATCAATCACATAACTAAAGTGGTTTAAAATAGAGCTTCCAATTACAGACTTGCCATCATCACCGCCTTCAATAAAGTTTGTTTTGACATTTTTTAAGGTTAAGTCTGAAATTTGTAATTTAGGAATAGTGCCGCGCTGATGGATTGTTTGGCCACTCAGACCAAAATCTGAACCAGTAACCGTTTTGCCCTTATACGCATGCCCCGCATCACGGACAAAGTAGTTATTTAGCTTAAAGTAGTGTCGGCTCCCGGTATCTAAAACGACCTCTTGCTCCATAGTTTGGTTATCTCCTAAATCAATTTTGCTATCAAGGTACAGTTTGCTCAGAAAGACTCGCATTGGTATGGATACACCCGCATACTCGGCATTGTGCGTATTACTAGAAATCTCAATCGTGCCTGCTCTGGGGTCAATATGCCATGCAAAGTGTTTTAATATGTCGTGTCCAAGAATACCGTCGTACACAGCCTCATCGGGCCTCAAAAAGTACTCGCTTTTGGTGACTGGCATAAACGCAAAGCTAACATCATTGAAGCGAACATCTCCTAGTTTGATGCTCTTTACATCAGTTTGAAAGCCATAAGAGTTTTCGCCATCACCCCAGCCTCCTAGTTCTAATGAATAGCCTTCTTTTAACCCCAATTTTTTAACTTTTTCTGAGTCCTTTAAAATCGATACTGACGCACCAGTATCTAACATCATTTTAAATCCCGGAATTCCATTGATTGACATGAACACATAGGGCTTAACCCCTGTATCTGCTTGCAACTGAGTTTTGTTTTTTTGAGTTTGCCATTGTGGTCTGATGTCATCATTTTCATACTTGAGCCTAACGTAGTTTGCGACACTGCATCCACTTAAAGTCATGGTACACAGTAAAGTGAAGAGTAACTTCATAACACCTATCCTTTTAACTATTGTGTGCCATCACGTTACTAGGTTATGTGTGAAGAAAACGTCAAATCGTCTGGTCCTTATTTTTTAGTTTCAAAGTAATTCTCAAAAATAGAACGAAGTATTCAATTTTTACACTTTTGCGCTCAAAAAAACTGATACTAAAATAAACACATAATCATCGAAGTGTGTCGATTTCATAAGGGGAGAAAATCAGTGGCGCAGTTACTGGCAGCAACGCAATATGATATTGGCGGCATTGAGGTTAATCGACTCTTGCCTCACATGAAAAAGCGGATGGTGGGGCCGTTTATCTTTTTTGATCACATGGGTCCTAGCCACTTTTCTCAAGGCCGTGGTGTTGAAGTGCAACCTCACCCACATATCGGGCTATCTACCTTAACTTACCTTATCGAAGGCAACCTAGTGCATCGAGATTCTTTGGGCAACCACCTTGAAATAGCCCCTGGTGACGTAAACTGGATGACTGCGGGCAAGGGTATTGTCCACTCAGAACGAGAAAGCTTTGAAACACGAGGAAAGCCCCATACCATAAATGGCCTACAATCGTGGGTTGCCTTACCTGAACAGTATGCAGACATTGCGCCGAGCTTTGAACATGTTGACAGGCATGCTTTGCCGCAGATGGTCACAGGTGGTGTTATGAAACGCGTGATTGCTGGGCAAGCATATGGCATGACATCGCCAATCAAAACATACTCCCCAATGTTTTACGTGGATCTGATAGCAACTAAACATAACACTCTCGAATTACCCAGTAACACTCAGGAAACCGCGATATACCTTATTTTTGGAACAATAAGTATTGAGGGGAGCACTTACAAAGCGGGAGACTTGATTTTATTAGATGACCTAAATAGTGAAGTAAAAACTCTGGAAGATTCAAGGGTAATTTTGCTTGGTGGTGACAAATGGGATGTCGCTCCTTATATCCACTGGAACTTTGTGTCTTTCAGCAAAGAGCGCATAGATCAGGCAAAATTAGATTGGCAAAGTGGTCGCTTTCCAGGGATCCCTGATGACAACTTAGAGTCTGTCCCGCTGCCCACGAGGAAATAACAAGACTGATTAACGAACAGCAAAACCAAAGCCACTGATTACACAGTGACGTTGCCTTTATTTAAGTGGGGCTAAATTGAGCTGAGACTCCTTCAGATCAAGTGGGTATATTTTAGAGATTTTATCTTCTTTCGTGCACATCATAACAACTTTCATAGAGGTACCCGTTTGCGCTCTCCTACAAGACACAAATTGTGCCTTCATGCCAAATTTTTGCTTGTAATCAGCAACAACGATATCAATCTTCGCTTTCATTTGCGGTGTCGCTTTGGTATACAACGCGTCGTAAAAGTCTACCCACTCGGTAATACCCGACTCAGCAGCAACGCCTAACCAACCCATGCCAATCAAAGTAGACTGTTCAACATGTTGGCCTTTTAAAAACATAAAAGCCAAATAATACTGCGCATCTTTGTAACCCCAAGTAGCGAGCTCCCCTAGCTCTTCAAACGCGTCCGCATACCGACCTTGTTGGTAGAGCTTAATCCCATTACGCTCTTGCTTGTGAATCGCATCAATGTCTTTGATGATGGCTCTATTCGACTTACAGGCAGGTAATACCATGGCGAATATGATGATGAAGAGTATTTTATGCATAATAACTAAGAAGGCGTGCTCAGCTTTTAATATAAAAGCAATGTTACACCAGTTCAAAAAAATTAAAACTTTTAATTATCTATAGTTAGTAACGGGCAATTGAAATAAAAAAGCGGCGGGACACACCCCCACCGCTTTATTCTACACACTCTCTTCTTTCGAAGATAAAGGAACATAAGTATGCGAATACTTTGAATACTAACGATATTTTATTACAAAATAACGAAAGTATTAGATATTTTTAAAGTCTAATGCCACCGTCGATTTCTACAACACGACCAGTGAAGAACTCATTTTCAATGATATATTGAGCAGTATGCGCTATCTCTTGCGCTTCACCCAAGCGGCCCACAGGCTTCATCTTAACCAAACGCTCTTTTGCTTCAGGCTTCATTGCATCGGTCATCTTAGTGCGAATAACGCCTGGCGCTATTGCACCAACTCGAATACCGTAACGACCCAGCTCTTTCGCCCACGTCGTGGTCATTGCCACCACACCAGCTTTCGCTGCTGAGTAATTAGTTTGGCCGATATTTCCTGCACGCGCCACACTGGACATGTTAATAATCACGCCACCTTGATCTGCCTCAATCATTTTTACAGCTGCCTCTCGGCCGCACAAGAATACGCCCGTTAGGTTAACGTCCATTAATGACTGAAATTGCTCAAGAGACATTTTATTTACGACTTCACCCTCTTTGACTTTTACAAATAAGCCATCACGTAGAATACCCGCGTTATTGATGAGCACTGAAAGAGAACCAAAATCATCAACGATCTTGTCGAAGACCTCTTCCACATTGCTCTCAATACTTACGTTTGCAACATACGTTTTAACGGTTACATCAAATTGGCTCAGCTCTTCTACTGCAGCTTGCAAGACTTCTTCTTGCATATCAACCAAAGCAAGGTTAGCGCCTAAGCTTGCCATCTTATGTGCCATAGCAAGACCTAAACCTTGCGCGCCCCCAGTAATAACAACCGTTTTATTTTCTACATTCATAATTAATTTTTAAACCTTTACGTTTTAAGACTTTTCAGAGAAAAGTTTAAATATCGCACTGAAATCTTCTGCCCCTTTGCCTTGGTTTTGCATCAGGTTGTAAAGATTTTTTGCAAGTGCGCCCATTGGGGTGGCTGAATTTGTCTGCTGAGCGGCCTGCATTGCAAGTCCTAAGTCTTTTGCCATCAAATCCACCATAAAGCCCGGCTTGTACTCATTTGAAGAAGGAACATTGTCCAGTACATTCGGGCATGGGTTATACACTTCAAGTGTCCAATTGCGCCCAGAGCTATTAAGCATTATTTCACTCAATACTTTGGGGTCTAAGCCGTGATCTACACCCATTTGGAGTGCTTCGCTGGTCCCTGCCATTAAAATTGACAGCAGCATGTTATTACAAATTTTTGCGACTTGCCCGGCACCGATATCCCCAGCGTGATAGATATTTTTACCCATATCCTTCAACACTGTGTGCGCTTTGGCAAAATCTTCGTCGCGTCCACCAACAATGAAAGTTAACGTCCCAGCAGCAGCTCCGGCCACACCCCCAGACACTGGAGCATCAACAAAAGATACACCCGCATTTGCTAGTTCTTTACCAACAAATTGGGCTGACTCTGCGTCTATTGTTGAGCAGTCAATAACCAGTGCCGACTTACTAAGGTAGTTGATTAATCCATCTTCGCCAGTATAAATTGAGCGAACATGTTTTCCGGCTGGTAGCATGCTAATCACAAAGTCTGCACCTGTACAGGTATCTGACACTTTCGATGCTGCACTCGCACCTTGTTCAACTAGTTGATTTACAACTTCTTCATTTAGGTCAAATACCGTTACTTGATGGCCTGCTTTAACCAAATTAGCAGCCATTGGGCCACCCATATTGCCAAGGCCAATAAATCCTACATTTGCCATTTTTATTTCCTTACATATCTGCTAATGGGTGGTTTTCTTCATTCCATTTCGGTTTAAAGAACCCTTCGATTACGTCAGTTTCTACATCATTAACGGATTTAAAACGCCAATTTGGTTGACCGTCTTTATCAATTAACAAGGCACGTACACCTTCTCGAAATTCACCGACCTCTCCACAGTGAACGGACATTGTCAGTTCATGTGAAAAACAGTCTTTTAAAGACTTTCCAGCAAGGCGCTTTAACTGCTCACTTACTAACACTGCACTAATTGGAGAGCCATGTTTTAAGCCTGCTTGCGCTTTGCTTAACCATTTATTCTCACTGCTATCAATCGATAGAATATGATCAATTTGTGCAGATAAATCGGGGAGTTCTACTAAGTGGGCGATATCTTTTGCAAGTGGCTTAAGCGCACTATTTGGTAAAGAGTGCGCGCCGTCTTCGATTGACAGAAGTAACTGAGTTAACTTGTCGTGGTTTAGCACATTGGTTTTACCCCAATTCACTTCACGCAAATTATGAAGCAAGATGTCAAAGTGATCAGCATTGATAAAATGATCAGCAAGGCCTACCAGCTTTGCATCATTCGCATTCACTGAGGCACCTGTTAAACCTAAGAATAGCCCCATACCCGCAGGCATTTTATTCAAGAAGTAAGAGCCGCCCACATCTGGATATAAACCAATCGTAATTTCTGGCATCGCAATACGCGACGTTTCTGTCACTATTCGGTGACTAGCACCTGCCATAAGACCAAGTCCACCACCCATAATGATACCGTTACCCCATAGTAAAATGGGCTTGTCGTAATTATGGATTTGAAAATCTAGACGGTACTCTTCACTAAAGAAGGTTTCCAAGTAATTATTATCATCGTCAGCAGCCATCGCTTTATACAGGCTAACAACGTCACCTCCTGCACAAAACGCCTTTTCGCCAGCGCCTTTAAGCACCACCATGGCGATACTGTCATCTGTCGACCATTCACTTAACTGTGGAGCAAGTAAACGAATCATATCTAAGTTAAGCGCATTCAACGCTTTTGGCGCATTCAAGGTGGCAATTGCCACCTTCATGTCGTTATTACAGTGCGCCAATTGGAACACGACTGGCGCGTCTTCTTGGTTTAGTAACTGTAATTCAACCATTAGCCATTCACCCAATTTGCTTTGCGTTTCTCTAAGAATGCGTTTACGCCTTCTTTTTGATCTTGTGTATCAAATAATGTCACGAACAATTCGCGCTCAAGCGGCAGTGCACTGTCAATCGTGCCTGTACGACCTTTTTGAATAAGTGACTTGCATGCGGTAACCGCAACAGGGCTTTGATCTTCAACTTTCGTAGCCAAGGCAAGTGCCGCTTCAAGCGCCTGGCCTTGCTCAACAACTTCTTCAACTAAGCCGATTTTCTCAGCTTTATCAGCCTTTAAGCGCTCGCCGCATAAAATCATACGCTTAGCCCATCCTTCACCTACTAACCAAGCGAGGTTTTGTGTACCGCCAGCACAAGGAAGCAAGCCCACTTTCGCTTCAGGTAGCGCCATTTGTGCTTGAGTTTCAGCAATACGAATATCACAAGCAAGAGCAACTTCTAATCCACCACCCATAGCGAAGCCGTTAATTGCGGCAATTGATACGCCGCGGAAGTTACTTAACGTCTCGAATGCTTCACCAAACACGCGCGACATATCAGCAGCAACGCCCTTGTCACCATCAGCGAATACGTTTAAGTCAGCACCCGCTGAGAAGAACTTTTCACCTTCACCGGTAATGATCAGAGAATAAATTTCTTTATCCGCATTAAGTTCAGTTACCAATTCTTTAAGACCGGCTAAGGTGTCACGCGTCCAAGTATTTGCAGGTGGGTTAGACATAGTAACAATTGCAATGTGACCACGTTTTTCAAGTTTTAATTGTGCAGACATTTTTTTGCTCCTTATAAAACGCTCGCAGCGCCTTCAGCTAAAATTCGACGGGCAATGATCACTCGCATGATCTCATTCGTGCCCTCTAAGATTTGATGAACGCGCACGTCACGTAAATGGCGCTCCAAAGGATATTCTTTGATGTAACCATAACCACCATGGATCTGAAGTGCATCATCACACACTTTAGTTCCTACATCAGTTGCGAAACGTTTTGCCATTGCGCAGTAGGTGGTTTTTTCAGGGTCATTACTATCAAGTTTAAACGCAGCCAAACGAACCATTTGGCGTGCAGCAACAAGCTCTGTATTCATGTCAGCAATTTTGAACTGCAATGCCTGAAATGCAGCCAGAGGTTTACCGAACTGCTGGCGTTCTTGCATGTATTCTTTTGCTGTATTTAGCGCCTGTTGCGCAGTACCTATTGAGCAAGTCGCAATATTAATACGACCACCGTCTAAACCCTGCATTGCAAACTTAAATCCTTCACCTTCTTTACCCATTAGGTTCGCTGCAGGAATTCTAACATCTTCAAATGTAATTAAACGCGTGGGCTGGGCATTCCAACCCATTTTCTCTTCTGCTTTACCATAAATCACTCCAGCGGCATCAGCAGGAACAACAAACGCAGAGATCCCTTTAGGGCCATCTTCACCAGTGCGTGCCATAACAACCAATACATCGGTTTCACCCGCACCTGAGATAAACATTTTCGACCCGTTTAGGACATATTCGTCACCTTCCAGTACGGCTTTGGTTTTGAGTGATGCGGCATCTGAACCTGAACCTGGCTCAGTTAAACAGTAGGATGCTAATAATTCACCCATTACTAGCTGGTCCATATACTGACCCTTCACCACATCAGTACCAAAGCTTGCGATCATCCAAGTCGCCATATTGTGAATCGTCAGCATAGCCGTCGTCGCAGTACAGCCCATCGAAAGCTGTTCGAAAATGATGCTTGAGTCTAAGCGAGACAAGCCTAAGCCACCGGCCTCTTCTGGTGTATATAAACCACAAAAACCTAGCTCGCCAGCTTGTTTAATGACGTCTTTAGGGAAAATATGCTCTTGATCCCAACGAGCAGCGTTTGGTGCAAGCTCGGTCATTGCAAATTGGTAAGCGGTTTCAGCGAATGCCTGTTGATCTTCATTCAGATTAAAGTCCATAAAAGACCTCTCTTGTTGTCATACCAAGTGATTTAAATCACTTGTTTTTATTCTTGTTGCACCCGACAGCGTCAGGCGGTACTACTAAAAGCCCAGCATAGATACTGGGCTTAGGGATAATGCAGAATTAACGAAGGTTAATACTCATGTTCGGGCCTGTTACTGCTTCATCAGCAAACCAGCGAGATGTAATGGTCTTAGTCTCTGTATAGAAACGTACGCCTTGTTTACCGTAAGTGTGAACATCGCCGTAGAATGAATTTTTCCAGCCAGTAAAGGAGAAGAATGGCAGTGGTACAGGAATTGGAATATTGATACCAACTTGACCAACTTGAATTTCTTGTTGGAATTTACGAGCAGCAGCACCGCTTGCAGTAAACAATGAAACCCCGTTACCGTATGGGCTGTTGTTAACAAGCGCAATGGCTTCTTCTAGCGTATCAACAAATACACAATTTAATACAGGACCAAAGATTTCCTCTTTGTAGATGTCCATATCTGTTGTCACATTGGTAAATAATGTAGGACCTACCCAGTTGCCGTTTTCATAGCCTTCAACTGTAAAATCAGAGCCATCAAGTAAACAGGTTGCACCCTGTTGTTTCCCTGATTCAATTAAAGACAAGATACGCGCTTTAGCAGCAGTCGATGTCTGAGGCCCATAAGCAGCTTCAGGGTCATTCCAAACACCTGGACGTACTTTTTCAAGACCCGCTTTTAAATCATCAACCCACTCTTGAGATTTGCCAACAAACACAGCAACCGATATACCCATACAGCGCTGACCAGCAGCACCAACAGACGCACCCACCAAGTTGTTGATTGTCTGCTCTTTGCTTGCATCAGGCATAATTACCATATGGTTTTTAGCGCCTACACATGCCTGTACACGTTTTAGGTTTTCAGTACCTTTGCTGTAAATGTATTGTCCTACACCACAAGAACCGACAAACGATACAGCACGAATTTCCGGTGCTTCTAAAATTTGGTCTACCTGATCTTTACCACCATGAACCACTTGAAGCACGCCCTTCGGTGCGCCAGCCTCTTCGAATAGCTCTACTAAACGCATTGGCGTCAGTGGATCTTGCTCAGACGGCTTAAGAACAAATGTATTACCGCATACGATTGCCATTGGGAACATCCACAATGGGATCATTGCCGGGAAGTTGAACGGTGTGATACCCGCACACACACCTAAGGGTTGAATGTAAGAATACGTGTCGATGTTACGCGCAACATTTTCAACCGTCTCACCCATCATCATTGCAGGCGCGTTAGCTGCTTGCTCAACCACCTCTATCCCGCGCCAAACATCACCTTTAGCGTCCTCAAACGTTTTGCCAAGCTCATGACAAATGATGGTAGCGATCTCTTCTTGGTGCTCTTTTAATAGGGCAGCATATCGCATCATGATGCGAGCACGCTCCGGAACTGGCACATTTTTCCAAGTTTGGAATGCTTCTTGAGCAGAGTTAATTGCTGCTTGTACTTCTTGTGACGTTGCGCAAGGTACCTGTGCAAGTACTTCTTGATTTGCTGGATTAACGACGTCTAACCATTTGTCAGACTGCGACTGTGTGAATTCACCGTTGATGTATAATGGTACCTGGTGCATTTTGCACTCCTCCCCAAATAAACTGAAAGTAGCGCCGCGTTAAAATTTAGTATAGTTACGGCGCTTTGACGATTTAAACTTCTACTGCTAGTGCAACCGCCTCACCACCACCAATACATAGTGATGCAATACCTTTTGATAGGCCGCGATTGCGAAGTGCGTGAATAAGTGTAACTAAAATTCGAGCGCCACTTGCACCAATTGGATGACCCAATGCACATGCACCGCCATTGACGTTGACTTTTGCGCTATCAAGTTTCATTTCATTGATTGCAAGCATAGTTACCATGGCAAATGCTTCATTGATTTCCCAAAGATCTACATCATCTTTTGACCAACCAGCTCTGTCTAAAAGTGAGTTCATCGCGCCAACTGGTGCAATTGTGAACTCTGCTGGTGCTTGAGAATGTGTCGCATGTGCCACAATCTTACAAAGTGGTGTTAAGCCGTGCGCTTTCGCTTCTGACTCGCTCATTAAAATAAGTGCCGCAGCGCCATCAGAGATTGATGAAGAGTTAGCAGCCGTAATGGTGCCATCTTTTTTGAACGCAGGGCGTAACGAAGGAATTTTTGCAGGACGCGCATTACCAGGTTGTTCATCGGTCGTTACTTCAACATCACCTTTGCGTGTAGAAATGATGTGTGGAATAACTTCATTGTCAAAACTGCCATTTTCAATTGCAGCATTGGCTTTGCTTAAAGAATTCAGTGCGAACTCATCCATATTTTCACGAGTAATACCGTACTGATCCGCAGTGTCTTGGGCAAAGCAACCCATTGCTTTTTTATCATATGCATCTTCAAGACCATCAGCCATCATGTGATCTACTACCTGACTATGGCCCATACGCATACCGCCACGAGCATTAGGCATGAAGTATGGCGCATTTGTCATACTTTCCATACCACCCGCTATCGCTGATTTGATGCTACCTGACTTGATTAGGTCATGCGCAAACATCGCCGCTTTAAGACCTGAACCACATACCTTATTGATAGTTGTTGCGCCAGTTGAACGTGCAAGACCCGCATGTAACATCGCTTGACGCGCAGGTGCTTGGCCAAGTCCTGCTGGTAATACACATCCCATGATAACTTCATCGATGCTGGCATCCGATAAACCAGTATCATTCATTACAGCTTTTATTGCAGTTGCACCTAAATCAGTTGCTGCTGCACCTGAAAGGCTCCCCATAAAACCACCCATAGGTGTACGTTTTGCTGCTACAATGACTACGGCTTCGTTACTCATTTAAAACTCCTGTTAACAAGCAAATAGCTTGCTTTTAGTAATCTATTACGTCGAGCATACCTAAAATTTACGTTTACGCCAACGTAAATCTAAAATCAAGCATTTTGCGTTTTTTAAAAATGTAAAGTTTACTTGCACAGTTATCTTGCCACGATGGCATTTTACTGCGCATTCCCTTGCTATATCCGATGTTGAAGAGCAATTTAACAAAGCATATAGTGCCTTATGCGAGCTAAAAGTAGTTCAAGATCCAGATTTTGCATATGCGACTAAAGCATGATGCAAAAACGACACTTTACCTTTACGTAAACTTCACTTATATTGGTCTAATCAGTTTCGAAGTAAGTGTGTAAATAATGCAAGACACCAATAAAGAACCAACCTACTCAATAAGCGAGCTCGCTAAGGAATTTGACATTACCACACGAAGTATTCGTTTTTATGAAGATCAAGGATTACTTTCGCCAGAGCGTAATGGCCAAACCCGAATATATTCAAAAAGGGACAAAGTTCGTCTCAAACTTATTTTGCGTGGTAAGCGACTTGGTTTTACGCTTGCCGAAACTGGCAGACTATTTGAGTTATATGATGCGGACAAGTCCAGCGAAAAGCAGCTACATACAATGCTGCAACTAATTGAAGAGAAAAAAGCAGATCTCAGTCAACAGATGGATGACATAAAAGTCGTATTGATGGAACTTGTCACGGCTGAAAGACGCTGCTTAGATACACTAAAAGAACTACAAGACTAATTAATAGACAGTAAGTGTCTGTCCGGAGTGGTTATATTAAATACACTCCGGTTCCCAAACGGGGACGAAGTACACAATCTCACACAGGATGACAACAAATGAGCACTGTATCACTATATAAAGAATTGAACTTTGGGCTTGGCGAAACAGCAGACATGATCCGTGATCATGTTAATAATTTTGCTACTAGCGAAATCGCGCCACTGGCTGAAAAGACAGACCAAGAAAACGCCTTCCCGAATGAGATGTGGCCAAAGTTTGGTGAAATGGGCCTACTGGGGATCACGGTGCCAGAAGAGTTTGGTGGCGCAAATATGGGCTACCTTGAGCATGTTATTGCGATGGAAGAAATTAGCCGTGCAAGTGCATCAATAGGTTTAAGCTATGGCGCACACTCAAACCTGTGTGTAAACCAAATTAACCGTAACGGTAACCAAGCACAAAAAGAAAAGTATTTACCAAAGCTAATCACTGGTGAGCACATTGGCGCATTAGCTATGAGTGAGCCAAATTCAGGCTCTGATGTGGTTTCTATGAAACTAAAAGCCGAGAAGAAAGGCGACAAATATGTTCTAAATGGCAATAAAATGTGGATCACAAATGGTCCAGATGCAGATGTTTTTGTTATCTACGCAAAAACTGAGCTAGACGCTGGTCCTCGTGGTATTACTGCTTTCATTGTAGAGCGCGATTTCCCTGGTTTCTCTACAGCTCAAAAACTAGATAAATTGGGGATGAGAGGCTCCAATACTTGTGAGCTGGTTTTCGAAGACTGTGAAGTACCTGAAGAGAATATCCTGGGTACCTTGAACGAAGGCGTAAAAGTATTGATGAGTGGTTTAGACTACGAGCGCGTCGTACTAGCTGGCGGCCCTCTGGGCATTATGCAAGCTTGTATGGATGTGGTTGTACCTTACATCCACGAACGTCAACAGTTTAACCAATCAATCGGCGAATTCCAGCTGGTGCAAGGTAAAATCGCAGATATGTATACACAAATGAATGCTGCACGCTCTTATGTGTATACCGTAGCAAAAGCGTGTGACCGTGGTGAAACAACCCGTAAAGACGCAGCGGGTGCAATTCTATATGCAGCCGAGCTAGCGACCAAATTGGCGCTAGATGCGATTCAACTTCTTGGCGGTAACGGTTACATCAACGAGTACTCAACTGGTCGCTTACTACGTGATGCAAAACTGTATGAGATTGGTGCCGGCACTTCAGAAATCCGTCGTATGCTTATCGGCCGTGAGCTATTCAACGAAAGCCGTTAAGGAGAATTGGCATGACAGTATTAAATACATCGATTAATACGCATGACCAACAGTTTAAAGACAACCATGACGCGATGGCGTCATTGGTTGCCGATTTAAACGATAAGGTCGCAAACCTGAGTCAAGGCGGTGGTGAAGCACTCATCGCCCGCCACCAAAGTCGCGGGAAGCTATTTGTCCGTGACCGTATAGATACCCTGCTCGACGAAGGCTCTCCATTTTTAGAAATATCCCAATTTGCAGCGTTTGGCGTGTATGAACAAGACATTCCTTGTGCTGGCGTTGTTGCAGGCATTGGCCGTGTTAAAGGCGTCGAATGCATGATTGTAGGTAATGACGCAACGGTGAAAGGTGGTACATATTTTCCTCTGACCGTTAAAAAGCATCTAAGAGCACAAGAAATTGCCGAGCGTTGCCACTTACCTTGTATCTACCTTGTTGATTCTGGTGGTGCAAACCTCCCCGAGCAAGATGAAGTATTCCCTGACAAACTTCACTTCGGGCGTATCTTTTACAATCAAGCGCGCATGTCAGCAAAAGGGATACCGCAAATTGCGGTAGTGATGGGCTTGTGTACAGCGGGTGGTGCATATGTGCCAGCTATGGCAGATGAAAGCATTATCGTAAAAGAGCAAGGGACAATTTTCTTGGCAGGTCCCCCCCTTGTGAAAGCAGCCACTGGCGAAGAAGTGAGTGCTGAGGACCTTGGTGGTGCTGATGTCCACTGTAAAGTATCCGGTGTTGCCGATCACTATGCAGAAAATGACGAGCATGCACTCTCCATAGCTCGCCAGTGTATTGAAAGACTGAACCACCAACGCCCTACCCAACCTATTCTAAAAGACGTTAAACCACCCAGATATGATATTCGTGAAGTTTACGGCATTGTCGGCACAGATCTTAAAAAGCCATTTGATGTTCGTGAAGTGATTGCACGTATTGTAGATGACTCTCAATTTGACGAGTTCAAACGCTATTTTGGTGAAACCCTCGTTACAGGATTTGCAGAAATATTTGGTCGTCCAGTTGGCATTGTGGCCAACAATGGCATTCTATTTTCTGAGTCTGCACAAAAAGGGGCTCACTTTATTCAACTTTGTGCGCAACGTGACATTCCACTACTGTTTTTGCAAAACATTACAGGGTTTATGGTTGGCCAGAAGTATGAAGCTGAGGGGATCGCCAAGCATGGTGCCAAAATGGTAACCGCTGTGTCTTGTGCTGATGTCCCTAAATTTACCGTTTTAATCGGTGGCTCATACGGCGCCGGCAACTACGGCATGTGTGGTCGAGCATACGAGCCGACCATGATGTGGATGTGGCCTAACGCGCGTATCTCAGTGATGGGTGGTGAGCAAGCAGCTGGCGTCTTAACACAAGTTCGTCAAGATGGTTTAGCACGCAAAGGCATGAGCATGAGTGATGACGAAGTCGCTGAATTCAAAAAGCCAATTGTTGAACAGTACGAAAAACAAGGCCACCCATACTATGCAAGTGCACGACTCTGGGATGATGGCATCATCGATCCAGCCGAGACAAGAAATGTGCTGGGGTTAGCGCTAGAAGCGGCTGCTAATGCACCGAGCAAAGAATCTAAGTTTGGTATTTTCAGAATGTAGGGGGCGTACATGTCTGTCACTTTAAATATTACAAAAAGCAAGGTGGCGATTTTAGAATTAAGTCGCCCTGAAAAACATAATGCATTCAACGCAGAAATCATCGCAGAACTCATCAAAACAATTGAGTACGCCAATGAACTCGACGTAAAAGCTCTAGTATTAAAAACCCAAGGTAAACACTTTTCTGCAGGTGCAGATTTAGCTTGGATGAAGTCAATGGCGGATAACAACTATGAAGAAAACGTCGCCGACTCCATGGAGCTTGCTAAGCTAATGCACGTGCTGGCCAGTTCATCGCACCCGACACTTTGTTTAGTGCAAGGTGCAGCATTTGGTGGCGCGCTGGGCCTAATCGCATGTTGTGACATTGCAATAGCTACAAGCGACGCAAAGTTTTGCCTAAGTGAAGTAAAGCTTGGACTTATTCCAGCAGTTATCAGTCCATACGTCATTAAAGCGATTGGTGAGAGACAAGCACGCCGTTACTTCTTAACAGCAGAGATATTTAAGGCTGAAAAAGCCCTTGAACTCGGTTTAATACATGAAATTACCGATGACCTAAGTCAAAGCGAAACCCACTTTATCGAAACGTTACTAAATAACGGACCTATGGCTGTGAAAAGTGCAAAGTCACTGATTAACGAAGTTGCGGGTAAGCAAGTTGATACATCTCTGATTGAGCACACCGCTAAACGTATTGCGCAAATCCGTGTTAGTGAGGAAGGACAAGAAGGCCTCAGCGCCTTTTTTGAAAAACGCGCACCCAACTGGCAACCTGCGGCTAGCGAATAAGGAGTTAAGCATGTTGAAAAAGATTTTAATCGCTAACCGTGGTGAAATTGCTTGTCGTGTTATGCGTACGGCAAAACGATTAGGGATGAGTACTGTCGCGGTCTATTCAGACGCGGACGCAAATTCACTTCACGTACAAAATGCGGACGAAGCCTACTACATTGGCGCAGCACCCAGCAAAGACTCCTATTTGGTTAGCGAACGCATATTAGAAGTCGCAAAACAAAGTGGTGCGGATTGCATTCACCCAGGTTATGGCTTTCTTTCAGAAAACGACACCTTTGCCAACGCATGTTATGATAATAATATTGTTTTTGTCGGTCCGCCTGCGAGTGCCATTGAAGCTATGGGTTCAAAAACTCGCGCTAAAGAGATCATGGCACAAGCCAATGTACCCCTAGTACCTGGCTATTACGGTCAACAGCAAGACACTGAATTTTTAACTGCCGAAGCCGAAAAAGTTGGTTACCCTGTACTTATCAAGGCTGCTTTTGGCGGCGGCGGTAAAGGCATGCGTGTCGTGAGAAGCGCGGATGAGTTTCTCAGTGCACTAGAAGGTGCTAAACGTGAGGCGCTTGCAAGCTTTGGTAACGACCTCGTTTTATTAGAACGCTTTGTTGATAAGCCTCGTCATGTTGAAGTACAAGTATTTGCGGACAATCACGGTAATTGCGTCTACTTAGGTGACCGTGATTGTTCGTTGCAACGTCGCCACCAAAAGGTCATTGAGGAAGCCCCTGCACCAGACTTAAGCGATACACTTCGCAAAGAAATGGGTGAAGCGGCTGTACGCTGCGCAAAAGCCATAAATTATCGTGGTGCTGGTACTGTTGAATTCTTGTTGTGTGGCGATGAGTTTTTCTTCATGGAAATGAACACTCGCCTTCAAGTAGAACACCCAGTAACGGAAATGGTAACAGGTCAGGATCTCGTAGAGTGGCAAATCCGTGTCGCCAACAATGAACACTTACCTCTAGAACAATCTCAAATCGCTTTACAAGGCCACAGCTTCGAAGCGCGTATTTATGCTGAAGATCCAGAAGAAAACTTTATGCCCTACTCTGGCAATCTTGCACATTTGAGTTTTCCTGATGCCCAACGCGGTGTGAGAATCGACACAGGTGTACAGCAAGGCGATGAAATCAGTCCGTTTTACGACCCGATGATCGCTAAGCTCATTGTGCATGGGCATGATAGGCGTACTGCGCTACTTAAATTGCGTTCGGCATTAAATGAAGTTCACTTAGCAGGCGTAAAAAGTAATATTGCGTTTTTGCATCACCTTGCGGAGCACCCTACCTTTATGGCTGGTGCGCCTGATACCCATTTCATTGATACTCAAACGGATGAATTAACGGCCTCTAAAGCCCCTAGCGATACTTTAGTATGTTTAGCAAGTATTGCTTATCTTGCACACAAACGAGCGCCAAAAATGCAATCGCCATGGCAACAAGTCGGCTTTAGGCTCAATCAGCCTCGTAAACTCACCGTGCCATTTACCGAGCATTTTGTGGTTGCACAAGCGCAAGGCCACCACTGGCAGGTACACTATCAAGATTTTGAACACCGTGTTGAAGCCAAGCTTGATGGCCATACGCTTATAGCAAATATCGATGGCAAACGTTTAATTGCGGATGTGCTCATTAGCGAAACTGACATCACAGTTATGTACGGCCCATACCAGCACACTTTTGAACTCAAGACCAAACACTATGTCAGTGATCATGAGCATCAAGAGGCGCCACTTGCTGCGCCACTGAATGGTACTGTTGTTAAACATTTGCAAGAAGTTGGCGCTCAAGTATCTAAGGGCGACCCAATCGTAGTCATCGAAGCCATGAAAATGGAATACACACTTAATGCGCCATTTGATGGCACATTGTCGAGTTACTGTTTTGATGAGGGCGAGCTTGTAAGTCATGGGGCGATGCTCGCTATCGTAGAGGAAGCGTGATATGCCAAATTATCCAACGCAAGTAAAAATTGTTGAAGTTGGCGCACGTGACGGCTTGCAAAATGAAGCCGCAGTTTCAACCGAGGACAAAGTGAAGTTGCTCAATGCCCTCGCTGACGCTGGTCTTAAGCACCTTGAAGCCGGCGCATTTGTGTCACCCAAATGGGTGCCACAAATGGCAGACTCAGCAGATGTAATACAAGGCTTAACTCGACATGACCATGTTGAAATAAGCGCGTTAACACCGAACTTAAAAGGTGCTGAACTCGCGCTTGCAAACCAAGTCGACGAATTTGCAATTTTTACTGCTGCAAGTGAAGCTTTTACTCAAAAAAACATCAACTGCTCCATTGAACAAAGTATAGAGCGCTTTCGACCAGTCGTTGAACTTGCTCAAAAAAACAACATAAAAGTAAGAGGTTATGTTAGTTGTATCGCAGGCTGCCCATATCAAGGTGAAGTTGACCCCGAGCAAGTTTTATCGGTCTGTAAACAATTATTGGCACTTGGCTGCTATGAGATAAGCCTTGGCGATACGATTGGTGTTGGCACGGCAAATCAAATAGAAAACCTGCTCAGCTTGCTACTCGAACACATCCCTGCTCAAAGGCTTGCAGTGCATTTTCATGATACGTATGGACAAGCCCTTGCAAATATCCATAAAGCGCTTGAGATGGGGATCTCGACTATCGATAGTGCAGTCGCAGGGCTTGGAGGCTGCCCTTATGCAAAAGGAGCGTCAGGAAATGTTGCCACAGAGGATGTTATTTACTTGCTCCAAGGACTTGGCATTAGTACCGAAATTGATTTAGAAAGGCTTGCAAAAGCAGGTTGGCAAATTTGCGATGCGCTTAATAAGGCACCTGTTAGCAAGGTATCTTTAGCACTTAAAAATACCTGCCAATCTTAACAATAAGACAATATTGACAACGAGGAGTGGGCTAATGGCCGGTTTCGATAAAGTAGTTTCCAGCTACGCAGAAGCGATGGAGGGTCTTAAAGATGGAGACACCATCATCGCAGGTGGTTTTGGGCTATGTGGTATTCCAGAAGGTTTGATTGCTGAAATTAAACGCAAGCAAACTAAAGAGCTAACAGTTGTATCTAACAACTGTGGTGTTGACGATTTTGGTTTAGGCATTTTGCTACATGATCGCCAGATCAAAAAAATCATTGCATCGTACGTTGGTGAGAATGCCTTGTTCGAGCAACAGCTACTTGATGGCATCATCGATGTAGAATTAACCCCACAGGGAACTTTAGCTGAAAAGATGCGTGCCGGTGGTGCAGGCATTCCTGGCTTTTACACCGCGACTGGCTACGGTACTCCCGTTGCAGAAGGAAAAGAAGTCAAAGAATTTGACGGCCGCCCGTATATTCTGGAAGAGTCTATAACTGGTGAATTTGCCATTGTAAAAGCGTGGAAAGCAGATCGCTATGGCAACCTTGTATTCCGACATACAGCAATGAACTTCAACCCAATGGCAGCAACAGCTGGCAAAATTACGGTCGTAGAAGTGGAAGAAATTGTTGAGCCTGGTGAACTTGAGCCAAGCCAAATTCACACCCCTGGCATTTACGTAAATCGCGTTATTAAAGGCGATTTTGAAAAACGCATCGAACGTGTAACCACGTGCAAGTAAGGAGATCACCATGGCTTTAAATCGTGAACAAATTGCAATGCGCGTCGCGCAAGAATTACAAGATGGGTATTACGTAAATCTTGGTATCGGTATTCCTACACTTGTCGCAAACTATGTGCCAAGCAATATGGAAGTAATGCTTCAGTCTGAAAATGGTTTGTTGGGTATGGGCCCGTACCCAGATGAAGACCAAGTTGATGCAGATATGATCAACGCGGGTAAAGAAACCGTGACAGCTGCGACAGGAGCAGCTATTTTTAATAGCGCAGAAAGCTTTGCCATGATACGTGGTGGTCATGTAGACTTAACGGTATTAGGTGCATTTGAAGTGGATCAGAGCGGCAATATTGCTTCTTGGATGATCCCGAAAAAGTTAATCAAAGGCATGGGTGGCGCGATGGACCTTGTCGCTGGCGCACAGAATATTGTTGTGACCATGACCCATGCTAGCAAACACGGCGATTCCAAATTACTTGAGTCATGTACACTACCATTGACTGGGGTAAATTGTGTGAAAAAGATTGTCACAGACCTTGCTGTGTTAGAAGTAAAAGATGGCGCATTTCATTTGCTTGAGCGTGCGCCAGGTGTTAGTGTTGATGAAATTATCAGCAAAACAGCAGGTAAACTTATCGTCGATGGCGATATTCCTGAAATGCAGTTTGCAGAATAGATTAATCAATAAGGTCAAAGACCTAGTCAATAACTAGCATAAATGTACCGACCTCATTCCCAGTGCCAAAGGCGCTGAGTTACCCAAAATCCCTCGCAAGAGGGATTTTTTTTTACCCTCCTGCCGTATCATAGGTTTATTTCTGAATTAGCCAAGCCATTTTACGCACAATTGCACATCACAACATCTTGTAACACTTCCTCGCCATACTTCCCCTTGAGAAACTTCACACGACCTCCATATTGGTAGTTATGTGCAAACGTTTTTATCTAGCAAGAGTAAAATTAGTAAGTAAACTTTAAAGAGGTGACTATGAAACGCGTGTTACTTTTCTTAGCGACAAACTTAGCCATCATGGTGGTTTTGTCCATTATCTTATCTATCCTAGGGGTCTCCTCTAGAAGCTATGCTGGCATGCTGACCATTGCCGCCGTATTTGGCTTTGGTGGTGCCTTTATCTCACTGTATATTTCTAAGTGGATGGCAAAAAAATCCACTGGTGCGTATGTCATCGATCAGCCGCGCAATGAGACAGAACATTGGCTTGTGCGCACGGTCGCCGAGCAAGCACAAAAAGCGGGTATTAAAATGCCTGAAGTCGCGATTTACGACAGCCCAGAAATCAATGCTTTCGCCACAGGCCCTAGCAAAAATGACAGCCTAGTAGCCGTAAGTAGCGGACTTTTAGCAGGTATGAGTCAAAGTGAAGCTGAAGCCGTATTAGCCCACGAGGTATCACATGTTGCAAATGGTGACATGGTCACATTGACACTGATCCAAGGTGTAGTTAATACGTTTGTGATCTTCATTTCTAAAGTGCTTGCCAATATCGTTGACGGATTCTTAAATGGCGATGAAGAAAGTGAAGGGTTTAGCTGGACGTATATGATTTTCGATATCATATTCCAAATGCTATTTGGCTTCCTAGCTTCAATGATTGTGGCGTACTTTAGCCGTAAACGCGAATATGCAGCGGATAAAGGGGCTGCTGACCTCGTGGGTGCGCACAAAATGAAAGCAGCATTAGAGCGTCTTCGCAGCAACCAAGAATCGAAACTCGAAGGCTCGATGATGGCGTTTGGTATTGCTTCGGGTAAAAGTGTGATGGACCTGTTCTCTTCTCACCCTCCACTTGAACAAAGAATCGCTGCATTGTCATAAATCATAATGTAAACATTTTGTATATATTATAACCAAAGGCCCACTCGGGCCTTTTTCATGACGATTTACAATTAATTAAATTTAGCCATTTATCGCCACGTCATTTTCTCAAATCCGTTATAAAAAATAATATTGTTATACGACAACGGCATATATAGTTCGCAACCTTTATTTAAGTCGAAAGTCGCATTCAAACAAACTTCTTAGAATTAAATCCAGTAAATACAGCGTAGTATTTTTAAACAAAATAGCTTTATTCTCAAATTAAGGTTAAAAATTAACCTCAATTTAATTGTAATATTAATTTAAACCATACTTTTTGCGTGTATCCATACCGGGCCCATTTGTTTAAAATATGTAACCCATTTTATTGACATAATAGCAATATTAAATTTCACATAAGGTAAAAAAGAAGTATGCTAATCAAAACCCGATTACTCATTTCATTTATGCTTATTGGCTTAGTGCCAGCGGGCATACTCGCGATGATCTCACTGTGGACTGCGTCTTCGGCGCTTGAGGAACAGGCATACAATCAGCTCACATCCATTAAACACATCAAACACAAACAAATCGATGACTACTTAACGGCTCGAAAAGGTGACTTGTCTGTTATCGCCAAAAAGTGGCAACTAGTTGTACAACAGAACTCAGATCAAACTAATGCGCAACTCGCGCATAATTACCACTCTCTTTTTGACACATTTATCAAGGAAAAAGGGTTTTACGATCTGTTTGTAATAGAGCGTAACGGATTGATCAGTTACACCGTTGCTAGAGAATCAGATTATCAAACGAACCTCATCACTGGTCCTTACCGAGATTCTGGCCTTGCAACGCTCTTTAATCGTGTAGTGGCCTCAAATCAATTTGTGATTTCAGATTACAGCCCGTACGCCCCGAGCAACCAAGAGCCAGCAGCATTTATAGGTATACCAGTCGTGATTGATGGACAAGTGCATTCTGTCATGGCTTTACAGCTGTCTATCGATGCCATCAATGCGATTATGCAACAACGTGATGGTATGGGAGAAACGGGCGAGTCTTACCTTGTTGGTGATGATTTACGTATGCGCTCAGATTCTTATTTAGATCCAATTAATCATACCGTTATTGCAAGCTTTGCTGGCACCGTGGCAGCCAATGGCGCAGACACTGAAGCTGTTAGAAAAGGCCTACAAGGAATTTCTGACACTGAGATCATCATCGACTACAACGGCAACCCGGTACTCTCTGCTTACCTCCCCTACACTTTCGCTGGATTAAAGTGGGTTCTACTTGCAGAAATCGATAAAGCAGAAGCGTTTGCACCTGTGCATAAATTGTATTGGGTAATTGCAATCATCTTTGTACTCACGGTGTTGAGTGTTGCAACTGCTACTGTGATAATTTCGCGCGCTGTACTGCGCCCGTTAGGTGGAGAACCAACTGAGATGCGTATGATCAGTGAGCGTATTGCCTCAGGTGATTTGCGTGAAAACTTTGGCACTGAGCAACACGCTATCGGTGTTTATGGTGCAATGAAGCAAATGAATACCTATTTAACCAGCGTCATTGGTACAATTGTAGAAACCACGTCGCAGCTAGCGTCTACAGCAACACAAACCAGTGCGGCAAGCGAGCAAGCAAATGCCAGCTTACAAGAGCAGCATGCCAATATTGAACAAGTTGCAGAAGCCATTCAGCAAACCTCATACTCCATTGACGAAGTAGCTACCAATGCACGCAATGTAGCTGATCTTAGTCTAGATGCTGAACAAACTTCTCTATCTGCTAACCAGACACTGCGCCAAACAGTCTCACAAATGGAGTCACTTAACAGTGCAGTTGAAAACTCTGAATCAGCGATTAAAGAAGTAGAATATAACACGCAAAATATCAGTCGCGTTATCGAGGTTATTCAGGCAGTAACAGAGCAAACAAATTTACTTGCCTTAAACGCTGCAATAGAAGCCGCACGCGCTGGTGAGCACGGTCGCGGGTTTGCAGTAGTTGCAGACGAAGTTAGACAACTTGCGCAAAAAACCCAGGCATCTACCGCAGATATTGAAACGATGATTGCTAATTTACAGTCTACGTCGCAAACTGCTGTATCTGAAATGCATGCATCAGCCGAAGCAACGAGAGAAACCATTGCAGCAGCAAATGACAGTGCCGCACTTTTAGAGCAAAGCGTCAGCCAAATTAACCAAATTGCGCAAAGTGCCCAAACCATCGCGCAGGCAGCGCAAGAACAATCTGCAACCACAGAGGAAATTTCATATAACGTGGAATCTATCCGACAAGCCGCTATTGATAATGCCGCGGGTGCTGATCAAGTGACTTCTGCGAGTCTTGAATTAGACAAGCAATCAAAAACTTTAAAACAAGTTACTGCAAGCTTTAAACTACCAAGCAATTTTGGCTAATATGCTATAGGCAAGCGCTTAACTGCGCTTGCTCAACCCCAATGTAAACATGCTCGCCAATACCAACATTGCGCTAGAAACAAGTAAGCAGGCCTGTAATCCATATAGCTGAAAAACCAGTCCAGATAGTACCGTGCCTATTAAACGCCCCATTGCATTGGCCATGTAGTAAAAGCCCACATCCATTGATACACCATCACTGTCTGCGATTTTCACGATTAAAAAACTGTGCAATGAAGAATTGACAGCAAACACAGCTCCGAAGATCAATAAACCGCCGATTATCACCAGTTTCGGTTGCCATTCTAGCCATAACCCCAGCGCTAAAAGCGCAGGAATAAAGGATAATATTGCTACCCAAAACAAAGCTTGTTTAAAGCTACTCCCTGTATTTTTTGTGATTTTTGGTGCATATGCTTGCACAATTCCATAAGCGATCACCCAGCTGGCCATAAAGCCACCAACCCACCAATGATCCCAACCAAAAGTTGACGCTAAGAAAACCGGTAAGGCAATGACAAACCAAACATCACGCGAAGCAAACAAGAACATTCTCGCTGCTGCCAATAAATTTAGCTGTCTGCTTTTAGATAAAATTTCGCTGAATTTAGGTTTGTTCTTTTTCTTTCCTAAGTCTTGCTTAAGCAAAAATAAACTCATCAGCCATGTTACGGTGAGCATAGCCGCCATGAACCATAGCGCGCCTTGAAACCCCAGTAAACTGAGCAATAAGCCACCTAGAAAGAAGCCGACACCCTTGAGTGCATTCTTAGAGCCCGTCAGAATTGCGACCCATTTGTACAAGGTACTATCTTGATCTTTAGGCACTAACAACTTTATGGCACTTTTAGCACTCATTTTATTAAGATCTTTTGCTATGCCTGACAATGCCTGCGCAATCATTACATACGCAATGGACAGCAGTTGCTCATCAAGTGCTAACATCGACACTGCAACAATCTGCAAAAAAAGCCCTATATTCATTGTTTTGTTAAGGCCTAGACGGGCACCCAGCCACCCACCTAATAGATTGGTTACAACACCGAAAAACTCATAAAATAAAAACAATGAGGCTATCGCCAGAGGGCTATAGCCTAGCTGGTGAAAGTACAATACCACCAGCATACGTAGCGCGCCGTCAGTCAAAGTAAATGACCAATAGTTACCTGTTATGACTAAATATTGTTTTATTTCAGGTGACAATCTTGAACTGAGCGACTGAGTCATTTAATTACCCCCAGCGCTTCGCTACAACTAGACGGACTAAGTCGGCCGTACGATTTGCATAACCCCACTCGTTATCATACCAAACATATAGCTTCACTTGAGTGCCATTAACAACCATGGTTGAAGGTGCATCGATAATAGCGCTTCGAGGATCTGTCTTGTAATCAATCGAAACCAATGGACGAGTTTCAAAGCCTAAGATACCAGACAGTTCACTGTTTGCGGCTTGCTCCATCCAACCATTGATTTCTTCAACCGTGGTTTCACGACTTACCTCAAATACACAATCTGTTATTGATGCATTGGTTAAAGGTACCCGTACTGCGTGACCGTTTAGCTTCCCTTTTAACTCTGGGAAAATATGCGTAATAGCAGTCGCAGACCCTGTAGTTGTTGGGATCAAACTCGTCCCACAAGAACGCGCACGGCGCAAATCCTTATGAGGGGCATCGATAATAGTTTGCGTATTGGTGATGTCGTGGATTGTCGTCATCGAACCGTGTTTAATGCCAATATTATCTTGAAGTACTTTCACTACAGGCGCTAAACAATTAGTTGTGCAAGAGGCAGCAGTGACAATCTCATGGTTTTGAGCATCAAAATCATGATGGTTAACGCCCATTACCACATTTAGGACACCCTCTTCTTTCACCGGAGCCGTTACAACAACTTGCTTAACACCTTGTGCAAAAAAGCCAGCAAGCTTTTGTTTACTTTTTAATTTACCAGAAGCTTCAATCACCAAATCACACATTGACCAGTCATTTTCTGCCACGCTTACGTGTTGCGTCACCTCAATACGCTGATCATTGATCACCATGTCGTTACCCTCGACCAACGCCTCGTGCGACCACTTGCCATGAACAGAATCAAAGTTCATCAAATGTGCGAGAGTAATCGCATCGCCTGCAGGGTCATTGATTTTGACAATCTCGATTTCATTCGACTCAAACAATGCGCGCATCGTTAAGCGCCCCATTCTGCCGAAGCCGTTTATTCCTACTTTAATCTTCACCTTATGGATACTCCAATTGATAATAAGCAATGCTGTAAAGCACCAAATTTAGTCAAATATAAACCACTTTGCAGCCAATATTCTGCACCCAAGTACTCATTCTTGACCTCACTCAATATACGTCAAATCATATATTCGTTTTTCCATATATACAACCCTTTAAAAGTGAACCTTTTGTATTATTTTGGTTAATTTTATTTGAAATTTATTCTTAGTTTACTAACATGAAAATGGAAGCAATGAGTAAATGAAATCTTTAAAGGAGCTAATTATGAAGCTTAAAGTCAACAAAAGACCACTAAAGAAACTCAATTTCGACAAACTACCGCTAGATAGAAAACTAACCCCTTTGATTGGAGGTGCCGGTTTGAGTAACGGCCCGACACAAGAGTGCGAATCGTATTATCACTGTGATTCAGAAACCCCTTAATTCGCGTTATTAGACACCTATATTGCAAACGTCATGCGACTTCCCCATCATGACGTTTGCCAAAACCTCCAAGACCTCCCCCAATTACCTCTATTAATGGTAAACTAGGCACTATCTGAGTTGTTTCGAGTAATTAAGATTGGATAAAAACACCTATATTCCAGAGAACTTTATTGATGACGTAAAAAGTTACATCCCACCCCACCTCACCATTGAGGATTTTCTCAGTAGCTGCCAGGAACCTCTTCGACTTTCCATACGCGTTAATACACTCAAAATGTCTGTCGCAGACTTTGAACTCGAAGCACAAAAAATCGGTTGGCAAATCACACCTATTCCTTGGTGCCCTGAAGGCTTCTGGCTTAATCGTAGCCCTGAAGAGGAAGCCGCTTTGCCAATTGGAAATACTGCTCTTCATTTAAGTGGTTGTATATATGTCCAAGAAGCAAGCTCTATGCTACCTCCTTTGGCTTTACGTGAAGAGATTCAAAGTATTCAAGACAATGAGTTTGCTGTGCTAGACGTTGCCGCAGCACCGGGCTCGAAAACATCGCAACTTTGTGCGCTGATGGATAATCAAGGCCTTTTAGTTGCAAACGAGTTTTCGTCTTCACGATTAAAAGTACTCGCGGCGAATATGAAGCGCATGGGGGCATCCAATGTCGCCTTGTCACACTTTGATGGCAAGATCTTTGGCGACTATATGTATGAGTGCTTTGATCATATATTGCTTGATGCACCTTGTTCAGGGGAAGGCACCGTTAGAAAAGATCCAAATGCACTCAAAAACTGGTCTATCGAATCTAACGTAGAGATAGCAGAGGTACAAAAAACGCTCATAAGAAGTGCTTTCTTAGCCCTCAAACCGGGTGGCTCCTTGGTTTACTCCACATGCACACTCACACCGCTAGAAAATCATCATGTATGCGATTATTTACTAAACGAATTTGGAGGCGCTGTTGAAATAATACCGCTTGCGAATCTGTTCGAAAATGCAGAAACAGCCACAACAGAGCAAGGTTATCTGCATGTGTGGCCGCAAATCTTCGACAGTGAGGGTTTCTTCATTGCTAAGTTTGTTAAAAAGTCTTCTGTTGACAATGAAAACCAACAAATTAAAAAGGGCTCATTTCCTTTCGAGCCTTTCGCATCAAAAGCACAGCAGGCATTTAATTCTTACCTTAAAAAGCAATTTAAGATAAGTGAACTCCCTGGCAACTTGATGCAAAGAGACAAAGAGCTCTGGCTATTCCCTGAACAACTTGATGTTTTAAAAGACAAGATAAAATACGCAAGATTAGGAATAAAACTCGGCACCATTCATAAAAACGGTGTGCGCCTTGAACATGAACTAGCCACCGCGTTTGGCCATCTAGCTAGGCAAAACACACATGAACTCACGCAATCACAAGCTGTGGATTACTTTCAAGGAAAAGACGTTCGATTGGATAAGCCATCTGTGCAAGCTGGTGAAGTGATTTTGACGCTATGCGGCGCCCCTGTTGGGCTTGGAAAGTGGCAAAAAGCAAAAATTAAAAATAATTTACCGCGAGATATTATTGCACAAGGCCAGTTGATAACTTGGGTATAACCTGAATAGAACTTTTTGACAACTTTAAGATTATTAATTTATATGCGCGTAAGACAATGATTTATATATGTTTTAAAAATGTCAGATTGTTTGTAAGTTTTCAACAGTATTAACTACACTTAATAGACTTTCTACTTCTCCCTTATATGTAATAGAAGGTGTTAAAGTTAGCGCACGGCTCCATATGAGCCTTCCCCTACGCCCAGATTCACACATTACTGGGCGTTTTTTTTGCCTGTTTATCAAAGTATCCTCAATCAGATATGTTCATAAAATTGTCACAAAACTAAATTCATACACATTTGAAATGTCATTTATTGTTGATTTTTAATTGCCAAAACATACAATGCATATATAAATTGCTATACAACGTACATTATGGGTATTGTGAAAATTTCTGATGAGCTCCACGAAGAGGTCAGGCTAGCTAGCCAAGTTATGTCTCGCTCAATTAACTCCCAGGCTGAGTTTTGGTTGAAAATCGGTCGCCTTGCTGAGCAAAATCAAGACAAATCTTTTTTAGAGCTAATCCAAATAGAACTAGAGCAAGTAAGAAAGAAACAGAATGAAACCAGTCATAATTAAAAGTGATGAGCACATACAATGTATGAAAGCGTCAGGGGCACTGCTCGCAAGCGTATTTAAAGCCCTTGATGAGTACATTAAAGTCGGGATGACGACTATGGAGCTCAACGATTTTGTAGAAACTTACATAACGGAAAACCTTGGCGCAATCGCATCAACAAAAGGTCAATATGGCTACCCTTATGCCATAAATGTATCTGTTAATGAAGTCGTATGCCATGGTATGCCCAAAGCCAGCCAAAAAATAAAATCTAGCGATATTATCAATATTGATGTGACGCTAAAGCACAATGGGTACTTGGCCGACTCTAGCAAAATGTATGTGATGCAAGATGCCTCACCTCTAGCCAAAAAGCTTGCAAAAGAAACTTATCAAGCTATGTGGGAAGGGATTAAACGCGTTAAACCGGGTGCTAAGCTAGGAGATATCGGTCATGCCATACAGACCTATGCTGAGCGCAGGGGCTACAGTGTTGTTAGAGAGTTCTGCGGTCATGGAATTGGCAGTGAAATGCACGAAGGCCCAGACGTACTCCACTTTGGCAAAAAAGACACTGGCCTAGTATTGAAACCGGGTATGACCTTTACTATTGAGCCAATGATCAACCAAGGTTCACACAAAGTCAAAACGCTTAAAGATGGCTGGACTGTTGTCACCAAAGATAAAAAGCTTTCAGCTCAGTGGGAGCACACTATTCTAGTGACTGATAATGGTTATGAAGTTTTGACTTTACGACACGACGAAACTGTGACAGGTATCTAGCACATAGTTACAACTTGCACGAGCGCTTTAACAATTAAAACTCAGTTAAAAGAGTGGTTTTATCAAATGCAAAACAACTACACCTTGAAAAGACATAGGGTTTTATTTGCACTTTTGTGGCTTGAGAAAGGAAAAATCATCGGCACATTGCTTCCGCTCGTGTTTACTTTTTTGATTGCATTTGATTTTCAGTCTAGGTTTTTTAATTGGCAACTCGCATTAAGTTGGGGCGTCCCCACTCTCTTAATTGGTTTTGGGTTTGGCTTTTTGTTCGATTTCAGCCGTTGTTCTGACTCAAATCACAGCCAACGTTATGATAAGAGTCCCCCTCCCCCGAAAGATGGCAATGGCCCACTGGATTAAGAGCAAATTAACGCGATCATAATGAACGCTCTTTAGTAACTCTCCCATTCCACGTTTCTATAATCACAATATCACTCGAGATCCTGCCGAGTGTCATAATTCTATGACTCTGCATGTTTATGCTAGCGCAAGTTTTAAGCAGTTGTTTTGCTGCGCAATAATACATTATAAGAAGGAGTATGGAATGAAGCGTATAAATCTTGGTCTCATATCATGTGCACTCATAGCTGGTTTAACGGCGTGCAATGGTGATGATGGTGCACAAGGCGCATCTGGTAATGACGGTACAAATGGTGCAGCTGGAAAGGATGGCAACTCAGGTCTTTCAAGCCTTGTAAATCAAACAGAGTTATCGATGGGCGACAGTACCTGTTTCTTTGGCGGTATTGCCATAAAGTCTGGCCTAGATACCAACGATGATGGCGTATTGGAAGATTCAGAAGTATCACAAAGCAACTCAGTATGCCAGCCTTCTCCTTTAACAGCGCAAGGGGCAGCCTTACCTTATACGGCACTTAGAAGTGACTTACCAAATGGTACGGTTGAAGGCAGCGTATTCGAAATTCGAAATGGGGGATTCGGCTCGGATATGGTGGCCCACCCCCAAAACAAGAATCAGTTTTATACTTTGACTGATAGAGGACCTAATGCAACCTTTACGGGAGATTATGGCAAAGGCAAGAAGTTTCCTATACCAGATTATACACCGCGTATTGGACTATTCGAGTTACAAAAAAATGGTACCATCAAAAAACTGAAAGACATTCTACTCAAGCGTCCGGACGGCACACCAATCTCTGGGCTTCCGAATACCAGTAGTTTTGGCGGTACCGGTGAAACCCCATACACAGCAGACGGTCAACCTGTATTGGTAGATCAGACAAAAGCATTCGATGAACTCCATAACCCTATAAAGCTAGATGATTACGGGCTAGATGGCGAAGGGCTCGTAGCACTGGCTGATGGCAGTTTTTGGATAAGCGACGAGTATGGACCCCACATCGTACACTTTGATGCAGAGGGTAAAGAAATCGAACGTATCAATGCCTTTAAAAATGATGAGCGTGTATCTCTTCATTTGCCGCAAGAGTTTTCAAATCGAAGAGCGAATAGAGGTATGGAAGGGCTTGCAATTACGCCAGATGAAAAGAAGCTTATCGGCATTATGCAGTCGACAATGTACAACCCGGACAAAGCGGTAAAATCATTAGATGTTACACGCATTGTGACAATAGATTTAGAAACAAGACAAATAAGTCAGTATTTATACAAGCAGGAAAAAGCACAAAATTCCAACTCTGGCATTGTCGCGTTATCAAACACAGAGTTTCTCGTTATCGAGCGTGACGGTGCGTTTTATCGACAGAGCCCCGAAGCAATGAAACGAATTTATAAAATCGATTTATCAGCTGCAACCGACCTAGAACACGTTAGCGAGAACAACGACCTGTCCCAAGATCCTGAGCTTGGCCTATTGATATCGGGAAAAACCATCGAACAAACAATATTAGAAACGAGTTGGGATACCCTCTCTACACACGACATACAGCCTGTCAGCAAAACATTAGTACTAGATCTAGTCCTAGAGATTGCCTACCCACACGATAAGCTGGAAGGAATGTGGTTAATTGATAATAGTCGCTTGGCAGTGATTAACGATGATGACTTCGCGACCTGGTCTAGCAACGGGATTCTAGAGCAAAAGTATTTGGATGCAGGGCGCACCCAAATCGATGGAAACAAGCTCTACCTGTTTGAAAATCTGCAACTCAATCAATAATTATAAAAGCGGCGAAAGCCGCTTTTTAGATATAAAGGCCTGTTATGAAAAACTTCTTCATTTTTTTTACCCTAGTCGCGCCGCTTAAATTACTCGCCGCTCCAACTATTGGTTCTAAAGAATACAAAGTCATGTTGAACACAGCGAATTTTTCAAAATCTAATGAACACCAGGTGGTCAATCAAGTATTTGATGAGGTTACTGAATTAACTTTATCCGCAACAAGTAAGCCACTGCTAGGCACTTCGTATTTATCAAAAGTGCGTCAAGTTCACTTTTATGATGTTGCACAAGTATGTACATTAAAACGGCTGGGGTATGTATTCAGAGAACGCATTGAGAATGGCAGTTCAGAGGTCACTTTAAAATATCGTCATGTGGATAGCTATTTGTCTAACTTTGAAGATCTTTCGAGTCAACATAGTGAAGCCAAAACAAAGCTAGAGGCAGATTTTAGTATCGCAAATAACGGAGTATGGAAAGTTGTTTATGGGCACTCGACTAAAGTACCTAACAGTAGAAACATCAATGAAGTAAAAGATATTAACAAACACTTTGTAGGCTTTGAGAGTACCTATCAAATATCTGACTCGACACCTCTGAGTCCGGTTTCAGGATTGGCTGTATTTGAACGAGTCTACGCAGGGTATAAGGTTGATCTAGGTAGACAAGAAGCTGAATTTTCACTCACCCTTTGGTATCAAAATGAACTTGCCGAAAAACCACTCGTAGCTGAGCTCTCTTTCAAATATGCAGATAAGCAAGGTGATTTTAGTAAAACCGTAACGCAGCGTGCAGCGCGCTTATTTGAAAGCATCGCAAGTCAGCTTAGCTATGCAGATAACACCAGTGTGACGAAGACACAATTTATATATCAATATCAACCAAGCTACTGCACTTAGTGAATAAAATGCAAAAAAGAAGGGCTAACAGCCCTTCTTTTCACTCTAGAGAATATTAAAGACTTCAATATCTCTTGGCGCAGCGCCCGCAATGGGTGTTTTAAACAATATAATTTGTCTGCCGGACTTATTTACCATTTTGTAGTTATAAACTACACCTGATGGTAACCAACATTGCCCATCAGTCCAAATGTTGCATTCTGTTATGTTTGCACTACCGTCCTCCAAATATTCAACGGGTTGAAGGAGGGGCTGGTCGAAATTGTCATATGTAAAGGCTACTTCCGATTCTTCGAATTGAATGACTTCCCCTGTATAGGGGTTTTGGAACTTTTGACCTAAATGGTCTTGTAGTCGAATGCCTTCTTGAACTTCTGTCAAAATCTTTAGGCTGGCAAAAGTTTTTAGAGGTTCTGAACCAATGGCATACTCAAATGTGTCGATTAAGAACAACAAATCACTGTTTGGGATGTTAGCTAAATTGAATTTACTTGATTGGCTATCTAGTTCTATATCAAGGACTCCGCTTGAAATCGTATAGCTTGCTTCTCGTGTTACCCCTGAATCAAGCTCTAGAATTACACTTCCAGGTCCTTTCGTAACAAAGTAACTCAAAGACTCTGATTTTTGACTTCCTTGCTCGTCAACTTTATTTTCTAAGCCCAGCACTGTTACATATCTTGAATTCTCGGTTAAAGCTACATCGGTTGCTTTCGTTATGGCACTGAGCGCCATCATACCTTGCTGAGGCGCTAAATATGCATCTATATAAGCCTGAGCTTCTGGTGTAGGTGCAAGCTCTGGATCGTCATAGTCGCTGTGAAGCTCACCCTCATAGTTTGTATTGAAAATAGCATATTTTGTAGATGCATATAAAAGCTCTAAACTTTTATAAGTATTACGATATAGGTATCCTGGACTCTTTGATGCAATAGATTCTGGAATATTTACAAAGACATTACGTTTTTTTTCTGACAGAATTTTCGAAACTTTACCGTCTTCAAATGCAGCGTACACTCCAGCTGTAAAAATATTTGCGACATTATCCGGCCCATAATGAAGTAATTTTGCATAGATGATAGATTCAGACTCACCCGTTATGTCTATTTTGCTCACCCCCGTAGACTTTCCTATATAAGACGACGTTGAAATTCCATATTCAAACCCATCAGCAATGATTGGTTCTATTTGCTTATATAAGGTTTTGATCAGTTGCCCTTGATTTTGAGGCTGATAAACGACGCGTATTTTATCTTCTTCTTTTGCAATAACTTTAAAGTCAACCAAAACACCTGCCGCACATATGCTTGGTTCAGCAAGTGCGTCCTCATATTGGCAATCATAAATGCGTGTTTGCAACGTTCCCTGTGCATCTTCTTCTAGTAACAGCTGCCCAAGCTTTCCTTGATTAATGGCCATGCCTTTATTTGCACCATTAAAGGCTAGAACTAAACTCTCATCTTCAGTTGCCCAACCGCCTAGGAGTAGTTCATTTGTAAGCGTATGCGCTTCCCATTGTTCTGGGTTTTCATTAATAGTAACCTGTAGGTCAAACCCTGTGGTTGCTTTACCATCTGAAAGCTCGATTTTTACAGCATGTTGGCCAACATCAAACAGCGTCGGAGCAAATTTCAACGTTAAAGTAGCGCCGCTCACCTCTGATGTTATCCAAGATTGTGCTGACTCTATCGAAATACCGATAGCATCGCCGTCACTATCATGAAGCTTATACTCGAGACTGCCACCTTCGACAACAAAGAATTCGCCAACGTCTTGACCAACAATAGTAGGCGCTGTGTTCGCGACAATATTTGGCTGGGTTTGTTGCTCGGATTGTTTTGGTTGAGTTTCAGACTTTGACGAGCCACCACACCCGATTAAGGCCAAAGAAATGATACTGACAAGTGCAATATTTTTCATTCGATTACTGCCTAATAATTTCTAATTGCCGAGACTTTAAATCAAAATCGCTGGCATATAAACAAATAAATCATTTAAAAATAAAGATTAAATATTGAGCAGAAAAAATACTAGTAATAGTATTGTCAGATTGGGAGTGCTCCAATATATTTAAACTTTTTAATACGTATTTTTTAGTAAAAACCCACCCGCATAGCACATGACTTTGACTTAGTAGCACTCTAAAGATTGCTGTCGCGTTGTCTCTTCTTTTTCTGTTTTATCTTGATGCTTTACATAACATCTTATTATTTTTTCAATTGCACCTGCCGAGTCTATAAGATACCCATGTTGCCAGAAATGGTTTCCCCAAAGCTTTTTATTGCGTAAATATGGGAATTTTACGAAAAGCCTTATTGTAGTTCTGCCTTTTAGTATTCCTATCAATTTGTTACGCTTCCATCTTCAAGGTATTGAATATATTGAAGGAATAATAGTAGAACATTCGCCTCAAACAGAGGCCCGCGTATGCGTATCTGGCTGGTGCGACTTATTAGGCCCCAAGTCTCGTATTAACTTTGCAATGGGTCTTTCGAAACATCGGTAGGAAAAATAAGCTGCCAAAATACTTAAAGCTAACGATAACAAAAGTTTTGCTACATCTGACAAATCAAGCTGGTTAACTTTGATAATAATTGGAAGGTGCAATAAATATAGGGAATAAGATATTTTTCCAATAAAATCTCCCAGTTTATTGGCCAAAATCACATTGCTATTGGGAACTAAAAAGACGATACAAAAGAAAACTGTACTCATCACTAACAATACTTCGTAACTTAGCCACATTCTGACTTTATCCGTAGTATTCAATGGGGAGAATGCTGGATACATCAACGGAATTAAACATAGCGATAATATGAACCAATGCTTTTTCAAGTACTCAGGCACTTTTAAGGAGCGGTAATGTAGCCCAAAAACAACTCCAACAAAAAAGAATGGCAAAGTTCTAAGTACGCTAAAAAGATTGTATGGCACCCCATTGATATCCCCGTAAATTTTGGGGAAATTTGTTAAGAACAGTAGAATCATAACTGCAATAATAGAGACATAAATATACCCTGTGCGGCGCTTAGCAAATGCCCAAAAAGCAATGAAAATTAAATAAAACTGTATCTCAGCGGGAATAGACCAAAGTACACTTTCACCATATAAAAATAGCAAGTGGCCTAGCAAAGTATTGAAGTCAGGAATCGCATACAGGCCGTCATAACCTGATAAAGTTAAAAAGTATGACCCAAAAACAACAACCAAGTACAAAGGCAATACTCTGCCAGCTCTAGCAAGGAAATAGCGAATAATATTGCCTTGGCTGAAATCCTTATCTAAGTAGAGGTAAGACATTAGAAAACCACTCAACATAAAAAAAAGCATAACGCCGTATGCCCCAGAGCCACCGCCCAGAACACCATCTAGCCAGTTAGTTATATCACTAAAGTGAGTGATAAAAACTATAAGCGCAGCGATTCCTCGTAACGTATTCAGTTTTCTAATTTCCAACAGCGACTCCTCAACTCCAAGCTTTCGGAAGCTCTAACGCCCCATTAGGGTGCCAATAACCAGAAAGTTAAAGTGTAATTAGGTAATGATAAAACAGCTTAGCTCCCCCCGATGTTGAGCTATTCAACTCGGAGGGAAAGCGCTACCTTAAGATGGCAACTCGTTCTACATCCTGCATAGAAGCGTAGTTTGATGTGACAACTCTATCACCTGCTTTTAGACCCTCAAGGACTTCTACAACAGATGTATTTCTGCGACCAAGTTTAATGTCGCGCTTAATTGCGTGCTCTCCAGATTCATCCAGAACGAACGCCCAACTCCCGCCAGTTGTTTTCAGGAAACCACCATTTGTTAGCAGTAATGACTCACTTTTTTGACCTAAAGATAGAGCAAGCTGGATCGTTTGACCTCGTCTAACTCCCTCAGGAGCTCCTCCAACGATGGTTAAGTCAACTTCAAACATCCCATTTGTTACTTCTGGATAAACGCTCTCAATGATCGACTCATAGTCTTCTCCATTGAGTTTGAACGAAGCGGTCTGACCTACTCTCACTCTGTTGATGTAGAATTCATCGATCTGGGCAACTATTTTACTCGCTCCCATTTCATCGATTTGCCCTAGTCTTTCACCTTTATTTTTACTTTCACCAATTTCAACTGAAAACGATGTTAAATGGCCTGTAACAGGCGCTTTAATGAGAAGGTTACTTAAGCTCTTCGTTGATATAGCTAGATTGGTTTCTAGCTTTTGTATCTGATCTTCTATTTGGACGATTCTTTTCCCCCGAATAGTTTCTTCCAGCTCCTGCTTGGCAATTAGGTTAACCAACAGTTCCTCGCGGTATTGAAGTTCATCCAAAATCGCTTGGTATTGGTGATCAGAAACTAAAGCATCATCTGCCAGCACTTGATAACGCTTTTTATCGAGTTTTAGTGTTTTGATACGGTATTTGATATCAATTATTTCTTTTTCCGTAACTAATTTTTTAGTTTCCAAATTGTTTGCGATATTACTTAGGTTATTCAACTGTTCAGTAATAGACGTGTTGTTTCTAGAAACATTCAAATATAGGTCCGAGTTTTGTAATTTAAGGATCGGTTGACCTTTTTCTATCATTGTACCATTGTCGACATAGATCTCTTCGACAACACCACCAGCGACGGTATCTAGAAAAACTGTACTGGCAGGTTCAATTTCGCCCCTTACTGGCACAACATCTTCAAAAACTCCTTGTTTTACAGTAGAAATAATGACTTGTTCTTTTTTTACTTTATAGGTACTAATAGCCGCATCGCTTACACCAACATAAAATAAATACACGACACAAAGCGACACGGCCGCGATGATGCCATACTTCAAATTGAACTTTCGTTTCTTTTCTATTACTCGATCCATAATTTAATTCTGTAAAGCCTTAATAATCATTGTTGGTAGTTATTATTTATGCGTATTGTTTAGCGGATAGGTTTTGACTTCTTTCTATTTTAGAAATTTTTCCTTCTTCCATAATGATCAGCTGATCACTATATCCATAATATCTATCGTCGTGCGTAATTGCTACAATTGCTTTACCTTTTTCTTTCAATTCAGGCAATAACTGTTTATAAAATACATCCTTGTAATGTGGATCTTGGTCCGCTGCCCACTCATCAAATAAATACAGTTCTGTATCGTCTAGGTAGGCCACTATCAATGCCAACCTTCTTTTCTGCCCATCCGATAACGAAAGTGTCGAAAAAACACCATTCTTAAACTCAACTTTACCTTCAAGACCAAACAGTTTTAGATAGTTATTTACCTTCTCTTCTGCTCCTTTATCTTTAATTCCGTACAGACGTTCGAACAAGAAGTAGTCTGAATAAATAGAAGTAATGTACTGACGGGCTGAGTTCATATTCTCTAAATTGATTTGCGTTTCGCCAAAATAAACAGAGCCGCTGCTTGGTAAATAATGGTGCGTAATAAGTTTGCTTAACGTTGACTTTCCAGAGCCATTCCCACCAACAATGAAAGTGATCTCACCCTTTTTAATTGAAAAGTCAACAGGCCCTAACGTAAAGCTGCTATTAGCGTGCTCATAACATACTCCTTTAAAAGAAATGTCGTTCCAGCTTGCCAATGCTTGGACATGAGGGTTAGCGTTTTCTAGTGGAATATCTTTGAGTAACTTTTCTACTTTTCTAATTGAAACACCCGCCAGGGTCATTTGTGGTAGTAGGTTTAACAGCAAACCAATTGGACCTGCTATATAGAGCAATGCCATGATGACGCCAATCAGCTCTTGAGTAGATATTGTGTGGTAATTAATGAACACAAAGCTCACCGCACCAATCACAAAAAAGCTAATTAAGTCTCCATAGTTTGCCGCAAGTTTCAGTGCAGTATTCGCTTTTTTATCCAGAGCAACAACATTCCTCTCCCACTTTAACAGCTCTTCATTTAGGAAAGCTTCGCGCTTGGTTTTATTCAGTTTTAACTCTTTAATACCAAAAATCAGTCCGTGCATAGACTTTTGCAGATTGTCTACGCACTTCCTAGAACGGTCAAAATATCGTTTGCCTATGAGCACGGGGATTTGATAAGTAATAACGCCAAAGAAAATACACTGAATAACAAATACAAAGGCATTGCTGCTCAGGTATAGCAAAAAGGCGAGCATACCAATCATAGTGACGCCACTAATAAGTAAATCAGGGATCACTCTCGCACCTTGCACAATGCGCGGTACATCAGTTGTTAAGGTGGCGATAAGCCTCGCCTCACCAATGGATTCAACATTATTTAACGGAGCGTTTATGATTCGCTGGTAAACCTTCTGTCGTAAGTTCGATGTAATGTCCATCGAGATACGAGAAAGGATCACTTGAGATAAGCTTCTCGATATGAGTATAAATAAGCTGATACAGAAAAATAGCTGAGCAATAGGATAGTTGCTTACTTCTAAACCAAAAAACATATCGATATCGCTTTCCGCCGACTGTAATAAAGTCGATTCGGCTTCTAACGTAGTGAGCACTAGCGGAATAAGCAGTGCATAACTTGCGCCGGCAAGTCCACCTAATAACATAGATAAAAAGACTCTGTTCGGCGCATAATTAGTGAAAATAGAAAATAGTTTCAAGAGGTAACCTTTTGCTTATCTTTATTATTGTTTTTGTTTATTTACGGCTTGCAACACAAGTGTCTTTTTAGAAGTTGTGTTGTGAGTAAACGAAGTAAATTCTACATCCCTGAATTTAAATAGCATATCGTCATAATGTGGGCTTAGCACATTACCCGACTGACCTGTTGAATTCATGAAGTAGTGCTCAGTGTTCACCTCATTGAGCATGAAAATCTGGCGGAAGCTCGCTCCTAGCGTTTGAAGATACCCCTTAGATTGTTCGAAATGAGAAATAGCAACATTGATCGAGTCACTTGAGCCGCCATTTGGAATTTGCCGGCTAAAAATCAATTCCAAGAATTTAAACTCATTTAATGGAAAATGGCCGTACGAAGCACTATTTACGTTACCCCACTGCCAATCATCCATGTTACTACCTTCAAGTTTACTCAAGCGTTTGAGACTACCGTCTAGCGAATTAGATAACATATCGTGGCAACTCTCTACCTCATTGGTAGATACATCATCACACCATGTTAACTGCTCTGAAACGAGTACATGGTGTAAACGTTCTAAAGTCATCTGATTGGCCAGTCCTTTCAAAAAGCTTTCTTCAGTCGCGTTCCCCCAACTACTCGCCAATTCATCGTGAAATATTTCTGCCCGAAGCAGCTCCATCCACACGATGAAAATAGTGGCTGCTTGGCTATCACTGCTCATGTCTCCATTCCAGTTTGACACATAATCTAAAGCTTGTTTCTGGCGCTCATTACGCGGTTTAAATTCTTTTAGGTATTCCAATATGGTCCTACTTGGCAAATTAATTGTGTCAGCTTGCATCTTGGCAACATCCTCAAAAGATAAATTGCCTTTTGAGCTTGCGATTTTATTCTCTAATAACTGTTCAATACGGTCAGCTCTCCCTGGTGGAGCCCAGTCTCGAGAGATGTAATAAGGGTAATCAGGCACATCGATCTTGTTGTTTGCGTTAATAATATAGCCTTTTTCAGGATTATATATTTGTGGCCACTCAACGGGGGGCACATAACCCTCCCATTTACGTTCATTGCTCCAGCCTAATCGTGGTAAAGCGCTTTCGCCTCCTCTGCGCATGGGTATTGCGCCCACACCAAGGTATCCTATGTTGCCACTGGTATCTGCATAAAACATGTTTAGATTGGGTGATATCATGTCACTTAGCGCTCGTTTATATTCATCCCAATTCGCTGCGTAGTTAAGTGCAAAAAACGCATTGTATGTGGTATCACGCTCTTCCAGAGCGGTCCATTTTAGTGCTATCGGTTGATCAGATACTCGAAATATATCACTGATAATAGGGCCATTCTGACTCTCTCTAATTTCAATCTCTACGGGTTTAATGGGCTTACGCAAATGGTGTGGGAAGTCAGCTCTGACGGATATGGTTTCCTTTCGAGTGCTAAACTCTAACCATTTCTCATCAAAGCGATAGATACTTTTATCTTTGTGATGCGGACGTTCAATGAATAAATCTTGGTTGTCGGTCATCATAGCGGTACCGCCCCAAGCAATATCGTTATTTTTACCAAAAACAACAATGGGCAACCCAACCAATGTCATACCGGTTGCGGCAAGTTTGTCTCCCTTTAAGCTCGCGGCAAACCATAAAGACGGTGTTTGTAAGCCAAGGTGAGGATCGTTGGCTAAAATAGCATGCGCATCTTTCGTATGCTGCGGAGCTATTACCCAAGCATTACTGCCCGAGTATTCCAGCCCGATGCGTAAATCTCGTTCAATGTCACTTTGTAATTGAGCAATTTCATGTAGCCCATAAACGCTGTTTTGACTGACCGTCAGTTCCGTCTCTGCAATATGAGGCATGATGCTCTTCAACATTTCATCATCTAGTAGTTGATGTGCTAATAGCGTCGAAATTTCCTTTCGAAAGTTGCCACTTAGGTTAAGGGCAAACAGCTTAATCCACGCGATAGAATCTTTCACTTCCCATAAACTAGGGGTCACATCAAGTATGTGGAATTCAGCGGGTAGTTTAGGGTTGCTGTTAATCCAGGCGTTGATACCGGACACATAAGAATCTAGCGATGCTTTAGCTTGAGGGTTCAATGATGCTATTGCTTTTTCAGCGCTAGCACTTAACCCTAAAGTTCTAAACCAAATATCTCTTTGCAGGTATTCTTTGCCAAGCACTTCACTCAAGCGCCCTTCCGTCATACGTTTTTGCATCTCCAACTGCCACATGCGTTCCTTTGCATGAATATAACCTAGGCTGAAAAATGCGTCTTGGTCACTCATAGCCACAATGTACGGTACACCGTAATCATCACGTGTAATTTTTACATCCGCCCTCAACCCTTCAACACTCAGTGTACCCGTTTCTTCAGGCAGGGTTTCTTGTAAATATCCCCATACGAAAGCAAATAGCATGGCAATAGGCAGTAGGACTATTAAAAAAAGCCTCAAAAACATCGGGTGTTTATTAAGCATAATCTCATCTTGAATTAGTATTAAACAACAATTAATGGCTTATTATTATTAACATATAGCCATAAACTTCTTTTTCTAACTGTTCTGCTTTCTTCATGACGACAGTGTCATATAGTTAGCAGCTTACCTTTGCAAAACTTCAATATTCCATTATAAGTTGCCTTTATTTATTATTATTTTTGCAATTTCTTTGGCTCCTTCACCTTTTAAGATGGAGAAATGATTACCAACAATAGATGTATATTTTAACGTGTGTTCTGAAAGTACCTGGCTGAGATATGACTGATATTCTACCGGAGAGTAAGGGCTCTCAGTTGCCAGTATCATAGACATAGGTACTTGTGGTTGAGACACAATTCGGTACTCAGTAAACAGCTTAGCCTGATGCTGCCACGTTTTAAGTGCACATTCTGGGAGCCCTGCTATAGCGGCGTCTGCGCGCGGTCTTTTAACAACAGAATCACGTAGCTTATGCTGTTCAAAATATGTATCGATCATGACAACATTGACTTCACTTCCTCGAGAATTCAAATGCTGGGCCAGCTCTAACGCTAATACGCCACCATAAGAATGACCCACTATGGTAAAGCTGCTGTAATCCACATTTTCTAAACATGCTGCGAATGCAGCTATGTTTTGTTCAATTGAAGAAAAAGGCGACTCGCCTGTTACTAGACCTTGATGGCGGAAAACAGATATTGCAACCTTATCATCCATCAGGTTGTCGGTGATTTCCATAAAGTCTTTTGCTGTTCCGGCTGCACCAGGAATCAAGAAAATGCCATGCTTTGCTCCTTGCGGTGCACTTACCTCAGTTAACAAACTAGATTCATCTAGTCCTGATTGCATTGAATCAAGACTTAACGCCTGAGCACGTATCGTGCTATCACGAAATAGTGTCTGTAACTCATATGCCTTTTCAAATTTGCTTTGGATTGCATAAAGCAACTTCACCAATAGCAATGAATGACCACCCAGCTGATAAAAATCAGCTTCGGCACTAATTTGTTCGATATCTAGACTCAGAAGATCTGCCCATATCTGTGCAAGCGATTTTTCGGTATCTGTTTTTGGTGCTACATATTTACCATATAACGAATTTATCTCTGGTTTGGGAAGCGCCTGTTTATCTATCTTGCCGTTCGGTGTAAGCGGTAATGAATCCACCGCAATAATGGTCGCCGGAACCATAAAGCTCGGCAGCTTTTCGTGTAGTTGACTGTGTACTGACATCGTAAGCTGATTGATTTGCTCTTCATCATTGAGTGGCGTAGTAATATAGCCGATTAGACTTTGGACACCATGTTCACCTGAGAAAGTTGTTACCGTACTGCGCCCACCACTACATTGAGCCAGTGCCCTTTCGACTTCGTCAAGTTCGACTCTAAAGCCTCTTAATTTGATCTGTTCATCATTGCGACCAATAAACTCGACATTGCCATCAGCAAGATAACGAACCAAATCACCCGTACGATAAAGTCTGCTCTGTGTATTATTATCAAATGGGTTTTGAATAAATCGCTCTTTGGTTAACTCTGGGCGATTTAAATAGCCTCTTGCCAGTCCATCACCACCAACATATAACTCTCCAATAGTGCCTTTTGGTACGAGGCCGTAACTTTCGTTTAAGACAAAATATTGTACGTTATTATTTGGCTTACCTATATGCACATTCGAGTGACTATTTAGCTCACCCATTGAGCTACAGATTGATATTTCAGTAGGTCCATAGCCGTTGATAAAGACCTTCCCCTCTTGAGTCCATTTTTTCACTAGCTCATTCGAACAATGTTCACCACCTACAATCACCACATCAATAAATGAACAAGACTCGGCATCCAAGCTATCAAGCATTGAAGGAGTCATAAATAGATGCGTCACATCGGCGTATTGAGAAAGTTCGTTTTGGAATGACAAAGTGCTGGCAAGTCGCATTTGTGCACCAGATACTAAAGCAGTCCACATTACCCATATTGCCGCATCAAAAGCGGTCGAGGTTGCTTGGTAGATCGATGAATTCGCATTGATATGTACTCTGGCTGCGTTATCTACAATCGTATTGACCAAACCTCGGTGTTCAACCATAACTCCTTTTGGCTGGCCTGTGGATCCAGACGTATAAATAACATAGGCCAGAGAGCTAGAGCGATGTGACTCAGCCACAGCTAAGTTATGTGCACAATAGCAGGCTATTTCTGATTTAAATTGCTCATCATCAAGGCACAACACGTTCAGTTCGCTCAGTGCATCTATCTGCTGGGCGAATTCAGTTCTACTAACAACATATCGGATTTGAGAATCAGCGAGCATATACTTGGTCCGCTCTTGCGGATAATTCGTGTCGAATGGCACATATGCCCCTCCGGCTTTCAATACAGCAAGTATCCCAACAACCATGTCTAATGAACGTTCTAGATAAATACCAACGAGCGTTTCTTTGCCAACCCCTTGTTCACGTAGATAATGCGCTAATCGATTTGCTGCACTATTTAGTTCCCGATAGGTCAGTGAGTTATCGTCAAGTACGAGTGCGATGCTGTCTGGCGATTTTTCCACTTCTGACTCAAACAATTGATGAATGAGTTTATTTGATGGGTAGTTGGTCTTGGTATCATTTAGGCTATGCGTTAGATTATGCACTTCTTGTTTCGATAGCATGGGAAGGTCTTGTATCATCTCAACACTATTATCAACTAAAGCAGTTAATGCATTCACCAAATGAGTAGCCAAAGACTCAATATTTTGCTGACTAAATATTGACTTATCATAAACCCAATTAAAGCTTATCCCCTGCTCAGATATTGCAGCATTAATATCTAAATCAAACTTGCAAGAGATACCATTTCTTTCATACCCGCTAAAGTTCACGCCAGGCAAAGTTAATACCTCTTGCTCATTGGTATTCATACTGAACATGATCTGGAATAGCGGCGTATATTGTCTGCTACGCAGCACATTGCAGTGTTCTACAAGCTGCTCAAACGGAATGTCTTGGTGTGCTTGTGCCTCGATATTAACTTTACGCACCTGTGCCAAATACTCGTTCACGCTCTGGGGATGTGTATTGACACGTAAAACAAGAGTATTGACGAAAAAGCCAATCAATGGCTCTAAATCAACATGTGTTCGGTTAGCAACAGGTGTACCAATGACGATATCCTGACTATTTGAATGCCTAGATATAACAAGTGATAAGACAGCATGAAACAACATAAATGGCGTCAGTTGCTGCTGCTTTGCAAACTCCTCTATGCGGTTTGCTGTCGCTTTATCAATCTGGCAGCTAACAGCCTGCCCTACATGCTTTTTAACTGTAGGCCGAGGTTTGTTGAGGGGCAAACCATGCACAGCAGGTACCGCTTCAAGTTGCGTTAGCCAGTAGTTCAGCTGTGTTTCTAATACTTCCCCTTGCAGCCACTCTCTTTGCCACTGCGCGTAATCAGCATATTGTATTTTCAGATCAGGCACTGGACTGGGCTGGCCAGCAATTGCGGCTTGATACTCTAAAGCAAACTCCTTGATTAACAAACCCATAGACCATCCATCGGAGGCGATGTGATGCATATTGAATAATAACACACCGTTATCTTCGCGCTCTGATAGCTGTATGAAAGTTGCACGTAACATAATGTCTTGACGTAAATTGAAAGGCCTTGCGATATCCTGTTGTACTATGGCATCGACCTGCTCTTGTTGCGCTCTTTCATCGACATTACTCAGATCATGTTTCACCAAATTAAATTCAACGCCGTCAAGAACAACTTGTACTGGTTCATCAACTTGGGTATCAAATACCGTTCTGAGTACTTGGTGACGTGCAATGATATTAGACATCGCCAATTGTGCGGCAGCTAAGTCAAACTGTCCTGAGACTCTCGCAACCATTGGCATGTGATACTCTGGGCTTGCCCCTTGGAGCTGATTGATCATCCACAGACGTTGCTGAGCAAAGGATAGGGCAACTGGCTCGCCAGACACCCTTGCCGTCGCTTTGAGCTCTGGGGCTAACAAGCTTGCACCAGTCTGTGCATCCAAAGTACTTGCCATTTTACTAATCGTTGTGTGTTCAAATAGCTGCTGAACACTGAGTTCTTTATCAAGCGTATGTTTGATCTCTGATATTAAGCGGATAGCCAGTAACGAGTGTCCTCCAATATCAAAAAAGCTTGTGCCTGTGCTAATAGCGTCAACCTCTAGCTTCAATAGGTTAGCCCAAATTTGTACGAGTGAGCGTTCAGTGTCGGTGGTCGGTGCAACGTGTTCCCCCTGACCCTGCATTGTCGCGATGCTTGGCTGCGGTAAGGCTGCTTTATTTACTTTTCCATTCGGTGTCAGTGGTAAAGAGTCTAGCACCGTAATGAAAGGTGGAATCATATGAGCAGGTAATTGCTCTTGTAATTGCGCTTTTAAATCACTCTTAAACTGTCTGTCATCGGCATTATAAGACTGCTCTATTGTGATATATCCCGCTAACTGCTCTGAGCCGCTTTCACCGACGACGATGACGGTACAAGCATTCACATGCTCGCATCGACTCAGCGCATGCTCAATTTCACCAAGTTCAACACGAAACCCTCTAACTTTTACCTGATCATCATTGCGACCAATAAACGTTACATTTCCATCTTCAAGATAACGTACTAAATCACCTGTTTTATAGAGTTTGCTATTTGGGTTGTCAGACAATGGGTTTGTAATAAATCGTTCTTGTGTCAGTTCAGGTAAATTTAGATAGCCTCTCGCTAACCCATCCCCTCCGATATAGAGCTCACCTACGGTGCCCATTGGTACGATTTGAAGTTGGTCATTTAAGACGAGGTACTGAACATTTGCGCTAGGTTTCCCAATATGGGGGGGGGAGTATTGCGTCAATTTACTCATAGAGCTGACGATGGTGACTTCTGTAGGGCCATATGCGTTTAAAAATACTTTCCCTTGTCGCGACCATCTATTCACTAAATCTTGTGAGCAGTTTTCACCACCAACGATGACTACTTTGATGAATGGACAGGCATCTACATCTATACTCTCTAGCATCGATGGAGTCATAAACAAATGCGTTACATCAGCATATTTAGTCAGTTCAGCTTGGAAAGAAAGCGTACTAGCTAACCTGACTGTCGCACCCGCAATTAACGTATTCCAAATAAGCCATATTGACGCATCAAATGCTATCGATGTGGCCTGATATGATATCGCTCTGGGCTCCATTTCAACACGACTTACATTATCCATAATCGTATTGACTAGACTTCTGTGCTCGACCATTACACCTTTGGGGGTGCCTGTCGAGCCAGATGTATAAATCACATATGCCAAGTTTCTACTGTGTTGGCGAGTCAAGAGTGTAGGGTTTTCTGCCGAGTACTGGTCAAACTCTTGTTGAACCCTTACATCATCTAACCTCACCATATTTATTTCATTGGCGAAAGATAACTGTTCAGCTATCTCAGATAGGGTCAGCATGTGCTCTATTTGAGTATCCTCTAACATATACTCAAGTCTTGATTTCGGGTATTTTGGGTCTAGCGGCACATATGCAGCGCCTGCTTTTAAAATGGCCAGTATACCCACCACCATTTCTAAAGAACGTTCAACACAGATCCCCACAAGTGTTTCAGTGCCCACTCCTTGAGCTCGTAAATAATGTGCTAGTCTATTCGCATTGGCATTTAGTTCACGGTAGGTCATCGTATGGTTTGCGAACACCAATGCCAGGTCACTAGGCTGACTAAGGGCCTTTTCCTCAAATAACTGATGGAATAACGCTTCTCTCGGATATTCTGTTTGCGTACTGTTGAGTATATGCGTTTGATAATGTATTTCTTGATCAGACAGCATAGGCAGTTGCGACAGTTCAGTGATACTCGGATTAGAAAATTCACTTAATAATTTTGTGAGATGCTCAGCCATTGATGTGATGTGGGCGTGAGTAAACAGTGACTCGTCATAAACCCAGTTGAACGTAATTCCTTCATCACTGATTGCAGCATTGATATCCAAGTCAAACTTACAAGCAATACCAGAACGCTCATAAGGCGTAAAATTGACACCTGGCAAGCGCAAGGCTTCACGACTAATTGTATTCATACTGAACATAATTTGAAAAAGTGGCGTATATTGACTGCTACGAGTTATATTGCACACTTCCAACAACTGCTCAAACGGCAACTCTTGATTTGCCTGAGCATCAATATTGACCTGCCTGATATGAGCTAAATACTCACTCAATGAATTTTCACTTGTATCGACCCGAAGTACCAATGTATTGACAAAAAAGCCAATAAGTGACTCAAGGTCAGCATGCATGCGGTTTGCAACGGGTGTTCCAATCACAACGTCTTGGTTATTTGCATGCCTTGAAAGTACTAGGGCTAACGCAGCGTGAAATAACATAAAATTGGTCAGCTGGTGCTCTTTTGCGAGTTGATAAAGCCGCTCAGAGGTTGCTTTGTTTATCTGACTACTGACGACTTGGCCCTTGTGTTTTTTAATTTTCGGGCGTGTTTTATCAAGTGGTATGCCATGTAGTGTAGGAACGTGACTAAGCTGTTTCTGCCAATAAGCTAATTGTCGGTCTAGCACTTCCCCTTGCAACCAGTTTCGTTGCCAATGAGCGTAATCTGCGTATTGTATTTGTAGTGCAGGAAGTGGGTTCGCTTTACCTGTCAATGCGGCCTCATACTGAGCCTCAAATTCTTTGACTAATAGCCCCATTGACCAGCCATCTGACGCGATATGGTGCATATTAAATAATATAATGCCCTTATCCCTTTGTGCCGAGAGCTGTATAAATGCCACTCGAACCATAACGTCTTTACTTAGATCAAATGGTTGAGAAATATCCAGAGTGACTAGGTTAGCTACTTTTTGTTGCTGTACCGACTGGCTAAGTTCACTAAGATTATGATGAATGATTTGGAAGCTTACATCATCGCGAATTACTTGCTCTAACCTGTTGTCGTGGTGCAAGAATACAGTTCTAAGCACTTCATGACGTTCAATAATGTTTTGCATAGCTTGCTGGGCAGCAGCTAAATCGAACTGCCCAGTGACATGAAAGGCCATTGGCATATTGTATTCAGGACTACCATTTTGCAGTTTATCGATTGTCCAAAGTCGTTGTTGTGAAAATGACGGTGCAATGGCAGAATTTTTTTGTCTGGCAATGGGCTTAAGCGCGGGCATTGCTGGATTCTGATCTGCTTCTTTATCTAATACGCTTGCAAGTGACTCAATGGTTGGACGCTCGAAAAGTTGATGAATGCTCAGCTCTTGATGTAGTTCACTTCGTATCTCAGAAATTAGACGGATCGCCAGTAAAGAGTGACCACCAACCGAGAAGAAATTAGCATCCGTACTGATGCTTCCCGCTTCAAGATTAAGCAGTTTAGCCCAAATGTTAACCAATGCTTCTTCAGTTACGTTTTTTGGTGCAACATACTGCGTGTACTGCGTGTTGCCTTTAGGCTCAGGAAGCGCCTTTTTATCAACTTTGCCATTGAGAGTTAGCGGCAACATCTCTAGCACAACGAGAGCCGATGGCATCATAAACTCAGGTAGCTTTGCTTTCAGCTGATCCATTAGAGAAACGATCTGTGGGTGACTGTCGCATGAGTCATCGGCATTATCAATTGTGACATAACCAACAATGCTCTGTGCTGCGCCCTCGCCCCTCACTATAACAATGCTAGACGTTACGCCGCGACATTGGCCTAATGCGTATTCAATTTCGCCCAGTTCAATTCTAAAGCCACGTATCTTGACTTGCTCATCATTGCGGCCAACAAACTCTATGTTGCCATCCATCGAATAACGTACAAGATCACCTGTTTTGTAAAGTTTTGTGCCGGAGTCATTGCTTAAAGGATTATTAATAAATCGCTCGGCGGTTAAGTGAGGCTGATTTAAATAGCCTCGTGCTAAACCAGCCCCTGCGATGAATAACTCGCCTACGGCACCATATGGCACAAGCTGTAAATGCTCATCCAGTATGTATGCCTGCGTATTTGCGATACATTTACCTATGGCTTTAGTGCCGTGAGAAAGCAATTGATAACTGCTATTTACACAGGTCTCAGTCGGGCCGTATGCGTTGATTGCACGCTGCTGCTTGTCATCACAATAAGCCATTATCTTATTAAGTTGGGTATATGTGAGTTCCTCACCACTTACGATCAGGCTCGGGAAATACAGATTTTGCGAACACAGCTCGGACATCACTTCTAACACCATGCTCGGTGTAGAATTGTAGACTGGGATTTGGTGTTCATTAAGCAATTGGGCAATGTCTTTCGGTGATTTTTGTTGCTTTTTGCTTAGTACGAATACCGTAGCGCCTAACCACAATGACACAATGCTTTTTAACGACGCATCAAAACTATAAGATGCAGACCAAAGCCACTTTGTTGGCTCTACATTTAGATCTGCCAATTGAGATGTAAACGTCAAGCCGAAGTTGGTAAGGTTACGATGCTCTACCAATACACCTTTAGGTTGTCCAGTTGAGCCCGAAGTATAAATGACATAAGCCAAGTTATTGTGGTCTTGCTGAGGCAACTTCTGCGGATTGGTTACCGGATGTTGGTAGATTGCTTGTTGCTGCTGTGGGTCGTCCAAAAGAATAGCTTGCGCGTCATGAAGATTACCCAATTGTGGGGTGACATTCACTTGGCTTAGCACATACTTTACTTGAGTATCCTCAAGCATGTGCTGCAATCTGGCCTGAGGGTAATTTGGGTTTAGTGGAACGTATGCCCCCCCAGCCTTCAATACAGCGAGGATCCCAATAACCATGTCCAAAGAATGCTCTACACACAGGCCCACCAGAGTCTCGACTGTTACCCCTTGTTGGCGTAGGTAATGTGCTAGTTGATTGGACGCGGCATTTAATTCTTGGAACGATAAGTGCTTACCCTCAAATACTAAGGCCGTCTTTGAAGGATGCTTTGCAACCTGTTCTTCGAATAGCTCGTGAATAAGCTTATTTTCTGAGTGCTCAACGTGCGTTTCATTGAGCGTATGTGTTAAACGATACTTCTCTCGCTCTGATAGAATAGAAATATCTTTGAGCATTTTCACATTGTTATCTGCCAATGTACTCAATACACGTGCTAAATGAGATCCCAAAGAACAAATATACTCGTGGCTAAATAGCGATACATCGTATACCCAATTAAAGGTGATCCCTGTCTCAGAGACTGACGCTTTAACATCAAGGTCAAACTTATTGAGAATGCTTCCACGGTCATAAGCACTGAAACTCACCCCTGGTAAGTTTAGTGACTCTCGATCGTTGGTATTCATGCTAAACATGATCTGAAATAATGGATTATACTGGCTGCTACGCTGAACCTGAGAATGATCTATGAGCTGTTCAAATGGGATATCTTGGTTGGCCTGAGCATCTATGTTGACTTGTCGTACGTGGGCCAAATAATCACTCATAGTTTCGTGATCGGTATTGACGCGTAAGACTAATGTGTTAACAAAAAACCCAATTAATACTTCTAATTCAGCCTGCATTCTATTCGCAACAGGCGTACCAATTACAATGTCGTGATTATGTGAGTGTTTCGACAACACAAAAGCAAGCGCAGCATGAAACAGCATAAATGGCGTGAGTTGATGCGCTGAGGCTACTTGTTGTAAGCGGTCGGATGTTGCTTTATCTATCTCAACGCTAACTGCCTGACCAATGTGTTGTTGAACAGCTGGACGCTCGCCACTTAATGGTAGGCGGTGTACCCTAGGTAAAGACTCCAACTGTTTGGCCCAATAGCTAAGTTGCTTATCCAGTACTTCACCTTGCAACCAAGTGCGCTGCCAATGCGCATAATCTGCATATTGAATCGCCAGATTTGGGAGTGGGCTGCGACCACCTGATACTGCTGCACTATATTCAGCGGCAAACTCTTTTATGAGAATACCCATGGACCAGCCATCAGAAGCAATATGATGCATATTAAACAACAGCACCCCTTCACTTTCTTCAGATGATAGCTGTATATGGGTTGCTCGAATCATTATATCGTTGGCCAAATCAAATGGCTGTGATACATCTTGTTGGATCAGTTTTGAAACGTGGTCTTGCTGTTGCTGTTCGCTAGATTTGCTCAGGTCGTAGCGATTTATGTGAAATTCAAACTCGTCATGAATAAGTTGAACAGGCTCTTGATTTTGTGTAGAAAAAGTTGTGCGTAACACTTCATGACGTTCAATAATATTACACAGTGCTTTTTCCGCAGCATCCACCACAAATTGACCACGCACCTTAAACGCCATTGGTAAGTTGTATTCAGGGCTGCCACTGCGCAGTTGCTCAATCAACCATAGCCTTTGCTGCGCAAAAGAAAGCTGTTGTGATTTGGCATTTATCCTTGATATTGCAGGCCGAGTATTTTCATTGAAGCTGTCTTTTGACAGGTACTCAATAATTTCGGGCTTGTGTTTTAATACATCTTGCTTGGTACTTTCAGGAAAACTATCTACAGTTAAGCGATACTTTAAGTTTTGACCTTCAACATACAAGATTACGCCTTGCAATGCTGCATTCTCAATGATTTTTCTTACGCTCATAGTGTCCCTTCAGATTTAAATTCAGCACTCTCTTTAAGATCACTCAGCATTTTTCTTAATTGCAGATCGTCAATCAATCCAGCCAACTTGCTTATTGTTTCGAATTCAAAAATTTGGTTCACCGCGATTTCTAAGTCGAATTGCTCTCGAATTGCAGCTAGAAGTTTGATCGTCAATAATGAGTGTCCGCCTATTTCGTAAAAATTGACTGTAACACTTAACTTACTACTATCTACTTTCAATAATTTAGACCAGATTTGAAGTAGCGACTCTTCTGTTTCTGACTGTGGTGCAACGTAGTTTTGCTGACCCAAGCTTGCATCAGGATCTGGTAATGCTTTTTTATCTATTTTCCCGTTTGTGGTCAGTGGCAGTTGGTCCAGTAGCATAAACATCGATGGAACCATGTAGTTTGGTAGCATTGTGTGTAGTTCGGCACGCAAGTTATGTATCAGCGTGCTTTCGTTTCCAACGATGTCGCCTTCCACAGCTACGTATCCAACTAAGCTTTTGTTTTCTTCCGAGCCCTTGACTAGCACCACGCTATTTTTCACGCCATTACATTGATTTAAAGCACTTTCCACTTCACCCAATTCTATTCGATAACCACGGATCTTAACTTGAGTGTCATTACGGCCGATAAATTCAATGTTGCCATCATCGAGATATCGAACTAAGTCTCCGGTTCTGTATAGTTTGTTTTCTGGGTTATCATTAAACGGATTTTTAATAAAACGCTCAGCAGTCTGAGATTCGCGATTCAAATACCCTCTGGCAATGCCCGCACCACCAACATATAGCTCCCCAACACTGCCCTTAGGTGCTAATTGCCTTGAAGGGCTTAAGATATAAACATCCACATTACTAATAGGCCGCCCGATATTGATATGAGCGTTTGGTGAAAGTCTTCCTGCGGTCACACAAATAGAGGCTTCTGTAGGACCATAAGCATTAATTAATGTAAAACGCTCAGAGAACTTATCGATCAACGACTCACTCGCTTTATCACCAGCTACGATCAGTGTTTGAATAGCACTATTGTCCAAAGTCATGTTGTTCAGTAGCGAAGGTGGAAGCGTAATGTGCGTGATGCCTTGGTGCTGTATCATAGCTTCGAGTTGAGTCGTATCACTCACAGCTTTCGCATGGCACAAGTGCAGCTGAGCACCGCTCAATATAGCCATGAATATTTCCGATACCGAAGCATCGAAGCACATTGATGCAAATTGGAGTACTTTGCTTTGAGGCGAAATAGCAAAGGTGTCTATTTGAGATAGGATGGTATTGACCACACCATGGTGCTCGACCATAACTCCCTTAGGTACGCCGGTTGAGCCCGATGTATAGATGATATAAGCCAAACTATGGGAGTGATGCTCCGTTGAAGCAATAAGGTTGCTTGTTGAGTAGTTGTCAAATTGTTGTTTATCTATGAGAACTACATTTAGGGCATCGGGTAGAGAAACCTGCTCAATTACTGAGGTATTGCTAAGTAAATACTTAATTTGGGTATCTGCAAGTATATGTTGTAGCCGCGCACGAGGATAATGAGGGTCAAGTGGTACATATGCTCCTCCTGCTTTAAGCACAGCTAATATGCCAACTATCATATCGAAGGAGCGCTCAACACAAATACCTATCAAAGTCTCCGTCGTTATACCTTGTTCACGAAGGTACTGTGCGAGCTGATTAGCTCTTTCATTCAACGTGTTATATGTCATTGTCGCGCCATCAAACACCAAAGCAATATTATCTGGCGTGTTAGCGGCTTGATCTTCGAACAGTTCATGGAGCAGCTTATTAGGGTAGCTGATTTGGTTACTGTTCAAAGTAGACGTCAATTGAAAAACTTCATGCTTTGATAGCATGGGTAATTCTTCTAAATCTGTTACATGGCTTTCAGCGAACCCCTCTAATAGCTGAGCTAGATGCTTACTCAGTGTTTCAATATGATCATGACTAAATAATGACTCGTCATACACCCACTGAAATGAGATACCTGCTTCAGTAATATTTGCTTTAATATCTAGGTCAAATTTGCAGTTGATGTTCGAGTGTTCATAAGCGCTAAAACGAATGCCAGGTAGCGATACCGAAGCTGGCTCATTAGTGTTCATGCTAAACATTATTTGGAACAAAGGATTGTGTTGGCTGCTACGGGGTATGTTGCAATGCTCAACTAGATGTTCAAAAGGTGTGTCTTGATTTGCCTGAGCATCAATATTGACCTGTCGAATGTGGGCCAAGTACCCTTCAAGCGTCTTGTGGTTTGTATTGGTGCGCAGTACGAGTGTGTTAACAAAAAAACCAATAAGCGTCTCAAGCTCTGCCTGCATGCGATTCGCAATCGGGGTGCCAATTACGATATCTTGGCTATTTGAATGTCTTGATATCACCAAAGCTAAGCTTGCATGAATCAACATAAAAGGCGTGAGCTGATGTGCATTCGCAACTTCCAATAAACGCGCTGAGGTCGCTTTGTCAATGTTGAGAGAAACTGCTTTCCCTTTATGCTGTTTAACTTTTGGACGAGGCTTATCAAGGGGTAGACTATGTATTACTGGCACATTTTCTAATTGCTTTTGCCAATAATTTAGTTGTTTATCTAATACTTCACCCTGTAACCACGTTCTCTGCCAATAGGCATAATCAGCATACTGTATGGGTAATTCTATAGGCGCACTGATTTTGCCACTTACAAGCGCATCATATTCTGCTGCAAACTCTTTGAACATGAGCCCCATCGACCAGCCATCAGAGGCGATATGGTGCATGTTGAACAGCAGCATACCTTCGTCTTTTTGAGGTGAAAGCAATAAATACGTGGCGCGCACCATAATATCTTTGCTCAGTTCAAACGGTTTAGCGATTTCTTGTTGTACAAAGCTGGCAATATGAGTGTCTTGTTCATGCTTATCCAACTCACTCAAATCATATTGTTGTAAACGAAAATCAACGTGTTGCTTTACCAGTTGAATAGGAGAACCATCATGTGTACTGAACACCGTTTTCAACACTTCGTGGCGGTTGATAATATGTAGCATGGCAGTTTCAGCTGCCGCTAAGTCAAACTTGCCTGCCACTTTAAGTGCCAATGGCATGTTGTACTCTGGGCTTCCACCTTGCAGTTGGTCCAGCACCCACAACCTTTGCTGAGCGAAAGAAAGTGGCGCAGAATCTGAAGTCGGGCGTTTTGAGATTCTCGTTACTGCAGCTGTGCTAATCTCATTTTCTATGGTCTGATTTTTTAGGTACTCTATTATTTCTTGTTTATTTTCAGAAATATTCTTTTTTAACTTATCTGATAGACTACCTTTTTTGGCCTTATATGCTAGTCGATTTTCCTTAAGGTATAGATGAACCTGATTAGAGACAGCTTCATCTAATATCTTTTCAACTTTATTCACTAAAATATACCTTCTTCCATCGACTCATCATCCAAATCAAAGTCGATGTTTTCATTATTATTATATTGAGTAAGTTTATCAACCAACTCACTAAGCTGATAAACTGTAGGTTTATTAAATGCTGACTTTAACTCAATTGATATAGAAAATGCTAAATTAATTCTTGTAACTAGTTTGGTGAGTGACAATGAATGGCCACCCAGTTCAAAAAAGTTATCTTCAATACCAACTTTGGACAATGCTAATATATCACACCAAATATCACACATTTTTTTCTGTGTTTCTGTTGTTGGTGGTTTATATTCAGTCTCAGAAGTTTTAATTATATGCTTTGGAAAAGACTTTTTATCAATTTTGCCATTTGGAGTTAATGGGAATGACTCCATAACTACCACATCTTTTGGCACCATATATTCAGGAAGCTCTTCGACTAGAGCCTGCTTGAGTGTAGCCACCAGCTGCTCAGTTGAGCCTTGCTGTTGAAGTTGGCTGTGCTCCGTTATGTAAGCGATAAGTTGCTTTTGACCATTTTCAAGTTCAGGTGCCATCACTAAAACGTCATTCACTAGCTCATTTGCGGCAAGCACCTTTTCAATTTCGCCTAACTCAATTCGAAACCCGCGAATCTTTACCTGATTATCTTGTCTACCCAAAAACTGTAAGTTTCCATCCTCTTTCCAACAGCCAAAGTCCCCTGTTTTGTACATTTTCATATTGGTTTTTGATGAAAACTCATCATCTACAAAGTGGGCTTGAGTTTGTTCCGATAAGCCAAAATAGCCGTCACTGACACCTGAGCCACCGATGTATATCTCGCCTACCTCACCTGGAAAAGCAAGTTGATTATCTTTGTTTAGTATGTAGATCTTAACGCCTGGCAGAGGTTTACCTACGGGAATGCTGATGCCTGATAACTCCTCACCATTGAGCGTATTTAAAACGGTTGCACAAACGGTGGCTTCAGTCGGTCCATAATGATTAAATAGTTGAACGCGATGCTCTGTAAGCTCAGCGAATTTTTTCACCTGCTCAACGGTTACCGCCTCTCCACCGAACATCACCATTTTTAAGCCAACTAATTTTGCTTCAGAGTCATTGAGCAATGCCAGATCTTCAGTCCAGCGTCCCCATAATGACGCAGGGGCGTCAATGGCAGTTATCGCGTGCTGGTTACAATAGGCTATTAATTCTTTCGCGCCTAGTTCAGCTGGATTTGAATGCAAAACAAGTGTAGAACCACTGCTCAAAACGGGGAATATATCCCCCACCGAAGCATCAAAAAATAGCGGTGGGATCATAAGTAGGTGCTGGTCATCGAAATCATGGCTATGTTTAAAGCCCGCCACAAAATTCGCTAGGTTCTGATGGTTAACCTGTACTGCTTTAGGCTCACCCGTCGACCCAGATGTATAGATCGCATAGGCTGGCTGAGCCCCCGATATCGTCGTATTGGCTTTGCCCGCTGCACTTTCGATATCTTCAGTGATAAACTGAGCAATGTTGTTACACATCAACTGCGCTTTTGAAGTATAAGCTTTTGGCGTCAACAAGGCTTTGGCTTCAACGTTTTCAACCATAAACTCAAGGCGTTTTTCAGGTTGATTAGCATCTAGCGGAACATATGCCGCTCCTGAGGCTATAACGCCCAATACTGACACGACTGACTCTACATTTAGCCCAGTAAGCACAGCCACATAATCGCCATTGCCAATACCATTTTTCTGCAATGTCACGGCAATGTCATTCGCTTTCGTAACAAGATCTTTATAGCTGATTTGTGTTGTCGCATCTTTAACTGCGATATGGTTGGGGGATTGCTTTTCGCTGGCTAATATCTGTTCGCATACAGATATATTACCTACATCAATAGGGTCAGTTTGAAGGGTTTCGAGTAAATAGTGCTTTTGTTCTGGTGAAACACTCAACAAAGAAGAGATCGGGCTTGTATTAATATCGTCGGGTGTTATTTCAGCGATAGTTGACAATATACGTTCAAGCTGCTGGTTATATACAGCAATTTTCTCTTCATTAAAAATACTGCCATCATAAATCCACTGAATATCCATACCATTTTCAGATAAATTAACTGCTAGGTTGATATCATATTTTGCAGGTAAGTCCTGATCTGGTACAGAAGAAAAAGTTACATCTGAAAAATTATTAGCAGCTTGAAGTTTGCTTTCTGCCTCATTTTCAAGACTACTTTCAACATTTAAGATAATTTGAAAAAGTGGAGTATACGCACTATCTCGCGGTACATTGAGAAAATCTACTAGCTCATCAAATGGCACTTCTTGATTATGCAAAGCATCAATGTTTACCTGTCTAATATGATGTAAATAGTCAACAATACTCTGCTCAGTAGTATTGGCACGCAGGATCAGGATGTTAATGAAAAAACCGACTAGCGGCTTCAGCTCTGCCTGCATTCTGTTTGCAACCGGGGTGCCAATTACAATATCACTGCTTTCGCTGTTTCGAGACAGAACCAGTGATAAAGCCGCATGCACAAGCATGAACGGGGTCATTCTAAAGCGCTTTGCCACTTTGCCAAGTCGCTCAACTATGCTTGATGATAAATGGCCACTGTATAATGACCCAACATTGTTCTTGACCATAGGGCGAGCATTATCGAGTTCTAGGCTGTGTACTACTGGTAAGTTCTTTAACTGCGCTTGCCAATACTCATATTGAGAAGTTATTTTATCTTTGCCCTGCATCCCCTCATGCTGCCATAAAGCGTAATCGCTGTACTGTAAGGCTAGATGCGGTAATTGCGCTTCAACTCCCTGACTATCGGCTAAGTACAAATGACAAAATTCATTGATCAATATGTTCATTGACCAGCCGTCTGACGCAATATGGTGGGTCGTAAAAATTAAGACTCCATCAAGCTCTAAGCCCACTTTATCAAGATAGATAAAGCTGGCTCGCATCATTAAGTCATTTTTTAAATTGAAGATCTTATATCTATCTTGACGCAAGATATCTGCTAACTCACGCTCTTTTTCATCTTGCGCAAGGGCCGACAAATCGTAGCGTGATAGCTTAAACTCTACATTATCTCGGATCACTTGTGATGGGCCAGTGCCTTTGTCTTCAAGCACGGTTCGTAAAGTAGCATGTCGTCTAACAAGCTCTGAAATTGCCTTTTCGGCAGCGTCGACATCAAACTTACCTTTAACACGCAATGGCCTAACCATATTGTATTCAGGCGTTCCGCCATTTAGCTGATCTATAATCCACAGGCGCTTTTGCGCATATGATGCGGGGATAGAGTCCACCTGAGCATGCGCAGTCACAGCTGGGCGCGTTACCAGTGGCTCTTGTTTACTGAGCCACGCGATAATTTCAGGCTTGTGCTTTCTCATCTCTTGCAATAGGTCTGCATTTAATAAATGTGACTTGCCTATTACTTTAATTTCAGAGTTATCATCAAGGTAGAGCTTGATACCAAGCTCTTGAATTTTTTTAAGTAATTTTGAGAGCATTTATAAAGACACCTCTGTTTCGTCGCTCTCGAGCGCGTGTTGACCCTTTGAGCTTACTTCAAGCCTCATCTTTGTATTGTCTATGTGTTCGGCTAGCAGCTCTATGTCTTGGAAGTTGAAAACATCGCGAATACTGATTTCTACATCTAGTTGACTGTTAATTGTATTAATTAAGGTCACCGCCAAAAGAGAGTTTCCTCCCAGTTCGAAGAAGCCCATCTTGACGCTGATATCAGGTGCATTTTTCCCCAATAATGACGAAAATATAGAAATGAGTGTTTCTTCAGTGGCTGTTGATGGCGCAACATAACCTGTATCTGCCACTTTGGTGTCTGGCTCAGGTAGTGCTTTTCGGTCTAATTTGCCACTGCTGGTGTACTTCAGTTGCTCAACAATCACATAGGCGGATGGCATCATATACTCAGGTAAAACCTTCGCTAAGTGTGACTTTGCCAAATCGATTATGTCTTGCCCTGCGACGTCAGTGGTTACAAGGTAGGCAACTAAGTTTGCACTGGCCGCTTCTCCTTTCACCGCAACAACGACTTCTTCGATGTTCTCCAAGTGCAGCAATTGTGCTTCTATTTCTCCAAGCTCAATTCTAAAACCACGTACCTTGACCTGATCATCAATGCGACCCAGATATTCTAAATTTCCGTCTTTGACGAAGCGAACAAGGTCACCGGTCTTATACAAACGAGCGTTATTTTCTTTACTAAATGGATTAGTAATAAAACGTTCAGTAGTGAGCTCAGGCTGGTTGACATAACAGCGAGCGAGCCCTACCCCGCCAATATATAGCTCACCACAGGCACCCACCGGCACTCTGTTAAGGTACGGGTCCAAAACATAGAATTGAATGTTACTAATTGGCTTACCGATGGGAACAGTGGTTGCTTGGGTATCTCGCTCGGTTGCCCAATAACTTACATCAATCGTTGCTTCTGTAGGGCCGTATAAGTTGTGTAGCTCTGCCGGATGCAATTGATGGAATCGGTTGACCAAGTCTGACGATAATGCTTCTCCACCACAAAAAACTCGCTTGACCGATAAGCACTTCGACCATTGGTCGTGCTGTAACATAACAGCAAGCATTGAGGGCACAAAATGTAATGTAGTCACTTGTTGCGCCATAATTAAGTCACAAAGATAACTTGGGTCTTTATGCCCCTCTGCTTTAGCAACTACCAGCGTTGCGCCTGCAATAAGTGGCCACATAAACTCCTCGACTGAAATGTCGAATGTAAATGGTGCTTTTTGCAGCATTCGGTCTTCACAACTGAGCGCATAGTCAGACTGCTGCATCCAATTGATTCTATTAACGAGTGCCTGATGCTCAACCATTACCCCTTTAGGTTGTCCCGTCGAACCTGATGTGTATATGACATAGGCCAAGTGCTTTGATGTAAGCCCCAGCTTTATAGGATCTGGATTATCATTTGTGTAGCCCATAAGATGCGTGTCTGTCGATGGGTCATCCAAAGCGATAAATGTGCAGTCCTGATAATCAGTGGTTTTTGCAAAGCGTTTTTGCCCAATAATTATGCTCGGGCTGGCGTCTTGAACGATATAAGACAGACGCTGTGGCGGAAGTGTAGGATCCAAAGGAACGTAAGCTCCACCAGCTTTTAAAGTCGCAAGTATCGCTACTATCATTTCTACGGAGCGCTCGGCACAGATGCCCACTAAGCTGTCTGGTCTTACGCCCTGCTCTATTAGGTAAGCAGCCAATTGGTTGGCGCGCTGGTTGAGTGTTGAGTAACTCACTTGTTGGGTTTCAAATACAACGGCTATTGATTCTGGTGTACTTGCCGCCTGAGCTTCAATTTGGCTATGAATACAGAGGTCGTGTGGGAAATCGACAGCGGTATTATTCCACTGTTTTAATAGTGATTGATTTGCCAAAGACAACAAAGGTAGCTCAGAAACCGGCTTTTCAGGCTCACTTACAATACCCTGTAGTAGAACCTCAAAGCTTGCATTGATTTGCTCTATCTCTTCTTGTGTGAATAGATCCGTAGCATAGAGCCATGAAAACTCGAGGCCTTGGTTGCTTTCTTTAGCCGTTAATGTAAGGTCAAATTTGGAGTAAGCCTCTGGAAACTCAATAGTTTCAACATCAATGCCGTTTAGCGTTTCATGTTGAGCACTTTCATGAATCAATGAGAAAGTCACCTGAAAGAGAGGGTTGTAACTGTCACTTCTTTCTGGGTTGAGTTTATCAACCAACATATCAAATGACACCGCGTCATTTGCGTAGGCGTCTAACACATTTTTTTTAGTTTGTTCCAGTAGTTGCTTAAACCCATGCTTAGGATCTACCTGAGTTCTGAGCACTAATGTGTTTACAAAAAAGCCAATCAAAGGCTCTATATCTTTAACATTGCGCCCTGCTGCTGGGCTACCAATCACAATATCACTTTCTGCACTCCACCGACTTAATAGTAAAGAAAATGCGCTTTGCAGAACCATGAACAAGCTGGCATTATTTTCATTCGCAAGCAGGTTTAATTTATCTTTTAGTCCTTTATCAGTCTGATATTTTGATACTTCTCCTACATAGGTTGGCCTTGCAGGCCTTGTGCGTCCTTTAGTTAATTGATGTACTTTGGGAATATCATGTAATTGTGTCTGCCAATACTCTAGCTGCTTTTCAAGCTCACCACTTTGAGACAATTCATGTTGCCAGTATGTAAAATCAATATACTGAATTGGCAGTTCTGGCAATGTGTTACCATTCCCTGCGCTAATAGACTGATATAATTGTGTAAACTCTTTTATTAGCACACCCATAGACCAACCATCAGATGCGATATGGTGGACTGTCAACGCCAGTACATATTCATTTTCTGAAAGCGTGATAAGCATCACTCTGATTGGCCACTGAGTATCCAGTGCAAAAGGTAAATTTACTTCTTGTTGCACTATTTTTTTCATTTCCTGATCGCGAGCAGCCTGCTCGAGGTCAGTTAGATTGTGATGTTGAATTATTACACTCTGCTGTGAGTGAATTTTTTGATGTGCTGTATCACCCACGAGTACGTAAGTCGTTCTCAGTATCTCATGGCGCTCGACAATAGTTTCTAGTGTCTGCTGTAAAACTTGTATGTCCAAGCTGCCAGTCAGCTTCAAAACTGCGGGTATATTGTACTGTGGACTACCACCACTAATTTGGTCTGTCAGCCATAATCTTTGTTGTGCGAAGGACAGCTTGGCAAACTCGGGGTCGACAGAGCACTTTGCTATCTTTTGACTACGTTGCGTTTGATTTTTATTAAGCTGGTCAATTAATTGCTGTTTATTTTCTCGGATCAGCTCTAGTAGCGATGGTTCAACTGCTTTGCCTTTGGACTGTATTTTTAATTTGTTGTCATTAACGCCAAGGGTAATATTGTTGTCTTCTAGCAATTGAATCAATTCACAGGTTGTCATACCTAATTCCTATTTTTAAGTAACTACTTCGTGGCACTGGCTTACATCCCGTAAGACAGTGCCAACATAGATTTTTTTTATGAGGTTTTATTCATACTTCAATGATTTAACGGGCTCTGAATTAGCAGCTTTAAAGCACTGCAAAGCGACAGTCAGACATGCCACAATTACAATGCTGATGCTGACTGAAGCATACATAAAGAATGAGAAATCAACTCGAGATGAGAAAGTTGTCATAAACGAATTAATGGCCAAATAGCCAAGTACGCAAGATGCTAAACATGCAAAAATGATGGGTTTGATGAAATCCCACGCTAATAGCGCGACGATTGACCCTGATGTAGCACCTAGCACTTTACGTACACCAATTTCTTTTGTACGCCTTTGTGTCGCATAAAAAGCGAGCGCATACAGGCCCAGTACCGCCATACCAATCGTAATAACGCTTGCAAAGAGCGCCGCTTTACTAATGCCGGCTGTTTTGGAGTTGATAACATCATTAAAGAGCTGTTCGTAGAACACGCGGTCTACAGGAACCCCAGGGTGGTGTTTTGCCCAAACAGCATCAATGTGATCTAACGCCAACGCGACTTTATTGGGGTCAATTCTGATGATCAGACCGCGTAAATTCGAGTTACTTGCTTTTAAAATACCCGTCGAACGGCTGGTATTTTCTACACCACCACTCATTCTAAAGTCATCAATAACGCCAATAATGCGATATTTGTAGCCATCTTGTTCCAAAATTTCGTCTATAGCCTGCTCTGGTGCAGAGAACCCGAAACGATCAGCCGTAGATTTTGTAATGACCACGCTGTAGGTAGGTGATTTGTCTACCGCACCTTCCATAAACGGCATGAAATCGGCTGGGTAGTCTTGTGAGAACCCACGACCAGCTAATAGGTTTAAGTTGAAGGTTTCGATGTACTTATCATCGACGAAGATAGTACTTGCTTGTACTGACTCCTCATCGCTCTTGCCTTCAAGTTGCCATGAACTATATACACCCGTTCTAAGTGGTGGAGCCGCAGATTTAGCAACATTGAGTACCGCAGGATCACTTAAAAAGTCGTTGATCATTGCTTGGAAGTTAAACTGGTTTGGATTCAGCCTGTTGTATTTGCTGTCTAACGTAACGACGTTGAAGCGATCAAACCCTACATCCATGGTTTTTAAGTGTGAAATTTGTAAGTAGATAGCCAAAGCCAACAGTATCAATGTACCTGAAAATGCAAATTGGATAACCGTTACAATCGTTCTGCCACGACCCTTGCCGTTGCGCAGCAGGTTGCCACTGAGTACCTTTGCCGTTTCAGCGCGAGACAGGAATATCGCAGGAATACTGCCAGCAACAAAACCAATTAAGGCAATAAATAAAACCAAGATAATAAGAAAATCAACTTGGAAAAGGTTTTCTACTGTCAACGCAGTATTTGTCAGGTTAGCGTACGCAGGCAACACGAGATAAATGATTGGGATCGAAATCAAAAACGCAATTGTAGTTAACAGATATGACTCAGTTAAAAATTGTACGTAAAGTTGACCAGTTTTAGCACCAAGAGACTTTCTGACACCAATCTCTTTCATTCTCGTTGGCAATTGAGAAATTGATAAGTTGATAAAGTTAATTGCAGCGCTAACTAAAATAAGGACCGAAAATAAAGATAGTCCCCACAATACAACCTTGCGGTTATTGCTTCTTGATTCGTTATTGACCTGACGTTCACTTAGATAAATATCAGCCAATGGCTCTAACATCAGAGTCAGATCCATCTTTTTTGCTCTTGCTTGTTGTTGTTCAGGGATATTGCGTGAAACAAAACTTTTTAAGTCTTGGCTGATTTCTTGTGCTGCAACATCATTTTCGACGGTCAGGTAAGTGGCCGTTCTTCCGAACCTAAACCAAGATGGATTATGCATAAAGTTTTTGCCATAGCGTTGTTGGCCACTCAATGCAGAGACGATTATGTTTAAATTGATATGTGTGCTTTTCGGCAGGTCTCTAAAAACGCCGGTGATCTTTAATGAGACTTTATCATCCAATAAAAGCGTTTCACCGACCGCCGGTTTGTCGCCAAAATACTGTTCAGCAACGGACTCACTGATAATGACCGCATTGGGTGCGTTGAGTACATCTGTACTATGTCCACCGATAAAGTCTAGATTAAATATGTTTAAGAAATCTGACTCGGCCCAATAATAGTTATGCTCCATTGACTTCATGCCTAACGCAAATTCGCCAAAGCCGCCAGTCACCCTTGCAATGTGCTTAATCTGGGGGTAATCCAACGCCATTTTGGGAGCAATGGGCTCCGCCGTTCTAGCGGAGTTAACTCGGTGGTCAGTTGTATAGCTAGTACCCACGCGATAGATATTTTGCCAATTGGAAAAGTGCTTATCATAGCTATTTACAAAATGTACATGCATCAAAACAAGGATGCTACATATCAAACCAATCGCTAAGCTAAGTATTTTAATAAACGACAAAAAGGCCGAAGTTTTTATATTTAAAAATGACGAATGCAGATAATGTCCGAACATCTAATTCACCTCTTGTGCTGCAGCCGTTTTATCTTTGACTGTGTCCATACCGCTTTCTGGCACTAAAGTGCCATCAAGGATGCGAACGATGCGCGATGCAAAGTTAGCATGTTCACTTGAGTGCGTTACCATTATGATGGTCGTGCCTTCGCTATTTAACTCTTTAAGCAGATGCATCACTTGGTCACCGTTGGTTGAGTCCAAGTTACCAGTGGGCTCATCCGCTAGTAAAACCTTAGGTTCTCCTACAATAGCTCGAGCAATCGCAACACGCTGTTGCTGACCGCCTGATAGCTGCTTGGGGTAATGGCTCGCGCGGTGATCCAAAGCAACTCTTTTTAGTACACTCTCTACTTTGTCTTTTCGCTGCGCGGCAGGGACTCCTTGATACCGTAAGGCCAGTTCAATATTTTGAAAAACAGTAAGCTCGTCAATTAAATTAAAGCTCTGAAATATAACACCTATATTTGACTTTCTGATGTCTGCACGCTGGTTCTCAGACCAGCCTGCTAACTCTTTCCCATTGAAAAAGTATTGCCCCGATGAAGGACTATCTAATAGTCCAAGCATATTCAGTAGAGTTGACTTGCCGCCACCTGAAGGGCCCATTATCGAAACAAAGTCTCCTTCATTAATCTCGAGGTCAATGTTATTTAATGCTGTAGTTTCAATGTTGGAAGTTTGATGAACTTTTGTTATGCCCTTTAACTGAATTAGGGTTTTTGTTGTTTTCATTTTGTTCTCTCTACATAGTATTAAAGGGGGAGCAACCCCCCTTATTAAATTTCAATTTCGAAAATTTCTTCGTTGTTTGCTGGATCGCTGTCTATCTTCTCGTAGCCGAAATGCGCAGCAATTTCACTGGCAGGCTCACCCAAGAAGTCCTCGGTGATAAACTCTCGCCAACGCTGCGCAACATTGTTGTCTATCTGTTTGTGATCATGAAACTTGACATCTCCGAGCATTTTTGAAAGAGGATGAATGGCGTCGGTCATTTTTCCTTTTGCGTCTTTTGTTGGTTCCAACATCTGCGGTGTGAACTCAATATTCAAAAATTCACAAAGTTCTCTCGTTACTCGTTCAGGCTCGCTTACTAGTTCTTCAAACGTAACAAGGTGATGTCTATCACTCGAAACATTCTCTAAAAACTTGAGAATATTCTGGTGACACAACGCCCAAACTAACTCACCGAGTTCTATCTCAGAGTAGTCGTGATCGTATGGGAATAGCAGCTGCGAGATCTTCACTTCTTTAAATGAGTTAATCATGCCGTAAGGATGACGAACCAAATGAATATACTTAGCACCTTCAAAGTCTTCTTCAGCTCGCTTCAGAGTCTCTAGATCTAAAGCATAGCTCGCAGTCTTATCGACTAGGACTTTTCCTTCGATATTGCTTTGTAAGAATCCGTAGAACTCCTTGGTAGACATATTTTGTGCTTCTAATGCTTCCATTGTAGAGACAGCTTCTTCCATTGAGCAGTTGTTAATTGCCATTAGGAAGCGGATTACGCCCTCAAGCCTGAACTCTCCTTTGAGTGCTGCGAAATGCTGCTTTCTTTCTCGCAATGAATTGAAAGACAGCAACTCTAGCTCTGGTGGAGAAGATAAGTCAGGACTACCTGCAAGCATTGCTCGAAGTAGGGTTGAACCGGATCTGGGTGGAGATAATACAAAAACAGCTTCACTATTTTTATTTTGATCATCTGCCTGTTTGGCTTCAAGGCTCGGGATAACCTGTTTTAAGCTCTCTAAATCAGCGTTAGTCAGTAGTGCTCCTGAAGCGCGCTTTTTATCTTCGCTGATGTCTTGCTCCGTCAATATACCGCACTCTACTAAGGCCTCTCCATAGTGCTTTTTAAGGTACTTAGCTAAGTCAACAACTGTGGGAGCTTCGAATACAGCAACCACATAAATGATTTGATTAAGCTTGTCCTGAAGCAAATTCACCATAGTCGCCGCGAGTAAAGAGTGACCTCCTAAACTAAAGAAGTTGTCATGTCTTCCAACGCGCTCAACATCTAGAATATCTTCCCATAATTCACATAACATGGCTTCTACGGGGGTCTCAGCGGGCGCGTATTGCTCCTGCTGTCGATTAGTTTCATTTGGCGCAGGTAATCGCTTTCTGTCTACTTTGCCATTTGCGGCTTTTGGCAAATCCGCTAAGAAAACAATGAAAGCAGGTACCATGAACTCAGGCAACTTAGATTTTAGGTATGTTTTTAGCTGCGAGGTTTTAGTTTGCTGTTCAATTTCTGAAAGCTCAACACCCGAAGCTGAAATATATGCAACCAAATGATCCATTCCGTTGTTATCGTTCCACACAGCAACCACAACCTCTTCGGTATCGTGAAGCTGTGCGATATGCATTTCTATTTCAGGTAGTTCGATACGGTATCCATTCACCTTAACCTGTAAGTCTGTTCTGCCAATAAAGTCAATATTTCCATCTGGCATCCAACGAGCATAATCACCTGTTTTATATAAACGTTTTAGCACAGTACCATCGACTTTGCACTGTATAAAGCGCTCATTCGTCAATGCTGGTTTGTTGAGGTATTCCCTCGCCAACCCTTGACCCGCGATATATAGCTCACCTTGTACACCAACAGGGCTGGGTTGCATTTGTTCATTTAAGATATACAACTGTGCGTGCGGTACGGCTTTACCTATTGGGACAGACGTTCCACTATGATTTTGTTCACAGTGATAAACACTACTCCACACAGCCGCTTCTGTCGGCCCATATTCATTACTTAGAATACAAGTGCCGCTGCTGTGTTGTTCATGATGCTGATGTACCAATGCTGGTGGACACTCTTCACCTGCAACAATGACTCTTTGCAGTGATGCAGGCATTGGCATCTTCGCATTAAGCATGCTGCGATATACGCTCGGCAATGTCAGTAAATGACTGATGTCCTCACTGTTCATTACACTATTGACCTTTGCAAGGTCAAAGCCATCGTCCATATCAATGATAACCAGTTTCGCACCACTGACTAGTGACCAAAATATACCCGCCACAGAGCTATCAAACGCATAAGATGAAAATAGTGCAAAGCTACTTGGTGTTTCAGGATACTCATGTAACCTTGATGCCGTTGAGCTGGCTAAGTTGTGATGTTCAACAGCCACCCCTTTAGGTTGTCCAGTGGAACCTGAGGTATAAATGATGTAAGCCAAATCTGTGGTGGCGACACTCACCTCTTTCTCTAGCAGGTCTGAGTCTGCATATTTAGATAGTAACTGGCGGGACTGTGTACGTCGAATATCAAACAATTCACAGTCAAATGCACCAAACTTACCACTTAAGGACTCTTCAGTTAGGACTATCTGCACATTAGAGTCCTCAACCATATAGCTCAAACGTGTATCTGGGTATGAGGGATCGAGCGGTACATATGCACCACCAGCTTTTAAAATCCCTAAAATACCTGCAACTATTTCCACGGAGCGGTTAACACACAAGCCAACTAAGGTGTCTGCTTTGACCCCCTGTTCGATTAACAAACGCGCTATTTGGTTAGACCACTCATTCAGTTCTTGATAAGTGATAGATGTGCCTTTACAAGCCACTGCCACACTGTCCGCGTGTAAGTGACACTGCTGTGTAAACTTATCTAGGATGGTTTCACTTGACCGTTGCGCGTTTGCAACACCACTCCAGCTTTGCAGTTGTTTAGCTTCTGTTTGTGAAAGCATGTTACATTGAGAGATGTCACTGCACGCTTCATCCATCATAGCGATAAGAATATTACGCAAATGACCAAGAACTTGAGTAATGGTTTTATGTGAATATTCGTTAGGTCGATACCCCAATTTGACAGTCAAGGTTTCTTGCAATCCTATCGACAGGGTCAACTCATAGTTTGTTTTCCCTTCGACACTCATACTTTCGACGTCAAAACCTGCCGCGTTTGCTTGCGATGAAAGAGATTTATCCATTGGATAATTTTCAAATACAATCAACGAGTTAAACAGGTTCGTACCTTCTACACCAGAGAGCTTTTGAATCTCTACTAATGGTAAGTACGCGTATTGGTTACTTTGCTGGAACCCTTGTTGCAACTGTGAAATAAGCGCATCAATGTGCTGTGTTTCCTTAAATGAAACTTTCACTGGAATCGTGTTAATAAATAATCCCAACATGGTGTCAACATCTTTGACTTCCGCAGGGCGTCCTGACACTGTAGCACCGAATACAACCTCATCTTCGCCATTGTATTGATGCAGCAAATAACTCCAGGCTAATTGCACAAGTGTGTTCACAGTCGTTTGCTTAGTTTTCGCCAGTTGCTTGAGTTTATGAGTTTCAGACTCATCAAGCATTAACGGCTGCTTGCTATAGCTTGACACATTATCTGGCTGCTCAAAGCTCTTCACAGCCAGCGTTGTTGGCGAGTCAATATGTTTGAGTAGTGAGTGCCAATATTCACGTGCCTTCTCCTTATCTTGCTGACCCAACCAAGCAATGTAATTTTCGTAAGAAGCGGGTAGCTCAACTTGATGCGCTTGTTCAGAGCATAGAGCGCGATAAGCTGTCAGTACTTCTTTGAAAATAATCGGGAAACACCAACCGTCTGTTAATACATGGTGCTGGCTCCACAGGATTTGATACCGTTTGTTACCTAGATTGAAGAACGCTAATCGAATCAATCCTCCGGCTTCAAAATCAAACCCTTTGCTTGCGTCTTGTGATAAGTAAGCACTAAATCTATCTTGCTGCTCCTCTTTAGTGAGCTGCGATAAGTCCTCTTCGTGCCACGATAACTCCGACGCTTTCAAAACAAGCTGCAATAGTTCACCATGTTCATTCACAAACGCGGTTCTAAATATATCATTGCGATCTAATAAGCTTTGCCAAGCTGCTCGGAACTTATCTTTCTCAACGTCTCCATGCAACTCAAAGTGGATCTGGTTGGTATAAGCCCCTTTCTCCATCACGCTGTGGAACCAAAGTCCCTTTTGCATAGGAGCTGCAGGGTATATGCGCTGTAGACTTGGGTAGCTATCGTACCATTTATCAACTTGCTGTTGTGATAAGTCCACTAACGGGAAGTCAGATGGAGTAAACCCACCGTGCTCCGATTTGACACAATGATCAATGACGTCTATCAGTGCTGTTTGAATACTTGCACCCAGTGTCTCTATGGTTGCTGCATTGTATTGTTCTTCACTGTAATCTAATTCAAGCAACAGCTTGCCTGAGAGGATCTTACCTGTGAGCGCCAGTTGGTGGTCTCGAGCTTTCGCTTCACTAATACTGCTGCCGATATTCTCCTGCGCTAACTGAAAAGCACTTGCACCACCAACACTTTGGTCCAATTGCCCTAAATAATTGAACAACAGTTGTGGGGCATTTTCTTCTGCTTTTGCCAATAGCTCACTATCTTGTCGATGTGAAAGCAATAGTCCATAGCCTATTCCGTTATTCTGTGTTTGACGGTTTAGCTCTTTGATTGACTTAATAACCTGACTAATATCACCGCTTGGGCTAGACAGTACCAATGGATACATGCTTGTAAACCATCCCACTGTTTCACTGAGATCCCAGTCTGTGTTGTCCATTTCACGACCATGGCTTTCCAACATGATTCTATACTTAGTATTCCCGCTCCAATTACGTAAACCAAGATACACCGCTGAGAGCAATAAATCATTGATCTTGGTATGGTAAGTACCATTACATTGATGTAAAAGTTTGTCGGTGTACTCAACATCAAGGTGTACCGGAGAAGCGTTTGAAGTCGCAAGTCTTGGTCTATCATTGCTGACAATATCAATCGGTAAAGGAGCTACATCATCTTGCAATTGAGATAGCCAATAAGGTTTTTCTCGCTCGATACCATCGCTGTGCGCAAACTCATTTAACACCATGCCCCACTGTTGCAATGACGCAGTTTTGGTGTAGCTGTTAATGCTCGTGTGGTCACGCAATTGTAAGTAGAATTGCTCAAGATCGCGCAATATCACGCGCCAAGATACTCCGTCCACAACTAAGTGATGTACCACAATAAATAAGCGCTGTTGATCCAACTGTTCAGCTTCATCTGCGTAAAAACGAACCACCTTGATAAGGTTTCCTTTCTCTAAATCAAAGCTCTCTTGCCAATACTGACAACGCTTGTTAATGAACTCAGATCTTTGCTCAGGCTGAGCAGGTAGCATTTCACTAACACAGACCGAGTCAACCTGACTTGTACTCAGCGCAAGGTGCTCTGCTTGCCATTGGCCTTGTTCGTCTTTCGCAAATGCTAGCCTCAGTGCATCATGTTTATCCAGTAACGCTTCAACCACTGAGCGCAACATACCATGGGATATCGCCTCACGAGGCTTCAACAATACCGCTTGATTGTAATGATGAAGCGCCTCACTTTCGTCACTGAGATAGTGTTTTTGAATTGGCAACATTTCCAACTTACCACTCACTACTTGTGCTGGCACATTATTTGGCTCAGATTGCTTCGGCTCAGTTGCCAGATGTGCTGTCAAACGCTCGATAGTTTGATATTCAAACATTTGCTTCACAGTTATGTTGATACCTAGCCCTTTAGCGCGGCTGACAACCTGTAGTGATAAGATCGAATCTCCACCCACCGCAAAGAAATTGTCGGTAATACCCACTCTTTTTAGTCCAAGTAAGTCTTGCCAAATCCCACATAGGCACGTTTGCATTGTTGTGATTGGGGCAACGTACTTTTGTGCTCGTTGAGTATTTACATCCACACTTGGTAAGCGCTTTTTATCAACCTTCCCGTTCAAAGTAAGTGGGATAGAATCAAGCAGCATAAATGCACTTGGGATCATATAGTCAGGCACTTGTAGCGTCAGCTCTTGCCTTACTTTCTCAATTGTCGTGTATTCATCTTCAGCAATGTCACGCGATGCCACGAGATAGGACACCAATCGCTTATTATTACCTTCACCAATAGCAACAACTATGGCCTGTTGAACATACGCACAGGCATTTAACTTGGCTTCAATCTCGCCGGGTTCTACACGGTATCCTTTGAGGTTAATTTGTTCATCGGCTCTGCCTAGATATTCAAGTTCGCCACTGGCGAGATAACGAACTAAATCTCCTGTACGATACAGAGTTTTGCAAGTTCCAATCGCTGTAGAGTTGGCAACAAATTTTTCGGCTGTTAGTTGTGTATTGTTTAAATAACCTTGAGCTAACCCATCACCGCCGATAAATAGCTCACCTATCGCACCGATAGGCTGCATGTTCATACTGTTGTTGAGTACCAATAACTGAGTGTTTTGAATTGGAGTACCAATAGGAATATTGGGTGAAGAGTCATTCAAATCAGTGGTTTTATCAATACTGTAGGTGCTACAACCTACTACCGTTTCGGTCGGGCCATATTCATTGATATACAAGCTGTTTGAGGAAATGCGCGATTTCCAAGGTGAAAGCACTTTTTGTGTCAACTGCTCACCACCAACTACAAATACATGCTCAACCTCATGGCTTGTTTGTTCAACAATCTGTGTACTCAACACATCAAGGTGTGCAGGCGTGATCTTAAATAACCAAGCATGTGCATCATTCAAAATGATGTTTTTCAATTCATCTATAACATCAACTGACTCTGGCAGTAATCTCACTCTTTTGCCGTAGAGCAATGGTGTGAACAAAGATGTAAGTGTCGCATCAAATGATAGCGACGAGCTTACAATTGAGCCTCTAAGGTGTTCAGCTAAGTAATGTTCACCAGCATAAGTCAGATAGTTTACTGCACTTTGGTGACTTATCATTACCCCTTTGGGGTTGCCTGTAGAGCCAGATGTGTAAATAACGTAAGCCAAATCCTTAGCTGGCTGAGTTAGAGGCGCTGTCGCGATATTCTCTGCGCTGTAAGTTTGTAGCTCACTTTCTGAGCCTTGATCGAAAATAAACAGCTGGCTCTGTACATCGTTCAAAGCGGACGTGTAATCCATTTTCGTCAATACCAGTGCAGCTTGCGAGTCCGCTAGAATGTGTTTCACTCTCACTGCTGGCAGTCCGGTATCTATCGGTAAGTATGCCGCGCCAGCTTTGAGTATCCCAAGTACCGACACAACCATTTCAAACGATCTGTCTAAGTAAATAGCAATCGTCGCATTACTCGGTAGTTGCTGGTCAATGATGTAAGATGCCAATCGATTACTGGCTTCATTCAGCGCTTGATAACTCCACTGTTGGTCGCCTACTTCCAGTGCAACCTCTTGAGCGTGATGGTCCGCTTGCGCTTCAAATAAGTGATGCAAATGAAACGCATCCTGATAGCCAACTTCAGTTTGATTCCAACGGGTCAATTGATCTATGTCAGCGTTAGGAACCATCGGTAATTGCTCAATACACGCATGTGGCTGCTTAACAATAGCCATTAGCAGGGTTTCAAAACTTTCACTGAGCCGTATGATTGTCTCTGGATTAAAGATATCGGTCGCAAAAATCCAGTTTATGTCTAAACCGTGCTCTGTTTCGTATATTAAAAGATCCAAGTCAAACTTCGCATAGACTTGTTCACTTTCGAGCCTTGTTACATCAATCTGATCCAGTTCAAACTCAACTTGCTCATTATTTTGCAATGTCATTGATACTTGGAATATTGGCGAGTGACTCAAGCTTCTTTGTGGCTGCAATTCATCTACCAAAGTTTCAAATGGTACTGCTTGATTATCGTAGCCGGCCAAGGTATTCACTTTGTTATTTTGCAGTAACGTCAGAAAGTCTGGATTGCCAGATAAATCCGAACGATACACTAACGTATTAACAAAAAAGCCTATTAGCCCTTCAAGATCTTTATGCGTTCTTCCCGCAATAGGACCACCTACGACAATGTCACTTTCACCACTCCAACGACCTAATAAGACAGCAAACGCGCTTTGTAACACCATAAATAAACTAGCATTTTGGCTTTTTGCTAAGTCATTTAACTGGTTTGATAGCGCCTTATTGATCTTCTGTTTGATCTGCTGCCCATCAAAGCTTTGCGATACTGGGCGAGGCTTGTCTAGCGGCAGGCTATGTACCAAAGGTAGTCCTTCAAGATACGTCAGCCAATATTGTAATTGTGATTCCGCTTGCTCACTCTGTAATTGCTCTCGTTGCCAGTTTGCGTAATCAGCGTACTGAATTGCTAGTTTGGGTAAATTAGCTTCTTTCGCGCTGTTAAAAGCAGAATATAGATGCATAAACTCTTTAATAAGCACATTCACTGACCAGCCATCAGAAGCGATATGATGCATTGTAAATAACAGTACATGCTCCTGCTCACTGATACGAATTAGGCTGATGCGTAATGGCCAATGCGCAGTTAAGTCAAAGGCCTGTTGCGCATCCTGTGCAATGACTTCATTTAACTTGAGCGTTTGGTTATCACTAGAAAGTTCGCTTAAATCAATCTTTGTAATGTTGATGCTTGCAGCAGGCTCAATAACCTGAACTGCACCGTCTGTTTGTTCAACAAATACTGTCCTCAAACTTTCATGTCGTGCAACGATTGAATCTAGCGCTTTTTGGAGAGCTAATAAGTTCAGCTCGCCCTCTAACCTTAAGGCCGAAGGCATATTATATTGCGCACTGCCTCCCTCAAGCTGGTCAATAAACCACAGTCTTTGCTGTGCAAATGAGAGCGCTAGCGGCTGCGTTCTTGACACAGGTGAAATTTGAACGGCACCTTGGGCATCCAAAGCATCAATATAATGTGCCAATGCTTTGATGCAGCCGTGTTCAAATAAGGCGCGAACACTGATGGACTTACCAAATGTCTTGTTACATTCACTCACAACTCGAGTCGCAAGCAAAGAGTGACCACCAAGCGCAAAGAAATTGTCATTCACGCCCACTTGCTCTAGTTCCAATAGGTGCTGCCATTGCTCGCAAAGCAGCTGCTCAGTGTGTGTCTGTGGTGCCACATACTCGGCTTGTTGCAGATCGTCTGCACTCAAGATTGGTAAGGCTTTTTTGTCAACTTTACCATTGCTTGTTAATGGCAGCTGCTCCAAAGCAATAAATACATCTGGCACCATATATTCTGGCAGTGAGTTGCCCAGATCTGTTTTCAGTTCTGAACTGAGCGTTTTATTCACTTCATTTAGCTGCGGGAAGTTTGCTTCATAAGACTGTCGATAAGCACTTCTTGCTTGAATTGAAGCCCCCTCTTGGCGACTAAAAATAATGTCTAAATGAGCACGTTCATCTTGTGACCAAGTTAAACCCACATGGTATCCGCACTGCTCAGCATACGCGAGCAATGCTTCGAATTCATTGACTTGATGCTGAGTTGACTCAGTCAACGCGCCTGGCTTCGAAGCAGGCTTGATAACACGCTGGCTTTGCCATTGACTCAACCCTTCAGACAAAACAACGTCGTCCTGAATACGGAAATTTTCTACGCCTGAAACACCAAAGCACGACGCGCTTTGTTCATCTAACAAGGCCTTCATTTGCGCCAACGAAGTGAATCCGTACCAAGCTTGCGGTGAAACAGGACTTTCAGCTTCACTTGCACCGATGTGTAAAATCACATCATAGCGATAACGCAACATTTCGTTGTCGCCTTGCCCGCGTTTTACCTGAATATCAACATGGGTGATTTCTGGATAACGTACCTGTAGCTGTGCAAAGTAAGACGGGCTTAGTAAAAGCTCCTGTTCCTGTAGTAAACGACGTTGTACTCGATTTGACAGTGCTCCCACAGTGGTATTAGTTTGCAAGAAACTATGCTCAACCGCGGTATGGTGAGCTAACACTAAATCTAAGTTTCGTATATCACCTAACATTACCTTACCGCCGCTACACACCTTAGGAATTAGGCTTTCAATAACTTGGTCTAAGTACTGATAGTTAGGGAAATACTGTATTACTGAGTTAATCACCACAGTGTCAAAGTATGAACTAGGCAAGTGTGTTATTGCTAACGCATCTCCGTGGGCTAATTCAACATGAGACCAACCCTTTTTCGCAACACCCGATTTAACCAGTGACAATGCTTGAGTTGATAAATCAATGGCTGTTACAGATTCACACTGCTGAGCATAACGATAAAGTAATAAACCTGTACCACACCCGATTTCAAGTAAATGTTTGGGTTTAAGTGCTTGAATACAGTCTACAGTACCATCTAACCATTCGCGCATTTGCGGGATGGGGATAGCATCCCCAGTGTAACTGTTATTCCAACCAATAAAGTTAGATTCCGTGTCAAAGTCACTTTCAGACTCTGTATATTGCTCCTCGAATACATCCTGCCATTGACTCACAATGCCTTGGTTAGAAAGCCTCGCAGCTTCATCCAGATAGCTCTGAGTAGGGCAAACGTGTGCAACAAGCTGTTTATCACCACTAGACTTTTCGTTAATCGTTACAATCGCATTGCTGAGTCGAGCATTTGCGGCCAAAGTATGCTCAATTTCACCAAGTTCAATCCTAAAACCACGCAGTTTAACCTGATCATCGCTTCTACCCACGTACTCCAAGTTGCCGTCATTACGATAGCGAACTAAATCACCGGTTTTATACAAGCGAGCATCGGTACATGTACTAAATGGATTACTAATAAAGCGATCTGAAGTTAAATCTGGTCTATTGATATAGCCGGCAGAAACTCCCTCTCCTCCAACATACAACTCACCAATGGCGCCCACATGGACCTGTTGTCTATGCTTGTCTAGTACATAAGCGCTTAGGTCTGGAAGCGGCTTGCCTATCACATTGACATCACTACTTTGAATACCATTTGCATAAACAGGATTGAATGTAACATGCACAGTGGTTTCAGTAATACCGTACATGTTAATTAATTGAGTGTTAGTGTTCGCATAGCCCTGATGCCATAAATCGATGATATCTTGACTTAGTGCCTCCCCCCCGAATATCACGTACTTTAATTCATTTATTAAACCCGTACAGTTGTCATTCGTTGTCACAGTAAGTAGGTGTTTAAACGCTGAAGGAGTCTGATTTAATACCGTAACATTGTGTTGTTCTATCAGTTTTAAGAACTGGTTTGCGTCTCTAGATACCCAGTAAGGTACAACAAGCAAGCGAGCGCCATTAAACAATGCTCCCCAGATCTCCCATACAGAGAAGTCAAAAGCATACGAATGAAATAGAGTCCAAGTATCGCTGTTATCGAAGTTGAATAACGAAGAAGTACTCGTAAACAGACGCACGACATTATGGTGTGTTACACCCACACCTTTAGGCTTGCCTGTTGAGCCTGAGGTATAAATGACATAGGCTAAACTTTGCGAGCGATTATGTGCAACAACTGGCTGTTGAGATGAGTACTTATCGAGTAACGAGCGCGTGCTTTCACTGTCAATACAAACGAATGCCACATTAAATAGTTCGGCCTTTTCTGACAACTTAGACTGAGTTAATAGCAGCTTGATCTCGCTATCCTCAACAATATATTGCGCCCTACTTTGTGGAGAATTTGGGTCAATCGGCACATAGGCTGCACCCGATTTGAGTACCGCTAAAATTGCTACCAGCATATCAATAGAGCGTTCAACAAAAATCCCGACCAGCGCTTGAGGCTCTACACCTTGCTCAATTAAATAAGTGCAAAGTTGATTAGCCCTGTCATCTAATTGTTGATAGGTAAGCTGCGTATCTTCACATAATACCGCAATAGCGTGTGGCGCTTGTTTAACTTGCGACTCAAAAACAGTATGAATACATTGTTTTTCAAGGGGCTCTACGCGGCCTTGCTTGGCCCAAGCTAGTAACTTGTTTGTATCGTGAGGAGTTAAGTAATTAAGATTCTCGACCAAGCAACTTGGATTCTCGATGATACTGGTTAGTAACACTTCAAAGCTCTGGCCTAGGCGGGTTATTGTGTCAGCATTGAAAATATCGGTTGCATATAACCAATCAACCGCTAACCCTTCATCTGTTTCTTTTAAAAACAGCGAAAGGTCAAATAGCGTAAGCGAGTCATGCGGATCAGAAACTTCAACCTCTAGGCCTGGCAGAACTAACTCAGCATCCTCGTTATTTTGCAGCGTAATAGACACCTGGAAGATAGGAGAATGACTTAGGCTTCGCTCTGGCTGCAGCTCATCAACAAGCATTTCAAAAGGTACGAGTTGATTATCATAGGCAGCTAACGTATTAACTTTATTATTTTCTAATACAGTTAAGAAATCTGGATTACCAGTTAGGTCGGTTCTATATACTAGAGTGTTAACAAAGAAGCCGATCAAATTTTCAATATCTTGGTGTGTACGCCCAGCAATGGGGCTCCCCATTACGATATCGCTTTCACCACTCCAGCGACCCAATAAAACAGCAAATGCACTTTGTAGCACCATAAACAAACTTGTATTGTGCTCATTTGCCAAACGATTCAGTTTGCTTAACAGCTTCTTGCTAAATACTTGTTGGATCTTATGACCAGCAAAGCTTTGTTTGGCTGGGCGAGGTTTATCTAAAGGCATAGCATGAACTAATGGCAAACCTTCTAAACGCGCCAGCCAATGATCTAGTTGTACGCTTGCGCCTTCACCAGCCAGATGCATTCGTTGCCACTGTGCATAGTCAGCATACTGCACCTTTAGTTCAGGCAAGACAGCTGTTTTTCCTTGGCAATGTGCTGAGTATAATTCTCTGAACTCTTTAATAAGTACACTTACCGACCAACCGTCAGACACAATGTGGTGCATCGTAAATAGCAGCACATACTCATCAGACGCCAATTGAACTAAGCTAACGCGCACAGGCCATTGTTGGTTGAGATTGAAAGCACGCTGCGACTCTTCAGTAATGAATCTATCGAGATAGGTAGAGGCATACACCCCGTCCTGCGTGCGCAGATCTACCTCAGTGATAGGTAGTTGTGAGGCAGGTTCAATAATTTGAACAGGTTGACCATCATACTCTTTGAATATAGTTCGCAGACTTTCATGTCTTGCAATAATGTCATCCAAAGATGCTTGTAGCGCTGTAAAATTCAGAGCACCTTTTAATCTCAATACCGCTGGTACGTTGTACTGGACGCTGCCGCCTTCGAGTTGGTCAATAAACCATAGTCTCTGCTGTGCAAACGAGAGTGGCAAAGGCTGAGCTCGCGATGCGCGCACAATGTGGCTCGTTTCTTCTGACGCGAGAGAGTCAATATACGATGCCAGCTCGCGAATGTGACTGTGTTCAAACAGTGCCCTAACACTGATGGTCTTACCAAATTCAGCACTGCAAGCACTAGCCACACGCGTTGCCAGTAGTGAGTGGCCGCCTAAGGCAAAGAAGTTATCGTTTACACCCACCTGCTGTAGGTCTAAGAAATGCTGCCACTGTTCGCACAAAATATGTTCAGTAGGAGTCGTTGGCGCCACATATTCTGTCTTTTGCAAATCAAACACATTTAAGTTTGGCAGTGCTTTTTTATCTACTTTACCATTTGCAGTTAATGGCAAATGCTCTAACGCAATAAATGCATCTGGGAGCATATATTCAGGTAGTGTTTTAGCAAGCTCAATTTTCAGCTCTGCATTGAGCGCCTTATTTACTTCGTTTAGTTGTGGGAAGTTTGCTTTGTATGTTTGACGATACTCCCCTCTTGCTTGAATAAGTGCCCCAGCGTCTTTGCTAAAAATAATATCCAGTTTGTTGCTCTGGTCTTGTGACCAAGTAACACCGCAGTGATAACCACATTGTTGAGCATAAGCAAGTAATGACTCTAGTGCTTCTACCTGTTGTTGTGCATGAGTCGCCAAAGAACCCGGTTGTGAGACCGGTTTTATCATTCTAGTACTTTGCCATTGGCTTAAACCTTCTGACAAAGTGACATCATCAAGAATTCGATGGTTATCTACCCCTGATACGCCAAAACACGTTGCGCTTTGTTCTGTTAGGCGCGTTCTAAGTTCAGAGAATGACGTGAAGTCATACCAAGTTTCAGCTATGACAGTGTTGCTTGCGCTATTGTCACCTTTGTGAATGACGACATCGTAGCGGTAACGTAGCATTTCGTTATCACCGATACCACGTTTTACGTGTATATCGACATGAGTTATTTCCGGATAACGCGCCTGAAGCTCGGTAAAATATGATGGACTTAAAAGTAGCTCTTGCTCTTGTAATAATCGACGTTGCACACTGCTGGAGAATGTTTTGACTGACGCACTCTTATTCAGCTGACTTTGTTCAACGGCGCTATGATGCGCGAGCATTAAATCTAAGTTACGAATATCGCCGAGCATTATCTTGCCGCCAGAATGAATAGCAGACAAGGCACCTACAATAACTTCCTCTAGGTATTGGCTATTAGGGAAATATTGCACAACAGAGTTAATTACTACGGTATCAAAATAAGACTTTGGTAGTTGCTCCAGCGCTAAAGCGTCCCCTTGTGCTAGTTTAACATGCGACCAGCCTCTCGCATCGATACCCGTTTGCACCAAAGAAAGCGCCTGTGCAGAAATATCAATGGCGGTCACAGAATCGCACTGCTTTGCGTAGCGGTACAACAATAAACCTGTACCACAACCAATCTCAAGCAGATTCTTAGGACGAAGCTTTTGAATAGTTTCTACCGTGCCATCAAGCCACTCTTGCATTTGCGGGATAGGAATAGCTTCACCCGTGTAACTATTGTTCCAGCCGACAAAGTTTGACTCAATCTCATAGTCTTGCTCAGGCTCGGTATATTGTTGTTCAAATACATCTTGCCATTGACTTACAATCTCTTTATTGGAGCGTTTAGCCGCATCATCTAAATAACGGCGAGCAGGGCAAACATGAGCAATTAGTTGCTTATCCCCATCACTTTTTTCGTTTAATGTAACGACTGCACTACGTAGTTGCTCTGTTGCTATGAGTGATTGCTCAATCTCACCGAGCTCAATCCTAAAGCCTCTCACCTTGACCTGATCATCAATTCGGCCAAGGTACTCCAGGTTGCCATCAAAACGGTACCTAGCAAGGTCACCTGTTTTGTATAGTCTTGCGGCTTTATCGTGACTAAATGGGTGTTCAATAAAGCGCTCTGCTGTCAATTCAGGTTTATTAATGTAGCCTCGCGCGAGTCCAACACCACCAATGTGGAGCTCTCCCACCACGCCCAGTGGTACTTGGCGATTTGACTTATCGAGAATATATAACTGTATGTTACTGATTGGTTTACCGATAGGCACCACTTTTAGCGCTTGGTCACGTGGCGCATGCCAGTAACTAACATCAATTGCAGCCTCAGTTGGTCCATATAGATTGTGTAATTGTGCTGGATGTGCCTCGTGAAACAGCGTGACGATTTCCGCTGGCAATGCTTCACCACTACAAAAAACTTGTTTAACCGAATGGCACTGTGACCATGCTGAATGTTGCAGCATCGCCGCTAACATCGACGGCACGAAGTGGAGTGTCGTTACACCCTGCTCATTAATTAAATCGCACAGATAATTAGGCTCTTTGTGGCCTTCAGGTCTCGCTAGCACCAGCGTAGCACCTGTGATCAGAGGCCAAGTAAATTCCCAAACGGAGACATCAAAACTAAACGGTGTTTTTTGTAATACGGTGTCTTCATTACTGAGTGAATACTCATCCTGCATCCATTGAACACGGTTCACGAGTGCCTGATGCTCTATCATAACCCCTTTTGGCTGACCTGTTGAGCCAGATGTATAAATCACATAGGCCAGACTATTTGCAGTTAACCCTAACGCTTTCGCGCTTGGGTTGTGCATCGCATAACTTGCTAACTGCGCTTTGCATTCACTGCCATCAAGCGATAAAAATCTAATGCCGCAGGATACAAATTTCTCTGCAAACGCTGCCTGACCTAAGATAATTTTAGGCTGAGCATCATCAAGAATATATGCTAGTCGCTGTGCTGGGTACGTTGGTTCAAGTGGTAAATATGCGCCACCAGCTTTTAAAATAGCGTAGATTGCCATTACCATCTCTACAGAGCGCTCAGCACAGATGCCAACTAAACTATCAGGTTTGACGCCTTGTTCAATCAAATAAGCTGCAAGCTGATTCGCTCTTTCATTGAGCTGCTGATATGTGACCCTATTATTTTCAAAGACAACCGCGACTGCATCTGGTGTTTGTTTAACTTGTGTTTCAAACAGCTCATGCATTGTTAGCGTGTCTGAAAATGCTGATGTATTTTCTGTATGCCACTGTGTCAATTGACGGGTATCAGCCTGCGTAATGTAATTTAAACTTTCAACCTCGCAGCGTGGGTTGGTAACAATACTATTCAAGAGCGCCTCAAAGCTTTCTCCTAAACGCGTAATTGTTTGTTCAGTAAAAATATCTGTTGCAAATAACCATTCAACATCAAGTCCCTGCTCTGTCTCTTTTAAGAAAAGTGACAGGTCAAATAAACTCCTTGCGCTATATTGCTCAGCCACTTCGACATCAAGCCCTGGTAGCTCTAACGCCACATCTTCATTATTTTGCAATGTAATGGAAACTTGGAAAATCGGCGAGTGGCTTAAACTACGCTCTGGTTGCAGTTCATCTACCAACATTTCAAAAGGCACAAGCTGATTTTCATACCCTGCTAAAGTATGCTCTTTGTTAGTATTTAACAAAGTAATAAAGTCAGGATTTTCAGACAGATCGGTTCTATAAACTAAGGTGTTCACAAAGAAACCCATTAGCCCTTCAAGAGCTGGGTGATTGCGACCCGCGATTGGACTACCAACAACGATGTCCTTTTGTGAGCTCCACAACCCTAATAATACAGAGAACGCACTTTGTAAGACCATAAACAAGCTTGCATCGTTGTCACGCGCAAGTTGGTTTAGCTGGTCCATTAAGTTCACATCAATTGTTTGGTAAATTTTTTGCCCTGCAAAGCTTTGTGTGGCAGGGCGTGGGTTATCTAATGGTAAATTATGCACCAACGGCAAACCCGCTAGACGTTCTTGCCAGTAGGCAAGCTGTAGCTCTGTTTGTTCACTAGCCAAGAACTCACGCTGCCACTGCGCATAGTCTGCATATTGGATAGGAAGTGCTTGTAGAGTGCTCTCTTTACCAGTTGCAAACGACTGATATAAAGCACTTAACTCTCTTATGAACAAATGGATAGACCAACCATCAAAAGCAATGTGGTGCATCGTCACTAAGATCATATGCTCTGATTGAGCTAGTTTCAGCAGAGAAACTCTAATAGGCCAGTCTGTATGAAGCATAAACGGTCTAGCTGCTTCAGTCTGGATCACATGTTTTAATTCGCTTTCTCGGACTTCACTTGGCTTTGTGCTGATATCTAATCGCGTTATTTTTAAAGTATCGTGAGGCTCAATATTTTGAATTGGTTTACCCGAAACCTCTTTGAATGTTGTCCTCAAAATTTCATGACGTTGAATGATTGCATCTATCGATTGTTGTAACGCGCTTTCATTTAAGCTGCCTGACAACCTGATCGTTGCAGGCATATTGTATTGGACACTGCCGCCTTCTAATTGATCAATAAACCACAGACGCTGTTGTGAGAAAGACAAAGGTAAAGGCTGAACTCTAGAAACAGGTTCAATCGCATGATATTGGGTAATGTTGGTTGTGTTTATCAGCGCTGCAAGCGCTTTAATTGTGTCATTTTGGAAAAATTCACGTACGGTGATCTCTTTACTGAAAGCTTCACTACATGCACTGACTACTCGCATTGCTAATAGTGAATGTCCACCGATATCAAAAAAGCTCTCATCTGTAGATATCAGCTCTTTATCAAGTACTCTCTGCCAAATCTCAAGAAGTTTAACTTCAGTGTCGTTACATGGCGGCTTAACTTCTCTTTTAGGCGCTGATAACTGTGTAATTTCAATAAGAGCTTTTCGATTCAGCTTTCCGTTACTGGTCAGTGGCAACTCATCGAGTAAAACCACCTCAGATGGGACCAAGTAATCTGGCAATAATTTAGCTAAATCAGCCTTGATCGATGCCTTGTAACTGTCTACGTCATTGACAACCGCACTAGATGAAGTGACATAACTAACCAAGCGTTTATCATGCATTTCACCGACTGCGATAACAGCTGCTTCTCTTACTTGCGGCAAATACCTTAAATGATGTTCAATTTCACCAAGTTCAACCCTAAAGCCTCGGACTTTTACCTGATCATCAGTTCGCCCAATATAGGCTAAATTACCATCTTGGCAATAGCGTACCAAGTCCCCCGTTTTGTATAAACGCGTTTGAACATTGCCATCAAACGTATGTTCTATAAATCGCTGGGCGGTCAGCTCTGGTTTATTAATGTAGCCGCGGGCCAGACCTATACCAGCAATATACAGCTCTCCCACAACTCCTAATGGAACTTGGTTTTTATCCTTATCTAGAACATATAGTTGAATGTTGTGAATCGGTTTACCAATTGGAACAAGATTTATCTGTTGATCACGCTCTGCTGACCAGTAACTTACGTCGATTGCAGCCTCAGTAGGCCCATACAAGTTGTGTAAAGCCGCTGAATGTATCGCATGAAACTCAACAACCAATTCACTCGACAAAGCTTCACCGCTACAGAACACTTGCCTAACTGACGAGCAATCTTTCCAGCTAGTATGTTGTAGCATCGCCGCCAGCATAGAAGGTACGAAGTGTAAGGTCGTTACACCCTGTTCAACAATCAGATCACACAGGTAGCTTGGATCTTTATGTCCGTGAGCTTTTGCCATAACAAGACTTGCTCCGCTGATCAACGGCCAAGTAAACTCCCAAACAGAGACATCAAAACTAAATGGTGTTTTTTGCAGTACCCTATCGCTCGCGGTCAGTTCATACTCACTTTGCATCCAATCTATGCGATTCACCAAGGCTTGATGTTCCAACATAACGCCTTTTGGCTGCCCAGTTGAGCCAGATGTATATATGACATACGCAAGATTGTGTGAACTTAGACCCAGTTTAGCTGGCGACGGATTAATCGCTGGGTAGCCAGATACAGTTTTTGCGGTCGTGTCACAATCAAGAGCTAAAAACGGCACGCTACCACCGGCAAACATATGCTCAAAGCGTTGCTGACCCAGCACCCACGCAGGTTTCGCATCCTCTAAAATATAGGCCAGTCGCTGTGCTGGGTAGTCAGGGTCTAATGGTACATATGCCCCCCCAGATTTTAAAATCGCCAGTAATGCGACCACCATCTCAATTGAGCGCTCAGCACATACCCCGACTAAGCCATCAGGTTTAACTCCCTGTTCAATTAAATAACCTGCTAATTGGTTGGCGCTATCATTAAGCTCTTTATATGTTAGCTTTCGGCCTTCGAAAATCAGCGCCGTAGCATCAGGTGTCAGTTCCACCTGTTCTTCGATTTGCGTATGAATACACATATCAGCGGGGAAGTCAGTTGCCGTTTGATTCCAATCAGTCAGACTTCTCATCTCAAAGTCTGTCAAAATATTATGTGACGACAAAGCTTGTTCAGGACATTCCATCACTTTTTCAAGCAAAAGGTTAAAATGCTGAATGATGCGCTGAGCCGTGTCGCGCTCAAATAACTCACTACAGTATTCTAGCTTCGCAATTGCACCTTCTTGTGTTTCGAAGATATCAAGCGAGAGATCATATTTTGAAACGCCTCTGTCGCAGGCCAGTTCTTCTACTTGAAGACCATTAAAATTCAACTGCTCGGCATGATTACGTTGTAATGAAAAAGCCGCTTGAAACAACGGCGAGTAACTCAAGCTACGTTCCGGCTTAACCGCTTCAACCACTGAATCAAATGGTAAGTTCTGATGGGCTATCGCTGCTAAGCAATTCCCTTTAACGGCTTGCAATAGTTCAATAAAGTTCGCTTGAGATTCACAGAGGGTGCGGATCACTAGGTTGTTAACAAAATACCCAACCAAATTAGCTACTTGATGACTTGTTCTATTCGCAACAGGTGAACCCACCGAAATATCATCGCTACCAGAGTAAATAGACAATAACGCCTTGTATGCAGATAGCATCACCATAAATGGTGTAGCGTCATGCGCTTTGGCCATCGCTTTCACATTTTTGTACACAGAAGGTTTGATAACAAACTGTTCTGTAGCACCTTTAAAAGATTGCTCAGCTGGTCTTTGATGATCATATGGCAAATGCAGTAAAGGCTGTGAATCTGCCAGCTTATTTTGCCAATATTCCCGCTCAGTAGTTAATTTCTGTGGACTTAAATGTTCTTTTTGCCAGCGAGCATAATCATTGTATGAAACGGATAATGGGGTTAGTGCTGGTTGCTCGCCATTGAGGGCTGCATTATAACTCTCACTGAGTTCTTTAAATAAAATAGATGCTGAAAGGCCATCAGAGATAATATGATGAATATTAAACATCACGCAGTACTGTGAACTGGCTTTTTTTGCAACAATGACTCTGAATAAGCTTTCCTCAGCTAAATCAAACTGATAGTTCTCTTCGTTTGCAATCAGTTGTGCCACTTTCTGCTGGCTCGACTGTGTGTCAAGTTGTTCAAGGTTATGTGTAAACAAAGGCAGTTCATTTGGCGCTTGCAGTTTGGCCAATACTGATCCTTGCGACTCCTTAAAACGCGTTCTCAGACTTACGTGACGTTCAATAAGCATCTGTAAACATTCAGAAAATACTTTTATGTCCAAATGTCCAGTGATGTTAAACACCGACAGCAAATTATAAACCGGTAACTGGTCGACAAGCTTATCCATAAACCACAAGGCTTCTTGCCCAAATGACGACGTATTACTTTCAGACTCCTCTAAGCGGGTGATTTGAAGTGTCTGGTCGAGAACGGGCTGCGTAAAATGGATAGCAAGCTTTTGTGACAGTGATTGAGCCATTTCTATAACGCTCACACCACTGAATAAATCATTCAAGCTTAACTTAACAGATAAGTCTTTTTCTATTTGGTGCGCTAACTCAATCGTACTAAGAGATTCCAACCCTAGGGCGATCACCGCCTCCTCTAGCTCAGAGTCTTTGATTAAGCGCTTCGTTAGTTGACACAGTAATACTTTTAAATACTGTGTTATCAGTGTAGTCAGATGTGAGTGATTGAACTGCGCACTGTTTACGTCATGCTTTATATAATTGAGTATCTGTTCACTGAGCAAGCCTTGCTTAGCCAGAACCTCTTCTGACACTGCCTGAACAACTTCATCTTCTGCAACAATGGCGAGAGAACCTTGTAAATAGGCTTCTTTGGTCGCTCTTCTTCTAATTTTACCACTTGATGTTTTTAAGCTCGCACCGGGTTTTAGCAAAACAACATTTTCGACACTTAATTCAAATTCGCTTGAAATTGCCTGCTTTATCGCATCAATCATAGACTGATACTGCTTATTTCGTACCGCCTTGCGACTCACCTCAGCAACCAAAGTCAACTTCTCTTGGCCATTTTCATGGGAGAAAGCAATGGCAGCACACCCGCCTTTTTGTAACTCAGGATGGCTACTTTGCGCGCACCACTCTAAATCTTGAGGATAAAAGTTTTGCCCTCTAATAATTAGTAAGTCTTTTAGGCGACCTGCAATAAATAATTCATTGTTATGCGTAAAGCCAAGGTCACCTGTGCGATAAAAACCTTTTTTATGGGTATTGGCAGTCTCTTGGTCGAACACCTGACTGTTTAGCTCGTCCATTTTCCAATAACCACGGGATAGGCTCGGTCCGCGGACCCAAATTTCACCAACGTGCCCCGCTGATAGTTCTTCATACGTGTCAGGGTTAACTATGATTAAGTCATGTTTAGATTGTATTTGGCCACACGCTACCAGCTCACTATGGCTATCTTCTTGGTCAATCGAGTCAGCAACAACCAAATTGTCTGCAAGTGCCTTGGCTGAAAATTTTTGTGTGATTGCCTGTGTATTGACGCTACCACCGGTCAGAAATACTGTCGCCTCAGCCATACCGTAACTTGGATAGGCAGCCTCTTTCCTAAAGCCATACTTAGAGAATGCTTCATAGAACTTAACTAGGGTCTGCGCCTGAATGGGTTCTGCTGCGTTGAAAGCTACGTTCCAAGTGCTTAAATCTATAGTAGACAGTTCTAAGTGTGCGAGCTTGTCCACACACAGTTCAAAAGCAAAATTTGGTGCGCCGCATATCGTACCACCAAACTCAGTAATAGCCTCAAACCAGCTCAACGGCTTCTGAATAAACTTCACTGGCGGCATAAGGACCGACTTTGCCCCCAAATAGACAGGAAGCAATATCGTGTTAACAAGTCCTAAGTCGTGGAACATAGGCAACCAGTTTACAAATACATCGTTGCGGTTACATCCCGTTGCTTCTACTAGCGTTGCCAAGTTTGCTACAATATTGTCATGGGAGATCATGACACCTTTTGGTACGCCTGTTGAGCCAGAGGTGTACTGCAAAAATGCAAGACTGTCTCCCTCAGCTTCGGAAAATGACAGTTGTGAATCTACTTCTATATTATCGGTAAATAAAACCTGCTCAAATGAGCGCTCTTCAGATGCATATTTAGTTAAGAAAGGCTCGACACTTTGATTAGATAGAATGAGCTGCGCATCACAGTTAGAAAGTACATTCGTGACGCGCTCTACGTTTTTATACGTTCTAGGTGTATACAGTGGAACCGCAACAACGCCAGCTCTTAAACAGGCATAAAATGCGAAAATAAAGTCTAGTCCAGGCGGGTAAAGTAGAATGACACGCTCACCCTTGTTTGCCTTTTTTAAGATTGTGTTAGCTAGCGCATTGGATTTTTGAAATAGTTCTAGGTAGCTGGCTTGCGTTCTTTCATTTCCGTTGTCAAAAATAAAAGCTGTTTTGTTTCCGTCTTCTTCGGCTCTGATTTTTAATAAGTCAATTAACGTCATGTTTAAAGAATTCAAATTGTTTACTGGCATCTGATTTGGATCGCTGTTTTAATTTTTATTTTACTTTGCAGCTGATAACGCAAAGTTAGCCATTATTGGCGCACTCAGAAGGTACTCTTAGTTGATTTAAATTAAGGGGAAAATCAGACTAAATAAAACCATAGTAGTTGCAACTGCTATACATGCTGCTACTGAGTTTATTATCCTGTTTTGTTTTATGGAGCGTATCAACGCATGTTTATATGGCATAGTTGTGTGCGCAATCATGGTGTACATAGGCAACCAACGCTCAGGGAATAGTTTATTCAGAACTAGATCCATCTTCTTGCGCATCAAGAACATAGGAGATTTCACTTTGTCTTTAAGTTCAGTAAAGTTATCTTTAGAGAGCTGGGCTAACACGTCCGTATGTGGACGTCTTAACGACTCATAGCGTTCAAATGCGTTAGCAAGGTCAAATTGAGTTGCTTCAAGTGAATCTAGTAACACACAGCAATCTTCAAATGCAGAGTTCATGCCTTGACCATAGAATGGATACTGAGCATGACAGGCATCACCCACTAAAACCATCCAGTCTTTGTAGTACCACTGACTCGTTTTTGTGGTGATCAATGAACCTACCGCGTTACGTTCCCATTCTTCAACTAAACTTGGCAACATACTAACAAGGTCACAGAAATGCGTATTAAAAAAGTTTTCAACCTCTTTCTTGGTTGTCACTTTTTCAAAACTAAACTCACCATTAAACGGCATAAAAACAGACAAGGTGTGCGTGCCATCAAGGTTCGGGTGAGAGACAATCAAGCCATGTTCTCTAGGCCAAACATGCAATGCATCCAGTTGGATTAGCGAAGTGCCATCTTCTTTGGCCGGAAGCGAGAGCTCTTTATATCCCCACTCTAAAAACTCTTGCTGATAATTAGCCCGCTCACCTCTTTGCATCTCTTTACGCACATTTGAAAAGGCACCGTCTGCGCCAATTACCCATTTGTGTTTAATGACTTTAGTTTGGCTATCTGATTCTATTTCAATCGTTCTTGCATCTTTATTTGCTTTTATAAATCTCTGATTAAAATGCAATGTAACCTTATCGGACTGATCTGCCTTGTCCAGTAACAATCTATTTAACTCATTACGGTCAATTGAATGTAAAACCTGATTATTGTTATTCCCATATGCCTGAAAAATAGCTTCACCATCAGGGCTATGAATTACTCGGCCTTTCATCACAACAGCACGTTCTAGCACTGTCTCAAGCATACCTACTCGTTTCAGTGCTTCCATACCACGCTTGGATAAACCAAGGTTAATCGAACGCCCTGTCTCTCCGCGGTTTATCCTTGGGTCTGTCCTTTTTTCATAGACATCGACCTCTAATCCACGCTGTGCTAGAGACAGTGCTAATAATGAACCAGATAATCCCCCACCTACAATAGCAATACGGTCACTCATTTAGTATTCCTTCTTTGAACCACACAAATGCATTGCATGTTTACATGTTTGGCCTTTAATTGTTTCTTCAAGTTTGGTTGAAATTGAAGCTCCGAGTTCTATTTCAAGATTGATTAGCATATCTAAAGATTTTGTGAACTGAACATCGTTCAATTCACCTTTGAGATTTCTGAGGTAAGAACGTAAGAACAATATACGTTCTTCAATCGAATATTTTGGAGACATCATAAACGGCAGATCCGAGTCCACCATATGTCTGATAGCTAATAAAGGCACTGGGCTTCGCAGCGGTTTGAAATTTGGATTTCTCAACCCAGAACCTTCATTTTTGGAGTGAAACTCACCCAGCATTAATCCTTGTTCAACAAAATAGGGTTTTAACGCATTTTGCACTTCATCCACTAAGTGAGTTTGGTCTCGCCCTAAAGAAGTAAACACTATAATAAAAGCATTATTCAGATTTTTATTTTGGTTACTTCCACTTTTTTGTATGAATAAATCACCAAACTCTTTGATGATTTTTGACATTTTGCATGTATCCAATGGCTCTTGCTCTATTTTAGCAAGATAGATTGAATTCGATTTAAGAGAAAAAGGTACAAATGGGCAAACAGCGCCACTTCTGCCTAAATCTTCATGGGGCTTTGCTAAATACTCATGAACCCAATCGACTACTTGAACTATTTTAGGGTCATTCAGATAGCTCTGTTCTAAATTTGAGATGGCAACGAGCTGATGTTTTTGATGTGATTTTATTATTATATTGTCGTCTAACATGATGTTTAATCTTCCTTATCAATTATACCCTCCAAATACAGTTAGAAAATACAATTGGCGTAAATGAAGAACTACAGGCAATACCCGCTTATTAAGCTAAAAAGGAGGCAACAGTAGTTTTGATTTACATAGCAACTACGCAAACGCAACGGCTATATTTCTATTACCTGATCTGGGCTCGTAATTATTCGATGAATGCGTCCATGTCATGTTGTTTTGAATCACAAAATCACCTGGTTTTAAATCAATTGTCAATTTACTTGAGAACAATTGAGAAAAATCTAAGCCAGAACGATACACCCGCTTTTCTCTTACCGGATCCATCTGTTCATCTTTCATTTCGCTCGGAGGGTAGCGGAACAGTCCCCACTGCTTAAGAAGTCTTAGGTATTCGTCAAACGCATCAAAGTCAACACCCGCCATATTTGCCCAGTAGGTGTATACATCCTTGCCTAGAATTTTGGAGTAAGACTTTCTCGCTTGAGCTAATGCGTCATAAAACTTAGCATCAGTTCCTGGAATAGAGTGCTCTTCTAAAACGATATCTGATTCTGATAACACATCTTTTTCGGGATCAATAGATAACATCGCTCGTGCTTTAGCAATCTCATTCGTCGTTAGCTTTTTATCCCCATACTTGATCCTGACACCTCGCTCTTTAAGAAATTCCCAACACGGTGAATTGGGATCAAGGTGTAGTAGAATCGTTTCTCCACCAATTACATCATTTTCATGACAGTAAAATGACGCCAGTTGCATGTCGGAAAATCGAGAACTTTCGCAGTGAGGTGGAATAACTTGGTAGTCAGTTCGGGGGTTAGAAGTCATGAAGTATTTGCCAACGTTATCTCTTATTTCTCTAAGCGTGGCAAAACCAGACTGTAATTTAAGTTGATCGCCTAGTTCGAATTTTTTAGCGATAGTAAGCATTAACTCATCAGCTTGTTCTTTATCTACATTCCTTATTATGATAACTGAATCATTTCTCAGTGAAGCACAGACGTCTTCTACTTTAAAATCATCGCTCTTAAATTCGACCAACTTACTAGTGTCTTCAGGAATATCACTTCCATTCTGACGTTTTCCATTTTCCATAATATGAAGGCTATCTTTTTGCAAACCAATACTCTCTTGTTATAAATTATTCTGGCGAGCAGCATTTTAGAATCCATTAAAAAAATCCGCGCTAGCTGTAATTATAGTAAATAATACCTTCTTCTGATTTAAGCCAGATGTGAAGTGACTACTTACTCAAGCCAGGTACTTATTATTATTCTAATTGTGCAATATTACACAATGAAGTAGGCATCATTAATAGATAATAACCACATCAGCTATATTCTGACTTTTCAACGTCAAAATATAATTTTATGCAATACTTACCTATACATAAAAGCTATCACTAATTTAATACTACACGGTAAGAAACTGTAAATAAAGCCATATTTTTATGCTTACACAGACAAAAATGAGCCTTATAACTTCTAGCCTTCTAAAAGATGCTATTTATAACTTTTAGTTTTCTGAAATAAATAATCACCCTATTTTTGCAATCAATTCTTATTAGTATTAATACGCATTCCAGCTTTGATTATTAATAAATAAAAAACAATAAGCCTCTCCCCCTACATCTTGATGCTATGAGGCGCTCTTGACACCATTTGTTGAAAACTTTCAGCTAAATATAAGCTCAACGTAAGGTAATAAACACGCTGCTCATGGGTAAATAATAGTGAGAAGAGTTAAACTGCTTGAAGTGATACTCAATGGCTTATAAGTGAAAATGTCTAGGACCAAATACTGCTTACAATCGTTCTTTGAGCTTGGAATAGCGCACAACTAGATCCCTGCACAAGTACTGTGAAGTACTTATGAACTAAGGGTTTGGTGCATTTACGGCGGCAGGCTTTATAAAAACTTGCTGCAATATCACAAATGCTGTCATCATCACGGCTTAATTTGGGATTGGACACAAGGCCTATAGAAAGTTTCTGATTTTGGCAATCTGACGCTATACTCGAGAAATTACGCAGCTCAGCCTAAATTAGCAAATGGAGCGGTGTTGTTCAGACTTAATTCCAGCCAATAATACATTTATTGACTGAGACCCTCGGTGCCATTTTCACTTAAAACACTTGACCATTTGCGCTGTATTTCTTTTAATTTGCCACTCTCCATAATTCGCTTTTTACCTAAATCAAACTGCTTTAATAATTTTCTACCCATTGGATTACCTAAAGAGGCTGCTAGATACTCTTTATTACTATCAAACATAGGCAGCTTAATAATATCGTTTTCAAGTTTATGCTGCTGAAGTACCGTATCCCAAACGCCTTCATACCCGACAAAGCCCTCTACCCGCTTGTTCATCAGCATCTCAAACCCCTGAATGATTTCACCCACATCATATTTGTCTACACTTTTAAGTAGTGCCCACCTTTCTCCATAATTAAAACCACGCATTTGCGCGATGGTCATCCCGTGCAGAGCTTCGAGTGACTGCCATTCAATTGGTTGGGACTTTAGGATGTACAAGCGGTAAAAAACACTATTAACATGCTCTTTGGAGTAGCGATAAATTTTGAGGCGCTCTGCGCTGATACTAACTGGAAAAATTAAATCAACACGGCCTGAGTCAATATAAGTGAGTGCGCGAGCCCATGGCACAACCCATAGTTCTACGGTATAACCCATTGAATGGAAGCTTTCACGCACCACATCCCATGCAAACCCTTCAAAAAGCTCACTATCTTCCCCTGGCGGTACTTTAACGACATGCGTATCACCTTGGGCCAATGAACCAAATGGTTCATAATCTGGTAAAGTAATCACTGACACAGTTTTGTTTGCACTACAGCAATAAGAGGTCACAACAAGAATTACCGCGATAATTGCTCTGCACAAAAAAGACATTGTGACCCCTATAAAAGCACCCTGATTACATGAGCATAGTTAACCATCAAAAAAATAGACAAGTTTAGAGAGTGATTTAAACATCCAATCGGCACACCAATCACCTCGTTGTATAACTGAACTATAATCAGCATAAAAAATAATGTAGATTAACAGCATAAGTAATTATAAGTAGCCTGTATGCAACCACATCGACTCTTTTGCCTATATGCAATATTTCTGCTTGTTGTCGCCACCTTTCCTAGCTTTGCTAACGATGATTTTCGATTGCCTAAACATATTCAACTCTCTAAACAAGCCGTGCACTTACATATCGACCCTAAAGAGCCGGTTTTTTCTGGTGTAACGACACTACACCTGAGCTTCACCAATCCTACTGATGTCATCTCTTATCACAGTAAAGCACTTGATATAAAAGATGTTTATCTAAAATACCAAGGTATGCGATACCCCCTAACAGTACAAGAACCTAATCTATATGAGATAGTTAGCCACCAAGTTCCTGTGAAACTGGAAGACGCGGCAACTTTGCATATACAATTCAGTGGTAAATTGTCTGTACATCATGAGGGGTTGTTTAGTGGACATAGTGGGCAAGAGCAGGCATACCTACTCACACAGTTTCAATCAATGGAAGCAAGGGGCGTTTTCCCGACACTAGATGAACCAAATCAAAAATCGACATTTAAATTCAGCGTATCAACGCCAATAGAATATGACGTACTGCATAATACCCATGTGCAATCTATAACGGAACAACACGCAACCAAATTAACTCAATTTAAAACTACGCCACGGATCAACACAGATATACTGTCTTTAGCCATAGGTCAGTTTAATACAAAGTCATTGGACACCAGCCGCTTTAAGTCGAAAGTCTACGTACCAAAGAGCATATCTATAACTCTGCCAACATATTTTAATCAAATTGTGAGCACCTCGATATCACATATTGAAGAATACTTGGACGCACCCTTTCCTTTTAAAAAGCTGGATTTCATTGTCGGTAATTATGGCAGCGTGGCCGCGATGGAGAATTTAGGTTTAGTTTCAATAAACTATAATCAGATACCCGATCCGGGCGCATCAGACATGGCCCATTGCCAATTTAAAAAACTGATAGCCCATGAAGTTGCGCATAGCTGGTTTGGTAACGACATTACGATGGCTTGGTACGATGATTATTGGCTAAATGAATCCTTCACAGAATTTATTGCAGCCAAAGTCATACAAGACCTTTATCCAAACAACGACTTATGTACTTACACACCGCAATCACGCGCATTCAAAGACGACAATAGCAAAGCAATGCCACTAGTCTTTGATATAAAATCTAGAAAAGATACGCTCGCGTATGGCCAGCTGCATTACACCAAAGGGCGCGCCCTATTAGAAATGCTTGAACAAGCAATGGGAGAAAAATCATTTCAATCGCTTTTGAGGCGCTATGTAGATTTGTACCATGGTCAAAACGTCAGTACTGAGCAGTTTATTAAACTGCTTAAAGACCCCAACCTACAAGACGTCACCTCTAGTTTTACGCGTCAAACTGGCTATCCATTAGTAACCCTTACGCACAACGACAATCATTTTTTCATTGAGCAAAAAGACATATTTAATCGCTCTGAACAGCTTTGGACAATTCCAGTGTCGCTAAAGGTCTGGGATGGCAGAGAAATATCTACACACAAACTCATACTCTCAAAGCACAAGCAAAAAGTGGCCCTCAATAAAGGCATTAAAGCTGTGTTTCTCGATGCCGGTGGGGTGGGTTATTTCCGGTTTGTAAATCAATCAACTTATGAAGACATTCCAATACATAAATTATCACGTCAAGAGAAAGCATCCTTTAACGACAATTTACAGGCGCTTGCGATTACTGGACATGTCGATTTCATGAAGTATACACAAGCGTTAGTCGCTGAGCTCAATCCATTACAACTAGGCAATCCTCGTGCGGATGAAATTGTAAGTACTTTAATCGATGCATACCTTGAACATGTGCAAATAAATAGCGTTTCCTCCTATACAGCTTATTTGCGAAAGCACATCAAGTTGAACATCCAGTGGCAACAAACTCTTGAGATGCCATATGGAAATAATTTAATGAAGCTATATGGCGTGTATATGCAAGATCCCAATGCGGTAAATGCCGCTAAACGTATCTACCAATCGGGCCAACACATTGGGCACCCTCACCTTGATGCAATTGTTATGACATTAGCAAAAAACTCAACAAATGAAGAATATAAATCACTCATTCAGGACTTTAGTGCAATACCTACAACTGAAAAAGAGGCATTTTTGTCTGGCCTTGGTTATGTAAATTCAGCATCTAAAACGGCGCTGTACTACGATTTACTATTAAGTGACGAAACACAAGGTATGGTCATAGATTACCGCTTTCAATTTCCTATTTTTAACCCGGCCCTTAGAATTTCATCTATACAGCTCATCAATGCCAGAAAATTTAAGATATTTAACCACGTTTCCAGCGAGTCTTTGCAATGGTTTCCCTATAACTTTTTGCTCGCCTGCTCAGATGAGCAAAAGGAGGCGATACACCAACTTTTCGAGAGTTGGCAATCAATTTCTGGTTTAAAAAGTAAACTGAGTATTGTGTCTGATGGTATTGAACAATGCACTCTAAACAGTGAGCGCATTGGTAACAGTATTTTGGCAGCTTCTCCCCACTAAAAACACGAGTTATACGTCGTTGGCTCAAATAACAGAAAGCAAAAAAGTCGCTATCTAATTAAACAGCGACTTTTTACAAAGACTTGCTTTCGTTGACTTAGAACGAATAAGTTACTCATGCACCTATTTGTGAATGTTTAGACCTTTGCTGACAGTTACCTATATTTTCTAACGGAGATTGCCATTTGCTTATTTTCACCCACTTTTATTCGTGAAACGGCCTCACTCCATTGAACAGTTTCCATGTCTGCACAAGGTAATTGGATGCCAAAGCAAAAAAGAGGGTCATAACGCTCTCAAAAGCTCAACAGACTCAATGCTAAAGGCCATTTACAAACGAATTAAGAGTTATCACATTCAAAGCTCTCTATGAGCTCGCCATCCAGATTAAATACACTGATTTTATAGGTTAAATCAGGTGCATCTTCTTCCATCGGGACAGTATACCGCCACGCGGTTGAGGTTTTACCACGATATAAAGCATAACTATCATCCTTTAAATTACCGTCTTGAAAGGCTTCCCAACGCATAATTGCAGCGGCTCTTCTACCTCCATCAAACCCCTCTAAATTTATAAACGTCTCTAAATAGCACTGCCTCGAATCATTCATCGTTGTTTTAGCTTCTTCCACCGGCACTAATTTATCTCGCCAACCATATCCAGCGTGACGACTCCAAACAAATGTTCCCTTTTTTCTGATGTCTAGTTTGAAGCTAGTTGCATCAAGTTTATAATTGTCGCGGATAAAACTGATAAGGCTTTCTTTTACATCTACAGCAGTCCTATCACTAACAAGCAACCTTGCTAAAGTGCTAGTTGTACCTGCCTCAAATTTCTTGATGAACTCTTTTGGGTACTCTAAACACCTTTTCTTATGTTTATCGTTCTTTGGGGCTTGGCAATACAGCATTAAACGCAACAAGCTCTCTTCTTGATGCTCACTAATCTCATTTATAGAGGCTAAAGTTTCATGTACCTTGTCTGTGTCCTTCTCTACACCGATGCCATTAAAATACATTTTTGCGAGGGACACTTTAGCTTCCCTATTCCCCCGCTCTGAACTTTGAGCATAGTACAACCTTGCCTTGCCTAAGTCTGAGCTTACGCCCTTTCCCTGTTGATGCATTATACCTAGGTTATATAAAGCCTCTGCACTGTCATGCTTTACAGCTAATTCATTAAAATATATAGCTAAATTATAATTCGGTTCCATTAGGATATTTTCATCGCTATACAGTGCTGCGGTTTCCAAGTGTTCACGCGCGAGGACTTCTTTTTGAGTTTCGGTATCAGGCACCAATTTGTCCAAGTTCAATTTTCGCTCTAAGAAATCAATAACCGCGAGTGTTTCTTGCCTTTGCCCTAGCCAAGTAGACTGTCCATGACCTGCTTTTTTAAAAAATAAAGTCTCTACATCTTTGTTATGTATGTCTAATACTTGCTTGAACCGATTACTATGCTCGAAATGCGCAATATAATCTCTACGCCCAGCTATCAGAAAAATGGGAACATTTAATTTGGAGGCCAAATAAACAGGGGAAGGCTTATTCATGGCCTCACTTTTAGCACCTACAGCCCCTTCAATCTGTGATATTACATCTTCTTTGCCATGAAAATTGGAGCTAGTAAATAGGTAGGGAATATCATAAATGCCATATGCAGCAACTACACAATCAAAGCGTTTGGGTTCGTTAATAGCTAACATAACCGAGGAATAACCACCATAACTACTACCCATAGCACAAGTATTCTCAAAGCTGTATTGCTCATTCACCTTGTTAACGACAGTCAGTATATCTGACTCAATATCACCACCAAGCGCTCCTACGCCTAAATTTTGAAATTCTTTTCCATACCCAGAGGAGCCCCGAAAATTAACTCTTAATACAGTGAACCCTCTATTCGCTAGCAACTGAATCTCAGCGCTGAATTCATTGCTATCTTGCACGCCGATGGGCCCTCCATGAGGCATCACAATCAATGTACTGCGATTGTTTACACGAGGTATAGTTAACCAGCCTTCTAATTCAATACCATCTCTAGACGTAGCCTTTATTAATTCTGTTGGAGCAAACTCTAAGTTTTCTAACTCTTCGTATGCTGATATCAATCGAGTAAATTTGTTATTTACACTATTAAAATGAAACCAAGTACCTGCATGAGTCGGCGAGCTTGCAAATAATAGGTGGTTTTTTCCACTGCGGTCGATGTCCAAGGTAGTCAATAACATCCCTTCTAACTCGTCAGAAAGGCGCCCTTTAAAAGCTTCTTTTTCCTTACTAAGGTACTCATGATAAGGCTTTCCATTTCTCTGGTAAGTAACACTCACAACCCTACCGTTTTCTATCCTTGCATCAATCACATCATATTTGTTATTCCCGTATACCAATTCACTGATTCTTTTAGTATCCAAAGAATATTTATACACTGAGATTTTATCGCTATCTTTATTACTCAGTACTACCATCGTACGTTTATTTAGAAAACCAATTGGAACAAAATAATTTCGCCTGCCAATTTGCGAAGTTAATAGTTGCGTCCATTTAGAACCATCAAGTGCTCGCGCTGACACAGTGATTGCTTTATCCTCAGCTTTAAATCCTATGAGCTGCTCTGCAATTGGCTCATAAAATAATTCTCGATGGCCATAGTTAGAAGTGAATAACACCTTTTTCTTGGGACGTTGAAAAGAGAATAAACTTTCTATTAGCACCTGAGATACCTGATATTTATTAGCTCCTTTTGATTCGGAAATAAGTATGTGCTTACCGTCACCTTTATAACCTCTAACAACCGACCAATTTGCGTCTAGAAGTACCTCCATATACCCCCCTAACTTTGTTTTTTGAGCGATAAAAGAGTGGGTAGTTTTTAACCCTTTTACTTCGAAATAAAGGACATTGTCACTAATCCAGTGCTTATCGAGTAAAGCATTAACTGCATGCAAGCTTTTTATGCGTACAGTGGTTTTGTCTTTGACGTTATAATTTACGATTAGGTAGCTCTCTTTTCCCCTTTGGATGTAGGTTATATTTTCTCCGTCAGGCGATAAGTTAAAATGCGAATACTCTGCAGCTGCAATAAGCTTTGTAGAATCTATGAGGCTGGCTTGCGCTGCACAAGACAGTATCAAAATTAGGAAAATCGTTAAAAGTGACTTCATAGGTTTTTATCACTCCATAGTTGCAAGTAATCATCGTGACCTGGCCCGCCATAAACGATTGACTTACTTGATAAAATATTTGGAAAGTTAACTTTTAAGAAATCTAAAGCCAAAGAGGAGTTATTAATCAGCTCCATATTAAACCTTAAAGATCGAGCAAACCATTGGGTCCTTAGCTCAATATCTCCCGCATAATTGATCTCGCCTTGATTAATTGTAAAGGTCCAATACTCTTGCTCTGAGATGCTCGTTTTAAAATAATTGCTGAACTCAATCCGCTTTAGCTTATATTCTCCTGCTTCCAAAGCGAGTAAAATATGATTACTACCTGCAGTTAAGTCATTATGAGTTATTCTGATATTTTTAGGTCCTTCTACAACAATTGACTTAAGACTCATATTGCTATCAATTCCCAACAAGATATAACCCGTATTTTCCCGTGTTAATACATCTCTATCGTCTTTTATAGACTCGACTTTGGTAGCACAGCTAGTCATCAATAGTACGAATATAAGTAGCATCACATGCTTCATTTACTTTATTCCTTAACTGAATTTTAAATTGCAATTTATTTTTACTTTTTAATAGTTTACGCCCAAAAACCTTCGGAGCCAACTAGGAAATAAGAACGTACTTTAAGCACTACCAGCACACTATTCAGATCGTTAAGCACATTTAGAATTACCTTGTAAGCTCCTTAGAGCTAATTTTAGCGCCCCAGCATCTCTTTTTGTTTTTCACCCCAATCACATAGCATATCTATAATTGGTCGTAACTCGTCAGACAAATAGGTACTCTGATATTCAACCCTTGGGGGTACTTCTGGGTACACTGTCCTTTTAACCAACCCATCCCTTTCCAACTCTCTTAACTGTTGGGTCAGCATCTTCTGCGTTATATTCGGTATCCGTTTCTTCAATTCTCCAAATCTTAAAATTGAGTCTCTCAAGTGATACAAAATAATTATCTTCCACTTTCCACCAATTACATTCATAACAGATGCCATAGGGCAGCCCTCAGAACTTTTTGAAATTCCTTCTTTTTCTAAACCTTTGATTTTATTCATTAGTTACCTCAACCATACTATCTTACAAAATTGTGCTTACTTGAACGCCCGTTCCACTCACCCCTATAGTATATAAAAGTAACTAACACAACAAAGTAATACTAATGGAGTTAATTAGGACTCTGTACTCACTTTGTTCAAACAAGCTAATTGTAATAGGAACCAATTTAATGATTAAAAGCACAGTAGCAACTTTGGCAGCACTAATTTTTTCATTTTCGGCTGGTGCTCATGTACCAGAATTCACCTACAAGCCAGCCTCAAAAATTGAGATTGCGAAGCTAAATCAAAAAGTTAAAGGTACTCATGTGGAAAGGTTTGGCCTGCCTTACGAAGTACAGCGACTTAGTGAACAAGTATATTGGGTTTCGGTATCTAACTATAATGTGACCGTTGTTGTCGGCGAAAAAAGCGTGTTACTGATCGATGCCCCTTATGGCACAGGAGAGCGTTTACTTAGTGCAATAAAATCAATTACTGATAAACCATTAAGTGCAATTTTATACTCACATGCCCACGCTGATCACGTTGGGGGCTCTCGAGTCATTGCGCAAAAATTAATGAACCCAAATATTAAAGTGATAGGCACACAGGAGGTTAAAAACACGCTCATTTCTCATGGTGTGACAATGCCATTACCCGTGACCGAAATCGTATCGAAGTCTTTTAATTTTGAAGGGCAAGAAATCAAGATATTCGACAACTTTAACGGTCACACACCTGACAATACGGCATTTTTAATTAGTAACAACGGCCGAAAAGTCATTCATGCAATTGATTTGGTGCACCCTGACCAGCTTGAATTTAGAAGCTTTTCGAATGTTGAAGATGCCATCGCATACAAACATGATATTGACAAGCTCATGGACCTAGATTGGGATGTCATGGTCACAGGCCATAGTAATATTGGCTACAAAGCGGATGTAGCATTTGTGCAAGAATATATCAAAGACGTCCAATTATTCATTCACCAAGGCTTAGCTAAAACAGATTTTGAAAAACATTTTAAGGGCCAATCTCCGTTTTCTTGGTATGCCGGTTATACCAATGAAATTATCGACTTCGCTCTAGATAAAATGGCTCATAAGTATCGAGCTGGAAGAGAAGAAGAGTTTGATATAGTTGCCCACTCCCATGTTAGAGTCATGTTTTGGGCAATGTTTGCCAGAGCACTCTAGACATTTGAAATACCAGTATAAGCAAGTAAAAGGCGCTAGCTCACCAATCAGCTCACAAAACCCTTATTAATCAAACACCAAAGAGCTTTAACTCTTTGGTGTTTAGTTAACTGATTTTACAGCCACTTTAGAGAAAGAGCAGCGTGTTAGCCGCAGCTTTTCAGGCGTGCATTTCTTGGATAAGAGTCTGAAGAAACGCTATTTCTGCGATTAAAGACCCATGACGCATAAGTTCCGTAGCTACTAATATAAAAGTCTGTAATGTTTTCTTTTACATTGAGATTTGAATGCGCTATCGAAGTAATCGCTTCCAAACCAGGATAACGACCATCTAGACATTGCTGATAATAAGCGACATCTGATGTACATCCGATACCACAATTTCGGCTAGCATCAACAAACTGCCAGACAGCTTTATTATTCTTCACCTGAAACGATCTAATAACATCAGCATCATTAAAGTTGCTATCTGCGGTTTGCGTAATCTGAACTCGGTTTGTACCATTGATGTTGTTACTGTGGTAGCTGGTATACGACCTTGCAGTTGTCCCGCTTGAGCCGTTATGATCGTAATATTTCCAAGTCACAAACCCTCTGTGTACTTTAAACTCAGTGATGCGGCTTCGTGGATTCATGAAGGTTTTGAAGCTTTGAGTTACCTGCTTACCACCACACTCGTAGTATGAACTACCACTAGTTACTAATTTACACACTGGGTTTACGTAGACCTTTAGAGAGCCGTTACTGCCACACCGACCACCTGCACATATCTCTATTTCAAATTTATGCTCACCTATGCTGGTTAAAGTTGGTGATCTATACGTACCGACTTGGGGAAGATTGGAAGCAACTTTACTTCTTGAGCCATTCGGTTTGACAAGGTAAATATTGGCTCGGCCGTTGAAGAACTGTGACGGTGCCCACTCGGAGTATTCAATAGATACAGATTGCCCTGTTGTAATTGCGTCTTTGTCTGCTCTAAAAATTTCTACCGCTGTTGCACTAGTAGAAAAAACGCTCGCTGCCAACAGCGATAAACACATAGTTGTTTTCATGAATTTCCTTTTGATTTACGTTTTTATTCATGCGCAACTATAAATAATATATTGTACAAATAAAAGCCTTCCATTAAATAAAAAACAACAAAATAAAACCACAAATTAACAACAAAACCTTTAAAATTAAATAAAATCAAAATAAATGAGCTTTCAAAGCTGAAATAAGCCGAGTTAAAATGAGCAAAAGCAAATCAGATACACTTAAGCTGTCGACTTAGTTAGCAAAAACGAGCCCGCTACGCTCGAATTTGAGATATCGAGTACTGAGCTCTGTAAGGCGTTGTGCACCTTGCGGTAAAAACACCAAGTATAAGTGGTGGCTGCGTTTAGTTTATACCCCGGTGAGTCCATACTTTATATACAGTATGGACTCACCATATTCTTTTAAAGAGGGGTATAGATTAAGTATGGAATAAGAAGGCGAATTCGAGCATTGTTCCCCTAGCAGCAGAGTTCGATTTAAAGTTCGTAAAGCTCTAAAGGCAACCCATCAGGGTCCTGAAAAAATGTAAATTTCTTACCTGTGTACTCATCTATACGGATCGGCTCCACGTCAATGCCTTTACCCTCTAGATATTGCACCATCTGTTTTATAGACTGAACACTGAATGCTAAATGTCTCAGTCCACAGGCCTCTGGACGACTAGGTCGCTTTGGTGGGGTTGGAAATGAAAACAACTCGACTTGCCCACCATCTGGCAGCGCTAGATCGAGTTTATAGGACGCTCGAGAAGCTCGGTAATTTTCAGCGATCACTTTTAATCCTAAAATGTCAGTATAAAACGCTTTTGACGCTTCGTAGTTTGAGCAAATTATCGCTGCATGATGCACACTTTTTAAGAACATAGGCCTTACTTTTAGTAAAGGTAAATGCGTGGTACTTATATAAACCTCGCACCCACCCAGTTAATTTATTCGTGTCTAGCTTATTTTTACCCTGTAAATATAAAGTAGACACCACTGTCATAGTCAAATTTTATCGTCTCTTTGTGGGCGCCAGGCCCTTCAAGTATAAATTCGATCTGCTCTTGAAACTTCGTGTCTAAATGAAGTATTGAGTTGGGTGGTATTGTAACCTCAGTGCCAAATTTCGAGCGTTTACAGCTTTTCGAGCTTGCTTTTGGGTAAGAAGATATACACCAATTAAAGCCGTGTCTTAAATTAAGCTTAGACGTATTCTTATCTGAGCGGTTGATAAATACAAATTCCGGGGTCTTCGGCTGTTCGTTGCTAAAAATACCAAACAAAGGAATAATAGGTACGAATGGTCCAACCAAATAGAGTGACTCCTCAGACATTGTTTTAGAGCAAACCAAAAGGTCTTGGCCATTGCTTGATACTGTCCGGCTATTTCCTTTTCCAGATAGCTGCCAAAGGCCGCCAATTCTTGGATCTTTTAGCAACAGAGCGCAATCTATGTATTCTTCACTCTTTTCAAGTGCGTAAAATTTATAACCACCAATCCCTGTACACCCAGATACAAGAAAAACAAAAAATAACAACATTAAATACCGCACGACGACTTCCTTTGCGCAAACAAAATTCAGCCCTCATTTTACTGCACGACAAATAATTCTCTACTATTTCAAAGTACTTAATTTATTTTAAATAGAATTTTGCACAGCAGATTAAATATCAATGGCACTGACTCTGAGTGCGACCTTTTAAATGGTATCAGGGGGATGCAATGAAGTTATTTCGTTAAGAAGAAGGTTTCGACTCGCTCAGCCTTTAACTACTTTTTTATATTGTAGTGCATTGTTGTTGACCCCGAAAAGCCAAGCAGAAATTTCAGGTAAGGGTAATACTCATGTTTAGTCGCAATAAACCCTTTAGCATCATAAAGTTTTCGCGCTCTCACGTTGCTATCTATCACATCTAACCTAACAGAGTCATATTTATTTTGCGCCGCATAGTCAATAATTGCGTCCAGTAATTGCGAGCCAATCCCCAAACCACGATATTTCATGTCTACAGCAATCCCGTCCATTAACAGCTCATTTTTTCTCGCTTTTCTTTCAAACAAGCTAAATAGCAACGCTGCTTTTAACCCTTTTGCAAAGCCTAAACATGCAACTAGCCCATTAAAATCCAAACCGCCTGTCAATGAGCCTTCTTTTGCCTTAAATCCTGCCACACCAACCACTTTCCCTTCAAAAAGTGCAATATACGAAAATTGAGGTAAAAAACTTTTCTCAAGCACAGTGAGCCGCCCGCTTTTCTCACTAATTGCCGAAGCAAACTTTTCACCAAAGGCCATTTCATAAAGCTCTGCAATTTTACCTGACTCACAGATATCCCATCCGAGTTTTAACGTGCACTTTACCAACCTCATCATCTCCCTTCTTTCAGTGAAAAGTAGGCTTGCTCAAATAAGTACTATTCGAGCAAGCCTTTAACATTTAGTTTATGTTAGCCAAAGTTTTAAAACACAAAATCCTATTTTTGATGTGCTATGATCATTTCTTTTGCAACAATAGCTGCCGAATCTAAAAATAGTGTAGATACAATTCGCTCGTCAATCACGACTTGTGTTTTATCATCCAGCGTCTTTTTATTTTGAGCTATCGCACCGTTTTTATTCAATTTATCTTCAACCATGATAGGTAAAAGTGTGCCCTGCTTTGCCCAAGGTTTCGTAACTTCTGTCGAATTAGGGAACCCTGCCACTTTTTTACCTTTGACCATATACTCCCCTGAAGAAAGCATAACATCTGCGAATGCCCCAGCACCGTGCCCAGCAGAGCCAACAACACCTCCAGCCTCATATATTTTCGCAATGATTGATTGAATGTTTTTGTCATTTGCCACATCAAAAAGCGGACCATAGCCACCGCCAATGTATACACCCCAATAATCATCTGCATTGATATCCATAGGCTTAAGGGTATTGTTTGTCTTATCTAAGAACCCCTCATATTTTATCGTGTATTTACTAATCCCCATCGCAAACATCTGAAACTCAACTTTACCGCCTTTTGGTGATACAAAGTCCACTTCAAAGCCATGATTCAAAAAAACGTGGTATGGCGGTGCGACTTCCCATAAGTTGTTTCTTGCATCATGTTTTTCAGGGTCGCCCATATCAACTAGGTTAGAAGTTAAAATCAGCACTTTTTTAGCCGGCTTTGCATAGGTACCGCTCGAAAATAGAACCAAAACACACAAGATTACAGACACTAGATACTTCATTTTATTCCTTTTTTTCATTGCCTTTTTCAATTTGACGATAGAAATAAAGAAAAGGTTTAAACACAAGTCATTAAATGAAATTACTCATAAAATTAGGCGCCAATTAATGCATAAAAGCGCTCCTCTTTAAAATTAAATTACCGCTTTATGTATATATCTTTTAATGGCGGTACTAAAACGGTATATGCAACACCAAGTATTAAAGTATGGTTACACGCATCACTTAACTTTTTTAATCTACAGTATGTGGACTGCATCCATGCTCACCGATGGTTTCCTATAGGCCACCTAACACATAAAAGATACTAAAGAATACGGGAGAGGCCCCACCAATTACTTGGCATTTACAGTGTAGAAACTTTGAAATTAAACACATTATCTTAAAAGGCTTTTGCCTCTAGTCGCTAAAATTGAATCTCAAAACCCCGACACAATAAACCATTGCAGCTCACCCAAACCCACCTTGGTATATTGTATACAATCAAAGGTTCGGATATAGTGAGCTTGACCCCAACATCAATAACTTTGCCTGTCTGTGACCACGTTACATCTTCAATAAAACAAGAATAACTAGGTAAGCGGCGCACTAAGAGATTGATGCAACAAGTAAGGAGTATGTTTTATGCCACATTTTAAACGTGTTGCTGTAATGGCAGCGTTAAGTCTATTGGCTGGGTGCCAAAGTAGCCTGAATTCAACCAAACCAGAATCAAGTACAAAGCCCAGTCTAGATCGTTCTGATTACCAAAGGGCGCAGCAGTTTTTACCGCAAAATTTAACACCATTGGTAAAAAATACCCGGTTGACTCCCAATTGGATTGATAAAGGAAATACCTTTTGGTTTAAACAAGAGAATCAAGCAGGTCATCAATATATTTATGTCGATCCTCTTAATAACATACAAAAGCCTTTGTTTGATCACAGTAAATTAGCAAGTGCTCTTTTGCACTCTGGTGTTGAAGATATCAATAATGGTTCACTCTCTCTAAAGTCATTAAGTGTCGAGCTGCCATTAATTAACTTTACTATCCAAAGCAAAGGGTTTCAGTGTGACGTTAACCTATATATTTGCTCACAAAACCGACAAGCCAACGTAGAGCAAGCGCCTGGAATGTCTCCCAATGGACAATGGCAATTGACTGTGGAGCAGTACAATTTAGTATTGACGCACCTAAAAAGTGGTAACAAGACACAGCTGACGACGGATGGACATAAGGGATTTCCATATGGCTTAATGCACCCTAACCCCGCGTATGACCTGCGCGATAATAAGCCCTATCAGCCTAAACAAGTCTATGCTAACTGGTCCGAAGATAGTAGATATGTCATGACTTATCAGCTTGACCGCCGTACCACTGGCAAATATGCACTCGTTCGAGCTTCTCATCAACGAGGAAAACGCCCTGAGACCACAGAGTTCTACTACCCGTCCGCAGCTGAAGATAAGCTGCCTATGGCACAATTAGTGTTAATTGACATTGAAAAAAAGTCCGCAATACACCTACAAGCTCCTCCTGTAATGCAAACCTATTATGGCGCAGCCGTTTGGGGGTGGTGGCAAGACGACGGTAAGTTTGTTTACCACAATCGTTTTAGGGGAAATCGTCAGTACTTTATGCGCGAAGTTGACCCTGAAACAGCCAGAGTACGGGTGCTTGTTGAAGAACATGATGATAAATATATCGATCCTTGGGTGCAGCAATATTGGGCACTCCCAGAGTTAAATGCATTTATTTGGAGTTCACAAAGAGATGGCTATCAGCACCTTTATCTATACAACTCATCTAACGGCAAACTCAAAAATCCGATTACTCAAGGAAACATGACCGTTCGCGTGATACGTGGCGTAGATATAAAAAATCAGCAAGTCTATTTTGAGGCATCCGGTAAAGAAGCAGGCAGAGACCCTTACTTTCGTCACCTCTATAGAGTTGACCTTGACGGCAGTAACTTAACGCTACTGACTCCTGAAGCGGCTGAACACGACACTCGAATATCTCCTGACTTTAAGTACTTCATTGATACATATTCAACTGCAACAGAAGCCCCCACATCGTTATTGCGTAGTACCCGAGATGGCAATGTCGTTCGAACATTGCAAAAAGCAGATGCCAGCGCTTTATTCGCCTTAGGTTGGCAGCCGCCTAAGCCATTTTCTGTGCTCGCAGGAGATGGAAAAACACCACTCTACGGATTGATGTATTTACCCTCACATTTTGACCCCAACAAGAAATATCCTGTTATTGATGACATTTATACTGGCCCGCATAATTTCTTTACTCCTAAGTCTTTTGTGACCTATCGCAGTCAAGCCAACGCACTTGCTGAGCTTGGGTTTGTGGTCATAAAAATGGATGGTCGCGGCACCAACAAAAGGGGCCGCAAGTTCCATGAATATTCTTTCAAAAATCTTAGTGGTGGCAGTGATGATCACGTTACTGCAATCAAACAGCTAGGTGAACGTTTTGATTATCTTGATCTCAATCGAGTCGGTATTTTTGGCTTTAGTGCCGGAGGCTACGATACGGCTCATGCTATGTTTAAGTACCCTGACTTTTTTAAAGTCGGCGTATCAGCATCTGGTAATCATGACTTTAGAGTCGACAAAGCAGGTTGGAATGAAATGTGGATGGGTTACCCTGAAACACCTGAATGGGAAGCGCAATCCAATTTAAACTGGGCTCAACATTTACAAGGGAGATTACTGCTCGCACATGGGGAGTTAGATACCAATGTACACCCTGCTGCCACCATCCAATTGGCTGATGCACTAATGAAAGCTAATAAGGACTTTGACCTTATGATTTATCCAAATATGGGGCACGTACTGGACAAAAATCCATACTTTGTAAGGCAGCGTTGGGATTATTTTGTACGTCATCTATTAGGCATGGAACCGCCCAAGTCATATTTGATAACTAAGTAGCTTTTGCAGATTTAAATTATAAAAAACGCTGTAGAGCAGATGTAAAAAAGCCCCAGTTTCACCGGGGCTTTCAATTTATTGAGTAGGTGTCAAAACCTTCCCAACACTAATTAGCATTGAGTGTAGCTTAGTTGATAGGTAAAGTGAGAGTACCTGTTTTAACTTCAGCATTACTCTTTAGCTGATAGCTGTAGTAAACCGTCACTGAGTTTGCGTTACCAGTTTTGTTATCTGACAGCGATAAGTAATCAGTGTAATAAGATCTTGTAAAACGGTAAAAACCATTCTCTACATTTGCACCAGCACTTAAGCCCCAATAATGTTCATTGTTCGCAACATTGGCCAAATATTCACCGTAAGTGTTATTGTGATAACCGTTTCGGACGACCTCAACCTCATTAGGGTTTTCATTAGTAACTGACGTATTGTTCATCACATATGAATCAATTCTAAGCGTAAGGTTTTCTACTGAATTAAGGTTTTGCGGCAGAATAAAACGTATGTCATTAGAATAATCAGTTGCCGTTGAGGGAACACCAGCGCTGTTGGCCGCAACGATTGGCGTGCCATTGGTAGTAAAGTTAAAGTTATCTGCAGTTAGGGTATTTATATCAAAATCAGTACCTTTCGAAAGGTAATCATGTGACACATAAACTCCAACATGTTCAGTTTCACCTGAAACTAGATTCTTTACAGAACTAACATTCACCCGATATTCGTAGTTAGCCTCTAACTCGCCATCTGCTGTGATAGTTAATCGCGTGTTATCCAAATCTAAAACAGCATTATGTGCTACATCTGTTGAAGTTGTTTCGGTATAACTCGTGCCACCACCAGAAACTACAACTTGGTTTGAAGCCTGAGTTGAAATACCGTCTGCCACAAGTTCAACCGGAACGTTGAAATAGATTTGGACTGCATTGTCTTTTAAGCTCTTAGCTCGTACAGTTTTTACAGCCTTCACGCTCGCTTCTGAAGGAATGTAACTTTCTAAACTGGTAACAATGTTCAGCGTATCATCAGATAACTCAGCTTGATAATGAGTATCGCCATTGTAAACGCTATATGCCGAGTTGTATTCACTGTAATTAACTCTAACGTTTCTTGATTGGTAAACAACCCCATCAACTTCAAAGCTAGGGATCATTAGCGCTAACTCACCAAAGAAGTTCGCTTCAACAGCATACTGCTTAGACTCTTCATCATACACTGCATTATCAGCACCACGCTCATTGCCTTCAACAACAACACGTCTTACTTTCATTTCATTGCCTGACTCATCTAACACGGTTAGAGCAACGGTGAATTCATGTGCGTTGATAGCGTCTAAATAAATCTGGTGAGTTGAATCTACATTTGCTGCACGCGCCAACATAGCGTGTCCATTATTGGTTGCGTGAAGCGTTTCATGTCTGTAATCAACGTTGCCGTCGTTGTCAACATCTGCCGAAAACAGTAAATCAACAGGTAAGTCTTTAGCGACTTGAATTTGGTACACGCCCTTTTCTTCATTGAATGTCGCTTTTGTTGCAAATTCCTCATTTGCAAAATTTACAAACTGAAGGTTTTTCCAAGAGTTGTGCGTTGCGATAAGGTCATCAGCCCAAATAGTCAGACCTTTTACAACCTCTTCACTCTTTGAGTCTAAGATACTAAACTCTTTTGTAACACCTTCTGAAACTTCTAGGTTTAGTAGATCAATTGTCGAGTCTACGCCTGCAGCAACATAGCCACTTGTGGTTGTCATAAAGTGTCTAGTCAAAAACGCATTGCTTTCACTTGCTACTCTAACAACAATATCTCGACTTGCTGGTAATCCATCAATACTAAATGTACCGTCTTCAGCAACTGAAACGGCAGCAGTCCATGCGTTATTCACAAATACACTTACTTTGGCATCTGCAACAGTTGCACCGTCGGTAGCTGATACGACTTTACCAACAACAACCGCAGGCGCTTCTGTGTTTGCTTGCTGTTCTTTTAGTATGTCAACTTGCTGCTGTAAAATCTGGTTTTGGCTATCAAGACGATCTGCAACTTCTTTATTACTATCGTCTTCAACTTCTAAACAACCAGTTAGTGCAAAACAAGTAGCTAGTCCTAGGGCAACTTTTGAATATTTAAACATTAATATCTTCCTGTATTAACTTTATATCATTTTGTAATCGGCGAGTATTAGAACATAACTTTTTAGGAAAATATTCATGTTGCAAAATAAAATTCATGATAGACCAACTTTTCGAACAACATTTAGGCAAGATCACATCTTAAAAATAACATCAATAAGCTTATTCGACACAATGTAATAGAATGTAAAAATTCAGAATTATTGAAATGACTTACTTGGTAAATAACCGAGAATAAAAATTAACATAACAATTACAAAAAACATAGTAACGAGCTAAGCGCTCATTACTATGTATAAAAACCTGCTAAACTAGTCGATATTAACTTTCTTTATGTTAATTGAAATGCTGCCTCTAGAATATGTAGATTCACCAATCAAAAATAAAGAAACATCACTTTGCGGTTTAATATAAACAGGGCTTGATTCGTTAATAACTTTAACTTCTTTATCGCCATCGATATTTATATAACTCATGCCTACTGAATTATACTTACCACCTAAGTTATTATAAGAAGCGTTATTCTCCATAATTTCTAAAGAGTAAGTAAAATTTGGTTCAACGCTATGTGTTAACACTTCACCTGAACCCGCACCTAACGCATTTAATTGTGCATTCAAGGTAACTAAATCACCCTTGATTTTAGACACGCCACTGACCTGAATGCGCAGATCACGAATGGTTACGCTTGAATCAGTTGTGTATGGCGTAAAAGCTATTTTGCCTTCTCGAATAAAACTTTTAGAAAAACCTTCACTTTCATTAAAACACGTTGAGAAAGTTGGCCTTGCTAAACTACTTGACCGGCCACTTTGGCGATTATCACCTCTATACGTATCACTATAAACGAAATACTTGTACAGTGTAACACCAGCCTCACCAGGTGTTGAGCCGTTACCAGAATACTCCGTATCCAATTCAAAACAAATAGACTCAATAGAGTCAAAATGTTTTGAAACATCTACATATGCTTTAGAAAACTCAGATAAATAACCTAGCTCTTTATTATTTAAATCAAGACCATTAGCATCCAGTTCATTATAGATCAATGGAAAAGGAGATTTAGCCACAGGTGTTAAATTATATGTTGAAATTGAAGCTTGAGCCGAGATAGAAAAAATAAATGCTGAAGTTAGAATTGCTTTATTAAGCATGTGTCGTCCTTTTATTAAATATAAGCATAGCCCCTCTATGCCGCTGCGAATTATATATATTAAAAAAACCAAGTCAAACAAATAACATAAGTAAATTAAATCAAGAAAATAAAAGCCATTCACCAATCTAAAACCAGCTAAAAATTAATTATATAAATAAAAAACATTATTAAAATGTTAATGCACATGGCAAAACAACTGCTATGCTTAACGACTAGTAGTTTATTCAGAGAGTCAACGATTGATGTTTGTACGTTGTGCCATTTGGCTATTATGGTTAGCTACTGCAAGTGTTTTTGCAGCCCCATTCACTGAAGCTGAGTTCGAAGATCTCAGAACAGAGATAAGAAAAGCTTCTGCGCAATCACCATTAACAGCTATTGCTACCACAGACAATATTTTAAAGAGATACGATACACAGCTTTCGGTTAGACAAAAAATCAGATTGCTGTATGGAAAGGCCTGGTTTCAAATCCAAACCGATGATGTACACAGTGCCATTTCTACCCTATCAATTTGCAAAAGAATGAGCATTCAAGTTACTGATCCGACGATTCTATATAGCTACTATAGCCTCACAGCTGGCGCGTTAACTCGAATGAGTCTGTATGAGCGTGCATTAGAGAACTACTTAGAGAGTTATAAACTAGCGGCTTTAATGGACACAGACCTATATTTGCGTCAGACCGAGAATAACATTGGAAATGTCTACCTTAAGTTAGACCGCTTTGAAGACGCAAAAACCTACTTCGAACGCTTCTACCAAGATGCTAAAAGTAGAAATTTGCCTCAACAAATGGGGGTTGGGCTAAACAATTTAGGTGAAGCATATTTAGGTTTAAAAGATTACAAAAAGGCACTCGAACTTCACAAAAATAGCCTCAGTTTAAGAGAGGAAAATAACCTTACATATCACAGCTCTTGGTCTCATCATAATTTAGGCCGCACATACTTAGCACTCAAACAATATGAACTGGCAGAAAGTCACCTGATCAAAGCGATTGAAATTAGGGAACATAGCAATGCAATCGCAGACAGTATTGGACCTAAAATTGACTTAATCAGGCTTAGGATTAGTAAAGGTGAGCAAACAGGAATTGAATCTATCCTCGAAGGAATTATCACCTTAAGCGCTCAACATGCTCGTCTACAAGAGAAGGCGCAAGCATATGAATTGTTAGTTAACTACTTTCAACAAAATCAACAATGGAAAAGTGCATTCAATACCGCCCAACAGCTCATGCAAAATAAGTTTGATTTTTTGCAACGACAAGCAGAGATTGGGGTCGCTTTTTATGCCGCTCAAATGAACCTTGCAATAAAAGAGAGAGACATAGCAACGCTTACACAAGAAAATATGCTGCACCAAATCAATACCCAAGCGGCAAGAAATCAACTGATTTTAGTTTTAGCTGGCGTACTAATAATCGCACTGTTAACACTGTATTTTGTAAGTAGAATAAACGCGAAAAACAAAGCGTTAATCGAAACACTTGAAAACCTCAAGTCAACGCAAAAGCAATTACTTGAGTCCGAAAAAATGTCGGCTATGACGACTTTGGTATCTGGCATGGCACATCAGCTTAACACCCCTTTAGGCTTGGTTGTGACATCCGCATCATGCCTAGAAGATAAGTTAAAGGAGATCCTTGCGCTTTTAGCTGGTAAAAAGCTCAGTGCCAAACAATTGCAAACCTTTCTTGAAGACGCGTCAGAAATGCTCGCAATGACGGCCAACAACTCAGCCCGTGCTGCTGATTTAATCGCACGCTTTAAAATGATTGCCGCAAATTTAGATACCAGTGAAGCGGTTAATTTTGAAGTACTTGATTATCTCACGCAAAGATGTGGGTTGATTGCCCAAAGCCTCGAAAAAGGCATTAAACTAGAGGTGATAGGTACGAGTGTACAACTCCACTCTCACCCTGAAATATTATTGAAGGTGATTTCTCAACTGGTCAACAACTCCTGTACCCATGGCTTTGCAACACAACATGCGGGCAATATTTCAATAGAAGTGAAAGAGCGAGACGAGTGGGTAGTGATAATATATGAAGACAACGGTGTGGGCATTAGTGAAGAAGATCAGCAGCATATATTTGACCCCTTTTATACAAGTCAGTTAGGTCAAGGCAACCTTGGATTAGGGTTGAACATTGCCTACAACTCAGTTGTACATGTTTTGAAAGGTGAAATCAGCTATGAACACCAACCAACCGGCGCTAAGTTTATCGTACGTATCCCCAAGAACATCGAATAGAGACAGTGTAGCAAATAGGTTGTAGCAGCCAACAAGGCCGTAATGGAAGACAAGCCTCAATCAACTAGTTGGGGTCTGAATTTTGCCATTTGATAGTAATCGTAAATATGAGTGCAATTTAAAGGCCGCGTTTTAGCATCATTCCCTCAAAATTTCTTCTAATAAGTGCACCAAAAAAACCGTATTTTTACATTACATTTCAATATTTATATCATTTTGATCAAATTTTAAACAAAAATATTATAAGTATTTGGTCTCTTACATATTGTTTTTAGACCGTTCCAAGCTTAAAGTTATTTAGAAACACACACCAAATTGCTGATAAGTTTATCGCAGTAAAGCGCCTATTCAGTCAAAGGCTCAAGTAGTTGAACCGCTTGTATGCACTGTATTACAGAGCTGATGTTCAAGTGAATAATCAGTAGGAAAAACATGTAAAACATAAGGAACAGACATGAGTATCAACAAGCGATTTAAACTTTCGACCATTTCCACAGTCATGCTATCTACTATCAGTTTGTCAGCTATGGCTGATGCCCCAGTATTTGATGGCCATTCTGACACGCAAAAGGTCGCTGTTAAATCAGTTAAAGATCAACGCTATATTGTTCGATTCAAGCAAGACCTTTCAGGTGGAAAAACAAACTTTAATGATTTCATTGCACTAAATTACTTATTTACAGCCGGTGCTGAACCATTATTTTCACTGGGTGAGCAACAAGCGATGGTTGCACATCTAGACGAATACAGCCTTAAAACACTACGCGGCTTCTCGTCCGTTGAATCCATAGAAATAGACCCTAAGCGCTATTTGTCCCCTGCTATAAAATCACAACAGACCATCACGCCTTTTGCCCAAAGCACACCTTATGGCATTAATATGGTGCAGGGTCATCTGTTATCGCAATCCAACACCTCTGCAAGGAAAGTCTGTGTTATTGATACTGGCTACAACTTGGGCCACCCCGATTTGCCATATGGTAATGTGACCGGAAATGCGAATAACAATGCCGTAGGTAGATGGAACAATGACGGCAATGGCCACGGCACCCACGTTGCGGGTACTATCGCAGCTGAAAATAATAATCAGGGCGTGGTCGGTGTGTATCCTGGTATGGATCTGCACATTGTAAAAATCTTTGATGATAATGGTCAGTGGACATACGCATCAGACCTTGTTAAAGCAATCCAACAATGTAAAGACGCGGGCTCACATGTTGTAAATATGAGTCTGGGTGGTGGCAACTACTCAAATAGCGAAAACACGGCAATGCAAAACTTCGTAGACGGCGGACTTATGCTCGTAGCCGCTGCGGGTAACGACGGAAATAGCTCAAAGTCTTACCCTGCGTCTTACAATTCTGTTATTTCTGTTGCATCTGTCACGTCAAATGAATCGCGCTCTTCATTCTCACAGTACAATGACCAAGTTGAAATGGCAGCACCGGGCTCGAGTGTCAATTCTACCTATCCTACCAATACCTATAGAAGTTTAAGTGGCACATCAATGGCAACCCCTCACGTTGCAGGTGTTGCAGCACTTGTTTGGAGCCACAACACCCAGTGTACAAACCAAGAGATCCGCGCTGCACTCAACGCCACAGCCAAAGATAAAGGCGCAGCTGGTCGGGACAACTACTATGGCCACGGTATTGTTAAAGCCAAAGATGCCTCAGACCATATTGCAGCTAATGGATGTCAAGGCGGTGGCGACCCAGGCGGCGTACAGCCAGTAAATGGCGCTTTGCCAAACCTTCAAGGGACGCAAAATGGCTGGACACATTACACATGGGATATCCCACAAGGCGTGAAAGAAATGAGTTTACAAATCACTGGCGGAACAGGCGATGCAGACCTGTATGTGAGATATAATGCACGCCCTGATGCAAATAACTATACCTGCCGTCCATGGAAAAATGGCAATGAAGAACAGTGTGTGTTTACCAACCCTAGTTCAGGAAAGTGGCACATTAGTTTATATGGTTACAATAACTACAGTGGTGTAACGTTAAACTACGCATATAAATAGCAAAATTTTCAGCGGGGGCTTCCCCCGCTATTTGATTTTATCAATATAAGCACATTCTAAAATTGACCCTATACTTTGCTTTTGTCACTTCTGCCACACCCCAGAATGAAAGCACCACCGTCTCAGCAAGGCAATCAACACCGTCAGTTTTTGACTAAACACGGGTGTGATTAATAGGTTTGTGGGCAAAGAAAAAGCCCCGAAGGGCTTTGATTATTATTTATATAAATCGCAAGCCTATGCAACTATATTTTCAATATAGCATTCCATTTGTTGCATAAATTTATTAACCAATTCAATGTAATTATCGTTACAGGTATCAGCTTGATTGTCCTCCATGTAGAACTGAATTCTTTGCATAAAAACTTTAGGTGGCCCATAATTTTATACATTTCAACGATTTCTTTTGCTGTTTTATCTTTGAAAGAAATACCTAGACCTTTACTGTTTGTAACATCTAATCTTTCCTACTTGCCTCAAACTCAATAAGGTGAATCGATGCCTTATTCAACATCTCCATTAAGTCATTCGTGCTAACAGTAAAGTTACAGTCCCACATCGTAACCGTAGTTTTTTGAGAATCGCTGCACAATACTATTTCTCCCCATTGGTTATTGTCGTACATTAATTCAGCATAAAAAATACCCCTATCATCACAATGTAACAGGCCATAGCCTAGTTTATTGTTCATTTGTTAGGCTCCCTAAAACCTGATAAGTTATTTTCACTTGGGTCAAATCAAATTATTCTACCATCAGGTGCTACTGCATCGACAACGGGAACGGTCTGCCCATTTTTCTTTGCTGTTTTATTAATTAGTTTTGTTTCAGGTGTCGTAAGAATACCGTCTACAATATCTTGAGCTTTTTTATTCTGAACTCTTGCTTTTCTGCTAGAAGATGAATAAATACTCCCTTCGCGTTGAGAGTGTTTGTCTAGACTAAAGTCAGCTCTTGTGCGCCCTCCTTTATATGGTTCAGCCGCTAGCTGACTTATCTCATCTATATTATTTGTAACCTTATTCTCAACCAGTCCCCCAACAGTATCAACTAATCTATCGGCTACCTTAACTCTATTTTCAATGACAGTTTTACCCTTATAGAATACGGCATGGGAAAACTCCGAGTCCACTATTGCTTGCAATGCCGGCTGGTAATCCATTTCAATGAACGATTTTCCTTTTTCGAATGCGCAATCGTGCAAAACCTTGCCGCGATGGTAGGTGTGTTGCAAAGCTTGGCCCAAGACGCTTTTGTCTTTTTCTTCAATAACATCAGAGATTGTGTAAGACGATCGATATTCTTGCGATAACTCCTGCATTTCCGTATCTACATCTGATAAAAGATCGCCAAATACGTTTACAGCTTCGTCAATACATTTACCTGCGGCTTGCCACCCTTCATGCTCATTAACATAACTGTACATATACCTCGTTGGGCCCATGTCAGCCAGCACGTCATTGAGTTCCTCAAGGGATGCTTACCGACAATACTCAAAGGCGGCACTCTAGGCTTACATCTACGTATCACTTCGGCGCCCTGTAGGGTTTACAGTGGGTTAATAAGGACTTATGTACAGCGATTTACTGCATACAATAGATAGAAAGCAAAAAAGGCACTTTCAAAGCACCTCTTCGATTAAAACTTAAGTAAAACGCTAGGCTGATTTTCTAAAACCATGTAGCGCAACCTGCGACAATATGAAAAGTGTCAATGTCATGACCAAACCAAACAACATCACCGGTTCATATCCTTCAATGATTGTTGAGATAGCCCTAGCAAAAAAGTTGAAAAAGAAATACATAGTTGCTGGTAATAGAAGTAGCCAATCTTTTTTGTAAGCACCAATTGCAGTGATCACTGCCAAACTCAAAGTCGGCGCGCCTAGCGTCCGTAAATTAGTGAAACCGTAATTTGTCACTGCATTAAATCCGCTTGGTTGGTTTATTAATTCGGGGAATAACATTGTCACCAGCGCAGCCGAACCAAGGATTAGTACAAATAACCCAGATAGGATTTGTGCAAATTTAATCATAATATGTAAACCTTTATCGTATTGATTTAATGATTTACATACTAGCTTTGTCACCAAATAAGCACTTGCATTATCCAGCTAAGAATTTGCACTTTTCAATCAATCGTTACATTTTCTTAATTGTGAAGGTGCCACTTGATAATGCTGTTTAAAAATACGAGAAAAGTAACTCAGCTCCTCAAAACCACACTCTAGCGCAATTTCTGTCACACTTTTATCGGTTAGCTTTAAAAGTTGCTGTGCTTTTTCCAGACGCTTTTTGATAAGGTACTTGTTAGCACTTGTACCATAAACTTGCTTAAACTTACGATTAAATGTTGAAGGACTCATGTGACATAAAAAAGCCATTTCTTCCACTTTTAAAGGCGTGTATAGGTGGGTTTTCACCACTTGCTGTAATACAGGTTGACTTGGCACAAACAGTTGGTTCAACAAAGCTAACACAGTTCCACTACTGTCACTGGCTATAATCAGCTCTATCAACTCCTGTATTTTCAGCGCTACTAACGTTTCAGTTATTAAATCAGATTGAGATATGTAGCCCTTGATTGACGCAAAATAGCTAGCAAGTAACCTTGAGTCCGACAGGACTATTGCCGAAGTACCTACAGTGTTCAGTTCAACCCGGTTACCGTCCACCCTAGACGGCAATGAATCAAGATAAAGCTGCTGTACAAACGATTGCGTCAATCGCACACCTGCAAACTCCACGCTATTTCCTTGGTTACTCTCCAACCACCTGTTGATGAAATTGTCAGATTTCATCAACAGCGTATCACCAGCCGACAATGAAAATGCCTTACCCGCACAAATAAGAGAAGATTGCCCTTTGAACACATGAACAATTCTCGCCTCGTTCACTAATCCATCTTGATATGTATAAGGTGCATTAAACCTGCGCAGGCCCATCACTGTTTGACCATGATATTGAATACCGTTAAACACCGAATTTTGCGTAGAAGGCATAATTTTAGCTATCGCTCCTTTTTAGCGGGTTTTAGCTGGATACGTTTGGGCTTAGTAAAAACATTGGCTCAATAACATATCAAAATATAAGAGCAACTTCTGCGTGTAAAAACTATATACCGCATTAACGATTTGAGGAGCGCTTAAAAAATACCAGACTCCAAAGAGGCCCAAAAATAAACCACATGAACACCGTAAAAAACGGTATCTTGAACCAAATCTCAAGTGCCTGTGTTTTCTGAGGATCATTAACAAAAGCAGTTATCAAAATAAGTAGCGTATAAATTATTGCGACAGCAAGAATGCAGCGACCCCAGAGCTTTAAATCATCTATTACGGCGGCCCACCCTATTAAAGCTGTCTCAGTATAGTCAGTACCCTTAAACTTGCTTTCACACACCTTATCGGCCCAAGTAATAAGCAATTTTCCGAAGGCAACCGTAAAGCCTATGTATGCAGCAGCTAAGCCGTGAGCAAATGTTGCACTTTGCCCTTCGTTGAGATCTAACATGACAAATATTAAAAGGAACAAATCTACTACAGGCACACTCGCGAGAATGTAAAGGCTAAACTTTTTGTTATCGAGTAGATACCGCACAGCAAACCCACAAAAAAGTAAAACCCAAAACGCCACCTCACAGGCTAAAATTAAAATATAAATAATACTAAAATCATAGAACATACTTTAATTCTCACAATCGAACTAGTCACTACTATTGCTATACTGCTAGCGAACTGTCTTCAATATAATTCAAGCAATACTTTATCACAGATGCGCATCACACAATAATGCAAATCTATCAATTCACCACCTAGCTGAAACCAGCAAAAATACGTTTAAACTGCGTACCAACATTACTTTATCAATTCATAGCATGTTACATATTTACATATATTAGATTATTGTAATTACCCAGTTATGTTATTAGCATAATGGTGTGATAGATATTGATATCTAATTAGATCATTTAATAATGGCCATCAATTTAACTATATAATTCAAGGACAACTTAATGAAAAGAATAATAACAACATTGAGCCTCTCAGCTTTACTTGTTGGCTGTACAACACAAATCAAGGAATCAGATTTCATAGCACAAGATGAGTCTACAATTGCGTACTCTAAAACATTCATCGATGAGCTTAACGACCGTACACCAAATCATGACGTTAAACCTATTACTCTATATGTAGAGGATGAGTCCATCGAACTAAATGGTTTGTATTTAGATAATAACAAAACCACTAAAACTATCTTATACATCCCAGGCAATGGCATGAGTGTAGAAGATGCCGCAAAAAGCGCGCTCATTAATCTTGCACGATACCAGTTTGATATCGTTATTTTTGATAGAAGAGGGCTTGGTGCTACCAAAGGAAAAGCAACCATTGCCAATCTAATCAAAGATGCCAATTTAAGTTATCAATTCACTAAAGATCAACTAGGTGCAAGCACGCTTATTGTACATGGCTTCTCATTGGGCAGCTTTGTTGCCGCACAAGTAGCTAAACAACAACCAATTGACGGCCTCATTATGGAAGGCTCTGCAACCAATATCACTGAATGGGTCGACGAGGCAATGCCTTGGTATACAAAAATGCTTTTTAACGTTCAAGTAGATAAAGCGTTTTATACTGTTGATAACAAAGAAGTTCTGCAAGATACCTACAAAGGCCCTTTATTGGTCATTGGTGGAGGGAAAGATGAACAAACCCCAATTGCACTTACGCATGGGTTATTTTCGGCGAGTCAGAGTCAAAATAAGCAGCTTGTGATTGCAGACGAAGCTGGCCACAATAATATGTTCGAAAATAAAGACGTTAGAACAGCTTACCAAACCTTCTTGTCACACTTATAAAAGTGTGCAGCTGTGCAAGCAACAATAGATAGGTATCAATGTTCATCACACATATGAGTATTGATACTTTTATCTCCGTCAGGTACGTGTTACAACCTAACCCCCAACGAGTTGAGACCATAAAATCATGGCCGTTTATAATAATTAAGAATTTTGAAAAAGCGGACCTAGTGAAAAATATTTTATTTCCATAATATGAATTTATTGGTCAAACTTTAAAAGCATTAACTAGACAGCCTATTTATATTAATACCAATCCAATTTTTAAATTGTTAAGAATGAAATTATACGTTTAAAAAAATAAACATTCTAACTATTGCAATGCTACTTACAGCATGCTCTAGCTCCACTAAAATCTCTCACGCTATAAAAGCAAACCACTCAAAGCCCACAACTTGCTCAAATATCGTAATTACAAATAATAATACCGAAGCACCAGAGTACTTTTCAGATGCAATTCAACCTTATTTAAAGCAAGAACTTAAAAGCAACGCTATCTATAAAAAAGCAGGCGGTAGTCATGTAACTATACGCGTCAACGGCTATCGCATGCGTTCTGATTTTAGTAGAGCAATGTTCGGAATGTTTGCTGAAAAAGGCGGGGGGGGAATCAGAAGCAGTTGTAACCGATGAACAATTTGGTGCCTTCGGAAAATCAACCTTCTCTAGTTACAATATTATGGCCATTGGCGATATGCAAAATATCGCTCGTATGCACGCAGAAGAAATCGCAAAGTGTTTGCGCAATGATAAACCAAAGAAAAGCTAGCAACTCAAACATCGTGTTAGCTCTATGCAAAATGGGGCACGCAAATTGTTAAAGCTGCGCGTGCCCTACTTTGTGCACCATATACTAATCACACTACCTGCGCCTCATATCCGCCAGCCTTTTGCCAATTTCGGACTTACTTAGCCACACTCCTCTTGTCATAACTCCAGCTATTTCACGGGTGTTAGAGATATCCTCTAAAGGATTTGCATCGAGTAATACTAAATCTGCGGACTTTCCGGTTTTGATACTGCCGAACTCACTTTCTCGCTTGAGAAACTTCGCTGGCTGTATGGTAGTTGAACGCAGAATTTCAATGGAGGACATGCCAGCATCCCGCATCCACATCATTTCCTCATGCAGTGAATCACCAGGTATATTAAATACCTGAGGAGCATCAGCACCTAACAAAACTCGTCCTCCAGCCTGAATGTACTCTTTTAAAAACTCCAAACGAATTGCCATATACTCTGCAATTAGCTCTTTAGAATAATACTCATCATTTTGGAGTCGTGATTTTGCTCTTTTCCAGTTATTAAGCTCTGAGTCTGTCACTAATTTATATCTTGGTTTCTGTGCTAATTCAGCAGGACTTTCAGGAGAAACGTATCCCCAGACCATGGTTTGTGTAGGTACTAAATACACGTTAGATTGTGCAAGCTCACTGGCTAGGTCTTTAATATGCTTTCTATTGATTGTATTAACTAGTCCAGTGCCAAAAAACCCCATACCAGAGAAATCTCGATTACCAGAACGCAGAGAAAGCTCTGCAAAAATACCGTCTAAGTGCTCAATGGTACCTTGGCCAAGTTCTATACTTTTAAGTATGCCTGTTTCAGCGGTTACGTGACCGCTAAAGTCAAATTTTAGCGCATACGCTTGTTTTGCAACGCTTTGAAATTCGGCATCGCTCATACCTGGGTGTATTTTGATGAAATCGTAACCTTTCTCAAATTGTGCTTTAGCACGCTTTGCCGCTTGCCCTTTACTAACTATGCTATTTCCATTAAAAGATGGTCCCGAAGTAATCAGCCTAGGTCCTGAGATTTCATTATCTTTAAGCTGCCGACGAACTTTAAGATGTGACGGGTGCCCCAGCATCCCTCTAATTGTCGTAATACCAAATGCATTGAAAAGAAATAGATGCTCATGCAATTTACTATCACCACCCCAGAAAGGGCGCACATGAGCATGCATCTCAGTAAACCCCGGTACTAGGTACTTTTCAGCAGACGCTATTATAATCGTTTCTGGCTGAGCTTTGAGCTTACCAATGCGTACGATTTTTCCACCCCGCACGAGCACATCTTGATTTTTGTTAAATTTTCCAGATTTAATATCTAGCACATTTGCAGATTTAAATAACACATCCTGAGCAATCAAGGGTGTGCTCACTAACAAAAATACCGAAGTAAAGACTAAACGCAACCGTGCAAACGCCATGATGTTATTCCTTTATAAGAGACTTGAATTCACTATACCTTGCTGATATTTAATTACAATTTTAAAAAATTGGTTGCAAAAAACCACGCTGACACACTAATTTAACTTGAAAGAAACATAATTAATACTTACCCTTATGTTTCTAAAATAGATAAATATAGTAGCGTTGATTAATACCCTAACTTTGTTGGTAATTAGTAACACTTTTTATCAGAGTTAGGCCTAATAAGGACACGCGCTAAAACAATTATTAAGGACAAACAATGACTTCAAAAACAGCCTTCTTTGGCATCGCATTAACCACTTTAACACTCGGCTTGAATGCTAATGCAGGACAAGATATTACGTTTAAATTAGCTGCAACTACTGACGGCTCAACACATTCCGTGCCCATGCCGATTATGGGCCAGAATGCATTCTCATTTGACATATTGCTAGACTATCAATATCAGAGTAATGGCGGCCGATGCATTATTTCGTATCATCAAGATTCGTGTACCATAGAAAACATGAGTGGCGCAGTGACCCTGTCTAATATTCACTGGGGAAGAGCTTCTATCAACGGTTCAATTCAACAGATCTCTAGCTGGATGTATGTAAACGCTCAAGAGCCAACTGCAACAGTTTTAATCCCTTCAAGTAACGTACACTTTTATTATCTGAATAAAGAGAAACCAACATCGACGTTAAATGTGTATGGTCGCTCTTCCTTACAGGTCAGTAATTACGGCCGAGCAAGTCTCCAGACAACTAAAAATGCGAATAACACAGGTTTTGAAATTGCGCGAGTTCCTGCATATACGAGCGAGTATGGTGTCAAATTTCCAATGATGGCTGGTTGTATGAATTTAGCGGTCCTAAACACTACAGCATCAAGCATTAAAAGGGTTAACTTCACTCAGGCAGACCAGTCTACGGGCCCAATTACCACTACCTTATGTGTTCCCGGTAATGATGTAACGACCTTTGTAGGTATTGATGCTAAAGCTGAACGCGTTGCCAATATCTCAACACAGGTTCCTGACGAACTAAAACACCTATACTAAAAAGAGCATTCACTCTTGATAAATTTCTAGGGCTAGAGCATATCTGGCCCTAATTGCACATCTTCTTACTTTCGAACAACACACTTGCTCGTTTACCACGGTACCTTTCGATACTAGTCGTCAATTAAAATGACAGAAGCGTCTAACTTGGAATGATAGTGTTCAAATATCAAAAGAGGGAACTTAGACCGGCGAGTAATTAAATAGGCAGTTACACTAAAATGAGTACCACACATGAACTTTCATTTTTTTCTAAATGTTCTATACGTTCTAATTATAGATTGACAAACTTATTCCAGCTGAATATATTATCGCGACGAGTGAGCGGTCTTCTATGATCTGAATCAAGCCTTAGCGTTGGAATAGAAAAATCAAAACAACTTTTTGACTTCTCCAATGCTTTAGACGACAAACATTGCAGTTTTGTAGCATCGCTCTTCATTCAAGTTTTTGATATGTAATAGCATGGAGATATGCGATGGATCATTGGTCAGATTTTTTCCCTTATATTTTTATGGCAGTTAAGGTTATCGCGTTAGGCGTTGCTGGATATTTCGCCGTAAAATGGCATTTCGATCAAGATAGAAAGTTAAAAGAAAAAGAGAGTAAAGAAAGCTAGCTCGTGCAGACAGCAGCGCTCTTAGCAATTCAAAAATATTTTAAGAAGACTAAGATTGTTAGCAGTTTGACCAAAGCAAAAAATGAAAAGGCATCCAGTATTAATGTAATGGGTGTCTAACCAAATTTTTCCTTGGTTAGTATGTAGTCCAAACTTGGCACTTTAAAAGCGTTTCACTGACTCATTGCACCCCGAAAGCAAAAAAGCTCGGTATATAAACACCCAAGCCCGCCTTCACGTTTATTTACAAACCAATTTTTCAATCCTAACCAGCAAGATCACATAATCCATTTTTTACATGAAATACAGCATCGCAAGCTTATTTTGGTAAAAGTATGTCCTGTAGGCAGCACTCTATTAGACTTCTACGCAGATAAATAAATAGCCTGTGAAGCAGGAAACTTTCTGATGCGCTTCAACGTCACCACACTCTCACGCTTACGTTTCTATAGGTTTATTTCCCTCACTATAATAATTTATTGTTATCTAATTGACTGGTATTAGTACAGATGTTTGCTAGGCTTGCTATATAAGATGACCTCATTGACATACCAACAATGTCCATGCATAGCAGGTATTTGGATGCAACTTTCTGAATTACAAATAGACTATATAAAAGAGTTATTCAATGTCGGACTGGGTGAAGCAATTGTTGAGCTTAACGATATGATTAACGAAGAAATCTTGATGTCTGTTCCGAATTTTGACCTTTTCGAAAAAAACGCCATATTCGAAAAGCTGCAAATTGAGTCAGATCGTAATGTCACGGCCGTCGTGTTGCCAATTCAAGGCGGTATGGAATGCAATGGTATTTTACTGTTTCCAGCTCAGCACAGCCTAAATTTAGTCAGAAAGGTACTCAAAGAAACAAGTGGCGCAGACACCTTAACGGCTTTAGAAGTTGAATCACTCACAGAAATATCCAGCATCATTCTTGATGCAATTATCACTTCAATCAGCGACATGATGCACGTATCTATCAGTACAGGCATGCCATCAGCCTATTCAGGCTCCTTTCAAACTCTCGTGGATAAGTATTATGTAGGTGATACTGTCATGTCTGTAGGTATGCATTTTGAAATCAAAGATAGCCAAGTCAGAGGCGATATTTTATTTGTACAAGACATTTTAGTCATTGAAGACTTTTTAGAAAAAACTAATCAAATGCTATCTGAATTGGGGCTTTAATGACACAGGGCAATAAACCTCCTGAGTATTTGACCGAAGCAATCAATCGTACCGATCTCGGTATGATAGTTATAAACTGTCGCCGGGAAATAGTCTTTGCTAATGATTGGGTAAAAGAGCACTGTACGGTTGAGGGTAATATAGAACAAAAGCCCATAACAGTTGTATTTCCCAATCTTCCCCCACGCCTAAACAAAGCGATGGAAAAAGCACTGAATTTGCGCCGTGCAGCTATATTATCAAATAAACTCAACCCAGCCCCATTTCCTTTTTATCGTGATAAACAATCAGTAAACGAACGCACACTAATTTCTCAAGTCGTTAAAATTAAACCAATTAATGTGGATGAACAGTATTGTCTGATAGAAATCATCGACATCTCAGAAAGCGTAAACCGCGAAACGGCACTTCATCAATTGGCAACAGAAGCCAACCTCAAAGCAGAACAAATTGAAGCGCAAGAAAAACGCATTCGAGGAATTTTTGAAAGTGTCAAAGATGCAATCATCATCGTCGATGCTGGCGGTATGATACAAATGTTCAACCACACTGCAAACGAGTTACTCAACAGTGCGCCAGACACCTTACACAACATCAACCTACACCAATTTCTTAAAGAAAAAAACCAACCTTTATCCGAGGCCAATGGCGGTGTAAACCAAATGGCTGCCATGCTGCCCCTTTGGGCCAAATATGCGGACTCAATTGAACTAGAAATCACGCCATACGGAAAAGTCAGTAGCTTTTCAGCTGAGCTTTCCGTTAATACGGTTGAACTGTCAGAGCAACGTCACTTTGTTGTTGTATTGCGCGACATCACTGAACGAAAGCAATATGAACAACAACTCGAAACTATGGCGAAATTTGATGAACTCACGAGCTTACCGAATCGCACTTTGCTAATGGACAGGATTCAGTCTGCAATTGGTAGGGCAAAACGTTTTGATAATAATGTGGCCATTATATTTTTGGACTTAGACCGCTTTAAGATCATCAATGATACCTTGGGGCATGACACCGGAGACAAATTGCTTCAACTTGTCGCAACAAGGCTAAGCGAAGAGATAAGAGAGCTGGATACAGTTGCCAGACTTGGGGGGGATGAGTTTGTTATCTTGCTCGAAAGCTTAGAACATAAAGAGCATGCGGCCAAAGTGGCTGAAAAAGTTGTTACTGTTTTTGAGCCTGCTTTCAATATTGAAGGCCACCAGCTATTTGTAACCGGCAGCCTTGGTATTGCCACCTACCCAGAAAACGGAGAGACCGCATATGACTTAATTAAATGTGCCGATACCGCAATGTACGCCGTCAAGGACTCATCGCGGAACAACTATATGTTCTTCTCAGAAAAAATGAACGAAAATGCGAGAAAGCATTTAGAGCTTGAAGCAGAATTACGCTTAGCTGTTAAAAATCGGCAATTTTCTATCGTGCTTCAACCCCAGCTCTCCCCCGACAAAAAAATATTACACGGTGCGGAGGTATTAGTCAGATGGTTTCATCCCACAAAGGGCTTTATATCGCCAGTTGACTTTATTCCCATCGCGGAAGACAGCGGTTTTATTGAACAGATATTTGACAGCGTTCTTGACCAAGCCTGTCAGTTTTTAGCGCAGTATAAACACACTTTACCGCAACACTTTAGAATGGGCGTCAATATTTCTCCTAGACAATTTTCTAGTGATACCTTCATTAAGCGATTTATGGCAGTGCTTGATCGTTACCAATTAGAAACATGCTTCTTTGAACTCGAATTGACCGAGGGAATGTTAATGAAGCGGACTGACGAGACCATTGCGCTGTTGCGTAGCTTAGTTCAAAAAGGGTTTGTGATCTCTATTGATGATTTTGGGACAGGATATTCCTCCTTGGCGTATCTTACGCGCTTTCCCTTGCATACATTGAAAATTGACCGCAGTTTTATCATCGACCTACCCGATGATGAAGAAGCCGCTCAGGTTTGCAAAAGCATTATCGGGCTCGCTAAAAACCTAGGACTGATGCTAATTGCTGAAGGCGTGGAAACAAAACAACAAAACGAATTTTTGGCCGCTGAACACTGTGATGTAATTCAGGGGTACTATTTCGCCAAACCAATGCCTGTCGACAACTTTGTCGAGTGGCTAAACGCACTTAATGCTGAGTCGAATTAAACGACACAACAATTGGATGTTTTTTAACGAATGACAAGATTTATCCTAAACTAATTATTAAGCGTCAAATGGGAGAATGTAGATGAAAGCACTGGTTGTGGACGATAGCTTAGTCGCTCGAGCACAAATAAAAAAAGTCTTGAAAGAGGAGTACCCTGACATCGCAATTGATGAGGCCAAATGCGCCGCAGATGCAATCGCGTTGTTAGAGCAAACAAACTACGATATTTTTACTATCGACTTTAATATGCCCGGCGGCACGGGTGATGAAGTTATAGTGCAAGCAAAAGCCAGATGCCCCAACGCAAAAATAGCGCTACTCACAGCCAATAAGCAACTCCCGATGAAAGACAAGTGCCAAGAATGGGGGGTAAAATTACTTGAAAAGCCCCACTTCAAGAACGCGTTAATCGACTTTCTCACTTGTACTAGCAGCACATAACACAAAGAAATTCATTTTGTGCAGTAACTCATTGAGCTCTCTTAGCATTGCAGCACATCAGACTTTGCAATGATTGTGATGTGAAAGCCAATCATTTAAAACCGTATCACCTTGATTCCGCCCGTAGCCCAATCAAGATAAATCCAGACTAAACTCTAGATAAAACGGGGTCTGTTTTCATTACCTTTGCCATAAAATCTAGAAAGCTCCTCACTTTTAGAGGTGTATAGCGGTCCTTTGGGAATACGGCGCTTATTGGGTAGCGCTTATAGTAGTCTTTTAAAATATGAATTAATCTCCCAGCCTCCAGCTCTTCGTAAACCATCCATTTTGGCATTAAGGCAATACCAGCATCCGCCAATAACATTTCCATTAACCCCACGCCATTGTCACATTGAAAATTGCCTTTAACCTCGACCTGTGTTGTTTTCGATTGGTCACTAAAAACCCAAACTGTACCTCGCTTTGGAGATAAGCTATAAATCAGACAATTATGCTGCGCCAATTCACCCAATGTACTGGGGGTCGTATGTTTAGCCAGATATTTGGGTGACGCGACAATAATGAGTTCGTCATAGCCTAAATTTTTGGCAACCATTGACGAGTCTTGTAAGTCACCTAACCTAATCGCAACATCAATACCTTCTCTGACTAGATCCACCATATTCTCATCAAATTTTATGTCTAATCCTATCTCAGGATACAGCGATAAAAACTCAGACATGACCGGAGCAACATACATACTCCCAAACATCATTGGAACAGTAATCCTTAAGTGCCCTTTTGGTGTTGCGGTTAACGAGCGTGCTTCGGCTTCAGCCTCGTCAATTTCCATTACGATGTTAGACACGCGTTCAAAGTAGACTTTACCTGCTTCAGTTAAAGTGTGTTTGCGGCTGCCACGAACCAACAACTTCGTACCTAATTTATTCTCAAGGCTCGCAATGCGTTTGCTAATCGTTGCTTGATTCGTATTCCACTCCATCGCCACTGCGCTAAAACTTCCTGTTTCAACCACTCTTATAAATGAGCGCATCGCAATAATTGAATCCACTTACATTCCTCACAGGCATACCTAATATGCCATCAAACCTCTATTTATGACACTAGAGCATACTTCATACTCCTTATCAATAAATATGAAGGGCTCTTTGCCTTTCTTTGTTCAGTTCCAATTTGAAGGGGAAGCACATGAACACAGATGCAGTACGCATTATTGACAAACAGACACTGCCAATTGGCGGTTTTGCAGGCATCGTCGAAACACGTATGGCGATGAGCCCAAAGGCTTGGCCACATGCACTCACTAATACTCAAATTAGCCATGGGTTAGATGACTTTATCTATCTTGCCTATGGTCACTTTAAGCCAAACAACGGCGCGCCACTTCACCCCCACAAAGACGTTGATATCGTGAGTTTTATCACTTCAGGCAGTGTAGGTCATCAAGGCACTTTGGGAGATGGCACCATCATCAACGGTCCTGGAGTTCAAGTTCAAAGAGCGGGAACAGGTATGCAGCATGCCGAGTTTAGTGTAAATGATGAAAAAGCAGGTATCGTCCAGATATGGTTTTTACCCCCTAGAAACGGCCTCCCGCCGGCCTATCAAAACTTCACGCTCGATAAAACAGGTTTAACGACTGTTTTAGGTGGTAGCGACAGCGACACATTTGACAGTGATATGCATTGTCAAATTGGTTTTATCGAGGATGACAAAACATTGGCCTTAACCAAACCATTTGTCGCCATTATCACTCGCGGTACTGCAACCATTAACGGAAAAAAGGTGACAGAAGGACAACTTATTGAAGGCAAAAACATGTCTTTAACAGCCATAGAAAATCTGGGCCTTGTTTTAATCACACAAGGAGAAGGCAAATGAACATATTAGCCTTAGGCGCATCCAGCAATAAAAACTCTATAAATAAAACACTCGCTAAGTACGCAGCAAGTCTAATCGAAGGCGCATACGTCGATATTCTGGACTTAAACGATTTTGAACTCCCGATTTATAGCGAAGATAGAGAAAAAGAAATTGGCCAACCAAAACTTGCTCAGAATTTTATCGCAAAAATGAACGGTGCAGATGCCGTGATTGTGTCTTTTGCAGAGCACAATGGTACTTATACCGTCGCCTTTAAAAACATTCTAGATTGGGTCAGTAGAATTTCGAGAAGCGTTTATCAGAACAAGCCTGTCATTTTCTTATCAACCTCTCCAGGTCCCGGCGGCGCGTCAAGCGTGCTAAACACCGCATTGCAATCAGCTCAATTTCTGGGCGCGATTGTCAAAGGTAGCCTCTCAGTGCCAAGTTTTTATGAGAACTTCGACATATCAACTCAGCAGCCTACTAACCCCCAAATTCAGAATGAATTAAACAGCATTGTCAAAAGCCTAACAAACCACATTGGAGAAAAACATGTTTAAAATCCAACATCACGTGACAAGTGCCGTAATCGCACTCTCTCTGAGCGTTACAACGTTGCATGTTAACGCCGGGGCTGATCCCATATCAGCGACTATTTTAGAGTTTGCAAACTCCAACACTTTGTTTGTAGCTGACTCGGATTTAGGTCAGATTTTTGCGTACTCTTTACCCTCAGTACCCTCCACCAAAACTTCTGAAAGTTACAATTTAGAAGGCGCAGGGACAAAAATCGCTTCGCTACTGAATGTTAGGCCCACAGCCGTTAACTAACATGACATTGCGATTCACCCAACGAGCAAAGAAGCATATATTTCTGTGTCTTATTTGAGCGCAAATCAGAAGGTATCAGCGGTCATTAAAGCAAACCAAAAAGGCGAATTTACGAAGGTTAATCTCAATAAGTACAAGCATACGGTGAAAGCATTAACAAAAACTGCCGATGACGCTGTTAAATTTTGGCGAGATATTCCTGCGACAACGCTAACCATTACCGATCTAGATTATGTGGATGGAACACTTTACGTTTCTAGCTTGTCCACTGGCGAGTTTGCATCAACACTTCGAAAGGTCGAGTACCCGTTTAGCGACTCAGACACCAGTTCAAATATCGAAATTTACCACACGGTTCACAATCAAACAGAAACTAGAGCGCCAATCAGGGCAATGGAAGTGATCAACTTAGACGGCGTCGAAACAGTCGTTGCCGCGTACACATGTACGCCCCTTGTGACCATCCCTACTTCAAGTTTATCTGACGGTGCACATGTTAAAGGAAAGACCATTGCTGAGCTTGGCTATGGCAATACCCCTTTAGACGTTATTCACTTCACTGCAACAGACCATACCCAAAAACAAGAAGATTTTGTGCTGGTTATTAACAAAGAGCGAAGTGCTGATTTAATTCGCGTTGCTGACTTAACAAAAGCAAATAAAGCTCAGGGGCTGTCGACCCCTGAGATGTGGGCAAAAGCTGGGGTCCCAACACGTCCCGTGCCTTTATCTGGCGTGCTTCAAGCTGCGGATCAAGACGCACAATTTATTGCGACATTAAAGCGCAATATAACGACGGGCGATATTGATTTGCTCTCATTTAGAAAAGGCGCATACTTCCGCCTCAATGACTTTATCAGTGAATATAACTTTAAAGATTATCAATATTACCCAGAGCAGGAAATGTTTAGGCACTTTCAAAACCTACTTAAAACAGATGCAGGGTACCCTGAACTGACTCGTGAACTTGCAAAAGAGGCCCAAAAGTGATGAATCGTGCACTGCTATTTGCCGCTTTATTGTTTTTCTCTTCAATATCAAGTGCCATGTTATCGGCGCAATGTGGTGATATACGTAAGCAAGTGCATGTATCAGCAGTCTACCCGACTGCTGATACTCTGCCAGAAAACCTGCTGAGATTTTATATCTATTTCAATCACGCGATGCGAACGGAAAATACACACTCTCACATTTATCTGACTGACGAGTATGGTAGGCGACTTGATGGCGTATTTCTTGAAAACAGGTTTAGCCTTTGGAGCCCGGACAGAACTCGATTAACACTGCTATTTGACCCCGGAAGAGTAAAAACGGGTTTAGTCGCACATAACACTTTAGGGCGTGCACTAGAGGCAGGTAAGACTTATAACTTAGTCATCGACGCAGGCGCACTTAATCTCACCAACTGCTCCCAAAAGTACACGAAAACCTTTAAAGCCAGTCAGGCAACTTATAGCAAACCAACTATTTCAGACTGGGTCGTCAATCAACCGCTTGCTAATTCAAAACTACCCTTAATGATTGATTTTAAGTCACCATTGGATCACACGTCATTGGCATTTAGGATCCGAGTTAAAAACAGAGATGGTAAAACACTTGCCGGTTCCATAGAGTTAGCGCAGCAAGAGAAACGGTGGGTGTTTACTCCCAAGCAACCTTGGCATCCAGAGGAGTCTTACATCTTGCTCATCGACCCAATCCTCGAAGACATTGCCGGTAACAGAATAACAGGCCTGTTTGACCAGCCTGATTTGATCGAAAGTGCCAAACAAGGGAAGTCACACTTAAAAATTCCAATCGCATTGAGTGACGAGCCGTAGTGGACTCAACGTGGTGCATGTTTATTAACCAAGCAAAACAGCTGTCTGCCATTTGGCTCAACACACTCTAGAAGGCGCCCCTATCTAGGGGCAATCAATTCGCCAAAAAGATTCAATTAAGGGCTTTAGCTCCTTTATGTCAGCATCAGCAAGATATTTAACCAACTCCCCTACTGGCTCGCCATCATATATTGGCTCAAATTGCTCAAGATTACAAAGAGAAACAATGGGTGTTTATTTCAAAGCACAGTGGCTAGACAATATCATAAATCAACAACACATTTGAAACACCCACAGCCAAACTTGAACGTCTTAAGCACAGGGAATAATCGGGGCAATAGTTTAACGCCGTTTATTGATAGTCCGATATGTCCAGCTAAACTTACAATATCATCGCACATTGTATGTCCATTAAAGCATGCATGTTTCTGAAAGAAACCACTTTCTCCAAGATGGGCGGATTGTAAACTGCGAACGATACGGACTCAAAAGCTAAGGAGGCTTAATGACAGAAAATAAACCTGACCAACGGCATGCTCACGTCAAGCAACTGCTTAGCAAAATGGATCCTGAGGTCGCTGCAAGCTTTAGCTACAAACAACGAAAAGCCCTGCAAAAAGTCATTAATACTCGAGACTGGAATAGCCATAAAATAGACTTTAGGCCGACACTAGCTTTGCCATTTTTACCTTGGAGTTTTTATTTTGTATTCCTCGGCGGGGTGAACAAACGTAGTTTAAGCTCTGCAGAGCGCGTTACTGCGGCCATCGCATTTTTAACTACCTTACTAATTGTTGGATTTATTTTGCTTGGTATTGTGTTTGTGATTGTCTATTTGTTTAAGTCTTGGTTAGGTATTGATTTTTTCCCTGACGAATCGCTGGGAATTTGGGACCAATTTAAAGACCTGTTTCGCTAGTAAAGCTTATAACCTGCATTGAAATAGAACTCTAATAGCATTTGTAATTGCTTCACTCGCGACTGCGTGTTTACAAGAAGGTCTCCGTCAGTGTGAGGAAAGTCGCGCTTTAATGAAACAATGAATTAGACAACTTTTCTGATATGGATACCATACGTCGAAGACGAGAAAGCTCTAAGATACCATCTTTCGAACTCGGTAAGCCCTGCATTTCAAACAAAGCTTCAAGAGTGAGAAAGTAAAATATACCCATAGTAAAAAGCTTATACATCAATCAATTTGTACAAAAAGAGTACTAAACCAGCTTGTGAAGTGCGCCTCCCTACCTCGTTCTGCCAGCTTCAAATGTTAAATTAAAGCCAGTTTGTTTATTTAGCGTTTAAAAACCACAAAAACGATTAACGCTATTAATATTTTAATTCATTATGCATTTATTAATATAATTGCAATTTTTAAATAAATAGTATTTTTGTTTCATTCTTGCATTAAAGACAGGATGTTAAAATCACGCTATAACCAATAATATAGAAACCAACATAATGAAAGAAATGAAAACAAACACTATCGCAAAATGGGTGGCGCTGGCCTTAGGTGTTTCTTGCTCTGTAGCTCAATCACAAGAGCTTGTTTTGAACGGCGACTTCAGCACACAAAGCCTTGCTGAGTCTGAAACTACTGTGGTGGCAGATCATTGGCTTTTCTCTGGTACAGGCCAAGCGGGTATTTTAAACCCGGCGCCACATCATTACTCTAATGAGTCTGAAGTTAATAACATTGCTTTCGCGGGCGCAAACTCTGTTATATCACAAGACTTGGGAGCCCCATTAGATTTGAACTCTAACTATAGAGTGCGCGTAAAGCTGGGTTGGCGAGAAAATGCTGATGCATTTAACTACAAAATTGGACTGCGTATTGATAATCACACCATTGATATTACGCCAGCCACACAGCTTACTAAAGGTGCATTTACCCAGTTAGACATCGAGTTTAAACCAGATGCTACACATCAGTATTTGGCTGACTTGAATTCTAACTTGGTTTTAACTCTAGAGAATAATGATACACAGGTAAGCTTTATAGACTTTGATGATGTATCCGTAACTATTTCAGCTAAAAACCTAGACTCAGATCAAGACCATATGCCCGACAGCTGGGAACTGAGCCATGGGTTAAACCCTTCAGATCCATTAGACGCATCAACAGATCTTGATAGTGATGGCGTCACAAACCTTAATGAATTTTTAGCAGGTACAGATCCTACTAATGCAGCAAGTTTCCCGCACATTTTCAATCATCAATTCACCGGTAACGTTGAAATAGAGAGCGCACTGAGGTTAGTCCCTCAAAATACAGCTCCAATGGTTTGTAATACTGAACATGAAGGTTCAATGTATTACAACAGTGTCGAACGGCTTGTATTTGTTTGCGATGGCAATATTTGGAATGAGTTTAGAGGATTACAAGGTGAAGCTGGCGTAGCTGGTCCTCAGGGTATTCAAGGCCCTCAAGGTATTCAGGGCATTTCTGGAGAAACCGGTCCAGTTGGGCCACAGGGAGATATAGGACTAACTGGGCCTCAAGGGCCGCAGGGTGTTCAAGGTATACCTGGCACTTCTCATTGGCGAGATGGTGCATCAGCCGTGTCTACCAACGTTAAAGTAGGTGTTGGTACCGTTTCACCGAGCGCTGCGCTTGAGGTTATTGGTAATGCAATCGCAAATGATCCAATTGAGTCAAACCACTTAGTCACCAAATCATATTCGGATGCGCAATACACAGAATTGAAGCAAAAGTACGACCATTTACTTGCTATGGTAAGCACCCTGAACAAAGATGTTTATCCAAGTGACGGTTTAAACTGTGCTGACGTACTTGCCAATAACCCAAATGCTCAAAGCGGCTTGTATCAAATTGATGCGGATGGTCCTGGCGGTAATGTAGCTGTAGAGTATTTCTGTGATATGCAGAATATCGACGCTTCAAGACCTATCGTACCTGCTGATACAACGGGTAGTAACAATAATATTGCCCTTGTATACAGCAATGGTTTGCAACTTAATAATTACAGCGCAAGTGGTAATGTAAGTCCATTTAGCCCTGCTGGTGCATTTGATGGGCACGTTTACTACACAGATCCCAACACAAAAATAAATCCTGATGCCGGCAATATTGTCACAAAAGGGATTTGGTTAGCACCAACTAATAGCAATCAATGGTTGCAGGTAGATTTTGGTAGAAAAACGGTTGTTACAGGGTTTAAAACACAGGTTTCTACCCAGCACGCTGAATTCTCTCCAAGAACCCCAAGAGAAGTCATTTTCCAAGTCTCTAATGATGGCGTGAACTTTGTAGATCATGAGCAAATTGTCATGGACAAAGGGACAGCTCAAGTTACTTTGAATCGCGCAGCCTTTGGTACCCACTTTAGACTACACGTGACAAATACCCATGGTTCTAGTGATTATGTGCAAATCGATGAAATGGAGTACTTCGGATTTTTCGTTCAGCCAGATCCACAAGAGCCTGTAGATACGCAAATTTCAAACTGCCAAACAATCTTAGCCGAGAATCCACAATCAACCTCTGGGTTTTATCAAATTGACCCTGACGGTACCGGCGATATTGCGCCATTCACTACATTCTGTGATATGGAACTAAAAGGGGGTGGTTGGACATTAGTTGGGATACGTTATGTGCCTAATAAGCCATATGATCACATTAATAATTTCGACGTACTATTTACTGAAGTGAATAATATCACTTCGTTTGATGACAACTATCATTTACCAGACACGCATTGGCAGTATCTAAAGTCGAATAGTCAAGAATTGATGATGAATATGCGAAACGTGGGCGTATATGCAATTGCCGATATTGCCGCATTGCAAAACGCCAACTGTACTCCATTGGTTGATACGCTTGGTCGCGTACCAAACAAAACAGGGGAAGAGCAATTTAGACTGTTCTGGCAAGAAGTCTCTGGCTGTTCAGCTGTAGGGACTGACTATTCAATGCTTAATTATCATAATATCTATAATTATGACCCTAGTATTTATAAAGATACAAATATAACAAGCACTGCATTTGAACAAACTAATTTTATTTATGTTAGATAACTAAAAACAGAGCGCAAGTTGCTAATTGCAGCTTGTGCTTTTTATCATAAGTTTTACTTTATCTTATTTATCCCTACCTTCTTAATACCTTCTTGGAAACCCCAATCACAGCCAATAATGCTTATAGCGCACGATAAATAGGTAAAAAAGTAAATTTCATTCATGTGAATATTTCAATAAGGGATTAATTATTATTTAGTTTTGGTGTAAGTTGGCTAAAGTCAATTTGAAAATTAATCGCTTTGGCTTGATTGCAATTGGCCTATTAAGATGCATTTTTTGCATAGATTAAATCTGTCATTTACAGGAATTAAATAATGATAAAATCTCTCTCTACATCTGCTTTTGCCACTACGTTCTTGCTTACATCTACTATTGTTTCCGCTGCTGATACGGCAGTAATCACCTATGATGACGTATTAGATGGTGTGGACAACAACACCCATTCTTTGTCGATAGATGTGTCTTTTTCGGGTGATGTCATCGCAGGAATGGAACCATCAACCAACTCACTCCTAACAGGCAAACGCGAAGAAGCACAAAACTTATTTGAAGGAGCTGGATCACAAGCTCGCTATAATTTTGTTTATCGCGATAACTCGGGAGAAAAGTGGTTTGTAGGCGCTGAAAATGCCTCAGGTCTTATATCAGGAACATGGTATGGCGCAAACGGAGACAAAGGTGACTTTACGGCAAACTTTAGCTGCCCGTCGCCACTACCTAGCTATTGCAGCACCTTAAATATGACCGCTGACGCGATATTTTCTGGCTCAGGATTAAATTACTCTAGAGCTATCGATGAATCTTTTTTACAAGACTCCAACGACCCAAACAAAGGGCTTTACGTGCAATCGGATGACGGCGGTCTGCCCTTCCCAATGGGATTCAATATAGAATTTACCAAAACATTTACCTTACAGTCTTTTAAGTTTGGTACCTATAACAACGGTCAGGGAACACGCGCTACGGGCTTTACCTTTGAAGTATGGGAAAATAATGGTTGGGTCAACAAGGGCACTTTTAATTTCAATGCATTGCCTTCACAGCAATGGATTAGACAAGAATTTTCTTTATCTGCCCCAGTAACAACGTCAAAAATTAGAATTGCCGCTACCGGAACAAGTGACTTTTATAACGGCGGACGTGTTTTAATGTGGGGCCTATCTTTCCACTAGGGTAAAGAAAATTCAATCACTCGTATGACATTAAAGTTACGGCGTGTATAGTGGTACCTACATAGACAGCATTGTCGATGGGTGCCCACATAAATTGGTGAGACACGTACAAAAATATAAGCCACAGCTAGTGCTTGGGGCTTTTTAGAGATGTGCAATCAATATCACTGGTAACTGTACGCGCCGCAGCCCAATTTGTATAGCTCAATGTTCTAAATAGGGCAAGTAATGCTGGGAAACCATTTAGTTAAAAGCTTTCTATCAAATAGTAAATTCCAAGTGCCTAGCAAACTATTGAACTAGAAATCTTGATATCGCAACTATCTGCATATAGCACTTCGTATATGATAGGTACGGTCAAAGCAGGAAAAGAAACTGAAATCCAGTGAACAACCTAAAATGAAAAACCCAGCGAGTAATGTGGCTTTGAAGTGGCTATAAACCATTATAATAATTTATTTTTCTTTACGTTTAAAAACAGGCATTGACCAAAAACTATATGCATCAGTCATTACAAAGGTCTTCTAGCAATTGATTTAACCAAGCGGGTGCTGATTCATGGCTGAGCAAATATACTTGCTCGGTGTACTCTAAATTTTCTGGGCACTCGGGCAATTCACATAATTGCCATTCTCTAACAATGTAATCAGGCAAATACGCCAGCGCCAACCCGCTTTTAACGAGTTGACCAAGTACGGCATAGTCGTTAACCACCCACTTTATATTTCTGCCTACTTTTGGTGCCAGCCAACCATCACACCCAATTCCTCTTTGCTCTCCACAAAATGGGGAGGTATCAGGCGCAGCAAAGGGGTATTGAACTAGCTCTGTTAAACAGATACTTTTTTGCTTTCGCATTGGGTGGCTCTGCCCCATAGCTATTTGCATCGTTAGTTCACCGAGCTTTGTTAAGTGAATGTCATTTGGCAGCTCTTTTATAACTTCTCCTGTTACAATGGCTAGCTCCACTTCCCCTGCGAGTAATTTATGCACAGCATTTGACTCATATTGCGTATCAAAAATTAACGTAATGTGCTCATTTGAGTTAGTTTGACGTGCTAAAACGCTTGCCCATTTGAATTGCAAAATACTCGAAGCTGCAACAACACATTTAATGGCGTTACTTCCTTGCGTTAACTGCGTTTTGGTATCTTCAGCTAAATTGATCAAAGCCACGGCTCTAGGCTGCAACATCAAACCATGTTCATTTAAACGTAACGACTTACCTACTCTGTCAAACAACTTAACTTGTAAAGAGCCTTCTAGCCGCTTTAAAGATTTTGATAATGCACTGGGTGAGGTATCGAGGGTCTGGGCAGCCTTTTGCAAACTTTGATACTGCGCGATAACGATAAACTTATGTAAATCTGCTATTTCCATTTTGGAATCTTTAACTACAATTTAGAAACGATTTAGAACTAAAAATAGCATACTCTAGATTCCCTCTAACACTATTTATTTAGATAGCTTCCTATGAAAAACGTTTTTATTGGCTTTTTACTTGTTTGCATTTGTAGCGCTGTGCGAGCGCATGACCACTCTATGGGCCTACATGGCATGGTTTTATTTTCAGTTGATGAACGCATATATGCCTCCCACCTGCCGATGCCAAGTGGAAAACATGCCGTACAATTTATTTTTGAAGCACAGCTGCCAACCCAATATAGAGCGCAATTAATGCCTTTTTTAAAAGCGAATACGCTGGTAACCGTGCGACCAGAGACATTCTCTCTAAACAAACTTAGATCAGGCCACCTTACACAATTTTCAGGAGATATCTTTATTGGTCACTTTGAACGTACAGGTAAAATGAAATATATGGACGTCACACTTCAGGTTCAAAGCATCTTGTTAAATAAACCTGTGAGTGCATCACAGCACAACGGACAGTTGTATACACTTGGGCTTGGCAATAACACCTGTTTACTCGTGCATAAAATTGGGAAGTCTCCGAGTTTTGATCAAATAGCAAAAGCCCAATGTGACTATCACACTGGACAAACAAGCGAGTTAAACAGTTCAATAAATGGGCCATTTACAACATTTGAATTGACTGATTTTGTAAATGCTGAAACTCTGTACTTAGAAACCACTGATTTTAAATAAGGACTCGCTATGCCTTCACTAGAAATCCTCGCGGCCTTTTCTGTCGTTTGCTTTTTACTGAGTATTACCCCTGGCCCCTCAATTTTGTACATTATGGCACGCAGTATTAGTCAAGGACCAAGCTCGGGAGTGTCGGCTGCAAGCGGAATGGCAATTGGATCTTTTGTCTACGTTATTGCGACAGTGCTCGGATTGGCCGCAATTTTTAAATACTCCCCCATCGCTTACACAGGTTTAAAAATTGCTGGCGCCGTGTACTTGGTATATTTGGGCTGGCAATATTTCAAACCTGCTGAGCAATCAGGTAGTAACCCTTCACTAACTAAAGCAACTAACTTTGCCATAATGAAACAGAGCTTAGTGGTTGAGCTCACAAACCCAAAAACAGCGTTGTTCTTTTTGGCTTTTTTACCCCAGTTTGTGAGCCACGAAGGCGCACAGGTGTCAACGCAGCTGCTGGTGCTTGGCATAATATATACCCTGATCACCCTATGTTGTGATATTTCTATCGCACTGCTCTCGGGAAAGCTTGGTAACTGGCTTAGTCAAAAAAATGGTCATAGCCAATGGCAAGACAAAATGGCCGGCAGCGTCATGTTTATATTAGCCGGTGTAATAGGCTATGAGAGTATTAACTAAATATAATTTAGGCTACTTTAGTATTGAAATAAATGTGATGAAACGAAAGGGGTAACGTTCAGTTATGTTGATTCTGAAGCTATGCTATTTAAAGCATACCTCTCAATCTCTTACCAAATTTACTGTATGCTGAGATACACACTCCAAAATCTTTTTATCAAATAAACAAGGGCTGTAATAGCCCTTAACCTTCAAGAGGGACTAATTTATCGGTAACTTACCTGTTTATGTACAATCTACTTTGGAACATAGAGTAATTCAGGGCAACCCCAGCCGTGTTCATCGAATAAAATACTGCCGACGCATCAAGTAATTCATATTATGCGACGATAAACCGCTTAAAATATACAGAGTAAATTTCGTTTATCAATTTTTCACTTTAAAGCTTAGAGTGTATTTCTATGTTCCATAGTTAAGTGTCACGTATGATTAGAACAGGCCAATGTATATTCGCTCTGATTTTGCGCAGAAACTTCATTTATCTTGGTTGTAAAGCCATTTAGCTTTTGCATCATTTCTCCCGCTTGCTCAGACATTGATATTGCGGTCGCTGATGCTTCTTCTGCCATCGCTGCGTTTTGCTGCGTCATATCTTCCATTTGTAAAATAGCCTGATTCACTTGCTTGATCGCACTGTTTTGCTGATCAGAAATAGATGCTATTTCAGCTATCATCTCACTGGCATTCTGTGCCGCATTGACGATTTTACTCAACGTATCCCCTGATTGATTGACCAACTGTGTTCCCACTGAAATTTTATCTACATTGGCACGGATCAACTCTTTTATTTCTTTGGCTGCTGTTGCAGAGCGTTGCGCTAGGGCTCTAACTTCACCCGCTACCACAGCAAACCCTTTACCTTGTTTACCCGCTCTTGCCGCTTCAACCGCAGCATTAAGTGCTAATAGGTTGGTTTGAAAAGCAATTTCATCAATCACGCCTATGATATCGGTGATCCGCTCACTTGCTTGGTTAATTTCATTCATGCTATCGACAGCATCCCCAACTACTTTAAAGCCACTTTCAGCCTGCATTTGGGTATCCGCAGAGAGTTGATTGGCATTTTGTGCTTTGTCAGCGCTATTGAGCACAGATTCTGTAAGCTCTCCCATCAAAGAACGCGTCTTTTCTAACGCCATCGCCTGTTGCTCTGTTCTTTGGCTGAGGTTTACCACTGCACTGGACAAGTCATTTGAAGAGTTGTCTGTTTGATTTGCGCTAGCCATTACTTGTTCGATAACCGAAGACAGTCTATTTAAACTGGTATTTATTGACTGACTCAGTAAAGCAAAATCACCGGCGTAAACATCGCCCATTTGCTGAGATAAATCTCCTTTTGCGACCTGTGTCATGACCGATTTACACTCATCCATTGGCGCAACAACAGACTCCAGCAAAGTATTCACGCCTGTCATAATTTCTTGAAAGTCGCCTTGATGCTTTGATGTATCTGCTCTGGCTGCCAAATTGCCATTACTCGCCGCGTCTGCAAGCGAATTTGCATCATCAATCAATCGACCTACCGCATCGATACAAGTGTTGAGGTTTTGCTTGAGCAACTCAAAGTCGCCGCTATATTGGTCAGTAATGTGCCCAGGAATATTCCCTTTTGATATAGCTTCCACAACGTTGGCCGCTTTCGTTAATGGCCCGACCATCGCATCCATCATATCATTAACACCAGCAACGATTTTCCGGAAGTCTCCATTGTGCTGAGCCAAATCTACCCGCTTTTTCAAGTCACCAGCCACAGCTGCATTGGCCAAACTATTCACATCTTTTATCAACAAACCAACAACTTCAATGCAAGTATTCAAATTGTTTTTAAGTAACGCAAAATCTCCTTGATATTGCTCACTAATCAATGCGGGAACATCACCTTTGGATATAAGGTGCACCGCTTCAGCGGTTTTTTTCAATGGGCCAACGATTGCTTCAAGCAGCTCATTGATGCCATCGGCAAGTACCTTCATAAACCCATCAAAATGGGCGCTATCAATACGAGTATTTAGCTCTCCTTTCGCTGCCGCTTTAATTACTTTTTGTATCTGAGATTCAGCATCTCGTTGCTGAGTAAGATCTTGCCACTCTAGCACGACCCCGAGCTTTTTCTGCTCTTCGTTGACCACAGGATTAAGCGTTAACATCAAAGACTTTCGACCCAGCTTTAGCTCTTCACTGTAGGTTTGCTTCAAGTCACTTAATTGTTGTGACAAAGCCACGGGAGATGGGTGCAATTCTGATACATTAGAGCCTATAATATTTGCCGCGTTAAAACCTTTTAATGTTTCGCCTATAGCGGACTCGCATTCATTGAAAAGGGCCTTCGAAGCATTATTTTGATATATTATGGCATTGCTCTCGTCGGCAACCATCACATTTGCAGAAACGTTGTCTAATGCCTGTTTAAGCCTGTTGTTTTCAGCGGCTTGAGTACGCTCTAATTCCATTCTTTCTTGCAGCTCGCGTCCTGACTTAAGCAAGCTCGATTGCATAGTTTCTAATGCTTTTAGCAACTGACCTGATTCATCTTTAGTTTCTGCATTTATTTTATTTTCCAAATTTCCTGTAGAGATCTCTTGGGCAATCTTTACAGCATTATTGATGGGGGATGTGATCCGCTGTAGGACAAAAAATACAAAGCCAAGTGTCAGCGACAGAGAAACAACCATTAACACAACAGCCATATAAACATCTTGGCTTGCGCGCTCTAATGAGCTGTTGGACAAGGTCGCAAGATTATCAGACAACTTGTCAGAAACTGTTTTTAACAAGTTTATCTTCGCGGTTTGCATTTTAAACCAATAAGCCGCGTCTATACCAAAATCTCCCTCATTTACCTTGGAAAATGCCACATTGCGCATATTTTGCGTTTCGGTCACGGCCTCATTTTCCATGGTCGCGAGATAAAATCGTTTATTCTCTTGCGAAGACAGACTTAAAAACACTTCCATGTATGTATCCTGAACCGTAATCAAGTTTCTCAACTTCTCATACTGCCCAGGCTTAAACTGGTTTTCTGCAAAAACAGCTGTAAACACCGCTCGCTCGACACCAGCTCGCTCTTTGCTATTTAAAAAATTCCGGTAAGCGGTCGCTGCATTCACAATATCGCTTTGCGTACTCAATTTTGCCAAAAAAGTGATCGTGGATAAAAAGGCACCATTAGATCGAGTGTAGTAGCCAATAGCATCGCTTGTTGATATAGCAAAGTCGCTGATCTGTTCGCGAATACTTCCCAGTTGCTTTTTCAAAGTAAGCGCGCTGTTTAGCTGTTCGGCGAATTCACCATCAAACTGGTTTACATCAAACTCTTTTAAGAAATTGTCTAAGCGGCTAGCAGCTTGATCTGTGTCTTCCCTTTGTTTGGGTAGCACATCAGAAAACTTAACGCCTTTACTTCCCAAAAAGCCAGCTGTGGCACCGCGCTCTTTTTGCATTTCGTGAACAAACTCATTAGCCAATACCGATAATTGAGTTAGCAGTAGTAGCTTTGCATTTTCTTGCTCTAGCTTTTGATTTTCAAACACTTTGTCTACTGCAAGCGCAACCATAAAAACGAGGGGGATTAAAGCTATTGAAAGTAATTTCCAGCGGAGTTTAAGATTGTTAAAAATACGCATATATCATTTCCTTGTAATCTGGCCAATCAATACTTCAATTGAGCATAATTACGAGTGTAGTAGGAAATACACGCCGTTCAACACTGGGGCAACACAAAGTTCTTTGAGTGTTTTAGTGCCTTATGGAGATAAAAAATAAGTTAGAAGGCTTATTGTACTTGTCAATCAGTAAAATCAATAGAATATAAGTTAAATTTAAGAGCAAAAGAATGCCTTAATTAAAAAGCACCATTTTAAATTTATACCAAAAAGATGTGCGCACATCACTCCCCTCTTCTATAAACTAAAATTGGATTACCATTAAAAAATCAACATTAATAGCACAAAAAAAATGTGTTTAAACCGCCTTAAAAGGTAAGAAGATTAATTTTATACGCGATAAAATTTTAGAAAACTAAAACAAATATAGGCAATTTAATTTACTTTTATTAAATGTAAATTTTCGCTTTCATCTCAAGTCCCGAAGAACATGATTTTTTATGTGCTTGAGGCATCTTCCTGATCTGGTTTAGAACCATTACCCGTTGATGTGTCAGAATTTCGAATATTCATTGAAAAGCCAGATAGCCCAGCAAAGTCTTAAAAAGCGCCCTCAATCAAGCAAGTAGCTCTAGAGCCCGCCACTTAAGCGCTCTAGTGTAAGCTGTTAGCTTATAAAAATTATCGATGGTTAGTGCATTTACTATGTATCTTTATTGAGTACACAATTACAATACGCACAGAACATCGCCAAACCAGCGCCCGCCGATTTGCTGAGATATGGCAATTTGATGAAAAAGCTTTTGGAGTACCCAAGTGACACATAAACCGATTTTCCCTACGGCAGTAGTTCTTTCTCTTTTTTTGATTGGCTGCGGAGGTAGCAGTAGCGATCAAAGCACTAGCAACTCTTCTCTCGTTGCACCTACAGAAACCTTCACCCTGAATACCAATATTAGCGGCTCTGGCAGCGTCCATCCGGCAACGCAATCAATACGTAAAGGTTTTGGTGCAAATTTTTCACTTCACCCAGAAGAGGGCTATTACGCAGACTCAGCCACTGGTTGTGGCGGTACACTAAGCGGTGATCTTTATATTATTGAAACCATGCAGGCAGACTGTACTGTTGAAATTCAATTTAAGCCTCGTGTTACGCTTAGCGAGCTGAATATAGACCCTGCACTTGCACAATGCTTAACCCATAATGAGGGTATAAAGTACGCTGATGAGGTTACCTATTTGTACTGTGAGGAGCCCATCAGTAACACCGAAGCCATCAAACACTTTAAAAAGCTTGGATATTTGGACCTTTACAATCAAAACTTAACAAGCTTAGATATATCAGAGAATCTAGAGTTATATTCATTGACTATCTCAAGCCCTCTTCTCGAGACGCTTGATGTTTCAAACAACACCTTACTCAACAACCTATACGTGAGTGACGGTCAGTTATCAACTTTAGATGTCTCTAAAAACACAGCCCTTACATCTCTGCAAATTCATAGCGGGCAACTTAAATCGCTGGATATCACACAGAATAGTCAACTCAGTTACCTTGATGTTGGCGCTGACCAACTAGAAGCCTTGGATGTGTCTAACAACACCGCATTAACCAACCTGAGAATAGACAGTCAATTACTATCCAGTTTAGACCTGAAAGTTAATGCAAACCTTGAAAGTTTAAGTGTTGAAAATTCGGCAATGACAAGCCTGAACCTTTCTAACAACGCAAATCTTAACGACCTATTCCTGCATGGTTCCGCAATCACTGAGCTAGATCTATCACAGAATTCAGCTCTAACGAATGTGTATGTTTACAGCACGCCATTAACCAAACTGAATTTGGCCAATACACAGCAGTTGACTAACCTAGGCCTTTATTACAACCAGCTAACCAACTTGGACCTTTCTGATGCTGTAAAACTGGCATATTTATCGGTACAGAATAATCAACTCTCTGAGCTTGATCTCAGCAAAAATAATGCCTTGGAAACGATAAACCTATCTTCTAATGCGCTAACAAATATTAACTTTCAAAATAACCCGCAATTACAGTCACTTGATTTGTATGACAATGAGTTTACCGCGATAGACCTGTCCAAAAACCCAGAACTGACCTATTTAAAGCTTGCAAACAACCAGTTTACCACCCTAGATTTATCTGGACTACCTAATCTCGCAGAGCTCGATGTACAAAGTAACCAGTTGACCGAGTTAGATATCTCTCACAACCCCATGCTTGCTTCGCTTTACTTATCTAACAACCAGCTAACGCAACTGAACTTTCCATTAAATGATGTACTAACTCAGCTGTCTGTTTCTGGTGATGGGTTTACATCGCTGGATTTCTCCAACTTCAGAGCACTTACTAATCTATCTGTATCAGCTTCCCAACTTAAAACCATTAAAATAGACCAAAACCCTGCTCTGAAAGAACTAGTAGTATTTGCGGATAAGTTGCAAAAATTAGATGTGTCAAAAAACACAGCACTAACTCACCTATTAGTAGAAAGTAAAGTTCTCGCTGCACTGGATGTTAACAACAACACGGCACTGCAAACGCTGACAATATACAACTCACAAATCGATACGCTCGACATTTCTTCGAATAAGTTGCTAACAGCGTTGTATCTCACAGCATGGGATTTGAAATATCTGAATACAACCAATAATCAGTTGCTTGAGAGGCTATCAATTAGAAGTGATCAGATCACTAAGCTCGATTTATCCAAAAATGCGCAGCTTGAACAGCTGGGAGTTTATACTCATCGACTGGCTCAGCTAGACCTTTCTGCCGCTCCCAAAATTAAGGATCTTTCATTAAATAGCGCTTATCTGGACGACATCGCTCTGTCTACGTTGACACAACTTGAATACTTAGAATTGAGCTCGATGCCGATAAATGAACTGGATTTGTCCGTTCATCCTAAACTCGAGCGATTGTCGCTTTCCGGTTTGCCACTTAGTAGCCTGAACATGTCAAATTTAACAGAGCTCCAAGAGCTGAGTATTTGGTCATTACAACTTACAGGCCTTGACCTATTGCACAATAAAAAACTGAACTCCCTAAACTTAAACAACAGTGCATTGACCTCGCTAGACCTATCTTCAAACACAAAGCTGACCCACTTATATGCCTATGGCAATATGCTGAACAGTATTGACCTGTCTAACAATGTGCTATTACAGTCTGTCTCTTTATCCGGTAACCAACTCAAGCAACTGGATATTACCAAAAACACGGCCTTAACTTATCTGGATGTCGCGAGCAATCAACTTACCTCATTCCAAATTGTGGATCAGCCTAATTTAGAAAGTGTATACCTAAACTACAATATGCTAGATACATTAGCAGTAACAAATGCGCCTTCTCTAGCCAACCTCTATGCCTCTGAAAACCAGCTTACATCGGTCAGTTTTTCTGGTGTCGACGCGCTTTCAACACTTAAGTTTATTGGCAACCAATTATCTGAACTTGATTTATCTGCTGTTACAGCACTGAACACATTAAATGTACATTCCAACCAACTGGCAAAGCTGGACCTGAGCAACAACCAAGGTATTTCTACCCTTAACGTCAATGACAACCAATTATCATCTTTGACCTTGGATAATCAAGAATCACTGACTGAGCTGCAGGCAATGAACAACCAGCTAACACAGCTAGAACTATCGTCTAGTCCATCCCTTACAAGTCTGGAGTTAAACAACAACTTATTGACTCACCTTGATACCACTGCAAACTCAGCACTGATGTCGTTAAGTGTGAACAACAACCAATTGACCAAGCTAGACCTAGCAACAAGCTCCGCTTTACAAAGCCTGTCAGTCAACAACAATAAGTTGAGTACATTAAACTTATCAGAGCAAAGCGAATTAACCTATATTGATGCAAGGCATAACAATATCGCTCAACTCGATATCACCAATAGTGCCGTGTTGCAGGTCTTGATGGCCGACGGCAACAAACTAACTGAGCTCAATACGACAAATAATAGCGCGTTATTAGAGCTACATTTGTCGAATAACAAGATCACTTCACTCGACCTAGTTAATAACAGTCAATTAAACTATCTTTACTTGCACGACAACTCGTTGTCACAAATCGATGTCAGTTCAATTGAACAACTGTATTATTTCTCGCTTGACCGCGGCGTATCATGCACTGGCGACATGTGTTCAGTGGCATACTATTACTAATATGCTAGGTGATTACAGGCACACACAACGTGTGCCTGTATCTCAATCCCCCGCACGCTGAAAAGCGCTATCTAAACGAAACAAACGTGGCACTCAACTACATTTACGCAAATCAATTTTATTTGATTTAGGATAGTCACCTTCTTAATTCCTGCTGATATGAATGGCTTCCAGCCTAAAGCCTTCTTTTTTATCATTTACCTTCAATACAATTTCTTCTTTTCCATCTTGGTTAAGATCATAGCTATAAATGTCGCCTGAAGATTCTGGCAGCGAGCGTTTAATTCGTTTCGCTCTTCGCGATAACCCCCTTTTTTCATCGCCAAAATAAACTTTGAGTTCGTGAGTATCTGACCTTATTAATAAATCAGTTAAGTCGTCACCATTGAAATCTTTGAAAATAATACCTTTATCAGTACCGCTATTTGAATTATTCATATTCATCGCCAATTCGAAGCTTTTCTTTGAGGCGGCTTTTTTAGAAAACTGGTTGTTAGTTTTACCCTTAAATATACTAATGGTGCTGTCGAGCATCACTTCTTTATTCTCCATTGCCGCACTGGCAATTGAAATAATATCCATAAAGCCAATATCAAAAGAAATAACGGCTAAATCATTTAGCCCATCACCATCAAAATCACTGATGTTAGCGATGGCGCTTGTTTCTTCCAAAGTTAATTCAATATCTGGACTGTTTTTAAACACCAGCCCGTTACTCGTTTGCTCAGAAAAGAAAATTCTATGGATACTTTCGCTGTCTAAGTCTTTTTCTTTGTCTGTCCCCTCTGAGAGACTCTCTATAGTATGAATATCTGGATAACCATCATTGTTAAAATCTCTTAACTTCTCTATACGCTGCTTGCTGTTATTATTTACCGTAAAGAGGGTTTGCGGTTCTTTACTTGGCCCTTGACTGGTTGCCAAGAAATACCGTACTGCTTGTTCCTCATAAAACATTAAATCGTTGATGCCATCTCCGTTTATGTCGGCTAGTGCGGGAAAGTGAGGCAACGTATGACTTATCATCAATTTTTGCTCTGTGGCGTGAGTGATTGTCTTTGCACTTAAAGGCAATGCAATAGATTTAAAAGTACCAGTCTCCTGCTGGACATAAATGGTCTGATTTTCAACGCCGGGTAAATAAAAATCAGCTAGGTCATCCCCATTTACATCCAACGTAAATGTTTGATATCTAAACTGCGGAAGTGTATCAAACTCAAACACAGAGTCTGTTTTAATTAGCTTATGTGCGTTTGTTTCGCCGACATGAAAAATGCCCTGCTCGGTTAACACAAACGCTTGGGTGCCTTGGTGGCCAGCTAGCTTGCCAAGGCTATACATGATCGGATTGTCAGGTAAAGCCAATAGCGTTGTTTGTTTACTTTTAAGATCGACTTTTTGCAAATAGGCCAGCTCGCCATTCCCAGCAACAAAGGCTGAACCTGTATCTGGCACAATAAGCTTACCATCGGCATTGAATTGTAAATCGATTGAATCATATGCATAAATCAAACTACTGAATAAAGCAAAAGGGAGTAACCTTTTCATATTAAAAATCCTTTAAAAATACGTCTTATTTATATGTAATATATGGATAAAATCTCGTCTCACGGTTTCGCTAAATTGGTGTTCTGCCTAACTCTCCAACTCACTCACGGGCCATTTCCAAGCATGCCAAATCGTCATTAACGATAACAAAACTTCGAGCCCTGTAAGGTAAAGATAAAAGCCCCACACGGTATCCAAGTTAAGTGACACAAGTAGCACAACAAATAAGCTGGGGATGATGATGTTTAATCGTCGATTGATAATAGGTTTTAATACCAACGTTAGAAAAACCATTACACTTGGTATGGACATTAATAATGCGACAGCAAAGAATTCAAACTGAATTCCCTCTTTGTCTGCACTGACGAGCAGCGCCTCAGACATGATACCTGGCACAAACACTTGAATGTAATCACCGTAGACATAGCAGAACATCACAGCAATCCACAATGCTGAGATCTTCAACTTCACATTTATTTTGTAATCTTCAAATGAGGGAGGAATGTCTTTTGTTGTATTCATAATAGCTCCGTTATTTTGATTTAACCCCTTTGTTTAGGGATAGTTGACGGAGCTAAACGATATAACTTATAAATAGTTAGGTCGTCCGAGACTATAAGCGCGGACACACTTTTATGCTAGAGCCTCTACAAAACAGTGTTATACAAGGAGCTGAACTTGGCCAACCCTATCGAAATTATTCTGACTATGATGATTGTTGGTCAAGTGTGTATCAGTGTACCTATTCTTTTATCAAGAGTAACAAAGCAGGCTATGAATTTACCATTGGCGTTATTTTTATTTGCCAGCGGTGTGTTGGCATTAAACTCTACAATTTCTTCTGTATTACCTGACTACTATGCTTTGTACACAGCCTTGGCATTTCCAGCACTCTTTTTACTTTGCCCATCTCTGTGGCTTTATGTGGAGGGGCTCACGGCAGACAGACCCTGGCTATTACATAAAAGGCAGCTGAAACATTACGGTTTAATGGTGCCAGCCATACTGATTTCCGTGATGATATTATTTTTGCCGAAAGAGATTCATGCCGCCGTTTTCATACATGATAAGGGTGTCAACAACTCTTTTGTTAGCTTATTGCTCATCGGCATGTTAAGCATGATGCTGCTTTGGCTCGCGCAATGCGTCTATACCTTATTCAAAGTTGTACACAGATTGAATCAATACCGTAAAACGTTAAAAGACGTTTTTTCAAATCACGATAAAAAAGAGCTTAACTGGATGAATTGGCTACTTTTTATTGCCGCAAGTGTTTGGTTATGTTCTGTTGTGACAGTATTTTCATCAAGTTTGTTTAACCACGCTGTGTTTAATAGCAATACAGAAGTACTCCTTTCGCTACTTTTACTCTGGTGCATGACCCACTTTGGGTTGCAACAAAAGCCTGCATTAGCGATGTTAGATACCGCTTCCATAAAAGATATAGCCATAGAACCCAGCAATACTAAAAATAACAAGTACTCGCCGACTAATAAATACCAACGTTCCGCGTTAGATAAAGCGCAATCAGCACGGATTGTCATAAAGATAAACTCGGCTATGGAACAAGACAAACTCTATTTAGACCCAAACTTGTCATTGCAAAAGCTATCAAAGCACCTAAATATTTCACCAAACTATATATCACAAACGCTAAATGAAACGCTGTCTGTAAGCTTTTTTGATTTTGTTAATCAATGGCGTATTGAGGCTGCGAAACCAAAAATATTGGCCAATAACAATACCGTGCTCGATATTGCACTAGAAGTAGGCTTTAATGCGCGCTCCTCCTTTTACAAAGCATTTAAGCAAACAACAGGTAAAACCCCCAGTGAGTTTAGAAAGGCTCAGATGAATAGTTGAAAGCGATGCTTTGAGTAAGGTGTTCATAAGGCCCTAATATGTAGTTGGTCGCACATTTACATTAGCAAAAGCAGCCCCGATAGATTCACTCTGCTTGACATACACGGAGTGCCCATATATGTCTTCTTAAATTATTAAATTACTCTTCTTCCCCAGTATACAACCGTAAACAGATGTACACAAAACTCCAACAACAGCTGTAGAAGCTACACCTCCAATTATTTGAAGTTCAGCCTATGCTATCCACCTACCCTGTTGAAATATTCTTCCCATGGCTACTCTTTCTGCTCCTTAAATCGTCACAAAATATACCCGCTGAATACGAGGCTTACAATTAATTTAAGGAACAAACTTGTGCCTGTCCCAAGCTAATTGCAAGTTTCATTTGTCCCGGCGTTATGGCATGCAGTGGTTCAGTACCAACGTCATAAAATGAGAGTGTCTGTCCCATGGAACATTCCCATTGATTATATGTTAATAAGTGATATGTAATCATTTGTAATATGTTTTTTTTAAAAGTTATCTAAGCTTATTACAGTCTAATTAAATATATATTTTAACTGATGTATCTATGCTTAAAGGATAAATATAAGGCTGATTTTAAAAGCACAACATACCAATTTACTACTACTGATGAAACCCCGCTTCATATTTCTTATGTTATGAATTATGGCGCAGGTATGAGTGACTTCCAATGCCTGAAAATGAAACTCCTTAGGGTCAGCAGAATCAAGGGGTCCAGAGCTTGTAAATAAAGTTCCTCATGCTTCGGACAAAGCAAGTTTATATCTAAATTTTAATGGCAGTGATTTACATACAGACATTCATAAGAATGCCAGTATGACGTCAACAGGAACATCCGATAATAAATCGTTGATGTTTATGGCAAAGTTCTCTGATGTAGGTGAGTTAACAGTTATTCAATGTCAAGCAGCAAGCTAACAAGCAATAGAGTGAATTATAACCCCCATTATTAAGGGAAATATTAACAAACATAACTAGGACAAAAAAATGAGTATACCTATCGGAACCATCTTACCAATTGCCACCCACAGAACAGCACCAAAAGGCTGGTTGCTATGTGACGGTTCAGCGATTCCAGCACAATATAACCAGCTACAAATTTCCTTAAACTCTAACACCTTGCCCAACCTTATCGGCCGAGTGTTAGTTGGTGCAGGGGAAGCCAATGCAGCAGTTTCGACTAATTCTGATGAATCTTCAGCCAACTTCCCTAGCGATCAATGTATCCCATTGGCTGCATACGGTGGCGAATGGCAACATCAACTTACAACCGGTGAACTACCATCTCACTCTCATTACATTAATAAAAAACAATTTACCCTACATGACGCAAGTTTCGCAGGTAAAACCCGAAATTATCGTCCATACACTGATAGCGGCTCGGGTGATTCAATCGAAAAAACGGACACTCGTGGAGGTAATCAAGCCCACAATATTGTCCAACCTTACTTTTCTATTAATTACTATATCTACGCTGGCAGCAACTAACTATAATTCTTAGGATATAAAATGTTTAAAGCAAATGACCCATATACATTCACCTACTACAATAAGTTGTTTTATCCTGAAGCGACAGTTAACGAAGCAATTGGGTTAATTACAATTGTTTATGAAGTTGCTCAGTATGAAAATGTTCAACTCAATACAGGTTCCAACTTTGATATAACAGCGACACCAAGAGATAGGGAATATATTCTTACTTGCACACAACGCGTAACTATATACAACCCTAACGGAATAATGGTAGGCCCCAAACGGGATATTACCTCATTTAAAAATTACCCAGCTATCGTACAATCCAGCACATCATTGAATATGGCGGAAGATGGCACACAAAGCTATCAATTACTAGGATATTCCCCACAAACTATTAATACTCAAGTCCAGACATCATCAAGCGCAGGCTCAGATGATGGAAGCAGTAATACAACCACAAGAACCAACTCTTCGGGTTCGTCGCTATCACAAACTAATTCCTATTCAGCCAATATTGGGTTGCAAAGTGGTGTGTTTTCATTTAATCGCTCACATAACGACCACTCAACAACTCAAAGTAGTGATTATTCCAATAGTAACAGCCAAGAAGTCGGTAATAACAGCAGTCAGAATAGCTCCAATAATGCTGATATGAACATAAAAGATTGGTGTGTTTATAGCTACGTCAACCCAAACGCTAACGCCATCACTTGGAATTTCGCACAAGAATACCCTTGGAATGTATTAGAGTGTCGACAAGAAATTGATAACGGCTCCGTTTCTAACGATAAAAAAACTGATAACAATAAAGTAAAAGTCGAGGTTAAAGTTCCGGCGCCGATGTTGTCTTGTTTATACAATAATGATGTGTTGTACCCGCCAAGTCATTTATCTGAGTTTGGTTTGAATTTTAGCTGTCAATCACAAACCAAACTTATTATTAGAGAAAATGCCAGCTCAATAATAAAAGTAGTACACGATATCAACTTATATACGGCAACTCATGAACTCTCCCAAGATTCTTCTTCCAACGATATTCCAGTTTCTGTATATATAGATGCAGGGCCAACGGCATTAACCCCGCAAGGGGAAACCGATATTTCTGTTGAATTAGATTTATCTGTACTCGCACTCAAACCCATATCACCAGCATCTCCTTCAACTATTATTGGGTTTATACCAAGTAAGTTCTCAGTGTTACCTAAAATGAGTAACAGTGATCATAAGCCAAGTAAGTTTTGCATATTCTCTGATAACAACCAATTAAAAATCACAGACAATACAGATTACACCAATAAAAATGTAAATTGTGGTTTTAGTGCCAGTCAAACGTCGTTAAATGCAACACTTAACCAAACTTGCACTGAGCTTAACCTACAAGCACTATTTAAAGTTATAGATAATACATCTGACTACACGCTATATTTAAAACATTGGAAGACCAAAGACAGCGCTATTAAATTAACTTTTGTTGTTAACGGCAATACTGAAAACCCAATAGTAAAATATGTCGATGCACTAGAAGCTGAAGGTGGCGAGCATAATTTATTGGCGATCACCTTAAGAGATCAAAATTTCTCCTCTGTTGAGTATGAGGATATGCTTAATTTAGGATTAAACTCGATAGATATTACTATATCAACCACAAACCAAGACGAAAGCGCTGGCTATGCACTTAGAGCACTTTCTATTGAATCTAGCTAAAGCTATATCAATCAACTTATTAAGGCACTTGACATCAAAGTCTAGTGTCGATTTTTATCTTATGGAAAACATATCATGCCACCTGAAAAGACGTTGAGATATTACGCTCACATTAAACATGAAGAAGCAGTAGAGTTTGCTATGGGAAACTCAGAATCATATTATATAAAATCAAAAGAAGCAAACTCAAAAGAGCCTAGTATTAAGGAGATTCAAATTATAACTAAAAAAGAAAAACACGCTATTTACTTCAATAAGAAAATAGCTGAAAAAATAGAGGAATACCAAAAGAAAAAATCAGAATACCATGAAAACTCAAGGGCTTTTATTGCAGGAGTATTTGCAAAAATATTAGAAGATAAAAATGAAACAAATGAAAAAAAGAAATATGTAGATAACTTAGCTAAGACTTTCCTTGATGACAACATCAATGACAATGCCCTTCTCAATGAAATTACTAAACTCTATAAATCAGATAAACTATCAAAAGAAGATAATAAAGAACTCATTAAATATCGAAATTTATTCTATACATTCATACATAGAATTGAACTATATAACAAAGCTAAGTCAAAAAGCTTAGAAAAAAATGACTTTCGTAATGAATCAGAACTTATTGTAGTTGGCCATGGCTCACCTGGTTCCGAGACACTATCTCATAAAAAGGAAGGTAAACTTTTCTCAGACGAGTTTTCTGTAAAAGATATATCAAAGACATTGGGCAAATATAAAGAAAAAATCCAGCTCGAAAAAGTAGAACTCTTAGCATGCTACGGAGGAGTAACAAAGGCTCCCCAAAAACGATTAGAAACAGATAAAGCTGGCATGCCTTCAGTTACTAAACATAAGTTCTGGTTTGATGAAAAGCCTACAGCTCAACATTTAGCTAATCAATTATACACCCAGGGTTTCAAACAAGTTAAAGTACTGGGAATTCAATGCCAAGGAAAAATGCAGGCGGAATACATGCAAAGATTACCAAGATATGAAATCGGGGGATTTTCTGATACAGATAAAAAGAAAGTTAGTAGATACTTTTCTCCAGATAGTGATACAAAAAAGTAACTAAAAAAATTTAAAAGTGCAATTTCACCCAGATTTCACCTCGCTGCACCTAACTTAACCCTACCAACTTACTGCATAGGGTAAAGGTATGAATACCAAGATTACGCTCAATAATATCAGTCATCACTTCACCATCGGTCGCGATAAGTTTCAGCTATTTGATGACTTTAGCGCAACGATTGAAGCCAACCACCCATATGCCATTGTTCGCCCTTCTGGGGTAGGTAAAACTGTGAATGGCTCATAACCTCTTTAATTATCAGTATTGGCGCGATTATTGGCACTCACTTAGCAGCTCAGCTTATCTATCTATCTCAGTTTGGTATCAGCTATACCCCAGATATTTTATGGATAGTATCAACACTAGTGATCAGCGCGATAGTAGTGTGCTTGGCTGGTATGATCTCCAGCAAAAACTGCCTGAAATTTTCAATTCGAGAGCTGTTGAAGTGACTCTAAGTGTCGTCTTCAGGTCTGTCACTAGTGGTGCTATCGTTAACTGAAAATCTGCAAAACATACAAGCAGATAAATTAAATATAGAAAATTAAATATGACACCCATCTCAATTTATACCACAACTACACCTCAACATGTTTCAAAGCAGAAACAAACAACTAAAAATTGCTCAATTCGCTTTGAGCCTTTGATAAGTTGCTCAACTTTATAACTTTGTCGGGATTTCAGACATGACTAACCACGTAACTTTTAAAAGCTACGTTGAAATTGGGGTGTTAATGCATATTAAAGGCTAAGCAAGTAATTCACTACACTGCGTCAAGCTACCTCGTCGTTTTAGCTTTAAGTGCTCGCAATACTTTTGCTTAGCATCAGGCCTACCCACAGAGCCTTTA